>JBMNGL010000006.1:0-113763 GCA_050949825.1 Syntrophomonadaceae bacterium | reverse complement strand
TACGGAGTATTGCCAAAGATACTGGCCATAACTTCAGAACTATCCGGAAATACGCACAGGAAACCGATTTTAACCTACCCGAAAAGAAGAAAAAAGGGCGCCCGTCAAAACTGGATCCGGTGAAACCAATTATTGATACTTGGCTTAAAGAGGATCTTAGCCGCCCGGTAAAACAACGGCATACTGCCAAAAGAATATATGACCGTTTATGCAGCGAACATGGTGATATTTTTAATGCCAAAGAGCGCACGGTGCGTTCTTATGTATCTGCTAAAAAGAAAGAACTATACGGTGAGAAAGAAGGGTATCTACCCCTTGAGCACCCGCCAGGAGAAGCCCAGGCTGACTTCGGCGAAATAGTGATGATTGAAAAAGGTCACAAGATTAAAGGTTATGAACTCATCCTATCCTTTCCATACAGTAATGGGTGTTATCCGCAAGTATTTAAAGGACAGAATCAGGAATGCCTTTTAACAGGGCTAAAAGATATTTTTGAACATATTAAGCGGGTACCTAAAACAATTTGGTTCGATAACCTGTCAGCAGCAGTGGCTGGCATAGGTGAACATGGAGACAGAAAACTTGTAGATCAGTTTAATCGTTTCGCGTTGCACTACAACTTTCAGCCCCAATTTTGTACCCCTGGCCAGGGTCATGAGAAAGGGCATGTTGAAAACAAAGTGGGTTACAGCCGCCGGAACTTTTTTGTACCCGAGCCAGAGTTCGATGAAATAGAAGAATTTAATCAGGGACTTTTTGCCGTGGCTGAAAAAGACCATCACCGCATGCATTATCGAAAGGAAAGACAAATATCAGAACTTCTTAAAGAAGATATCAATGCTATGTTACCTCTTCCGGAAAAGACATTTGATATTGGACGGCTGGTAAAAGCAACGGCTGATAAATACGGCAAAATTAAATACGATAATAATATTTATTCCATCGCCCCGCAGGTGGCAAAAAAAGAACTCTGGGTAAAATCAACCGCCCATCGGGTTGAAATACTGGATGAGCAGTACCGCTCTTTAATAAATCACAGAAGATTATATGGGCATGGGCGAGAAGCCATGAACTGGATCCCCTATCTTAGCACTCTGGCTAAACGTCCGAATGCTCTTAAATATACTGCATTTTACCGTGACTTGCCTGATCCTTGGCAAGAATACTTGGCTGCAGCAGATTACGACGAAAAAAAGAAAGGCCTAAATCTTCTAATCCGGATACTAACTGAAACTGATATGGATACAGCCACTAAGTGTCTGTTTGAAAGCATGGATGCTGGACCAGCAGATGCAGAGACTATACTTCTAAGTTACCGGCGCCTCACTGAACCAGAATACCATGATTTTTTGCCGTTAATATCTGCCGGCATAAATTCAGCGGTAATATATACACCTGATCTGAAATGTTACGATGAATTTTTGAAGGCAGGTGTGGGCAGATGAAAGAGATAATTGCCGGCTATTGTAAACAACTACGCCTGGGCAGTAGTATCGTTCAAAATTATCCTGATATTGTGGCCGAGACTAACGAAGAATTCCTGGCCAAATTACTGGAAATGGAACTAAAAGAGCGGGAAGTAACCCGCAAGAATCGCTATTTAAAGCAGGCCAATTTCGATGTTCTTAAAACTTTTCAAGGTTATGATTTTGATGATATAGAAATACCTGCATCAATTTCAATTGAGGAACTAAAGGCGGCAGCCTTTATTGAAAAACAGGAAAATCTAATACTATTTGGCCGGGTAGGCAACGGGAAGACCCATATGGCTACCGCTATTGGGGTAGCTGCCTGTAATCTTGGAAAGAAGGTGAAATTTTACCGAACAGCTGCTTTAGTCAATGATTTAAGCGATGCCCAAACCAACGGAAATCTGAATAAACTTCTAAAACAGTTGGAGAAACTTGATTTGCTTATTTGCGATGAATGGGGATATGTTCCCTTAGATCGCCGGGGTGCTCAACTCTTATTTCAGGTTGTAGCCAGTTGTTATGAAAAAAGAAGTATTATTCTAACTACCAATCTTGAGTTCAGCAAATGGAATGGTATCTTCTATGATGAAAACCTGACAACGGCCATTATTGACCGGCTAATTCATCATAGCCACTTATTAATATTCAAACGGCCAAGTTGGAGAGTGGAACATTCCATAATCAGGAATTAATGGAATAACGGGTGCTGCATTTATTTTTTGCCGTTTGCTGCATTTTCTACTTGCCAAACACAGGCTGGCTTGAGCTTAAATGATTAGTATAATACTAATCCTGATTAATAATACCCGGGTATGTATAATATAAATTGACCCTATAGTCTACATTTTCTAATGCTAAAATTAACATGGAGCAGGTCTAGGGACCTGCTTTTTAAAGTAACAAAAAATGACAACGGGGTTTTCGTTAGCACAGAGCGCTTCTCATAATCCATATACCTATCAGGCTAATAATGGAAAGGTGATGGAATAATTTTATGAATAAAAAAGAAATTATAAATTTATTTCTTGATTCGGATGTTCTTCAACAATGGCATTGGTTTAACTATCATTTTAGTTTTTATCACATGAATCTTGTGCATCCATTTGCAGAATCCATTGTAAATGCATTATCGAATATAGATAATAAAATCACTGATTTTTCTAAGATAACAATTAAAAAAATATCATCTTTACGTGGCAAGGAAAAATATGTTCCACATTATGAACAATTAATGCAAATTTGTTCTGAAATTTATGTAATTAATCAAGCAGTAAAGTATTTTAAGGATGATGACTTTAAATTTATATATGAACCTACATGTGGAAATTCAAAGAAAAATCCAGAGTTAATAATAGAAGCCAAAGATTTTTCTTTTGGTATCGAAGTCAAACAACCATCTCTAATTAATCATAGAAAAGAAAGAGTAACAAATCCTATTCAAATAGCGACCAGAGTGTTACAGCCAACCTAAACCGTCCAAAAGCTGACGGTATTGCCTGACCGAGAATTGCTGGATATAATGACCATATCTTAGGGAAAGGAAAAGACGCCTCTGTTAAATGTGCAACTGCTCCAACAGAAGCACCAGAAGCGTCCCCCAAAGGTATGGTAATTGTAACAAATTATCAATTAGATTTAAACCCCGATAAGGGAGTTTTTTGTTAGGAGCTTGGAGCAACTTCCCTGCCCGTGTTGTAGTGGACAATTAAAAGTAATTGGTAGCCGCCAGAGAAAATGTATCAATGCCTCAGGGGAAAAGATAATTTTAATCATTCGTAGGTTAAGATGCATTGAATGTAACCGTATCCACCACGAACTACCGGATATGCTTGTGCCATACAAACTCCATGTTAGTGAAAGTATTGAGGCAGTGGTTAGCAATGATTCAGAGCTTAGTGTTATCTCTGATGAATCTACTCTGAACCGATGGAGAAAATGGTTTAATGAGAAGGTCGATTACTTTCAAGGTTGCCTGGAATCAATTACAATCCGTTATGGCAAAGAATCTGTGGAAGATAAATCCGATCTTCCTGAGTCCAAGCTCCAAAGGATTTGGCATTATGTAGGGGATGCTCCGGGATGGCTAGCCAGAGTTGTCCGCCCCATAGCCAACTTAAATTTATGGATACATACCCGTTTCGCCTTTTGTCCATAACAGTATAGCTTTACACTCATGCTGAAACCTGAAAAAGGAGGTAATCAGCATGAGAGACCAAAAGAAAGCAGACGAAATTGCCGAGCAGCGAGTGCAAATCCTGTCCCCACTCCTGGCCGAAGGGCTGGATAGCGCTCAGGCCAGGCAGATTAAAGCCAGGATATGCGAACAGACCGGCATATCCGAACGTACCCTGCGCAGATACCTGGCCCAGTATCAGAAGGATGGTTTTAGCGGACTCAAACCCAAAGGTAAGGGCGAGCGACGAAGTGACGAAGCAATACCGGTTAACATCCTGGAACAGGCAATCCTTTTGCGCAGGCAGGTACCGAGCCGTAGCATTGCACAGATTATTCAAATTCTAGAATGGGAAGGGGTGGTAGAGCCAGGACAAATCAAGCGCAGTACCCTGCAAGAGAAACTGGCCGAACGAGGTTACAGCGCCCGGCACATGCGTATGTATGCCGATACCGGTACAGCTGCCCGGCGTTACCAGAAGAAATACCGTAACCAACTTTGGCATTCCGACATAAAATATGGCCCATACCTACCCATAGGCAAAGACGGGAAAAAGAAGCAGGTTTATCTTGTGACCTTCGTGGATGATGCGACCAGATATATTTTGCATGGTCAGTTCTATCCCACTTTGGATCAGGTAATCGTAGAAGATGCTTTCCGCCAGGCCATTTTAAAATATGGGGTACCAGAGAAAGTATATTTCGATAACGGTAGCCAGTATCGAACCAAATGGATGAAAAGAGCTTGCGCTAAAATGGGGATTCGCTTACTCTTTGCCAAGCCCTATTCCCCTGAAGCTACCGGGAAATCAGAACGATTTAACCGGGTAGTAGATTCCTTCCTGGCTGAAGCGGTTCTGGAGAAACCTCAAACCCTGGATAAATTAAACCAGCTATTTGAGGTCTGGTTGGAGGAGTGTTATCAGAACAAGCCCCATTCCGGGTTAGAAGGAAACATTAGTCCTCAGACTGCTTATCGCAGTGACAGGAAAGCATTAAAATTTCTAGACCCCGAAACAATAGCCAGTGCTTTCCTCCATTGCGAAGAAAGAAAAGTAGATAAGGCAGGCTGCATCAGTTTTGCGGGGAAAAAATACGAAGTAGGACTAACCTTTATTGGCTGCAAGGTAGATGTTATCTATGATCCAGCCGATATCAGCGAACTTACTATTGAATACGAAGGCCACAAACCTTTTAAAGCTAAAGAACTGGTTATCGGAGAGCGGAGTGCTCCCAGGCCTAAACTACCCGAGCATTTACAGAAGGCTCCAGCTAATTCTTCAAGGCTACTAAATGCAGCCGCCAGGAAAAACCAGGAGCGTAAAGAACACCAAATCCCTGCTGTCTCCTACCGGAAGGTAAGGAAGGAGGGGGAAAGCCATGTTTGAGAGTTTTTATGGTCTGGAAAGAACACCGTTTTCCAGGGATATCCCCACTGATCAGTTGTATCAATCGCATATGCTGGAAGAAACCCTGGGACGTTTAGAATATACCGCTCAGCGCCAGATGTTTGCAGTGTTAACCGGGGACTGTGGAACCGGCAAAACTACCACCATACGTAAGCTTAAAGAAACTTTAGATACATCCCGGTTTATGATGATGTACCTGGCTGATTCCAAATTGACCCCCCGGCATTTTTACAAAGGTCTCCTTGAACAATTAGGTTGTGAGGCCAAGTTCTATCGGGGCGATGCCAAACGCCAATTACATAAAGAGATTGAACTTATGCAAGGCATCCATCATCTAGAGCCCGTGGTTATCGTAGATGAAGCCCATCTTTTAGACAAAGAAATGCTGGAAGAAGTCCGTTTCCTACTAAACTTCAAAATGGATGCACAGAGCCCGATGGCTTTAATCCTGGTAGGACAAAACGAACTCTGGGAACGGCTTAAACTCCAATCTTACGCAGCAATCAGGCAGCGCATTGACCTGCAGTGCAAGTTGCCTTATCTGGACCGGGCAGAAGTAGGCGAATACATTAAAACACACCTGGCTTATGCCGGTGCCGACCATGATATTTTTTCGGATAATGCTGTAGATGAGATATTTAAGTTTTCTAGTGGAGCTGCCAGAATGGTAAACAAGGTTTGTACTCATTGCCTGATATATGGAGCACAAAACAATCGAAATATTATTGATGATCACATGGTGAAGTTTGTTGTTCAGGGAGAATTGAGTTAGTTCTCCCTGCCCCCAATGGGGCTAATATCTTCGGTCACTACGTCCGTCAGTTTTTGGACATTTAACATCGTCTATTGCTGGACATTATGGGGTGGCAGTAACACCAGAGCTATTGGTAAAATGAAAACATTTGATGAAAAAATAACTCTTCCTCGTGATAATGTAATTAAAGATTTTTTGGAATCTGCAAATAGTAAATTTAGGAATTTTAAGAATAATCCAAATTTTTATAGTGTTTTATTTATTATATGGGATGATTACATCTATGAGCCAATTTCAGCTATTCTTGGAAAACCTTGTGGATTGTTTTTAGATGAATCATTCGCCAAAGATGAAAATGGTGAACGAAAAGCATTTAGATATGTTGACACAGTTTTTATAGACAGGCAATTATCCCAGTTTATAAATTCTGCTGGGGATAGACCATTATTATATAATAAGACGGAGCCAATGGACTATGGTGCATTGGATGAATTTCCACCTAAGGTTTACATTGATAATTCATGTGCTAAAAAAGTCCCTAATATAATTAAAGACTGCTATTATGTTGTTCATTGTTGTCCGGAACTTGGTGCAGAATATAATCCTCAAGATTTTATAAGCTGGTTTTAGCCCTAGTAATATAACTTCCCATTATCCATATTCAGTTCCACACAGATTGCTAATTAGGCTAATAATGGGAAGCTAATTTACTCATCGAAAAAATAAAAAGATGAGATAGGCATGATGTTAAGTTATATTCGGATTGAGCAATATAGAAATGTCTATCGGCAAGGGTGCATCAAGAATCAATACATACATGATAATTTACGCTATTTGGTAATGTATTGGAGGTGTATTGAATGTGTAAAAAAAGAGCTTTTGTTTTTGATACAAATTTCATAATTGAGAATCTCAACCTAAAAGAAGTAGTTGCAAACCTTAGCGAAGATTTTACGGTATATGTTACACAAGTGTCAATTGATGAACGGATATCGCAAAAATATATGGAATTGAAGAAAAAATACGAAAAGCTGACAGAATTTACTGACGAATATAGAGGTATTGCAGCAATATGCATAACAACACTTTTTGATAAAAAATTTGAAGCAGAAAAAGAATTAACACAAAATGGCTATATTGAGTTATTCGGCGAACATATAATTCCCTTCTCTTCAAACGATGCTACTTTTTCAAAGATTCTGGATAGGGTTTTCAAGAAAGTTCCACCTTTTTTATCTTTTGATGGCGCAAGCGATAAAGGATTTAAAGATTCCCTAATTTGGCTTTCGCTCTTGGAATTCTTCCAAAGTAACGGCGAAGATGATATTATTTTCATAACAAATGATAATGGCTTCCGAAAAAACACAGATGCGCTTTGTAAGGAATTTAGCGAATTCACCGGGAAAAGCATTGTTATCAAAGATAATAGTTATTATAAATCCCTGTTTGAATCAAAAGTATCTGAAACTATTCCGCCAAAGAAGGGCTCTCCCCTCCTGGATGTGAACCAATTCCGTGAAAAAATACATGATATCATTTATTCTTTATGCGGTGTCTATGATGAAGACTACTGGGGCAATCCGAACTGGACCAGGACGTTTACACTTAATCAACGAGTTGATAGTGCCTATATGGAATATGTGTTTACTCATCTTAAACAAGATATTAGAGATAACCTTTTTGAGACAGCAATATCTGCCGAAAAAGTCCTGGGATTGGATGATCGTGTAACAAGTGAAATTCCAATTCCTTTATCAGCTTTGGAAGATGCGCTATCGCTGTATGAAGAAATTCAACAGAAATTACCGGATTACTTACAGCAGTTTTATTCCGCTGCTGCAACAATCATGAATACAAATTACATTGAGCCACAGGTAATTGACGTGGAGGATGACGAGATACCTTTCTGATTCTTGCATAGGAGGACTAGTGATTTATGATTTATGATGAATAGTTTACGGCTTCCCATTATCCATATAATGTTTAGTTTATTAGATAAAAAGAAAGCATATAACTTTTCACAGCCAATCGTCAGAAATGTCGGTGTTCGCACTGGAGAACAAAGATACCTGGTTTGCTTTCCGGAAGTTGATGCAGGCTGGCAGCCAGAACTATAGTGCTGGTCAGGCGGTGGACTTGCTTATTTATGGTTAAGGCAATAAAATAACCAAAAAGGCAGCTTTGGAAGATTAGAATGGGGTATGCTGCAGAGATAGGCTGGGCTGACTATTATTGACGATGGGGAATTAGAAGAAAAGGCAACTATCCGGAAATTCCGGATAGTTCAAAAAAGAGGGAAACCGGGAGGTCCACATTTTATGGATACCCCCGTTCCATAGATGTCGCAATAAACAATCACATGGAGAACAACCATCATGATCCCACCCGAAAAGCTATTCACCCACGGCAAGTTCATCACGGAAACCGAACTGCAGAAGATCTCTCGGGAAGGGGATTATCTGTTGTTTCATGGTGAAGTTGAGGAAATGGTAGAGGGCGGCTTGCTCAGTCCGGTAAAGGCCTCGGGAAAGAATGGGAGAATACCCCCGCTGTTTAATAAATACCGCATCATCAAACCTAAGGAAGATTATACTGAATACCTGGAAAACATCCGCCGGCTCAACCCGCAGTTGAACATATCTATCTCAAGCGCCCGGAGTTATATAAAAAACATCGTGACCTGGTGGAAGGCTTAAGCCACTACTTATGGCATCAGGCGGAATTACTGGAAGGCCCCATGTCCCGTAAGGAGCGTTCCTTTTCCATCTGGGGAGGGAAAAGCTCATAGATGAAAACTTTTCCCTGCTCTGGGAAGTGCTGCATTTCAATGGCCTGGCAGAGGATCTTCTCCATTACTATGATACCCCGGAGCCCTTCTTCGAATATGTTCACAGCCAATCATCTGATATGTCCGTACTCATCCTGGAGAACAAAGACACCTGGTTTACTTTCCGGAAGTTGATGCAGGCTACCGGTAAGAATGTTATCGCTGGTCAGGTGGTGGACTTGCTTATTTACGGGGAAGGCAATAAAATAACCAAAAAGGCGGCTCTGGAGGATTACGCCTGGGGTATGCTGCAGAGGCAGCCCGGGCAAACCTTTGACGAGCCTCGCTATTGTTAGGTTGAACTTAGGATAATGGTAGAAGAGGCGGCTTCAAGGTGAGAAAAATCATGGTGCAGCTTAGGATTTGCTATAATATATCCATATATTTGCTTTTCCGGAGGACAGCCCGTGGCAGAAGTTACTAATATCCTGCACTGTGATTTGGATGCTTTTTTTGCTTCGGTTGAACAATTGGATAACCCCTCACTGCGGGGTAAACCAGTTGTAGTAGGGGGGGATATACATTCCCGTGGAGTAGTATCCACTTGCTCCTATGAAGCTAGAAAATTCGGTATTCGATCGGCTATGCCTGCTGCACAAGCCTACCGACTTTGCCCCCGGGCAGTTTTTCTTCCGGTAAACATGTCTCGCTATCTGGAAATATCAAAACGGGTATTTTCCATCCTGAGCCGGTATTCTCCCATCATAGAGATTGTATCTATTGATGAGGCTTTTCTGGATATCAGCGGCTGTTCCAGACTATACGGCAGTCCGGAAAAAATCGGTTGCTTGATTAAAGAACAGGTTTATTCGGAACTGGGGCTCACTATTTCAGTAGGTGTATCCTATAATAAATTCCTGGCGAAACTGGCATCAGATATGGATAAACCGGATGGCTTACGTATTATTACTGAAAGTCAGGCATTGGAGCTATTAAGACCGTTGCCGGTATGGCGAATATGGGGGATAGGGCAGAAGACGCAACAGAGACTGGACAGAATGGGCATAAAAACTATTGGTGATATTCAAGACTTGCCGCCGGGATGGTTGGAAGACAAACTCGGCTCAGCAGGTCGCTTATTCTGGGAACTGGCTCATGGTATTGATAGAAGGGCAGTGGAACCGGAACGTGAAAGAAAGTCTTTGGGCCGCGAAGAAACCTTTCCCCAGGATATTAACGATATCACCTACCTGGAAAAACTAATCGCGCAATTCGCGGCTGAATTGTGCAAAACATTACGCCGGGAAGAGCTTTTAGCTGCCAGCATCACCATTAAGCTAAGATATAGTAATTTTAAAACCATCACCCGCAGCAAGAGCATAACTCCCTGCAATTCCGATATAATTGTAACCCAAATTGCCGGCGAATTATTACACCATTCCTATAATAACAAACAACCCCTGCGCCTTTTCGGCTTATCCCTGGGCCATTTGTCCCCGACTTCAGATTTGGAGCAGGGAAGTCTGTTCGGGCCTCAATTTAATACTGATCACAAAAACATTGACCGACTCATGGACGAAATAAGGGAACGTTTTGGTCCTGAAGCAATAAACCGGGCCAGCTTGTTGACCAATGATAATTAATGCCGGTGTAACAAGGAGAATAAGATGATCACCAAAGAGCCCTACCTGATATATGTAGTTGAAGATGACGAGATGTTGGCAGATGAAATGGGGTTACGAAGTACGCATAGCGCAAATGTTTGATAATATCCTGGAAGAGTTTATGACCATACAACCACACGTTGTTTTCACCGGCAGTATCCTGACCGGGGTTGGGTTTTGATCCTGGTCATGACCGGTTTCATTGTGATCAGTTCTTATATAAGGCTAAAACTGCTGCATAGCCTATCATCAAACCTAATACGAGAGGGAATTGTAAACCCAACCGCGAACCAACCAACACACCTATATTCAGGATATTAAATACAATAGATAAATATAAAATAGAGCCCGGGAGGATAAACCCCAAGATAAGACTCCAATCGATCTTACATGATCCGTCCTTTTTACTTTCATTGCCAATATAATAATGCATACCTAATAAGATCCCTGCAAGGATATACCCTAAATAAGTTGTTAGTAGATTAAGTGTGAGATTATAATTGTACGAATAATAGACATGCGACCCAGCTATCACACTAAAAAGAATACCAATAAGTGATAGTGTTATCCACATAATGATTAACTTACGAGGTATTTGCATTCTGTCTGAATTCATTTTCATCTCCCAAAATAATCTTACATTGTAGCACGCATATTATCTGGCAAAGATAAGGTCCAGATATTGCCCCCTCTTGTGATATCTATATGGCTTGCTGAGCCTGCCAACAATAGAACAGTGTGGATGTATTGACCCCCTATTCGCCTTCTTCGTATATTATAGACTAATACGACATTTAACCCAACGCCGGCAATCTTATTTATGCCACTAATGGCAGATAATGAAAATTGGCACGTTGTGAAATGGGCTTTTAAGGATGCAGATAACTGCTATATTTGTATTAATTGGTGTCAAAGAGACCGGATGCACTCCTCCATACGGAAATGGTTGAAAGATAGCTGGAATAATCTTCTACAGCGACAGACCCGCTATAGACGGCAAGGAGGGACAGCCTTATCATGAATAGGATACTTCTGGTAGAAGACGACCTGAATATATCCAAAAATTTATCCCATCTGCTTGCCTCGGAAGGCTATTCGGTCGTGCTTGCCGACACCCAAAAGGTGGCGCTCGCCAAGATAGAGAATGAACATTTTGATCTACTGATACTTGATATCTCGCTTCCCGACGGCAACGGTTATATTGTATGTACCGCCGCCAAGCGAAGCAGTGATGTTCCGGTCATCTTTTTGACCGCTTCCGACGACGAACTCAGCGCCGTCACAGGGCTTGACCTGGGTGCTGATGATTACGTGGTCAAGCCGTTTCGCCCGATGGAGCTTCTTGCCCGCATTAAAAGCGTGCTCAGGAGAAGCGGAAAAGCGGAGTCCGTTTTTGAGATCGGAAACCTTAGGATCGATTTATTGCACGGCACGGTTTATAAAAACGGCACCGAGCTGTTTTTGTCGGCATTGGAATATAGGCTGCTGCTGGTGTTCGCCAATAATCATGGCATTGTACTGTCAAGAGACAAGCTGCTTGGCGAGATATGGGACATGGCCGGAGAGTTCGTCAACGATAACACCTTGACGGTCTACATTAAAAGACTGCGCGAAAAAATCGAGGATAACCCGCAAAATCCGCAAATCATCAAAACCATACGGGGGCTCGGGTACAGACTGGGAGAATCATGATGGCGTTTTTCAGAAACCGGGAGATAAAGATTTTTGCATTGCTGATGGCCGCAATCTGCGTTACAGCCGTAATAACCGGTTTTGTAATCAGCTTTATAACCGGAGTCTTCACGGCAATATTATGTGGCCTATTCTGTATGGCCTTTTTTGTTTTTACCAGAAAAAGATACCGGGACATCGCTTTTTTGGGCGAACAAATCGATATCGTCCTGCATGGGAAAGATGGATTTGATCCTAATATGTTCAATGAAGGCGAGCTGTCCATTCTGCAAAGCGAAATCCACAAAATGACGGTGCGGCTTAAAGAGCAGTCGGACATGTTAAAAAAAGAAAAAGTGTACTTATCCGATTCTATTGCGGATATCGCCCATCAACTCAAGACGCCGCTGACGTCCATCAATATGATCGTCTCATTTCTGGGCCATTCCGATCTGGAACCCCAGCGTCGCTTGGAGCTTGTGGGTGAGCTGAAAAGCCTTCTGGCGCGGATCGACTGGCTTATAACCACACTGCTCAAAATATCCAAAATCGATACGGGAACAGCCATCTTTCAAAAGGCGCCGGTATCCGTCCCCATCCTGCTGCAAAAAGCCGCCGAGCCTTTTTTGATTCCTCTCGAACTCAGAAATATTGAGCTTCGTGTAAACGGAGACGATGCCGCTCAATTTACCGGCGATTTGCGCTGGGCCTCGGAAGCCATCGGGAACATCCTTAAGAACTGCATGGAACATTGCGAAAACGGCGGATTGATCGAAATTGACTATACCCCAAACCCCCTTTTTACAGAAATCATAATCAAGGATAATGGCTCCGGAATCGACGCTGATGACCTGCCCCATATTTTCGAGCGGTTTTACCAGGGTAAAGACGCAAAAGACTCAAGCTTTGGGGTGGGGCTGGCCCTTGCCCGCATGATCCTCTCTCTGCAAAACGCCACCATCAAAGCCGCCAACCGGACAGACGGCGGAGCCTGCTTCACCATAAGGTTCTACCATCAGGTTGTGTGACCTAATAAGGGAACACTAGTGTTGTCTGCCATCAGACTGTGTAACTGGCGCAGCCTCAGAAGGTGACATTATTGTTATATAGAAGTCACCGGGGTGTCATCTGGCCCAGCTATACTAAGGACACAACCCAATGATGGAGGAATGAGGATGGAAATTCTTAAGGTCGACAATCTATATAAAACTTATGGTCGAGATGAAAGCCTCGTTAAAGCACTTGACGGGGTATCTTTTTCCGTGGAGAAAGGCGAGTTTGTTGCCATTATTGGGCCATCGGGCTCGGGAAAATCCACGCTCCTGCATATCCTGGGCGGGGTGGATACGCCCACCTCCGGCCATGTTTATGTGGATGGTAAGGATGTTTACGCTCAAAATCCGGAACAGTTGGCCATATTCAGACGCCGGCAGGTGGGGCTGATTTATCAGTTCTACAACCTCATCCCGGTGCTTAATGTGGTGGAAAACATTACCCTTCCGGTATTGATGGACAACCGTCAGGTCAACCAGGAGCGGCTGCAGGAATTATTGCAAACGCTCAACCTGACCGACCGCGCCGAGCATCTCCCCAACCAGCTTTCCGGCGGTCAGCAGCAGCGGGTGTCCATAGGCCGGGCACTCATCAACGCGCCCGCCATCGTGCTTGCCGATGAACCGACCGGCAATCTTGACAGCAAAAACGGGCAGTACATCGTTGAGCTTTTAAAGCTGAGCAATAAAAAATATCACCAGACGCTGATCGTCATCACCCACGACGAAAATATCGCCCTGCAGGCTGATCGCATCATCAGCATCGAGGATGGGAAAATCTCCCGAGACGAGGTGATCCGCAGATGAATGTCTTCAGCAAGATTACCTTAAGCAGCTTGAAAAAGAACCGCACCAGGACCATTGTCACCATTATCGGGGTTATTCTATCGGTGGCTATGATAACCGCGGTTACCACGCTTATTGCCTCACTGCAGAGTTTTATGATCCAGAATGTAATTGCCACCGATGGGGACTGGCATGTTCAATTTATGGAGGCTGACTCCGCTTTGGTGCAGAGACTGTCTGCGGATAACGAAGTAGCAGCGGCTGCCGTCAGTCAGAATATCGGCTATGCGGTGTTGGAAGGGGGGCGGAACGAATATAAACCATATCTGTTTGTAGCGGGGTTTGATGATAAGGCGATGGAGTTGATACCGATACGGCTGCTGGACGGGCGCCTGCCGCAGAATGACAGCGAAATCGTTATCCCCAGCCACATAAGCCAGGCTGGTGTAAACTATAAAATCGGCGATACGCTGAATCTGACCCTGGGCCATCGAATGCTGGCCGGCACAAGGATGGGGCAGAACAACCCGTTTGTCCCCGACTATCAAAACGGCGCTCCCTGGGAAATCTTTGTGCCTGAAGGCCCCAAGGCCTATACCATTGTCGGGATCTGCGAAAGGCCCGGGTTTGAGGACTTTTCCGCGCCGGGCTATACCGTAATCACCAAGATGAACCTGGCGGGGCTGGGCGATGCCGACCAGGTGAATGTTTTTACCAGGCTCCGGCACCCGGCGAGGGTATATGAGTTTGCCCAATCGGCGGCGGGCGGCTTCGGTTGTACCTATAACAATGACTTATTGCGGTATATGGGCATCTCGAAAGACGAGACATTCAACGCGGTACTGTACCGTCTGGGCGGCATTTTCATCCTGCTGATTATGGTTGGCTCCATTTTGCTGATTCACAACTCGTTTTCCATTTCAGTCGCCGAGCGCACCCGGCAATTCGGTATCCTTTCCTCGGTGGGGGCAACCCCCAGGCAGCTGCGCAGGTCGGTTCTGTTTGAAGGCGCCTGGATTGGATTGATCGCCATCCCAGTGGGCATTCTCGCCGGGATTGGCGGCATCGGGGTTACGCTTGCGCTGATGAGCGATATCTTTGCGAGTCTGTCTTCCAGCGGTGTTCCCATGAAGCTGTCGGTATCCCTGCCCTCGCTTGCGGCTGCCGGCGTTGTAGGCATCATCACTATACTGATTTCAGCCTATATTCCAGCGCGCAAGGCCGCCAGGCTGTCGGCTATCGATGCCATCCGCCAGACAACCGATATTAAAATCAATGCCAAAAAAGTGAAAACATCAAGGTTGGTGCCAAAGCTCTTCGGTCTGGAGGGGACATTGGCGCTGAAAAACTTCAAAAGGAACAAGAAAGGATACCGCAGTACGGTGATATCGCTGTTCGTCAGTATCGTACTATTTATATCGGCCAGCGCCTTTGGCATATATCTTCAGGAAAGCGCAGAAACGACCATCAATGAATCCGGCTACGATATTCTGTTTAGGTTCAACCACGCCACAGATGAAGGGCTGCCGTTGTATGAGAAACTGAAAAATGTAAGCGGCGTTTACGACAGCGGATTTTATAAATCCCTTTATTATAAAGCGAGCCTGCCTAAGGATCGATTAACGGAGAGATTTTTGGAACATTATTATGGAGATTCGTTGCCGACGGATGAGATAATTCCAATCAACGTGGCGTTGTGTCTTGTTGATGACGGGACTTATGCGGCCTATGTAAAGGAGCTCGGGCTTGACCCGCAGAAGTATGCCGGTGAAAACACCGACAACATGATCGCCACGACCAGGATAAATAAATACGATGATGAAACCGGACGGTATGTATCGTTTGATGTACTCCAAGGCAGCTTGCCCCTTTCCTTGCAACTCTCCGCTCCGGGTGAGCCATCAGGCGGGAGTCAGCCTGGTCCGGAGATTACCATCGCCTATATAGCCGACCGGATGCCGGGAGCTATTTCCGAATCCCGTGGTTCAGGGTTCATGGTTTTCGCGCCCTATTCTATAAAAAGCCAATTTAGCGAAACCCCGGATGAGCAGCTGACATTTGCCTTTTTGGCAACCGACCCGGGTAAATCAGCGGAAGAAATGAATGCTATCCTAAAAGATGAAGGTATTTTTTCCGGATACAGCCTGTACAATATAGCTCAGATTCAGGAACAAAACCGTAATTTGAGTCTGTTGATCAATGTATTTTCCTATGGCTTCATCCTGCTGATTTCGCTTATTGCCATTGCCAACGTATTTAACACGGTTTCTACCAATATAAACCTGCGCCGGCGCGAATTTGCTATTTTGAAATCGGTAGGTATGAGCCATAAGGGCTTCAATAAAATGATGAATTTTGAATGTGTTTTTTATGGGCTAAAGGCTCTATTATATGGACTCCCGGTTGCGTTCATCATTACTTACTTGATCTATAAAAGCGTCGTAACTGGTGCTGATGTTGCCTTTTTAGTACCCTGGAAGAGTGTGGGAATCAGTGTTTTCAGCGTATTCCTGGTGGTATTTGTCACGATGATGTATTCCGTCAGCAAGGTCAAAAAAGAAAACACGGCAGATGCACTCAAGAATGAGGCATTGTGATTCTCCGAAATAAAAAAGTCTGCTTTTCATAACCCGCCATAGAGCGGGTTAATTATTTTGCAGAATCAATCAAACAAAGCCTCGCTGATGCGGGTTTTGTTGTGAAGTTTGCCCGGTTGGAAACCAGGTTTTAGCGTCGCCTGCGGCGGTATCAACGCCTTATCCCTCCGGGGTGAATCTACGACAAAGAAAGGCGAAACAACTTGTTTTATGCGACTGTGCGGGGGAATATAATTATGATTGAACCGGCAGCGAAGAAATGTCGGGAGATAAGGGTGGTGGAAACTGATGAAAAACAAGTCCCACTATGGCCACTATGACTAGAGCAATGACTGTGCAGGCCGCAATGGAGAGGTATTTGGCAGCCACTACCTCCTGGCGGGTGGTCGGCAAGCTGTTTATGACAATGTCGTTGTTATTCTTGTATTCTGCCTGTACGATACCGATAATTGTGATGTATGACCGTAATTCAATCTCCCGAAAAGGCAGGGAGAATCATTCGATTCTCCCTGCAACCATTACCTGATACATTCGACGTAAGCTGCGCTGTCATCTTTGCGGCGGTTCCCAACTTTTGGCGGTGGCCTGTGATATGCGGTCGATTACTATGGCCAGCACCACAATTGCCCATCCGGCTTCAAAGCCTTTTCCTGCCGCAACCCGATTAGTGGCTTTGAGGACTTCTTCGCCCAGCCCGCCGGCTCCGATCATACTGGCGATAACCACCATGGATAAGGCCAGCATGGTGGTCTGATTGATTCCAGCCATTATGCTGGGCATAGCCAGGGGCAGGCGCACCTCTTTTAGCAATTGCCAGGTCGAAGCTCCAAACACCAGGGCGGCCTCCTGTATGTCGCTGGATACCTGACGGATACCCAGGTTGGTAAGCCTCACCACCGGAGGCAATGCATAAATAACGGTAGCAAAAACCGCAGGAACCTTGCCCAAGCCGAACAACATCAGAGCGGGAATTAGATAGACCAGACTGGGCATGGTCTGCATGGCATCCAGCACCGGGGTTATCAAGGCGTTGAAGCGTTCATAGCTTGACATGGCGATGCCCAGAGGAATGCCAAAAAGCAATGAAATCAATACCGCTACAACAACAATTCCCAGTGTCTCCATAGCCACTTCCCATAGTCCGAACATACCAATGCTAAAAATGAGGAATCCTGGCAGCAGGGTTTTATGTAGGCTTTTGGTGAGGCGCCAGGAAATAACCGTAACCATTAAAATCCAACCCCACCAGGGCATCCATTTCAAAATGAATTCGATTTGCATAAGCATATCCAACACTAGATTGGAGACAGCGTCAAAAAAAGGCCCCCAGGATGCCACCATCCATTTCACCAAACCGTCTATGTACGGCGCCAAATTATATTGCCATGTTTCTGGAAACATTGTTTTTACCTCCCCGAAGGTACAGGCAAGGGAACAGCTGCAACACCCGGCCGGGTCGGCCTGACAGTGCGCTTCTGCCGGGAAAGTGCTTGTCTGTTGCTGCCCGGCAAAAGAGAATTAGCATCTTGCACGAAACGAGCCACGTGTTCGTCAGCGGGGTTGTTCATTACTTCTGCAGGTGTGCCTTGTTGTAAGAATTCCCCGTTTCTCATCACCGCCATATTGTCACCCAGGCGAATGGCCTCGCTCAGATCATGGGTTACGAACACGATAGTGCGGTTGAGCTTATTTTGCAGAGTGATAAGAGTATCCTGCATCTCCCGACGGATCAAGGGGTCCAGGCCGCTGAAAGGCTCATCCATCAACAGGAGATCGCTCTGCTGAACCAGTGCCCTGGCAATGCCGACCCTTTGCTGCATGCCTCCTGAAAGCTGCGCGGGATAATAGTCTTCCCAACCGGTAAGCCCTACTTGGTCGATGGCATGTCGAGCCAGATCTTCTCTTTCCCGGGGTGCTACCCCGCACAATTTCAAACCAAAAGCCACATTCTCAACGACATTACGATGAGGCAGTAACCCATAATGCTGAAAAACCATAGCCGTTTCATGACGGCGAAAATCGATCAGCTCTTTCTTGTTCAACTGTAAGACATTGCGGCCATTGACCTTTACCTCCCCACGGGTAGGTTCAATGAGGCGGGGAATGCAGCGGACCAAGGTGGATTTTCCGCTGCCCGACAGTCCCATAATAACAAAAACCTCACCGCGCTTGACCTTAAAGGATACATTGCGTACCGCTGCCACAACACCGTCGTTTTGCAGTCGATCAAAGGACTCCGCATCATTCAAGTCAAGATCTGTGGTCTGTTTGCCGAATACTTTCCATAAATTATCTACTTCCAGAAGGATATTATGATGGTAATCATTAATCATGACTACTTCACCTCTTTTAAGGCCTGGTCCACCTTCTGGGCAACTTCCTCCGGAATCCAGGTCTTCCACCGGTCCGGGTACTTTTTCAAGAAATAGATGGCGGCCTCTTCGGCATCGCCGTTCTTTTCCTGCATATAGGCCAGGAAATCGTTATTTTCTGCCAGACTGGTCTGGTATTTGGAAACTAATTCCACCACCTCGGGAGCCCTATCCTTTAGGTTCGAGTGAACCCCTTTTAAAACTTTGGCTGCAGGAAAGGCACAGCCGCGATTGGTGGGATCATTGTATACTTCCGCATTGTATTCGGGCTCTTCCAGCATGGTCATATCCAACTGCCCCATTATCCAGGTAGGTTCCCAGTAATAGCCCACCCAGGGCTGACCCTTTTCATAGGCGGTCACCATCGAAATGGCCAGAGCGGTATCGGAACCGGTGCTGAAAAGGTTGAAAGTCTTGTCTAATCCATAGGTTTTGAATTTGGTTTCATTGGTTTCAGTCACTGCCCATCCGGGAGGACTATTGTGGAAACGCCCTTTAGTTGGTACCTCAGCGTCTTTAAAAAGCTGCCAGTAACGGGGCAAATCAGAGACCGATTTAAGATCAGGTGATACTGGTTGAATACCACGCTGAGGGTCGCCTTTTATCATGTAAGTAGGTACATACCAACCCTGGGGAGCGTCCGGGTAATTTGAGCCCAGATCCAGGACCGTGCCGCTTTTAACGGCCTCATTCCAGGGCTCTTCGTAATTGTCTTTCCAAATCTCCATTGTTATATCAATGTCACCCTTGCTCATACCCTGCAACAGAGGCAGAGTCTCTCCAAAGGTATACTGTGGTTCAGGATAGCCATAACCATGCTGCAGAATAAATCCCACGATACGGTTGTGAACCTTGACGCTATCCCACGATATATCGGCCATTACCAGTTTTTTCTTTTGATTCCCATCGTTGGCGGTGCTGCCGCTTCCGCCACAACCCACTGCGGATAATCCAAATGCAATCAACAGTAAAAACAGCAAAAGTCTAACTGCAGTCTGGCCAGAAAAAGATTTAATTGTGTTCATGGAATACCTCCTACCGGCCTGAAACCACGGTAGTCGGAGAGAAATCAAGGCAGGAGAAATCTACATATAAAGCTAATAGAAAAGGAAAGGCACGATGATAAATGGTAGCTGCAGGGGGCAGCATGCTTAACATCTGTAATCCCCATTCTTGCCTACGAGGTTAGCTGACGGGCTCGGACCTGGGTTAGCCCTATTCCATAACCGATCATCCGGTTATAAAGATTCGCCCCATAAAGTGGTTCCCCCGTGTCTCGACTCCGAGGCTTCGGCCTATTCTTGTCTTGGATGACTAATCAATCAACGGACAGTAGCCGTTTGGTACCATCAAGCATACGCATTTCGTCAGAAGATTCCCCCTTTCAGAATAAAAGCCGTTGCAGAGCTATATAAAACAAAAGCCTGCTGCAGTATAAGCTGTGATACTGTAGTGAAATTGGTATGGTGAGAAGTCGATTGTATCAAGCTTAAAAGATAAATGTGGCAGAAATGAAGCAGGGCCGTGCCACGAGCTTTATCGTCGGTGCTAAAAAGCCGATAACTAGGGCTTTTTAAATCATCAAAAATTTTGCACTTTTTTCCTTACCGATTCTGATGAGGGCGACCTTCCTGCCTCTGTCAAGTTTGGTGACAGAAAAAGGACGCCCCTCTATGTATCCGGCCAACGACCGAGGACACGGCCAATCGCCGCCATAGTGTATGAGAACTTCTGCTGTTGAATATATTGAGGCAGGACCAAATAAAAACGGGGCTTGAAGCATGAATGCTTTCTCGTAGAAGTCCATATTGATATTTTTTCGGCCATGGGTATAATCCCGGGGACCCCATCTGTCACCCTGAATGTTCACCATTTGGTCACAATTAATTCAAAGAGTATTACTCCCCAGGTATCATATCCTTCGTTGTCGGGCAAATAAGACATTAACAACAGTTTATCATATTTATCCACAAATCGGCCAAAAGACTAACCGAAAAACACTATCACCGACCAAGACAATCGTAATGGGTTGTCTCCCTGCTATTGTCTTATGCTCGCAGGTCCGATATTGGCAAGCCCCGCTGTTACTCTCCAGGACTATTGAATCAATTTACTAGATGTGAATGGTTCATCACTCTGCAGCGGTCGTTTATGTCTCATTTGCAACAGTTTGTGTTTTAGCAGGAGGATGGCACAAGATGTACGTTATTATGGACTGGCTGCAAGCAGAAGCATTTGCAGCGTAATTAATCCGGTAGGGGTTTGCCAGGTTGGAAATATTCTAATGAATTATTGTTTGTAATACAGTAAAAAAGCACCAATGGGTGATGAAGTAAATCATCGCCCATTGATGCCTAATTTATGGAGGGACGATTATGCAGATTTGTTGCGTTATGCCCGGTTATTATCCTGCTGTATATACCGGATTACGGAATTATCTAATATGTATAACATAAAGCAACTGGAAATAGCGGATATTTTAAAAAACAACATGGCAAACATAACATTACATAAAAAGACATAACTAAATATGTATATAATATAGTTAATGCTGAACGATGTGTCAATATATAGTATGTTAAACTTGAGCTTGCGGCAAAAGGATTTAGATGAGTGCATTAAAGAAGCAAGAAGGCCTGTTATGACACTAATGGCGACAAATCCGGGCCGGGTGCGTAAAACCCGGAATTTTTATATATTGTCGATAAGCTTGCCTACCTTTCCAGCGATGGTGGTAAAGAATGGAGCAGGGTGGACACGGGGGCAAATTATGGTGTTTTCATTCATCCTCTCTATACCGACACAGCTTATCTGGCCTTTGCCCAGGGAGTTGTATCGGTACGCCATAATGGGGAAATAGCATCCCAACAAAGATTTTTCCTTCCAGGCGGTATGACACGCCTTGAATTCAACCCTTTAAAGCCATGGGATTTTGTCCAGGTAGTCGCCCCTTAAAATGGGCAAGAGTTTTGACCTTAGCGGCTCCGGAACATCCTTGAGCTTAAGATTGTCTATTTTCAATATATCTATGGTATCGATTTTGAGCTTATCGGCCAGTTCCCTGGCAGTAAGGCACTGATTCTTGCGTAGTTCCTTAATTTCTTTCTTCATGATGCGCGGTTGAAACAACACGGTTATCCCTCCTGGGTGAGATTACGACAAAGTAAAGGACGAAATACCTTGTTTTATCCTTGACCAGAAGAATGAAGAAAGGAGCTTCCGGTAGCCAAAAAGGTTCCACTGTAACGAGTAGTCCTGCCTCTTGATTAAACTTTTCACAAATCTTTCCCAATGTTTTAACAATTTTAACACAATTGCCTTTTATAATCTGAATATAAGCTAAATATTGATTCCACTGCAAAAAGGTATAATTCGCAGGTTTGAATGCCCTCCAGAAATGGCCGCATGTGATTATGCAGCAGGGATGCACATAGTCTTAAAACCAGATGTGGTTATGTGGAAATGGCAGGGAGTTGAGCTGCTGTGGTCAAACAATACGTACACTTGATAGGAGAGGGGTAGACTAAAAACATGAAAGCAAAAACCAGAATTAATTTTACTATCGATGGCATTATGTTTCTTATCATGATGGCCATGGCGGGAACCGGATTCCTAACCCGCTACATACTGCTCAGCGGTCAAGCTGGTGCAGCGGTGTACGGGCAAAAGGTAGTAATGAGTATGCTGGGACTGGCTAAGGATACATGGAAGGATATTCATCTATATCTGGGAATCCTGTTGCTGGTCCTGTTGGTGCTTCATATTGTATTGCATTGGCAGCAGATCGTGGCGCTCTACAGGCGATTCATCAATGACGATAAGCTTCGCCTGCTAATTCTGGTGATTTTTATAATAATCAGCATTTTGCTAGTGCTTTTTCCTTTCATCCTCTCTCCAACCGTTGAAACGGGTGAAGTCTTGAATCAAGGTGCAGGCGGAGCCAGAGGGCTTAAATGACTATTGGCAAATGTATAAATTCCATAATATTCTCCCAGACGGGGAAAAGCATTTTGCCTATTTCGGTATTTTCAGCGGGTATTTGCGCTGCAGCAATAGACTCAGCCATGAGTGTGCTGAAGGGTATTTTACCGGCCAGGGGCATCGCGTTTTGGGCCGCCCAAACTTCCATTTCCGCGCACAGCTCAGGATTCAAATCCCATTTGTTGATTATTAAAACCCCTTTTATTCCCCGCAGGCGCATCAGTTGATTGAGCCGTTGCAGATCATGAAAGCCGGAACGGCTGGGTTCTGCTACTAAAACCGCCAGATTAACACCCACCATGGAAGAGATAACGGCGCAGCCGATTCCCGGGGGTCCATCGGCGATAATAAGGGGAATCTGCTCATCGGCGGCCATTTTACGGGCCATGGTCTTAACCTGGGCCACCAGCTTGCCGGAATTCTCCTCACCAGGCCGCAGTTCAGCAAAAAAAATCGCCCGGTTTGGTTTGAATATGCCTTTAAACCAGCGCCCCGACGGCCGCGCTTGCATGGTGACAGCTTGCACCGGACAAATCTTCTCGCAAAAACCACATCCCTCACAGGACAGGGGCAAAATCCGGTATTCCTCATTAATGGCATCAAAACGGCATAATTCTCTACACAGACCGCATGCTATACAACTTTCTAAATCGATGCGGGCGGTATACCCGGCGCTGAAATCATAACCGCTGATTTTTTGCGGCTTCAATAGAATAGGCAGATTGGAGGCATCCACATCATAATCACAGGCAATGCAATCATCGGCTAGTTTAATAAATGAAGAAGCCAGCGAGGTCTTGCCGGTGCCGCCTTTGCCGCTGATAAACAGTATCTCCTTCATGATATAGCCTCCTTAACCTGCTTAATAATATCGGATAAAATATTATGCAACGACGGCATAGCCTGCAGGGGATCCCGTCCCTGCATATAGGCCCGCGCCAGTTCAGTGCTAAAAGGAATGCGCGCCAGGATGGGAACGCCTGTTTTATCAGCCAGATCACCCAGGGCCTGATCGTCTCCTTGCCAGCGGTTGAGCACTAATCCAGCAGGTATTCCCAGTAGTCCGACGGCTTCCAAGGACAGTTCCAGATCATGTATTCCCAAAGGGGTAGGTTCAGTTACCAGCAGGCAATAGTCGCTGTCTCTGATAGATTCAATCGTGGCACAGGTTGTTCCCGGGGGACAATCAATAATCCTCAATTCAGCCCCGGTTGCCTTGTCTTTACTGGCCTTTATCAGGGGTGGACCCTGGGCCTCTCCGACATCAAGCCGGCCGCTTATCAGGGTGCCGCATCCGGGCAGGCTGGTTTCCTCTATAATCCCAATACGGTGTTCCTTTTCGTTTATGGCCGCATGTGGACAGAGATAGCTACAGGCTCCGCAGGAATGACAGAGTTCCTTGAATACCAAAACCTTATCACTCAACACCACCAGAGCATTAAAATGGCATATTGCAGCGCATAATCCGCATACCGTACAGGATTCGGGATCTATTTCGGGAACCAGCCTGTGAACCACCGCAGCTTCCACAACCGGCTGCATAAATGCCAGGGCAGCATTGGGTTCTTCAACATCAGCATCAATCAAGACCGCTTCATCATCTGCCAGCACTTTCATCAGACAGGTGGACAACAGGGTCTTGCCCGTACCTCCTTTGCCACTGGCTACCGCAATTTGCATGCCCGACTCCCTTCTTAGCTGTGGCAGTCTCCGGCATGGGAATGTTCGCTGCATACCGCCCCAGTGCTTTTCAATTCCCCTTTTTCATACTGAACGATAACATCCTCAATTCTTCCGGAAACCCCGACGATCAATTCAATTCCCCGGGCTGCAAACAGCTCCTGAGCTCGGCCGCCCATGCCGCCAGCGATAACCAGTTCAGCCCCCTGTTCTTTCAAAAAGCCTGGCAGGAAGCCGGGTTGGTGACCGGGATTTTGCACTGATCTAACCAGCCTGGTAGTACTATCATAGAGGGTAAATTCTTCACAATGTCCAAAATGCGGACAAACCATATTTGCCTCGGTGGGAATAGCGATCAACATTATAAAATACCTCCTGTTCAATCTTTTAAAGATTCTTCGCCATGCTTAAGCATGACAAAAACGCTGCTGCACATTGTTCAGCCAGTGATTGGCACAACTAATTCTAACTCCACTGCAACCCCCCATTGTTTTGCTTGCAAATTAATGAAACCATGAAAGATAAGTGGCTTTAATTAAGGAGTATTAGAATTATGAGTTCTCGTTGGAATGGCTCGTATTACCCCTTATTTCAATATTTTTGTTCAGTGTTAATCATAACTAATCAGCGTTATCTGCGTCGCATAATTATTACTCTCTGCAGCAGCGTAAAAATAATGAGCCAACCCAATTAATTATTAGGTGCGGACAGCTCCTGCAATTTTCCGGCCTGGTAGCTTTGCAGGGCCGCTGCAACTGTCTGGCCGGCTATACCGGTAAAAACCTTTATGCCCGCTTGCTCTAAAGCTGTAAAAGCCTTGGGACCTATCCTCTGGGAAAGTAGTACCCCCACATTGTTGCGCAGCAGAGACTGAACCGCTCCGGTCCCGGCACCATGGGCAGCCTCAGTTGCATCGTTTGACAACCTTTCATATTCTCTCGCTTCCGGATCCCAGATCATGAAACAGGTACAGCGCCCGAAACGCTCATCAACAAGGGATGAGGGCGAAGAACCGTTGGAACTGATAGCAATCTTCTTAACCACTTATAGCCCTCCTTTCATCGTCATGCAATTATGAGCATATGCTCATTACCTGGTTATATATTATGTATCTTAGCAAGCGCTGTCAAGTAGATTGGCGTAATGAAGAATTGATAATTTGAGGATTTTGCATAATGCCAAAATCTGCGCAGATATCTTCAGCAAGGCACGATATATGGCGTAACCATCTTTCAGGCTTCACTATATATTGAAATGGTTTTATATAAAAGATTATTATGCAAACTCTCAATTTGAAGATCAGGAATCCGCGTTGCCCTCCCATGCCGAACTTAGTTGTGGATTGATTACACTGCGAATAGTAAAAGTTCGCCAGTTCGGGCGCATACGCATAAATAATCATCGCTTGAAGCCTGCTGTTGTCATCCTGAGCGAAGCGAAGGATCTTTCCCCGGGGAGTGTTCGCTGCGCGAAAGATCCTTCGGGCGTTGCCCTCAGGATGACAAAAGCGGGCGTTGCCCTCAGGATGACAAAAGCGGGCGTTGCCCTCAGGATGACAAAAGCGGGCGTTGCCCTCAGGATGACAAAAGCGGGCGTTGCCCTCAGGATGACAAAAGCGGGCGTTGCCCTCAGGATGACAAAAGCGGGCGTTGCCCTCAGGATGACAAAAGCGGGCGTTGCCCTCAGGATGACAAAAGCGGGCGTTGCCCTCAGGATGACAAAAGCGGGCGTTGCCCTCAGGATGACAAAAGCGGGCGTTGCCCTCAGGATGACAAAAGCGGGCGTTGCCCTTAAGGATGACAAAACCGGAGGCTTTCATAGCCATGACAGGAGCAAGGGCTCAGAATGACAGGAGCAGTGGCCTTGAATGGTAGTAGCCTGCGCTCGGGAGTGAAGCAGCCCAGGCGGGGTAAGGTTAGCAGTCCTCGCTTCTTGGCCAACCAGGTGGGAGTAGTTCACTTGACAAAATCTTGTAAATAGGGTATCAATATTTAATGCAAGCACTTGCATTTAGTCTGCAACAATAGGGAGGCCGATAATATGTTTAAACCTGGTCAAGCAGTGAAGGTAATGATCTTACTAACCATACTGGTTCTTTTAATACTGACCATTTTCGGTTGCAGCAGGCAGCAAGAACAGGCCAGTTCATCATTGCCAGGCAGTCCCGGGAAGCTTTGCGTGGCGGTATCCATTGTTCCCCAGGCCAGCTTTGTTAAAGCCGTAGGTGGCGATCTGGTAGAAGTGCTTACCATGATTCCGCCGGGAGCCAATCCGGAAGATTATGCCCCTGGTCCGCAGATCATGGAACAGTTGAGCAAGGCCCGAATATACTTCGCAATTGGTGTTCCGACCGAAACCAATGGAATTTTGCCCCGTCTGCAGCAGATTAACCCGCAGATGAAAGTGGTGGACCTCCCCCGGCAGGCGGACCAGGTCTACCCGGCACGGGAAATGGCGCCTGGAGAAAAAGATCCCCATCGCTGGTTGTCCCCTAAACGGGCAATAATTATGGTGCAAAGCATAGCTCAGGAATTGGCCGCGGCCGATCCTAAAAATGCAGCAACTTACCAAAATAATGCCCGGCGCTACCAAAATGAATTGGAAGCATTGAATGATGAAATTACTGCAGCCTTGGCTGGATTATCCGGTCAAAGCTTTATCGTCTACCATCCTGCTATGGGTTATTTTGCCGAAGATTACGGTCTTAACATGATCGCCCTGGAGGAAGAAGGCAAATCCGCAACCGCCCAGAACATACAGTCAGTTATTGATCAAGCCAAAAAAGAGAACATTAAGGTAGTATTCTACCAGGCGGAAATGGACAGCAGGCAAGCCCAGACCCTGGCCCGTGAGCTGGGGGGGGAGGCGGAGCTTATTGCTCCACTGGCAGCGGACTACATTGATAACCTGCGTAAAACTGCACAGCTTTTTGCCCGCGTCCTGGGGCCACAATAAAGGGCGGATAATTTAGGTATAGCGGTTTTAAACCGCAAGGCTTACTGATTGTTGGAGTGTGCCCTGGTTCCTGCATAGCGGTCAATAATCTGTATGAAAGCAAATCAAAAAAAGGTGGAATTAAATTGAGCTCATTGGAACCAGCCGTCCGTTTGGAAAATATCAGCGCAGGTTATGGCAATATTATGGCCCTGTCCAATATTAATCTCAGCATTCCGGTAGGAAGCTTTACCGGTATTATCGGACCCAATGGCGGGGGCAAAACCACCCTGCTGAAGCTTATGCTTGGTTTGCTTGAACCATGGAGTGGGCAGGTGAGCGTTTTTGGCCAAAGCCCTCAATCCAGCCGCAGACTGATTGGTTATGTTCCCCAGGCTGAAAATATAAACCGGCAGTTCCCCATCTCAGTTCGGCAGGTAGTCTTGCAAGGCCGACTGGCTGGCAGCCGTCTTTGCTTCCATCGCTTTAGTTCAGCCGATCGAGAGAAGGCAGAATGGTGTTTGCATAAGCTGGATGTACATGACCTGGCCCATCGCCAGATTGGCCAGTTATCCAGAGGGCAATGGCAGAGGGTCTTGATTGCCCGTGCATTGGCGGTAGAACCGCGGCTCCTGCTCCTGGATGAACCGAGCACTGGTCTGGATGCCAGTGCCAGCAGTATGGTTTATGAACTACTAAGGGAATTAAACCGGGAGATGACTATTATAATGGTTACTCACGATACTATGGCGATCAGCAGTTATGTGCATAATATCGCCTGCATCAATCACAGTTTATACTATCATGGGGAAGCGGATCTCAATTCGGATCTGGTCATGCAGCTTTATGGCTGCCCGGTAGAGCTGATTGCACATGGTGTACCGCACCGGGTCCTCGAAGAGCATGGAGGCCAACAATGATAAATGCCCTGTTTCAATATACTTTTCTGCAAAATGCGGTTATGGCAGCTTTACTGGCCAGTCTGGCCTGTGGTATTATCGGCCCCATTATCGTTGAAAAAAAACTGCTTATGATGAGCGGGGGCATCGCTCATACTGCCTTTGGCGGCATTGGTCTCGGTTATTATTTACGGGTAGAACCTATGTACACAGCCCTGGGATTTTCCCTGATCTCCGCCCTGGCTATTGCCCAAATTCAACGCCGCGCCACGGTTATGCCGGATGTGCTTATCGGTATGTTTTGGCCGCTGGGTATGGCTCTGGGGATCCTGTTTATTTCTTTTACCCCGGGATACCCGCCCGCCATGAGCAGCTATCTTTTCGGCGATATCTTAACAGTATCCCAAACAGATTTAATCGTCATGGCCTTGCTGGATGGACTGCTCTTCCTGATTACATGGGCATTTTACCATCTGCTGCAGGCCTATTTGTTTGATGAAGAATTCAGCCAGGCTCTGGGTTTGCCTGTAGTACTGGCGGAAGCCTTGACTTATGCTATGATAGCTATTACCGTTGTAGTGCTGATACGCGTGGTAGGCATTATTTTGATCCTGGCCCTGCTCTCGGTGCCCCCGGCCTTAGCCCGGCTCTTACGGGCGGACCTTCCCGGTATAATGCTGCTGTCTGTGCTGATTGGCGCCGGTGTATGCCTGGCGGGGCTGGGAATATCTTATCGGTACAATTTGGCCTCTGGAGCGGCCATTGTGATATTGGCGGTTCTGCTATACACCTTAATGCAGTGGCTTATTAAGCTGAGCAAATCCATCTTCCGACCCCAGCGAGGCTAAATCCGCTAATAATTGCCAGGCCATGATTAAGCAATGGATTGGTGAAAGCAATAACAGCGAAGGAGAAAGCTGCCCATGGATGCCCCAAAATTATGGACGCAACTGTCATCAAAGGGTTATAAAATGACCTACACCCGACGCAAGATACTGCAAGTCCTGACGCAGGATTCAGGCTGGCAAACAGCCAAGGCCTTATATGAAGCATTATTGACTCAACAGGTCAAGATTGACTTTTCAACGGTGTGCCGTAATTTGGATACGCTTTACAGTATGGGAGTGCTCTGTCGGGTGGATCACCAGCGCAACGGTACTTTTGTATACCGCTGGCGCGATATAGGGGATCATCATCATCACCTGGTATGTTTAGCCTGCGGGAAAATACAGCCCATGCATTTTTGCCCCTTGCATGATCTGGATGCAAATCAAACCGAAGGATTCAGTGAACTGGAATGCCAGTTCGAGGTTTATGGCTATTGCCAGGACTGTAAATCCTTGCCATAAAACAGGTGGATAAGTACAGCAACCCTTCGTTGAAAAACCGTTCCCCCCAAGAAAACCATAGCAATTCTCATATGTTGCCCACACCATCATAAACGAAAGGGTGACAAAACTGAGGGCTTTCACGGCTATGACAGAAGCCTGCTGGTATCACTCATAACTTCCTACTGGTATCACCCAGAACTTCCTACTGGTGTCACCCAGAACTTCCTACTGGTATCACTCATAACTTCCTACTGGTATCACCCAGAACTTCCTACTGGTGTCACCCAGAACTTCCTACTGGTATCACCCAGAACTTCCTACTGGTGTCATCCTGAGCAGAGCGAAGGATCTTTCCCCGAGGGTTGTTCGCTGCGCGAAGGATACTTCGGGCGTTGCCCTTAAGGATGGCAAAACAGATGGCTTTCATACCAATTATTCCATATCAGACAGAACATGATTCAGGCTCGGCCCTTGCGAAAAGGTCTGCACATCTTGGTAATATTTATCGAAAGGTTCGCTCTTTGGGTACAAGGATACTGAGCTGGCCTTTCAAGTAGAGTTGTATTAACACAACTACCAGGATGATTACCAAGCCAATGAACCAGATTTTCCAAAAATGTTTGAAAAATTTGGCATGTCTTTCTTTGAAGGGGATTTTGGTCGGATCCTTTTTCTTGTATTTTTGCTGTTCTTTTAAAGCCCGGCGTTCTTTTACTTTAGCTTTGGACAAGGCAATACTCCTTTAACCAAATGTTCCTATATCTATTTTGCCTTATTTTCCGTTAGATTCAAGCCTATTATGATTATGATTATCCTGCATATTTTCATCTAACGCGGGGGAATTATATAGTAGAACAGAAGCTCAAAATCTTCAAATAAAGGAGGCAATGAGGATGAAAGGGAATTGGATAGGCACCATTGTGCGCTTCATAGTTTCTGCCATTGTATTGATGCTGATTGCTTATCTACTACCGGGAATCAAGGTGGCAGGTTTCATGGGGGCCTTAATTGCGGCTATTACCATAGCAATTATTGGCTACATTGTGGAGACTGTATTGGGTGAAAATATTTCACCGCGTTCCAGAGGGCTGGTGGGCTTCCTTACCGCAGCGGTAGTTATCTATGTCGCCCAGTTCATTATTCCGAACTGGTTATCCGTATCGGTTTTAGGCGCCCTTTTAGCAGCACTGTTAATCGGCATTGTTGATGCCGTTGTCCCTACAGAACTCAGGTAGGACATAATTAAGCAAAAATATACCATATAAAATCGGGTCGGTATTCATCTGGCCTGATTTTTATTATGCACAGAACTGTTAGTCTGTTTGGACGACCCGAATTGCAGTCTAAGCCTTGACTTTATGGCTTAAGGATGACAGTCAGGCAGAGGGCAGCCAACCACATATTACCCCGTCGACAAGGTGCAAAAAGCATTGCCAATCCGGGGAAAGACAAGTACAATGTATTGAGATGATAAGCGGGATATTGTGGTCATAAACATAGATTTGAGGTGTTTTGATGTTTAACATCGGCCCCTGGGAATTGATATTAATCCTGGTAATCGCCTTGATCGTAGTAGGTCCGGGCAAACTGCCCGAGGTAGCCAAATCCCTGGGCAAAGCGACCCGGGAGTTCAAAAAGGCCACCAGCGGGATGAAAAAAGAAATCGATGAAATGGTGAATTCCACTGCAGTGGACCCGACCCCGGCAGCCAGGATTCAGCCGGCGGAGAATCAGGAAAATAAGCAGGCCCCGCCTCAGCCTGAAGGGGAAAGCAGCAAGGAATAGGAGGCTTCACCTTCTTCGGAGCTATGTTTGAAACAGCAATTGAATAGCTTTGATCTTATCAAGAGTGGTTGAGGGACTGGCCCGATGAAACCCGGCAACCGCCTCCTTGGGGGGGAATGGTGCTAAATCCTGCAGGACGTGTATTCCTGAAAGATGAGAAGCGGTCTTGAGCCCTCTTCTTCAGAGGGTTTTTTACATTGAGTTCACTTCATATTCATTATAAAATTTTTTTAAAAAAAGCAGGGAGGAAATTGATAATGGCTGCGTTCGATGTTTCTGCACGATTAAGAGAGAGATGTTTAATCATGGATGGCGCTATGGGCACTATGCTGCAGAACTGCGGCATGCAGCCCGGTATGTGTCCTGAATTGTATGGGGCAGAGCATCAGGCGCTGCTGGAGGATATTCATTATCAATATGTGCAGGCCGGAGCGGATATCATTGAAAGTTTTACCTTCGGTGGTAATTACTATAAACTGCAGGATTACGGCCTGGAGGGTCGGGTAGAGGAATTGAATCAGGAAGCGGTTTTGGCCGCCAAACGGGCCAGTGGTGGTAAAGCCCTGGTGGCAGCCTGTATAGGCCCTACCGGCAAGCTCTTGAAGCCGCTGGGAACGGTGGATTTTGACGACTTACTGCGGGTGTTTACCGAGCAGATCACGGCTTGTGAAAAGGCCGGGGCAGACCTTATTTCGATTGAGACCATGACCGACATAGGTGAAATGCGCGCTGCTTTAATTGCCGCTAAAAGCTGCTCAGGGCTGCCGGTGATTGCTCATATGAGCTTTGAAAATAGTGGGCGCACCATGATGGGAACCGATGCTGCCACCGTGCTGATCATCCTTGAAGCCCTGGGACCGCTGGCCATTGGGGCCAATTGTTCCGGCGGCGCCCGTGAATTGCTGCCGGTTATTGAAGAGATGGGCCGCCTCAGTGACATTTACCTGTCTGTGGAACCGAATGCCGGTCTGCCCATGCTGGTGGATGGAAAAACCATTTTCCCCGATTCACCGCAAGAGATGGCTGAGCAAGCCCTGCGGCTACGTCAGGCCGGCGCCAACATTATCGGCGGTTGTTGCGGGACCACCCCGGCGCATATACAAGCTATGGCAGTAGCCTTGCGGGGGATGGCACCGCTGAGGAGAAAAACCGGCGCCATCCGTGCCCTGGCATCGCGCAGCAAAATGGTTCGGATTGGCCCCGGCCATGAACTGGCTTTTATCGGTGAGCGCATCAATCCCACCGCGCGCAAACTACTGGCTGAAGATATCAAGGCCGGGCAGATGAATCTGGTGGTGGAAGAAGCGCGCTTACAAGCTGACAGTGGGGCTCCCATCCTGGATGTAAATATGGGGGTGCCGGGCATAGATGAAGCTGCCAGCATGGCCCGGGCAATAGTGGAAATTCAGGCCGCAGTTGACCTGCCCTTATCTATTGATTCTACCCATGCCGGCGCTGTCGAAGCCGGACTCAAGAATTTTGTAGGGCGGGCGCTCATCAATTCAACCAGTGCTGATGAACAGCAATTGAATGTTATCCTACCCCTGGCCAAAAAATATGGGGCGGCGGTTTTGGGTTTATGCCTGGACGAAAAAGGCATTCCCCAAAAAACCGAAGAGCGCCTGGCCCTGGCGCAAAGGATCTATGACCGGGCTCGTGAATACGGGCTACGCGATGAAGATATATATATAGACTGCCTGGTGACCACTGCCGGAGCCGAACAGGAGCGCGTAATGGAAACCCTGCAGACCTTGCAGGCGGTGAAGGAGCAGCTGGGGGTAGGTACTGTGCTGGGGGTAAGCAACGTTTCCCATGGCCTGCCCCATCGTGAGGTTCTGACCTCTACCTTTCTGGCCATGGCCTGGGCACTCGGATTGGATCTGCCCATCATGAACCCATTCAACGAAAGGGTGCGCGATATAACCAGGGCGGCGGCAGTGCTCTTAAACCGGGATCCGGGGGCTAAAGCCTATATCGACTGCTATCAAAAGCGGCCGTCGACCAGGACGGAGGCTGTCCGGCATGAGCTGTGCCGGCAATGCAATATACCGGATCTGCTCAAGGAAAAACCACCTCCACAGGAACGTCCCCCTGAGCAGGCCGGTTTAAGCCGCCTGGGGCAGGCGGTCCTGGAAGGAGATCAGCAGCACATCGAGGGGCTGCTTCATGAAGCCTTGCAGCAGACCGACGCGCTGACCCTGGTCAACCAGCACCTCATCCCTGGAATCGAGGAAGCCGGTCAGCGCTACGAACAGAAGGTTTACTATCTGCCCCAATTGATGATGGCAGCCGAAACCATGAAGAAGGCCTTTGCTTATCTAAAACCACTTTTGCAAGAAGATGCCCTGGCATCAAGGGGTACCGTAGTTATGGCCACTGTTGAGGGAGATATCCATGATATTGGTAAAAATATAGTGGGCGTTATGCTTGAAAACTACGGGTTTAAGGTTATTGATCTGGGCAAAGATGTGCCCGCCGCACAGATACTCGAACAGGCCGAGCAACATCAGGCCGCTGTAATCGGGCTGAGCGCCTTGATGACCACCACCATGCCGCGCATGGCCGAGGTTATTGCCGGGGTTAAGGAACGGCAATTAACCTGCAAAGTAATGGTGGGGGGCGCGGTTTTAACCAGGGAATATGCTGAAACAATCGGTGCTGACGGTTTTGCAGAAGACGCCCGCAAAGCAATCGCGGTTGCCAATAGATTAGTAGACACAAATTAAGGGGGGGAACACCATGAACTATAAAAAAACTTATGCGGAAATCAATGAGAAGATCCGTAAAGGCGAAGCGGTGGTAGTAACCGCGGAAGAAGTCATTGATGTGGTGGCACAGAAGGGCTACGCCAAGGCAGCGCAAGAAATTGACGTGGTTACCACCGGAACCTTTGGACCTATGTGTTCCTCCGGGGTGTTTATCAACTTCGGTCATTCCAAGCCGCGCATCCGCATGAAAAAGGTATGGCTGAATGGGGTGGAAGCCTATGGGGGAATCGCCGCTGTAGATGCTTACCTGGGCGCAGCGCAGGTGGCTGACAACGATCCTGAAAACAAGGTGTACCCGGGTCGTTTCAGGTATGGTGGGGGGCATGTTATCCACGATCTGGTGGCCGGCAAAGAAATCCGCCTGGAAGCCACCTCCTATGGAACGGATTGCTACCCCAATAAAAAGGTGGATACCGTCATCACCCTGGCTGATGTTAACGAAGCCTTTATGTTTAATCCCCGCAACGCCTATCAGAACTACAACTGTGCGGTTAACCTGGGGGATCGCACCATATATACCTATATGGGGTTGTTAAAACCACGGCTGGGCAATGCGGCTTATTCCACCTCCGGGCAGCTCAGCCCCCTGTTCAACGACCCCCATTATAAGACCATCGGCATCGGCACCCGCATCTTTCTGGGCGGCGGGGTTGGTTATGTGGCCTGGAATGGCACCCAGCACCATCCCAATGTGCTGCGCGGTGAAAACGGTGTGCCCATGGTTCCCGCCGGGACCTTATCCCTGATAGGTGATTTGAAGCAAATGGACCCCAACTGGCTGGTAGGCTTAAGCTTTATCGGCTATGGACCTACCCTGGCGGTTGGTGTGGGCATCCCCATCCCCATTTTGAATGAGGAGATTTTGCGTTATGTGGCAGTGAAGGATGAGGAGATCTTCTGCCCGATCGTTGATTATAATCAAGGCTACCCCTATGGAAACCACACCGATCTGGGTTATGCCAGCTTTAAGGATTTAAAAAGCGGTAAAATAAAGATTAATGGCAAGGACGTGGTAACCACCCCCCAATCCAGTTATCCGCGGGCACGGCAGATAGCCGCCATACTCAAATCATGGATTATGGCGGGTAAATTTGAATTAAGCCAACCGGTAGGATCTTTGCCCTCGGCAGACAGCCAAATAGAATTCAAATCACTGCCTGACCGGCAGCCTAATGCTGCTCTGACTATGCTCAGGAATGAAAGGAGGTAAGCATTATGAAAAACAGAGTGGTTTTATATTTTTCCGCGGTGCAGGTTGAGCAACCCATTATCTATCAACTGATAAAGAACACCGATCTGGTGGTCAATATACTCAAAGCCGACATAAACCCGCAAAAAGAAGGTTACCTGGTGGTGGAACTGGAAGGTGAAAAAGGACAATATGATGCTGGCCTTGATTTCCTGAAAAAAGTGGGGATTGTAGTCGAACCGCTCAGCCAGACGGTGTTGTGGCATGATGAATTGTGCATTCAGTGTGGAGCCTGTGCCTCATTTTGCCCAACCCAGGCCTTATCCATTGAGCGAGACAGCATGATGGTGTCTTTTGATAATTCCCATTGCGTGGTGTGCGGCATGTGTCTGGACTGCTGTCCCACCATGGCCATCAAACTGCATTTTGAAGTTAAGGAGGCAGTCCAGTTCTGCTATGAATCATGACCGGGGCTATGTGATCAGGGACTACCGCACCTGCCATGAAGGACAGGATTTACGCTATTTTCAGGTGCAGGTCAAACAAAGCGATCTGGCTATCGGGGTAGACCTCAACAGCTACTCCGATAGCCTCTTGTCTTTGTGCCGCAACCAACTTATCAAACTGCGCAGTGACATAGAAGATTATATCCTGCGCCAGCCCCTGTTTCAGACTACCTTGTTGCCTATTCCTTTGCTGCCTGGCGCCCCGGAAATTGTTAAACGCATGAGCCGGGCCGCCAACCGGGCCACGGTAGGACCGATGGCCGCCGTAGCCGGAACCATTGCAGAGATGATGGGTGAAAAGCTTTCCATAAGCAGTCGGGAGGTGGTGGTGGAAAATGGCGGCGACATTTATCTGAAAACCGGCCGGGAGCGCATGGTGGCGATATTTGCAGGCCAATCCCGTTTCAGTTATCGTATTGGTATACGCATTGCGGGCAGTGAGGATGCCATAGGCATTTGCACCTCCTCGGGAACGGTGGGCCACAGCCTGAGCCTGGGACGGGCCGATGCGGTGGTCATCAAGGCCGATTCTGCGGCCTTGGCCGATGCCGTGGCGACCGGAGCCGGGAATATGGTGGAAAGCAAAGCGGATTTGATGAAGGCCATCGCTTATGCGCAAAACATACCCGGGGTTATCGGGGTTCTGGCTATTAAAGATGATCAACTGGCAGCCTGGGGACAGATGGAAATCGCCCCTATTGAAAAGGAGGAAAAACCATGAAAATCGCAGCCAACATGCTGGAACTGATCGGCCATACGCCGCTGGTCTGCCTGAATAAATTGAGTGAGCCGGATGGGGCCAGGGTATATGTGAAATTGGAAGGTTTCAATCCCGGCGGCAGCATCAAGGACCGTCCCGGTCTGTTTATGATAGAGTATGCCGAAAGCCGGGGCTTGATCCAGGCGGACAGCATCATCCTGGAGGCTACCAGTGGCAACACCGGTATCGGCTTGGCTATGGCGGCAGCCTTGAAAGGCTATCCCATCGTCATTGTTATGCCGGAAAACATGAGCATAGAGAGGATGAAGATCTTAAAGACCTATGGCGCCGAACTGGTTCTGACCCCGGCTCAACAGGGGATGGCCGGTGCGGTGGAGAAAGCCCGGCAGATGGCGGCCTTAAACCCTCGCTTTTACCTGGTTAAACAGTTTGAAAATGAAGCTAATGCGCTCAGTCATGAAGTGAAGACGGCCCCGGAGATTGTGCAGCAAATGGACGGACATCTCGATGCCCTGGTATGTGGTGTAGGTAGCGGGGGCACCATAACCGGATTGGGGCGGGCCTTAAAAAAGGCTATCCCCGGCATAAAAATTATTGCCGTAGAGCCTTTCAATTCTCAGGTGTTGGCGGGAAAACCGGCCGGGCCTCATAAAATTCAAGGCATCGGGGCAGGATTTGTGCCACAATTGTTGAATTTATCAGTGATCGACAAAATAATACCGGTTCGTGATGATGATGCCATCAACACCTGTCGCAGGCTGGCCCGTGAAGAAGCTATGCTCCTGGGCATATCATCAGGGGCAGCAGTATGGGCAGCCCTGGAACTGGCTCGGAGCATGGTCAAAAAAGATAGAATACTGGCCATTGCCCCCGATGGAGCAGAGAAATATATGTCGACGGAATTGTTTAATGAAGGAGAGTTATAAGAATGAATCCAGAGACAGTGGTAAACTACCTGGTTGACTGGTTGCGCCAGGAGGTCACCGCAGCCGGTAAATCCGGAGTCGTGCTTGGCGTCAGTGGCGGCGTGGATTCAGCAGTGGCAGCCTTGATTGCCAAAAAGGCCTTTCCCAACCACGTGCAAGCCCTGCTCTTGCCCTGTGAAAGCGATTTGACCGATCTCTGGCATGGCCAGTTGCTGGCAGAAGTTAATGACATCCCCTATAATATTGTTGATCTTGATAATGCCTATCTTTTGCTGGTAGCTCAGTTTGAGGCCTACCTCAAGGCTGATGCGGATTCTGGTAAGCTACTCAGAGCCAACATGAAACCGCGCTTGCGCATGTTAACCCTGTACTATGCTGCTCAAGCCCGGAACTATCTGGTAGTTGGGGCCAGCAACAAAAGCGAAATCAGTGTGGGCTATACCACCAAATACGGTGACAATGCCGTGGATTTGCAGTTGCTGGGTGATTTGCTGAAAAGAGACGTTTTTGACCTGGCCCACTATTTGCAAGTACCTGATGTCATCATCAATAAACCGCCTTCCGGTGGTTTGTGGGTGGGACAAACCGATGAAGGGGAAATGGGGTTTGCCTATAGTGAGCTGGACGCCTATCTGACCGGCGGTCATGTGGACGCGTTCACCAGAACCAGGATCGAGGCCATGGTGCAGGCCAACCTTCATAAACGCAGCCTGCCCCGAGTAGCCGTTGTGCCCGCTCATATCCTAAATGGCTGAATACTGATGGCTTGAAAGGAGTCTTATGAATTCCAGGCAACGAAGTGTACTAATTCGGATTACCGTAGCGGTTGCAGTCTTTCTCTATGTGGCCTATGTAGCCAACCAATATGTGCTCAGCGGCCGCCTGCCCAGGTTCGACTTTGCGGTTATAACTGCTTTTGTGGCGGTCTATTTTGTCTGGACTATACTGTCTGAAACCTTGCTCTACCGGGATCCGGATGTATTTGTAGTAGAGGATGATGATCGCTGGTCTTACGCTTATCTGCAGTTGTTCTCCATGATTGCTCTCTTATATGCTGCTATTGATTTTTTGTCCTTGCACAAAACCCGTATGTATATTCTGGAACCAGGCATCATCTATACAGGCTTTATCCTGTTTTTTATCTCCTGTTTCATAAGGTGGCGGGGCTTTGCGGCCATCGGCAAATTCTTTAACCCTCGCATCGCGGTTTATGAAGAACATTTACTGATCACCGGCGGAGCTTACCGCATTATTCGCCATCCTCTATACCTGGGGGTTTTTGTCAGTCTGATCGCCATTGCCATGATATTGAGTTCCTGGGGCGCTTTATTGATTACCTTGCTGGCCACCTTGCCCGCCCTTATCTATCGCATCAATCTGGAGGAAGCCTTCATGGTGAAACATTTCGGGGATCAATACAGGGAATATATGAAAAAGACCAGAAAGCTGATACCGGGCCTATGGTAACAGCCTTTTAAGGGGGATTATTTTATGGCAGGACACTCCAAGTGGGCCAATATCAAACATAAGAAAGCACGCTCCGATGAGAAACGGGGCAAGGAATTCACCAAAGTCGCCAAAGAGATCACCATTGCGGCAAAAAGCGGCGGAGGCGGCGACCCGGACAGCAATGCCAAGCTCAAGCTGGCCATACAAAAGGCCAAAAGCATTAATATGCCCAATGAAAACATCACCCGGGCAATAAAAAAAGGCACCGGAGAGATACAGGGCGAAGCCCTTGAAGAGATTGTCTATGAAGGTTATGCCCCGGCCGGGGTGGCGGTGATGCTGGATATCGCCACCGACAACCGAAACCGCACCGCACCCGATATCAGGCATTTATTTTCCAAGCATAACGGCAACCTGGGGGAAAGCGGCTGTGTGTCCTGGATGTTTAAACGGGTAGGGCTGATCAGCATCAACAAAGAACAGGCCCCTGATGAAGAAGAATTGCTGCTGCTGGCTCTGGAACTCGGTGCTGATGACCTGCAGGACGAAGGCGATAGTTATGATATCATCACCAGTCCGGAAAGCTTCCTGGAGGTGAAGGAGGCTTTGGAAAATGCCGGCCTCACCATTGCGGAAGCGGATTTGGACATGCTACCGGAGAACCAGGTAGAAATCAATGATGTGGACACTGCTCTAAAGGTTATTAAGCTGATTGAGCTTTTGGAAGATCACGATGATGTACAACAGGTTTATACCAACATGAACCTGACTGATGAGGTATTGGCAAAACTCAGCTAGGTAGGAAACGCCCCCCGTGTCATTCCGAAACGGTGAATTTGTAGGGAACGACCCCCGTGTCGTTCCGAATCAACGCCCCCTGTATCGTTCCGAAACAACGCCCCCCGTGTCGTTCCGAAACGGTGACCCTCGTATCGTTCCGGTAGGGAACGCCCCCCGTGTCGTTCCGAATCAATGCCCCCTGTATCGTTCCGAAACAACGCCCCCCGTGTCGTTCCGAAACGGTGTCGTTCCGGTAGGGAACGACCCCCTGTGTCGTTCCGAAACAGTGTGATTTTATGAATTTACCGCAACGCAAATTACAGCGTCTCCAAAACTATAATTATAGTCAAAATAATGCGTATTTCATTACAATATGCACCCAAAATCGATTGCCTTTGTTTGGAAGAATTGAAAACAGTAATTTGATTTTAAACAATGCAGGTTTAATGGTATTTAATAAATTTGAAGAAATATCAGGATTTTATCCGGATATAATTATCGACAAATTTATTGTCATGCCTAACCACTTACACGCGATTATGTTGATACAACATGGCGGAACGGCACAGGGGCCGTTCCCTACATTATCTGAATATATAAAACGATTTAAAACATTAACCACAAAACTATATATTAACTTTGTAGAATTAAGCTATACTAAACCTAGAAAAGTAGGGAACGCCCCCCGTGTCGTTCCGAAACAGTGAATTTGTAGGGAACGACCCCTGTGTCGTTCCGAAACAGTGACGGTGATTTCGGTAGAAATACATGAACATCGTATTCAGGCGATACGAGTACCTATTCTATAATTTCGTTAATCTTGTAGGGAACGACCCCCGTGTCGTTCCGAATCAACGACCCCCGTGTCGTTCCGAATCAACGCCCCCTGTGTCGTTCCGAAACAGTGTGATTTTATGAATTTACCGCAACGCAAATTACAGCGTCTCCAAAACTATAATTATAGTCAAAATAATGCGTATTTCATTACAATATGCACCCAAAATCGATTGCCTTTGTTTGGAAGAATTGAAAACAGTAATTTGATTTTAAACAATGCAGGTTTAATGGTATTTAATAAATTTGAAGAAATATCAGGATTTTATCCGGATATAATTATCGACAAATTTATTGTCATGCCTAACCACTTACACGCGATTATGTTGATACAACACGACGGAACGGCACAGGGGCCGTTCCCTACATTATCTGAATATATAAAACGATTTAAAACATTAACCACAAAACTATATATTGACTTTGTAGAATTAAGCTATACTAAACCTAGAAAAGTAGGGAACGACCCCTGTGTCGTTCCGAAACAGTGAATTTGTAGGGAACGACCCCTGTGTCGTTCCGAAACAGTGACGGTGATTTCGGTAGAAATACATGAACATCGTATTCAGGCGATACGAGTACCTATTCTATAATTTCGTTAATCTTGTAGGGAACGACCCCCGTGTCGTTCCGAATCAACGCCCCGTGTCGTTCCGAATCCGACCCCTGTGTCGTTCCGAATCAACGCCCCCTGTGTCGTTCCGGTAGGGAACGCCCCCTGTGTCGTTCCGAAACAGTGTGATTTTATGAATTTACCGCAACGCAAATTACAGCGTCTCCAAAACTATAATTATAGTCAAAATAATGCGTATTTCATTACAATATGCACCCAAAATCGATTGCCTTTGTTTGGAAGAATTGAAAACAGTAATTTGATTTTAAACAATGCAGGTTTAATGGTATTTAATAAATTTGAAGAAATATCAGCATTTTATCCGGATATAATTATCGACAAATTTATTGTCATGCCTAACCACTTACACGCGATTATGTTGATACAACATGGCGGAACGGCACAGGGGCCGTTCCCTACATTATCTGAATACATAAAACGATTTAAAACATTAACCACAAAACTATATATTAACTTTGTAGAATTAAGCTATACTAAACCTAGAAAAGTAGGGAACGCCCCCCGTGTCGTTCCGAAACAGTGAATTTGTAGGGAACGACCCCTGTGTCGTTCCGAAACAGTGACGGTGATTTCGGTAGAAATACATGAACATCGTATTCAGGCGATACGAGTACCTATTCTATAATTTCGTTAATCTTGTAGGGAACGACCCCTGTGTCGTTCCGAATCAACGCCCCCGTGTCGTTCCGAAACAGTGTGATTTTATGAATTTACCGCAACGCAAATTACAGCGTCTCCAAAACTATAATTATAGTCAAAATAATGCGTATTTCATTACAATATGCACCCAAAATCGATTGCCTTTGTTTGGAAGAATTGAAAACAGTAATTTGATTTTAAACAATGCAGGTTTAATGGTATTTAATAAATTTGAAGAAATATCAGGATTTTATCCGGATATAATTATCGACAAATTTATTGTTATGCCAAACCACTTACACGCGATTATGTTGATACAACATGGCGGAACGGCACAGGGGCCGTTCCCTACATTATCTGAATATATAAAACGATTTAAAACATTAACCACAAAACTATATATTGACTTTGTTAAAAAGGGAGAACACCCACCATTTGACAAAAAGATTTGGCAGAAGTCGTACCATGACCATATTATCCGCAACGAAACAGAATACCGGAAAATATGGGATTATATTGATACAAATCCCTTGAAATGGGAACTTGATAAATACTACATATAATCCCCATTATTCATATTTAACGACACAAATAGAAAGAGGAATCAATACTATCTTACTGAACATTAGTAGAAAAATGTGTACAAACCTACTTAAAAATATGAAGGTAAAATCATGGATATAAGGGATAAACAAGATAAACGCAAAACAGAAGAATATAAAAAACACCCCATGACTAATTTTGCGGATTCAATAAACCGTTCAATGATAGGGGACTTGGGGGAGTTAACCAAGGGAGGCTGCCTTACTAAGATTATCACTTCGGTTACAATTATTGGAATATTGTTTTTACTTTTTCGATGTTCTCATTAAGTCAACTTATACTTTGAGAGTTTTGCATAATTAACTTTTACAGAATAGCATTTCAATATATAGTGGAGCCTGAAAGATGGTTACACCATATATTGTGCTTTTCTAAAGATATCTGCGCAGATTTTGGAATTATGCAAAAACCTCACTTATAAATGGAATATTGCGGCATAAATTAATTCATAACATGTTAAAATTGCGACACCCTAACACTACGTTTTTCATTTCTAGATGGATTGTAAAAAAGAGCCCCAGGGTGAGGCTCTATTTTACAAATTATACTGTTTCTACATCATTTTGGCACATTCGTTTGCACATTGGTGACAAATATTAGCGCATTGCTGGCAGTGTTGATCTTTAAACATCATGCATTCTGTAGCGCAGGTATCGCAAATAGTCCTGCACATATTGCAAATAAATTTGGCATCCGGATGATCCATTGTCATTGCTTCAACTGCTAAATTGCACATATCTGCACACAGCCTGAGGGTTTTGATGCAGTTTGCTCGTGCATGGGTATCGGGTTCTTGCAAACAAGAATTGAAGCATTGGTTACATACCTGTAAGCATTTGGCACATGCGTCGATACATGCCTGATACTTACTGACTGATGTTTGGATATTTGCCATGGTATCCTCCCTTTCTAATTATAATCAATAATATTCTGCTCAATGGACAAACAACTATTCATCAGCCTAAAAGTCACCAAATACTCTGTATTATATTGCCCATGATTGATAAGAAGTATAGCTATTGGGTACATCTGCGTAAGTGACAAAAACTAAATGACTTAGCAAAGATGGGACAATAAACCTGAACAAAAATTAAGGAGATGTTCAGGAATGATAGACAATGATCTGCACAGCCTGCGAAAAGGCCGTCATAGGTGACGATTGGAGTTAATTCAAACTCTGATATAAGGAGTCATAAGAGTGTTTGAGGTAAAGGGGCGCTTTAATACTGCCATAATATACTCTGACAAGATGGAACAAACTGCCATCGATCAGATAATAAAGCTTTGCAATCAAGAGTTTGTTAAGGATTGCAAGATACGTATAATGCCCGATTATCATGCCGGTATAGGATGCGTAATCGGTTTAACTGCGGATCTGGGCGAAATGGTTATCCCCAATCTGGTTGGTGTTGACATCGGCTGTGGTATGTATGTTGTCGAACTCGGCAAAGTCGATATTGATTTGCCCCGGTTTGATGAGGTAATCCATAAATACATACCTGCCGGTACAAAGACCCACCAGGGAAGGATGGTTAAGTTCCCAGAGCTACAAGACTTATATTGTTACCGGGAATTAAGAGATACCAAAAGAATTGAAAGAAGCTTAGGAACCCTTGGTGGTGGCAACCATTTTATCGAACTGAACAAAGACGATGAGAATAATATTTATCTGGTGATACACTCCGGCAGCAGAAATCTGGGTAAACAGGTTGCAGACCTCTATCAAAACCTGGCTGTTGACCTTTGTAGCGGTAAAGAAAGCTACTTTATGGAGAGAGAAGCAATAATTAAAGATTATAAAGAAAAGGGCAAAAGACATCTGATTCAAGCTGCTCTAAATAAGTTGAAAAACCAGTATAGCCACTTAAAACCCAAGTATGATAAGGAACTTTGCTATCTTGGCGGAGAATTCCGGGAAAAGTACCTGCATGATATGAAAATATGCCAGGATTATGCAGCCCTAAACAGGGAAACGATAAGCAATATTATCCTGCAAAAAATGTCTCTGGTCAGTTTTGGCAGCTTTCATACTGTACATAACTACATCAATTTTAACGACAACATAATCCGTAAAGGCAGTGTATCTGCTTATGCCGGGGAGAAACTGATAATTCCCATTAATATGAGGGACGGGAGTATTATCGCTATCGGCAAAGGTAATCCCGAATGGAATTATTCCGCCCCCCACGGGGCAGGAAGAACCATGAGCAGAAGCAAGGCCAAAGAAATGATAAGCATAAGTGAGTATCAAGAGACAATGCAAGGAATCTATACTACATCGGTTAATGAGCATACGCTGGATGAATCTCCCCAGGCCTATAAACCGGTTGAAGAAATATTATCCAACATTCAGGAAACTGTAGATGTAGCTGCTATAGTTAAGCCAATTTATAATTATAAGGCCAACAATTAGGGGATTATAGCTGCCTTGCCCGGAAGAACTGCGCTGGTAAAACCCATAAAACCTGCATGAAATTTGCCCTTCGCTTAAAATCAACCTTTCTTAAAATAACCACTGGCAATCATTCACTGCAACCCAAGGTGACCCCAGTGCAAGAACTGATGAATATTTCAATTTAGGATTATCGTTGAAATCCCTTGCATTCCTTCTTATTCGGCTTTATACAGATGAGAGTTTTGCATAATAATCTTTTACAGAACAGCATTTCAATATATAGTGGAGCCTGAAAGATGGTTACAGCATATATTGTGCCTTGCTAAAGATATCTGCGCAGATTTTGGCATTATGCAAAATCCTCAGTTGAGTCCCTAATTATTGCTTTTTGCAGCAGAGTTAAAGGTATATTTTTGCATAATTTGGCAATAATATGCCTAGAGGTGAGAAACCATGCGACGAACGGGAATGGTTTATATGGTTCTGGGAACGCTGCTTTTGGGCATGGGATTGGGATTTATGCTCAATGAGATGCAGCCCTTCAACAAAATATTAAGTGAACGCAAGCCGTTTGCTGACGTTCAAGCAGTGCAAAGCCGGGTGGATAATAATACCCAGATTATATACGAGCGCGCGTATGAGCAATGCCGCCATGTGGTTATATCCGAGTTTCCCAATGCAGTGGGTCTGATAGGCAAAACAGAGGATGAAATCCGCCTCCAATATAACGAACAAAACGGTTTTCAGGTTACAATTGTCGGCAACACCATTACCTTGCGGCAGGCTGTCCCCGGATGGTGCCCCAAAGAACATGAGCGTGTCCGGATAAAGGAATACCAGGGTCGCCTGGCCATTTACAAAGGCCCGGATGCTGAACATGATGAACTGCAGCGGGTGACCAGTATCAGGGTAGACTCCCTGCCTAAGGAGATTGTGGAAGCGATTCGCAGCGGGCAGTATGAATTTGAGAATGAAGCCATGCTCAATGATGCCCTGGAGAATTTGGACGAATACCTTTGACACTCCCCAGGAAATGAAGGGTCTGATTTTTCGCTTCGCTCCATCACGATAAACTAAAACGGCAGTCATTAAACAAGATCCTTCGGGTGTTGCCCTTAAGGATGACAAAACCGGGCGCTGCCCTCAGGATGACATAGAGGGCTTACATAGCAATGCCATGTACCCACCATTGTCATCCTGAGCGAAGCGAAGGATCTTGGCCAGAGCTATTCCCTTCGCCCAAGATCCTTCGGGCGTTGCCCTTAAGGATGACAAAACCGGGCGCTGCCCTCAGGATGACATAGAGGGCTTGCATAGCAATGCCAGGGAACTGCCGAGTCTTCGAGAGACCGCGCAGCGCATTTTCGGCAAAGAGACCCCGAACACAAGTTTGCTTTGACTAAGGCCCGTTTTCAGGCCTTAGTCTTTATTTTCTGCACCATTTAATCATAGCGCTAAAAAACAATATCAAGTATCATAAGTGTATCTATTTGGTAAGGAAATCACTTTTATGAGGGTTTTAGGGCTGGATCCCGGCACTGCCAGGACTGGATATGGCGCCGTGGAATATCTGCATGGCAAGCTGCGCTTGCTCAACTATGGGGTGATCACCACCACTCCCGACCTGGATATGCCAAAACGCCTGTTATTGATAAATCAGGAATTGTCCGCTCTCATTGATGCTATTCAGCCTGATGCGGTGGCCGTAGAGCAGATCTATTATCATAAAAATGCCAAGACCGTCATTACGGTGGCGCAGAGCCGTGGGGTGGCACTTTTGACCGGCGCCCAGGCGGGAAGGCTTATTGCCGAATACACCCCGCTGCAAGTGAAACAGGCGGTAGTGGGTTATGGCAACGCTGACAAAAAGCAGGTGCAGTATATGGTGCAGAAGCTGCTCAGTTTGAAAGAAATTCCCCAACCGGACGATGCTGCCGATGCCCTGGCCGCAGCCATTTGCCATGTGCATTTTCACCGCCTGGCCGGATTATACAAGGGTTAGAATCCCCTTTTAGCCAGAGAAAGATTAAGGTGGCTTACATAATGATCGCTTTTGTCAAGGGTATCCTGCACGACAGCAGGCCGGATCTGGTAGTAATAGATGTCAACGGGCTGGGTTATGAAATAAATGTGCATCCCCGCGTCATCAGCAGGCTGCCTATGCCCGGCCAGGATTTTATGCTTTATACCCATCTGGCGGTGTCGGAGAATGAATGCAAGCTTTACGGCTTCCTGGATCAAGCCGAATTGGGGCTTTTCCGGCTCTTGCTCACTGTGTCCGGCATTGGCGCCCGGGCCGCTATGAATACGCTTGCTACTATGGAGCCGGCGCAGTTTTATCAAGCCATATTGAGCCGGGATGAAAAGGCCTTGATGCGCATCCCCGGGATAGGCAAGAAAAGCGCCCAGCGCCTCTTGTTTGAATTGAAGGACAAGGTGGGCCAGGAGGAGGCCATAACCCCGGTCACTGCAGACGGCGGCCAGCCGCTGGCCGAGCTCATGGAGGCTTTGGAGGCCCTGGGATACAGCCGCAGTGAGGTTTATGCCGATGTGATGGAACTGCAGAAAAGCGGCCAATTAAGCCAGGAGCTGGCTGACAATGTAAAACTGGTTTTGAAAAGGAAAGCGCAGCAGCTTAAGAAGTAGGAGGGGGGCTTGGGGATGCGGGACGAGCGCTTGATTTCGCCTCATTTTATCGGCGGCGAAGACAATCAGGAAAGTACCTCCCTGCGGCCGCTTAAACTGGTGGATTATATCGGTCAAAGCAAGGTCAAAGAAAACATCAGCGTATTTATTGAGGCCGCCCGGGGGCGGGCGGAAAGCATTGACCATATCCTGCTCAGCGGTCCTCCCGGTTTGGGGAAAACCACCCTGGCTACCATTATCGCCAACGAGCTGGGCAAACCGATTCGCAAGACCTCAGGGCCGGCCATCGAACGGCCCGGGGATCTGGCCGCCATTGTGACCAATTTGGAACCGGGTGAGATCCTCTTTATTGACGAGATCCATCGTTTAAACCGCACTGTGGAAGAAATTATGTACCCGGCTATGGAGGATTTTTCCCTGGATATCGTTATTGGGAAAGGACCCGGAGCACGGACCCTGTGTTTGGATCTGCCCCCTTTTACCCTCATCGGCGCCACCACGCGCCCGGGCTTATTGAGCTCGCCCTTGCGGGATCGCTTTGGCATCAACTGCCGCCTGGATTTTTATAATGAAAACGAGCTGCTGCTGATTATTGAAAGGGCCGCCCGCATTATGGGGGTGCAGATTGACGGCCCCGGGGCCGGGGAGATCGCCCGCCGCTCCCGGGGAACGCCGCGCATAGCCAACCGGCTGTTGCGCCGGGTTTGGGACTTCGCCCTGGTGAAAGGCGACGGCATAATTAGCGTATCCCTGGCCAGGATGGCCTTGAGCAGCCTGGAAATTGATGAATGCGGCCTGGATAACGTGGACAGAATGATACTGGAAGCCTTGATCAATAAATTCGGAGGCGGTCCGGTAGGGTTGGATACTCTGGCGGCAGTAGTTTCTGAAGAGGGCGACACCTTAAGTGATGTCTATGAACCTTATCTGATCAAGTTGGGGTTGATACAAAAAACCCCGCGGGGTCGGGTCGCTACCGAGCATGCTTACAAGCACCTGGGGCACCCCTTGAATCCGGTCTTAACCGCGGACTTGTTTAATATGAATGGCGTTGCATCCAATGATAAACCCGTACGGGAGTAAACCAATGGCCAAAGTTTTGCTGCATACCTGTTGTGGCCCCTGTGCCACAGGTCCGGTCCCAGCCCTCCGCAAAGAGGGCTTTGATGTGCTGGGCTATTTTTACAACCCCAATATCCATCCTTTTAGCGAATATGAAAAGCGCCTGGAGGCCTTGCAGCAGTATGCCCAACAGCAAGACCTGAAGCTTATCGGCACGGAAGCCTATAATCCGCTGGAGTACTTTCAGCACATTACCTTCCGGGAAGCCAAACGCTGTCAATTATGCTACCAAATCCGGCTGCAAAAAACCGCGCAGATGGCCCGCTCGGGCAAATTTGACTGTTTTACCACAACCCTGTTGGTCAGCCCCTACCAGAAGCACAACTTGATCAAGGAGGCCGGGGAAATGGCCGCCGAACAATATGGGGTTGCCTTCCTTTATCGGGACTTTCGCAATGACTATAAGGAAACCATACAACGCTCCAAGGAAGCCGGTCTGTACCGGCAGCAGTACTGTGGATGCCTGTACAGCGAGCAGGAACGCTATGCTTCACCCCGGGGCAAGAGCAAACGGAAAAGTGAGGAAAAGCAGTCATGAACGGTATGGATTCTATCGCCAGGCTGCTCATTACCATGGGTGCCTTGCTCGTTTTGGCGGGGATCGGCTTCTGGCTCATGGCCCGCCTGGGTGGGGGAGGATTTCGCCTTCCCGGCGACTTTGTAATCCGCAGAGGCACTTTCACCCTTTATTTTCCCCTGGCTACCGGGATCATCTTAAGCCTGATCCTCACCGTTTTGCTGAATCTGTTTTTGAGGAGATAAGCCTTTTATGTCAGCAGACCCCAACCGTGATTACTATAAACTGGAGCAATATCAATACACCTTGCCTTCCCATCTGATTGCGCAATACCCGGCACAACCCCGTGATGCGGCGCGCCTGCTGGTGGTGGAGCGCCGCCGTGAAGTCATGCATGACGGCCGCTTCGGCGACTTGCTGAACTATTTGCATCCCGGTGATGTGCTGGTATTAAATGATACCAGGGTCATCCCCGCCCGCCTCCTGGGGGTAAAGCCCAGCGGGGGGCAGGTGGAACTGCTGCTGCTGCGAAAAAAGGGCCCGGAATGGGAAGCTTTGGCCAGACCGGCGCGGCGCTTGCGCCCTGGATACCGCATCCTTTTTCCCGGCTATGGGGGCGCTGCCGCAGTGATCACCGCTGAACTGGATTTTCCCGGAGGGCGCCGCCTCATACTGGAAAATTGCGATGAAAAGGCCTTTATCGCCCAGGCCGGACATATACCTTTGCCGCCCTATATTGAACGCAGTGATGAGTCAGGTGATGTGGAGCGCTACCAGACCGTTTATGCTCAGCACAGCGGTTCAGCGGCGGCGCCTACGGCGGGCCTGCATTTCACCAGGGCGCTTCTGGAGAAGATTGCCGCTCGTGGAGTCAAAATAGTGACAATCGTGTTGCATGTCGGCCTGGGAACCTTTCGCCCCGTAAACTGCGCCGATATTCGCCAGCATCGGATGCACAGCGAGTTTTACCAGGTCAGTGCGGAAACTGCCGCCGTGTTGAATCAGGCCAGAGAAAATGGGCGCCGCATCACCGCGGTCGGCACCACGGTGGTGCGCACCCTGGAGACCATCTATGATAAAAACCGGGGGTATCAGGCGGGACAGGGCGAAACCGATCGCTTTATTTACCCGGGCTATGCCTTTTCGGCCATAGATCAACTGGTCACTAATTTCCACCTTCCGGGTTCCTCCCTGCTGATGCTGGTGGCAGCCTTTTTGGGAATGGAACAAACCAAACAGGCTTATCAGCACGCCATACAGGAACAGTATCGCTTCTTCAGCTATGGTGATGCCATGTTGATCTGTTAAAGCATTCTAAGAACAGGATGCACGTTGCAGCAGGACAGCGATCATAGCAGTGTTCAAGAGATCGGCCATCGGGAGCATTGCGTTAGGCTGGGCCGGATATATTTACATGTACAGGTGAGGCAGCAATTATGTTTACAATAAAACAAAATGATCCCTTATGCCGGGCCCGGGTGGGCTGTCTTAAGGTGGGCCACATTAATGCCGATACGCCGGTGTTTATGCCCGTAGGAACCCAGGCTACGGTAAAGACCCTGACCCCGGACGATCTTTACCAGATGGGGGCCAGTATAATATTATCCAATACTTACCACCTCTACCTGCGTCCTGGCGAACATCTGATTGCACGGGCCGGGGGCTTGCACCGCTTTATGAATTGGGAGCGGGGGGTTTTGACCGACAGCGGCGGATTTCAGGTATTCAGTCTCAGAAGCATAAGGCGCATCAGTGATGAAGGGGTGGAGTTTCAATCCCATATCGATGGTTCGACCCATTTTCTCACCCCGGAGAGGGTTATGCAGATCCAGATGGATCTGGGGTCTGATATTGCCATGTGTTTTGATGAATGCGCCCCCTATCCCTGCACCTATGAAGAAGCCCGGCAGGCGGTGGAGCGCACCACCTTGTGGGCACGCAGGTGCCGCCAGGCGCATCGAGGTGACGAGCAGGTATTGTTCGGCATCGTACAGGGCAATGTCTTTCCAGATTTGCGCCGCCAAAGCGCCCTGGACTTGCTGGAACTTGACTTTCCCGGTTATGCCATAGGCGGTCTGAGTGTAGGCGAATCTAAACCGGAAATGTATGAAATAATACAAATGATGGACTATCTCCTCCCCAGAGAGCGGCCGCGTTACTTGATGGGGGTGGGGGCGCCGGAGGATCTTTTGGAAGGGATGCGGCATGGAGTCGATATGTTTGACTGTGTCTTGCCGACCCGTCTGGCTCGCCATGGCAGCGCCTATACCCGTCGGGGCCGGATTACCGTGCGCAATCGGGAGTATGCCGAGGATTTTTCTCCCCTGGATCCAGCCTGTGATTGCAGCGTATGCCGCGGTTATAGCCGCGCCTATTTAAGGCACCTTATCAAGGCCGGTGAAATGCTGGCTCATCGTTTGCTAACTTATCACAATGTCTATTTTTTGCTACACTTGATGCAGGAAGCCCGGGAGGCTATAGCTGCCGGCAGCTATATGGACTTTTATCATGACTTTCTGGGCGGATATAAATATGAATAGAGGATTAGTGCCATCAGTCGCGAATACAATATAAGTTGATCAAATTTAAGGGGTGATAGCAAGTGCCAGCCAACAATAGTCTGATAACCCTGGTGTTGTATTTTGCCGGGTTTATTGCCATTTTTTATGTATTTATCATCCAGCCTCGCAAGAAGCAGGAGAAGCGCCATAAGGAGCTTCTGGAAACCCTCAAAAGGGGCGAAAAGGTGGTAACCATCGGCGGTATAAGGGGGGAAGTAACTCGCATTAAGGAAAAAACCGTCATGATCAAAGTCAGTGACAACACGGAGATTGAGTTTCTCAAGACGGCGGTGGCCTACCGTGCGGATGAGGTTGAATAATCATGCTCGAAGCCGCGGACATGAAAAACCACCCCCTGGTAAAGAGTTTAATCAAGCAGGGGAACAAGCATTTGGAGGCGATCGGGTTTACTGATCACGGACCTATTCACGTTGCCGTGGTGTCGCGATTGAGCCGGGAGATTTTGCTCAAACTCAAGCATCCCGAACGCATGGCGGAATTGGCGGCGATTGCCGGTTATCTTCATGATATCGGCAATGTTATAAACCGCCAGGGACATTGCCAGGCCGGAGCCTTGATGGCCTGGGAGATACTCAGCCGTATGAACATGCCGCAAGATGAAATCGCCATTATTTGCGCTGCTATAGGCAACCACGATGAAGGCAGCGGGCAGCCCGTCAATGAGGTTGCTGCAGCACTGATTCTGGCTGACAAGTCGCATGTGCATCGCAACCGGGTGAGAAATCATGATGTGGCCACCTTTGATATACATGATAGGGTCAACTACGCGGTGGAGTACTCCATCGTCAATATTGATGAACAGGAGCAGCTCATTTCCATGGAAATGGCCATAGACACCGATATTTGCCCGGTGATGGAGTATTTTGAGATTTTTATGACCCGCATGCTGATGTGCCGGCGCGCCGCCGATTTCCTGGGTTGCGAGTTTGAACTCATTATCAACGGCGCCAAGCTGATTTAAAGTAAAGTTGTGGAGGGATGGTTAGAGTGAACCGAACCATGAGTATTGTAATAAGTGTAGTGATAGTCATCACCCTCGGTCTGACGACATTTTTCCTGCACAAACCGCTGATTAACAATTTGGATCTGGGTCTGGATCTCAGGGGCGGTCTGCGGGTGGTTTTACAGGCTGAGGAAAAACCAGGCGAACCGATTACGGCGGATACCATTCAAAAGGCGGTGGGCATCCTGCGCGACCGCGTGGACAGCCTGGGGGTCAGAGAAACCAGCCTTTATCCGCAGGGCAAGGACCGGGTGGTCATTGAGATCGCCGGGGAAGAGGACCCTGAAGCCGCCGTCGACATTCTCAAGAATGTAGCCCAGTTGGAATTCTGCGATGAAGAGGGCAATGTTCTGCTCAGCGGCAAGCATCTGACCGATGCGCAGGCACGGGTAAACCCCAATAACCAGACTGCTTATGTGGAAATTAAGTTTGACAAAGAAGGTGCTGCTCTGTTTGGCGCAGCCACCAGCGCCAATGTGGGCAAACCGCTGGTGATTGTCCTGGACGGAAAACCCATCAGCGCCCCCACGGTAAAAACAGCCATCAATGATGGCAATGCTGTCATAGAAGGCAATTTTGATGCCAAGGAAGCCCAGGATTTGGCAGTTTTGCTGCGTTCCGGCGCTCTGCCGGTGAGCTTTACCGTCCTGGAAAAACGCTCCATTGGCCCCAGCCTGGGCGCCGATTCGTTGGAAAAGAGCTTGAAAGCGGGAATAATTGGCGTTCTGGCCGTTTTTCTATTCATGCTCGGGTATTATCGCCTCCCCGGTTTGATTGCCGACATCTCCATTGTCCTTTATGGCTTGATTGTATTTGGCACCATGGTCTTGCTAAATGCGGTTTTGACCTTGCCTGGGATTGCCGCCTTCGTCTTATCAATTGGTATGGCGGTGGATGCCAATATCATTATCTATGAACGCATTAAAGAGGAGATAAGGTGGGGCAAGACCTTGCAAGCCGCCATAGATGCCGGTTTTAAACGCGCCTTTTGGACCATATTCGACTCCAACCTCACTACGTTAATAGCCGCGGTGGTACTCATGTACTTTGGCACCGGTACGGTAAAAGGCTTTGCGGTAATTTTATCCATTGGTCTTATTGCCAATATGTTTACCGCCTTGAGTTTCACCCGCTACCTGCTGATTTTATCTTCGCATATGACCAAGAATAAACATCTCTACGGGGTATAAAGGAGGGGAGTCTCGTGATTATTGAACGCAGGAAAATATTTTATATTATATCTTTAATTTTGCTTATACCCGGAATCGCATCCCTATTTGTCAATCAATTGAACCTGGGGATTGACTTCAGGGGCGGTTCTATTGTACACGTAAGAATGGCTGTCGATGTAACAGCCCCGGAGGTGCGCGAGGCTTTGGCCCCGGTCGGCCTGGATAATTCCGAGGTACAGAAAAGCGCCGACAATACTTATTATATTCGCACCCATGAACTCGATCAGGAACAGACCCGCAACCTGCTGAACGCACTGCAGACCAAGTTCGGGGAAGTTGAACTGATGAGCGCCGAGAGTGTCGGCGCCACCATTGGCCGCGAGTTGACCAGGAACGCTGCGCTGGCCTTGCTGATCGGTATCGCCTTGATGCTGGTCTACATCTCCCTGCGCTTTGAGTGGACCTTCGGGGTGGCGGCAGTACTGGCCCTGGTGCATAATGTCCTGGTGGTGTTGGGCGTATTTTCCATTTTCCAATGGGAGGTCAACACGCCCTTTATCGCCTCCATCCTGACCATTATCGGGTTCACCATCAATGACACCATCGTGGTCTTTGACCGGGTGAGAGAAAACATGCGCAGCAGCAAAAAACAGGATTACGCAGCTCTCTTGAATAAGAGCATCCTGCAGGTGGTAAACCGCTCCATCAACACCGTACTGACAGCAGTAATCATCCTGGTCGCCCTTTTATTGCTCGGTGGAGCTACCCTCAAGTTGTTTGTGGTCGCCATGTTGATAGGCTTTGTGGTGGGGGCTTACACTTCCATCTGCATCGCCAGTCCCCTGTGGTATGAATTAAAAAAGGCGGTTTAGCCTTACAACATTGACAGGACAGGGTGCAATCCTCTATACTAAAATTTAATAAATATATCACTGCGTTTGGTCAGGCCTTGAGCCGGGCTCATTGAGCAGCGGAAATCCGCGGGACTTCATGAATTGGAGTCCCGCTTTTGTTAACCGGGGGGATAGCTTTTGGATACCAGGATTAAAACCAAAGCAGCGCTTATATCGGTCGTTAGCAACCTATTCCTGATGACCGGCAAATTGATTGTCGGGATCATGATCGGTTCAATCAGTGTAATTTCTGAAGCGATACATTCCGCAAATGATCTGGTGGCTTCCTTTATCGCTCTGTTTGCAGTCAAGGAGGCTTCTAAACCTCCGGATGCGAAGCATCCTTTTGGACATGGCAAAATTGAAAATATCTCCGGTACTATTGAGGCCTTGCTTATATTCCTCGCCGCTGCTTTAATTATAAAAGAGGCAGTAGGTAAAATCAGATGGGGCGGCGAAATGCTGGAACCGACCTGGGGACTGGCAATTATGGGCGTTTCCGCCGCGCTGAATTTTGCGGTATCCAATTATCTGCTCAGGATTGGCCGGGAACATCATTCCATCGCCTTGGAAGCAGACGGCATGCACCTGCGCACCGATGTATATACCTCCCTGGGAGTGTTTATCGGCTTGCTGCTCATCAAAATAACCGGACTGCACATTATTGACCCCATTGCGGCTATCCTGGTGGCGTTGTTAATCATCAAGGCCGCCTACGACCTGACGCGTAAGGCCTTCATGCCCCTGCTGGATACGGCCTTGGAGGAACATTATATCGAAGCGGTGCAGTATGTATTGGAGCAACATAACTATCGTTATCTGGAATACCATGACCTGCGCACCCGCCGTTCCGGACGCGAAGCCCATATCGACCTGCACCTGGTTATTGACGCCAATACCAGCGTACAGGAAGCGCATGATCTGTGCGACAGCATTGAAAAATCGATATGCGACCGGATTCCGTTTTCATCCGTACTCATCCATGTTGAACCCAATACTGAAGTAAAACAATTGCGCGGATAAGGAGCAGACAGGCAGGAAATGTTCGCACAAAGAAAGAAATATATGCTCAAGGAAATGAAAAAACAACGAAACGGGGTCGGGAAGATGCAGGTTTATTTGATCGGGGCGATATTGTTTCTGGCGGTTATGGTGACCTTTGTCTTTCAGAATCCAACGGCGGTAGAGATCCATTTTATTACCTGGAGCAGCCCGCAGGTCTCCCTGGCCCTGGTGGTACTGGTGACGGCCCTGGGCGGTGCCTTGATAACCTTTCTGCTGGACAGTGTCAGGTATTTTAAAATTGCCCGCACTATTAAAGAGTTGCGTAACAACAACAGCACCCTGCAGAAGCAGATTCAGGAACTGCAGGCCCACAAGGACCGCCTGGAAAAAGAGGCGGCCGATCGCATCGAAACCTAGCAATAATAATCCACAAACTGTGGTAAGTCAGCCCTCATTTTGATGGGGGCTTTGTTATGTTTTTGTTATGGAAATATCATTAAGAAATCATTCATTTATTGAAATCGTTATTATAAACTATAGAGGGAAAATAATCTAATAACGGCAAGTTTTGCGGAAATAATTATGCCATTGTCTAAAATTATAATGCTGAATAATGAAAGGAGGGGTGTTTTGATGAGCAGCATTTTTGACAAAATCAAACAAGGAGCGAGCGAAGCCGGCAAGCAGGCCAAAATTACGGTTGACATCAACAGGCTTAAAATGCAGGCTAATATGAAGCAAAAAGAAATAGATGAGAAATATACCGAGATCGGCAGGATCGTCTATCAGGCCCAACAAACCGGTATAAACAATCATGAGGATTTGGTGGAATACTTCTCCCAGATAACTGCCATTCAACTTGAAATCGATGATATTTTCCACAAGATTGAAGAATATCGAAAAGGAAAGGAGTGTGTTTGCGGCAACACGGTGGAACTGGATGCGAAATTCTGTTCCAAATGTGGCTACAGATTCCCGGCAAGCAACATTTCCAACAACTGTGAGTGTGGTTGTCTTATTGAACCGGGATGCAAATTCTGCCCTGTGTGCGGAAAAAGCCTGGAGGTATGAGTTGAATAATTGCCCAAATAATAGGTGGAGGTAGTCGAAATATGCAACAGTTTTCTAACCTTATTGAGGAACTTCGCAATTGGCTGACCAGCATTTCCTGGGTTAACGTGCTGCTGCCATACTCATTGTACATTTTGTTTGGGAGCATAGGACTCATGTTGCTAAACGATATTTTGTCCATGTTACATATTCATGTCAGTTTTATCGCTAATCTATTCTCTCTGGTCGGATATTTCGGTTTTCTATTCGGAGGCATATGCTGCCTGGTATCTGAAGATATTAAATGGGTGCCTTATGGCCTTTGGGCTTATGCGGTTCTGGCTGTCTTCCCATTTACATATTTGAGCATATTCTCTGTAATCAGAGCCCTGATTTGGGCCTATATGGGCTTAGCCTTGATGAAGTATACGGCCTGGACTGCGTAGATCAGTGCCTGGTCAAGCTGATAGACGGGATTGGTTTCAAAATAATCAAGTAATAGTAAAACAATCGGATGGATGGGGGGGGCTTCGATGATATGCTCAAAGTGTGAGGCTAATAACGCAGAGGGCAATGATTATTGTACACAATGTGGTCAAAGATTGGCGGCGACTGGACAGCTTAGCCCCAATCAAACTCTCGGGGATCGCTATTTAATTGTCAATACCGTTGATTCGGGAGGTATGGGTGCTGTCTATCAGGCCTATGACACCCGGCTAAACAATATGCTGGTGGCTGTAAAAGAAATGAGCACCAAAGCGGTAGGGGAAGGCAACCTCGAAGAAGCGGTGCTTGCTTTTCAGAAAGAAGCCGCTCTGTTGAGTTCTCTGCAGCATCCCAACCTGCCGCGGATCAGCGATTTTTTTTCCACAGCGGATAATCGCTGGTACCTGGTGATGGATTTTATTAAAGGTGAGAATCTGGCCACTACAGCCCGGAAACGGGGGCGGATTCCCGAAGTCGAGGTTATGCGATGGGCGCGGCAGTTGTGCGACATATTGGATTACCTTCATACCAACAAGCCGCCTATCATATTCCGCGATCTAAAGCCATCCAATATCATGCTGACAGTGGATGGAGACATCAAATTGATCGATTTCGGAATTGCCCGGCACTTTAAAGCAGGCGGGACTGCAGACACCATGGCTTATGGATCTATTGGATTTGCACCGCCCGAACAATATGGGGACCGGCAAACCGATGTGCGGGCTGATATTTACGCGTTGGGAGCAACCCTGCATTTTTTGCTCACCGGTCAGGATCCCCGCAAAACACCTTTCACTTTTACCCCTCCTGGTACGTTTGGACCCATAAATCCTGATTTTGAAAAAGCCATTATGCAGGCAGTGCAATTCAACATCGAGGATCGGCCCCAAAGTATTAAGGAATTTTTGGCCCTCATGAATGGCAGCAGCAATAGTAATGCTGCTGCAGCAAGCGAGGACACACAAACACTGTTATTAAAAGAAAAAACAGTGAAAAAGGGTAAGGCTGCAACTGCAGGCAGCACTAAGGCGGCACCGCAAACCCGGAAAAAAGCAAAAAAAGGCAAGGGCAAACTGGTTGTATTGATGTTGCTTCTGCTCCTGGCAGGGGGGGGCTATCTATACTACCATTTCCTTGGCCAGGGAGATCTGCCCCAAGGGCTTCCGGTAATTTCCGGAAATGCACTGCTGGAAGGCGAAGTGGTAGACAAGCTCTTTTCTCCATATGAAAAGGAACCAAATAATACCATTCAAGAAGCACAGTCTCTCCAGGTTAACAAGGTGCTGACCGGCAACCTGCAATCTGATGGGGATATAGATTATTATAAGTTTAAGCTTAATTCCGCTGGCAAGGTGGCTGTTAACCTGAAGCATGATCAAGCTCCAAGTGGAGGATGGGCGGTGGCTTTACTGGATCAGTCCAACAATCGGGTGTGCGAAATGGTGTCATATGCAGACCGTTTAAATGTTACTTCCAATAATGTGCGCTTATCACCGGGTGAATATTATATCCAGATCAAGCCTTACGGCTTTTCCAACCTTGATTATAAATTACAGGTGAACTACAGCAACGAAGATAACAATTACGAGAAAGAAAACAATAATAATATCCAGTCGGCCCAGGATATTGAGGTCAACCAACCTTATACGGGCAATATCCAAACCGATGACGATATAGATTATTATAAATTCGAGCTTGCTTCACCGGGCAAGGTTCAGGTCAACTTTAAACATGAGCAATCAAGTTCAGGAGGGTGGCGCATCGCGGTATTAGATGGAGAGAACAATGCTATTACCGATTTTGTTTCCTATAATAATACCCTTAATTCCGATTCGGTTCACCTGCGCCTTCCCCAGGGCAGCTATCTGCTCAGAATAAAGAGTTACGGGTTTACCAATCTCGACTATGTTTTTACCGTGAATTATACCAGCGAAGGTGACGGGTATGAAAAGGAATGGAACGGCCTTATCCAAAACAGTCAGGTGATCAAGTTGAATCAACCTTACGTCGGCAATATACAGGCTGATAATGATCATGATTATTATCAGATTCAACTCGACACCCCGGGGAGCATCGCGGTCAATTTTCAGCATGAACAAGTGCCATCCGGCGGTTGGAGGGTGCAGATTTTAGACGCCAATAATAACCGGTTAACAGAGTTTGTTTCCTATAACAATACTCTCAATGTGGATTCAACCAGTCTACGCCTGCCTGCCGGTAATTATTTGATCAGGGTCACCTCTTATGGGTATTCTGATGCTGACTACAAGCTGACCGTCAATTATAAGGCCGAGTAGGACAGAAGAACCTTCCTGATCCAGGATTATTAAGGAGTGGAGGAAAGGATGAGAAGGCTGGTGACGGCAAAGCCAAACCAGCCGTCCTTATTGGAAATACAAATTGGAAATACAAACGGCCTGCAACCTGCAGCAATAATATCATTGCTATTACATCGCTTTATCATCATGGCATCATACTATGCAGAGCTGATTTGCCTTATATTGATAAGGAAAGTGTAAGTGATTGGGCTAGAGGTCAAGGCGGTAACCATAGCGAGGAATGTTTATAACCTTGCAGCTAAAGCTGTTAAGCCGCTTGCGCAGCCGGTAAATGAGGGCATTAATCTCCTCATTGCCAACATCCGCCAGGGTTGTTGACGGACAGATGCGCTCCGGCCAGATATGATTCTTGATTTCATCATAGCTGACCGCCCGGTTGCGATGTTTATACAGCAACATCAGCAAGTCCGCCTCTTTGCCGTGCAAAGCGAGCAGTTCTCCCTGGCATCTGACCTCGCGGCGGGTGCAATCTATGACCAGACCCGAATCCGGGGAATCCATTCTATTCGTAGATAAGATTTCCACGGTATGTTCTTGTGGAGTAGTGTAATACTCGTGTAACGTAAACACGGCCGAATTGTGGGCCAGGCTGATGGTGTCTCCGTTGCGAAGTGGGCTGGCTCGATGGGGCACCAGTTTTATTCCATTGAGCAGGGTGCCGTGCTTGCTGTTGAGATCAGTTAGTTGTAAGGGACCTTCATAGCAAGACAATAATGCATGGCGTTTCGAAATGTATTCACTGGTGAAGCCGATGTCGGGCTGATGGCTGTCCCAGGGGCGCCCAATGAGCAATTGCCCAACAGGCAGGTAGATATCCGTATTGGTTTCGTAAGGCGATCCATTTTTGATCTTAATAAAAAAGCGGGTCAGGTTCATTGAAATCTCTCCACAGGTGTTCATATATATTCTACTATAGATTGACAAGTTCATAAAAAGAATTTAAACAAACGCAGAAAATGCAGCAGGAATTGTTTATATTGATGTTTAAATGTGTACACATTTGGCTATATATCGGTTTTATTGGGGGAATGTGGCATGCAAAATGGCAGAGAAATACGCATAGCGATTCTTATAGCCGTATTGGCAGTGGTTTTTATTGCCGGCGGGCTGCTGAAACTGATGGGTATTATTTAAACTAAGGTTGGGTGATGGAATTATGCCAAGGGTTGCCATGGCCATTGTGGATCAGGATACGCAATATTTGGACTTGCTGCAGAGATACATACGCAAGTCCGACTATGCCGGGCGAATCGCGGTTAAGGCTTTTTCGCGATTAGATCTTCTCGAACAGTACCTGGAGCAGGGTGAAGGCATTGATATCATTATCATTAACGCCAACCTGTATTCTTCGCAGCGGCCCCTTAAAAAAAAGGCTGAGGTTATCCTTTTAAGTGAACAACCCCTGTATGAACAGGAAGGCTGCCTGGTCATTTATAAATACCAGGCCTTGAACCAAATCCTGGCTCAGGTCATGGCCACATTCCTGCAAGACAATGAAGATTCCTGGAAGTCCCTGGCGGGAAGCCATAACACCAGAATTTTCTCAGTTTATTCCGGAACCGGCGGGTGTGGAAAAACCACCCTGGCCTTGAATCTGGCCGCTTCCCTGGCTGACCGGGGACAACGCGTGTTTTATTTGAATATGGAATCCCTGCCTGCTATCGATATTACTGGCGAAGAAGGGGGCGAGGGGGATTTTTCCCGGTTGCTCTACTATTTAAAAGGTAATCCTGCTCAACTGCTGGTTCAACTGGAAAATTTGAAGAGACCGGCGCAGACGGGACGGTATCATACCTTCAAGCCGGCAGGTGGTATGCAGGATATGCTGGAAATGACCGCTGCAGAAACCAAACAATTGCTGACTGAAATGGTCAGGATGGGCAGTTACGATGTCATTGTGGCTGATTTGGAGGCTTCTATCCACGAACGCAATCTGGCCGCTTTACAGCAAAGCGATATTATTCTGTGGGTGCTGCTCGATGATGCCCAGTGTCTTAAGAAAAACCGCATGTTTTTGGACGGTCTGGAGCAGTTATGGGCTGCCGATAGTGAGCTTTTATCACCCCGGATTCGTTTTGTTTTGAATAAGCGTCTCGACAAAATCTATAACAATCCCCGGGCGTTTGAATTTGAATTGTCCGGGCAACTGCCTTATGTCCCGGAGTGGAAAACCATTGTTAAATGGGATCAGATGGTGTCTGTACCATTTTTCCGCCAGGAAACAACCCGGTTATATGAAACCCTGAACAGATAGAATAGATTGATTTCTTTATAATAGATGATTCCACTGCAAAAAGGTATAATTCACAAGGTTTGAATGCATAAATATTCGTCGCCAGACTTCGCATGGGCAACACCATCAGCTTGTCTCACGGCGAAAGGGGTACCGGGCTAATTCACATCCATGTTCAATAGCCCTCTCGCCCCGTCCATGGGGCTCGCCCCCTTTCGCCGTTCGCCTTCGCAGGGTGTTGCTACCATGCTGCGTCTAACGGCTCCTACATATTTATACATTCAAACAACGTAATTTGGGGTTTTTGCAGTGGAATCATAGATATATCTTGGTGGGGGGGACCAGAGTGGGGCACGATGAACTAATCGCGTCTCTAAAAGAGCGCGTCAATAACCGACTGGACAGCAGCCGCTTTATATCCGATGAAGATTTAATGGCCATTATCGAAGATGAAGTATTTAATCTGTCTGCTGAACAATACCTCACCGCCAGCCGCAAAAAGCAACTGGTCCGGTCTGTTTACAGTATTTTTCGCGGTTTGGATGTATTGCAGCCGCTCATTGATGACAGCAGTATTACAGAAATAATGATTAACAGCCATGATGAGATATTCATTGAGAGAAATGGTGAGATACAACAGATTGCCGTAAAGTTTGAGAGCCCCAAAAAACTCGAGGATATCATCCAAAAGATTGTGGGAGAAGTAAACCGCATCGTTAATGAATCCTCCCCCATAGTTGATGCCCGGCTCCAGGACGGGTCGCGTGTCAATGTGGTGCTCCCTCCCATTGCTCTTAAAGGACCTACCATGACCATTCGCAAGTTCCCCGAGAAACCTTTGACAATTCAGGATTTAATCAATATAGGATCTTTATCTGCAGAAGCGGCAGATTTTCTTAAAATGCTGGTAACCGCTAAATACAATATTTTTATCAGCGGCGGCACCGGCTGTGGAAAGACCACATTTCTCAATGCCTTATCGAATTTCATCCCTGCCGACCAGCGTATCGTAACTATTGAGGATTCGGCCGAACTGCAGATAAAAACCGTTCCTAACCTGGTAAGTATGGAAACCCGTAATGCCAATACGGAAGACAAGGGTGAGATAAATATGCGCTACCTGATAAAGACTTCGCTGCGCATGAGGCCGGATCGCATCATTGTCGGTGAAGTCAGGGGACCCGAAGCCCTGGATATGCTCCAGGCCATGAACACCGGCCATGATGGCTCGCTGTCCACCGGTCATGCCAACAATATTGCGGACATGTTGAGCCGCCTGGAAACCATGGTTTTAAGTGCTTCTCCCCTGCCTTTGGAAGCCATTCGGCAGCAAATCTGCTCCGGAATTGACATAATGATACACCTGGCCCGGCTGCGTGATCGCAGCCGCAGGGTGATGGAGATATGCGAGTTGACCGGTATGGCCAAGGGGGACTACCAGTTGAATCCGCTCTATCGTTTTGTGGAAGAGGGCGAAGATGACAGGGGCCGGGTGCTAGGCCGGCTGATGCCAACCGGGAACCTGCTTAACAATCTGGTGAAAGCTCAGATGGCAGGGATAAAGGACTTAAACCGGGGTCTTAAGCAATAGATTTAAAGGTGGTTACAGTAATGAAAATTTTTATTGCAGCAGTAGTGGCCGTGCTTGTCACCGTACTGGGATTCTGCCTGGCAGACCGCAAAAAAGCCCGGGAGTCGGAGAAGATGCCCCGGCGTTCTGGAGCCCCGGATGCTAAAGATCCTGCAGATGGCGAGTTGCTTGATTATTCTGTATATGTCATGCAACCCCGGGAGAAATGCATGTATATTCTGCTGGCGGCCCTGGTCTTATTTACGGTCGGATATATTTTCTATCAGAATATTATTATTTCGTTGTTGGTGGCTTTAGTGGCCTTTTGGTATCCTAAACTGCGCAGCCGGGAACTGCTGCTCAAACGTCAGGATCAACTTTCACTGCAGTTTAAACAAGCTCTGTCTTCATTGTCCTCTTCACTATCAGCAGGCAAATCGGTGGAAAATGCCTTCAAAGAGGTTGCAGATGATTTGAGGCTTTTATACACCGATCCCCGCACTTACATCATTCAGGAATTCGCGGCCATCAACAACAAAATCGACAACGGGGTGCAGATCGAAGAAGCCCTGGCGGATTTTGGCCGGCGTTCCGGATTGGAAGATATCAGCAACTTTGTGGATGTCTTTGTGATCTGCAAGCGCACCGGAGGCAATTTGGCTGAGGTGATTCGTCGTACTTCAGGCATCATTGGGGATAAATTACAGGTGCAGCAGGATATCAAGGTCCTGCTGGCACAAAAGCGTTTTGAAGCCAAAGCGATGATGGTAGCGCCGATCGCTATGGTAGCCATGATGAGCTGGAGTTCGCCTGATTATATGGGACCGCTGTTTATACCCGGCAAGGGGACCGTAATAATGACAGTCAGCCTGATCGTAATGGGTGTGGCCTTTTGGGGCCTCAATAAAATAATGGATATAAGGGTGTGATCATATGACCGCAGCACATATTGTTCTGTTCGTTGAAATAATACTGGTCGTGCTTGTGGCGCTGTTGGGGGCACGAAACCGGTCTTACCGGGAATTCGTAAAGACCTATGGGGAGACCTTTCAATTGACCTTCCTGGCTCCTGCGGGGTTGTACCTGATGGATGCCGCCAAGATCGAGACTCGCCTGGGGCCGGTTCTGCAGCAGGTGCATGAAAAGATCATCCGCTTGCATGGGATCACCCGGGCTATGGATTACACCCGCATGTTCCTGGCCCAGGCCATAGCTGCCATCTTATTGATGCCGGTTGTAGTCAGTGTGATTGTTGTGATGGCTGATGGAGGGCTGGCAGGGATCGCCGCTGGACTGCTGGTAGGTCCTGTAGCTGCTTATGGGCTGTATATGGATTTAGACAAGAAGATAAAGCAGCGCGAACAAGCGATTGTCATGGAATTACCCGAGTTTTTAAACAAAATCATCCTGCTCGTAAATGCCGGGGAGACGGTGCAGGAAGCCATGCTCCGAGCGGTGGAGAGCAAGGCCTTGCGGGCTGAACAGGAAAAAGAGGCGGTGCTCAACCCCCTCTATGTGGAACTGCAGCAGGTTGTTAACGAAATGCGCAACAATCGCTCCTTTGCCGAAGCTTTACAGGATTTAAGCAAACGCTGTGCGGTGCACGAGGTGTCGGTTTTAGTGACTACCATGCTATTAAACTACCGGAAGGGTGGTGGTGATTTTGTGGTATCCCTGCGGGAACTGGCTCGCGAATTGTGGGACAAAAGGATTGCCGTAGCCAGGATTCTGGGGGAGGAAGCCTCATCCAAGATGGTTTTTCCCATGGTGATTATCCTCATTGTAGTGATGATTATTGTCGGCGCACCCGCCACTATGTCCATGTAATCGGACCGGAAAAGTCCGGGGACTGTCCCCGGACATATTGCGATAGGAGGGAAACAATTGATGTTGGACGCGATCAAAGGATTCTGGCAAGACGAAGAAGGTATGGGCACCCTGGAGGTTATCCTCATAGCTGCAGCATTAATCGTGGTTGCTTTGATGTTTAAGGACCGCCTGAAAATCTGGGTAGGCAATTTATTGGATCAGGGAGAAAACAAAACCCAAGATGCTTTTAATTAAGAAAAGGCAATTGCCGGAGCAAATTGCCGCCTGGTGGCATAAATGTCTGGATGAAAAGGGGAGCTTCACCCTGGAAGCTTCCCTGGTATTTCCCATTATTCTGATTGTCACCATGGCCCTGGTTTTCTTCGCGGTATATATTTACATGAACATATACTGCTATGGAATGGCCAGTTTGGCAGCGGATCGAGCCGCATTCACCTGGAATAACAGCCACCGCGATCCAGTCACCGGCAGCATTGATATGAATGGCATTAACCAGACTGGAATCAATAATGACGGCCTATACTGGAGGACTTTAAGAGACGGCGTCTTTGGCCTTCCCGGAAGCCTGCCCGATTACAAAATAAACCGGGCTATTGCTACGGTGCATTACAATGCCTCAGCTTATGCGAAGTATGAGAACAGACTGCTTTCCCGGACCGTGCGGGTGGGCATGTATAAAAATGTCCCTACTCCGGAGCTTTTTCCCCATATGTATGGCCCCAACGGCAGGGCACAGGCGGACACCAATACTATGGTAACCGATCCGGTAGAGTTCATGCGCAGCTTTGATTTGCTCTATTACTATTTGCCCACGGTGAAAACACAGCTTGAAGATGGCAGCGGGATGAAGGATTTGATGAGCAAGGTCACAGCCGAGTCAAAACGCAGGTAAGCCTTGACATCACGGGAAGGAGGAGATGATATGCTGCATTTTTTTCGGCGCGATGACGGAGTAATTACTGTATATTTTGCCATTGTAATCGTAGCCTTATTCATGTTCAATGCAGTATTGATCGACTATGCCCGTATCCTGGCGGCCAGCAAACAGACCGAGAATGCTGCACAGGCTGGAGTTCGTTCCGTTCTGGCCGGTTATTATCCTGCTTTGCTCGATTATGGTCTGTTCGGACTGGACAGCAGCAAAGCGCAGGATGCCTTTACTACCGCAGTCGCAGGAAACCTGCCTCCCGAAGGGGATGAATACTGGCATTACCTGGATTTGATCATGAATTCGCAAACTGCGGTTGCCTTCCCGCCTGATGGGATGCTTTCCAATCCCGCTGTTTTTGAACAGCAGATTCTGGAGGAGATGAAGTTTAAAGCGCCTATACAATTGTTTGTGGATATTTTAAAAGAACAGGGTGAAGTTGAAGCCTTAAAGAAAGATATGGAGAATGACCAGGTTTTCATGAATATCACGGGACAGGTATCGGAATGCCGCAAGAATCGAGAGGCCGGTCTCACCAAATTAAACCCCCTGGTTCATGAAATCGGCGATAAATTGAAAAGGATCGCCAATTCAGATATAGATTGGGCTTTAAGCACTCCCCCGCCCACCCCTGAGGAACAGTCGGACCATGAGGAGGCCAGAAGACAAAAGATTGAAGCCCTGCAAAGGGATTTATCCAGGTGTGGGCAGCTTTTGCAGACCGCCCGGACCGCCAATGAGAACCTGGCCAATATTATCAATAGCAACTACCAACTCCTGATCGAATATAGCGATCAACCCGAGAAACTGGTACTGCAGAATGAATTTTTTACTGAATATCAACGTGAATTGGACCAGTTAGCCTCACTATGCGCCAAGAGCCGCTTATTCAGCAGTGATATAAGCACTATCGAGGGATTGTTGAATCGCCGCGACATTGAGGAGGAGGCCCGCCGGGCCGCCAATTTCGATGGCACCGATGCAGCTCAGGCAGGGCGGGAAAAAGCCGGCGGATTGCCGGATGTGGATCCCGGTAAAGTAGACGAAATTGCTGATCAGCTGGCGAAGATTATTACTTCTTCCGAGGAATTCCGCCAGGCCTCATTGTTAGCTGAAAATGTCTATGGACAGGCAGCTTCCCAGCGAACCTTTCTGGACAGCAATAAGGAATCCGCCGCCGGCCAGGCATCAATAAAGACACTGGATGTTCTCACCCAACTCAGTTCCATGTTGACTGGCTGCCGCGATGAGCTGTGGATCAATGAATATGTGTTGCTCCATTTCAACTGTTTTACTACCGACAATGGAGGAAAGGACCGGCTTTCCCAGGTGCGCAACCGCGCTAAATTGGGCAACGAGGAGGCCGAGTTTGTTCTCTATGGCCTGCCTGCCGCCAAGGCCAATACCATAGCCGCCGGTTCAGCCATCTATTTGATACGTTTTGGGGTGCGATTTTCCTATGGGCTAAGGCTCTTCAATTACCTGGTGGACCCCAAATTGATTCTCATTGCCGCTGCCTCCTATGGCGCCATTATGGGAGCCGAGGATGAACGGCAGTTGCTCAGCGGCAAGAAGGTAGCCCTATACCCCAGTCCCAAATGCAAGCTGATGTTGTCATATAAGGATTACCTGCGCCTCTTTATGCTGGGCACGGACAATACCACCAAGATTAAACGCCTGCAGGCCCTGGTTCATACCAACACCGGGCAGGACTTGACAAAAACGCCGGCATACGCAGAAGGTGCGGCGAGCACTTCTTTAAAACTCTGGTTTATTACACGGCCTTTGCAGGCTGCGGGGAAAATACAGGGGGATCGGTATGTTATTACCAGACAGGCAGCCATGTATTACTAAGATAATAAGCCGCTTAAGCCGCAGAGGCAGTGCAGACAAGGCCAGTATTACCTTGGAGGCGGCGATTGTTATGCCCTTCTTTGTGGCCTTTCTGCTGGTTATGATTGCCATGGTAAAGGTGGCCATGCTGCAGATGGCCTTGCAAGGGGCGGTAAACGAAACCGTCAAGCAATTGGCAACCCACGCTTATCCCGCCTACGTCATACAGGCTGATTTGGTTGATGCTGCCGGAGAGACTGAATGGGGAAAGGCATTCCTGGAGTCTGTAGACAGCGCCGGTCAGGTTTGGAGCGATGTGAAAGAGGCTGAATCCCTGGTGCAGTCGGTAGGTATAAACCTGAACATTACTGGGCCTATTGAACAGGCGATAAAGCAATTCATTGATTCACTGGCCTGTGCGGCGGCTGAACCGGTAGTGGAAGCCTATGCTGACACCAAAATACTTGATCCAGCCAACCTCACCGTCTCCAGGGTTATGTTCAATAATGAGTTTCTGGGCATCGAGGCCCAATATCACTATAAAATGGTGGTACCCTTTTTTAAACCCGATCTAATTCTCCGCGCCCAGGCGGCTGAGAAGCTGTGGAACCAGTTTACCAATTACGACCGGGGCGCAGCAGAAGAAAAGAAACCAATGCAATTTATTGGTTCAATCAACAGCAACAAATACCATATCATCGGCAACAACAAGTGCATCGGGGTGCGCAGCATCAAAGAACCTAATCTGCTAGGTTGGAGAAGCGAAACCGAGGCTATTGAAGCCGGATATGTGAGATGTAAAATCTGTTGGCCCCAGCATAACTAGGCGTTGGAGGTTGTAAATGGTCGCTCGCTATTTGATCCTGGCGGTATTTCTTTTAGGAGCCCTCTATTACGATGCCAAAAGCTCCCGGATTCCAAACAACCTGAATGTGGCGGCGTTGATAATAGGGCTATTGTTAAATTACATACTGATGGGTATTCCCGGTTTAATGTTTTCACTCCAGGGGTTGGGTACCGGATTTGCCTTGTTAATGGCCCTTTATCTGCTGGGCGGTGTCGGCGCCGGAGATGTCAAATTGTTCTCTGCCATTGGCGCCCTGACTGGCCCCTGGTATACGCTGACGGTGGCCATGTACTCCTTGCTGGCGGCAGCCTTAATCGGCATAGTCTTGATGTTCTACCGGGGGGAATTTATTAAGCGCATAAAACGTGTGTGGGCCTGGCTGGTGCTGTTTTTTACCCTGGGAAAGATCAGGATTCTGGCAGGGATCAAGGAGGGAGACGCCTTTCGCTTCCCTTTTATGTATGCGGTTATTCCAGGTGCGATCCTGGCCTATATAGCGCCTTTAGTATTATAGATTGAGAGGAGTGTGTCTCCAGTGGAAGTGGGTCGTGAGCTCAGTTGTGATTTTGTGGACCATAATGGCTATTATTTGCTTATCAGTCGGGAAGGCGGGCTGGTGCGGGAAGAACTCAACCCTATCCAGGTCAATATGTTGCAATCAAACCTTATCCCCCGGCACCTGCAAATGGAAATCGAGGAGTTTGACCTGCAGAGCAGGTTATGCTACGACATCAGCGGCAAGAGGGCTCTGGCCAATATCATCCGTGGACGAGGTTTGAAAAAGGACGAGTTTACCCAAGTACTGCTCAATTTGCTCTCTGCAATCGAAAACAGTGCGGAGTATATGCTTACTGAAGACAATTACCTGCTGGAAAGCAATTATATTTTTATCGGCAACGACATCAGCGACGTCTATCTAGTATATGTGCCTTTACAGAATCCCGGCCATAAACGCTTATACAATAGTATGGTCAAACTGGTGCAGGATATGGGGGCGGCAGCGGGCAATATGGACCGCCAGGAACTAAACCGCATCCTGGCATGGCTGCAGGACCGACGGGATGGGTTTAATGCCCGCTCATTCAAGCAATTCCTGAGCAGCTATTATAATACGATGGCTGGGGCTGCACCGGTTTTTCCACAACAGAATCAGGTTAAGGCAGAGGTGGCTGCCAGCCATGACCAACCTGCCCCCCGGGCATCCGTCCTCCCTCCACAGCCTCCCGACCCCCCGCAACAATCAAAAGTCTCCCGGCAAAAACCGCCTCAGGCCAACCGCCAGACGCCTACCGGGAAAAGCACCGGGGAGCTTTCTGAGCGCACCCGGGTAATCATCGCCTGTATCGCTTTTGTAGTAGTGGCATTTATCTGGAAAACCTATACAACTTACCCCCAGGAAGGCTTCCTCTACCTGAGTATCGGTTTGAGCTTACTGGTTGCGGATGCCGTGTACCTCCTGTTTACATTATGGAGGCCGGCCGTTGAATCAGATCCTGAATCTGCGGCTGCTCCCATCCCGTCTGTCAAGCAGAAGGGCAAAAAGATGAAATCAGCCCCGGCTGCGATAGTTACCCCAGCTTCTACAATTGCTCCTCCTATGGCTGCGGGTGAAGCGTCAGCAGCTCCAAACCAGGACTATTACCAGGGTTTAAGAGACAAGACCAGCCTGCTGGGAAGCAAAGATGAAACCGAACTGCTCCATCGCAGCACTATGGATATCGGTAATGTTACCCGGATTCAAGCCTGGCTGGAAGTCAACCGGGGAGGGAGAATCGAACGTATTCCGGTTCGCGGTACGACCTTCACGATAGGCCGTAATCCACAGGCGGTTCAACTTGTTGAACAAGCCAGCGGGGTGTCCAGGGTGCATTGCTCCATTGTGTCAGGCGAGAACGGGTGGGGGCTTAAAGACCTGGATTCAAAGAATAAGACCTATCTTAATGGCAAGGCCTTAATTCCCAATAAGGTTACTCCTCTTTGCAATGGTGATTGCATCCGGGTGGCAGACATTGAATATATCTTTGTGACAGGAAGCGAATTCCATGGCTAAACCTAATCGGGCCTGGCGGTTCGGGATGTTTACCCATACTGGAAATGTGCGCCAGGAAAACCAGGATAATTTGGCTGTGCTGCTGTCTGCGCCTCATGTCCGAGTGCCCATGATGCTGGCCATGGTTGCTGACGGGATGGGAGGGCATTACGGTGGAAGCCTGGCCAGTGCTTTGGCTATCCGCCTCATGAGCGAATGGTGGCAAGAGGGGCCGTTCAATCAACGTGGATACCACCTCGATGCAGAACAATTGGTATCTGAGGTTGCGGGCGTCTTTCATCAGATCAACCACTGTTTGGTTCAATATGGGGAGGAACATAACCAGACCACTGGTACCACCTTGTCTGCCCTGATCCTATCCAAAAGCAGTTATTATGTATTCCATGTGGGGGATTCGCGCATTTATCGCTATCGTTCACCTGCCCGGCAGAGCAATGAACAAGCGAACGCGGGTTGCAGTGATATGGACACCGCGCCGCTGGATAGCACCTATGACGCGGTATGCCATGCGGCCATAATACAATTGACTGAAGACCAGTCCTGGGTGGCTGCGCAGGTTAAAAACGGCCTGATGAGCTGGGATGAGGCCAGGGTGCATCCCCGGCGCAACCTGCTGATGAACTGCCTGGGAGTGGATTCATTCTTACAGGTTTATATGCAAAAGGGCGATTATGAACCGGGGGATCTGTTTATGCTGTGTACGGACGGCTATCACGCTATGTTCGGCAATGCTGAAATCGCGGCCCATCTCGGGAATACTGTCGATAAAAACCTGCAATCACGCTGCGAAAACCTGGTTAAACTGGCCATGCAACGCGGCAGTCAGGATAATGTTTCCGTACTGCTGGTACAACCCCCCAGCCCGGCGGCATGGCGCCGGCCCGCCTGGCTGGACCGGTTGGGAAACTGGTTTATCAGGGACCGGCACAAGCCTTTTTAAGTGGAGATTTCTGATGTTGGACAGTAATTTGGCACTGGTTAACCGATATCGTATTTTGTGGCCTCTGGGTTAGGGAGGACAGGGAAGGGTATACCTGTCTAAAGATATAACCCTGGGACTCCTGTATCTCGTCGAAGAAATGGCAGTAACGGAGGGGGAAGTCCATCTGCTGGTTGAACCGGTTTATCTTGAAACAACACCCCAGCATGCTGCGGATCAGTGATAGCACTCCCGTTACAGCGGGGGGTTCAATATATAATGTATTATGTATATCCTGGGTCTAACATTGACCCTCAAGCTCGCATAATGTTACAATGTTCACGATTTTGGTAATCGGGGAGCGTGACGAGAATTGCATCTTACAGGCACGATGAAAATAAATGCATCTGGCCATCTAGAAATAGGTGGAATAGATACTGTCAAATTGGTAGAGCAGTTTCAAACCCCGCTATGGGTAATTGATGAAAACGGTTTTAGAGAGAATTGCCGGGCTTTCCGTGATGCCTTTCAGGCTTGCGGGGACAGTATGGTGCTGTATGCCAGTAAAGCGTTGTGCAGCACCGCCCTGTGTAAAATTGTTGCGGAAGAAGGCCTGGGGCTGGATGTGGTATCCGGAGGAGAATTGTTTACCGCTATTAATGCCGGCTTTCCCATGGAAAAGGTTTATTTTCACGGCAATAACAAATCTGCGCAGGAATTGGAAATGGCGGCCGCTTCTGGAACGGGCCGGGTGGTGGTGGATAACTTCTATGAGCTCCGGCTTTTAAATGCCATATGCCGGGAGCAGCAGGTAAAACAGGATATTCTCCTGCGCATTACCCCGGGCGTGGAAGCCCACACCCATGAATTTATAAAAACCGGGCAGATCGATTCCAAGTTTGGTTTTACCCTGCCGGGCGGACAGGCCCGGGAAGCGGTGCAGGCGGCCCTGGGCTGCGATGCCTTGCGTCTGGTGGGATTGCACTGTCACATTGGTTCACAGATATTTGAAATGGGATCCTTTGAACACGCTGCTGATTTGATGATGCAGTTTATGGCTGATATCAAGCAGCTTAGCGGATATGAATTTGACGAATTGGACATTGGCGGCGGATTCGGCATATACTATTTCCCCGGTGATGAACCCGGTCAAGCGCATGATTGGGCTCGGGCGGTGGTCAAAACAGTGCGGGCAAAAGCTGTGCAGCATAACCTTAAGATACCCCGCATCATCGTCGAACCCGGTCGTGCTATTGTAGGCCCCGCCGGGATCACCCTTTATACCATTGGTTCCACTAAAGAGGTACCTGGAATACGCAAGTATGTGGCGGTGGATGGCGGCATGGCCGATAATCCTCGTCCCGCTCTGTATGACAGCAAATATGTAGCCATGATAGCCAACAAAGCGGATCAAGAAGCCGTTGAAACCGTCTCTATCGCCGGCAAATGCTGCGAGTCCGGGGATATGTTGATATGGGACGCCCGGCTGCCCCAAATCGAAAGCGGCGACATCCTGGCTGTTTTCGCCACCGGCGCCTATAATTATGCCATGTCCAGCAACTACAACCGCCTCCCCCGCCCCGCCATGCTCCTGGTCAAAGACGGCCAGGCCCACTTGATCCTCAAACGGGAAACCTACCAGGATCTCCTCAGAAACGACCTTGTTCCCGACCACTTGATATAGAAAACACGTTATGGGAGCGGTCAAAACGAAAGAGACAGGTGTATTTTCCCTCTGTTTCACTGCAAAAAATACCGGTCAGCTTTAACTGACCGGTTTAAAATGCCTGGCCTGATCCGCTATTAGGGATTGAATCGGTTGGGGTAAAAAGGACCGCGGATTATGCGCAGCTACGTTAGTTTGATTTATCATCCCAATATCAGGGAAATATCATTTATTTCGCCATCGAATTACTTTATTCTATAATAGGTGTCCTTATGCAGCAAAAAACCGAAAGGGGTTGCACCGAAGCGGTTTCGTTTCGTTCCGGTAGGTCGAAATTCACCTGGTAATGCGGTGCTATATATGAGTCTGGTATCTGCAGTAAAGAGCCCATAAATTCGATTGGATTTCTTATTTAAATAGGGCGTTAGGGCGTTTCAACCAATCTGCTAGCGTTGTACTGATTTGACTCTATAATGCAAAGGAAACTGCAATAAACCTTTAGAGCCAAGTGGGGGGTGAAAAGTTATTGATACATAATTGCGAGTTGGATTAGACAGATGAGCAATTAAGGGAGGTTAGAAAGGGATGGAAAGTAGCAATAGGATAATTTCACCGGCATTATTTGGAATCATATTGATATGTTTTTTGCTGCCATTTATGAGTGTGTCCTGCGGAGGCCATGAAATCGGGCAGGTCAGCGGCATTGAACTGGCTTTTGGAACGGATCTGGAGGGTGAAGATATAGATCCTTATCCTCCGGCATTGTTTGCCCTGGCGGCGGCTGTAATCGGGCTGGTCATTAGTTTCTGGAAGAAAGGTAAACTGTTGGCCGCATTAGCTGGCCTGGGAGGATTTGCTTCTTTAATCGCCTTGCAATTGGCGATCAATCATGAAGTTACCCGACCCAGCAATGATGGCATGATACATGTCACCTGGATGAATGCCTATTATCTAGCCACAATACTATTTATAGCGGTGGCCGTCCTAAACATTTACCTGCTAACCCGCAAACCGGCTGCCAAGTCTTTGCCCACAGGGCAGGATCAAAGGTACTGCACTAACTGCGGAAGTGCCAACAAGGGCTCCAGTCAGTTTTGCACCGAATGCGGATCTCCCACGAGCAATAATTTATCTCAATAGCGTGTGACGGGAAGCAGTAGGGCATTGGCCCAACGCCCTACTGCTTCCCCCTGCCACCCAACGTCCCTCTCGTGGTGGCGCTTTCCATGCATGCCCGGGGTGGGTGTGATATAATCTTTATATCTTTGGAAGGAAAGTGTTGCCATGGACATTATTGTCTCACATACCGCCCTGGATTTTGACGGCCTGGCGGCTATGGTTGCCGCCAATTTGCTGCATCCCCAGGCGGTGAAGGTTTTTTCTGGGACCCTGTCGGCCAATGTGAAACGCTTTATGGGGTTATATAAAGATCTGATCGATATCAGCCAGCCTACGGCCCTCAACCATAAAGAGGTAAAGAAAATGATTGTGGTGGATACGGCCAATGCTGCCCGCTTGGACCGGCTTCGCGAGCTGGTCAACCAACCCGGCATGCATTTGAAAGTATACGACCATCATCCCCCCATGCCTGATGACCTGCGCGGGGAACGAAATGAGATTCATTTAATTGGCGCCACGACCACCATTCTGGTGGAAGAAATCATCGATAAAGGGATTGAATTGAGCGCCTTTGATGCCACCATTTTGGCCCTGGGCATTTACGAAGATACTGGCAGCCTATTGTTTAGTTCTACTACCGCCCGCGATCTCAAGGCGGCGGCATTCTTGCTGGAAAAGGGCGCCAACCTGAATGTGGTAGCCGGTTTTATCGATCAACCCCTATCCCGCAATCAACGACGCTTGATGCAAGAACTGTTAAATGGCACCATGCGCTATCATATCAAGGATTATGATGTCGTTCTGGCCAGCTGTCATAGCAACGAATTTGTGGGCCTGGTGACAGTGACCGAGCGTTTATTGACCATTGAAAACTGTGATGCCGTTTTTGTTATTGCCAGCCAGGGTGGAAAACTGAACATCATTGGCCGCAGCCGTACGGCCAATATCCCGGTAAACGAAGTCCTGGAAACTTTCGCCGGCCGAGGCCATAGCAAGGCTGCGTCGGCTCGTATCAAAGGCCAGGATGCCGGTGAAATTATTCCCCGCTTGCTGGAGTCGCTAAAGGAAAAAACCAAGTCACCCCTGGTGGCAAAAGATATAATGTCATCCCCGGTAAAAACCGTTTCAGTGTACGTAACCATGGAAGAAGCCGGCAAGACCATGCTGCGCTATGGGCACACCGGCATGCCAGTAGTGGATAACAACCAAATGGTAGGGATGATTTCACGCCGCGATGTTGATAAAGCCCGCCAGCATGATCTCGGCCATGCCCCGGTAAAAGGTTTTATGACCGCCCGGGTGATAACCGCCCGGCCCGATACCCCGGTCAGCGACATCCAAAAGGCTATGATCAGCCATGATATCGGCCGTGTTCCTGTTCTGGACGGTGACGCCAACATTGTGGGGATTGTATCCCGTACCGATGTTCTGCGCACCCTGCACGGTGAGGATTATCCGGAAGATCATACGGTTTTATATACAGCGGTTAACAGCAGGGAAGAAACTCTCCTCGCCCTGATGCAGGAGCGACTGCCTTCGCAGCTCATGACCATTCTCCGCCAGATTGGAGAGGTGGCGGATAAGGCCGCCTTTCAGGTTTATTTGGTAGGGGGCCTGGTGCGTGATCTTCTGCTCAAGGTTTCTAATTTTGATGTGGATTTGGTGGTTGAAGGAGACGGACCCGAATTTGCTCGCCTGTTGGGGGAGGCTTTATCTGCGCGGGTCAGGGTGCATCAGCGTTTTAAGACCGCCGTCCTGGTGATGGCAGACGGCTTCAAAATAGACATCGCCAGCGCCCGGGCCGAGTATTACGAATTTCCGGCTGCACTGCCCCAGGTGCAGCGTTCCTCTATAAAGGAAGACCTGTACCGGCGCGACTTTACCATCAACACCCTGGCCATTGCACTTAATCCCAGCCGTTTCGGCGATTTGATTGATTTTTTCGGGGGGCGGCGGGATATTGAAGAGGGCATCATACGCATCCTCTACAATCTGAGTTTCGTGGAAGACCCTACCCGTATTATCAGAGCGATTCGCTTTGAACAGCGCTACCGTTTTAATATGGAAGCGGACACCCTGCGCTTTGCACGGGATGCCATTGAGCGGCGCATGCTGGGCCATCTGTCCTATGGACGCATCCTTAATGAGCTTATAATAATATTAAATGAGAAAGATCCTCTGTCAGCCTTGCGGCGCATGCAGGAAATCGGGGTTTGGGACTATATTTTCCCGGAGATTGATCTGGGTCGCCTGGATTGGAACGATATGCGGCGCATCAACATATTGATAGGCTGGTGGCAAGAACGTTACCAGATCACCGGCGTGCAAGGCTGGCTGGTTTACCTGCTTTATTTCTTGTCCACACTTGCCCGGGAGGCTGCTCTCCTGGCGGTTTCGCGTTACCCACTTTCCAAAGCGGCCTATCGTTCTATTGATGAATCCTTTCTGGCCCCGGCATTGAGCGTCTCCTATCGTGACAACCCCGATATCCGGCCCAGCGACATCGATGCGGATCTAAAACGCTGGACCTGGGAAGGGATACTGTATCTGCTGCTCTGTATCAAGGATGAACCCACCTGGGAAAAGGTGGTTCACTATCTGGATCAAAAGGAACGGGTTGCGGTGAGTATTAATGGACAAACCTTAATAGACCTGGGCATTGCTCCGGGGCCGATGTTTGCCGCCATATTTGCCGAGCTTTATAACCTGAAACTGAATGGAGTGCTCAAGGACCACCGGGATGAGCTGGAAATGGTCAAAAAGTGGTTGAAGGAGGATAGATTTTGGAATGAATACACTAACTGATTATTTGATATTTCTGCCTGCCATCCTCATTGCCATAACCTTTCATGAGTATGCGCATGGATGGGTGGCCTATGTGCTGGGAGACGATACCCCGCGGCTGCAGGGGCGTTTGACCATAAATCCGCTGCCGCATATTGATTGGGTCGGTTTTTTCATGCTGCTTATCTTCCACTTTGGGTGGGCCAAACCGGTGCAGATTAATCCTAATAATTTCAAGAACGTCTCCTTCAAACAGGGCATGATGCTGGTGTCCCTGGCTGGGCCGGGTATGAATATGCTCCTGGCTCTGCTCGGTTTGATTCTGATTCGTTTGCTGATACCGTTTCACGGCAGCGAAGGGTTTGATATTGCCTTGCAATTACTGGAACCGCTGGTGACTATAAATATTATCCTGGCCGCTTTTAACCTGATTCCGCTGCCGCCTCTGGACGGCTCCAAGATATTGGCGGGGCTGTTGCCCGATGTTGGCACTCGTTTCATATATGCCCTGGAACAGTACGGTGTTGTGATTCTGCTGCTCTTGATCATGACCGGGTTGGCGTCAAAAATATTCTTGCCTGTAGCCGGATTCCTGTATCAGGTTCTTTACGCCCTGGTTTTTTAAACAAGGAGGACTGCTCCAAATGTCCTATATGGTGGCGTTGGAAGCCTTTCACGGCCCGCTTGACTTGCTGTTGTACATGATCGAAGAAAGTCAACTTGATATCTATGATATCCCCATTGCCAGGATAACCGACCAGTACCTGGCCTATCTCGCCGCTACCGGGGATTGGGACCTGGATCGTCTGGGGGATTTTTTGATAATGGCTTCATATCTGTTACAGCTTAAGAGCCGCTTGCTGCTGCCCCAAAAAACGCTCGAACAGGAAGAGCCCGAAGAGAGCAGTGCCGATCCCCGCGAAGAATTGGTGCAGAAACTGCTGGCCTACAAACGCTACCGGCAGGTGGCCCAATATCTAGCCGCACGCGAACAAGGGGAAACGGAAAGAATCTTCTATCGTGAAGTAGGAGATGAGCAGCCTGAAGAAGAACTGGTGGCTGACATAAAATCACTGGTGTCCGCCTATCGGGCTTTGCGTGAGCAAATCAAGCGCAGTCAGCATCATGTGGAAATACCGGCCGGGGATGTGAATATCGATGCCAAGATGAACCATCTTATGGAATTGCTGCTGCAAAGGCGGGGGCAGGGCATGGCTTTCAGCGAATTGTCGACGATGGCTGCAAACCGCAGGGAACTCTTAGCCTATTTCCTGGCTTTATTGGAACTGCTGCGCCAGCATACTGTCAGGGCCGTGCAGTCGGACCACTGCGCCGATATTAGAATTTATGTACAGGTGGCGGTTAAAAATGTTAATGCGTGAAGAAGTCAAAGCGGCAGCAGAAGCAGTACTGTTTACCCGCGCCGAACCGGTTTCCCTGGAGGAAATGGTGGAAATCCTGGATGTGGGCCTGCTGGATCTGAAACCCATTATGCAGGAATTGCTTTTGCAGTATAATCAAGAGAAACGCGGCATACAGATTGTGGAGGTAAACGGCACTTATCTGATGTGCACCCGGCCTGAATTTGCCGGCTTATTGGCCGGCATGCGGCCTCCGCTGCGCAAAAGGCTGTCTGTTGCCGCCCTGGAAACCCTGGCGGTTATAGCCTATCAACAGCCGGTTACCCGTGCTGAAATTGAGGCGGTGCGCGGGGTAAAGATAGATCGCATTATTGCTATGCTGCAGGAAAAGGGTTTAATAGAAGAAGCCGGACATAAGGCGGTTCCCGGAAAACCGCTATTGTATCAGACTACCTCCGAGTTTTTAAAGCTGTTTGGCCTCATCAGTCTTCAAGACCTGCCGGTATTAGGGGAGGATATTAAAGATGTCTGACAAATCCATGGAAGAACAGGTCAAGATAAAAGCCCAGCAAAATCGCAAATTGGCGCGCTACATGAGCAGCACCGCTGATCTGGTGGAAAACCAGATAATGAAAGCCCAGGAACGGGGTGAATTTGAAAATCTTACCGGACAGGGCAAACCGCTGCGATTTGAGGAGAACCCTTATGAAGCGCCTGAATTGAGAATGATCTTTAAGATATTGAAAGACAATGACTGCACTCCATACTGGATCCAACTGGGCAAGGATATCGATGCGGATCTTGAAAAGCACCGGGAAGAAGTGGAAAAATTCAAGAAATATGCCTTGATGTTTTTTGACTCCAAACGCAACCGGCAAGCCCTGGAGCGCTTTAGCAAGCGCAAGCAGTCCATGTATTTTGAAGAACGCATTCGCCTGGAATTGATTCACAAAAAGATCATTGATTATAATCTGATGTGCCCCACTTTTCGATTGGGTCGGGAAAACATTTCTGTCGAAAGGATGATGCTGGAGGTTATTACCGGTATGGAGGCCTATCTCGAATCACTTCGCAAGTCATCCCGTTAGCTGCATATACTGTCCCAAACCGGGAATTATATGGTAAAACGGAGATGCTTTCATGTGGTATGCCTATCTGGCAGTGGCGGTGGGGGCCGTTCTGGCTACTTTCATGTTTATTCCCTATTCTGTAGCAGTCAGACTGCTGTTTGAGGCCCAACCGCTCTCTCTAAATGTCAATATCCAATCAAAGCTCAGTAAATTTAATTGGAATCATCACCTGGGTGCTGGTGAATTTAAGCAAGTGCCTCTTCAAAAAGGCGGTTTGTCATCTCGGCAGCGCTTTTTTTTGCACCTTTTATTAAAACGCCTGGTGGTGCAGAAGATGGTGTGGAAAACCTGGCTGGGGGTTGACGACGCCATGTTAACAGCTGTAGGTACTGGCCTGGTGTGGGCTGTGAAAGGTTCCCTGGTCAGTTATCTTACCCGGATTTGCAGTGTCAGAGCGATAAAAATAGAAGTCAATCCAGATTTTTATACAGCCCGCTGCTCTACACAGCTAGATTGTATATTCAAAATCCGCCTGGTGCATTATATCTATATACTTATCTGGATGAGGTTAAAGCGAAGGGAGCATGATCATGGAAGAAAGACCGCAAAAGGAAAATAAAGGCCATCCTATTGAAGCCTTGATGAAAACCGCTATGCAGAGTATTAAAGAAATGGTTGATGTCAATACCGTAGTTGGCGATGCCGTTGAAACCAATGATGGCAGTGTAATTATCCCGATTTCGCAGGTGGCCTGCGGTTTTGCTGCGGGTGGTGGCGATTACGAGGTGCAAGGGCCGCAGCATAATCATGAAAAACCGTTTGCCGGTGGCAGCGGGGCCGGGGTATCGGTTAAACCAATCGGATTTCTGGTGGTGCGCAGCAATGATGTCAGACTGCTTTCCACCAGCGGAAACCATGTCGCGGAAAGGGCTCTGGATCTCCTGCCGCAGTTTGTAGACAAATTGCAGTCTGTCTTCCAAAACCGCAGCATCGATCACCCCCCCGAAAATATCTGACGTGTGGTTACATGGGGGCGGGGTGACCAGGGGGCGGTTTTATTTTATTTCAGGGGTGACACGGAGACGGGGTTCCTATCGGTGACAGGAACCCCGTCCCCTGGACGGTTCTATTTTATTTCAGGCGGACATAACCCTTAACAAAAACATTGAGGGGGATGTCGGTGCTCAATCTCATCTGGTTGGTGCTGCTGGCCTCAGGCATTCTGGTCGCTGCCTGGCATGGCAACATCGAGGTGGTCACAACAGCGGCCTTGACAGCAGCCCGTGATGCAGTCGAAGTATGCTTCAATCTGGTTGGCATTATGGCCCTGTGGTTGGGGATTATGAAGATTGCTGAATCGGGCGGTCTCATTAACGGACTGGCCCGATTACTGCGGCCTTTGATGATCCGTTTATTCCCCAGTGTGCCGCCTCATCATCCTGCCATGGGCGCCATTATTTTAAACCTCAGCGCCAATGTATTAGGGCTGGGCAATGCCGCCACCCCTTTTGGTATGAAAGCCATGCAAGGTTTGGAAGAACTTAATCCCCATCCCGGGGTGGCTTCAGAGGCCATGTGCACCTTTCTGGCCTTAAATACCTCTTGTATTACCCTGTTGCCGGCTACCATTATCGGGGTCAGGGCATCATTTCATTCCGTCAATCCTACCGAAATAGTGGGTCCCTGCATTCTTGCCACCGCTGCTTCTATGACCATAGGGGTGAGCCTGGATTACTGGTTTAGGCGCCGCAACCGTCGCCGGAGGCGATAGTCGTGCTGGTCAACACTTTAAACATAATTTCAAAGTGGGCCATTCCATTGCTGTTGCTCGTTATTCCGCTGTATGGATTCATTAAAAAGGTGCCTGTCTATGAAAAATTTGTGGAAGGCGCTGAGGAAGGCTTTCATACGGCGGTAAAAATTATCCCTTTTCTGGTCGGTATGATGGTAGCCATATCGGTTTTCCGCGCTTCCGGCGCCATGATGGTATTCAGCAGCCTGTTAAAGCCGTTCACCGACCTGATTGGAGCACCTGCCGAGATCGTGCCTCTGGCGGTGATGCGTCCCCTTTCCGGCAGCGGAGTGCTGGGAATGGCCACCGAACTGATGCGGGTACACGGTCCTGATTCCTTTATTGGCCGCCTGGCCTCGGTGATGCAGGGCACTACCGACACCACCTTCTTTGTCCTTACCGTTTATTTCGGAGCCATAGGTGTAACCCGCTATCGCTATTCGATTATAACCGGTTTGAGTGCGGATATTACCGGATTTCTCATGGCTTTATACTTATGTCACCGGGTATTTGGATAGACTAATAGTAGTAATGTGGTTTGCACGGGCAGTCGTTGCACCGGCTCCGTAAAAGGTCCGGTCTCACTAGTGTGGTTGGCCGCCACACATTGATTTTAGATTGGCTCGATTCACCCGGGAGGGCACAGATTGCGGACGCCTTTATCCCCTTTTACTGCGCGGGAGCAACTCCTGCCGGGGTGAGGTTTTAAAATGTTTGGCACGGTTCTTCAGTGGTTGGACTGGAATGAGATTAGCGCCATAGTAAGGGCACTGTCCCATAAAGAAATACAGCAATGGTAAGAAGAGGAATGGTTTCTGTTCTAAATTGTGATAAAATCAACATTATGATAAAAAACCAAACAATATTCGCAAGAATTGCATCAGGAGGGAACACATGAAAAGTGATATTGAAATCGCCCAGGAAACTCAAATGAAACCGATTAAGGAAATTGCTGCCTCACTGGGGCTTAAAGACGATGACATCGAGTTTTACGGCAAGTATAAAGCCAAGGTTGCCTTGCCGGTATGGGATCGCCTCAAAGATCGCCCCTCAGGCAAACTGGTTTTGGTAACCGCCATCACACCCACCGCGGCCGGTGAGGGCAAAACCACCACTACGGTGGGGCTGGGAATGGCCTTGAACAGGATCGGCAAAAAGGCTGTCATCGGTCTGCGCGAACCCTCGCTGGGACCCAGCTTCGGCATCAAAGGGGGTGCAGCCGGGGGCGGATACAGCCAGGTGGTTCCTATGGAAGATATTAACCTGCATTTTACCGGAGATATCCATGCGGTGACTACCGCTCATAATCTGCTGGCCGCCATGCTGGACAACCATCTGCATCAGGGCAACAGCCTTAATATCGATCCCCGGCAGGTGGTCTTGCGGCGAGCTATGGATTTAAATGAACGCGCCCTGCGCAATATAGTGCTGGGCTTGGGGGGCAGGATCAACGGCGTACCCCGGGAGTCTGGTTTTGATATCAGTGTGGCTTCGGAAGTTATGGCGGCCCTGTGCCTGGCCACCGATTTGATGGATTTGAAAGAACGCTTTAAACGCATTGTGGTGGCCTATACTTATGATGGACAACCGGTCACCGCAGATGATCTCAAGGCAGCCGGTTCCATGGCCCTGTTGATGAAAGACGCCATTAAGCCCAACCTGGTGCAGACCCTGGAAGGCACCCCGGCCTTCATTCACGGCGGGCCTTTTGCCAATATCGCCCATGGTGCCAACAGTATTATCGCCACCCGCATGGGCATGAAACTGGGTGATTATATGATCACTGAAGCCGGTTTCGGCGCCGATCTGGGGGCGGAAAAATTCTTTAATATTGTCTGCCGTTACGGCCAAATGGCTCCTGATGCAGTAGTTGTGGTCGCTTCGGTGCGGGCTTTAAAAAACCACGGTGGAGTGGAAAAATCCCAATTGTCCCAACCGAATCTGCAGGCGGTAGAAATCGGTTTTGCCAATTTGGAAAAACAGATTGAGAACATAAAGAAATTTGGGGTGCCGCCGGTGGTGGCATTGAATGCATTCCCTACTGACAGCGAGGAAGAAACGGAATATATAATAAATCGCTGTCAGCAAATGGGGGCAGAAATTGCGCTCTCCCGGGTTTGGGCGGAAGGAGGCCGCGGTGGGGAAGAATTAGCCCACAAGGTCATTGCAGCCGCCGAAGGACCGGCTGAATTCCGTTTTCTATACCAGCTTGAACTCCCGGTCAAGGAGAAGATCGAGACCATCTGCAGGGAGATTTATGGAGCTGGTGGGGTTACATTCAGCGGCGATGCCGGCCGGACCATCGCTACATTGGAAAAACTGGGTTATGGATCGCTGCCCGTCTGCATAGCTAAGACCCAGTATTCCCTTTCTGACAACCCGGATCTAATAGGACGGCCCCAGGGATTTCAGGTCAATATTCGTGAAATACGCCTTTCGGCCGGGGCAGGCTTTATTGTCGCCATTGCCGGCAGCATAATGACCATGCCCGGTCTGGGCAAAACCCCGGCCGCAGAAAACATCGACATCAAAGAAAACGGTGAAATCGTAGGCCTATTCTAAGTGACAACAGAGGGTGAGGCCTGGGTAAAGAAGGGGACGGTTCTGGTTTGCATAGTCATCACAGAAGGGGTGAGGATATGGAACACAAATCAATTGACAGGGACAAAGTAGAGCAGGCGGTGCGCATGATACTGGAAGCGGTGGGGGAGAATCCGGAGCGGGAAGGATTAAGGGATACGCCGCGACGGGTGGCCCGAATGTATGAAGAGATCTTTCAGGGTTGTGAGCAGGAGCCCCGCGATTTTCTGAAGGTATCTTTTACCGAATATCATGATGAACTGGTGCTGATTAAGGACATCCCCCTCTATTCCATGTGTGAGCACCATCTTTTGCCCTTTTATGGCAAAGCCCATGTGGCTTATATACCCAAAGGCGGGCGGGTAGTGGGTATAAGCAAACTGGCCCGGGTGGCGGAAGCCTATGCCCGGCGCCCACAGGTGCAGGAACGGCTCACCTCGCAGATCGCCGACTGCATTTATGACACCGTCAAACCATTTGGGGTGGCAGTTGTCATTCAAGCTGAGCACATGTGCATGACCATGCGCGGGGTGCGCAAACCCGGCACCTTGACTGTGACCTCTGCAGTACGGGGCCTCTTTGAAACCCGCGCCCAAACCCGCAATGAACTCTTATCCCTCATTCTTAACGACTGACGACGCGGTTTAAAGGAGGGAAACAGGCAAAAAACCAAAGGGACGAGACAAAGGTTTTATTCAGATGAAACTATTGCCGTCCCTTTTGTTTATCAACGCGGGGAAAGTGGGGTTGCGTCTTGATGTTCATTTCATAAATACAATTTGTTAAAATAAGTATATTGTATACATTATATACCGCTATTCTACAAATAGCATTTTAGCAATTAATGTGAATAATATGCTCAAAAACTGATTGAGGATGATAAATACTTAAAAAGGCGGCGAGATATTTGGAAAATTGACCCAGGAGACCCAAAACAAGCTGCTTTAATTGTTTTCTATTTAAGCCCTATCTAGTATCTTTATATTAGATTGCCATGCGCATATTTGCTGTGGTGCAGTATTGTTATGCAATGAAGAGCATCTTTATGTCAGGTAAACCTGCGCCAGGTGCCAGGCTTAAAATTAAGAAAGAAAGGAGGAATGTGAATGGATTACAAAGGGATTATTGCCAAGTACAAAGACGTACCGGGGGGTATTATTGAAGCTTACCATGCTGTGCAAAAAGAGCTCAGTTACTTGCCTGAAGAGGTAATCGTGGAAGCTGCTCAAGTTTTCAATATGCCAGTTACCCAGGCATATGGAGTGGCAACCTTCTACTCTTACTTCTCAGTGGAACCCAGGGGTAAAAATGTTATCCGCATTTGTGAAAGTGCTCCTTGTCACATAGCTGGAGCAGCCGAAGTGGTAGCGGCTCTGGAAAGGGAACTGGGCATCCTGATGGGTGAAACCACTACAGATGGCAAGTTTGCGCTGGAATTTGCGGAGTGTGTTGGACAATGTCAGGCTACACCTGTAATTACCATCAATGGCAAGCCTTATGCAGGGGTAACCCCGGCACAAGTCCCTGCCATACTGGCAGAATACAAATAACTTCGGCCACAGGCAAAAGCCCGAAAAAAGATACAGTAGAAAGGAGGTCATACAATGGCCGAGGAACTGCGCATTGTGTTGCGTAATTACGGTAAAATCGACCCGCTCAATATAGACTCCTATATCGCTCAAGGCGGTTATAACGCGCTGAGCAAGGCCCGCAGCATGGATCAGAAAGCCGTAATTGAGGAAGTAAAGAAATCAGGATTGAGGGGCCGTGGCGGGGCCGGTTTTAATTGCGGTCAGAAATGGTTGTTTGCCTATAACGCATCGGCGGACCAGAAGTATGTAGTGTGCAACGCCGATGAAGGCGAGCCTGGAACCTACAAAGACCGTTTGATTATGCAGAATGATCCTCAAACAGTTCTTGAAGGTATGGCCATTTGTGGCTACGCCATAGAAGCGAACAAAGGTTACATTTACTGCCGGGGCGAATATCCATATGTAGTGGAGGTTCTTAACCAGGCTATTGCCCAGGCTAAAGACAAAGGTGTTCTGGGAGAATTTGATATTGAAGTTAGAATGGGCGCAGGCGCCTATGTATGCGGTGAAGAGACCGCCCTGATCGAATCCATTGAAGGAAGCAGGGGCGAACCTCGTTTCAAACCGCCTTATCCCCCGGTACGGGGACTGTGGCAGAAACCCACTATTGTCAACAATGTTGAAACCTTTGCCAATATCCCCGTTATCATTGATAAAGGCGCAGATTGGTATGCTGCCATCGGAGCTCCGGAATATCCCGGAACTAAGATATTCACCTTGACCGGCGATGTTAATAATAAAACCTTCTTCGAAGTACCCACCAACACCACCATCAGAGAAATAATCTACAAGCTAGGGGGGGGAATCCCTGGCGACAGAAGATTCAAAGCGGTTCAAATCGGGGGGACCTCAGGTGCGTTTATTCCTGAGGCTGATCTGGACACACCGCTGGCTTTTGACGCTATGGCTGCCATTGGTGCGACTTTAGGCTCTGGTGCGGTATTTGTTTTGGATGACAGTAGGGATATTGTTGACGTTGTTTCTCGAATTGCCGGTTTCTTTGAACATGAATCCTGCGGCAAATGCGCCCCTTGCCGTGAAGGCACTATGCGCATTGCGGAATTAATGGAAAAAATTGAGTTTGGCGAAGGATCTGCTGACGATATCGCTCTGTTGGAAAAGCTGGGCCGGGTAATGTCCATCTCCTGCTTGTGTGGACTGGGACAGGCTGCCCCTTCACCGGTATTGAGCACCATCAAGAATTTCAAAGCCGACTATAATGCCAAATTATTGTAGGAGAGCAAAGGAGGGAAATTAATGGTAAACATTACAATCAACGGAATGAACGTATCCGTTCCCGAAGGCTCCACCATCCTGCAGGCGGCACAGAAAGTCGGTATTCATATTCCAACGCTGTGTTATCACCCTGATCAGTCCATAAAAGCCAACTGCAGGGTGTGCGTTTGCGAAGTCGAAGGCAACCGGCTTTTGCAAGCAGCCTGTTCGACCCCGGTCTTCGAGGGAATGGTGATAAAAACCAACACCCCCAAGGTCCTGGAAGCCAGAAAAACCATCGTGGAGTTGATCCTGGCCAACCATCCCCAGGATTGTTTGAACTGCATCAGGAACGGTGCCTGTGAACTGCAGAGCCTGGCCGAAGAGCTGATCATCCGCGACAATCCCTTTGAAATAATGGTGCGGGGCTATGAAAAAGACCTTTCCACCCCATCGCTTTTCAGGGATCCTGACAAATGTGTACTCTGCCGCCGCTGCATTGAAGCCTGCTCCGTGGTACAGAGCGTCAACGCGCTGGGCCTTGAAGGCCGTGGCAGCTATGCCATGGTAGTGCCTACCCTGGGCAAGGATTTGATCGACAGCCCCTGCGTCATGTGCGGTCAGTGCATCCATGCCTGCCCGGTCGGGGCCATCGGTGAAATTGAAAACATCGATGAATTCCTGGCTGCAGTGGCCGACCCGGATACTATCGTGGTTACCCAGATTGCTCCGGCAGTCAGAGTGGCCATTGCCGAGGAAATCGGTATGGCGACCGGCGAACTGCCCATGGATGTTTTTGTAAACGGCCTCCGCCAGATCGGCTTTGACTACGTTCTGCACACCAACTTCACCGCTGACCTGACCATATTGGAAGAAGGCAATGAGTTATTGAAGAGGGTGAAAGAAGGCGGCACACTGCCCATGTTCACCTCCTGCAGTCCGGGTTGGATAAACTTCTGCGAAACCTTCTATCCCGACTTGCTGGATAATCTCTCCACCTGTAAATCACCGCAGCAGATGTTCGGCGCCCTGGCGAAAACCTACTGGGCTGAAAAGATGAACGTCGACCCTGCCAAGATTTTCAGTGTGTCGATTATGCCTTGCGTGGCCAAGAAGTTTGAGTGCGATCGGCCAGAAATGAACGACAGCGGCTACAAAGATGTGGACATTGTTCTGACCACCCGTGAAATCGGGCGCCTCTTCAGACAGAGCGGGATTGATTTCAGCAAACTGCCGGCCTCCAAATTTGATTCCTGGATGGGAGCCTACACCGGCGCTGCCGTTATCTTCGGAGCTTCCGGCGGGGTTATGGAAGCGGCATTAAGAACGGTTTATGAAGTTGTTACCGGCAATACTTTGGAAGACGTCAACTTCACCGGAGTGCGTGGTTTTGAAGGCATAAAGGAAGCCACTGTAGACCTGAACGGCCTGGAAGTTAAGGTTGCGGTAGCCCACAGCCTTTCCAATGCTCGCAAGCTGATGGATCAGGTAAGAGCAGGGGAATCTCCTTATCACTTCATTGAAATCATGGCCTGTCCGGGCGGTTGTATCGGTGGAGGCGGTCAGCCTATCACCAAGCGGAATCTGAAGCGTATTGAGCGTATTAACGCCATCTACGTTGAGGATGAAGGATTGCCCATCAGGAAATCCCATGAAAATCCCGAAGTCAAAACCCTGTACGAAGAATTCCTGCATGAGCCGCTGGGACACAAATCCCACGAACTCCTGCACACCCATTATCACGCCAAGGGTAAAAAGTACCTCTAAACTGGAGCCTTATGCTTTTACAATGAACAAGGGGCTATTCCTGCGGAATAGCCCCTTGTTCGCCTAAAGAATAAGAAAGCAAATTCTCGTTCCATCATATACATCCCCCGGCAGGAGTTGCTCCCGCGGAGTAAAAGGGGATAAAGGCGTCCGGAATCTATGTTGTTCCAAGCCAAGTCGAGCCGGTTTTGAAAATAAATGAATGCTGGTCAGTTGCACAAGTAAGACCGGACCTTTTACGGAGCCGGTGCGACGAGTGCCCGTGTAAACCACTGCAGAAGCATGCAAAGGCGGTTTATACATCCCCTGGCAGGAGTTGCTCCCGCGGAGTAAAAGGGGATAAAGGCGTCCGGAATCTGTGTTGTTCCAAGCCAAGTCGAGCCGGTTTTGAAAATAAATGAATGCTGGTCAGTTGCACAAGTAAGACCGGACCTTTTACGTAGCCGGTGCAACGAGTGCCCGTGCAAACCACTGCAGAAGCATGCAAAAAAACAGTCCAACACTGGATTTCCGTCCCCTACAGGGCTAACCCGGCCTTTTGCAGAGAAATGATAAATTCCTGGTTTTCTGGCAGGTTGGCAATATCCATATTGGTATAGGGCAACCCGGCCGCCTCCAGGGCCAAGAGAGTAAAGCGCTCTACCATCTGCTTCTTCTTCCCGTCACTGGGGCTGCCTGCCATCACAACCAGCACCGGCTTCAATTCTGCGCTGGCACAGATAACGAAATCAACCTTGCGTTCTTTAACCCGCTCCAGATACTCCTGGCGGCGCGGCGCATCGGCAGAAAGGGTCAGGAGGTCGGCCAGACGCACCTTGGGAAAAACCACATAATCGTCCCCCAGGCTATCTGATATCAGGCGAAATGCCCCCAACTCCCGGGCATTAAGAATATAATCCCGTTTACGGTAGGGCATGTCAGAAAGATCGACCCAGGCATTACTCAAGTCGATCACTTCGCCCTGGCCTTTTTTCTTTTTGCCGGCCGATTTATCCTTGGCGGTGTATTCTTGGAAGGCATCCCATGCTAGTTTAATCACAACAGCAATAAAAAATAACGCTAATAATTGTGCCAAAATAAACACCCCCCTGACCAAATGATGTAAAATATTACCATAAGCCCTGACAAAATATATCTGTTTCCCCGAACCTATAGTGCGATGCCCTAAGGAGTACACAAAGTAAACAGCAACAGGACTGTGGGCCGCCCTGACCGGTAGTGCCTTAGTATCCTGGGGAGCTAACGGTTGCCCCCTAACTATACATATGCAGCAAACCATTTCACCTGTTCAAGGGCAATATTTCTTCTTTATATCATTCTATCCCAAAAGGGAGGCAGTCTCTAGCTTCAATCTCAAAGGAGGATGTCAGTATATGGTTTTCATAGCAGCGCTATTAGGACTGCTCATAGGCAGCTTCTTAAATGTGTGCATCTGGCGTCTGCCCCGCTCTCAGTCGATAATTTTGCCAGGTTCATATTGCCCCGGCTGTGGCCATGCGCTGAAAATGCTTGATTTAATTCCGCTGCTTAGCTTTGCCCTAAACCGCTGTCGCTGCCGTTATTGTTTCCAGGCTATTACCTGGAGATACCCGGTCATTGAGTTACTGACTGCGACTGTTCTGGCTGTCTTCTACACTATATGGGGATGGAGCTGGGTGCTGCTGCATAACAGCTTGCTGTTCTGTGGACTACTGGCAGCAGCGGTTATTGACATCGAATTACGGGTGATACCGAATCGCTTGCTGGTTTTTATGACCGCAGCGGTTGTAATGCTCCATGGACTGACCACTCCACAACTATTGCTGCCGGCGCTTGGGGGGGGCATTAGTGCCGGAATGCTTTTATTGCTGCCGGCCCTGCTCTATCCGGGTGGAATGGGTGGGGGAGACATTAAATTGGCCGCAGTTATCGGCCTTTATCTGGGTTGGCCTTTGTCCCTTTTAGCCCTTTTGCTGGGGATAGCCTCAGCCGCCGTAGCAGGCCTGGGATGGATGTTATTCACCAAGCAAGGCTTGAAAACTGCCATTCCCCTGGGGCCATTTTTGGGTGCAGGGGCGATGGTGGCCTTGCTTTGGGGACATGAGCTCTTAACCTGGTATTTAGGGTTATACTAGCCTGCACTATTTTGGCATTATGCTGGAGCCGCAGGGCTTTTATCCGCAGCGCTTTCGGTATACAATGAAAAACAAAGCCCAAGGCCTGGGGTACATCCACCTATATAAAAATATATGGTTATTGTCCAACAATATGCTTTTTCGTGTTCTACCCAATGCCACAGAGATGCCTGGGGCTGGTCTATACCAAGCAAGAGAGACAAAAGGAGATGGAAACCGTGCAATATCAGAGCAGTCGGGGGAAAAGCCCCGGCGTGTCGGCGGCTGAGGCTATTATCAACGGCATCGCACCGGATGGGGGGCTATATATACCGGAACAGATACCTGCGTTGAGTCAGGAAGATTTCTTGCAATGGATTCACCTGCCTTATCAAGAACGGGCCCAATCCATTCTGCAACGTTACCTGACAGACTTCAGTCCTGCAGAGGTAGCAGCCTGTATTAATGGGGCCTACAATGAAGAAAACTTTGACCATCCGCAAATTGCCCCTCTGGTGGAAATATCGCCCGGCCTCCATCTACTGGAGTTGTGGCATGGCCCCACCAGCGCCTTTAAGGATATGGCTTTGCAGATTCTGCCCTACCTATTAACCACCAGCATAAAAAAGACGGGAGAGAGCAATGAGATTGTCATTCTGGTGGCAACCTCCGGTGATACCGGCAAAGCTGCCCTGGAAGGATTCAGAGACGTGGCCGGCACCCGTATTGTGGTGTTTTTCCCGGCTGAAGGGGTCAGCCAGGTGCAGCGCCTGCAGATGGTAACACAGTTGGGGGATAATGTTTATGTGGCCGGGGTATTGGGCAATTTTGACGATGCCCAGAATGGGGTCAAACAGATTTTTGCCGATCAGCAATTCATCAACGCCCTGGCTAAAAAACATTTAAAAATGTCTTCGGCCAATTCCATCAACTGGGGACGACTCTTACCCCAAATCGTCTACTACCTGTCTGCTTATTGCGACCTCTTGCAAAAAAGGCGGCTTAAGCCCGGTGAAACAGTCAATATTGTGGTGCCAACCGGCAACTTTGGCAATATCCTGGCCGCCTATTATGCCCGTGAAATGGGACTGCCGGTAAACCGCTTAATCTGCGCCGCCAATGCCAACAACATTTTAACAGATTTTATTAACAGCGGCGTTTATGACCGCAATCGATCCTTTTACAGAACCATATCCCCTTCCATGGACATTCTTATCTCGTCTAATCTGGAAAGGCTATTGGCAGAGATCAGCGGGCATGATTCCCAGCAGGTAAGAACCTGGATGTCAGAACTGACCGGCAGCGGTCGCTATGAGGTGCCGGGACCGCTGCGGGAAAAAATACAGCAACTGTTTTGGTCTGATTATGGCACGGATGCACAGACCATTGCCTGCATCCGCCGCATCTGGGAGCAGTATCAATACCTGATGGATACGCACACCGCGGTGGCCTGGCATGTTTATGAACGCTACCGGGAGCAGAGCGGAGACGGGACTTGCACGATTATCGCTTCAACCGCCAGCCCATTCAAATTCGGCAGCAGCGTGGCAGAAGCCATCCTGCCCGAGCGGCTGCGGGCAGGGCAAGACGAATTCGCCTTGATCAGGTTCCTGTCAGAATGGACCGGAATGGCGGTTCCAAAGGGGATCCGCGACCTGGAAAAACGCCCCGTGCTGCATAAAACCACCACCAGCCCGGCAGATATGCAACATACCGTGGCTCAATTCTTAAACCTGTAAAGAGATGTAGGGAAGCCCGGAAACGGGGTTGGCAGACAGACACAATCGGCGTGCTGTTCGTGGGAAGGCGCACGACAGGATGACAGCCTGAAATAGCCTTAAACAAACTTAAGGTGCCAGGGAAACTCAGGCTGTCACCTTATTCGAATTGGCCTAAATTCGTATTCTTCAGGATGGCCAGGCGCAGGGCGTTTTTATTCCCCGCGGATAAAATAATCCATGACCTCATGGCCGGCAGGGAAGTGGCGGCCATGTTTGGCGGCCTCTTCATGGTATTGCCCCACTCCGCTATGAGCGGGGTGATTTTTATCAAATATCAGGTAGGGAACCATACCATTGCTATGGGTTTTGATTGATAAAGGGGTGGGATGATCGGGGATGATCATAACCCGCAGATCATCGAAACGGTGGAGCTCAGAGCGCACCAGTCCCACCACTTCCTTGTCAATCTGCTCTATGCTCCACAGCTTGGCCTTCAGGTTGCCCTGATGCCCGGCCTCGTCAGGTGATTCGATATGCATATAGACAAAATCCTGCCCGCCCAGAAGCTCATCCAGGGCGGCGCGGGCTTTTCCGGCAAAGTTGGTTTCAATAGCCCCAGTAGCTCCCGGTACCAACACCGGGCGCAGGCCGGCACAAATGCCCAACCCCTTGACCAGGTCTACAGCCGCCACTACTGAACCCTGCAAGCCGTATTTAACCGCAAAACTATCCAGGGCCGGCTTTTTGCCCTGCCCCCAGAACCAGGCTGATACCGCCGGGTTTTTCCCCTGGCTGCGGCGCCGCTCATTGATGGGGTGATTTTCCAATAAATCCAGGCTCTTTTTCATAATATCAAGCAGCATGGCGCTGTCCTGCCCCTGAGGCAGGTACTCACCCACCACCCGGCCCGAGATATCATGCGGCGGGGTCAGATTCATCTTCCGCTCCGCGCCGCCTTTCCATAGCAGCAGGTGTCGATAGCTGATTCCGGCATGAAAACTCAACTCGGCATTACCCAGTTCGCTCTGCAGGAGGGCGATCAATTGCCGCGATTCTTCCGAGGTGATCTCCCCGGCACTGTAGTCGGCCATAACACGATCCTCATAAACAGCAGCCGCGGATAGGGTCACCAGGTTGCAACGCAAAGCCAGGTCATTATCACTCATAGCCACCCCCATACTGACGGCTTCCAACGGGGAGCGGCCGGTATAATAAAGTTCGGGATTATAGCCCAAAACTGATAGATTGGCAACATCACTGCCGGGTGGAAAACCGGCGGGAATGGTTTGCGCGGTGCCAATATAGGCGGTTTGAGCCAGGAAATCCATATTCGGGGTCTGTGCATATTGCAGAGGCGTCCTATTGCCCAAATCTGTGAGCGCTTCATCAGCCATCCCATCGGCCAAAATGAGCAGGTATTTCATGCTATTTCCTCCTCGTATGATAGTAGTAGAGCCGTTAATAAACCCATTTCCAGTTGGGGAATAGGAACATGGATGGTTCGGGAACCGGTTTTCACATGGTGCCGGGGACCAGCGAAATCAATATTCTAAGGACTTCGTATATAATTATGGTTACAGTACTGCTCTGTTGTGCGGTTACTCTGTCTAAACTAGATTCAGTATAGCACCTCAAAGCCGGTATGATAAGCGTCCATCTTAGGACCGATGCTTGGCATCGGTCCTAAGATCATCGACGCAATTGCGATATAATGGCATGACTCGTATAATAAACGTAGATGTGGTAAATGAGGAGGCAATAATATGGGCAGCAGATTCTGGGATCACTATCCACTGGTTGTAGAAGGCATGCTCCAAGCCCTGCCGCCGGGGTTTACATTTTATCTTTCCAATCTGGAAAAAGTAGTCTTCAAAGCGCCCGCAGATGCGGTGCCCGGGGTAAAGGTCGGAGAACCCTATGTTCCCCATGGCCCCTCCGGCACCGCCATTCGAACCGAGCAAGTGGTCAATATGGAACTGGATATCAGCTATTACGGCGAGCCTATCAAGGTATTTGCCGCACCGATCTTTGATGATGAGGAGCCTGAACTATTGCTGGGCGCCTTTGCCATCTCCCTGAGCCGTGACAGTGCTTTTTCCCTGCGCAACCTGGCCAACACCCATCAAGTAGGCATGGCCGAGATGGGTATCGCCCTCAAGAGGATGAGCATGGACAGTCATGACATTAAAATCAACAATACCGCACTGTATCAGCGTATTCAAAATGTGCAGCAAACCCTGCACCGGATTTGCGCCGACCAGCCCCCCAATGAGGAGATCACCGCTCAGGTCGATGCTATGAAAGCAGAGCTTAATAAAGCCATTGCAGAATCACAGACCATAGTGCAGCGCAGCGAAGAACAGGCCAGTTTGATGCAAATAATCAGCAACCGGGTTAAAGAATTAGCGGATATGATCGAGGAACTCAACCGCATTGCCCACGAGATTTAGACCGGCTGCAGGACCCCAAATGCAGTCTTGATCTCGGAGATGGCCCCGGTTTCGGGTGCAGTCTAAATTATATATTCAATTACTGCGCCGGGGAAAAGCTCGGCGATTTCTTTGGCGAAAAATGCCTTCATGGCGGCAAGTGATTCCTTATCGTAGACATATTTTCCGTAACCAAACTGCCCGAACCTGTACTGGCGAGGTCCGCTTTCATCCATGGGCAAAGTGCTTTCTGGAAATACTTCCAGAATACGGTTTTTGGCCCGAGTGGTGAAACGATGCGAAATGATTTCAAAATTAAGAGATGCTTCCGGCAGACCGGCCATACGGAGGTCATCTATCAACATCCGGTAATCATCTTCCCAACCGGGTTCCAGTATAACCGGTGCAATGATAACACCTGCCGGGTAGCCGTGATCCATGACCTCTTTTAAAGCATAAATGCGCTGCTTTACCGGTGGGGTGCGGTGTTCAAAACGATTTACCACCGAGGGGGTATTGATACTAAAGCGAATGCGGGTATGACCTGCATGGTTCAGTCTTAACAGGCTTTGCACCAGCGGATACTTGGTAACAAAACGCAGCCTTCCCTGAGGCTGGGAGGCAAAGTATTGGATTGCCCGGGACAAGGCTCCGCTCAAGCTCTCCACCGGCAATGGATCTGAAGTGGCGGCAGCTTCGAACACGGTAACAGCAGGCAGGCGCTGCTCAATCAACTGCCCCGCTTGAGCAAGGATTTCCTCAATATTTACATAAGCTCTGGTATACGGTCTTTTCCCCATCTGGGTCTGTAAATAGCAGTACTCACACATACCGGGACATCCGCTTACCAGGGGAAGCTGAAAATGAGCGGACGGTTTGCAGGTGGCGTAATCCATCTCGCGACGCACCCCTACCACCAGGGTGGCTTTGCCCTGGAAGAAAGATTCCCGTGGAGTTTGGCCGGGGATGCCCGACACGCGCGAGCCTTTTAAAATGGACACCTCCAACCCGGCTTCACGGCAGCGTTTTAGAACTTGCCTCCCCAGCGGATAGTCCAGGGCAGCCTGCTCGAATAAAATCCGTTTGAATATAATATCTGGCATAGAGCACCTCGATCAATGCAATATAATAGTGAAAGCTATCCATAGTGTTGCCACGGATAACAATTATATTATGATCGAAATCAATTACCGGTAAGCAGGTTATATGAAGCTTTCGCAACGCATACTGATAGCAGAGTAAAGGAGGGACGATTATGCGGCATAGCGATTATGACGTGGCCATTTTAGGCTGTGGGCCCTCAGGCTTATCAGCAGCCATCAATGCCACCATCCGCAACAAAAAAGTGATTGTCATCGGCGGCGACCCCTGCAGCCCGCCCATGCACCGGGCGCAGAAAATAGACAATTACCTGGGCTTGCCCGCTGTCAGCGGCGCTGAACTGCTGCAGCGCTTTATGGATCATGCGCGGAACATGGATATCGAAATCGTGAATGGCAAGGTTGATCTCATCACCGACATTGGGACAGGCTACCAGATACTGCTGCAGGATGAATTTGTCAACAGCAAGACCATCATTATTGCCACCGGGGTTCCTTATAAAAGCACCCTGCCCCGGGAAGAAGAATTGCTGGGAAAAGGACTGGGCTATTGTGCCACCTGTGATGGCCCCTTGTACCGGGGCAAGAATGTCATGATTATTTCTCACGATGAAGAAGGCGAGCGCGAGGCCGATTTTATGGCGGAAATCTGCCGCGATGTCTATTATGTTCCCTTGTATAAAAAGTTGGGCAGTATGGATGCACGAGTCAAGACCGTACAGGAAAGACCGCGGCAGATTGAAGGCGAAAATGAAGTCACCGGGGTAAAAATGGCCAATGGGCAGGTGATTGCCGTTGATGGTCTCTTTATCCTGGGGGGGGAAACCGCCCCGGCCCGCTTGCTGCCCGGCTTGGAAATGGATGACCGTCATATCAAGGTAAACCGCCAACAGGAAACCAATCTGCCCGGAGTCCTGGCCGCCGGTGACTGCACCGGCAAACCTTATCAAGTCATGAAAGCAGTGGGCGAAGGTCAGGTGGCCGGGCTGCGGGCCAGCCAGTTGGCAGCGCAGCCCCGACCCTAAGGTCTATGGCTTGGAAGATGGCGGCTCCTTTTCTTGATTTTGCATAGGTTTGCGGGGTGGAGATGATTTTCCCTTATCATTAAAGAGGCCAAACTCGTACAACATACCATCAACGCTTTGATTAACCACGCCGAAAAACTCATTCAGATAGTTTTTGCCGGTGTCACCCCGGGCCATACGCGAGGCATATCTGCTATGCTTGGACTGTACATCCGCTTTGTTTCGGGGCATATTATCACCTCCTTTGCATTTAGTATTTGCTCGGGCGGGGATAATATGCGGCAGCAGCCGGGGTGTTGGAGTACGGCAGAATTGAGGCGGTATAGTACGAAAGTGGATTTTTAGATATGAAATATTATCTTCTCATGCGCAGAACTGTTGCAAGATGACAATTTTACTGGAATCAGGCAACAGGTTTACAGCCAACCAAAAGCCCCTGCTCACGCCTTCGGGCCGAGACAGGGGCTTAGTTTCGGATCAATTTGGATGTCGACGAAGAAAAATCGGAAAGAGATGGGTCATTTGTTTTTCGCTGGTCGATTTGGCAACTGATACGGCGCCGGCTTACATTTTTACCGCAAAATAGAAGCGCTGCTATGCGCAGCGCTATTGTTTCATGGAGCGGAAGAAGAGATTCGAACTCTCGACCCTCGCCTTGGCAAGGCGATGCTCTACCACTGAGCCACTTCCGCTTATTGATGGTGCCTCGAGGCGGAGTCGAACCACCGACACGCGGATTTTCAGTCCGCTGCTCTACCTGCTGAGCTATCGAGGCATATGGCGAAGCCGAAGGGATTTGAACCCTCGATCTCCGGCGTGACAGGCCGGCATGTTAACCGCTACACCACGGCTCCGCAACGAGAATAATTATAGCATCACCTTGTTCTTTAGTCAACATAGGTAATTTGATAACGCGCACCGCCAGTTACTGTTGCAATAACCCTGCAAAGTTGATATAATTATGACTGCGCGAAATGCGCCAATTGGGGGCGGATGGCGAAGAGGCTAACGCTGTGGTCTGCAAAATCACCATGCGCCGGTTCAAATCCGGCTCCGCCCTCCATATTTTACTGCCCGGGTGGCGGAATAGGCAGACGCACGGGACTTAAAATCCCGCGAGGCTCAAACCTCGTACCGGTTCGACCCCGGTCTCGGGCACCACTTTAGATGATATTTACCGGCTGAAAAGGCCGGTTTTTTGGTTTTCTGAGGATAGACTCAAGGTCGATTAGAATGCACGGGATTTTAAGTCCCGTGAGGCTCAAACCTCGTACCGGTTCGACCCCGGTCTCGGGCACCGGTAAGTATAATAATAGCGGCTTTTGGGCCGGTTTTTTTGTTTTTCTAAGGAAAAGTTTTTTCCTTCCTTAAGGATCTAACAAAGAACTATACATATTATGACAGCTACTTGTCCACCATACCTGCTAACATTTGCCTTAAGGAAATCGAAATAAAATAAGGCTGTCTGGCAAAATCAATTATTTAAGGAACGATTTGTAAAATAAAATCGATTTTGGAAGGAAATAATTGGTTCAAAGCGAAATAAATAAGAAATCAATAATTATATCGAGGGATCAACATGAGAATCAATATAGAACTCTACTCAGATAAGGAGATTAAACTGCCCATACATTACAGTCATATCGTGCAGGGATTCCTTTATAAAAATTTGACTGACCGGGACTATAGCAGGTTCTTACATCAAACCGGTTTTTGGCATGCTGGCAAACAATTTAAACTATTTACATTCTCCCGCCTTTTGGGCCCGTTTACATTATATAAAAATCAAGGATTAATTGGGTTTAAATCTCCGGTACACTTAATTATTTCCTCAACTCTGGAGCCGTTTATCACCGACCTGGCCGAGACTCTAATCAGATCAGATTGGGGGTTTCTGGGCGGCAGCGTTATTGAGATCAAGAGTATAGGAGTGGAAAAGGAAATACAGTTCACAGAACAGGTGCAAATCAAAATGCTTTCTCCAACCGTTGCCTATTCAACTGTTACCGGGGACAACAATCGTAAGCGGACGGAATATTATTCTCCCTGGCAGCCCCAATACCTGGAAATCGTCCGTGCTAATTTGATGGCCAAATACCAGTTGATTCACGGAGAATTACCTCCCAATAACGATCTCAAGATAATTCCAAATGGGAATGGTAATCAGGAACAGCGGTTTAAAGCGGTGATAAATTATAAGGGAACTTACATTGTTGGGTACCATGGGATCTATTGGCTAAAAGGGAACCCGGATTTAATTAAGGTAGCATATGATACGGGGTTAGGCAGTAAGAATTCCCAGGGGTTTGGATGCTGGGAGGTGGTGGGGTAAAAGAGCCAAAGACTCCTCATGAGTAATCCTAGCAGGTACGCTAAAAACAATAATAAAAAACTAATTTCAAGTCCTTTTAGGATTACTCTGTTGAGAACGCTCAATTATTATATCAGGTCGTGTTTTGTTTTGCTAGTTAATAAAATTGGGAATATAATGGATTAAATTATGAAAATTTATTACAATAATAAATAACTACAAGGAGGTGATAAATTGATTGAAGAAAAATACTATATGATTCAATTTAGGCATCACTGGTGGATAGATGCGGGTATTGCAGGATTACATAATATTGCGATCAGCACCGGATTAGACGAAAAACACCAGGTTCATTTGGATATTAATGGTTCCGCTTTAAAAGTTTTTTATTCGCAAGCTGATCAATTAAAGCAATTTATTGAAGCCTGCTATGAAGAACTAACAGCGCGATACTGGAATGTTTCGACCAAAAAACAAAAAGAGGAGCCTAAAGCTGTATTTTATGATCCCATACAAGATTCACTGCAATTGAAACCAAAACGAAACCCTACACCCATCCCAAATCTTTTTACTAAGGGGAGTAGTTGGCGGCTTCCCAATGATGAAGCGGGGATTAATTTGAATGATATGCCGCCGGATTTACGTGATCGAGTTGAAGCATTTATTGACGAGCATAATGTTCAGTTATGGGGCAAAAAAAAGATACTGTTGATTGAAGACCCTGTATGCCACAAAGCAATTGAGTTTTTTCCAAAAGAAAGAAGGAACAAACCTATATGCAGTATTTGTGGTAGAGAAAGCAGCAACTGCAGCACTGTTTCTCAACCAACCTATATGTTGTTTGCCAGCAACTCTGCGACCCGTTGCTTTAACTCTCAAGCCGGGGCGCCTGATAAAATATGCTGGGAATGTGAAATGCTGGGTCGTTTTGCCATTGATTCAGCAAGCTATCGAAAATCATTTAATGATTTATTCATTCTGCAAATTTATTCACCGGAACTAAGCAAAATGGTCAATGTGAATAGACGCATCGGCTATGCTTCTACATTAAGAGAGGTAGATACTGAAAACTACTTATGCAATCTAAAACGTGATAAGGGGTCACTGATTGCTTATGCCAAGGAAGCATATGAATTCTTGTGGGCATTTTTCACGCAAGCTTATGGAGTAATAAAAGAAAATCAGGAAGTTCTGGATTCCTCAAATTTATTGGACTTGATTTTCGAATTTAGCCTGTCGCAGGCTCCTATTGAAGTTGTCTTGCTGGTAGTTAGTGAAAAGGGACAGACGTTTATAACTAAAGAACTTATTTTCTATAACGATGTAGCTTATGCTTTTCGTCTTCTCTATTTTTTAGAACAAGAAGCATTGGATACACACCTACTCTTTAATAATCTGTATGTAAGGGATGAAAAGGATCGATATAGCAGCTTTCGCAACCTCTTTTTCAAAAAGGTTTTGTTAAAACGTAGTGTTTTATTAGATTGTGAGCAGTTTGCCTCTCACCTTACTATGACTGGAATGGAGCCTTACTTAGGAGAGATGCTCAAGTTTCTAATAAAATATGAAACGTCCTTGGGAGGGATGAAAATGATGGATAAAGAAGTTGAAGTAGCGGTAAACCTGGGTAAATCCATAGTGTTGCAAGCAAGAGAGGGGCTGGAAGGCGAAGAATTAAAAAAAATTAAGGGTGATTTGTTTACCTTGAGAAAAACTCGCAATAAAAGTGACTTTCTTAACAACTTGAACACTCTACAAATGCGGTATGGTCTGATTCTAAGTCATGTGATTGAGGAGGGTATTTTAGAGAGAGTACCTTTTAATGAATTTAAAGCTTATTGCGTTATTGGAGCTTTAAATACATTTAATGGCATTACAAGAACAAAAAAGTGAGGGAGGTAACGTAAAATGATTTCTGCAAAATGCTTGACCATCTCATATTTAACCCAAGCATCTTATACCTCATTGAATGGATCGGATAAAGAAGCTGATAATATTTCCAGTATTAAAAAGATTCAAATGAATGATGGAAGGGAATATCCCTATTGCTCGTCTCAAGCGGTACGGCGAGCATTACGTGAACAGTTGGCGGTTCTAGGACACACTCTTTCGGAAGGTGTTGCAGCAAATCAAAGGAAGGGTGCAGCCACAACACAATGTGAGCCGCAAAAATACATTGATGATGATTTATTTGGTTTTATGCGGGCAGGCACAGAGACTATCAAAAGAACCAGTCCGGTTAGGGTATCACCCCTCATCGCATTGGAACCATATCGGGGAGATCTTGATTTTGGGACAAACTACATGTCAACAAAAGCCGGAGGCAACCCAAATATTTTTGAAACAGAAATTCATTCCGGCTTTTATAGAGGAACGATCCTTATTGAACTTGATAGAGTAGGTGAAAAATCACCTGGGGATTTATACGAACTTCATTGTGATGCCAAAGAGAAAATTAACCGAGTAACCGATCTGTTAACGGCTATTCAAAACCTGTGGACGGTAGGAAGACAGAGCCGCTTTTTAAGCGATATTTCGCCCAAGCTGATATGCGGAGCATTGCTTAAGGTAAAGAACCCCATATTTCTGGAAACTCTTGAAATCAGTCAGGATGATATTAATACTGAATTGATTGCCAGTACTGTTAAGGATAATGAGAATGTAATAATATCTTCTGTTATTGGGGAAAGGAAATCCTTCTTTAAAAAAGATCATGCTGATTTCCTGCCAATTGGAGAGGCATTTGGCATAATGCGGGGGTGGATGAAAGAATGCTTCAAATAATATCAGAAGGAAAGGAGCAATAATGCAAGGATTTTATTTCCACTATTCTGCTCCAACTGCTTCATTTCGAGATCCTGGTAGCCAAATGTATCACTCTTGCCTGCCCCTGCCCCCTTTTTCGACCTTGGTGGGTATAGCAGGGGCTGCGCTCGGAATGAGCTTTGAGTGCACTATTAATCATTTTCGCCACCAGCATATTTTCGCTGGCGTAAAGGGAGTTAGCGGGGGTCATGGGATAGATCTGTGGAATTATGCCAAGATCACCAACAATAGCGTAGTTGGAAAAGACATATTGAATAGGGAGTTTATGGCATATTTGGAAGGCGAGATATTTTATGCCTCACCGAATAGTGAGGTTATTAATGAACTGCACAATGGATTCCAATCTCCCGTTTTTTGTCTAACCTTGGGTAGCAGTGATGATTTGTTTGTTAAAGATGATATTAGCCCGGTTATTGACGTTGGTTCTACTAAGACCCATGTTCTTCAGAATTGTATGATACCGGCGGATATATCTGGATTATATGAATTTGATTGGTCAAGTATTAAAGAATCACCTTTGACCATTCAATTAAGGGCACCACAGGTATTTTTTCTTCCAGTTGATTACGAATTCAGAGGATTAGTAAGGAAGGGAAGCAAATACCAGGTATTTAGTTATGTGCCTGGAAACATCAGACTTAGAAGCGCTATAGAGGTTTACAGATTTGGCGAGGAAACAATACCTTTATTTGCTATCAATTAAAAGAAGGTGGGTATATGTATTGGGCCAAACCTTATCAGACTTATGACCAGCATATTAAACAGTGTTATGAAACTTGGAGTAAGCTGTGGACGCTAAAAGAGCCTTACATAGATCAATGGTTGCATCAAATTGACATGCCTTTACGTGAATTTAGGATAAAGAGCCTTATCTGTGTCCTATTTCATGATATCGGCAAACTTAATCCGATTTTCCAAAATTACATGGACGCGTTAAGACACGGCAGAAAAATAGAACAAGGCCATTATTTTCGCCATGAAATTAACTCGGCGATTTTTCTCATGGAATACTGGTATAAGCGACGGAAATCAGGTCAAGATGCTTTTTTCCCTTACGAAGTATGGGCTGTATTAGGACATCACAAAACTCTGGAAAGAAATTGGACTAGCTTTGATCGTGAAATAAAAAGACGAGAGTGGCCGGAATTAACAGGTAATAGAATAGAATATGCGATTGAAGTGGTAACTGATATTCTTAAAAAGGAGGGGATTAGCCCTCCTTCTTCTCAACCTGTAGTTGGCGGTAATGATTGGAAAAACCACTTCTTTCCCAGAATGCGTGGCATGCTTGATGTAGAACATTTAGACTTGTATGACTATTTTAATCCAAAAGACAAACGCCAAATATTTGCTCTTATGAAGGGCATCCTTCATTTTAGCGATTGGCTAGCATCCGGATACAACGAAAAGCAGGTATTCTATTTGGAGGAAACGCAAGAACAATTAATAACAAGGATGGAGCAAAAAGCCAAATATGATGGCAGGGATTTTTATTTACTTCCTTTCCAAAAAAAATGCGTCGGGCAAAAGGGTAATATTTTAGCCATAGCTCCTACCGGTTCAGGAAAAACGGAAGCAGCATTGATTTGGGCTCTTAATCGGCCGTGTCCACGCATCATTTTACTTATGCCTACTATGGTAACTTCTAATGGCCTTTATAGCAGAATGGTCAGATGGTATTTTGATGATAAGGAGTCTGGATTGTGTCATTCAGGGGCTCAGACCTACTTTCATTTGAAAAACGTTGATCCGGTTAAAGTGAGATTTCAGCTTTTGCATAATAAAGCATTCATACCTCCATTGATGGTTGCCACGGTAGACCAGGTTCTCAATACTGGCTTTAACACCGGAACATGGACGTTAAAGGAACTGGCGCTATCAGGGAGCTCTGTCATTATTGACGAAATACAGGCCTATGATACGTTTACATTAGGTTTAATAAGTGAAACGATCAAGAAAATTCTTCGCTTAGGTGGAAGAATAATGATCATGAGCGCAACCATGCCCAGAGTATTACGAGAGCACTTTATTTCCCTACTACCTGATGTTAGTGACCCTATAATTGCTGAAGATAGAATGCAGTCATCACGTAATGAATGGCACTATATTGATCAAGAGTTGGATGAACTTGATAACCTCATTAAAAGCAGGCTTGATTTGGGATTGAGGGTGGCCATTATCGTGAATAATATTGAATCTGCAAAAGGAGCTTACAGCAAATGGAGGATAAATTATAATGCAATGTGTTTTCACTCGGAATTTACTATGGCAGATAGAATTGAAAAAGAGAAACACATTGATGAGGTTCAGTTACTGATTGCAACCCAGATTGTTGAAGTATCACTTGATGTGGATTTTGACATAATGTTTAGTGAGTGTGCTCCATTTGACTCGCTGGTTCAAAGAGCAGGACGATGTAATCGTTATGATGACCCCAAAAAACATTCTCAATTCATAGTTTTTCGGGCATCAGAAATAAGCAGGAAGTGTGTATATAAAAAATCCCTTGCCATATTAGAAAAAACAGAACAAGTCTTAACAAAACATGCCAAAGGCAAATTAACTGAACAGGAAATAGCAGATCTCTTAGAATTGGTATATGCCGATGTGGAAATTAAGGATGAGAAATATCTAAGCGCAAGCTCAATATATTCAGAAATAGAAAAAAGAGAAATATTGTTCGACTTGCCATTTGTTGAAGAAAAAACTCGAGATTTCGACTATATGAAAGTGAGTATCATCCCTATCGAGTTTTTTGAAAAGGTTGAGAACTTTATCAAAGAAGGTCACTATGCCTTAGTTTCATTGTATGAAGTACCAATAGGAACAAAAAAATATTTTGCTTTACGATCAAATAATCGTTATCAAGAAAACATATATGACCTTCCAGTGTTTCATGTTTCGTATTCATCTGAGACGGGGATAGATATAGGAGAATTGGAAAGAGATTATTACTCTTTATAAACCCGCATCATTATATTAACTCGATATCTTCTAGATCTTTGGCTTATAAAAACCCGGACAAAACTCTCAAGTATTAATGAGAAAAGGTGTTTAGTTATTAAAGGGGGCAACAACCGTGGGATCACAAGACATTCGGGTTTCGTTCAAAATACCAGGGGAACTCGTGCATTTGCTGGCAGAATTTGCTCATGGGAAGTCAAATGATGATAACGTTAGAATATCATTGGCTGTTGGCCTTTTTTTGGCAAAGACCGTCTCCCTGGGCAAGGCTAGCGAGATAGCGGGACTTCCATTAAATGATTTCATATTTTTGCTGAAAACGAACAATATTCCATGGAAGGATTACTGCACGGAAGATTTATTTATGGATGAACAGATTATAAACGAGGCGGGCAAAGGCTATAAGGAGAAACCGTGAAAGCTGTAGTTGTGAACTCCAGTCCTATTATTGCTTTGTCTATGCTCAGCAAGCTCGACCTGCTGTGGGATTTATTTGATGAGGTTTTTGTCCCCGCCGCTGTATACGATGAAGTCACAGATAAAAATGCGACCAAGAACATTGGGAGCGAAGAACTGGCCGGTGCTGTATTGAATCAATATGTTATTGTACATCACTCGGAGTACGCTCTTGAGGCACATCATAGCTCCAGGCTTCACAAAGGTGAACTTGAAGTGGTTTCGTCTGCTAAAGATTTGGGAATTGATTTATTGGTGATAGATGATTATTTGGCCAGGAAATTTGCTGAGAGCCAAGGCTTCATGACTATAGGGGTGGTCGGTATTCTTCTATTAGCGAAAAAAATGGGCAGGATTGAAGAGGTAAAGACATATTTAGACAGACTAATTGCAGAAGGTTATTATTTGTCAACGAAGATTTACCTGGAAGTATTGGCGCGCGCCGGAGAGACAACGGATTAAATAAACGTTATTAATGCCGAGGAGGAAGAATATTTTGGACTTCTCCGTAACCGGAACCTTGGTTTGGTATTACTATATCTGCCCCCGTGAAACCTGGCTGATGTCTCATCAGATAATTGCTGATCAGGATGATGAAAATGTAGTCATAGGCAGGGCCATTGGTCAAAACACCTATAAACGGGAAAAAAAAGAGATTGACCTCAGCAATGCTAAGTTGGATCTCGTTCGTCGGGAGGACGGGGAATTGGTTGTGGGGGAAGTGAAAAAATCTTCCCGGTTCGTGGAAAGCGCTAGCAAACAACTTCTTTTCTATTTGCTGCAGCTCAAAGAAATGGGCATAGATGCCCGGGGTGAACTATTGATCCCCGAAGAAAAGAAAAAAATCGAGGTCATACTCGATCAAGCCGGTGAAGAGGAAATAATTAATACTGTGCAAGAAATAGAAAGATTGGTCTCTGCTGATCTACCCCCGGAACCGGTTAAAAATAAATACTGCCGGAATTGCGCCTATGGTGAGTTCTGCTGGGCTTAGAATAATGGCACCCAATGCTGGTGAAGACCCGGGGCGCGGGTTAATGAGAAAGAACCTACGCGAAATACATATAGAACGTGAAGAATGCTTTGAATTAATTCAAAAGGGTTTGGGTGAAATCCGGGAGGTACAATGAAAAAGACGATCTATGTTTTTAATGACGGAGAGTTTAAAAGAAAAGACAATACTCTGTATTTTGATACTGAAGCCGGTAAGAAGTACCTGCCGGTGGAGGATGTCAAGGAAATCATTGTTTTTGGGGAAGTCACCTTAAATAAGCGCTTTTTGCAATTTCTTACCCAAAAGGAGATCATACTGCATTTTCTCAATGACTACGGTTATTATGTAGGAAGTTATTATCCTCGGGAACACTATAATTCCGGATATATGATACTGCGCCAGGCGGAGTATTATCTAGATGAACAAAAGCGGATGGATATTGCCAAGCGGTTTGTCGAAGGCGCTGCAGCCAATATAATCACGGTTGTGAGGTATTATTATAACCGAAATAAGGAGGTCGAGCAGGAACTCCAGCAATTATCTGCACTGGCCTCGCGAATATCCGTTTGCCAGAATAACAACGAATTAATGGCCATTGAGGGAAATTTACGAGATGTCTATTATTCTACTTTTAATTTTATAATTGGCAAGGAAGATTTTGAATTCAACGGCCGCAATCGCCGTCCACCACAGGACAGGATCAATGCGCTCATTAGTTTTGGAAATACTCTAGCCTATACTGCTGTTTTAAGTGAAATATATAAAACCCATCTTGATCCACGAATTGGTTTTTTACACGCTACTAACTTTAGGCGGTTTACCCTCAACTTGGACGTTGCCGAAATATTCAAACCCATTATGGTGGACCGCTTAATATTTTCCTTGCTAGGTCGAAATATGTTGAAAGCAAGCCATTTTGAGAAAAGAAGTAATGGGATTCTGTTAAATGATAAAGGAAGAAGAGTCTTTGTGGAGGAGTGGGAAAATCGTTTACGTACTACAATAAAACACCGGGAATTGGGCAGGGAAGTGTCTTATCGCCGCCTGATAAGAATGGAACTCTATAAACTGGAAAAGCACTTATTAGGCGAAAAGAAATATATACCTTTTAATTCCCGTTGGTAGGAGGGTTAAAGGTGTTTGTAATAGAAGTATACGATGTGAAACAGAAACGCGTGGGCAAGGTTCTTAAGACATCTCGCAAATACCTGTATTGGGTTCAAAACTCCGTCCTGGAAGGCGAGATTAATGAAAGTAGTTTCCGAAAGCTAAAGATGGAATTGGCCAAAATTATCGATGATGAATATGATTCGGTTATATTCTATACTTTCAGAACTCTAAAGTATTCGGAGCGAGAAATTATGGGGGTAAAAAAGGGAGGACAAGAGCAGTTCATTTGAATGTCGTCAATCTCAAATAGTGTTGTTTTTAGCCGGTTACGACGACAGTCTGAATGGCGATTAATTGGTAATTTGTTAGTCCTTATTATAAATATTGCAGAATAGATAGCTTTTTAGCTGTCTTATTAATATGGTTTTTTGACGGGTTTTTAGCGTACCTATCAGGAATTGAAACTCAATCAGCAATGAGGCACTGATCGATTGCAGCGCTCGGGTTTTTAGCGTACCTATCAGGAATTGAAACGTAGCAGACAGGTTTCGCTGTTTTTAGCGTACCTATCAGGAATTGAAACCTTCAGCCGAACGTCCGCTATGGTTTTTAGCGTACCTATCAGGAATTGAAACACGTATGAGATTTGCTCGCTATGCTCGGGTTTTTAGCGTACCTATCAGGAATTGAAACTAGGATCGACAGGGCTGGGTTTTTAGCGTACCTATCAGGAATTGAATAGCAGCTTCAAGTGTTTTTAGCGTACCTATCAGGAATTGAAACAACCACTTGACATAATGCGGTTTTTAGCGTACCTATCAGGAATTGAAATAGCGTTGCGTTGTTTAGCGTACCTATCAGGAATTGAAACTTGCCAGGAGGTGGCAGTCGATTGTTTTTAGCGTACCTATCAGGAATTGAAACAGACGTATGAATAGGGCATAATCGGTAGTTTTTAGCGTACCTATCAGGAATTGAAACTGCTACTCTATGACCGTTTTAGCGTATCTATCAGGAATGAACATACGTTTACCGGGTTTTTAGCGTACCTATCAGGAATTGAAACCCATGTCATGCCAGTGGTGTCGACATGGCAGCTATAGTTTTTAGCGTACCTATCAGGAATTGAAACTCTTCACTGCTGTATAAAGTTTGGACAAAAGGCTAGTTTTTAGCGTACCTATCAGGAATTGAAACAAATAGATACTGCTGGGGGAGTCACCATGTCAATTTCGTTTTTAGCGTACCTATCAGGAATTGAAACCAGCCTATGCCCGGTGCTTGCTCTGGGATTATATTCAGTTTTTAGCGTACCTATCAGGAATTGAAACCTGCACAATGGGAAATAAAGTAAAAATGAAAACAGGGTTTTTAGCGTACCTATCAGGAATTGAAACTCGCGCCGGTTCATGCCGCACGAAATTGCTATTCAGTTTTTAGCGTACCTATCAGGAATTGAAACTTGTCTATGACTCCTTCCTTTTTAACAAGGTGAATCGTTTTTAGCGTACCTATCAGGAATTGAAACTGATAAGGTAGTACCTTATGAGCCGTATCATATACTCGTTTTTAGCGTACCTATCAGGAATTGAAACAAAATATTAGCCCCTTCATAGATACACGCTGTTTCGGTTTTTAGCGTACCTATCAGGAATTGAAACTTTTCTCGGCTTTAATCCCGTCAAGGCCAGTAAAGCGTTTTTAGCGTACCTATCAGGAATTGAAACTTAATGCTGCAAAGGTCGATGAAAAAAATCGGGGAGTTTTTAGCGTACCTATCAGGAATTGAAACCAGGGATTTGAATGGACCGAATACATTGGTCTAATGAGTTTTTAGCGTACCTATCAGGAATTGAAACTCAGAAAAGCTATGGGTGCTTTTTTCGATTTTATTGAGTTTTTAGCGTACCTATCAGGAATTGAAACTCACGATATTTGCATACATCACCAAACATGCAAGACGTTTTTAGCGTACCTATCAGGAATTGAAACTATACCCATATCTAGCTATGTCCGCATAATGTATAAGTTTTTAGCGTACCTATCAGGAATTGAAACCGATATAATGAAGGCTATCCCGATCTGACGCATATGTTTTTAGCGTACCTATCAGGAATTGAAACTAGTTTTTCATAAAGTCAACTGCTGCCCGGTAAAGTGGTTTTTAGCGTACCTATCAGGAATTGAAACGTAACAGTAACCTTATTGCCAAAGTATTCTAATTCTTGTTTTTAGCGTACCTATCAGGAATTGAAACTGACCTGGCAGAGTAGGCCGCTGCGATCCTTGCTGAAGTTTTTAGCGTACCTATCAGGAATTGAAACTTAGTAAAATTCGGCTTCTGATTCTTGATACTATAAGTTTTTAGCGTACCTATCAGGAATTGAAACCGCGAAGGAAGAAAAGAAATCTGGAAGGATTTTTTTTCAGGTTTTTAGCGTACCTATCAGGAATTGAAACGTGTCCAGCATATCTAACGTGTTAATAATGTTTGCGTTTTTAGCGTACCTATCAGGAATTGAAACTCGAAAAATGATCGCACATATTACTGATGCGCTTGGTTTTTAGCGTACCTATCAGGAATTGAAACCGGTGACTATATCCTTCAATGCATGCTGATAGTCTGAGTTTTTAGCGTACCTATCAGGAATTGAAACATCGACAATATCTTGTATAGCCTTGTTAAATTGCTCCGTTTTTAGCGTACCTATCAGGAATTGAAACATTGCCCTCCCCGCGAATAAAATAACCGCCCTATTCGTTTTTAGCGTACCTATCAGGAATTGAAACTCCTCGAATATCGAAGAATCCCTCTGTGTCTACTCCCGTTTTTAGCGTACCTATCAGGAATTGAAACACAAAGAAGGAGGTAACAGTAATGGATACATGCTTGGTTTTTAGCGTACCTATCAGGAATTGAAACCCTTCATGAGTTGCAGAAATACCGTGCCAATCATAGTTTTTAGCGTACCTATCAGGAATTGAAACCCGTATAGTGAATTCATGAATATTTTAGTAGATAACGTTTTTAGCGTACCTATCAGGAATTGAAACAATTAAACGGCAACTGCATCAATCGTCACCCCTTAGCGTTTTTAGCGTACCTATCAGGAATTGAAACTGAGCATATATATATGTAGTTTGTCCATACTGGGGTTTTTAGCGTACCTATCAGGAATTGAAACATTTCTCCTATATACCAGGCTTCTGTTCGGCCGCCGGTTTTTAGCGTACCTATCAGGAATTGAAACTTACCCGCGCAGTAGAATCACCGTGGGCTACAAAAAGGTTTTTAGCGTACCTATCAGGAATTGAAACTGGTTAGCGCAGACTGATGATACAGTAATTACGGTGACGTTTTTAGCGTACCTATCAGGAATTGAAACTAAAAAAGTTGTGGGAAATCATCCATTGATAAAAGGTTTTTAGCGTACCTATCAGGAATTGAAACCCTAATTGTTCTCGTTCTATAAAATCGTAAGCGTCAAATACCGCACACCTGTACCTCAGGAACTACTTGAGGTAATATTCTCCTGAGGCATTCTGCACTCCTCGGGCAGTGTATCTGACCAGGGCAACAAGCGGTCAATGGCAGCTTGATCACCCGTATCAACATTGGGCAACTGCTCAAACAGATAAAGCATATAATTGTAAGGCTTTAGGTTATTCTCCTTGGCCGTTTCAATTACGCTGTATATAATTGCACTGCCTCTGGCACCCCTGGGGGTGTTCGTAAATAACCAATTTTTTCGGCCGATTACAAAGGGCTTAATTGAACGTTCGGCACGATTATTATCTATCTCCAACCTGCCATCCAGCAGGAAGCTGTTTAAACAATCCCACTGGTTCAGGCAGTAAGTAATAGCCTGGCCAAAGGCACTCTTGGGAAGGACTTGTTGTTTTTGCTTTTTAAGCCATATATAGAATTCGTCAAGTAACGGTTTGCTTTTTTCTAACCGTTTATCATAACGTTCTTTATCAGATACATCTTTTAACTGTTTTTCAATGGCAAATAGTCTATTGCAGTAATCCAATCCTACGCTGGCTGCTACCGGTTATCTTTCTGAGCCGCTGGCAAGGCTTTAAGGGCTTCAATAAGTTTTCTGCGAGCATGCGCCCAGCAGCCGACTAACGTTATGTCAGTCAGTTTACCGTAGGCACTGTAACCATCAGTTTGTAGGTACCCTTTAAAGCCAGACAGAAATCGGTCCGGATGTTTACTGGCTCTGGTGGTCTGATATTCGTACAGGACAATCGGTGGTCCGCCTCTTCCGGTACGGTATAACCACATATAGGATTTAGTTTCGGCTGAACGCCCCGGTTCTTTTAATACCTGCAAAGTTGTTTCGTCCGCGTGCAGGATATCTCTATCTAGCAACTCCTCATGTAGGTGGTCGTAAATTATCTTTAACCAGGGGTCGGCAACGTTTAAAACCCAGTTTGCCATGGTCTGCCGGGAAAGCTCTACTCCCAGACGGGATAACTGCTGTTCCTGACGATATAACGGCATACTGTTGGTATATTTTTGGTCCATAATATATGCCACTATGGAGGGCGATGCCAAACTGCCTGGTAATATGGGGTTAGGCATTTGTGCTTTGATTATCGGTGTTGTAATATTTTCTTTCTCACACTGGCGGCAGGAATATATGTATTGAACATGCTGTACTACTTTTACCTGAGCAGGTATTACCTTTATCTCCTGTCTTACCTGGGTACTCATTTCATGAAGGGGACCCTGGCAGCAGGGGCAGACTTGCTCATGTTCTAAAAGTCGGTATTCAATTACTTCAACCGGAAGGTCTTTGAGCTTATCAGCTCTTTGACCAGGCTGCTTTTTCTTGCGCTCATAGGTAATGGTTTCGATATCTGGTTCTTTCGTTTTAGGGTCAGCAATATCTTCAGCTTCATTAAACAGATTAATCTGTTCAGGAGAAGTTTTCTCACTGGAAGCACCAAACTGTTTTTGGCGACTTAGGCGATATTGCTCTTCATACCACTTTACCTTGGCATTAAGTTCAGCAATCTGTTGTTCCTGCATAATGATTTTATCATTAAGTTGTTCAATTATCTGAGCCGAATTATCTTGCATGTTCATAGATAAATTATACCATAAAAGCGGTATTTTTGCACCATGAAAATGCCGAAATATCCGGGTTTAGAGCTGTTTTTCTGTTAAAGAATAACTCTTTGTTTAACTGCTTTATGAGCCTGATTTTGTTTTAGTGACAAGCCATCTAGGAGCCAGCGGAATTCACGGTAGCTAATACTGACCACATCAGTATGGGCGGTGGGCCAGTCAAATTTACCCCGCTCCAGACGTCGGTAATGCAGCCAGAATCCATTATGCTCCCACTGTAGTATTTGAGTTTGTCACGTTTTCGATTGCAGAATACAAATAGGCAGGGGCTAAAGGGATCTAAATGGAATGATTCTTTAACCAGTACTGCCAATCCGTCAATCGATTTTCTAAGATCAGTGCTACCGCAGGCCAGGTAAACCTGTCGGTTTGATATTTCACTAATCATATGGTTTGTAGAACCTTTACGATTTGGCGCAACAGCTGGGGATCAAAGCCTTGTTTAATCTCAACTGTTGCCTGCCCAACATGAACGGCTATAGAGCCGGGAGCCAGGTTTGTCTGCTCTACTTCCAGGGGAAGCCATTTCACTGGTTGGTTGCTTTCAACCTGGTCCATACGCAGTTTTTTACGCCAGTAATAGAACTGGTTGTCCCTAATTGAATGTTCCCGACACCAGGTGGCTACGCTTTTACCGCTGGTTGCATGGTCTGCCAGACGCTGTTCCCACAGGCTGCACAGATCGTTATTGACCATTCCTGAACATCTCCTTGTTTTTTGTTCAGGTTCATTGTCTCATCTTGGCTGGGACACTGGTATGTGTGAAGTTTTTGACGCTTACCTACAATAAAACACCGGGAATTGGGCAGGGAAGTGTCTTATCGCCGCCTGATAAGAATGGAACTCTATAAAC
>JBMNGL010000005.1:0-94878 GCA_050949825.1 Syntrophomonadaceae bacterium | reverse complement strand
CTCTGAGTATTCCGGGCCAAACTGAGCCACAGTTCCGGTGAGCGAGAGCCAGTGTTCCGGAAAATGAGAGCCACCATTCCGGAACGAGAGCCAACCACAAGAATTTTCTTTAGAATGTAGCCATGCACGATTATCGTGTAAATACATTCTAAGGAGGTCATCAAATGACCGAATATCGAGAAATCCTTCGGCTTTACAGCCAGGGGATCAGTCAGCGGGCAATCGCAGAAAGCCTTTCCTGCTCACGCAACACCGTATCCAAGGTGCTGCAGAGGGCAAAAGAACTATCCATTGCCTGGCCCCTGACACCAGAAACCACTGACGCAGTACTGGACAAGCTATTCTATCCAGACTCCGTCACACCTACGAACCGTCGTCTCCCTGACAACGAATATATCCATAAGGAGATGGCGAAAAAAGGAGTCAGTCTAAGGCTTTTGTGGAACGAGTATTGTGAGGATTGTAAAGCCAACCATGAACTTCCCCTCATGTACTCACAGTACTGTTATTACTATCAGCAATATTCACAGAAAACCAGAGCCACCATGCATATCCCCAGAAAACCAGCAGAACAAATCGAAGTGGACTGGGCCGGTAAAACCATGGTGCTGACAGACCGTATCTCAGGAGAACTTTGTAGAGCTTGTCTCTTTGTAGGAGTACTGCCATACAGCCAATATGCATACGTAGAGGCTTTTCTGTCACAGGATATGGAAAGCTGGATCACTGCTCATGTAAACATGTTCAGATATTTTGGAGGAGCAGCCAGAATGCTGGTCCCCGACAACTTGAAAACTGGGGTTGAGAAAACCTCCTGGTATGATCCGGTCATCAACAAGACTTATCATGAAATGTCAGAGCATTACCAAACTGCGGTTGTACCAGCCCGGGTAAGAAAACCTAAGGATAAAGCAAGTGTGGAAGGTACCGTGGGCATAGTATCCACATGGATTATCGCAGCGCTTAGAAAACAAAAATATTTCACCTTGGAAGAGCTGAACCATGACATATGGGAAAAGCTCGAAGAGCTTAACACAACCCCTTTTCAAAAAAAAGAGGGGTGTAGGCAAAGCGTTTTCCTTGCGGAAGAAAAACCATTGTTGCTCAAATTACCGTCCACCCCATACGAGCTGGCTGCCTGGAGAGTAGCCACCGTACAGCTAAATTATCACATATCGATCGATAAAATGCATTACTCGGTGCCCTATGAGTACATAAAGCGGAAAGTTGATGTACGGGTAACCAGAAACGTCATCGAAGTTTTCTACAACAACCATCGCATTGCCTCTCATCGGCGACTGCATGGAAGACCTGATCAATACAGCACCGTAGAGGCACATATGCCGGAAGGACACCAGAAATACATCCAGTGGAATGCTGAACGCTTCATAAAATGGGCAGAAAACATAGGTCCCAATACAACTGTCGTAGTTAAAGCCATCTTGGTTTCCCGTAAGGTAGAACAGCAAAGCTACCGAAGCTGTTTAGGACTTCTGAAGCTTGCGGACAAATACTCGGTCGATCGGTTGGAGGCTGCCTGCAAAAAGGCTTTATCATATACTCCGTCGCCAAGTTTGAAAAGTATCAAAGCGATTCTTTCTTCAGGTCAGGACAAGCTGACAGAAGAAAAATCTTCACCTGCTGAACATCCATCCGCTCCATACGGGTTTACCCGTGGGGCAGACTACTATGGGAGGTTTGGCAAACATGAAGAATGAACCGACGATTAACAAAATGCGTGACATGCGCCTTACTGCTATGGCAGAAGCCTTCAGCAAACAAATGATGGATTCCTCGCTCCATAGCCTTGCCTTTGAGGAGCGGATGGGTCTGCTGGTAGATGCTGAATGGAGCAGCCGCAAGAACAATCGTTTAAAGAAACTGATTAAAAGTGCCGGATTCGACCAGACCCATGCCTGCATCGCGGATATTAATTACCGTCCGTCCAGAAAACTGGATCAAACCCAGATCTTACGCCTTGCAGACTGCACTTACATTGAGAAGAAGCATAACATCATAATCATGGGCGCTGCCGGATCAGGTAAATCCTACATGGCTTGTGCTTTTGGAATCGCAGCCTGTCAGAACTTCTATACGGTGAAATATATCCGGTTACCGGACCTTTTGATTGAACTGGACATCGCCAGAAACGAAGGCAGCTACAAGAAATTGATGAATCAGTACCGAAAGTTCAATCTTCTTATCCTGGATGAATGGATGCTGGTATCTCTCAAAGAGAACGAAGCAAGAGATGTTCTTGAGATCATCCATGCCCGGCATCATAAAGGCTCTACCATCTTTTGTTCACAGTTTTCGCCAGCAGGCTGGCATTCCAAGATCGGTGAAGAGACAATTGCCGATGCGATTCTGGACCGTATTGTTCATGATTCATACATCATTGAGATCAATTCCGATCCGGATGACGATGATTCGATGCGTCAATTGTACGGTATCAAGGGAACCAAACAAGATTAATGGCTTTTAAACCGGAATGGTGGCTCTGTAGTTCCGGAAGGGTGGCTCACCACTCCCCGGAACTGCGGCTCCGCCGCACCGGAATATGCAGCCCTCCTTATAAACTCCTATTCATCCCCGTAAAAACAGCTTACTTCATGCAAACATCCAATCTGCTCTGTCATGAACCTCTGGCATCTAACCGGACTACTTAACTATCAAATTCGTTTCTGTGGACATATTCCCACGGAGAGATAAAAAAGGGATTCTGAAGTTACAATTTTATAACTGCAAATCTCAAAAACCCTTTATTTACAGGCTTTTTCGCACACTCATTCTTTCACCCTTGATATCAATACTACCATCTCAACGTGTGATAGTTAGGCTAAATCCAGAGGTCAGATTTGATGTCAAAATTCGGCTTCAAAAACCCGTTAAAAGCCCGTAAAATAGCCATTTGTACAGCTTTCATATGCTCGCTTTCTTCTATGTTTCGCATGAATTTTAGCTATACGGTTGAGAGAATGGTATTGATGTCTCTATATCTTGCTGAACAATAAGGGAAGTTCAATCGTGCCCGATACTCTTTTGTTTTAACATAATATATAGGCCAATACAAAGGCCTATACCCATACCAAATTCCGTGATAATCGCTAAAAAATTCAGATCTATATTGCCAAAGACCTTAAACAAATTCTCCAGCCACACTTTTATCCAATGCCCCGAATTCATAGCTCCTACTAATAATCCGAAAGGAATTGAAACAGCCCCACAAACAATAGAAAACAACCCTATGGATTTTCGGCTATAGACTATTGCCCCAAAGACCGCTCCAAAAACGCTCCCCATCAAGATAATGGCAATAATATCGGGAATGTTAGAATTCTCAAAGTAAGCAGCAACCGAAGGAAATAGCAATCCAAACCCTCCTACCAACCCTTCGACTAAAATAAAGCTTCCCAAAAGACCGATTGGCACAGCAATAAGACCTGCAATGGTCATTCGTCCAATCATCTTGTGCTTCCAATGGAAAAGGCCGAGTAGAAGTCCCCCTATCCCCCCAGCAATTATTGTCCCCAAAATATAATTATCAAGATGTAATATCGCAATGCACGCAATGAGTCCGCTGATAAGAAATGAAGCCGCTCCCTGTATCATTAACCAGAGTACATAGACTATCTTGGAATTTATAATTTTGGACATCATGATCTCCTCCTTGAACAATAGATTATTGTTCAATCCTGCTTCTTATTCTTTGAGCTGTAATGCGTTCCTTTTCTTATCGCCTTTCCATTGACTATTTCAATATTGCTCCTGTTCGCTACTATTTTGTCCGTTTCACTGGTCTGGAGGTTTTCCTGATAGAATATAATTTCGACTCCGAGCCCTTTAAGCCTATTTACCGTTTCAAGCAGATCAACTGTGTTTCTGGCAAAACGGCTAATAGTTTTCACCAAAACAATATCAATCCTATTTTCATAACAGTCAAAAATCATTTTCTGAAATCCAGGTCGGGCTACATTACCACCGGCATCTTTGTCAGTATAGATTTCGTACAGTCTCCATTTCGGGTTGTTTCCATATTCACACGAAAGGCTTATATCAAGCCTTTCCAGACACCCTTCTCTAAACCCTTGACATCAATACTACCGTCTCAACGTGCCGTGTCCAGGGGAACATGTCCAGGGGTTGAACCTCCTTGATTTCGTAACCTGTCTGGGTGAAGAGGGCAAGATCACGGGCTAAAGTCGATGGTTCACAGGAAACGTAGATAACCCGGGGGATCTTCAAACGGGCCACGGACTGAACTACCACAGGGGCGCAACCCCTGCGGGGCGGATCCAGTATCACCGCGTCAAAGCGGTTGGTCAAAGTGGGCATGACCTCTTCTGTCGATCCGGCCAGAAATCGTGTATTGCGCAATATGTTCAAGCGGGCATTAGACCGGGCGTCTTTAACGGCGGGTTTGTAGGCCTCAATACCCATCACCTTTTGAACCTGTTGGGCCAGGGGCAAAGCCAGCGAACCCACCCCGCAGTAAGCATCCAATATCTCCTCATTGCCTTGTAGCTCCAGCCATTTGATGATGATCTCCAGTATCTGCTCGGCCTGTTTACGGTTAACCTGGAAAAAGGCCAGGGGGGATATTTCAAAACTGGTGTCATTCAACTCCTCCCGCAGGAATGGCTGGCCAGATAATACACTACATTTCCCTCCTTGTTGATATACCCAGGACACATCCTTGTGGGTTTGGCCTGCAAGCATTTGTAAGGCCAGTTCCTGCTCCATTCCTGATAGGATGACCATTAATTTTTGGTCATAGGACGATTCCCTCACAGTCACCTCAACCACAGGCAATGGATGGGGCAGGCACTGCAATTGTGCAGCGATAGCGTTGCTGGTTTCCTGCATAGCCTGGCTAATCAACAGGCAGTTATTGACCTCCAAAACATCGTGAGCATCGGAGCGATAAAAACCCAATCGCCAGCCTTCTCTTCCTGGCCTACCATGCCAGGTGACTTTATTGCGATAGCGCCAGGTCTTTGGGGATGGCAGGCAAGGATTTACTGTAGTATTTATCTTCCCTATCCTTTGCAGGGTCTGCTTTACCACTCTGGTTTTAAGGTCCAACTGCAAGGGATAACTGGCGTGCTGATAATCGCAGCCCCCGCACTGCCAATAGTAGGGGCAGGGGGCCTCCACCCTGTGCGGCGAGGCTTCCAGCACCGATTTGAGCCGCCCGCGGGCGAAGTCTTTCTTACGCTGAGTAATCTCGATATCCACAGTCTCACCCGGAAGTGCTCCGGGCACAAACACCGCCAGTCCCTCAAACCTCGCCACTCCCTGCCCATCGTGGCTGATGCCGTCGATAAAACAACGTGCCAAATTTTTCACCTGCTTACTTGTTTACGCTATTGTTATCATACCCCAAAGTTAGAAATCTACGGACAATATGTTAGTCTGATAGCAGCGGTAGGAATTAATTGGGGCAATGTTGAAATATGCGATCAATGAAATAAGAAAGCAAAGGAAGTGATACTTTGGGGTATGTTGGTGTCAGGCACCCGTTAATGAATGGATGCTCTGTTTGACAAGGCAGTAGCAACCAACGGAACATCGAAACAGGATTTGATCAAGGTTACGTGAATGTGGCCCTAAATTGCCAGCAATAAGTTGATAAGTTGGTGTCAGGCACCCGTGGTGTTAGTTCTGGCGGAGATGAGCCAGGGAGCTGGAAATGGCTCAACCATTTTCTTGCTGTTAACACGGGATACCTCTATGTGGATGGCTTCAGTACGCTCCAGGCCATTTTCTCGGAATAAAGCCGGAAGAGAGTTTAGGACTTCGAAGTCCAGGGTATAAATGACAAAATCCATCTTCGGGTTGACCGCCAAAAGGCTCTTTATTTCACTGCCTATCCGGGTAGAACCCACTATAAACGCTATGTCCGGCACGGGCAGTTCATTTAAGATATCGTTTTCCAAAGAATCAACGATGATTACATTGTTCAAACCAAATTTGTCAACATTACATTTCATGGTGACTTGATCCCTCTGATCATATTCCACAGCGATGACACTGCCCTCCGCTGCTATCATGGCGGCCTCCACCGCAATGCTCTCACCGGAGATAATACATATATTATCCTGATCCCCCAGATTGAGTTTGTTCATTATAATCGCCCGGACTTCCCGGCACACATAGTGCACCGAGCCGCAGGAGAAACGGCTGTTCTCTATTCCTATCTGGAGGTTTGTAGTAGCATTGGGGTTCAGAATCAACATCGCCGCGGAGTAGTTAATCCCGCGGTTGATCATGTCTGAGACTCTGTCATGCTTGATCGGGCCTTCCGGGTCAGAACCCTCATTGTACCAGACCTCGCAGTCTCCCAGCTCCGCATTCCACATATCGTAGAATATTTCCGGATGCCCGGCGTCAACAAAGACCAGGACTGCCCGGTGGCTCATAACGGTTGGAATCAGGTTCTTATTCTTCCCGGTCATATCCAACAACTTCAGTTTTGCCAGGTTGATATCAACGTTTTGCGAAAAATAATGAAGCCAGGATAAAACTACCTCATTGGTAAACATGGTCTCCTCCACAGGCAAAACCTCCTTAATTAACAGGTAATACATATCTACTTTAATTATACTTTACACTGTTGACTTCACTGTAAAAACCCTTGTCTGATTGTATATTAGCGGAAAAGCGGTACAAAGAGGGGTTATTTTTTTCATAGTTCACTTTAATCAGTTTTAATCATAATAAATCTGCGTTTGCCTGCGTCTAATGATAAAGCCAAATGCATAATATTTTTGCAATGGAATCACTGTTTAAGATTTATGCCCCGGTTCGCTCCAATAAGCGTTCCCATTTTTGATCCACATAGGCCTGCGCTTCTGCAATCATCCACTCATTGCCTGGCTCAAACATGTGGCGGAATCTGCCCTGAGGGCGGAGGAAATCTTCTACCGGCAGCTTTTTCTTGGGCGTATAGCTTAAGCGCCATATCCCATCCTCTACTTCGAAAAGGGGCCAGACGCAGGTATCCACCGCCAGCCTGGTAATCTCCGCCAGCCTGGCCATGGGGTAGTCCCACCCCCGGGGACAGGGGGATAATATATTCATAAAGCATGGCCCCTCAGTATAAATTGCCTTATAGCTCTTGGTATGCAAATCCTTGAAATTGCCTAAAGGCGCAGTCTGAGCCACATAGGGGATATTATGAGCCACCATAATTTCAGTCAGATCCTTTTTATTCTGTTTCTTACCCGCTCCCAATGAACCTACCGGCGTCGTCGTGGTGCGGGCAAACCGGGGTGTTGAAGATGAACGCTGAATCCCGGTATTCATGTAAGCCTCATTATCATAGCATACATAAACCATGTCGTGACCGCGCTCCATGGCTCCCGACAGGGATTGAAAGCCGATATCATAAGTGCCGCCATCACCGGCGAAAGTAATGAACTTGACAATCCCCTCCACCTTGCCGCGGCGTTTCAAGGCGTTAAATGCCGCTTCCACTCCCGAACAGGTAGCTGCGGAGTTTTCAAAGGCCGAATGAATAAAACTGTCCATATAGGCGGTGTAAGGATACATGAAGGTGGAGACCTCCAGACAACCGGTAGCATTAACCACCACCGCCCGGTCCTCTTGATTTAGAGCGCGCAGAACCCCGGACACTACTACCCCTGCCCCGCACCCGGCGCAGAGTCGATGCCCCCCGGTGAGACGAGCCGGCTTTTCCACTTCCCGCTTCAGGTTGTATACCTTGCTCATACCACGCCCTCCTTTGACCTCTGCCCCATATGGGTATATACTGGACCAACCTCACCACTTTCAGCAATCTCCGCCAGCCGGGCGTACACTTTTTCAATATCCTCGGTCCTAACGTCCCGGCCGCCCAGACCATAAACAATATTTATCAGATAAGGGCGTTGCCGCAAATCATACAAAGCACTGCGGGTTTCAGCAAATAAGGGGCCCCCGCTTCCTGAAAAGCCCTCGGACTTATCCATGACGGCAACGGCCCTGGTACCCGCTAGGACCCGGGCCAATTCTTCGCCGGGAAAAGGTCTAAAAACCCTGATTTTAACCAGCCCGGCCTTAATCCCGCCCCCCCGCAGGTTGTCGACAGCCGCCTTGGCCGTTCCGGCACTGGATCCGATTAAAACCAGAGCCAATTCCGCGTCTTCCATCCTGTATTCTTCAAACAGCCCGTAGCTCCGTCCGGAAAGCTTTTCAAACTCCACGGCTACCTCTAATATCCGGGCTTTGGCAGCCTTCATGGCCTCGGCCTCCTGGACCTTGTGTTCCATGTAATAGGCGATCACATCGTACGGACCCACTGCCAGCGGATTTTCCGGTTTTAACAGGTAGTTTTCAGGGCTATATTCCCCGATAAACCTGCGCACCACATCCGGATCAAGAAACTCTATATTTTCTACGGCATGGCTGGTAATAAAGCCATCCATACAGGTCATTACCGGCAGGCGCACCTTCGGGTGTTCCCCGATAGGCACGGCCATAAGAAAATTATCGTAAGCCTCCTGGTTATTTTCTGCATAAAGTTGAATCCAGCCGCTATCACGGGCCCCCATAGAGTCGGAGTGGTCGTTGCCTATGCTGATTGGCCCTGATAAGGCGCGGTTGGCGCAGGCCATGACAATAGGCAGACGGCATGAGGCCGCTACATACAAGAGCTCGTACATGAGTGCCAGTCCACAGGATGAGGTGGCACAGACCGACCTGGCTCCGGCTGCCTGTGAGGCAATGCACACTGACATAGAACTGTGCTCAGATTCGACGGCTACGAATTCAGTATTTACTTCGCCGTGAGCCACATAATCCGCGAAGTACTCGGGAATCTCGGTAGAAGGAGTGATAGGAAACGCCCCCATTACATCAGGGTTTACCTGTTTCATGGCATATGCCACAGCCTCGTTGCCGGAAAGACGATTCTTCATTTGGCCACACCCCCTGCCACCATGGTAATCGCCCCCGGGAAAGGGCATACAGCTGCACAGATGCCGCAGCCCTTGCAGTGCATATAATCGAAATCCAGCCTTTTCCCGTCCTTTACCGGAATAGCACTGTCCGGGCAGAACGGTACGCAGAGCATACAGTGTTTGCATGCCCCATCCAGAAACACCGGGGTGTCAGTACGCCAGCTGCCGGTATCAAAGGCCCGTGCGGTTCCCGGTTCGTAAATCTCCCCGCCCGGGGTTAGATCCTGCCAGGGGGTACGTTCGTTAATATCCTTCGCTTTAATCATCCTACCTGCACCTCGTCCATGGATTTTCTCAGTGTGGCCATATTCCCCTCAATAACCTGGGGCCTGGCAGCAAATTTATTTTTAAAGGATTCTTCTACATGTTTTAAAAAGCGCTCGGTTTCCAAAACCCCGCTCACCTTGACCGCAGCAGCCAGCATGGGGGTATTGGGGAAGTTTTCACCCAAAATCTGTTCTGAGATGCGGCGGGCATCAATAGTGCAGACTGTTCCGCTCCAACCCCCCAGCCGGGGACGCATCTCCTGGGGCGGGCTGGAAGTATTGATAATTATGGCGCCACCTTCTTTCAGTCCTCCGACAACATCGACGCTGTCCAACAGGCTTTCATCTACCACCACCACATAGTCCGGATTATAGATGTTGGAATGAATCGTACAACGTTTTCCACTGATGCGGTTATAAGCCGTAATCGGGGCACCCATTCGTTCCGGTCCATACTCCGGGAATCCCTGCACGAATTTTCCTTCTAAAGCAGCCACATCTGCCAAAAGCAGGCAGGCCATCTTGGCTCCCTGTCCGCCCCGGCCGTGCCAGCGGATTTCTACCATATCATTGCTTGCCATTGCTATTGCCTCCAGTCTATTATGATTTCCGAAAGTACCGGCCTGGTGCGCTGAATCTGTTCCCTTAGCGCGCATAGCAGTACTCGTTTCCTGAGCAATTGCCATCAATACGGCAAATCTATATCATTCCAAATAAAAAGGCCTTCGTCCCGTAAAAGGACGAAAGCCTGAAAGCACTCGCTATACCACCCATTAACACGACATACCATCATATGCGTTCCCGGTGACGGGGGAATACCGTCGGAGCCTACTGGATTACTCGTTCGGTCCGCGACTCGGGAGTGATTTTCGGGTTCAGATTACTGATACCGGGCTTGCACCCTCCCCGGCTCGCTGGGATTTTCAGCTGAAACGTACTCTCTCCGTCAATGCCTTTAGAATATTAAATTAACATAAATATACCCAGTTTACAGTATTTTGTCAATTGTAGTTGCTGATTTCAAAGTATACGGCAAACTCGGATAAGCTTAAGCGGCTGGTCATGACAAATCCGTATCGACTGGTCTGTTTTCCGCATCCACGCAAGGGGGCGCCCCTTTGCGTTGCCCAAAGCCTACTGCTGTCATCCTGAGCGGAGAGAAGGATTTTACCGGGGGTTATGTGCTTCGCCCAGGATTGATCGCTGCGCTCAGAATTCGCATGTGTTACTGCACTACGATAAACGAAAACGTCACTCCAATTAAAAGAACCCTCGGGCGTTGCCGTCAGGTGTCATCCTGAGCGAAGCGAAGGATCTTTCCCTGGGGGGTTGTTCGCTTTGCGAAAGATCCTTCGGGCACTGCCCTAAAGGATAACAGAAACAGGGGCTTTCATAGCAATGACAGGAGCGAAGCGGCTCTCGCAGGGTGTTGCTGCCATGCTGTTAAACGCCTCCTATATATGTATTTCAACAGTGGGGCCATCAGCATTTGCCTCAAAATGCTCCCGATAAGTTTGATAGGATAATCTGACCAAAAACCCCTCCGTACTACTAATGGTGATCTAATTACCCATATTTACCAAAAGGTGCTAATCAATTTGAGAAGAATTAAATAATGAGAGGAGACGCAAACGGAAAGATCAAAAAATTTATTTGAACTTATTGAGGAATTGTAACAGTCTTCTGTTGCCTTAGAAAGGAGGAACTTATGCTAACGACACGACGCAAAGAATTACTATTATGGGGCATATTAGCCTTGCTTATGGCGGCAATAATAACCTTGCCGGCCCAAGCCAGTGATTATGGCACCAAAGATCTGGTCCTGGGCAGTCAGGGTGCAGCCGTCACCCAGTTGCAGAAGGATCTTAATGAATTAGGCTTTTATTCATACCGTATTGATGGAAACTTTGGCCCAAAGACCCTTGATGCGGTAAAGAATTTCCAAAAGTCTCAAGGGCTAAAAATCGATGGCGTGGTTGGCCCCATAACCAAGGCTGCCCTGAGCGATGCCCTAAAACAAGCCAGTAATGGTACCGGGGATCTGGCCCTGGGCAGCCAGGGTACGGCCGTCACCCAGTTGCAGAAGGATCTTAATGAATTAGGCTTTTATTCATACCGTATTGACGGGAACTTTGCCCAAAAGACCCATGAAGCGGTGGTGAGTTTTCAAAAATCCCGAGGGCTAAAAGCTGATGGTGTGGTCGGTCCCATAACCAGGGCCGCCTTAGATGATGCATTGACGGGGAACGAGTACTCACCCCCGGTAGCACCCTCCGCTACCGTGCCTACGGCAGCCAGCATAAGTCATTATAATAGCCATGAAAAACCGGTAGTCGACGCTTTCCGGGCCAGCTTTGACGGCAGCCTCGCTCAAACCCTGGTTGGGCGCGCAATTTGGTACATGGAATATGGCTATATGAAGTACGGTCACACCAAGTATGCCACCACCGGTTACATTGACTGCTCAAATTTTGTTTCTTTGGTATACAAAGATTTCGGGTATTCAATTACCTCGGCGGCCAAAAACTATGGCTCGGTAGGGGTAAAGGTAGAGGGGGTTTATAGCGAAAAAATCCCCGGAACCTCTAAATATACCCTGCTAGGCGTTGACAGACTAAAACCCGGCGATATATTCACATTTTGGAACTCTGATGCGCCCGCCAGGACCCATATCGGTCATGTGGCTCTATATATGGGCGTAATTAACGGAAAACCCTGCATAATAAATACCTGCTCCGGGAACCCCACCGCAATAGGAATAATAAACAATTTTTCCTATTGGTATGGTTCAGAACTCATAGAAGTGCGCCGGGTTTTGCCGGAGAGCGCATTTGTAGCAGGCAATAAAATAACCGATAACGGACCGGTTATTCCGGCGATATATCAAATCAGACCGGACAAGCCCATTGTGATGCCCAAAAATCTTAGTACCGGCTTCTAAAAACCTTTTTTAAGACCTATTCGTTTCCTTAACAACAAACCTCGCTAGATCGCAAGAAATAGCGGGGTTTATTGTTCCTCCCCTTGACTCTAACAAAAAACCAAGTATCTTGACGCGATCCAGTTTGACATATATCTTGCGTAATTTAGCACAATTATGATAAAATTACACTAAATTTAAAGTTGGAGGTGTTATCTTTATGCTACAAATTAGACCGGTATCCGATCTGCGAAATAAATTTGCAGACATTTCCAAAATCGTTCACGAAACTGCACAACCAGTATTTTTAACCAAAAATGGGTATGGCGATATGGTTGTTATGAGTTTTGAAGCCTATGAAAAACTTCAATTTGAAAGTGAAATATACTTTAAACTCAAGGAAGCTGAGATGCAAGCCAGGCTAACCAACCAGCGATTCTCCCATAAAGAAGTTTTCGACAGCTTGAGGCAAACACTAATAGAAAAGTCAGATAACGAAAATGTATGAGATAACCTATCTGCCGATTGCTAAACAGGACATTGCCGAAATTATTATGTACATTTCTAATCAATTGAAAGCACCGAAAGCTGCGATAGAGATGCTGGACGCGTTGGACCACTCGATTTTACTATTACAGGAGTTTCCTTACACCCACAAAATGTACAGGTTGACAAAACCGTTAGAAGAAGAATACCGTTTGCTGCCGATAAAGAATTATGCTGTATTTTATGTTGTGCGAGAGCAGCATAAGATTGTAGAAATCCATCGTGTGGTTTATGCAAAGATGGATTTAAGCCAAATTCTAAAGTGAAGGCCGGGGCATTTGTCGCCGGCTACAAGCTTTGATTCGAGTGCAACAACATATCTCTTTCCGGGTATAGAAGTTCAAAATCATTATGAATACTCTCAATACCAGACATATGGCCATTTATATCAGCTAAATGATAGTAGCCAAGACCACGGGCAGTTTGTTTTAGAATGCCCATGGCATCATGGATATTTTTTTCTCTCATCACCCGGGGAAGGGAACAGGCCACTGGTATATTAAATGAGTAACCTTTTGTACGGGACCATTGACATGATGAATCTTTAATTAATTTATCGGTGCTCCAGGAAGAAAATCTATATTTTGTCCCAGTATGGTTTTCCCGTCTTGCGTTGCCTTTCAAATGTTCTCTGAAATTTTTATAATACTTTCTTTACAGCCTTCCCCCCACTGCCGGCCGATTTCGTAAGGGGTGCCGCTGCATTTAATGAGTGTAAACTCTTTAGTATTCTTCATTAGGTTTTCTCCTTTCATATCCGCTAGAAAATCAGTATGATTTAAATGACCTATCTTGTAATCAAAATATCTTTTCCGGAAGGCTTTCATGCTATTTAGCTTGAGGCTGGCCTTTGAGATTTTGGCCGTCTTGAGCTGCTTCGGTTTTTTAGCGTAGTTCGGTGTTTCTCCCATTTTATGTATTAATTCACAAATAAGGCCGCCCCCCATGTATTTCTTGATTAATGGGTTAGATAGTAAAGTATATCAGCGGGGAACTGGTTCGATCAAAGCGTAGCGGAGAACGGGGGAGCGGGCGCGCACTGAGTAAGCATCCTTTTTGTTCCTCGATTAATTTTTCTATGTCATTAACTATGCGGTTCATCTCATTATCTATATCGAAATTGGCCCGACCCAATGTGGAAACTGGACAATTAAGATTATAGTCTAGTATTTTCTTTGAAATTTCCTCCAAGTGTTCCCGGCTTTGGGAATAGAAATTCTCCTTTTTTTGTTCGTAGCGACGCATAGACCCGGTACTCCGTATTTGACTGTAAACCATTCGCGTATACTTTTTGAAGTCATCAACTTCCTTGACGAAATTTTCCTGGAGGACGTCGATCTCTTTACGCAGTTCTATCCAGTGGGGAGCATATCCGTTATCCTTGAAGATTTTATAGGCCATGTGCATTTCATCCGGCATAAAGGGATTCTCCCCCGGGTTAAGGGGTTTGCCGGAACCTTCCAGATTGTCAAATTCCCCCCCGCTCTATGGGTATCTCTATATTTCTTCGGTAATCGTTGATCAGACTGATAAACTGCGTAAAAGCTATACTAAAGCTCTGGTACGGGATTTTGGCCTGTGCTTTGTTCTGGGAAAAAACAGCGATGCTCCAGACATTCGCACCATTGGGGCTTTTACTATATCCGAAGGAGGCCAGCGCCTGATGGAAAGAGCCCAATTTTTATACCAGGGAAAATTCAGAGCTTATGGAAAGGAAATGAAATCCTGGGCGATTGACCGCCGGACTCTGGCCCAACAAACCATAGCAGACCGTCAGCAGCGCCAGACCAGGAAGATTGCGTAAGGCAAGACAACTTTGACACCACCATTTTTTCGAAGGTATATGCAAAATGGTGGTGTATTTTTTGCTCGGGTGAGAAAATGAAAAGGGCGGGACACCATTGTGACCCAATCCGGCTCAATCTCTCAGCCACCCCGGAGACTCCAGGGAATTAAAGATCGATCACATCCCCGCTTCTTGCAGGAATTAATTGGCATAACGGAGTTTAAGCTAAGCTATTTGCCTCATCCGGTGTTAATCCAAAGTATCGTGCAGGTTGATTTATTCAACTTTTATCAACTACAAATCCATTGAATTCCTTCTGCCGGCGAACTAAATTATAAACAGAGGTGATTTATTATGAAGGAAATCAATATTGCCAAAGTGCTTGTGAATAAGCGCAAAGAAAAGGGCATCACCCAGGATGAGCTGGCAAATTACATTGGGGTGTCCAAGGCATCGGTTTCAAAATGGGAGACGGAGCAAAGCTATCCCGATATTACCTTTCTTCCACAGTTGGCATCGTACTTTAACATCAGCATTGACGACTTGATTGATTATAAGCCACAAATGACAAAAGAGGATATTCGAAAGCTGTACCGGAGTCTGTCAGCTGATTTTACGTCAAAACCGTTTGATTCGGTGATGGAAGATTGCCGCAAGATTATTAAAAAATACTATTCATGCTTTCTTTTGCTATTGCAAATGGGGATACTGATGATCAATCATGCTGAACTGCTAAAGGACCCACAAAAATCAGCATCTTTAATTGACGAAGCCAAGGCTCTTTTTAGCCGGGTCAGAGAGGAAAGCGGAGATGTGTCACTGACAAAACAGGCTTTGTACATGGAAGCCTTTTGCAGCCTTGTGGCCGGTGATCCAAATGCCGCGCTGCAACTGTTGGATGGAACAATCACACCTGCGATGCCTCCCGAATCACTTTTGGCCTCAGCCTACCGAATGACGGGGCGCGTTGAGGAGGCGAAAGCCGTTTTGCAGGTTGGGATTTATCAGAATATCGTTGTCCTGTTCAATTTTTTCCCCGCTTATCTTCAGTTGTATGCGGATATCCCATCCACATTCGACGAGGTGCTGCGGCGCGCGCTTGCCATATCGGAAGCGTTTGACATGAGGCATCTGCATCCCGGAGTCTTGGTCGGTCTATATATATCTGCCGCACAGGGTTACATGATGCAGGGAAATCGCGATCAAGCACTTGATATGCTGCAGCAATATACAAAAATCGTCACAAGCGATATATATCCTTTGCGTCTGCATGGTGATGCCTTTTTTGATCTCTTGGAAAGCTGGCTGAATAAGCTTGATCTTGGGACGGACCTTCCCCGTGATGAAAAAACAATCAGAAAAAGCATGGCCGATGTTATTGTTAATAATCCGGTATTTGCAGTTCTCTCAGATGAGCAGCGTTTTCAAAGCATAACGGAAAAGCTGCAAAGCAACTTTTAGGAGTTATTATATGGAGACATGGAAGGATTCCAGTGCAGCGGACTTATGCAGAGGTGGGTTATTATGGATGAAAAAATGGTAACAAAAAAACGCCTGATAATTTTTACTGCCCTTACGATCGTCATTTCTTGGATTGTTTTTTCACTGATACCGATCCGTGGTCTGACCTATGGAAAGGGCTTGGCGACGGTGATTCTCGCGGCAGCCATGTTTGTCCCCGCAATAAGCAGCATATTGACAAGGTTCATAACAAAAGAAGGCTTTAAAAACTTGTATCTGCGCCCGCACTTTAAGGGACATATAAAAGATTATTTGATGGTTTTTTTCGGCCCCACAGTTTTGCTTCTTTTGAGCGGAGTGGCTTATTTCTTTATTTTCCCCGGTGCGTTTGATCCGGAATTTTTAAAGTTAAAAGAAATGGCGGCATCTAGTGGTACAGTGCAGTTTTCCGCATATAATTTGCTTATCATTTCAGTCTTACAGGTCATTATTATCGGACCGGTTATCAATATTATTCCGACCTTGGGAGAGGAACTCGGTTGGAGAGGGTATCTTCTTCCCAGATTACGCGAGTTATTTTCCGATAGAGCCGCATTGGTCATTACCGGAGTCATATGGGGTGTATGGCATATACCGGTTATCGTGATGGGTCATAATTACGGTACAAATTATATTGGCTATCCATGGCTGGGCATTCTTGCCATGATTGTATTTTGTGTTGTCCTTGGAGTTATCGAAGGCTACATGTCAATTAAACTGGAAAGCGCTATTCCGGCCGCCATGATCCATTCGACCGTGAATGCGGGTGCGGCGCTGCCGATCTTTCTGGCAAAGGGCGGATATAACCCGTTGCTTGGCCCGGCTATAACTGGTATTGTCGGGGGACTTCCGTTTACTGTTTTAGCTGTCATATTGTTTATAAAAGCAGGCAATCAAGGAATCAGGGGTAAAAACGGAATATCTGGGCATCATCTCTGCTAATATTCAGATGAGGAATCCTCTGGTCCAGCCATAAATGCGGCCGCATGATTGGAAGAGGAATGCCAGAAAATTACGGGACTTAACCCCTCTCCCATCTCAAGTTCTTGCAGGAATTTATTGGTTATAATGAGAATTATGAGAAATATTATATATTATTTTTAATCAGGGAATACATGACAGAAAACGAGGAGGTACAGGCACCTTCGTTATTGACAGCAGACCCGGAGGTTGTAATGGCAAGAAAAACAGTGATTATTATCGGTGCCGGTCTGGCAGGACTTTCAGCCGGTTGTTATGCACAAATGAATGGGTATAACAGCATTATCCTGGAGCATCACAGTAAAGCGGGAGGAGTTGCTGCCTACTGGAGGAGAAAGGACTACTTGATCGATGGTGGCATTCATTTCATTATGGGATATAAACCGGGAACAGCGCTATATGAAATGTTTTGCCAACTGGGCCTTCTGCCGGCTTGCGAACTGGTAGAGATGGGTGACTACGGGGTTTTAATTGACGAAAATAACGTGCTTCGCCTGGAAATAGACGGGGATTTGAACAATCTCACGCAAAACTTACTGAATATTGCACCCGCAGATGAGGCCAGGATTCAAGATCTCCTCAACGGGGTGCAAGCCATGCAGGGGATTGACCTGAGCACGGTAGGTATGTCCAAGCCCCCGGAACTAACCGGGGTTTTCGACGGATTTAATGATATGTGGAAAATGCGACGGGTAATGAAGTATTTTAGCGGTTCATATAATTATTCCATTGCTCAGTGGGGACAGCAAAATATTAAAAGCCCTCTGTTGAGGCAGATATTGAACAGGCTGTTTCTTCCCGAAGCCCCGGTATGGTTTATCATCATGCTGCTGGCCCTCCTTGCCAATCGGGAACTGGCCTACCTGGCCGGCGGATGCCGGGAGTTTGTGAGCCTGATTGAACAAAGGTATTTGTCCCTGGAGGGCCGTATTTGCTTCAATTGCAGAGTGGATAAGATTATAGTGGAGAATGACCGCGCCGCGGGGGTACGATTGAAAGACGGTTGTGAATACCGGGCTGATTATATAATATCGGCTGCAGACGGACACAGCACAATATTCCACATGCTGGACGGTAAGTATGTTGATAAAGAAATTGTGTCGCGTTTTGAACACTGGCCCCTATGTCGTCCTCTGGTGATGGTCAGTTACGGGGTGAGACGGGAGTTCAGGGGCGATGCGCCTTTTCAGATGATAGAAATCCAGGAACCCTTATGGGAAGGCGACCAGGCTGTTTCTTCCCTAATGTTAAGGATATTTAACTACAGCTCGCGCTTTGCTCCGCCCGGCAAAACAGTTGTCCAGGCGGAGTACGACAGCGATTGGGATTTCTGGAACAATCTTTATAGGGAAAACCGGGACGAATACAACCGGGAAAAGGAGCGTTTGGCCGGGGAAATCCTGGAGCGTCTCGAAAAATACTATCCGGGAATCTCAGGCTTAGTCGAGGTTGTGGATGTGGCTACCCCGGTGACCACCTGGCGATATACCGGCAACTACCGGGGGTCATGGGGAGGATGGTTGTTAACACCTGCCAATGTATCCAAAGCGGTTAAACGCACCCTGCCCGGTTTGCGCGATTTTTATATGGCAGGTCAGTGGGTAATGCCCGGCGGAGGAGTTCCCACCAGCCTGTATTCCGGTCGGCATGCCATCCAATTGCTCTGTCATCGGGACGGCAAGAAGTTTTGCGGGGGCTTATATTAATTATAAGATATAGTTCCCTGATAGAATCCTGCATATATTTTAAATATCGCACCAAATCAAACATCCGCTTATTCTGATAAATTCGCTCCTTACCAAGCTTCTCGGAGACCAGGAACCTCTGCTCCTCCAGAGCATTAAGATAATTATCTTAAAATAATGTGCAAAACCAGATAAGCCGTGTAATAATTAAATTACACGGCTACACGGCCTTTGCGGTTTTTTGGTAATTATGAATATAATCGTCATTGATTGCCTAAGAATTGCGTAAGATAAGAGCTTTAATTATACTATTATAGAAAAGCCGAATTTATGAATCGGCGCCTCAACACCCTGGTCTTTCAGGGCAGGTTTAACTGATCTTTTTGCCGGCGTTTTTGTTGGGCTTTACACTGTAAATCTCATCGACGGGGATGACAATCGCCGCCAGCGGTTTGGGCCTGCCAGCCTGGGCAGCTGCTTCAGCCATCCCGTCAAAAACCGGTCCACTGGTATGTACTTGCGGTGTGCCCAAAAACCGGTATCCATCGGGGGCTTTCCGGTCTACAACACATATCGCTACCTTGGAGCCAGCCAAGATGTTTTGGTAGGTTTGGCCGCCGAATCCCTCCTGGAACACGATGGTCTCATCATCCAGAACCCGGGTAGAACCCTTGGGAGCGATGTTAGGTATCCCATCTTTACTTGCGGTTGCGATGAAACTCTGCTGGGCCTTGATCATATCCTTCATTTCTTGGGTAAGTTTTGCCATTACTATACTCTCCTCTCGCTATTCTATATACTCTCTTCTTTTATTGTGTGCATAATAGCGGGCTTTGTCAATACTTGCCCCATGCATAGCCTACCACTTATTGGGAGAACCATGCCTGAAATTCCTTGGGAAGTGTTGCGATTTACGGAAGCAATAATCCGGGAAAATTCTTCTTCCGTAAAGAATGACGGAAGATCGCTTTCACGGGTTGAATGAATCTTTTGACGGGGGAAAATGAGCGCCGTGACTCGTGTATCGAAATGGACTATAATAAATAAAGACCCTGGTGATATAACTTCCGGGCTCGCAAGTATTAGGAAGGTGAAAAAATGAACACCCCCAAGAAATATCCCACCAAATTTTCTCCCCTGTAGCGGAATCTCCCTCTAGCTGCACACTAACTTATTGTATCAATGTCCAATATCTAAAACAGCGGTAGTTGGCATAACTAACGCTATCCGTGTTTGTAAAAAAATAGGAAGGTGAAATTATGAAAGATCCAGCATATACGGTTGAGTGTGCTCGGATCCACGACACTGCGGCCATGTTGAACCTGGAAAGAGAGTATTTCGATCCTTGTTGGCACTCTGAAGCGGCGCTCATCCGCGGGTTAATTGAGCAAGAACCGAGGATGTTTCGAGTCTGCAAGGTAAATGGCAAAGTTAAAGGCTACTATTGGGTTTTCCCCCTGGAGCATTCCATATGGAACCAAATCATAAGTGGAGAAATGCCTGAAGGAGACCTGGTGAAGCACATCAGGTCGTTTGATGAACCCGATCTGTATCTCTATATTTCTTCGGTAATCGTTGATCAGACTGATAAACTGCGTAAAAGCTATACCAAAGCTCTGGTACATGATTTTGGCCGACGCTTTGTTCTGGGTAATAACAGCGCTGCTCCAGACGTCCGTGCCATTGGAGCTTTTACCATATCCGAAGGCGGTCGGCGCCTGATGGAAAGGGCCAAATTCTCATACCAGGGAAAATTCAGAGCTCACGGAAAGGAAATGAAATCCTGGGCCATTGACCGCCGGACTCTGGCCCATCAAACCATTTCAGACCGTCAGCAACGCCAGACCAGGAAGATTGCATAAGGCAAGACAACAGGAAACGGACAGTTTCTTTGACACCACCATGTTTGGCATAGGTATATGCGAATGGTGGTGTCTTTTTTTGCCCTGAGCCCTCTGTTAAGGCAGATAATGAACAGGCTGTTTCTTCCCGAAGCCCCGGTATGGTTTATCATGATGCTGCTGGCCCTCCTTGCCAATCGGGAGCTGGCTACCTGGCCGGCGGGTGCCGGGAGTTTGTGAGCCTGATTGAACAAAGGTATTTGTCCCTGGAGGGCCGTGTTTACTTCAATTCCAGCGTGGATAAGATTATAGTGGAGAATAAGGGATGATAAATACGATAAAAACATGAGTTTTTTAATGGTATTTCACCGAAGAACAGGCCCAAATTAACCTGCAATTATTCCAGCATAATCTAGTACTGATGATGGTATCAAAGCAGAGTAAGTGCCCTGAGCTTTTCAGGTGATATCATCAATGTCAGCCCTTATCTTATGATGGCTTTATGTTTCCCCACCATGCATCGCCTGGCCTTCCGTAGTAAACTGCCGTCAATAAAGAGGAATTTTGTCTACTTTCCCAGAAAAAACTCATTACTGTTATCTCACTGTTATCTAATAGATGGCCATGATGATTTATGGCCCGTCTTTTGCAATAGTTCCGGGCATTGACAAAGATAAATGGGGAACCTGCATGAATGTAGCTCATATGATGAAAAAACTGCACCGCACCATGACTCCCGAAGCTCGAGCCAGAGCCTGGCAGAGAATTATTGAACCTTCACAGCCTTCGGGCGCCTTCTATCTCCTGATGTGTTTGTCGGCCGTCATTGCCACTTTTGGCCTGCTGGCCAATAGCACCGCCGTTGTGATTGGGGCTATGCTGGTAGCTCCTTTAATGGGGCCGATATTTGGGATTGCCCTGGCTCTATCCACAGGGGATCGTCAACTGCTGCAAAAGGCTCTCTTTGCTGAAATAATAGGTATTATTTTGGCGGTTGGATTGTCCGCACTGATTGGTCTGATTCCTCTGCGTCCGGATTTCGGATCAGAAATCTTAGCCCGTACACAACCCACCATTTATGATGTTCTAATAGCTCTGGCTTCGGGTTTGGCAGGTGCTTATGCACTGGTTGATGAGAAGATTAGTCCCGCACTTCCGGGTGTAGCCATAGCCACCGCTTTGGTCCCTCCCCTGGCGGCCTGTGGTCTGAACATAGCGGCAGGCCATTGGTGGTTAGCCTGGGGGGCTTTTTTACTCTTTCTGGTTAATTTGATCGCTATTGAATTTGCGGCTTCCAGCATATTTATGCTGATGGGGTTGGTGGAATTTCCCCAGGCCGAAAACGGTTCTCACTTTAAGGTGGTGATCCAGCGTCTGGGAATTAGTTTTGTGATATTACTGCTGGCCACAACCTTCATGACCCGGACCTTGATCACTATTGTAGGGGAAAGGAAGCTAGACAAAGAAATACGCGATGTACTGGCTGAGCAGTTGACTACTTATGCCGGTGCCAGGCTGTCTGACGTTAACTTCGACAAAACCGACGCGGGGTTGCAGGTTATGGCAGTAGTCGTGACTCCTCAGGAATTCGAGCCCTCCAGAGTCATCAGTCTGGAAGAGGGGTTGCGAGAAGCTGTACATCCAAATACTCAGTTGATTGTCCGCTCAGTGCTGTCCAAGGATGCCGATAGGAATGGCCCGGTATTTATCAGCCCAGAAGAGATAAAGCGCCGTAATTTGGATAATCAAGAAATGGATTTCATGAATCGTGTATCGCGCGTTCTTGCTGAGCAAATCAACACCGTAAATGGAGCCCGGCTAACCGATGTGGCCAAGGACACCAGCAATGGGAGCCTGTTGATAACCGCCAATGTCAGAACGCCCCAGGCAATTACACCGGACAAGGTTGCCAGTATACAACAGCACCTGAACAGTGAGGTGGATTCCACCATCAAACTGGTGGTTCGTTCAATACTGACCAAAGATGCTGACGCGGAGCAGTTTTTAAGTAACATCTCGCATCTTAACGCTACCCTGCAGGGTGAAGATTTAGACTTATATGCAGGTCTGCTGAATGAAATTAGCTGGTATCTGGCGCAGCAAATTGACGGGGTAGCGGTGGCAGAATTGAATTTTCAGCAGGATGCAGACGAGGTTAATGTATATGTATCTGTAAATACTCCGCATACAGTTGAACCCGCACTGGTTGCCCGCTTGCAGACCCATTTGCAGAACACCATCGACCCGAGGACAAGAATAACCGTAAGATCAATAGTCGGCGCAACAGCCAGCGCTGATGCGTATACTGCAGCGCTGGAGTAAAGGTAGCTATTATTAAGGGGTTTTTTGAATAATTAGCACCAAACTACATTTACATAATGATTGGCAAATAAAAAGCCATGCGGTTAGATGATTGCACTACAAACCGCATGGCTTTGCCATAATATACCCCAATATGGATATTAGTTCGTCCTGGTAATTCTATTCTTCGATGAACCTGCTGCCCGTCTGAAAGTTTATAGTTACGGTTTTCCCAAGTTTTTCGCCGTTTTTGGCAGTTAAATTGGGAAGGATAACGACTTTATAATCACTGAAGGAACGGAGTCGGTTAATTGGCCGTACATATATCTTTTGGCGATTGGCAAAAACACTGCTACGCAGAACCCTGATTCCAACTCGCGTACTGTTTCTAAAAAGCTTGATTTGGGTGCGGTTATTACTCCAGACGCTATCGTCAACCACATTTTTGTCAAAATTCAGTACAATGGTCCTCAGGTTGGGGGACACATCGGTGGCGCCATCGCGGGGAGAAGAACTGACAAAATTGAGGGGCTTCTGTCCGTTTGGCACACTAACTACCTCCTTTCTTGATAAATTATGGAAGGTCTGACCTATACTATGCTGAAAGTGGTCTAAAAGGTTCCGTTGATGACGAATCGCTTCATTTTGGTTGGCAAGCAAAAAGCCCCGCCGGGTTTGGAGGGGACCTTTTATGTTGATTAAATATTGAAGAAATGGAAAATTGACCTGGGTCAAGGTTTTCATTTTAAAGCCATTTTATAATAGGAATACGTTAATAAACCCAAAATTAAAACGAAATGAAAAAGGAGGAATGGATCATGACTACCAAGACCTATCAGCTGCAAACCCTGACCTGTCCGACATGCGTCAAGAAGATTGAAGCAGCGGTTAAGCAGATGGAAGGGGTAAAAGATGTGGAAGTGCTGTTCAATGCCAGCAAGGTAAAAGTAAACCTTGATGAGAAACTCGGTGATGGCAAAGAAGTCAAGAAAACCATTGAAAGATTGGGCTTTGGGGTCCTGGGGGAAAAATAGCTCATAAAGGGGCGAGGGATATGTCAAAGGACAGCAAAAGAAACAGACTATTATTATCGGGGGCATTGATAGTATGCTCTCTGCTCCTGCAGCAGTTCAATTACCGCCTGGAATGGCCTGCTGCCGGGTACCTGAGTATAGCTGACCTGCTGATGATTGCTGCTGCTTTTGCAGCCGGATACCCTATTGCCGTAAATGCTGTTCAGGCTTTGCGCTATAGAATATTGGGCATTGATGCCCTGGTCACCCTGGCGGTGATCGGGGCCCTTTTCATAAGAGAGTATTGGGAGGCTGCGGCAGTCACTTTCCTGTTTATGCTGGGCAGCTATTTGGAGTCCCAGGCCCTGGAGAAGACCAGGTCAGCCATAAAATCCCTGTTGGAACTGGTGCCGGATGCCGCCCGGGTGCTGCGTAATGGAGAAGAAATGGTGCTTTCACCTGAAGAAGTGGTTATAGGCGATGAAGTGATTGTGCGCCCCGGTGAAAAGATCCCGGTAGACGGTACAGTTATTGAGGGCAATGCTTATGTCAATCAAGCTCCCATTACCGGGGAATCTATGCCGGTGGCTAAAGAAGGCGGCCACAAGGTTTTCTCAGGAACCGTCATCGAATCGGGCTATTTAAAAATACAAGCCGATCGCGTCGGAGAAGACACCACCTTTGCCAGGATTCTTCAAATGGTTGAAGAAGCCCAGGATAAAAAGGCTAAAACTCAGAAGTTCCTGGAGAAGTTTGCCGCCTTTTATACCCCCGGCATTGTGATCATGGCTGTAGTTGTATATCTTATCACCAGGGATATTCCTTTATCACTCACCCTCCTGGTTATTGCCTGTCCGGGCGCGCTGGTCATTGCCACCCCGGTATCAATTGTTGCCGGCATAGGCAATGGAGCCAAAAACGGGGTATTGATCAAAGGCGGGGAGATAATGGAGAAAATAGGTACAGTCAAGGTAATAGCCTTCGACAAGACCGGTACCCTGACCCTGGGAAAGCCGCAGGTAACCAGGGTGCACCCCTTTGGAATCAGTACAGAGGAATTGCTGAGATTGGCAGCCAGTGCGGAGATGTATTCGGAACACCCGCTGGCCAAAGCCATAATTGCCGCAGCTCAGTCCAAAGCCATTGATGGGTTGACAGTGCCGCAAGAGCCCCGGCTTATTCCGGGGCAAGGCTTGAAGGCCAGAGTCGGCAACAAGACTATAGTTGTAGGCAATAGAAAGCTATTAATCGCCAATGGGATTGATATACCTGAGGAAATCGATCAGTATATTGCCAGTGAAGAAGCCCAGGGGCAGACAGCCGTTATTATTGGTGATAAAGACAGCATTATCGGGGTTATTTCGATTGCCGACACCGTGCGGGAAGGCCTGGTGCCGTTGATGCAAAGGCTCAAAGCGCTGGGGGTTAAGAAAATAGTCATGCTAACCGGCGACAATCCGCGGGCCGCCGCGGCCATTAGCAACAAGCTCGGTTTAGACGCCTGTTATGCCGAACTGCTCCCCGAGGACAAGGTGCGCATCCTTAGAGAACTGCAGGATGAATTCGGAACAGCGGCTATGGTTGGAGACGGGGTGAATGATGCTCCTGCCCTGGCTTCCGCCGATTTGGGAATTGCTATCGGAGGGGCCGGAACAGATGTGGCCATGGAAACAGCCGATCTGGTATTGATGTCCGATGAAATTAAAAAGCTCTCCTACGCACTCAGTTTGAGCCGGGCCACGGTAGCCAATATGAAGCAAAACATCTATTTCGCAGTCAGCGTGGTTTTCCTGCTCCTGGCAGGGGTCTTTGCCAAAATCATATTCTTGTCGTCCGGGATGCTAATACACATCCTGAGCGTACTGGCCGTCATTTTGAATGCCATTCGTCTCTTGCGCTATAAGGAAAGGTTGGGGTAGCCTATAGGCTAGGGAGGATGATAGAAGTGCCAGATAGATTTTGCTCTGCTGGACAGTGCCAATGCCATGCCGGCAGGACTTGTATGGAAAAGGTCCCCATCTTCAGCAGCCTGAGCCGGGAAGAAATGGAGCAAATCGCCAGGATTATCACTGACAGAGAATACAAAAAAGGTGAAACAATATTTCTGTCGGATCACAATGAAGAGCGCCTCTATGTTATTAATCACGGCAAAGTGAAAGTGTTCAGATTGTCAGAAACAGGGAAAGAACAGATCATCAGGGTATTATATCCCGGTGATTTTATGGGCGAGCTTTCCCTGTTTATTCATGCCCCGCTCAATGGCTATGCGGAAGCACTTGAAAATACCGCTATTTGTATTGTAGATGGAAACAAACTCAAGCAGATCATAAAAAAGGTGCCCACTATTGCCGTTAAAATCATCGAAGAACTCAGCAAAAGACTGCAAAACGCGGAAAACCTTATTGAATCATTGGGGCTTCATGATGTTGAACAAAGGGTGGCGGACACCATACTGAGAATGTCAGCGGGAAAAGATGAAATAACTCTATCAATCAGTAAAAAAGACCTGGCCGCACACTTGGGGATGAGCCAGGAAACCCTGAGCCGGAAACTATCGCAGTTCCAGGAAATGGGCTGTATTAATCAGAGCGGGCAGAGGACAATTCAGATCCTGGACCGGAACACCCTGGAAAACATCGCCAATATAGAGACGGGCTCGGGCAGATAGAGGAGCCTAAAAAATTTATTACATTTTGGCCGCTAAAGATGTAATATTGAAGAGTGATTCCACTGCAAAAAGGTATAATTCGCAGGTTTGAATGCATAAATATTCGTCGCCGGACTTCTCATGGGCAACACCATCTGCCTGTCCTGGATTCCTGGGTTTCGCAGCGAGAATGCCGCAGCCCCATAAACACCGTAACTGGTCATGAATGGGCGGGAATCCAGGGCTTGTCTCACGACGAAAGGGGTACCGGGCTAATTCACATCCATGTAGGGTAGCCCTCTCGCCCCGTCCATAGGGCTCGCCCCCTTTCGTCGCTCGCCTTCGCAGGGTGTTGCTACCATGTTCCGTCTAACGGCTCCTACATTTTTATACATTCAAACAACTTAATTGGGGTTTTTGCAGTGGAATCAAGAGTAAAAAATTCACCTTGCCAACCGGAACAGAAAATAACTTGACAAGGTTTTCTAGGAGGAACCCATGGAAGTCGCGGGCTTCAGTATGGAAAAGGCTGACACAGAGGATATTCCAGCTATGCTGCAATTATGGAAAAGCATTCCCGGCTTGGGGGAGGGCGACGGGGAACGCTCCCTCAAGGTGTTTATGCAACGCAATCCCAGCACCTGCCTGGTATTAAGGGAACAGCAGCGCCTGATCGGCACGGTCCTGGGCGGCTTTGACGGACACCGGGGATACATCTATCATTTGGCAGTAGATCCTGCTTACCAGGGCCGCAAATTGGGCAAAGCCCTTTTTAACGCGGTGAGCAGTGAACTGATAGCTTTAGGGGCACCTAAAATACACCTGTTTGTCTATTGCGACAACCAGACCGCCATCAATTTCTACCAGGGCCAGATGGGCGAACAACGCCAGGATATCTATGTGTTTTCCTGGAATCATGAGAGATGGAATGAAAGATAAAACCCCTAATAGGGGATAATCTTATGACACAAGCTAGACTTAAAACCAGAGAGGTGGGCTTAAACAAATGGACCGAATCATTATTATGGGCGCAGCAGGGCGAGATTTCCACAATTTCAACACCTATTTCCGTGATAACCCGGCCTATCAGGTAGTGGCTTTTACAGCTGCTCAGATTCCAGATATTGAAGGCAGACTGTACCCGCCGGCACTTGCAGGTCAGTCATATCCGCAAGGCATCCCCATATTTGCAGAACTTGACCTGCCCGACCTGATCAAAAGATATCAGGCAGACCAGGTGGTTTTTGCCTATAGTGATGTTTCCCATGAGTATGTGATGCACCAGGCTTCACTGGTGATGGCATGTGGGGCTGACTTCAGGCTGATGGGTCCAAAAACTACCATGATCAAATCCAAACGTCCGGTGGTGGCCGTAACAGCAGTGCGCACCGGCAGTGGCAAGAGCCAGACCACCCGCTATGTAGGGCAAATCCTGACTGCAGCCGGCAAGAAAGTGGCCATCATCCGTCATCCCATGCCTTACGGCAACCTGGAGGAACAGGTGGCTATGCGTTTTGCCAGCTATGCCGACCTGGATAAATACCAGTGTACTATAGAAGAGCGAGAAGAGTTCGAACCCCATATCGACAACGGTATGATTGTGTATGCGGGCATAGACTACGAAGTGATCTTACGCCAGGCAGAGGCCGAAGCCGACGTGATTATATGGGATGGGGGCAACAACGACATTCCCTTCTACTATTCGGATATTCATATAGTGGTAGTTGATCCGCACCGGGCCGGGCATGAGACCAGCTTCCACCCCGGTGAAACCAATCTGCGCATGGCGGATATCGCCATTATTAATAAGATCGATTCTGCTGATCCGGCCAAGGTGGAAGAAGTGAAGGCGGCCATCGCCGCCAACAATCCTCAAGCCACCGTCATCCTGGCCAATTCTCCCATTACAGTGGAAGATCCTGAAGCGGTTAAAGGCAAGAAGGTGCTGGTGGTCGAAGACGGGCCTACCCTTACCCACGGGCATATGTCTTATGGTGCCGGGGTTATCGCGGCGGAGAAACTGGGTGCAGCAGAATTGATAGACCCCCGTCCTTATGCCGTAGGCAGCATCAAGGACACCTTTGAGAAATGGGGACAGGTCACCCGCCTGCTTCCTGCCATGGGATATGGCAAGACGCAGATTGAAGAACTGCAGCAGACTATTAACCGTTCAGCGGCGGAATTGGTTGTGATCGGCACTCCTATTGACCTGCGCCGCATAATGAGCATAGATAAGCCCGCTGTCAGGGTTAAATATGACCTGGAGGAAATTACCCCGCAACTGGCAGAATTGCTGAAAAGGGTGCTGTAATAAATCCGCCTATTTCCCACGGGTGATACAGGGAGTAACCTTCAAATTACCCCCTGAATCACCCGTTTTCATATCTATCATTTCCTTTAAGCAGATCGCTCTTAAATCTGCTGCTTGCCAGGAGCAGATTAGGGAACATCATGGCGGTGTGCTGTGAAAGCTGCACAAGAGATGAAGGAAGGCCCTTCGGAGAGGATTGAACAGGCAGACTCTCCAAACAACCCAGTGCTGCTACGGTAAAAAGCTGTGGTAGTGAGCGACTTGGGAAAAGGCCATAGAAAATGGTCATGTGAGTTGTGCTGACGCCCCTGGTTGCTGCAGCCTCCAATTAATAAGGCCGGTCGCTTTGCCCGGTTTCTTTAAGGCCATCTATCCATGGTTACAGGAATTATTATTCTGTGCAGCGAAATCCATTATAGGTTAAGGATTAATTGCAGCGCTTTTTAAAGATTTGAACGGGGGAGTCAAATGTCCATGCCGGTTGAGCATTATATGAAGAAATACTTCGGGTTCACCGCCTTCAAGCCGGGGCAGGAGGAGATTATCGCCAGTATTCGTCATAACTGCGATACACTGGCGATTCTGCCCACCGGGGGCGGCAAATCATTATGCTATCAACTCCCGGCCTTGATGCTGCCCGGTTTGACCCTGGTGATTTCACCCCTGATTGCCCTGATGAAGGATCAGGTGGATGCGCTCAATATTCAAGGTATTGCAGCCTCGTTCATCAACAGCTCGCTGAGCGGCAGCGAGGTCAGATACCGTTCATGGTTGGCTGCACAGGGGCGTTATCGGCTACTCTATATGGCTCCTGAAAGGCTGCAATCCGAAGAACTGAATGAACTGCTGCAAAAGATCAGCTTGTCCCTGGTGGCAGTTGATGAAGCCCATTGCATATCACAATGGGGGCATGATTTCCGGCCCAGCTACCGGAATATCGGCGCCTGGGTGGCCACCCTGCGGCAGCGTCCTTTGATGGCGGCATTTACCGCTACAGCTACCCCGCAGGTCAGGGAGGATATAATACACGGCCTGGGATTACAGCAGCCTCGGGTTTTTACCAATAGCTTTGACCGCCCCAATTTACATTTTTCCGTAGTCAAGACCGGGGATCGCAAGCGATTCATTAAGAGATATCTGCAAGAACACCCGGCCCAGGCAGGGATTATCTATGCAGCCACCCGCAAGGAAGTGGAACAGCTTCATCACGAATTGCATCGCCAGGGATTCAAGGTAGCCAAATACCATGCCGGAATGAATAGTGAAGACAGAAGTGCGGCCCAGGACGATTTCATTTATGATCGGGTGCAGGCCATTGTGGCTACCAATGCCTTTGGCCTGGGCATTGACAAGTCTAATGCCGCTTTCGTCATCCATCATAATATGCCCCGCCACTTGGAGGCCTATTATCAGGAAGCAGGCCGGGCCGGACGCGACGGCGAGAGAGCCGACTGTATCCTGCTCTTCCAGGCTGCGGATATACAGGTACAGAAGCATCTCATTGAACAGAGCATCCTGTCTGAAAGGAGAAAAGAGATAGAATATGTCAAGCTACAGCGGATGACAGATTATTGTCATACCTCGGCTTGCTTGCGCGCCTATATACTGGAATACTTTGGCGAAACTCCTATTGCAGCAAGCTGCCCTAACTGCTCCAATTGCACTGATTATGAAATCCAGGATGTTACCATTGAGGCGCAAAAGGTATTTTCCTGCATTTATCGCATGAAACAGCAATACGGCAGTTCGCTGGTGGCAGCAGTTCTAAATGGCTCCAAACAGAAGCGGGTGCTAAAACTGGGTTTTGATCGGCTTTCCACCTATGGTATTATGAGTGATTGGAATTCTGCCCGGACGGTGGAGTTTATTCATCAACTGGTGGCCGAGGAATACCTTGCGGTCAGCGGGGGGCAGTATCCGGTGCTTAAGCTGACCCCCAAAGCCATTCCGGTCCTGCGCAGTCAGGAGAAATTATTGGTGCGCATGCCGCCCCAAGAAACAGCGGTGTCCCCTGATAATTCCATTTTTGAGGCCCTGCGCCTCTTGCGCCACTCCATCGCCCAGGCGGAACAGGTGCCTCCATATGTGGTTTTCTCCGATGCCACCCTGCGGGAAATGGCCCAATATCTGCCTCAGGACAGGGACGCCATGCTGGAAATAACCGGGGTGGGAGAGATTAAGCTGGAAAAGTACGGCCGCTTATTTCTGGATAAGATCCGAGAGTTTGTGGAAGACCAGCCGACTCCAGCCCCGTCAGCAACGCCGCCGGCGGAGCCCGAACCTCCCCGGGAGCGGCACTCGGTAACAAAAACCCGCTCCGCTAAAGCGCCCAGGGAGGAGAAGACCCCTACCTATCTGTTAAGCTGGCAGCTCTATCAGCAGGGTCAGGATGTGGCAAGCATAGCCAAACAACGACAACGGAGTATAGCGACCATTCAAGGCCATCTCATTGAGGCCGTCCGGCAGGGCTATGAGGTAAATTGGGACGAGTTTATCAACCGGCGCCAGGAACAGCAGATTGTTGCGGCCGCCCGTAAGCTGGGGACCGATAAATTAAAGCCTCTTAAAGAGATTCTGCCAGAGGAAATTGACTATTTCATGATCAAAATCGCCCTGTTCAAGAATGAATTGGGGCCTTCCCAAAAGGATTCAGGGGAAGGGGAAAACGGGGATAGCGATAAATGAGAACGTTTCTCCTGATATGCGGCGCTGCCCTTAAGGTGTCATCCTGAACTGAGCGAAGGATCTTCCCCGGAAGTTGTTCGCTTCGCGAAAGATTCTTCGCTGTGCTCAGAATGACAGGGGCGCTGCCCTTAAGGTGTCATCCTGAGCTGAGCGAAGGATCTTCCCCCGGAAGTTGTTCGCTTCGCGAAAGATTCTTCGCTGTGCTCAGAATGACAGGGGCGCTGCCCTTAAGGTGTCATCCTGAGCTGAGCGAAGGATCTTCCCCGGAAGTTGTTCGCTTCGCGAAAGATTCTTCGCTGTGCTCAGAATGACAGGGGCGCTGCCCTTAAGGTGTCATCCTGAACTGAGCGAAGGATCTTCCCCCGGAAGTTGTTCGCTTCGCGAAAGATTCTTCGCTGTGCTCAGAATGACAGGGGCGCTGCCCTTAAGGTGTCATCCTGAGCGGAGCGAAGGATCTTCCCCCGGAAGTTGTTCGCTTCGCGAAAGATTCTTCGCTGTGCTCAGAATGACAGGGGCGCTGCCCTTAAGGTGTCATCCTGAGCTGAGCGAAGGATCTTCCCCCGGAAGTTGTTCGCTTCGCGAAAGATTCTTCGCTGTGCTCAGAATGACAGGGGCGCTGCCCTAAAGAATTCGGACCCTGGATATTTATTCCTGCTGCCTGTCGGTAGATTCCTATTGGAAATAGTCATACATTATTGACAATGGTTGTATGTATACAGTATACTAATATAAACGTAGGTACCCTGCCGCAGGGCGGGGTACCTATTTACTTATGCAATATATGCAAATCCATTTGCCATTTAACGAGTTTGGGGAGAGGGAGGGTCTCAAATGGGGCAGTGGAAAATCAGACCACAGTTATATGAAAACCTGCTTCGTCATGTGGTGACCAGCGAGGAAAGCCGCAGTCAATGGGTTCATGATCATTTTCCGCAGCTTTCTCCGGAGCGTGAGCAGTTGGTTAATCTTTTGGACCTTTATATCGAGGAAATGGAGGCATTCCTCCGGGATGCCAAGCAAACTGAAGAATGCAGTGATGAACTGCCATTTGTAACCATGGGCAGTGAGGTGGAAGTGATAAACCTGGAAAATAAAAAACGCCAGGTATTCACTATATTGCCATTTTATGAAGAGCGAGTGAAAAACCACCATATCTCCATTCTATCTCCGATGGGTAAATCCTTGCTGCTGAAGACCAAGGGGGCGGTAGTAACCATTAACGCACCCCGAGGCGATATTAATTGGGAGATAATTAACATCAAATATCCAGACTCCTGACTGGCTGACAAGAAAAGCATAGCTGATCGACCTTGTAGGGGTATATTGTATACATATACCGATTTTGTGCACAATGCGATGGGCTAGTTATATAATTAGCATTGTCAGCGATAATGCCAAAATTGCTACAAGGAGGAGCAGATTCTGATGAGCGAAACAAGTTACAATCCTTTTGTACACGCCCAGGCACAATTCGATCGGGTTGCGGAGATGCTCGATCTGGATGACGCAACTTGTGCCCTGCTGCGGCAGCCTATAATGGAATATCATTTCCTGATCCCGGTGCGCATGGACGATGGCAGCACCGAGGTATTTCGGGGTTATCGGGTGCGCCATAATGATGCTCGCGGCCCCGCTAAAGGCGGCATCCGTTTTCATCCCCAGGAAACTGCGGATACCGTCCGGGCCCTGGCCATGTGGATGACCTGGAAATGTGCTGTGGTTGACATACCCTTGGGGGGCGGCAAGGGGGGAGTCATTTGTGACCCGCGCAATTTGAGCAAAACCGAACAGGAAAGATTGTGCCGCGGATGGGTCAGACAGGTGGCGCGGAATGTGGGACCCGATTTGGATGTACCGGCCCCTGATGTGATGACCAATGCCCAGCACATGTTATGGATGCTGGATGAATTCGAAACCATTCATGGGGGCAGATATCCGGGCTTTATTACCGGTAAACCGGTTGGCATGGGTGGATCACTGGGCCGTACTGAAGCTACCGGTTATGGCCTTATTTACACGGTTCGTGAAGCCCTGAAAAATATGGGAATAAGACCTCAGGATACCTGTGCCAGTTTCCAGGGGTTCGGCAATGTAGCCCAGCATGCCGCTGCACTCTACCGCCAGATGGGGGGCAAGATAAAGGCTATTTGCTGCTGGGACAACATTGATAAGAAGTCCTTCACCTTTAAATGCGATGACGGCCTGGATTGTGAGCAACTCTGCACTGCCACCGATGCTTTCGGCAGTATCGACAAGGAAAGAGCCAGTGCTATGGGATGCGAAATCCTGGCAGGCGATGCCTGGCTTAAGCAGGATGTCGATATCCTCTTTCCGGCTGCCATGGAAAACCAGATTACCGTTGATAATGTTAATAACATCAGTCCCCGGGTGAAGATTATTGCGGAAGGGGCTAATGGACCCACCAGCCCGGATGCCGATAAAGTCATCAAAGAACGGGGTATATTTTTGATTCCGGATTTCCTGGCCAATGCCGGCGGGGTAACCTGCAGTTATTTTGAACAGGTGCAATCCAACGCCAACTATTATTGGGAAAAGGAGGAGGTTCTGGCCAAACTGGATGCCAAAATGACAGCCGCTTTTCATGCTGTAAATGATTTGGCCAAAAGGCGCCAAATATACATGCGCGATGCCGCTTATATTATAGCTGTCAACCGGGTAGCCCAGGCCGTAAAGATGCGGGGGTGGGTGTAGACTCACCGGTCTGGTGGTGGCCTGCTCTTGTGAATGAAGTATTGGCCTGTTGAAAGTTCAGGCGTTATGGCCCCTCTTTTGAGGGGCTTTTTCATTGGAAAAAATTTTATTGAATAACGGTATTATTCCGGGAAGGAATAACCAATCGAGCGACGAATATAATAAAGAGGCATACAATATATAATTACAAGTTATAAAGGTAGGGGGTATTGGTATGGATCGTAGTAAATGGTTTGTATTGGCGACCGGGTTGATTATTGGGGCCATTGCAGTCATCCTGGTCAAGTTGGGCAATCCGCCTAACATGGGTTTTTGTATTGCCTGTTTTGAACGGGACATCGCAGGTGCTCTAGGTTTGCACCGGACGGACGTTGTGCAATACCTGCGCCCGGAGATTATTGGCATAGTTCTGGGGGCCGCTTTGACCGCCACCTTCGCCGGTGAGTTCAAGGCCCGAGGGGGATCAGCCACCCTGGTACGGTTTTTCCTGGGTATTTTCATGATGTTAGGGGCATTAGTATTCCTGGGCTGTCCGCTGCGAGATGTGCTGCGCATGGCTGGGGGAGATTACAACGCCGTGGTGGCCTTTACCGGTTTCATCTTTGGGGTAGGCACCGGGGTATTTTTCTTAAAGAGGGGTTTTGACCTGGGTCGAGCCAGGATCAGCAGTTCACCTGTGGGTGGATATGTTATGCCTGCGGTGATGCTGTTATTACTCTACCTGCTCCTTAAAGGTACCGTATTCAACCCCGCGGTGGGAGGACCTTTATTTTTTAGTGAGAAAGGGCCAGGCAGTATGCATGCCGCCATTCTAATCAGTTTGGGGGCTGGACTGCTGGTGGGGTTGTTGGCCCAGCGCACCCGGCTTTGTCTCAGTGGCGGCATTCGGGATTTCATGCTGATCAAGGATAATACGCTACTGCTGGGATTTATTGGCATTTTTATTGGTGCCCTGGTGCTTAACCTGGCTTTAGGTTTCTTTAAAACCGGTTTTACCGGTCAGCCAGTGGCCCACTATAATCATCTATGGAATTTTCTGGGTCTATACTTGGTGGGCCTAACCGCTACCCTGTTGGGGGGGTGTCCGTTGCGTCAGCTTATCCTGTCCGGACAGGGCGATATGGATGCAGGCGCGGTGGTAATCGGTATGATCGTTGGTGCTGGTTTAATTCATAATTTCGGGTTGGCCGGCTCCGCCATGAAGGCAGCAACTGCCGGTGCGCCGGCATTAGCAGGGGGCCCCGGTTTGTCCGGACAGATTGCGTGTGTAGTGGCTATTCTGGTTACGATAGCTATAGGTTTTGCTTATCGTGAAGACTAGCTTTCAATGAGCAGGATTATCCATTAACGCATTCCAAATCAGAAATGGGGGATTTATAGGTGGAAAAGGTGGATGTGAGAGGGTTGAGCTGTCCGATTCCTGTGATCAAGACTAAAAAGGCTCTGGACCAGGGTGCTGCCCAGCTGCAAATCATCGGAGACAGCCTGGTGTCCAAGGAAAATGTCATTAAACTGGCCAAAAGTTATGGCTGCTCGATAAACATAAAGCTGGACCAAAAAGAACAGTGGGAAATAGAAATAAATAGATAATATACCAGGAATGTTAAAAACCGCCCGGCACGGAAGTGAGCAGATTACACCGTGGGGCGGTTTTCGGTTTGCCGTAACAGTGGAAGTGGCACCTGGATGTTATGGACCATGTGCGGTGGGAGTGTGAAAACGCACCGGGCCGATGCATTGCGGATTTGCAGGGCGTTTGCAGGAGCACCGTCTCGATAAAAAAGAGGCTATCCTTTAGGGGACAGCCTCTGTGTATAAGGAACTGTTTTATTACAGCTTATGCCGCAGTTGTTTTTTCTTTTTGTACCGGGGCGTCTTTCTTCATGTAGGAATACCAGTACAGTGAACCTACCATGATGGAGCCGCCCACAATGTTACCCAGGGTTACCGGGATGAGGTTGTTCACAATAAAGGTCTTCCAGGTGAACACGTTAGTCACTGCCAGCTTGAAGGCGGCAATGGCTTCAGGGCTCCCGGCGCCTGCTGCGGCAACGTCTACGATAGCGGGAATCTGAGCCACAACCAGGCCCATGGGAATGAAGAACATGTTGGCTACACTATGCTCAAAGCCGCTGGCAACGAAGGCCATGATGGGGAAGAAGATACCGAATACCTTGCCTACCACATCCTTGCTGGCCAGAGCCAACCAAACCGCCATACATACCAACCAGTTGCAGAGAATACCCCGGCAGAAGGCAGCGCTCCAGGTCAACTCTAATTTACCTTTGGCTACCGCCAGGGCTTTTGCTCCGACGGCACCTTTAAATAAGCCTACTGCCGCGGTGCCATCCGGACCTACTCCGTAGAAACCACCGGCGACAATATAAACCAACAACAGGGAGCCTACAAAGTTCGCGATCCAGACCACGACCCAGTTCTTGAGCAGGTCGCCCCAGGTGCAAGATCCGTTCATAGCCCCGATCATCATGAACATGTTATTGCCGGTAAACAGTTCCGCGCCGCCAATAACCACCAACATCAGGCCGGTGCTGAACACGGCGCCAAACATGAACTGGCCCATGCCGTTGCCCAGGAATTTCGGTATGTCGTTGCCGATCACTGTGGCCAGGTTGGCACCGAAGCCGATATAGGCGCCGGCCAGGATGCCGAGGATGAACAACTTGCCGAAGGATAATTTGGCCTTATTGGCACTTACCCCGCAGGCTACGCCTGCTACTTCTCCAGGTCCAAAACAGTTCATTACAATTCCCCTTCCTTTCTTTGCGCTCTTCCCGAAGCGCTAGCATATAATCCCTAATATATTCTAGCATCACCGGCAGGTTTTCCTGCAGGTCCGCTAGATTTTCTCTATTTTGGCTGCGGACACTTTGTACTCCGGTATTTTGGCTACCGGATCAAGGTGTTCGGCACTGGTCAAAAGGTTGGCCGGGGTTTCTGCAAAGTGGAAGGTCATAAAGATCACCTGTGGTTCAACGATATCCGTAACCTTGACCTTTACTTCCAGGCTTCCCCGCCGGGTTGAGACCTTGACTATCTCGCCGTTTTTGATCCCTTTTGCTTTGGCCAAATCCGGATTGATTTCCAACTCGGCTTCAGGCATATGCGCGTCCAAAGCTGAGGCGCGGCGCGTCATCGTCCCGGTGTGATAATGGAACAAGCTGCGTCCGGTGGTGAGAATAAGCGGATAATCTTCATCAGGCTGCTCACCGGGGGTGATATAGTCTATAGCGGTAAATGCTCCCTTACCACGGGAAAAGTTGCCGTCTTTATGGAGGAACGGTGTGCCGTTGTGCTCTTCTGTCGGGCAAGGCCACTGCAAGCCTCCCTTTTCCAAACGGGCATAATTGATGCCGGCATAGGAGGGAGTCAGGGCACGCATCTCCTCAAAGATCTCTTCGGTATTGGCGTAGCTCATGGGATAACCCATACGGGTTGACAGTTCACACAAGACCTGCCAATCAGGCAATGCCTGGCCAGGTGGTGAAACGGCTTTGCGTATCCGCTGCACTCTTCTTTCGGTGTTGCTGAAGGTGCCATCCGTTTCAGCGAAACATGCTCCCGGAAAAACCACATCCGCAAACTTGGCAGTTTCGGTAAGGAAGATATCCTGTACCACCAGGAAGTCGATTTTTTCCAGGGCCTCTTCCACATGGTTGAGGTCAGGATCACTCATCATGGGGTTTTCACCAAAAACATACAACGCCTTGATATCACCATGGTGAGCCTTATTGATAACCTCGGTTAATACCAAACCATTTTGGGGAGGCAGGGCAACGCCCCAGGCCTGTTCAAATTTAGCCCGGGCAGCTTCATTGGTAACTGCCTGATAGGCGGTATATACTGTGGGCAGGCCGCCCATATCACACGCGCCCTGCACGTTGTTCTGTCCGCGCAAGGGGTCGACACCAGTTCCGGCGCGACCGATGTTGCCGGTTAGCATAGCCAGGTTGCAGACCGATTTTACATTGTCAGTACCGGTGCGATGCTGAGTCAAGCCCATGGCGTAACAAATTGCGGCATTTCCAGCTTGTGCATACAGCCGGGCTGCGGCGCGAATATCCTCAGCCGGTACACCGGTAATCGGTGCGGCGTATTCAGGCGTATATTTTTCCACCACAGCAGCCATCGCTTCATATCCTTCGGTATGCTTGGTTATGAAGTCCATATCCGCCAGGCCTTCACTGATGATGACGTTCATCATGGCATTGACCAGGGCGACGTCTGAGCCAGGCAGATGCGGCATATAAACATCAGCGATGTCAGCCAAATCGGTACGGCGTGGATCGGCTACGATCAAGCGCCCCCCGTTGTAAAGCTTGTTTTGTTTAATCTTCATCCCGATAACAGGATGGTTTTCAGTGGTATTGGAACCGATAACAAAGATACAGTCAGCGTCCTTTTCCAATTCACCGATGGAATTGGTCATGGCTCCGCTTCCGAATGCTGCCCCCAGACCGGCGACAGTAACGGAGTGTCAGAGACGGGCGCAATGGTCTACGTTATTGGTTCCCAGGACAGCGCGGGTAAATTTCTGGGCCAGGTAATTCTCTTCATTGGTAACCCGGGCTGAGGTAAACATGGCCATGGTATCAGGCCCATGCTGGGCTTTTATTTCACTAAAGCGCCTGGCGACCAGATCCAGGGCTTCATCCCAACTGGCTTCCCGGAATTCACCATTTTCCTTAATGAGAGGGGTGGTCAAACGATCCGGGGAATTGATGAAATCCCAACCGAAGCGGCCTTTTACGCACAGGGCGCCTTTATTTACCGGACTGGCTTCCAGGGTGCGGTTGGAGGTAACCCCGACAACCTTATCATCCTTCACATTCAGTTCCAGGGTGCATCCGGTTCCGCAGAAGGTGCAGGTGGTGAGGACTTTGTCGACCTCATAGGACCTGCCTAAACCGGCGCTGACCTTGCTGGTTAGGGCCCCTACCGGGCAGACCATGACACATTGTCCACAGAATACGCAGGGAGAATCGGCCAGATTTCCGTCAAAAGCGGTGGATATCTTGGCATTATGCCCGCGATTCTTAACATTGATGGCCCGGGCCACGGTAATCTCTTCACAAGCCCTGACGCAGCGGGTGCACATGATGCACTTGTTGTAATCCCTTTCCAGGAAGGGGTTGGGGTCGTCAATGGGATATACATGACGTCCGCCAGCTTCAAAGCGGCTTTCTTTTATGCCGTATTGATAACAATAATCCTGGAATTTGCAGTCACCGTTCTTTTCACAGACCTGACAGTTAAAATCGTGTCGGGCTGCCAGGAGTTCCAGTACGACCTTGCGAGCTTCAACGATAGCCGGGCTTTCAGTTTCCACGACCATGCCATTTTCAGCCGGGGTCACACAGGAGGCTACAAACAAGGGGCGCCCTTTTACCTCTACCACACACATGCGGCAAGAGCCTGCCAGGCGCAGATCCGGATCATAGCACAGGGTTGGAATGGGTATTCCGGCTGCTTGACAAGCATCCAGGACGGTGCTGCCTTTGGGTGTTTGTATCTCTCTGCCATTGATGGTCAGAGTAATCATTGCTTTTCCTCCTTTCCGTTAGAGTTGCAGTCTGGCCTGGTATTCCTCGTTAAAATGCTCCATGGTGGTTACAATCGGTCCCGGGGCTGCTTGCCCCAGTCCGCACAGGCACGCCTTTTGCATTACACGGGATAACAATGCCAGGTTATCCAGATCTTTAGAGGCTGCTTGCCCCTGATTTATTTTCTTCATTATTTCGTAAGCGCGGAAGGTGCCTTCCCGACAGGGATTGCATTTTCCACAGGATTCATGTTCAAAGAATTTGGCGATCCTGGTTACGATATCAACAATGTCGCGCGTCTCATCCATGACCAAAACAGCCCCGGTTCCCAGGGTTGCTCCGATATTGCGCATGGAATCGGCATCGATGGGTGTGTCCAGCAAAGACTCGGGAATGAATCCGCCCGAAGTTCCACCGATCTGAACCGCTTTAAATTTCTTGCCGTTCCGAATCCCGCCGCCAAAATCGAAGATGACTTCGCGGATGGTGGTATTGGTCGGCACTTCAATCGGAATCCTGTTGACCACGTCACCGGTCAGGGTCAACACTTTGGTGCCCGGATAACTGGGACTGCCAATGGCAGCATACCATTCTCCGCCTTTCATGACGATGTCGGGAAGATTGGCAAAGGTTTCAACATTATTGACAACGGTTGGTTTGGCCCACAAACCGGATACGCCGGGAAACGGCGGTTTAAACCGTGGTTCACCGCGGTGACCTTCAATTGATTCGATCAATGCGGTTTCTTCGCCGCATACATAGGCACCTGCACCCATACGGACTTCAATATCAAAATCTCCCAGTACTCCCGCTTGACGGGCTTGCTCTATAGCCCGGCGCAGCAAGTCCACCACATAGGGATACTCCCCTCTGCAGTAGATATAACCTTGTTTGGAATCGATGGCATGACCACAAATAGCCATCCCTTCCAGCAAGCGCTGGGGATCTTTCTCAATGATGGTGCGATCCTTATAGGTTCCCGGTTCGCCTTCGTCCAGGTTACAGACTACGTATTTAACCGGGGCGTCAGGCACAAAGCTCCATTTCATACCTGCGTTAAAACCTGCTCCGCCGCGCCCCCTGAGATTGGATTTTTTAACTTCAGCAATCAAATCCTGACGGGACATGGCCTGAGCTTTTTGCAGCGCCTGGTAGCCGCCGACTTGCAAATAATCCTCAATGCGTTCTGGATCGATTTGATCGGCGTTGCGCAAAACAATGCGCATTTCTGCACTCATTTTCTTACCTCCTTTCTAATAGGATTACTTGCACAGGGCTAGCACCGCTGGCACCTGTTCCGGGTTCATGTCAACATAGGGGATACTATTAATGGTAATTACTGGAGTGCCCTGGCATTGTCCCACGCATTCGGTGAGTTCCAGGGTGAATTTGCCGTCTGCAGTTGTTTGACCCACCTCAATCCCCAGTGCATCTTCAAAAGCCTTGATAAGAATATCTGCACCGGCGATATGACATGGTGCGCTTTCACACATGCGAATGATATACTTACCGCGCTTTTCTACAGAGAGATAGGAATAAAATGTTGCCACACCGAACGCCTGGGCAGCGGAAATCCCAAACACACGCGCAGCGGTTTCCACGGCCTCCTCGGGAAGATAATTGAATTCCCTCTGTACGGCATGGTAGGCTTCAATAATCCCCCCCGGTTTGTTCTGGTACGATGTGATAATGTCCTGGATGGTAGCCACCTTTCCACCTCCTTTCACAGCAATAAGGACACCAGTGGCATATGCCTTCCGATGTCTGTCTCCAGTTAATATAAATTCGTGATTTATCCAAAAATACCTGCCTCAACCCTTTACTTTGTCGACAATGTTATGCGAACACAAGTGAAAAATAGCACATTTTCAGGACATGGCATTTACCATATGTTTGCACCTGGCCAAGGGGAAAAAACAGATAGTCTGACCCCTTGTGCCACCATAATTGTATATAATAATCGTATAAATGAAGTAATGTAAATATAGGCTTTAGAGGATAATAAGAGGCATTTGTCGAATCGTGTTCTGATATTTTAGCGTCTAAAATTATATGCCCGATGCGGGAAAAAGGATGTCAGGGTATGTAACAATTACCAAAATCGCCAGGCCGCTGCTTAAAATGGAGGATGCGAGCAAGTTCTCGACTCGTCTGCGGGCCTTTGTCCCCCAAACTGCTGATGGCCTGGAAGCGGAATGCGTTTCATTCATCCTTACAGGAGTATTGGTGTCCAATGCGCACTCAATGGTGAGAACCGCAATATCTCAGGGGAGAAGCCATTATGCCAAGGGAAAGAGAGGGAAAGAAGTGCAAAAGTTGAAAAAAAGGACGATAATTATGTTGCTGTTGTGCCTTCTGATGGGGATGGCAGGCTGCACCCCCCAACAACAGGCAGCTCCGGAGCCAGCCGTGCCCCCGGTAGTATCGGATGTAGCAGCGCCACCGGATTCTCCTGTCAATACCCCGGAACCGCCGCCGGCAGCAGGTAAAAATGCTTCCCCGGCCCCGGCAGTTGTACCCGCGGTTAAGGACAATGCTTCCGTTTCCGGCAATGGAGAGGTTTCCAGCCAGGCTGCCCTGGTGTTGGGCCGCGTTCACGATGAAAAGACCAATCAGATTACTGATCTGGACAATACGTTTAAAGCGGGTGAAAAATTCTATTACCGCTTTGACAATGGCATGCCCTTTGGGGTGGAAAGCATCCTGCTGCAGTATGAAGCAGTTCCCAGCGGTGAAATATTAAATAAATATTCCATTACCGTCAATCCTGCCCTGTCATCTGATTGGGCTACCATATCATTTAAGCAGCCTGGCAAATATAAATTGGTATTTATGGTCAATAGCGCAGTCAGAGCCAGCGCCGATTTCACCATAGAATAAACCGTGTTGAGGAGAAGGCGTTTTTACACGTTTTCAGTGGTTTGCACCGCAGTCGTTGCACCGGCTCCGTAAAAGGTCCGGTCTCCCTTGCGTGGTCTGAGCAGCATATATTGATTTCAAAAAGGGCTTGACTTGACTGGGAGCGGCGTAGATTCCGTTCGCCTTTATCCCCTTTTACTGCGCAGGAGCAACTCCTGCCGGGTGAGTGGTTTGCACCGCAGTCGTTGCACCGGCTCCGTAAAAGGTCCGGTCTCCCTTGCGTGGCTGAGCAGCATATATTGATTTCAAAAAGGGCTTGACTTGACTGGGAACGGCGCAGATTCCGTTCGCCTTTATCCCCTTTTACTGCGCAGGAGCAACTCCTGCCGGGGTGAGTGGTTTGCACCGCAGTCGTTGCACCGGCTCCGTAAAAGGTCCGGTCTCCCTTGCGTGGTTGAGCAGCATATATTGATTTCAAAAAGGGCTTGACTTGACTGGGAGCGGCGTAGATTCCGTTCGCCTTTATCCCCTTTTACTGCGCAGGAGCAACTCCTGCCGGGTGAGTGGAAAAACTGTATAGAGGGGCTTTTAATAAGAGGCTATCCCTTGGGGGCAGCCTTTTTTGGCATTAACCCGGTTCAATTTGGTTTGCATTGCAGACAATATTGGTGGTAAACGTTCTGGGAGGATACAGGTATAATGATGACAATATGGTTCCTGAGCCTGGGATAAATCTGGTATAACCGTTGTAACAATGCGAACTGGGAGGCCAGCGATGATACAAAAAAAATCCCTGCAGATATCAGGCATGAGCTGTGCGGCCTGTGCCGCCAGGATAGAAAAAAGTTTGCAAAAGCAGCCCGGGGTGCAATCGGCCCATGTCAACCTGGCGGTGGAAAAGGCCACCGTGGAATATGATGACCAGCAGGTTAAACCGCAAGATTTGGAGGAGATCATCACCGGGCTGGGTTATGAGGTGCTGCCGGCACAGACCGAAAGGCGAGCCTCTGTGGATTTGCAGATCAGCGGTATGAGCTGTGCAGCCTGCTCGGCTCGAATTGAAAAAAAATTACAGTCCCTGCAAGGGGTGGAGCAGGTCAATGTCAACTTGAGCACTGAGCGGGCCAGCGTTGACTATGAGCCGGGGCAAATCAAACCCACCGCCATGATTGCCGCCATCACTGCTTTGGGTTATGAGGCCCGGCCCTTGCAGGAATTCAGTATTGATCTGGACCAGGAGCATAAGGAAAGAGAAATCCGCAGCCTGCGTGCATATCTGCTAGCTGCTGCCCTGCTCAGCTCCCCTTTGATTGTGGCCATGCTTTTAAGTGTATTCCGGGTACACCATCCCTTGCTGAGCCTGCTGCACAATGAATATTTCCAACTGGCGGTTGCAACCCCGGTGCAATTCATTATTGGGGCCCGCTTCTACAGACAGTCTTATTATGCGCTGCGCTCCCACACTGCCAATATGGATGTTTTGATTGCCCTGGGCACCTCGGCAGCGTACCTCTTCAGTCTTTATAACATCTTCTACCAAACCGTTACTCCCGGTGAGATGAAGCACCTCTATTTTGAAGCCGCCGCTATCATTATTACTTTAATACTATTGGGCAAATACCTGGAGGCCTTGGCCAAAGGCAGGACCTCGGAAGCCATTAAAAAACTGGCCCGTTTACAGGCTAAAACAGCGCGGGTAATCAGGGATGAAGGTGAAATTGATGTTCCCATTGAGGAAGTTGCTATCGGCGAAGTGATTGTGGTGCGGCCGGGAGAAAAGGTGCCGGTGGATGGCGTAATAATCGGCGGTGAATCGGCCCTGGATGAATCCATGCTCACCGGGGAAAGCCTGCCTGTTGACAAACGGACTGGTGATAATGTTTTCGGCGCTACCATCAACAGGTTCGGGACATTCAAATTCCAGGCCACCCGGGTAGGTTCTGAAACCGTCCTGGCACAGATTATCAAGCTGGTGGAAGAGGCTCAGGGCTCCAAAGCCCCCATCCAAAAGATTGCTGACCAGGTAGCCGGGGTTTTTGTGCCGGTGGTTTTAGTAATTGCTCTGTTTACCTTTGGTTTGTGGCTGCTGAGCGGAGCGGGGCTAGACAAAGCACTGATAAGTGCTGTTTCGGTATTGGTAATTGCCTGCCCCTGTGCCCTGGGGCTGGCTACCCCCACTGCCATAATGGTTGGCACCGGCAAAGGTGCTGAAAACGGCATCTTGATTAAGGGCGGGGAATTCCTGGAAATGGCCTACCGGGTTAATGCGGTGGTTTTGGACAAAACCGGCACCATTACCAAAGGCCAACCTGAGCTTACAGATATAATACCCCTGGTGGACAGGGAAGAGAGGGATTTGCTGTTGCTGGCGGCACGGGTGGAGAAGAATTCTGAGCATCCGCTGGCGCAAGCCATTGTCAATAAGGCCAGGGAGCATTATGAGCGGCTTTTAGACCCCGATTTATTTGAGGCCTTGCCCGGGCAGGGGGTTAGAGCGGCTGTCGATTCCAAGGAGATATTTATTGGAACACGCAAACTTATGAAACAGCAGAACATTGCCACAGAAGAGGTGGAGAAACTGCTCAATGAACTGGAAAGACAGGGCAAAACCGCCATGCTCATGGCGTTGGAGGGTAGCCTGGCCGCAATCCTGGCCGTAGCTGATACTATTAAGGAGACATCGTCCCAGGCGATTGAGGAATTACAGCGTATGGGCCTTACGGTATACATGATAACCGGTGATAATGAGCAGACAGCACAGGCCATTGCCCATCAGGTAGGCATCACCCGGGTTTTAGCCGAGGTCTTGCCTGAACATAAAGCAGAAGAGATTGAAAAACTACAGAAATCAGGAAAAACTGTAGCCATGGTGGGAGATGGCATTAATGATGCTCCCGCTTTGGCCCGGGCGGATATCGGAATGGCCATGGGAACCGGCACAGACGTAGCCATGGCAGCGGCTGATATTACCCTGATGAGAGGCGACTTGCAGACTATCCCGGCAGCCCTCAAGCTATCACGTCAAACCATGCGCAAGATCAAGCAAAACCTGTTCTGGGCTTTTATCTACAATATTATTGGCATTCCTTTTGCCGCCCTGGGGTTTTTAAATCCTATAATCGCTGGTGCGGCCATGGCTTTCAGTTCGGTTTCGGTAGTAACCAACTCCCTTAGCCTGCGCCGTTTTAATCCTGCCTAGAGCTGGCAGAGGATTTCGGCTGGCATGAGGAAAGCAGGGGTATGTTCCCCTGCTTTTTACAAGGCGACTGGATCTTTTACGGAGTCAGTATAACGGTTCGAATCGTATTGTTGTCATCCTGAGCGAAGCCGCCATTGTCATCCTGAGCGAAGCGAAGGATCTTTCCCCCGGGGATGGTTCGCTGCGCGAAAGATCCTTCGGGCTTAGCCCTCAGGATGACATAAACGAGTCTAGCCCTAGCCCGCTGTTGTCATCCTGAGCGAAGTCGCCACTGTCATCCTGAGCGAAGCCGCCATTGTCATCCTGAGCGAAGCGAAGGATCTTTCCCCCGGGGATGGTTCGCTGCGCGAAAGATCCTTCGGGCTTAGCCCTCAGGATGACATAAACGCATCCTGAGCGAAGCGAAGGATCTTTCCCCCGGGGATGGTTCGCTGCGCGATAGATCCTTCGGGCTTAGCCCTCAGGATGACATAAACGAGTCTAGCCCTAGCCCGCTGTTGTCATCCTGAGCGAAGTCGCCACTGTCATCCTGAGCGAAGCCGCCATTGTCATCCTGAGCGAAGCCGCCATTGTCATCCTGAGCGAAGCGAAGGATCTTTCCCCCGGGGATGGTTCGCTGCGCGAAAGATCCTTCGGGCTTAGCCCTCAGGATGACATAAACGAGTCTAGCCCTAGCCCGCTGTTGTCATCCTGAGCGAAGTCGCCACTGTCATCCTGAGCAAAGCCGCCATTGTCATCCTGAGCGAAGCGAAGGATCTTTCCCCCGGGGATGGTTCGCTGCGCGAAAGATCCTTCGGGCTTAGCCCTCAGGATGACATAAACGAGTCTAGCCCTAGCCCGCTGTTGTCATCCTGAGCGAAGTCGCCACTGTCATCCTGAGCGAAGCCGCCATTGTCATCCTGAGCGAAGCGAAGGATCTTTCCCCCGGGGATGGTTCGCTGCGCGAAAGATCCTTCGGGCTTAGCCCTCAGGATGACATAAACGAGTCTAGCCCTAGCCCGCTGTTGTCATCCTGAGCGAAGTCGCCACTGTCATCCTGAGCGAAGCCGCCATTGTCATCCTGAGCGAAGCGAAGGATCTTCCCCCGGGGATGGTTCGCTGCGCGATAGATCCTTCGGGCCTGGCCCTCAAGGACAACATAAACGGACGTAGCCCTCAAGGACGACATAAACGGGCCTGGCCCTCAGGATGACATAATTCCTTAAGGATGACATAAACGGGCCTACCCTTAAGGATGAAATAATTCATTCCGCTTTAGGATACGATATGCACGTTTGAAGCCTGCTGCCCTTTGGGGCCAGAGGTTAAATCAAACTCTACGGTTTGCCCTTCACTCAAAGAGCGGAAACCACTGCTTTGAATGGCGGACTGGTGCACAAAAACATCCTGTCCGGTTTCAGTTTCGATAAATCCGAAGCCCTTGCTGTCGTTAAACCATTTTACCTTGCCAATCAATCTTTAAATCCCTCCAAAATCGATTCAGGACTGTAAGTCCCCAAAATAATTATAAATGCTCTACTGGCTGTATCAATCAGCAGCGCTGCATAGAAAAATCATGCCCCATAAACAATGAACTCATACCTGGTATCAGGGACCATTATTGCCTATTGACAAGTCCGAGTACTGGTGATAGATTAATGGAAACTAAAGAAACTTAAATAGTTTCCAAAAGGAGATAACGGTGCGGGAGAAGATTGCTGAATCGGCCATTAATCAAATCCTTAAATTCGGTTTGCGCAAGTTTACCATCGATGATATTACCGCTGAACTGGGTATTAGCAAGAAAACCGTATACAAATATTTTAATAGCAAAAATCAGCTTATTGAATATGCCCTGGACAATTACCTGGCTGCAGAATTAAACAAGCAGAATCAAGTGATGACTTTAAACAAAAGCTTCCGTAAGCGTTTTGAAGCCCTGACCTCACCTGCCAATCACAAACAGATACCGACGCGGCTGCTGGCGGAGCTGCAGCAATTCTTCCCGGAACTGTGGGACAAGTGCGAAGAAGTTATCCAGATTACCAGGAATCAAATTATACAGATATATGCTGACGGCATTAAAAATGGCGAAATTCGCAGTGAGGTGCATCCTGCCGTTATTGATCTGGTGGTGAAAAACGCCATTGCCGGGGTTCTGGACTACAGGTTTTTGGCTGAGAATGACATTGGCCTGATCCAGGCCCTGGAAGGTGTAAAAAGCATGGTATTGTACGGCATCCTGGTGCAAGACAACGATAGCGGGGGAAGAGAATAATGCGTTCAAAATGGAAACTGTGGCTGCTGGTCCTGGTTTTGGTATTGGCATTAGGGGGACTCATAATCAATAGAATACAGGGGCAGCCTGAAGCCGAGAGTGTTAATGCAGGGGTGCAGGCCGTAGAAACCGCCGCGGTGGAAAAGGCGACCCGGCAAAATATCCTGCAGGTTACGGGCACGGTTGATGCGGTTGAAAAAACCCTGATTACTGCCCGGGTGGCAGGCATTGTGGAGAGCTTGCCGGTGGACAACGGCGCCAGGATTCAGGCCGGGCAAACCCTGGTGCAGATCGATGATCAGGCCTATCGCAGTCTGGTGACCATAAATGAGGCTGCTTTGACCCAGGCGCAGACCAAATTAAACAGCACCCGGGCCTCATACGAGCGCTTGAAACAACTGCATGAGGCCGGTGCGGTATCAGACCAGGATTTTGAAGATATTCAAGCCGCTTTAACGGCAGCTGAAGCTGATGTGTCTGCAGCCGGCGCTGCTCTCAGCAATGCGCAAAAAGATCTGGGCTATACCCGGGTATCCTCTCCCATCAGCGGGCTGGTAGCCAACCGGGCTATAGCCCGGGGACAGATGGTAGCACAGGGTACACCGTTGATGGAGGTGCACAACCTTTCCGAGGTGTATGTGATTGTTCCCATTGGTCAAAGTGAGCTGAGTAATTTAAAACCGGGACTACCCGCAGAGGTGACTGTGGATGCATTTGCTGACCGCATTTTCAAAGGCTCGCTCACTTCCATCAACCCGGCTGCCAACCCTCAAGCCCGGGTGTTTCAATCCAAAATAAAAGTGCCCAATCCGGATGGTCTATTGCGGGCGGGTATGTTCGCCAATGTCAAAATCCATACCGGGGCGGCGGCAACGGTGTTAAGCGTTCCTGAGGAAGCCTTGACTTCAAAACAGGGGCAGTTTTATGTTTTCGTGCCCCAGGGGGATGTGGTCAAAATGGTGGCCGTCGAAATCGGGGAGGTTTTTGCCGGTCGGGTGGAAATCAAACAAGGCCTTGCGGAGGGGCAAGTGGTTATCAGCAGCAATGTCAATAAACTCAAGGAAGACGACCGCATTCAAATCGTGACGGAGCAGGGGGTATAAAGCCATGTTCTTGACCAACCTGAGCTTGAAACGACCGGTTCTCGCCACGGTAACCATCATTGCCCTGGTGGTTTTAGGGTTCTACAGTTACTTTCAACTGGATATCAATGACTGGCCGGAGCTTGAATTCCCGTTTGTGACCGTCACCATCGTTCAGCCCGGAGCCTCGCCTGAACAGATGGAAAGCAAGGTAGCGGTTAAAGTGGAGGAGGCCATCGGACAAATTGCCGGTGTCAAGCATATCTATGCCCAGGTTCATGAAGGTGCGGCTGTTGTCTGGGCGGAATTTACCCTGGAAAGCGAGGGCCAGACCGCGGCCCAGAATGTGCGTGACAAATTGGCCTCTATCCGCCATGAATTGCCCCAGGATATAGAAGAGCCGGTTATTTCTCGCTTTGATCCTACCAGTGCGCCGGTCATGTCACTGGCTATTACCGGAGAGCGATCTTTACGGGATATGAGTCAATTGGTGGATGAGGTCATAAAACAGCGCCTGGAGATTATCCCCGGGGTGGGGATGGTTGAGGTGGTTGGTGATGAACAGAGGGAAATTCATATTGACATGGATATGGAAAAGCTCTCCGCCTATGCCATCAGCCCTGCCGAAGTGGCAGCAGCCCTGCAGAAGGAAAACATGGAGGTGCCAGCCGGGGACCTGAAAGGTGAGAACCGCAAAGTATCAGTGCGCACCGCCGGGGAAGTCAGCCGCTTGAAGACTTTAACAACCTTCCCGTGGCTACCCGGGATGGGGTGCTGCTTAAAATCGGTGATGTGGCCACGGTGAGCGACAGTATTAAAAGTCCTGAGAGCCGGGCCTTTTTCCAGGGGCAGCCCGCTGTCGGTCTGAATATTATCAAACAGTCAGGCAATAACACGGTGCGCATTGCCGATGATATAAAGGCCGCCATTGAGGACCTGAATCAACAATTACCCGACGGGGTGCAAATCAACGTGGTGCGCGATAATTCAGCACGGGTGCGCGCATCAGTAAATAATGTAGTGAGTACCCTTTTCGAAGGCAGTCTGCTGGCGGTTTTAACCGTGTTTCTGTTCCTGCGCAACTGGCGCAGCACCTTAATCGGAGCCCTGGCCATCCCGACTTCGATAATTACCACCTTCCTGATGATAAAGTTCATGAACTTCAGCTTAAATACCATGTCGCTGATAGCCTTGTCCTTATCAATCGGCCTGCTTATTGATGATGCTATTGTGGTCATAGAAAACATTGTCAGACATATGCATATGGGAAAATCCCCCCTGCAGGCCGCTCAGGAAGCCACCGCCGAAATCGGTCTGGCCGTCATGGCCACTACCTTTACCGTAGTGGCTGTTTTCCTGCCCGTTGCTTTGATGACCGGTCTGGCAGGTCAGTTTTTTAAACAATTTGGTCTTACGGTGGTGTTCAGTTTGCTGGTTTCGCTGCTGGTGGCCTTTACCCTGGTGCCGTTGCTGGGCTCTCGGCATCTTAAGACGGGAGAAGATGATTTTCAGGGGGTAACTGGAAAGGTCTTGAATACATTCAACCGGGGATTCGAATGGTTTAAGGCACAATATACACGCCTGCTGGACACAGCTTTGCTGCATCGCTGGAAGACCCTGGGGGTTGCGGCGGCGCTGTTTGCCTTTAGCCTGGCCATAATACCCTTCATGGGATCTTCTTTTGTTCCCAACAGTGATTTCGGCGAATTCAGCGTTATTCTGGACCTGGATGCGGGTCTTACCCTGGATGCTGCCGCCCGGACGGTGACGCAAGCTGATGACATCATCAAGCAGCACCCGGAGGTAGTAAGCACCTTTGTTTCCACTTCACCTGGTGAGGCCCGGATCTTTGTGCAGCTAACCAATAAAAACAAGCGCAAGGCATCTATGGAGGATGTCGCCGCCGAGCTGCGCGGACAGCTGCGAACTCAACCCGGCTATAGAGCCAGTATGCTCTTTTATAACGCCATTAGCGAGCAATATGCCTGGGAGTATCGCATCCAGGGGGATGATTTGCAGTTGCTGGCGGGCTATGCTGAAAAGGCCCAGCGCATCCTGGAAAGCACTTCCGGCGCGGTTGATATAACCAGCAGCTACCGCCGGGAACTCCGGAAACCCGGTTGGAGATCAATCCTGAAAGGGCGGCTGATTTGGGCATCAGCGCCGGATATGTGGGGGACACCTTATACACCCTGTTGACCGGAAAGGTGGCAACACAGTACAAAGAAGGTGAAGATCGGATCGATGTGCGCTTACAGCTTGAGGAAGCACAGCGCCAGAGCCTGGAAGATTTGAAGCGGGTAGGTCTGCCCACTCCCATGGGGAATGTTGCCCTGGGCCAGGTGACCCGGCAGGTGTTCTCCACCTCCCCCAGTATCATTGAACGCTCCGACCGCTCGCGGGAAATAGCCTTGTCAGGCAATTTGCGCGGCATTTCGCTGGGAGCTTTCAACAAGCAGTTTGAGCAGCGCCTGGCGGCAGAATTGGACTTGCCGGCAGGTTACCGGGTATATGCCGGGGGTGACGCCGAGTATATGGGGGATACCTTTGATTCATTGGGGCTGGCGCTAATCCTGGGCATTCTGTTCATATTTTTCATTCTGGCGGCTCAATTTGAAAGCTATATCGATCCCTTTGCGATTATGTTTCCCTGCCCCTGGCCATTGTAGGCGCGATTATGGGCCTGTTTTTAATGGGAAGCGATTTGAGCCTGGTGTCCATGATCGGGATCATCATGTTAATGGGGCTGGTTACCAAGAACGCTATTCTCCTGATTGACTTTACCAAACAGGCCCGCGCCCGGGGCGTAGAGCGTAATCAGGCCGTGCGCGCAGCGGCAGCCACCCGTTTGCGGCCCATTCTAATGACCTCCACGGCTATGATACTGGGGATGATGCCCGTGGCCATGTCCCTGGGAGCAGGCGCCGAATGGCGCGCCCCCATGGCGCACGCCACTATCGGCGGTCTAATAACCTCCACCCTGTTGACCCTGGTGGTGGTTCCGGTCATCTACACCCTCCTTGACGATTTGAGTCAATGGCGCAAGAACCGCCGGGCAAAGCAGCAGGCTACCGCATCCTGAACGCCTGCTACCAGGTGACACCTGTGCTGCCTGGCACCACAGTTAAAGTCATTTTGTGGGGAACGGATTATGGGCAGGGAGGAATATTCTTGTCTGTTGCCTAATTTCTGATAAAAGTCCCAGGTTAGAGGAGGACAAAGCGATGTGGATCATATATACCACCCAGGAGGGACAGCATTATCCGCTGGAAATTGACTATAAATTGATCAACTCCACTGAGATTCAGCATGATTATGAGCAGATCACCTCATATTGCCGCGACGGCTGCCCGGACTACGGCTCCGGAGGCTGCCCTCCTTACGCCCCTGCACTGGCGGAAGTGGCGGCTAAATATCCTTACGGCATTATGGTTTATGCCAAGTTTTTTTCCCGGTTTAAGCCGCCGCAATTGGCTACAGAAGATTTCAGCCTGCAGGATGTGGTGCTTTCCGATATATTAAGCCAGCTTGGTTATGCCGTATTGGACCAAAACAGGGGAGATTTGTTTTTCCTCAACTGCGGCCACTGTCGTGGCTGCGGCGACCAACCGTGCAGTTTTAAGCAGGGAGACGAAACCTGCCGCGAACCTGAACGCCGCGCCTATTCCATTGCAGCCACCGGTGTGGATGTATCCAAAACCCTGCAGGAGGTGTTTGGCATCACCCTGCAGTGGTTAAAGGGGAACAATGAGGTTGAATACATTATCAAGGTGATGGCCCTGCTCAGTCCTGAGCAGACTCTTTTGCAGCAGATCGCACAGGAGTTGCGGCCCACCTTCAACAGTCTGGCCTGTATCCGCCTGCCCATTGGCAGCAGGGTGGCCGGGGACATACTGGAACGGATGCTGGCCGCCAGGTAAATATGCTTGCCAGCTATTCCGGACGGGTATATAATTAATACAATTAAATAGCTGTAATCATCAAAGGTGCCCCCCCCGGGGAAAAAAGGGAATCAGGTGCAAGACCTGAACGGACCCGCCACTGTAACCGAAGAGTTCCGAGCCGTAAAAGCCACTGGGCAACTGGGAAGGCTGGCATAATCAGGGAATGTTTGATTCGGAAGTCAGGAAACCTGCCTTGTGATGTGAACGGTTGAGAGTGAAGGCAAAGTTCTCAAGCTTAAACGGCTTGGGGACTTTTTATTTTTGGCAAGATATTTTAAGGAGGTAATCAAAATGGGACTATTTACAACAACCCTGCAGAGCATCGGAGAACCTGATCTGAAGGCCGCAGAAGCAGCCCGGGTCAGGGTTGACGATCTGACCACCCCCCTGGGCGCTTTAGGAATCTTAGAGCAGATCGTGATTAAACTGGCGTCCATTCAAGGCCGCCCCATGCCTGAGTTGGGAGACAAAGTCGTCCTGGTCATGGCAGCGGACCATGGCGTGGTCGCTGAAGGAGTCAGCGCCTATCCGCAGGAAGTCACCCCGCAAATGGTATTGAACTTCCTTAACAATGGGGCCGCTATTAACGTATTATCTAACTATACCGGCGCCAGGGTGGTGGTTACCGATGTGGGCGTACTGGGAGCGGGCATCGACCATCCCAACCTGAATGTGCGCAAAATCCGGGAGGGAACCCGCAACATGGCCCGTGAAGCCGCCATGACCGAAGAAGAGGCTGTGGCAGCAATCGAGGTAGGCATCGAAACGGTGCAGGCGGAAATTGCCGCCGGAGCCACCCTGGTTGCCACCGGTGAAATGGGCATTGGCAATACCACTGCCAGCAGTGCTATTCTGGCTGCTTTTAGCGGCGCTGACCTGGACATTATCACCGGGCGGGGCACCGGGCTGGACAATAAAGGCCGCCAGAAGAAAATAGAGGTCATCAAGCAAGCCCTGGTACGCAATCAACCTGATCCCGACCAACCCCTGGACGTTCTCCGTAAGGTGGGAGGTTTGGAAATCGCCGCCTTAACCGGGGTCATTATAGGGGCTGCGGCCGGTCGGGTGCCGGTGGTGGTTGACGGCTTTATCTCCACGGCGGCCGCCCTGGTGGCCTGTAAAATGAATCCACTCTGTCGGGATTTCCTTTTTGCCTCCCATCTGTCCCAGGAACCCGGGCATCGCATCATGTTAGAATACATGGATTTGCAGCCTGTACTCCATGTGGATTTGCGGGTTGGTGAAGGCACTGGCGCCGTCCTCTCCTTCCCCATATTTGAAGCTGCGGTCAAGCTGCTGCATGAAATGTCAACCTTCTCTGAAGCCGGCGTCAGCAATAAAGACTAAGGAGGACACAAGGGGATGAGGACACAAGGGTGACACGGTAAAAACGTCCCCTTGTGTGTGTCACCGTCCCCTTGTTGGGCTAGAATGTCACCCGGACTTTTCAGTGATGCACTTGGAAAATAGCAACGGGTGGTATATAATAATTTAAACTCGAAAAGTTGAAGCTGTCGGTCCCGCAAGGGATAAAGGGAATCAGGTTGGAAGCCTGAGCGGTCCCGCCACTGTAGCCAGGTACAAACCACACAGGATCCACTGAGCAATCGGGAAGGGGTGTGGGGAGGATGATCTGGAAGCCAGTAAACCTGCCGGAGCTTGCGAATCGTTGCCCCCGAGGAAGGGTTTACTTCGCATTTGGATGGTAAAGCCGCAGGCTTCTACTTTTGAGCAGGTAGAAGCCTTTTTTTATTGGTTTAAAATTTAAGTTGGGAAGTGGATTATCACATGGAATACCCGCGTATAATGATTGCCGGTGTACAGAGCAGCACCGGAAAAACCACGGTATCGTTGGGTTTGATGGCCGCCTTGAAGAGGCGCCAAAATAAAGTACAAGCCTTTAAGGTAGGCCCTGACTATATTGACTCCGGCCTGCACAGCCATGCCTGTGGACGGAGTGCTCACAAACCTGGATAGCTGGATGATGACCCCGGAGGTATTGCAAACCGTTTTTGTAAAAAATGCCCTTGGGGCGGACATTTCCATTATTGAAGGGGTGATGGGCCTATTCGACGGTTACCGGGGTGAACGGATAAAAGGCAGCAGCGCTCATGTGGCCTTAATGCTCAAGACCCCGGTGGTGCTGGTGGTTAATGCCCACAGCCTGTCACAGAGCTGTGTGGCCCTGGTAAAAGGCTTTATGGATTACCAGCCCCGGCGTGGAGATTAAGGGAGTGGTTTTAAATCAGGCTACCGCTTTCCACCAAGAATGGGTGGCCCCCAACCTGGAAGCGGAACTGGGGGTTAAGGTTTTAGGGTGTATACCCCGGCAGGAATCCATATCCATACCTGAGCGGCACCTGGGCTTGCTGCCTGCCGAAGAACACCAGGAACTGGCCCTTCACTTGCATAAGATAGCCGATCTGGTGGAAGAGCACCTGGATCTGGAGCAGGTTCTGGCCCTGGCCCGGGAGGCAGAGCCCCTGGATTTGACCTGGCAAAAGCCGCCGGTGACAAAGCGCACCACGATTGGGGTGGCTCGTGACGCCGCCTTCAGTTTCTACTATCAGGACAGCCTGGATTATCTGGAGGAATTGGGCGCCGAGTTGAAATATTTCAGCCCCCTGGGCGATGAAAGCCTGCCCGAGGTGGAGGGGGATTTACCTGGGGGGCGGTTTCCCGGAAATGTTCCTGGATAGATTGAGCGGCAATGAAGGGATGAAGACAGCCCTGCGGGAAGCGCACCGGCAGGGCATGCCCATACTGGCAGAGTGCGGCGGAATGATGTATTTGACCCGCCTGATCAAGGACTGGGAGGGAAAAGAATGGCACGGGGTAGGCATTGTCCCGGCAGAAATCCATATGACCCGGCAGCTGCAGGAACTGGGCTACATTGAGGCAACCGCTTTGGTGGATACGGTAATAGCCGCCAGAGGCCAGGTGCTGCGGGGACATGAGTTTCACTATTCAACCCTGGAAGGCATCAGTCCCGACCAGTGGGCTTTCAGTTTGGAAGGGGGTCTGGGCCGGGGGCAGCGCCGGGACGGCTATGCGCAGGGTTCACTTTTGGCTTCTTTCCTGCATCTGCAGCTGCGGGCCAATCCGCAGGCAGCCCAACATTTTGTGGCGGCATGCAATGCTTATCGACAGCGGTAAGGAACCCGGGAGAAAGACCGGAGACAGGGGCAAAGGCATAGTTGCAGGTAGATGGAAGAGGATTATTATCCGGAAACAACCGCTCCAAAGCGGGATAGATGAAGGTAGACAGCCTATAAGTACTGGAGACAGAATGGCCGGGAACAGTTCAGAGAAGCTAAAGATACAGACAATAATAAAGATATAGGTTAAATGCTGATAAATCAGGAGGTGGGCCAGCTGAAGGCCATGCGATGGGGGTACTCTACCGGCACCTGTGCTGCCGCTGCCAGCAAAGCCGCATTAATACGATTGTTGAATGATAAGGCGGTTGCCTCCGTCAGGGTTAAGCTGCCTGACGGCCGGCCGGTAGAGATTCCGGTGGCCGAAGCCTGGCGCACCGAAACCGGGGCCATAGCCGAGATCATCAAGGATGCTGGTGATGATCCCGATGTAACCAACGGTATCAGTATTTTCGCCGAGGTGCAGTTACAGCCTGGACCGGGCATTGTGATTCAGGGCGGAGCAGGGGTGGGTATGGTAACCAAGCCCGGCCTGGCGGTTGCAGTGGGTGAAGCCGCTATCAACCCGGTGCCGCGCAGCATGATTGAACGCTCCTTGCGCCCTTTGCTGCCCCCCGGTCAGGGGTTGCTGGTAACCATCTCCGCGCCCGACGGACAGCGATTGGTCACTCAGACCTTAAACCCACGGCTGGGTATTGCCGGGGGCATTTCCATATTGGGCACCACCGGTCTGGTGCGCCCCATGTCTCAAGAGGCTTACCTGGATTCACTTATACCACAGATCAATCAGGCTGTTGCCCTGGGTTATCATACCCTGGTTTTTACCCCTGGCGGCATGGGAGCGCAGCGCATCACCGAGATGGGAGTTCCTGCCGATGCGGTGGTGCAGACCAGCAATTTTGTGGGCCAAATGCTGGATGCGGCCCTTAAACGACGGGTAAAAAGGATATTGTTATTCGGCCATATCGGCAAGTTAATCAAGGTATCGGCAGGAATATTTCAAACCCATAGCAAGGTGGCCGACGCCCGCCGGGAGACTATGGCCGCGCATCTGGCCTTATTGGGTGCTCAGCGGGAGATTATAGCCCAGGTGATGACGGCCAACACCATAGACGCCATTCTGCCTTTGGTGCAGGAGAACGGCATGGAAATGGTTTATGAACAATTGGCCGCAGCTGCCAGCAGGCACTGTCAACAGCGCAGTCTGGATCAGATTACCGTCGGCACGGCAATGTATGCCCTGGATGGTGCCCTCCTTGGTTATGACCAGGCTGCAGCGGCAATAGGGAGGCGGCTGGGATGGAAGCTGTAACTGCCATAGGGGCTCTGTCGGAGATCGATTGCTGCCGGAGGTGCTTATGATGGGCGCTGTTATTAAGATCGTGGGCACCGGACCCGGCGACCCACGCCATATCACCCCGGCAGCCCTGGAAGCCATCCAGGCAGCCCAGGTGGTGGTAGGGGGGCGACGGTTGTTGGACAGCTTTGCCCGGCCTGAGCAGGAGCGCTGCATTATTGATAAAGATCTGCCTGCGGTGGTGGAATTCATCCAAAAACAGCCTCAGGGCAAAAAGGTTGCCGTATTGGTTTCCGGCGACCCCGGTTTTTTCAGCATGGCCCAGTATCTTAAGAAGCGTTTGCAAGGGTTACAATTGGAATTCATTCCGGGCATCAGCTCGGTGCAATATATGTTCGCGCGGCTGCAGCTGCCCTGGCAGCAGGTGCCGTTTTACAGTTTGCACGGCCGCTCCATGGATAAGTTGCCCCAATGGGTGAAAACGGCTCCGGCTGTGGCCCTGCTAACCGGTGGAGAGTGGTCGGTGCAGGCCATTGCCGCCTATCTGCTCAATCAGCAGGTAAAAGCTCGAGTGAGCATCGGCATCAATCTCTCCTATCCCCATGAACAGGTGGTCCACACCACCCTGGAGGTCCTGGCCGAAGATGGTGCCGACTATAGCAATAGTGTGATGGTGATATTTAATGAAAATGCATTTTAACGCTCCCGGAATTCCCGATGAAGCCTTTGTGAGGCGGCCCGGCATACCCATGACCAAGCAGGAAATAAGGGTGATTTCACTGGCCAAATTGCACCTATTTCCAGGTGCGGTGGTCTATGACATCGGCGCCGGCACCGGCTCGGTGGCCATTGAATGCCGCCTTTTGGTAGGTGATGGACAGGTTTTTGCCGTTGAAAGCAATCTTGAGGCGGTGGAACTGATCAAGCTTAACTGTTTCCGTTTTAAAGTGCAATTGGACCTGGTCCCCGGGTCGGCCCCTGAGGCCATAAAATCACTGCCTGCGGCTGATCGCATCTTTGTCGGCGGCAGCGGGGGCGAGATCGAAGCCATGTTATTGGCCTGTGATCAGAAATTAAAAGCCGGGGGCATTATGGTATTGAACAGCGTCACCCTTTACACCGCGCCCGCCGCCTGCCAGACCCTGGAGAGGCTGGGCTATGATGTGCAGGTGGTGCAGGTCAATGTGGCTGTCAATGAACTTAGAGGCCGGGCGCGGATGTGGCTGGCCCACAATCCGGTGACCATTATCAGTGGGAAGAAGGGAGAACTGCCATGAATTGGGGCAAATTATACGGCATCGGGGTTGGACCCGGGGATCCGGATTTGCTGACGGTAAAAGCCAGGCGCATCCTGGAACAGATTGAAGTCTTGTTTGTGCCCAAATCCACAATGGAAAGGCGCAGTGTGGCCTATGCTATTGTCTCTGCGGCCCTCGATAAACAATGGCAGTGCATTGACGTCTTGCTGCCCATGATTCAGGATGAAGCATTGCTCAACCAGCACTGGCGGCAAGGCGCCGCGGAGGTTCTCAAACACCTCCGCACTGGCCGGGACGGGGCTTTTATCACCCTGGGCGACCCCACCCTGTACAGCACCTTTACTTATCTGCTCAAGCATATTAAAAACCAGGCCCCGGAAGTGCCGGTGGAAATCATACCCGGCATCAGTGCGGTCAACGCCATATCTGCCGCTCTGCAGCAAGCCCTGGCTGAAGGTGACGAAAATCTGTTGATTACTCCCGCCTTGCTGGAGCAGGAAAACCTGGCCCAGCTGGTCGACCAGTTCGATAATATTGTGTTAATGAAGGCGGGACGGCAAATAGACAAGATCTGTGCCGTGCTCAAGGAACGCGGGGCAGACAAGCAGGCTCGTCTGGTCAGCCGCTGCGGCTTTGCTGATGCTGTCTTCAGCGACGATGTGTTCAGCATCAAAGGCCAGGATCTGGACTATCTTTCTACAGTGATTATTAAGAATAAAGCGGGAGGTGCAAGCCGGTGATATGGTTTGTGGGGGCAGGATCCGGCGATCCGGACTTGATTACATTAAAAGGATATAAATTACTGCAAAAAGCTGATCTGGTGGTTTATGCCGGTTCGCTGGTCAACGAAGCCTTGCTGCAATATGCCCGTACCGGCGCCCGGCTGGTGAACAGTGCTCCTCTTCACCTGGAGGAAATCGTCAGCCTGATGGCGGCGGCCTATCATAACGGAGAGCAGGTGGTGCGCCTTCATACCGGCGACCCCAGCCTGTACGGCGCCATCGGCGAGCAAATGGAATTATTGAAAAAAGCCGGCATTCCCTATGATGTGGTTCCCGGAGTCAGTTCCTTTTTGGCTGCCGCCGCCAGCCTGAAGAAGGAATACACCATCCCTGACGGCACCCAGACGGTTATTATCACCCGTTTCCAGGGACGCACCCCGGTTCCGGAGCGGGAGCGGATGAGGCTTTTGGCGCAGCACCGGGCCTCCATGGCCATCTTCCTCTCGGTGGGCTTAATTGAACAGGTAGTGAGCGAATTGCTGGAAAGCTATCCTGCTGACACACCGGCAGCCATTGTGGAAAAGGCCTCCTGGCCCGAGGAGCGCATCCTGGCTGGCACCCTGCCGGAGATGCCCCGTTTAACCAAGCAGGCGGGTATTAAGAAAACCGCTTTAATCCTGGTGGGGGAATTCTTGCGCCAGAGCGGGCAGTCCAGGCTGTATGACCGGGATTTCAGCCATGAATATCGTTGATCGGCAGGCTTCATCAATAGCCATCCTCTGCCTGACCCGGGGCGGCGCCCGCCTGGCGTGCCAGCTGGCGTTGTGCTTGCCGCAGAGCCATTTGTATCTGCCCTCCCGTCTGCAGGGTGAGGCCGGAGCAGGTCTTAATGTCACCTTTTTTGATGGGTTTAAGCAGGCCTTTGCGGCCGCATTTCAGTACCATCAGGCCTTAATATGCATCATGGCCAGCGGCATTGTGGTGCGCAGCCTGAATGGTCTGATGACATCAAAATACACCGATCCGGCGGTAGTGGTGGTAGATGAAAAAGGCCGTTATGCGATCAGCCTCTTATCCGGGCACCTGGGCGGCGCCAATCTCCTCAGCGTAAAGGTAGCGAAATGTCTGGGGGGACAGGCGGTGATTACCACTGCTACTGATGTAAACGGGCATCTGGCCGTCGATATGCTGGCCCAGCAGATGGATGCCATCATTACGCCGGCACGAAATTTAAGAATTATCAACCGCTGTTTGGCGGAAGGAGAAGTGGTTCATCTCTACAGCCCCTGGCTGTTGCAGCCAGAATACCAGCAGGGTTTGCTTGCCTGTGCATGGCCGTACGAAGAACCACTGCTTATGGAGCACCGGTCAAGGCAATTATTTCAGGGTCCGGCAGTGGTTGTTTCTTGCCAAGAGCCCCCTGCAGATTGCGGAGACGAAATCCTCTTTTTGAGTCCCCGCAATCTGTCTCTGGGGATTGGATGCCGCCAGGGGGTGGATTATCAACAGCTGTACCAGGCTGTGCAGCATGTGCTGCAGGAATTCAGAATAAATGTCAGGTGTTTGGTCAACCTGGCCAGCATTGACATCAAAAGGGAGGAGCCGGCCATACAGCAACTGGCTGCTGAGCTTAAGCTGCCCTTCTTAACCTTTAAAAAAGAGGATATTGCAGCATTGGACGGAACCTTTGCGTCGTCGGATTGGGTAAAGCAAAGTATAGGAGTTGGTGGTGTATGCGAACCGGCAGCCCGGCTGGCAGCCAAACAGGGAATAACCATTGTAGGGAAACAGAAAATCGGCCCGGTCACCATCAGCGTGGCCATGGAAAAATCCTGGTGGTGGGATTGGGACCAGGCGGAGCAGAATTCCTGACCCCGCGTGCCGAAGCAGCACTCCGGGAAGCCCAGGTTATTATCGGTTATAAAACCTATTTGCATTTCATCAAAGCTCTGCTGGTGGATAAAGAGGTGCGGAGTTCGGGAATGCGCAAGGAGATCGACCGCGCCCGTGAAGCGGTGACATTGGCGCAAGAGGGTGCCGTGGTGGCGGTAGTCAGCAGCGGCGACCCCGGTGTTTATGGCATGGCGGGCATTATCCTGGAACTGGCGGCGGACACCGTCCCGGTGGAGGTGGTTCCGGGAGTGACGGCAGCCACAGCGGCAGCAGCGGTCCTGGGGGCTCCCTTGATGCATGATTTTGCGGTAATCAGCCTCAGCGACCTCTTGACCCCGTGGGAGACGATTGCCCGGCGCCTGGAAATGGCGGCTCAGGCCGATTTTATAATCGTTTTATACAACCCCAAAAGCAAAGGCCGCGTAACCCAGATTGCCCGGGCGCGAGATATTATTAAAGCCCATCGCCAACCGCAAACCCCGGTGGGCATTGTGCGCAACGCCCGGCGCCCAGGGGAAGAAAAGGTTGTAACCACCCTGGAGGCTATGCTGGGTGAGGAAATTGATATGTTTTCCACTGTGGTGATCGGCAATTCGCAGACCCGTATAGAGCATGGTTATATGGTGACTCCCCGGGGGTATTCGTTATGATCCTGGTTCTGGCAGGGACTATTGATGGCCGCCAGGCAGCCCTGGCCCTGCAGGAGAGCGGCTGTCCGCTCCTGGCCTCGGTGACCAGCCCGTATGGGCGGGACTTGTTGCTGCAGAGCGGGGTAAAGCGGGTGCGTCAGGGGGGACTGGAGCTGCCCGCCCTGTTGTCACTACTTCGGGAAGGCGGCTTTGAGATGATCGTGGACGCCACTCATCCTTATGCGGCTACAGTCAGCTGTTATGCCATGGAGGCGGCCCAGATGCTGGGCATCGCCTATCTGCGTTTGGAAAGGCCTGCCAGCATACTGCCCCAGGATGATCTGCTCCGGTGCATTGACAGTCTGGAACAATTGCCCCGCTTCCTGTATCCTGGTTGCAGGATGATGTCCACCATTGGCAGCAAGAATCTGCCCCATCTGCTGGAATTGAGCACTGCGAGCCGGGCGGAGTTAATTGCCCGCTTTTTGCCCTCCAGCGAGGTGATGCAGAGCTGCGAGGAGCTGGGGTTGCCTCCTGAACATATTATTGCCATGAAAGGTCCATTTTCTGTGGAAATGAACCGGGCTCTTTTTAAAAAGTATCGTATCGATGTGGTTTTGAGCAAGGAAAGCGGCATAGAGGGCGGCTTTGCCGAAAAACATCAGGCGGCGCGGGAATTGTCCATCCCCATGGTGGTATGGACCCGGCCCCGTCTGGACTACCCCATGGTGTTTAACAGCGTGGCAGCGCTGCTGAGCTACATTAAACAAGTGAAAGGGTGCTCATCATGAAAGCAGGTGTGGTATTAATCGCTCACGGCAGCCGGCGTGAGGAGGCTAATGAGGAAATTGGGGCCCTGTCTCGCCTGGTTCAGGAGGCAGATCGCGGCGGGCGCTATGAGGTGGCCTTTATGCAGTTTGGCAGCCCGAGCCTGCCTGAGGCAGTGGCCAAACTGGCAGCACAGGGGGTAAAACAGGTTATAGTGATGCCCCTGTTCTTGATCACCGGCAACCACGTCACCCAGGATATCCCCGCTGAGCTCGAGGTTATCAAAACGCAATACCCGGATATGGAATTTGTTATGGCCCGCCATTTCGCAGCCCACCCCGCCCTGGTGCAGATTGTGCAGGAGCGGGTACGTGAGGCCGTTTTGGCAGGGGAAAGGACAGAGTCATGAATATTATCTGGAATCCGCATGAAATTGAACAGCGCAGTATGGAGATCATAGAATCCTACCTGATCGGCTATAGTTTTGCGCCCGTGGAAAAACAGGTGGTCAAAAGGGTGATTCATACCACCGGCGACCCGGACATTGTAAAAGACCTGCGCTTTCATCCCCGGGCTATTGTTGACGGACTTTCCGCATTGCGGGCCGGGGCGGGTGTATTCACCGATGTCAATATGCTCAAGTCGGGCATCAATGCTGCCCGGCTGGGCAGTTATGGCGGAGAGGTATTCTGTTCCATCAAAGAGCCCGTTGTTATTGAAAAATCCCAACAGTGGGGGATCACCCGGGCTGCCGCCGCTATGCGCCTCTTCGCACCCCGTCTCCATGGCTCTATTGTGGCCATCGGCAACGCCCCCACCGCCCTGTTCGAACTGCTCGATCTGATCGACCGGGGGGTGTGTTTGCCTGCCCTGGTGGTAGGCACCCCGGTCGGCTTTGTAGGTGCGGCCGAGTCCAAGGAGATGCTGGTCGGCCAGAGCCAGGTGCCCTATATCAGCCTGCTGGGAACCCGGGGGGGTAGCCCCATTGCGGTCAGCATTATTAATGCCCTGCTCTACAGTGAGGGGGTGTGAGACATGCTGGAAACCATCATGGTCCTGGGGGGGAGCAGCAGCGGCAAGAGCCAATTTGCCGAGCAACTGGCCCGGGAAATGGAATCATTTTATAACTGCGATGTATTCTACCTGGCTACCGGGGTTGTCTGTGATGAGGAATTCGCCGCCCGGGTTGAGCGCCATCAAGAACGCCGCCCCGGGCACTGGCATACTGTGGAGGAGCCGCGCCGCCTGGCGAAAACCTTGCAGGATTGGAAGCACCAGCCCAGCATTGTGCTGGTGGACGGCATCGGCACCTGGACCACCAACCTCATCTATGGTGAGGATGGGCAGCAACCCTGGTCAGCACAGCGGGAACAGGCCTGTCTGCAAGAGGTGCAGGCCTTCATCAAAACCTGGCCTTATTTATCCGGGGCTATCATCATGGTGGCCGATGAAGTGGGTATGGGAATTGTGCCGGAATACCCTGAGAGCCGTATATTCAGGGATCTAAACGGAAAAATCAATCAGTTGCTGGCCGCCCAGGCGGAGCAGGTCTATTTTGTCACTGCCGGGATTGCCAGTCGCATCAAGGGAGAGGGGGGAACCCGCTGATGCAACACCGGGCTGTGATGGTGCAGGGCACCTCCTCAAATGTAGGCAAAAGCCTGTTATGCACCGCTTTATGCCGGATATTTCTTCAAGACGGTTATAAAACCGCCCCATTTAAAGCCCAGAATATGGCCTTAAATTCTGCCGTGACCCCTGAAGGGGGTGAAATCGGCCGCGCCCAGGGAGCCCAGGCCGAGGCGGCCGGGGTGGCCCCAACTGTGCTCATGAATCCCATCCTTATGAAACCGAAACAGGATAACCAGGCTCAGATCATCGTCCTGGGGGCGCCCTATGCCGATATGTCGGCCCGGGATTATCGCCGGGATTTCCTGCCCGGGGCGGTGTCACTGGTAAAGGATTGCCTGCAGCAGCTGCAGAATCAGTATGAGGTGCTGGTGATTGAAGGCGCCGGCAGTCCGGCCGAAATAAACCTCAAAGACCGCGACATCGTTAATATGAAAACCGCCGAACTGGCCGATGCGCCGGTTTTATTGGTGGCTGACATCGACCGCGGCGGGGTGTTTGCCTCCTTAATCGGCACCCTGGAACTTTTGGAGCCCCATGAAAGGGAGCGGGTTAAAGGCTTTATTATTAATAAATTTCGCGGGGATATCAGCCTGCTGCAATCCGGCCTGGACTTTTTGACCGAGCGCACCGGCATCCCGGTATTGGGCGTGGTGCCCTATGTTCATGATCATGGGATCGATGAAGAAGACTCGGTCTGTCTGGCTGAAAAGAATGGTTGGGGGCCGGAAGATGCCGCGCTGCAGGTGGCAGTCCTGCAATTGCCCCGCATCTCTAATTTTACCGATATCAATGCCTTTATCGGCCTGCCCGACACCCGGGTTCGTTATATCCGACCTGGGGAAGCCCTCGATCCTGCTGATGTAGTCATCATACCGGGCAGCAAGAACTCAATCCTGGATATGCGCTATTTGCAGCAGCAGGGCTATGTTGCGGAAATAAGGCGCTTGCAGCAGGAGGGCGCTTATATAGCCGGCATCTGCGGCGGTTTTCAGATGCTGGGTGAGGAGCTTTTGGATCCCGCCGGTACTGAAGCCGGAAGCGGCTCTCAGGTTGGACTGGGCCTGCTGCCAGTGACCACTTTATTCGCTTCTGCCAAGAGTACCCATCAAGTCCAGGCGGAAATTGTGAGCAGCGCAGGATTCTGGCAGCAGCTGCACGGGCAGACCGTGCGGGGCTACGAGATCCATATGGGCCAGAGCACCGTTGCCGCGGGGGGCAGCAGCCTTACCCATGTCCACACCCGCTCCGGAGAAAAGAGCAGCGTCTTAGACGGGGCCTGCAGTGCTGACGGGCGGGTCTTTGGCACCTATTTGCATGGCATCTTCGACAACCCCAATGTAATGCTGGCCATGATGAATGAAATCCGGGGGAAAAAGGGGCTTCCGGCCTTGCAAGCCACCGACCTGCCGGTATCCCGGCGGCAGCATAAATATGATCAACTGGCTGATTTGGTGCGTGCTGCCCTGGATATGGAAAAACTCTATAACATTATGGGTTGGGGAGCGTATTGAAATGGAATGGATCATTCTGGCGGCATTGATATTGGACCTGTTGGTAGGGGATCCGCGCTGGCTGCCCCATCCGGTCATAGGGATCGGCCTGCTCATCCGCAAAGGCGAAGCGGCGGTGCGCAGCCTGGCCTGCAGCCCCGGAGCTTTGAAGCTGGGGGGCAGCCTGATGGTGCTGCTCATCGTGGCGGGAACCTATCTGATCACCTGGCTCATCATTACCCTGGCGAACCTCTGGCACCCGTATGCCGGCATCGGCGTCAGTGTGGTGCTCATGAGCCAGACCCTGGCTGTCAACAGCCTCTACCAGCACGCCTGGGCGGTTTTGCGGCCGCTGCGGCAAGGCCATTTGCAAGAGGCTCGTAAGGCCCTGGGGATGATTGTGGGCCGCGACACCGACAACCTGGATGAATCTGAGCTGGTGCGCGGAGTGGTGGAAACCGTGTCTGAAAACACCGTTGATGGCATTACTGCGCCCCTGTTTTATGGCTTTTTGGGCGGCCCGCCGCTGGCCATGGCCTACAAGGCGATTAACACCCTGGATTCCATGGTCGGTTACAAGAATCAACGCTATCAGGATCTGGGCTGGGCCGGGGCGCGCCTGGACGACCTGGCCAATTATATACCGGCCCGCCTGACCGGATTATTATACCTGCCCCTGGCGCCTTTTACCTTTGGGGGCCTGTCCGGGGTGGTGCAGGCTATAAGACGCGACGCGCCGCGCCATCCCAGCCCCAACAGCGGCATACCGGAAGCGGCTGTAGCCGGTGCCCTGGGGGTGCAACTGGGGGGACTCAATTATTATGAAGGTGTGGCTTCACAGCGGGCGGTGATGGGGCTGCCGCTGCGCCCCCTGGAAAGCGGCCATATAGAACAGAGCCTCCTTATCATGCTGGTGGTTACTGCGGAAGCCATCCTGGCGGGCCTATTGCTGTCCTGTTGGTGGGGTTGAGTGAGATTAATTTAAATAAAAGACGGAGGTTGGGATGACAAAGCAGATAGCACACAAACCGATTCACGGCGGCAATGTTTGGACAGCGGCACAAAGCTGGGGTTTGCCGCTTGATCAAATCCTGGATTTCAGCGCCAATATCAATCCCCTGGGGCCGTCACCTAAGGCCCGCCAGGCCATTGAAGAAAACCTGGCCCAACTCATTCATTATCCCGAGCCGACCGGAGATTCGTGTAAATTCAGCCTGGCCCGCCACCTGGGGGTGGACAGCCAAAACCTGGTGCTGGGCAATGGCGGCTCAGAACTGATTTATCTTTTGGGACGCATGTTTTATAAAGGGCGCCTGCTGCTTTTAGCGCCTTGCTTTTCGGAGTACGGCGAAGGCCTGGAGGATCCGCAGCTGGTGAGGATCCCTTTAGACGCGGATCAACAGTTTGAACTTCCCCTAAGACAGATAATCGACACCATGCAGGCCGGCGATGTTATTTTCATCGGCAACCCCAACAACCCTACGGGCAACTGCTTTAACAGCCGGGAGCTGCTGCAGCTCGCCGCCTGTGCACAGGAAATTAAGGCCACATTGGTGGTTGACGAGGCCTTCCTGGATTTCACCGGGAATCCCTCTCTTTCTCTGCGCCATTACGTGCAGGACAACCCTTGCCTCATAGTGGTCGGTTCCTTAACCAAGTTTTTTGCCATTCCCGGTCTGCGCCTGGGTTATGCGGCCGCCGCCGCCGACCATATTAGCCGCATGGAGTTCCTTCTCCCCACCTGGCGCATTAATACCCTGGCCCTGGCGGCGGGGCGGGCCTCTCTGGAAGACCGGGACTATATAGAAAAAACCGTCGCCATAGTCAATCAAGAGAGACAGTTTCTCCTGGAGCAATTGCAGGCCTTGCCGTATCTAAAGGTGTTCCCGGGTTCGAGCAACTTTTTGCTCATCAATGCTCAAGCCAGCGGCCTGACTGCTGCAGAATGGCAGCAGCGCCTGGGACCGCAGGGCATTCTGATCAGGAACTGTCAAAACTTCGCCAACCTGTCCCCCTACTATTTCCGCATCGCGGTAAAACGCCGCGAGCAAAACCTGCGCCTGCTCGAGGCCTTGCGCCAATTCGCCTGAAGGATAAATTTAAATGCGGGGCCTGGCACCGCAGTTAAGGTTATGCAGAATAAGTCCGGGGACAGTCCCTGGATTTATTCTGCCTTATAAGGAATAGCGAAACCGCCTTTCAAAAAGGCGGTTTTCAGGTCATTTAGGCCCTTAATCTCAAAGATCATTGCAAACTGGAAAGAAAATTAAGCAACAGAGACTTCTACGAGTGTTTATCTGGGGTGAGGGGTATCGTGAATATTGGGGGACAGTATTCTGAATATTATTTCGACGCTTAAGAGAAGATGAATGACACAATAAAAACGTCCCCTTGTGTTCTGTCCCCCCCTTGTGTCCAATTGTTACAAAAAAGATTGAAGAATGGTGCTGAAACCGCTATAATAAGGATTAACTGAATAACCTATGAGGATGACACAGGGAAGATGGTGCAAATCCATCACGGTGCCGCCACTGTAATGGGGAGTCTTTTACAAGATGCCACTGGAAAAATACCCGGGAAGGCGTAAAAGGCGATGAACCTCAGTCAGGAAACCTGGTCGTGCTTAGGACAATATCAGCCCACGTTGCATGGGTGTGTCGCTGGTCGTGAACCGCACCCTGTACATGAGTTACAGGGTTTTTTATTTGGGTATTTTAATATCTTTATGAACTAATAATTCGATTGGGGGGAGGCCAAGTCTAATTTACGCACCTGCATAGTTGACAGAGATTGGTGTGAATAATGCTTATTTATCGCTATTTGCTAGGTGCGAGCTGAAGGTTAATGGGAAGAGTGAGAAGCGAGGGGTAATTATTTGAGATAGACTGTGCCGTTCAAGCATCTTTTGATTGAATTTTCATGTAATTATGCTTGCTCAGTTGAGGTCCCGTATTATTATTTCTCATGGGTGTTTGTGTCAAGTGGGCACGCGGAAAAAGGAGGAAGGTTGATTATGCTGTTATCATTCGGAATGCATATTATGGAAGGGTTTCTTCCAGTGGAGTGGGCTGTTGGCTGGTTTGTACTTATGCTTCCTTTTCTTTACTTTAGCATCAGGAAAGTCCGCGAGCTTACTGCCCGGACTCCCAAAGCCATATTATTGTTGGCCTTTGCAGGGGCCTTTACCTTTGTACTTTCAGCTTTAAAACTGCCATCGGTAACGGGCAGTTGTTCTCATCCTACCGGGGTGGCCCTGGGCGCCATTCTTTTTGGACCTGTCGTGATGGCCCTCATCGGGGCTATCGTTTTATTGTTTCAGGCCATTCTCCTGGCCCATGGCGGTTTAACCACGCTGGGGGCCAATGTCATCTCTATGGCGGTAGTAGGTCCATTTGTGGCCTATGGCATTTACACCCTCCTCAAAAAGACCCGCCTGCCCCACTGGGCTGCAGTACTCAGTGGGGCGGCGCTGGGTAGCCTGGCTACCTATGTGGTGACCGCCCTGCAACTGGCTCTGGCTTATCCGGGAGGAGCGGATGGTTTTTACGGCGCTTTTATCAAATTTTCCACTGTTTTTGCGGTGACCCAGGTGCCCATTGCTATAATCGAAGGGATACTGACCGTACTGGTTTTAGACTTGTTGTGGGCCTACAATCGTCAGGAAGTGGAAAACCTGCGTGACCTGAGTATAGGGGGTGGGCAGGCATGAAGCGCAACCTCATCTTACTGGTCATTATGCTGTTGCTGGTAGTTTATGCCTTTTACAGTAATCAAGGCGCCGAATTTGGCGGGGCCGACGGGCAGGCCGAGACGGTTATTGCAGAAATGAGTCCCGACTATGAGCCCTGGTTTGAACCGCTGTGGGAACCTCCCAGTCCTGAAATCGAATCGCTGCTATTTGCCCTTCAGGCTGCCCTGGGGACTGGATTTATCTGTTATTATCTGGGATACAGCATAGGCAGGAGTAAGGGCAGGGTGCAGGCCTGATGAACAGCATTGATCAGGCCGCCTACTGCTCGCCCTGGTGTCCGCTTCATCCGCTCGTCAAAGTGAGCCTGGCCATGGCTACCTTGCTGATGGTCCTGGTTCTTGATTCCAGGATGGTATCCCTTTTTGCACTCCTTGTCATGTCGGCCCTGGTGGTTTTCTCCGCCAGGGTCTCCTGGCGTTTGTATTTGGGATTGATGTCGATTCCGCTGTTTTTTCTGCTGATGGGTTGTGCCACCGTGGCTGTTAACAGTAGTATTCAGCCTGATGGCATCTGGCCGGGTCTACATATCGGGGGAATGTGGTGGGGGGTTTCGGAGGCCTCCTTGCAGCAGGCCGTTAACCTGTTGCTGCGCTGTCTGGCCAGTGTCAGTGTCATGTATTTGCTGGCTTTGACCACTCCGGTGGTGCAGCTAGTCTATGTTATGCGCCTGCTCAAGTTTCCTGCCGTGGCTGCCGAACTGACGGGGCTCATCTATATCAATATCTTTGCCTTTCTGCAAACCATGCAGGATATCTATGTAGCCCAGCAGTCGCGTGGTGGCTATCAGGGTTTCAGGGGCTGCATGCAATCGCTGTCAGCCTTGCTGAGCAGCCTCTTTATTAAGCATTTGCAGAGGAACAACGCCTGCTATGATGCCTTGCTGGCACGAGGTTTTGACGGCAGCCTGCAGGTTTTGGAAGAGGAATACATTGTTAAACCGCTGCATTTTGCCGCAGGAGCAGTTTTTATCACCAGCCTGTTTTTAATCAATAGCTGGGGAGGATGGCTATGCACGCTGATATAATCGCCGCGCAAAAGGTGCTATACCAGTATCAGGATGGAACCTGTGCTCTGGCGAATATCAGCATCGCCCTGCCCCGCCATGGGAGATCCGCGATTCTTGGCCCCAATGGGGCCGGCAAATCCACCTTGTTTCTGCATTTTAACGGCTTGCTGCGTCCTCGTTCAGGGGTGGTTTACTTTAATGGCCAGCCGCTTGAGTACCATAAAAAAGCCTTGCAGCTTTTGCGGCAGCAGGTGGGGATAGTGTTTCAAAACCCGGATAACCAATTGTTTTCGGCCAGTGTGTGGCAGGATATTTCTTTTGGCTTGATGAACCGCGGCTGCCCGGCTGCGGAAGCCCGGCAGCGCATTGAGGCGGTCGGATACAAATTGGGAATCAGCCACCTCTTCGCCAAACCCACCCATTTTCTCAGTGTAGGGCAGAAAAAAATGGTGGCTTTAGCCGGCGTCCTGGTGATGGAACCGGAGCTCATTATCTGTGATGAACCCACTGCCGGATTGGATCCCGGCAATGCGCAGTTGTTTATGCAGGTGTTGGAGCAGCTTCAGCAGCAGGGCAAGACCATCGTCATTGCCACTCATGATGTCAACCTGGCTTATCAGTGGGCCGATGTGGTGTGGCTGTTGAATAAGGGGCAGGTGCTGGCCCGGGGAGCCCCTGAAGAAGTGTTCAGCAATAGCGCAGTTCTTGCTCAGACCCGCCTGGAAACCCCCTGGCTATTGGCAACCTGGCAGGAGATGGTCAAACTCGGCCTGGCCCCGCCCGGCCATCCCCCCCGCAGCACAAGCCAACTCTACCAGTCCCTGAAGCCGTGAGAAAACAGCAAACATTACAGGTTCCGTGCTCAGCCCGTCAGTGCGTTATAATAGGAGGCAAAGGCGGTGGGCGTAAACCTTGCTTTTGGCCAGCAGGGTTATATCCCCAAGATTGGGACCATGCTGTAAACCTTATTCTTGTCTGCCGTTAGCACATCAAACGGACTAGAGTAGGGGCTGATTTTGCTTTCGCCCCCCGCAATCAAAAAAGGAAGCGATTAGGACTTGGGCCGCATACGGGTATGGAATACCCTTCGCAAAATAAATCAGGATCGTCCCCCCAAAGGGGAACTGGTGATAGAAGATGCCTTCCTCCGGCAGGCCGGGGTAAGCAGGGAAGCCTTGCTGGAAGAACTGCAAGCCGATTTGATCACCTTGCCCGTCAATTATCAATCCAAAATTGATTGGCGTTACTGGCGCCGGCAAGATTATTTTACCTTTGCCTTAATTGAAGGACCCTTCAGTACTATGATCACAGCCCTGGGGTGGCAGCGGGCATCGGCATGGATTGTGCACGACCCCGACCTCAGCCGGAAATTTATGGCCGGATATCTGCAAAACCTTTGTGATTGGGCGGATCACGCCCTGGATGACGGCTGTGAGGGTTTGATCCTGGCTGATGACCTGGCTGACCAGAGGGGGTTGCTGCTGGCACCCGAGTATCTGCAGACTTATTATTTCCCCGAGCTGCAGGCCTGGCTGCATAAATACCAAATCGTAAAGACTCCCGTCATGTTTCATTCTGACGGCAATATAACGGATATCATGGCTGATCTTAAACAGGTAGGATTCTGGGGGGTGCAAGGCCTGCAGCCGGACGCAGGCATGAATAAAAAGGATTTTATGCCAGGATTGTTGCAAAAATGGGCGTTCTGGGGCAACTTCCAATTTGAAGGCCCCCTGGGATTAAAAGCAGCCCGGCAGGTTCAAAACGAGGCGGCCCGTTTATGTGAAGAATGGCAGCCGACCTCGGCATATATTTTCGGCTCCTGCAGCGGCCTCTATGCCGGTCTGCCCCTGAACCTGGTTCGGGCTGCCTACCGGGCGGTGAAGTAAACCGACCAACAGGGCCAACAAGGGCCAACAAGGGGACGTTCCTGGTGTTGGGTTTCTTTGGAAACCCAACACCAGGAACGTCCCCTTGTTGGCCCCGTTTTAAGGCCACAGTTGCTGATCCCATTTCTCCGCATAGGGAGCGGGTTGGTTTTGGAGCAAGGCGGCAAACGTCTCTACGGCTTGCAGGGCATCCGCCAGGGGATAATAAAAGGCATTCCAATTGTCACTATCCTCGCCATCATGATTGGGAATGATCCAGTCAAACTGCCAGGCCAGCTCCAGTTCCAGGGGTGCGCTGCCGGCCCGTTTCTCAATATTCTCCAGATCAGGCAGGGAGAGCAGGCCTTTTTGCTTCCGGGTACGGCGCAGCAGTTTGCGGCGCATCACATCGACCAGCATTTCCCGCACATTGACGCCACGCGATTGCAGCCAAATTATTTCCGCTTTGGACAAAGGGGATAAAAACACCTTCAGCATATCAACCTCCGCCATTTCGGGCAGGTTCCAAATGGCCCGGGGAACGTAAGGATTACCCTCAAAAAGCACGTCCTGACCGCCATCCAGGATGCCGAACAGTTCCGCGGTATCCAGGCCCTGCAGGTCTCCGCGCACTTCCAGGAGGATAAAATCATCCTGCTCATTGAGGCGCTGTATTTCATCCCGGCTGCGGAAGTAATAGTCAACCCCTTCGGTCTCACCCGGACGCGGGTCGCGGGTGTTATACATTACCAATTTGCGCAGTTTGCCCTCCTGCACCGGATACAGCACCTTTAGAGCATTGCACAACGGCCCTTTGCCGACACAGGAAGGTCCGCCCAAGAGCACCAAACGGCCCCGTTTTGACATAGGTACCATCCTTTCCAAATGTTTACTTTCTCTGATTCGATGCCTTGCCCCCGATTTCCTGCCTAAAGAGAACGGTGGTTGAACGATAGCCGAACGATAGTTAAGCGGTAGTCAAACGATTGTTTAACCATTGTTTAACTATTGTTCATCTACCAACCATAGCTCCGCTATCGCTTAACCATTGCTTAACAATTGTTTAACTACTGCTCCGCTACCGCTCCGCCATATTTCGCCAAGCAGGTAAATCTTGCTGCAAAATACTTATTAATACGCCCTTGTTTTTGTGCGCCCGGAGTGCAATAATTAAATTCATATAGCCCTGCAAACTCGCTTCATACCGGAGTTCATGCGCGTTGTATATTGTATACACCCCGTAACATTCGGAAATTAACCTTTCAGGGGATTTATATATAAAAATAGGATAGAGGTGAATCATATTGTCCATGGAAATTAAAATTACCAGGACCAGTTCTCCAAAGGCAAAACCGGACCAGGATAACCTTCCTTTTGGAGAATTCTTTACGGACCACATGTTTGTTATGGACTATACTGAAGGCAAGGGTTGGCATGACCCCAGGATAGTTCCCTACGGGGCGCTGCAGCTTCAACCCTCCACCATGGTATTTCATTACGGACAGGCCATTTTCGAAGGACTGAAAGCCTACAAAGGGAAAGACGGCAAAACTTATTTATTCCGGCCTTATGCCAACATGGGGCGGGCCAACATATCGAATGACAGGTTGTGCATACCGCCCCTCGATGTAGACTTTGCGGTGGAAGCGATTAAATCTGTTGTCAATTATGATCGCGATTGGATCCCTGAAGCTGCCGGCACTTCACTATATGTTAGGCCTTTTATCATTTCCACCGATCCCTACCTGGGTGTGCGTCCTTCGCTTACATATCAATTCCTGGTCATTATGTGTCCGGTGGGTGCCTATTACCCGGAGGGGATTAACCCGGTCAAGATCTATGTGGAAAGCAATTATGTCCGCGCGGTCAAAGGCGGGACAGGCCACACCAAAACACCGGGCAACTATGCTGCCAGTCTGAAGGCCCAGGTTGAGGCCAAGGAGAGGAATTACACCCAGGTCTTGTGGCTGGATGGGGTGGAGAAAAAATATATTGAAGAAGTTGGCACCATGAATGTCATGTTCAAAATAGATGGCACCGTGGTCACCCCGGCCCTGGAAGGCAGCATTTTGGCGGGAGTCACCCGTGATTCCGTACTGACTGTCTTAAGACACTGGGGTGTGCCGGTTGAGGAAAGAAGAATAACCATTGACGAAATCTTCGCCGCCCATGAACAGGGCAGATTGGAAGAAGCCTTTGGCACCGGCACAGCTGCGGTCATCTCCCCTATTGGTGAGTTGAATTGGGACGGCAGGATCATCACTCTCAACAATGGCGAGATCGGTGAGATATCCCACAGGTTGTACGATACTATCACCGGTATACAATACGGCGAAGTAAAAGACCCGTTTGGCTGGCTGGTGGAGGTAAAATAGCCGGGACCAAGCTGGTTTCTTTCCATAATAACAATCATATTGGCGACATCATTGACTATATTGAAGACTAAAATAGATGGTGTTTAGAACAGGTAGCTATTTGACTTGAACGAGATATAGCCGTTTAGCCGGCATTAATGAATCAGGTAAAGCTTAATGCGTGAACTCGCGTTTGCGGGTTGATTGTGAAGAATAACGGAATACCAAGGGCTTCCAGCGTCAGGAATTAGACGTACCACTACATTTTTTGTAGTGGTACCAATTTTTTCATGGGGCTTTCCCGGTAAAACGGGCACGGAGTTAGCTTTTCGCCGGAGCAGGCCGCTGTCAGTCTGAGCGCAGGTTGCTGTCATTCTGAGCGCAGGCCACTGTCATTCTGAGCGCAGGCTGCTGTCATTCTGAGCGCAGCGAAGAATCTTGGGTATAGTCGATACTTCCGGGTAAGATCCTTCGCTATGCTCAGGATGACAACGATAGGCTACTGCCATTCCAAGCGGAGCAATTGTCATTCCAGCGCAGGCCGCTGTCGTTCCAGCGCAGGCCGCTGTCGTTCTGAGCGCAGGCCACTGTCATTCTGAGCGCAGCGAAGAATCTTGTGTATAGTCGATACTTCCGGGTAAGATCCTTCGCTATGCTCAGGATGACAACGATAGGCTACTGCCATTCCAAGCAGAGCAATTGTCATTCCAGCGCAGGCCGCTGCCGTTCCAGCGCAGGCCGCTGTCCGTTCTGAGCGCAGGCTGCTGTCATTCTGAGCGCAGCGAAGAATCTTGGGTATAGTCGATACTTCCGGGTAAGATCCTTCGCTTTGCTCAGGATGACAACAGCAGGCTACGGCCATTCCAAGCGGAGCAATTGTCATTCCAGCGCAGGCCACTGTCGTTCTGAGCGCAGGCTGCTGTCATTCTGAGCGCAGCGAAGAATCTTGTGTATAGTCGATACTTCCGGGTAAGATCCTTCGCTATGCTCAGGATGACAACAGCAGGCTACTGCCATTCCAAGCGGAGCAATTGTCATTCCAGCGCAGGCCGCTGCCGTTCCAGCGCAGGCCGCTGCCGTTCTGAGCGCAGGCTGCTGTCATTCTGAGCGCAGCGAAGAATCTTGGGTATAGTCGATACATCCGGGTAAGATCCTTCGCTTTGCTCAGGATGACAACAGCAGGCTACTGCCATTCCAAGCGGAGCAATTGTCATTCCAGCGCAGGCTACTGTCATTCTGAGCAAAGAGAAGAATCTTGAGCCTGACCGCGGGGCGGTGAACTTTTGAATAAAACTATCGATATAATAAATAATAACTCGAGACGAAAATAAAGGGAGGGGCGGTTAATGGTGATAATACTGTGCATTGCCTGGCAGCAGAAGTTGCGGTTGCTGCGCCATAATCTCCATTTTCAGGCGGGCGACCTCTACTTTGCGCCGCATTGATCCCTGATTTCATGCTGGATTACACCCGCAAGCTGTGCCCCTCCATCGAAAGCGGGGAGAAGCCCTATTGCCTTTATTTCACCTGTAAGGACCAGCGGCAAGGTGCCGGTATTTATACTGATCACCGACCAGAAGCTGCACTATTTTACCCCCTATTGCCCGACCACTATTGTATGGGGCTCCATCCGCGAGGTAGGCTCAATACCGCTGGCTGCGGTGGCCCAGTTTGAGGTGCATGCCAGCTCATTCCGCACCCTGTTCACCGTAAACGGGCAGGAGTTCCTCTCGCTGCCCTTTCATATCGGCGCCAATGTGGCTGAACGCCTGCAGGCGGCGGTGCACTTGAAAAAAGGCCGTCCGGCGGTAAAGGCCAATATTCATGATACCTATTTGCACCCGGAGCGCTCCATTGACGGTCATGACCTGGCCGAGGTCACCAACCGGTTTTTGGACCAGTTTGTGCCCTTGTTTAATTTTTACACCAGTCCTTTCAGCGCGCAGCAGAGGCAGCAACTGCAAAAATGCTATGGCTGCAATGAGGATGAAACCCCCTTAATACACCTGCCTCTAGACCATCCCGGTAAAAACCACTGTGGGGTGCTGATCACCAGTGCCAATATTTATGTGGTTAAAGAGACCCTGGAGGCAATCCCCCTGGCACAGGTTTATGAGGCCGGTCTGGCAACAGTCAACAGCGTGGTTTACCTGCACATCAACGGGGTTTGCCAGGGCATCCTCTATGAAGAGCACAATGCCTTCGATGAACGCAATACCAGGGTTTTGCAGACCTTATTGCGGGTTTACCGGCGCGCCCTGGACAGCTGCCAACCTGTTCCTGCCGGCAGCGTTTTCCCGGCCTTTTATCTTGAACCCAGGCAGCATGGCTGAGCCGGCCCGGTATAAAAAAAGCACTCTGCGCAGAAGCTAAGACTGCCCTCAAAAATCTTCCGGGCAGTCTTTGTATTTATAAGGAGAGATGACATGCAAAACAGTGCTTTGAGTATCCTGTTGTTCAGCGGGGACTACGATAAATGCCTGGCGGCCATGATTCTGGCCAATGGGGCCCGTGATCTGGATATGGAAGTGGACATATTCTGCGCCTTCTGGGGCCTGCTGTTATTGCGTGATCCAGAGCGTTTGAGCATGGCCGACAAGGATTTATACGAAAAGATGTTCACTGTAGCCACCCCTTCCGGAGCCGAAAACCTGCCCTTATCCAAGATGAACATGGCCGGCATGGGCAAACAGATGCTGCTCAATATGATGGCATCCCAGGAAGCCCCTGACCTGGTAGAATTTCTTCACGGCGCCTTCCATAAAGGGGTGCGTTTTCATGCCTGCGAGCTTTCACTTAAGATCATGGGCTTTAAGGCCGAAGAGCTGTTGCAAGAGGTTGATGTCAAAAACGTCCATGATTATCTGCAGCAGGCTAAAGAGGCTCAGATTCAACTTTTTATATAAGGAAACTTCATCCCGGCAGTGCCAATATGGATCCACAATGTTCCCAAAACTAGCCCCCTTTCATAATATATAGGAAAACACCTGTGAACAGGATGGATGCATTTGTTCTCCCAAACCCCTTTCACTCGGCCCGGCACTTCTTTACGTCAAAACATTCATGGCATTGACATCAAAGTGCCAATCGTGGGCGGGAAAAAGCGACCTTTTATCTATTTTGACAACGCGGCCAGCACCCCACCATTAAAACCGGTTTTGCGGCAGATGGATGAATTCATGAAATGGTATTCCGGGGTGCACCGGGGCACCGGCTACAAATCCCTGATATCATCCGGGTCTATGATCACTGTCATGAGGTGATCGGAGATTTTGTCGGCGCTGATGCAGAGCGCGACAGCGTCATTCTGGTGAAAAATACCACTGAAGCCATTAATAAATTATCCTACCGCCTGGGCCTTGGACCAGGGGACACAGTCATCACCACCGCCATGGAACACCATTCCAACGACCTGCCCTGGAGGGCGCAATCCCAGGTGGAATATGTGCAGGTGGATGCCAAGGCAAGCTGGACCTGGATCATCTCAAAAGCCTCTTGAAAAAGCATTATCCCCGGGTAAAGCTGATGGCGGTTTGCGGCGCCTCCAATGTAACCGGACATATTAATGCGGTGCATCAGATTGCAGAGCTGGCCCATGGCTTCGGTGCGCCCATTTTAGTTGATGGCGCGCAGTTGATTCCCCATCACAGCTTTGACATGAAGCCCCATAACCACCCGCAGCATATCGATTTCCTGGCCTTTTCCGGGCATAAGATTTTCGCCCCTTACGGGTGTGGGGTGTTGATCGGACCCCGGGAGGTTTTCGCCCGGGGAGCGCCGGAATACAGCGGCGGCGGCACCGTTAATCTGGTCCTGGCAAAATCGGTTTATTGGGGCGCGCCTCCGGACAGGGATGAGGCCGGTTCGCCCAATGTTCCCGGTGCCTATGCCCTGGCCGCCGCCTTGAGTTGCCTTAAACGCCTGGGCATGCTGCAACTGAGCCGGGAGGAGCAGAGACTAAGCAGTCATATGATGGAAGGGCTGCGCCGCAACCGGGAAGTGATCCTTTACGGAAGTTACCCGCGGGTGGGTGTGGTCAGCTTCAATATAAAAGGCATGCCGCATGCCCTGGTAGGTGCCATCCTTTGCTTTGAAGCCGGCATCGGGGTGCGCACTGGCTGCTTCTGCGCGCAGGGCTATGTACGCCGCCTCCTGGGGGAAAAGGAAAATCTGGCCCATCTGGAACACTATGCTAACAAACAGGCTTACCTGCTGCCGGGGATGGTGCGTGTCAGCTTGGCGGCCTACAATACGTCAAAGGAAGTGGACCTGTTCCTGCACACCGTTGAGCGCATCAGCCGTAATAAAAAGGCCTATCGCGAATATTATCACTGGTCAGAGCAGTTGGGAACCTACATACCAAAGCGCAATCTGCCGGCAGATAAGCTGGTGGATCGGCATCTACCACCAGGTGTGGCCCCATTCTTGAAAAACACAAGCCCCGGCAGAATTGTTCTGGAGGCACCACCTCCCGCAAGGGGAGGCGCGACACGGGGGGGCGACACGGGGACAGTCCCTCTGTCGCACCCTCCTAGCGTCGGGCGTGACATTGGGACAGTCCCCGTGTCGCCCCCATGGGGACTGCCCCCGTGTCGCGCCGGGCGCACAAACACGCGTTCATGTCGGGAAGAGGCAGTGCGGGTCAGGGGCAGACTGTCCCCGTGTCGCCCCGGATGTGGCAGTACTATGACAGGCGAAGGCGAGTCCCCAGGCAACTGTCGCCATCGGGCGCACATACTCGCGCTACAGCATCTACCTGCACCAGGCCTATGCTATAATGGAAGCATTAACGGGAAAAACGGAGGTTGCCTCATGGCGGAGCAAAAGCCGGGGCGCTGGTGAGAGGCCGGGGGCGTTTGTGCCGGGGGGCACGAAGAAATCCAGGATCTCTGCCCGGTGTGCGGGCAAAAGGTTGAATATCTGCAAAGCGGCACCGAAATGCAGCTGCCAGTTCTGCGGAAAAACCGAGACGGGCCATGTACGCTTTGCACGCAGGGGCATTATGTCTGCGAGGCCTGCCATGGGGAGCGCTATTTACGGCCCCTGCGCAGTTTCATGAGCCTGGCCGACGGGGACAACCCCCTCTTGCTGGCAGAAGGGATGTTAAACAAGATTCCACTGCCCATGCTGGGATGCGAGCATGCCTGGCTGGCGGTAGCGGCCCTGATGGTGGCCTTGAAGAAACCATGGCCCCCTTCACATCAGTGCGGAGATGATGGAGGAAGCCCTGAGCAGAACCCGCAAACAGGCTATCGGCGCCTACTGTGGCCTGACCGGCATCTGCGGCATGGCCCCCGCTGTCGGTTCAGTCTTCAGCGTAATCCTGGGAGCCAGCTGCCCCGGGGATGTGGAGACCAGCACCACTATGCGGGCGGTTTCGCGCGTCATAGCTGCTATTGCCGAGGAGACCGGCCCCTGCTGCTGCAAGAACTTTCTGCGCACCGCTCTGATTACCGCCGCCCGGGTGTTGCGTGAAACTCATGCAAATCGACCTCCCCACGGAGGCCGAAATCTACTGTTTGGACAGCGAGCGCCACCCCCACGGCTGCCGCGAAGAACGCTGCCGCTACTACTGGAAACACGCCCCCATGGGCTGAACCAGCACCGAAGGCGACAGTATGTCGGGGAAATTGTCCCCATAACGCAGCCCGCCGGCCGGAAGAGCTTCACGCAGACTGTCCCGCAATACGCGTTCAATCACAATCCTGTGAAAAGCTATAACTATAATAGAGCAGCCGCCTTCACCATATGCCCTAGGTACACTCAAAAAGTTCCGCCACCGCTACCTCGGCCCTTGTAGGACTATTCAGAAACTCAATCATGGCCTGATCCCCGTGCAGCTGCTCGATCCAAATCGGTTCGCCCTGGTATAAGACCTCAACCACCCCCAGTGAATTGACAATATCATGGGCTCGCCTTACATCCATGCCCTACGGCCTCCTAACAATAATTCAATAATATATTGCTAGTTTCCCAGGCTGTATGAAGATTTATGTTTGTCGATAAATGGATGAAAAACATACCGCTGACTCCACTGCAAAAACCCAAAATAATTGCGTATTAGTGCAGGCATACCCCTGTCATCCCAGGGCGTACGGTCCTGTCATTCTGAGCGCATGCCTCGGTCGTTGCTATGAACAGTCCCTGTTTTTGTCATCCTTAAGGGCAGCGCTCGGTTTTGTCATCCTTACGGGCAACGCCCAGTTTTGTCATCCTTCAGGGCAACGCTCGGTTTTGTCATCCTTAAGGGCAGCGCCCGGTTTTGTCATCCTGAGGGCAGCGCCCGAAGGATCTTTCGCGAAGCGAACCACTCCGGGTCAGATCCTTCGCTTCGCTCAGGATGACAGTGTTCGCTCTGCTCAGGACGACAACAGTCGGCCGCCCTGGATGACAACAGTATTACTCCTGTCATTCTAAGCGTATGCTTTGCCGAGTACGCGGATGCAGTTGACCTGAGGATCGGCGGTGCCTTGCAGGGCGCAGCCCTCCTGCTTGAGGAGCTCAATATAGTCAACCAGATCCTGACTGATGCGTTCGCCGGGGAGGAGCACCGGGATGCCCGGCGGGTACGCCATCAGCATCTCCCCGGCAATTTCCCCGCCTGCTTGCCTTGAGGGCCACTGATTTAGTGGGGCTGTAAAAAGCATCCCGCGGGGAAACAATCATTTCCGGTGCTGCGGGGATTTCAAAATAGTGTGAGACGGGCTGCGTTGCGGACCCGGCGGCTATTTCAGCCAGGGCAGCGATTAATAGCTGTACCGACTCCTCGTGGTCGCCTATGGTGATTAAAGCCAGGATATTATGCAGATCAGACATCTCTATCTGAATATTGAAGCGCTGCCTTAAGACCTCTTCCGCCTGATAGCCGCTCAACCCCAATCCGGCTACATGAACACCCAATTTGGTTTCATCAAAAGCGTAGCAACCCGGTTTGCCCGCCATCTCAGTTCCAAAGGCATAAAGCCCCGGAATCTTATTGATCTCCGCCCGGGCCCATTGTGCCAATTGTAAAGTTTGGCTCAACAGTTTCCGCCCATAGAGCGTCATCTGCTGGCGGGCCAAGTCCAGCGAAGTCATCAACAGGTAAGATGCGCTGGAGGTATAGGTCAGGTCCAGGACCTGTTTGACCCGCTCCCGGGCAATGACTTGACTGTTATATAAAAGCACCGAAGACTGTGTCAACGAACCTGAAGTCTTGTGCATACTGGCGGCGCTCATATCAGCGCCTGCCGCCATGGCGGTAACAGGAAAGCCGGGATGAAAATACATATGGGCCCCGTGGGCTTCATCTACCAGGACTGCCATATCGTATTCATGGGCCAGATTGACTATTGCCTTCAAATCAGCAGCCATTCCGTAATAACTGGGGTTAATGACGAATACCGCCCGGGCATGAGGGTGGGCTTTGATAACGCCCTCCAGATCCGACAGCGACACCCCGGTGGCGATACCCAGATGACGGTCGCATTGGGGCTGCACATAGACCGGCAGGGCGCCGCTGAGAATGATGCCGCCAAAGGTGGATTTGTGGGCGTTGCGGGGAATGATAATCTCGCTGCCCGGTTCACAGGCCGCCATAATCATAGCCTGCACCCCGGAGGTGGTTCCATTGACCAGCAAATAAGCCTGCCGGGCATGAAAAGCCCTGGCCATAAGCCGCTGGGCTTCCCTGATCACCCCGCGGGGATTGCCGATATAATCCAGATCCTTCATTCCATTGACATCCATGTGTAAAACCTGTTCGCCAAATAGAGCGGCCAATTTTGGCAAACCGCGCCCCTGCTTATGTCCGGGCACATGAAAGGGGACCACACCATCGGTCATATAGCGCAAAACCGCTTCATAGATAGGCGCGTTCGACTGTTCATTCTGCAATGCTCACGTATCCTCCCCGCGTCCTGTATAGCAGAATTAATCCTTTGATGGATATCCCGTACATACTCCTAACATATGAAGGACAGGCAGGGGTTGGTGCCAATAAAGCCTGTTAAGGGTACTGTCCCATTAACACCAACCTGGCCGATAAGGAGGGATGCATTAATTGCATTCTGTTAACAAGCTTGCCCGAAAACCGTGTTGCAAGGATCGTTGCCGCAGCATGGTTAGAGGGGGTTTCTTTCCACAATGGCCGGTATGGGGTTGTAGTAGCTGATGCCGCGGGATTTGATTTCGGTGCGCCCATCAGGGTGTTCCACCAAGCACGGTGGAGCGAACCGCGGCACCCTCCATACCTTCCAGGATGGTCTTCTGAGAGGCCTTATCGAGGAGGGGATTATAGCGATAGATTATGGGAGCGGGGATGGAATTAAAAAACTCATGCTGCCAGGTGACGCGGGGCGGCTTGCTGCTGCCGTAGAAACCAATATATAGAGTGTTTTCTATGGCATCGGCCCATATCAGGATGGGATGAGCAGTATTGTTCTTAAAACGCAGGTCCTTGACTCCCATGGAAACCGTGGCATCTTGACCATAGGGTACATACGGCACCGGCATACCATGGGGGTGGCGCTCGATGATGGGTAGATCCGCCAGTACGGCCACATTATAAAGGGTGGAGGATATCTTGCAGACCCCGCCCCCGGTGGTTTTGGAGATCTTGCTGCCTAGATACACCGGGCCGGGCTGAAAACCACGCTCACGGCTGTAAGGGCCCAGGGCATTATTCTGCGAAAAAACCTGTCCCGGTTTGACCACCGCTCCACAGAGCATACCAGCCGCCAAATGCACATTGTTCTCTTCACCGGGCAGTGGATCATGCAGCACCGTTCTATAGGCGGCCATCGCTATAAATGCATTGTATTTTGCCTGGGCTTGAAGGAACCTGGCATTATTAGACCAAGGCAGCAGAACCTCGGGACCGGAAGGACAGTTGTTGTTGAGGCTCTGCCCGGCCTGCCAGGTGATTTGCAACGGCTGCCCGGCCAGGGCGGCATGCTTTGCTTTTGCTCTTCCCGGATCGCTGCTCCAGTTTCCGGCATGATTTATGGCGGATAAAAATAGGATGATAAAAAGTCCAGGAAGTATTGATAATAACCGCTTATTTCGTAGCTTCAATGTCAGGCTCCTCAAATAATGATCATATCAATATTCTATGCACTTAAAAAAGTCTTAGCCGTAAAACGATAAAAAGGCTGAAATGATGTGAAAATGAAATGGTCTGACCAAGCCCGGGATTACCTGGTCAGGTCCCTAAGGAGCAACCGCATGATGGTAATCTGGATTGCCATATTTGGCATGATTTGCTGGGGTATTGCGCCTATTTTTGCCAAAGTGGGCCTGCGGGGAGTCAACCCCGCCGCAGCGCTGATCGTCAGGACCATGATCGCAGCCGTTATCGTCGGCTCCTGGATCGGCATGAGCGGTTCTATGGGCAGCCTGTTAAAAGGACTGAGCTGGCAGGCCGGTCTGCTCCTGGGTATGGAGGCCATCCTGGCCACCATTGTGGGCGATCTGGCCTATTACACGGCCATAAAATACGGCGATGTCAGTGTAGTCTCCGTCATCATGGCCAGCGCCCCCCTGGTGACTGTCATCTGCGCCGTCCTGATACTCGGGGAAAGCATTACCATCTGGAAAGTCCTCGGCGCCTGCTACGTCATGCTGGGCATCCTCTTGCTGCTATGAAACTACGCCCTTCCTTGTCCGCCTGCTGGTCCCGTGCCCTTCTGGCGCTGCTTGCGCCCCCCTCCGTCCCCATTCACCGCCTGCCCGTCTGCGCTCGCAGGTTCTCCCACCCCCTGGAGCTGATCTCAGCCCGCGCCTGATAATTGGTCCTAAAAACCGGTTGCTGCCCAACCCGGCCTAAAGTCGCAAATCAGTCTCATCTTCGTATCATACAAAATCATGAATCGCTATGAGGCAGCTCTCTGAACATTGCCCGGTGCTGCAGTTATATCTATTGCAAACTAGTGCCCCGGCAAACCATGAACCAAAGCTGGTTATTGCAAATGGAAATAGAACCGGAGGGCAAGCAGGCACGAAAAATGTCAAACTGGGGTCGGTAAAGGATGAATATAGTATGGAAAAAGTAGTAGCAAGATAGCACCAAAGGTGATACAAAAACTTGATAAAGGATGAAGGACCTAAACCTGGCATAAAAGGACTCAATAGCCTGTAAAGTGCAATAAAACGCCATAAACTGACATCGACAATTTGATCCGAATGATGTGTGGCTGAGACAGGGGTTGACTAGTTTTAGCCCGCAGGGTGAATAGGCAAGACCGCCATATTACCCTATTATATTAATTGTCTGTATGGGATTATACGATAACTATACTAAAAAGTGGAAGGTGTGACGTGCGCTGCCCTTAAGGATGGCAAAAACCGGGGCTTTCATAGCAAGACAAGGGTAGGCTTACGGTGTGAATACATAAGGAGACACGAATGATATATGAAACGCATGATGCTGGGGGAAAAGCTCTTAAACAGCGGTCTGATCAATAAAGAGCAGCTGGAGGAGGCCCTGCGGGAGCAGAAGCAATCCGGGGACAAGCTGGGCCGCATTTTGGTGCGCCGCGGCATAATCAGCGAACATCAACTGCTGGAGATGCTGGAATTCGTCCTGGGGATTCCTTATGTGGTCCTGACCAAGATGGATATAGCCCCGGAAGCGGTAGCATTGCTGCCGCCGCAGCTTATCCGCAAACATCGGGTCCTGCCGGTGGCGGTCGACAACGGGCGCATCACCCTGGCCATGATCGACCCGCTCAACTTTGAAGCCATAGACGACGTATGCATTTATACCGGCCTGGATGTACTGCCCATAATCGTCAGCGAAAAGGAAATGGAGCTGGCCATACAGCAGATTTCCAGCCTGCGCTTCGACAGCAAAATGGAGCAGCTTTTGGGCGAACTGCGCCGGGATGAACCGGCGGCGGTCCTGCAGATAAGCCCGGTTGAGGACGCCGAAGACGATGCCCCCATCATCCGCATGGTGAACTCCATCATGTCGCAGGCGGTGCAGGCCCGGGCCTCGGACATCCACATCGAGCCGCAGGAAAGCCATGTCAGGGTGCGTTTCCGCATTGACGGGGAACTCTTTGAAGTCCTGGAACTGCCTAAGAAATCCATGGCGGCGGTGGCCTCACGGCTTAAGATCATGGCCAACCTGGACATATCGGAAAAAAGGCTGCCCCAGGACGGGCGCACCCGCATTATGGTGGAAGGCCGGGATGTGGACTTCCGCATCTCCTCGCTGCCGTCCATCATGGGGGAAAAAATGGTATTGCGCGTCCTGGACCGCGCCTCCGCCCTGTACAGCCTGGAAGACCTGGGCTTCAGCCCGGAGAACCTGGAAATGATGAACTCCATAATCAGAAGACCGCATGGCATGATACTGGTGACCGGGCCTACCGGTTCGGGCAAGACCACTACCATGTACAGCATCTTGATACGCATAAATTCAGTAGGCAAAAACATGGTCACCCTGGAGGACCCGGTGGAATACGCCCTGCCCGGCATCAACCAGGTGCAGATCAACCTGCGCGCCGGGCTGACCTTTCCCGCCGGGCTGCGCTCCATCCTGCGCCAGGACCCCGACATCATCATGGTGGGGGAGATGCGCGACAATGAGACCGCGCAGCTGGGGGTCAGGGCGGCCCTGACCGGGCACCTGCTGTTGTCCACGGTGCATACCAACAGCGCCGCCGGCACCATGGCGCGCATGGTCAACATGGGGATTGAGAATTACCTCTTAAGCTCCTCTCTGGCCGGCATCGTATCCCAGCGCCTGGTGCGCCGCCTGTGCAGCAACTGCCGCCAGCCTTACCAATTGGAGGAAGGCGCCGCGCGGCGCATGGGTCTGGACGGCGAAGAAAAGCGGGGTTACTACCGGGCGCAGGGCTGCAGCATGTGTTTGAACACCGGCTACATGGGACGACTGGCCCTGCACGAGGTGCTGGTCCTGGGGCCGGAAATACGGCAGGCCATCAACAGCGGGGTCAACTCCGAAGATGTCCTGCATGAAATCGCCCTGCGCGAGGGCATGATAAGCATCCGCCAGGACGGTGTCAAAAAGGCCCGGGCGGGATTGACCTCGCTGGAAGAAGTTATGAAGGTGGTCTACCTGGGGGCCTAGCTGGTGTCTCCTGAGCCACCGGCAATGTCATCCTGAGCGAAGCGAAGGATCTTAACCAGGCAGTATCGGTACAACACAAGATTCTTCGCTGCGCTCAGAATGACAAAGCTGCGCTTTGTATGGCAGGGAAGATTACTGGGGCATGAGGAGGGGAATGAATGCTCTATTCATATCAGGCCCGGGATATGGCGGGCAATATCTTCAAAGGGAACATGGAGGCGGACAGCCGCAGCGTGGTGGTGCAGCACCTCTTAGGGAAGAATTATGTGGTAATCGATATTAAAGAAGAAAAGGGGCGCAGCGCCGCCCGGCAGCGGGAGGTCAGCCTGGACGCCTTAAAGCCGGTGAAAACACGCGACCTGGCCATCTTCACCCGGCAGCTGTCCACCATGATCGGGGCCGGCATACCCATTATCCGCTGCTTTAGCATCCTGGCCGAACAGACGCAGAACCCCAACCTCAAGAAGGCCGCGCTGAAGATCGGCAGCGACCTGGAGGGGGGGGCCGCCCTGTGGGAGGCCCTGGGCCATCACCGGGCCATTTTCTCCGCCATGTTCGTGCATATGGTCAAGTCCGGCGAGGCCGGCGGGGTGCTGGACGGGGTCCTGGCGCGCCTGGCGGAGAACCTGGAGCGGGAAGAGGAGATCAAGCAGAAGGTGCGCTCCGCTTCGGTGTACCCGCTGATACTGATGGGGATGGCGGCGGTGGTGGTCACCTTTATGCTCACCTATATCATGCCCAGCTTTGTCAAGAGTTTTACCGCAGCGGGGCAGAAGCTCCCCGCCTATACACAGTTCATGATGGGGGTCAGCGCCTTTCTGGCCCACTATGGCCTGTGGCTGCTGATATTGATCGTGGTTCTGGTTTCCCTGGGAATGATGTGGGGGCGGCAGGACTCGGGGCGCCTGTTCTTTGACCGCCTTTACCTGGGCATGCCCCTTGTCGGCAAGACGGTGAACCGCCTGGTGGTGTCGCGCTTCACCCGCACCCTGGGGGCCTTGATCAGCTCCGGGGTGCCGATTGTGCAGGCCCTGGAGGTCCTGGAGGAGGCGGTGGGCAACAAGGTCATCGGCAACGCCATCGCCACGGCGCGCCTGAGCATCAAGGAGGGGCAGTCCATCGCGGCTCCATTGAGGCAGACCGGGGTTTTCGAACCCATGGTGGCGCAGATGATCGCGGTAGGCGAGGAAACCGGTTCCTTGGACGATATGCTGGAGCGCATGGCGGTATTCTACGACCGCGAGGTCAAATACGCGGTGGAGGGCATGACTTCAGCCCTGGAGCCGCTGCTCATCATCGTGGTGGGCGCCTTAATCGGGGCCATTATCGTGGCCATTTACCTGCCCATTTTCAATATTATCGGCACCATACAGTAAAGCGCCGGGGCGGGTAATCTTATTAAGCGGTCTGTCCTGCCGCCAAAGGCGGCAGGTTCAGCATAGATCAAAATGGCAAAGGGGGGAAGGAGATCGTTCCGTATTGGACAACCCTGAGATTATATTATAAAGATTTAAGGAGGGATACAGATTGTTGACCATGATGAGGAAGAGAATGAGCAACCAGAAGGGTTTCACCCTGGTTGAACTGATGGTGGTAGTGGTTATCCTGGGCATACTGGTAGCGATTGCGGTGCCGCTATACAAGGCTCAACAGACAAAGCCGAAAGAGTGCCTGTCAGGCCAACCAGCGCATTATTGACAGTGCTGTCGTGCAGTATCAAATTGTAAGATAATCAGACCGGACAGCGTGGCTAGCGGTAGAAGATGGGTATTTCAGGCTGAACCTTTATGCCGAAAGGAAAAACAACATCCTATGTATCCTGCTGCAGCGCATTAACAGCTGTCCGTTATCGACTGGCCAGATAGACAAACTGTGAAGCGCAGACCAGAATACAATATAATGTGTCATTGTGTGATTCGTAAACAATGGAAACTCCGGTTATCATGGCTAAAAGGATTATATGTCGCAACGGTATGCCTATTATAAGTGAAGCAAAATTAACATGAATATGCTAATAGTTGTATTACTCGGCCTAATCTTCGGCTCGTTTGCCAATGTACTCATTTACCGTCTCCCGCGGGGGGAGTCGGTGGTTTTTCCGGCCTCGCGGTGCCCGTCCTGCGGGCACCCGCTCAAGGCCGGGGACCTGTTGCCGGTGTTGAGCTACCTTTTCTTAAGGGGGCGCTGCCGCTACTGTAAGGCGGGCATCAGCCCGCGCTACCCGCTGGTGGAGGCCCTGACAGCAGCGGCCTTCCTGCTGGTCTACCTCTGCTGGGGGCTGTCGCTTACCACCCTGTCCGGGATGGTCCTGAGCCTGGTGCTCATATGTGCCGGCTTCACCGACCTGGACACCGGCCTTATCCCCGACCGCCTCACCATCCCGGCGGTGATTATAGGTTTGGGTCTATCCGTTTTTACGGTGGGGATAAAAGCGGCCTTGATAGGGGGACTGGGCTACGGCGGGCTGTTCCTGGCTCTGGCCCTTATTTCCCGCGGCGGCATGGGCGGCGGGGATATCAAACTGGCGGCGGTTATCGGGGTCTTCTGCGGCTGGCCTCTGGTATTGACGGCACTTGTCCTGGTAGGTTTTATGGGGGGATTTTACGCCCTTTTCCTGCTCCTTTCGGGCAAAGCCAACCGCAAGAGCGAGGTGCGCTTTGGGCCCTTGCTGTCTCTGGGGGCTTTCCTGGCGTTTAATTATGGTATGGTATTGTCGTCCTGGTACCTGTCGTGGTTCCATTAAGCTCTTAGTATATTTTCCTAAAAAGGGAGGGACTGCCTTGCTCAGGGAAAAAACACAACTGGGCCTGGATATAGGTGAGAAGCGAATCAAGCTGGTCATGTTGAAAAAGGAAGCCAATATGTTCCGGGTGGCGGCCTACCGCAGCATCAAGACCCCGCCCGGCGTTGTTGACGGCGGCTATATATCCGATCCGCTCCAATTGAGCGAAGCCTTAAAAGGGCTGGTGCGGGATTCCGGGGTCAATCCCGGCGCCCCGCTGGCCTCCGCTGTGTCCGGCCAGCAGGTCTACACCCGCCTGCTCTCCCTGCCCCGCATGAGACTGGAGGAACTGAGGAAAGCGGCCCTGTACCAGGCCGCCGGGTTCCTGCCCTTGAGCATAGAGGATGTGGCCGCCGATATCTACCCGGTCAGGGAATACAGCGACGCCGAGGGGGAAAAGACCGAGGTCTTGTTTGTGGCGGCGCGCACCGGGCAGGTGGAAAACCTGCTTCAGGCCTGCCGCCTGGCCGGTTTGAAACTGAAGTGGGTGGAGATCGAGGCCCTGGGTCTGGCCAGGACCTTTGCCACACAACTCAATGCCGCCGGGGACAAGGTCTCGGCGGTGGTGAATATCGGCGCCAACCGGGCCTATATGGCCTTTTTCAAAAGAGGGGCTTTAGTCCTGCTGCGCTCCATCAGTTTCGGCAGCGCGGTTTTTTATGATGACAACGGGGAAGGCGAACAGGGTGCGGAAGCCGAGGCCGGGATCAAGGCCGGCAGCCCGGAATTCGCCGGGTTGATAGCGGATTTCGTGGCCGAACTGAGCCGCTCTTTAAGCTATGCCCAGATACAACTCAAGGAAGCGGTCAATACGCTGTTTTTAACCGGGGGAGGATCGCGCATCGAGGGTATGGACGAATACCTTTCCACTGCCCTGCAGCTGGACTGCCAGGTGGGCAAGCTGGGGGCTTACCTCATCCTGCCGCCGGAAATCGACCCGGCATCAAGGGAATTGCACCATGATTTCCCGGTGGCCCTGGGACTGGCCTTAAGGGGGTGGTTTTAATGAATTCGGATTATACGCCCAAGATAAACCTTCTGGACTACAAGGACTCCGAGCGCCGGGAAGGCCGGGAACGGCGCCAGGGAATGCTCCTCGGCCTGCTGGTGATTGTGCTGGTTTTAGCCGCGGCGGCGGGAACTGAATATTACCAGCGCTCCCGCCTGGCGGTCCTGGCGCAGCAGAACCAGGAACTGACCCTGGAGCGCCAGCAGCTGGCGGCGCAGAGCGCGCCGGCGGGACGGGTCTATGTGGGCGGCGCCGAACGCCAGCAGCTCTTGGACAAACTGCTGGAACAGCGCATTTCCTATGTGGAGCCGTTAAAGAACCTGTACTGGCAGGCCCGGCCCGACATCTACCTCAACCGGGTCACGGTCAATGACAAGGAGCTGAACATAAACGGCTATGTGCAGGGGCAGGAGGATTTCATCGACTTCAGCCGACGCATGCTGAAGGCCCCCGGAGTACAGGCGCTCAAAAGCGTTGATACACAGTTGAATGAAAAATGCGGCGAGGTTACCTTTAACCTGGTGCTGAGATGGGAGGTTAAGCCATGACGCTGTCAAACCGAGAAAAAGTGCTGCTGCTGGGCTGCGTCGTCGTCCTGATAGCGGCGGCTTATATATGGTTTTTCTACCTGCCCGTCAGCCGGGAGATCGCCAGCCTGACCGAGCAGAACCAGAGCCTGCAGGCCGATATCGAGCGGCTGCAGGAGGTGCCGGCCCTGGCCGAGCCGGATTCTGCGGCGGCACAGCAGGCCCTGGAGGAGATGGAGTCCAGTTTCCCGCTCAAGCCTGATCAGGTGGAGGTTCTGGATATTTTAAACCAGGCCGCTGATAAAACCCACCTCTTGCTGAAGTCGGTGAACAACAGCGAGAAAAGCAACAGCAGCGCCGGCAAGACCGGCAAAATGAGCTTTGATGTCACCACCCGGGGCGGGTTCCATGACAGCATGGATTTTTTGAGCCGCCTGGAGGAGGACGCCCGCATCAGCAGTGTGAACAATATCGTGCTTAATACGGTGAAGAAAAAAGATCAGCCCGCCGCGGCTCAGGCCACGGTCAGCGAAGGCTCCGGGGAAAGCGCCCCGCCGGTGTATTTCCTGCAGCCGCTGCTGGCGCCTGTCGCCAAGAGCGAAGCCCTGCAGCAGCCGGTGGAAAAAAACCCGGCGCCGGTTGTGGAAACGGTTACCCGGCAGGCTTCGAACCTGGAGGTGGGCCAGGTGGAGATGAAGATGCAGGTTATTTTCTATTACTTTGACAATGAGAAAAAGGCGGAAGCAGACAAGAATAAGCCGAGCGGCGCAGTGAATACATAGGGCAGCGGGCTCATGAATGGAGGGATATGGCATTGAAAAGCATTTGCAGACCATTGACCACCGGCCTGGTCCTGCTGGTCTTTATGATACTGGCGGTTATTCCGGCAGCCCGGGGGGAGGCCTTTATGCCTTACGGGGACCCGGAGCGGCTGGTGTTTGCCCCGGCCTATCACAACCAGGCGGTGATAAAGGCCAAGGACGGCAGTTATTTTCTGCTCAGCCCGTACCGGGGGAGCGCTTCCGGGGAGTATTTTATCAAGGTCTTGAAACTTGACAAGGGCGGCAAGGCAGGCTGGAAAAAGATGATTCCGGTCAGCGGCAGCGAGGTGTTAGGTCCCGTTTATCCCGCCTCTGACGGGGGCCTCCTGGTGAGCCTGCAGGGGAACAGTTCCGCTCCGGCCCAAAAGGCCCGGCTGGTAAAGCTGGACAATAAAGGGGCTGTGGCCTGGGAAGTGCAGTTTCCCGGCCAGGGCTTGCACGCGGTGAATGAGTGCAATGACAAGGGCTATATTTTGGCCGGCTATGAGAAGCAGGCCGCGGGCAAGGTAATCAAGGTGCTGAAAATTGACCGTGACGGCAGGAGCGACAGCAAGGACGCGCACGGTTTTGTGAAAAGTTTTTCCGAGGCTCCGGGGCAGGCGGCGAATTATGCGGCACAGGTTCTGGACGAGGACGATTACAACGATGGCTACATTGTGGCGGGGTACACCGAGCGGGGTTCGGTCCGCCAGGCCTATCTGCTGCGCCTGGACGCCTACGGGGGGCGCAAGTGGTCGAAAGAGTACAAAGGGGCCGGCTATGCCGAGCTGGGCTTTGCCATGCCCACGCGGGATAAAAGTGATGAAATCAGCGGTTTTCTGGGGGTGGGTTATGACAAATACCCTGGCAAGAACAGCCGCGTTTATCTATTGCACACCGACCGCTTCGGCAATAAGGCCATTTGGGAAGACCGCGAGACTGCCGCTTCCGGGCTGGCGGAGATGAGCTTCGGCGCGGAGGGGCAGGATCTGTTCGGCATCGCCGCTTATGAGGTCCCTGATGAGTTTAAGGATGAGCGCAAACTGAACGGCGAGAAGGTCGAGGGCGACGCGGGCATCATGCTGCTGGGGCTGGCCAAGGGCGCGGGCGGGGGAAGTAGTTTGCACCTGGTGCGCCTCAATGAGTACGGATTGGTGAAGAAAGAGATGGATGTGCTCATGGAGGGTGACCTCCTCCTGCCGGGACGTTCCGGGCAGGATAAGGACTATGTGGAGATCTTGCACGGGGTGACGCTGAAAGAGGCGGGAGAACTGCAGCAGATAGAGTACGCCACCTTAAAGCTGTACCTGAAAGGAAAGCTCGATGACGATAAGACCGCCCCGCCCAGCGACGAGACCAATTTTGAGGATATGATCTGGGTGATCGACAATATCCTCCTGGATGCTGACAGCATCATTGATATAGAGGAACTGCTGGCGGCGACAAAGTTTCCGACGCTTGACGCAGCAGTCTTTGCGGTTGACAAAGGCGCCATCCGCTGGCCCGACACCAGCACCTACCTGGGCGACCTGCGCTTCGGCAAGGCGGACGGCAGCGGTTTTCTGGTGTTCCCTGACGGCACCCGCTATAAAGGGGAGTGGAAGAATAATATGTTCTGGGGGCGGGGCGAGCTGCACTTCCCCAGCGGGGAGCGCTATGTGGGCAGTTTTGAGGAGCATATGATGCAGGGCGAGGGCGTTTATACCTGGCCCGGCGGCGAACAATACCGGGGGGAGTTTTTCCATGGCAAGCGCGACGGTCGGGGGCGTTTCGCCTGGCCGGGCGGGGTCAGCTATGAGGGGCAGTTCGTCAAGGACAAACCGGAGGGCAGAGGCTGTATCACCTGGCCCAATGGGGAGGCTTACCGGGGCGATATGAAAAACGGCAATGCCACCGGCTGGGGAACATATATTTTCCCTTCGGGGGAATATTATGAAGGCCAGTTCCAAAACCTAGTGTTCAGCGGCAAGGGCCGTTATTACTGGAACGACGGCGGCATCTACGCGGGAGAATTCAAAAATGACCGCCTCAACGGCGAAGGGGTCTACGCCTGGCCCAACGGGGTGCAGCAGCGGGGCTACTGGAAGGACAACCGCTATATGGGCACCAACCCGGAAGCGATAAAAAAATAGCGCTGCGGGGGGGATTGCTGCAGCCGCCAGCTGGCAGCCCTCAGAGTGGGAAGGTATGACAGAGTACGCTTAACAGCGGCGGCATAATGGTCTGCGTTGGATATGAGTCCGCTGCGGAAAGTAATTATGCCTGCGACCGTATAATCTGACCCGGATAACGCTGATGGGCGGGAAGTCGGATAAGGAGGAATGTGAGGCATTGCAACGGTAATACCCGATTGCGATGATTCCTTTTCAATTAAAGACGGCAATCAAATAGGCTTTTTGCAGTGGAGTCAAGTAAAAAGGCCATCCCCGGCGGGATGGCCTTAAGCGGCTTAAAGGCGAATATTGCGAAAGGCGTGGGCCGAAGGGGCCAGCTGCTGGCTGGTGAAAAGGCCGCTGTCTATCTTGTTCTGCTCGATCAATTCCTGCACCGCCTGGTCCATGGTGCGCATACCCAGGCTGGCGCTGGTCTGCATGGCGTTGTGAACCTGGTGCACCTTGCCTTCGCGGATCATGTTGCGCACCGCGGCATTGCACACCATGATTTCCATGGCCATCACCATGCCCTGCCCCGGCAAACGATGCGGCAGGAGGCGCTGGGACAGAATCCCGATCAGGCTGTTGGCCAACTGTACCCGCACCTGGTGCTGCTGCGTGGGCGGGAAAGCATCTATTATCCTC
>JBMNGL010000004.1:0-119501 GCA_050949825.1 Syntrophomonadaceae bacterium | reverse complement strand
GTTCTCGCTAAGAATGGTCGCAGCGGCCTCATTTATAAATGGCCTGATAGGCTTCATAGTTCTGCAGTACATTTTTTACATATTGCCGGGTTTCCGGGTAAGGAATGCTGTCCAAACGCTGTTCACTGCCATCCCACTGTCCGCTCAAGACCCACTCCCCGACCCTGCCACGGCCGGCATTATAGGCGGCTACCACCATGGGCAGGCGCCCCGCAAATTCCTTATTCAGACTGGCAATATACCAGCATCCGAATTCAATATTGACTTCTGGATCATGGAGGTCGACGGCATCAAAACAAGTCATGCCTTTTTGCCTGGCAATCCACTCCGCCGTTTCAGGCATGATCTGCATCAGGCCCTGAGCGCCAACCGGAGAGCGGGCCGTGGTTTTAAATCCGCTCTCAGCTCGAATTATGGCGAACACCAGGTAGGGATCAATATTGTTCTTTTGGGCAGAATTGAATACCAGGGTATGATGTGGCTGCGGGTAGAACCAGGTGATCCATTTGGGAAAGGTTATGGTTATCATCATAAAAACAAGGATCGTGATCCACACAACAATAGTCAGGCCTTTACTTATTCGCATACGCAATGTGCCCACCCCCACGATCCCGCTTAGTAAGTATATTACTGCATAACCTGTCTAATTTCATTGAAATATCTGGCAACCGTCTGTTGTGTATCCTCCAGCGTCAAGCGATTATCGATGACGACCTGAGCACGACGTGCCTTCTCATCCAGGGGCATCTGCGCGTCAATGCGCTTTTGCGCGTCACCGCGGCTGAGGCCATCCCGTGCCATGAGACGGGTTATTTGGGTTTCATAATCCACCCATACCACCCATACCTGATCACAGATTTTGTCCATATTGGTCTCATACAAGAGCGGAACTTCAAGACCCACCAGGGCTTGGGGATGATCGATCCTTATTTTGTGCAGACGGTCGCGAATTTCATCCATAATCTGGGGATGGGTAAGGGCATTAAGCCTATGCAACTGCTCAGTAGAATCGAACACACGCCGCCCCAACTCAAGCCGGTTTATGGTATGGTCAGGGTTAAGAATACCCGCCCCAAACTGCTTTACAATTGCCTGCCAGGCAGGTTTGCCCGGTTCAACCACCGTGCGCGCTACCTCATCAGCATCGATTACCAATATGCCCAGATCCCGCAACTGTCTGGCAACCGTGCTTTTGCCACTGGCAATGCCGCCTGTGATACCGATAACGTACATAGCTTCACCACTCTATATAAATTCCATCAAACCGATACAGATTAGAACCAAACCGGGGAAAAATGACGAAATACTTTGTAAACGCCGGTTTTGCATACGATGGCCCAAACTGATTCCCAGGTTGACCACTATAAATTTTACCACACCCACGCTCAGAGCCGTAGATAATATATTAAAACCGGTCATGGCCACCCCCACTCCTGCCCCCAGGGCATCCAGGGACAGGGCCAGGCCGAGGAAAAAGGCTTCCCGGGTGCTGATTTCGCCGGAAGCATCCAGGTCAGCCCGGGAAGGTTCCTTTAAAATCTGCACTATGATGCCCAAAAACCGTACTGAAAAGCTAATTAACGGTTCTTCATCCTCAATATCCAAATTGCTGATCTTCTCCCGGCAGGCATTGAGCAGGAAGTATACACCCACCACGATGATAACCAGCGCACCGATGTCGGCCGCGCCGTTGGGAAGCAAGTATACCGTCAATCCTTGCCCCACCAGCATCGAGGCCGTAACCGCCAAACAGGATGCCATAGTAATAATGAGCAATGACAGCAGGGGGATTCTTATCCCGTTGAAGCCATAGGAAAGACCGACAATGAAGCCGTCGGCACTGACTGCCAGTGCAAACATCAAGATTAATGCATAGTCCATTCAAACACCTCTAAACCAATTTGTAATCTCTTTGCTCGTAATTACTATATGGCTAGAAGTGTGACTATGTGATGACTCCCTATTTCTGGCACCGGGGACAGAAATGACTGCTGCGTCCATTAATGACTATCCGCATGATAGGCTGACGACAGGAGGAACAGGGCTGTTGCTGACGGCCGTATACCTGAAGGTGATCCTGAAAACCCCCTTTTTGCTTATGACCGTCCTGGAAATCCCGAAGAGTTGTACCCCGCTGCTCTATACCCGCCCTAAGCACTTGTTTAACCGCCTTAACAAGCCGCCGAACTTCCGCATTCTGCAAGGAGCCCGCCGGACGGTCTGGACGAATCCCGGCTTGAAACAGGGCTTCATCTGCATAGATATTACCGATACCGCTGATGAAACGCTGATTTAACAGCAGGGTTTTGATGGCCACCCGGCGGTTTTGGAGCAATGGTTCAAGGTAGCGGGCGGTAAACTGGCGGGAGAGCGGCTCAATCCCCATGGAATCAAACATGGACCGGGGATCCTGGGCAAACCATACCCCCCCAAAACGGCGGGCATCTTGGAATATTAACTGCTGTTCATTATCCAGATCGATAATGAGATGAACATGCTTTTCCATCTCTGCACAGCGGGGCTGCAAATAGATGCGCCCCGACATTCCCAGGTGGGCCACGATATGTTGGTTCTTGTCGGTGCTGAATATAAGAAACTTACCCCGCCGGGAGATGCTGCCCATGCGGCTGCCAATATAATCTATGGGCTGCCGCTCCCACAAGCGCACATAATCAGTCCTGATTACCCGGATGTCCCGCAGGGTACAACCCACAATGGACTGCAACGACTCCTTTATGGTTTCAACTTCTGGCAATTCCGGCATGAGCAATCTTCCCTTGTGCGCTTTAATTGATTAATATTTCCTTCATATCATACCAGTTGGGTCCCTTTTTGACTGTAACCACCAGCGGCACTCGCAGTTGATAGGCGTTTTCCATGGCTGCTTTAAGCATTCGGGAGATCTCTTCACAGTGTCTTGTCGGCACTTCAAGCAGCAGTTCATCATGTACCTGCAGCAGCAGACAGGACTGCAGTTGGCGCTGCTCAAGCTCCCGGTAAACCTTGATCATGGCCAGCTTGATAATGTCGGCGGAGGTGCCTTGAATGGGAGTATTCAAGGCAATGCGGCGTGCGTTATTCTGCACCACGCGGTTTTTGGCCCGTAAATCGGGGATATAGCGGCGGCGTTTCAAGACCGTCTCCACATAGCCATGCCGGCGCCCAAATTCTACGATATCTTCCATATAGCGCTGCACCCCGGGATAAGTGTTCAGGTAATTATCGATGTAGATGCGCGCTTCCTTGCGGCTTACCCCAGTATCACGGGCCAGGCGGTAGTCTCCCATGCCATAGATAATGCCGAAATTGATAGCCTTGGCCTTGCGGCGCATATCTGCCGTAACTTGATCCAAGGCCACCGCAAATATTTCCGCAGCCGTGCGGGTATGTATATCAATCCCCTGGCGGAAGGTCTCGATCAGGGTTTCATCTCCGCTGATATGGGCCAGCGAGCGCAGATCAATCTGTGAATAATCCGCCGACAATATCACATATTCCGGGCTGGGCGCGATAAAGGCGGCGCGGATGCGGCGTCCTTCTTCCATGCGTATGGGGATGTTCTGCAGATTCGGTTCCACACTGGAAAGGCGCCCGGTAGCGGTCTGAGCCTGTTTGAAAATGGTGTGCACCCGTCCGGTTTGAGGATGGATGAGATTCTGCAAGGCATCTACATAGGTGGTCTTCAGTTTGGTCAACTGACGGTAATGCAGGATATGACCTATTATCTCATGCTGTTCGAAAAGCTGCTCCAAAACCTCGGCATCAGTGGAATAGCCGCTTTTGGTCTTCTTCACCGGCGGCAGGCCCAGGTCTTCAAAAAGTACTTTTCCCAATTGGCGCGGCGAATTGATATTGAAAGGCCCCCCGGCCAGATTAAAAATAACCTCTTCAGCCTTTTCAATGCCCTGTGCCATTTCCTCGGATATGGTGTGCAAAACCGCACCTTCCACCTTGATGCCATTGAGTTCCATATCTGCCAAAACCGTTGAAAGGGGTAATTCCACTTCATAATACAAAGGCTGAGATGCGGAGGGCAAATCAGCTTCCAGCCTTTTAGCCAATTCAATCATGCGGCTGGCCTGCTGAGCGGGCTCGTCTCCAGGTATGGTAATGTTGAGATATTTGTACAAAGTATCCCGCAGCTGTTCACCATCAAATACCGGATCCAATACGTAAGCCAACAGCAGGCTATCCAGGCTGACGCCCCGCAGCTTGATCCCGTAGCGGCGCAGTAAAACCTCGGCAAACTTGGCATTGTGAACACACTTTGTTATATCGGACGATTCCAGCAATGGTTTGATCCACTGCAGTTTATCCTGCTGTTCATCAGCTAAATCCAGACAATAAACCCTCGCCTCCGAGGCCAGGTACACCTCCTCAATCTCAGCCCACATGGGGTGGTGATAACTGGCTTTGATGAGCAGGCTTATCTCGCTGCCCAATTGTTGGGCTGCTTCCCGGCACTGGGAAAGGGATTCCAGCATATCCACCGCTGCTGCTTTTACAGTTGCAATGGGTTGATCGGCTAGATTTTGCTGCAGGTTCTTCAGCAGGGTATTAAACTCCAGGCGCTGGTACAATTCCATTAATATAGCAGCATCAGGCGGGCGTCGTTCATAATCATCCAGATCATAGGGCAGATCCATATCACAGACGATGGTCCCCAGGGTTCTGCTGGTAAAAGCCTGTTCCTGGTAGCGGGTCAGCAAATCAGCCTGCCTGGCTCTGAGACTGCCCAGATGCTGGTACAGATTTTCCAGGCTGTGATACTCTTTGATCAGCTTGATGGCGGTCTTGGGGCCGATGCCTGGCACCCCGGGTATATTGTCAGAAGTGTCGCCCATCAAGCCCTTAATCTCTATCAATTGCTCCGGATCTACTTCCCATTTTTCTTTAACCTTTTGCGTGTCGTAACGATCAATTTCGGTTATTCCCTTGCGGGTCATTAAGACATGAACAGATTCCGAAACCAGTTGCAGGGTGTCCGAATCACCGGTCAATATTAGACAATAGGTTCCTTCCCGGGCTGCTTTGGCGCTAAAGGTGCCAATAATATCATCGGCCTCAAAACCTTGCATTTCCACATAGGGCACATTCATGGCATCCAGGGTGTCGCGCAGCAGTTGAAATTGTCCCACCAGTTCACTGGGCGGGTCTGAACGCGTCCCTTTATAATCTGCATATATTTCATTACGGAAGGTTTCCCGGCTCTTGTCAAAAGCGACCACAATATGGGTAGGCTGCTCTTCGGCTACAACCCGATTAAACATAGTTAAAAATCCATAAACCCCATTGGTATAAACGCCCTCCCGGTTATGCAAGAGGGGCAAAGCATAAAAAGCCCTGAACAAAAGGCTGTTGCCATCAATCAGCATAAGTTTGTTCTTCTTCACTTGATTCACTCTCCAGCGTTTTTAATATTATATCACCTTTTGGAGATGAGGCTTGAGGGGAGAAACGACATGCAAGCAGGGGATCTCTTACCATTAGAAACGTTCTGCTTATTTGCTTCCACAAATGCAAACTAGCAGAACGTCCCCTGTTTTACCGTCTATATGTGCAGGCGATCGCGGATATCCTTCCACAGGCTGCGCTGTGGGGTGGGCTGCTTAAGATTGCGCAGTAAGTGGCACAGGCGATGCAGCTGGGATAATTCTTCCCGACAGCGAGGGCACGTCTCCAGGTGGCTTCTCACCGCCCGGGTCTGTTCCTCATCGGTGACCTTATCCAGGTAGGCCGACAACAATAGACGTATTTGTTCACATCCCATTCCCTGTGCCCTCCTCGTATTATGACGAGGACTTTACGGTAAAAGTTCCCTCTCAAGTAATTTTCTTCTCAATAAATCCCTGGCCCGGCTGAGACGGGATTTGATGGTTCCACTGGAGATGTTGAGCATCTGAGCAATCTCCTCATAGCTGAATTCCATAATATCTTTCAATAATAAGACCATGCGATGCTCAGGCTTCATCTGCATGAGCAAAGATTGTATGTATTGGACCTGTTCCTGTTGTTCATATAAGGCATCGATAGGCAAGTTATCATCCAGCACGATTCTTGCCATCTCGCCATCCGCACCTTCCACCGGTTGGTCCAGCGATTGGGCCTGAATGCGCCGCTTCTTGCGGCGTATCTCATCCAGGCAGACATTGGTGGTGATGCGATAAAGCCAGGTGCTAAAACGAGAGGAACCTTTGAAAGTGCCCAGGGAACGATAAGCCTTGATAAAGGCCTCCTGGGCCAGGTCGTACGCATCTTCATCATTGCCACTATATCGATAACACAGGGTGTACACTTTATCCTGGTACCTTTTCACCAGCTTTTCAAACCCTTCTTCATTCCCTTGAAGGGTTTGCTTGACCAGTTCAATATCCGCATCCATAAAATGCTGCTCCTAGACCTATTTTATTCTGGTCAAGGAATCACCTAACCCTTGACTATCTTAATTTTCGCCGCCATTCTCCCAAAACCCTTGCTTATCGGGGTTCCTTATAATGGCTGCAATACTGCTTTTGTCCAGGCCAGTATGCTCCTGCCACCAGCAGCATCATCTCTATCCTTGACAAGGCCGATACAGGCAATTATAATTAGTCTTGCCTTTAATGTATATGCCAGAGTGGCGGAATTGGCAGACGAGCGCGACTCAAAATCGTGTGCGTCGAAAGCCGTTTGGCGACTCTGAAAACCTGATTTTACGGAGTTCTTGACAGCTGAATAGTCTCTATGGTTCTTCATATCCCTCCACCATATCCCTCCAAATTCCAAACTTGGATCAGGGAGAGGGAAATTGAAATAAACTTGCCGATGTGGCGGAATTGGCAGACGCACCGCACTCAAAATGCGGCGGATAACCTCCATGCCGGTTCGACTCCGGCCATCGGCACCAGAAACAATCGCTCTTGAACCGCGCTATAAGCGGATTCGAGGGCTTTTTCTTTTCTCGCGGCACCTTCCTGTTTGCCACATGGCATACCGTCACATAATACATTTTATAGCATATTTGCAGTGCTCTCAGCTCCCTTTTCACCTGGAATTTCGCCCGCTTTGGAGGGATGTCAGGAGGGATATACACCGATGATGGCGTTGGCCTTGTTTGTCGGACAAGATTAGTCGGCCCAATAAATATTAATCCACTCAGGATAGTAATTGCCATAGTAGCCAGGTTCCCCGCTGACACCACGAATTAATTCTTTGGGCGGTCCACCTGCCAACGGTTGATAATACAATGAACCGCAATTATAGTCAGTCAACCGGAGGAAAAATAAACCCTGACCATCAGGGGAAAGATACGGAGCATAATCAGCCGTATTAACTGGTCCGCTTGTAACTGCTAACTCTTTACCAGCCGCTGTTCTGTGCCAAATTCTCTGTCCTGGGACCAGGACACCTGCTTGCTCTTGGCCTTCCCAGTCCAATGTTTCTGTTCCTCTACAGAACAAAATGCCGTTTGCAGGAGTTGATAGCCATCTGGGATGGGTATCAACCTGACCAGTTTGCCCACAATCAGTAATTTGACCACCAGTTTCCACGTCAACGATATGTAAGCGTTTATTAATACTCGCTTCCCGGCCACCACCTACAATATAAGCCAGTTGACTGCTGTCAGGTGCCCAATCAAACCATTGAGCATAGGCCAATCCACCGCCCAGATAGATTGACTTTTTTTGTGGTATATTTAGCACTTGTATGGCGACCCCATCTGCCGATATTGAAGCCGAATCGCGCTTTAAATAGTAGGCCAGGCAGTGTCCGTTCGGGGACCACTTTAGCCCGGTGGCGACTCGGGTATAGATCTCGTTTTCCTTAATACCAGCTTCACCCAAGGTCAGTAAATTGGTGTGATCTCCTTTTAATGAAATCTGTTCAATTCGTAGAGGCTGTTTGGCATTTCTGGGCATAGAAATGGCTAGACTTTGCCCATCCGGCGACCAGGCCAAGCTCTCAATTATTTCGCCGTTCTGTGGCCACAAGTCTGTTGTGTCGGGCACGCCGGTTTTTAAAGAGGAGATTTTCAAGTTGCCATCTGGAATATACCCTTCTTGAGGATCTTGAGTAGTATAAGCAAGCAGATTTTCTGTTGGCGACCAGGATGGGGTAATATAGACCGGTCTTTCATCCAACTGCGTAGCGCCAGTCCCATCTGCTTTTACCACCCAGAGATACTGCTTACTGGCATATTCATCACCCTGATCGCTCTGCAGATAGGCCAACCAATCACCATTTGAAGACCAACCCACGATTTCTACTGGACCAGCCGCTGTGAGACTAATTGGTGTGCTATCAGCATGCCTGCCATCTACCAGCCACAAGCGGCCATCACTGGTGAAAGCTATCCGGGCGGCAAAAGCCGTCGTCTCAATCCGTTCCGGCTTGGGGAGCGGGACTGGCTGGCTGATGGTAATTTGAGCCACTGACGCGGCTTGATCCCATTTGACCCGGCCTCCCAGGGCGGACGCCAGAAAATTGAGGGAAACTTGTAGTCGATTGTTTATTATTTGCGGTGGGGTTGCGAGTTCAAACTGACGGCCATTTTTCCAAACTTTCCGATCGCCTGGTTTCAGAATAATCGTATGATTATCTTTAACGATGGTAGCTGCATTAGCGGCTGGGTCCCAGGTCACACTGGCTCCTAAAGCGTTACTAATCTCCCGCACCGGTACGATTAACCATAAATAATTGCTCTCATCGCTCTGTATCCGAGGTGGCTCAGACAGTTCAAGTCTTTGACCGTTAATAGTAACCGTAATTGCTGATTGGTCAGCTAAAGCAGGCGAACTTAAGCCAACTCCTACCAGGGAAAATATAGCAATTGCCGTCCATAACCATAGTTTGGATTTGGTCATATGATATCCCTCACTTAATAAACTAACGATTGCTTTCAATATCGCTTGTTTTCACAGTAATAGAAACCTTGCATAATATTATGTTGTTAAGGAATACGCAGATTCATAAATGTAGCTTACATTCCTTTGGATAAACTTGGTACATGACACCCTTGACCAAGACCCCACCTACCCATAAAATGGGAGAAAGGTGGTGAAAGGTTTGGCTGGAAAAACAAGCGAGAAAACCGAAGTGCTTAATCAAATATCATCGATTCGTGAAGAATTGACTGAACGTTTCACCGTTAAACGCATTGGCATTTTTGGCTCGTTCGCCAGAGGTGAGGAAAAAGCCGAGAGCGATATCGATATCATCGTAGAGCTTGGGTTGACGTATCGGAACCTGCCGAAGCCTACCGTACCAGCCAGCCATAATCCTGCCTGCAATCCACGATATAATCGATGTATACTATCTGATCTCTAATCTGATACAGCACCAGATACCATTTCTCCACGAACATCTTGTGGTATTTGTTTGGTGGAATAAACTTGGCCTCCAGAAATGGGGAACGCTCTGGCATTTGGCGAAGGGAACGGATGGCGTCCATCAGGTTGTTTTTGGTTTTGCGGGCAGCGGTGGGACTTTTTTGTGCCAGAAAATGAACATGGCCCGCCAGCATCTGACGAGCACGGTCGGAAACAATCACCTTATATTGAGGCTTCTTTTTCATGCTCCACCTCATCAATAATGCTGTCCAGATAGCTGTCCAGTTCATCCGGCGTCACTCCGGCGCGTCCAGCCAGACGGTCTTCCTCGACGGCCAGCAGTTCTTCGCGCAGCTTCAGCATTTTTTCACGGCGGGTAAATGCCTCTATATCCATTACCACGAGATCGCCCTCGCCATTTTTGGTAAGATACACCGGCTCACCTGTAGACCTGCACAAATCCGCTATCTCATTATAGTTCTGCCGGATGCTTGCGGACGGTTTAATCTGCATGGTATCAACTCCTCATGGTAACATTCTAACCATATTATGCTCTTTTCATGCTATGAAATCAATCAATGATTTGCTTACAGGCTTTCAAGCTCCTGTGTACGCTGCAATCTCAATAAAAATTCAGCCCTTCCGTTTGGTTTGCAGCCGATATAGCCCGGGCTAAAGCTGCCGGATATATATCGGGCTATGAAGATGGTTCCATGAAACCTAACCAACAAATCAGCCGCCAGGAGGCAGCAAGCATAGTTGCCCGGATTTTATCCCTGCAGCCGGCATAATTCCAGCTCTCCCTTATATCAATATTTGCATTCATATTTTATCATAATTTTGAGAATGGTCAAGAAACAATACAACTACAGGGAACAGCAAACTGTGTCCTTTATAACTTTTCCCCGCTTATGTCCGCCAGTTTAAGTATACCTTTGAGGTGGCCTTGAGAAGCCTTCCTGCTTTCCCTATCCCGGGCCGGAACCGGCTCGCCGTCGGCTTCCGAATAAGCCGTAACGGAGCGGATATATAGTTCATTGCTTCCCCCGTCCCAGACTATATCAAAACATTTCCTGGTTTAGCTGAAAGCCTTGGCAACATCGCGCTTATGTTGAACGGGATGATCTCCTCCCAAAAATGTTTACGATGTGTATGCAATCCTTAGACAATGTAGGCCGGATAATATTTCCAACCAGGAAAATAACGGCCTGCAGGCTGTTTGGTATCAGCCAGACTGCTATGCCTCCATAATAAAATAAGTACTTTTTGCCTATAATTCGTCAGTCTCATGCTATAATTACTGAAATACATATGAGGCAACCGACTATGGACATAAATATAATTGGCTCCCGCAGAATTTCCGTCATAGGTTTTTCTTTTTTATTTGCATATCTGCTTTCCTTTGTATTCGAAGGACAGGTTTTATATGGTCTTACCGAATACTATCAGGTGTCTTCAACCGGATTTATCTTTGCCGCTATTATCGCTCACTTTATCGGCCTGTTTAGCTGTGGTTTTTTCGTAAAAACCCCACAGGCCGCTAAAAACGCCATGCTGTACAGCATCGCTGTCAGCCTGGCAGGTTCGATTCCTTTTTTCCTGGCACTGCCTTTTCTGTGGACCGTGTCGCTGGTAGTATGTGCGTTGACCTCGGGCTTTGCTGTGGCGGCCTGGGGGCAATTCTTAAAAAGCTGTACCCCTAAAAATGAACGGATCAAGACCTGTGCAGATGTACTGATTTATTCCAACCTGCTGATGATTCTTATCAATCTTAGCGCGGTCCATCGGTCACCTTTTTGGGGACTGGGCTTATCCATTGCGGTGCTGTTGCTGGCGGGAGTGTTCACGGCGCTGCTTCCGGTATCCGGAGATCAGCCGGCGGGGACCAGCCAGACCAGCATGAGCCATAATTTGAGAACGCCCATGCTCTACTTGATCCTGTTTGTGGTCATTATTACCATTAACTCGGGACTGATGTACCAGGTCTTTAACCCGGCCTTTCAGCATTTGACCTGGTTGACCAGCTGGTATTGGGCTGTGCCTTATATTGTTGCCCTTATTATAATGCGCAATCTGCCCGGCAAGGTGAAACGCTCTTACTTTTTGTATGTAGGCATGGCCATGATCATGGTCTCCTTTATAGCCTTTATGCTTCTAGACCGTTCCGCCGCCAGTTACCTGGCAGTGGACACTCTCATGCTGGGGGCCTGCGGTATCTTCGATTTGTTCTGGTGGAGTATTATCGGTGAAATGCTGGACTATACCGACAATCCGGTGAAAATATTTGGTATCGGCTTATCGGCTAATGTTTTTGGGGTATTGCTGGGTGGTTTGCTGGGCAGCAGCATCACATTATTAAACATCTCCAGCGCTAACGTTGCTGTTATTGCCCTGACCGTGATTTGTATTACTCTGGCAATTTTGCCTCTCCTGAACCGCCAGTTGGTTAGGCTCTTGTCAAATCATACTTATTTACTTGCCTTTGCCTCCATGGAAGAAAAACAGCAAAAAAATATTGTAGATACTGCCCCGGTGCTTAATCCTCTTACTGACCGGGAGCAGGATGTCTTGCGCTTAATTCTTGGCGGTAAAACTAATAAGGCTATTGCTGCCGAGCTATTTATCAGTGAAAATACGGTGAAAACCCATGTGAAGAATATTTATTCCAAATACAACGTTTCCTCCCGAGCGGAAATCATCAGCACCCTGCTAAAAAACCAGCTGCCTGATTAATAGCTTAAATTGGTCCTTCTGCAGCCCCTCACCCTTTTGGGTGAGGGGTATTTTTGTATGAAATCATTCCTTTTGATGACGACAATGCCATGGATTTTATATATGTATATATTTGAGCAAATTAAAATAAAGGGGGTGATTCGATGGCGGAGATGTCATCATATCACAAACAACAAACAATTACATACATAAAGTACATCATTAATTTCGATGTAATGAGTTGAAGCAGTATTCGACCTAGCCCTTCGGCTCGATTTTGTAATTAATCACAGGAGGATAAAAAATGCAAAGAAAAATTACTTCGTTGTTGACAGCCGCCGTCATGCTGCTGTCCCTTTTTATAATTCCGCCAGGGATCGCCCTGGCGGCCGATGGGACCACCTGGGATGGTAGCGCTTATGCGATCACTGAAGGGTCAGGCACTGAGGCTGATCCCTATATCATTGATACCGCGGGAAAACTGGCCTATTTAGCACAACATGTGACTGAGGCTGATTATCAAAGTAAACATTACAGGTTGACTGAAGATTTGGATTTGAGTGGGCATAATTGGGTGCCGATCGGAAATCTGGTGACAGTATCTTCAGGTTTCCAAGGTTATTTTGATGGCAATGGTCACATTATAAGCGGTATGTCTGCTGAACATGATCAAAGTGCGGGTTTGTTTGGTGTTATCAGTGGTGCAACACTTAAAAATTTAAGAGTTTCTGGGGATGCTAGTGCAGTAACCACTTCTGATGGTTGGGTGAGAAGCGGTGGCGTTGCCGGAATAGCAGAAAATAGCATAATTACAAATTGCTGTCATTCAGGCAGTGTTGAATCCGAGACAAAACAACAGGATACTATAGGCGAGTGGAAGTGGCGGTATTGCAGGATCTATTTCTGATTCTGACATTATCAACTGCTATCACACCGGAAATGTATCGGCTAATAATCCTAACAATCCTCCCAAGCCAGGCCGTATACCAAATGCAGGCGGAGTAGTAGGACTCATAGAAAACGGTGGCACAGTTGAATACTGTTACTGGGACAATAAAGATACTATTACGCCCCCCAATGCTTATGGAATAGGCGATGCAACCGATACGGTCGCCAATGTGGTGTATTTTTCCGGTACCCCCCCTACGCTGGGATCGGACATAACTGTAGATGGTACTGCTACCAACGATTTGTTGACAGCCCTTAATGCCAATCTTGATGTACTTCAGGACGACACCCTTTATCAGTGGCAGGCAGGTTCAGGTGGATATCCCACTTTTGATTTCATAAAGTGGGCCGACAGCACCCCGGCAGCCTCTTCCGATGCCAGCCTGTTATCGCTGACCATCAGTTCGGGCACGCTGTCACCAGCATTTGCCCCGGAAACAACCAGCTATACGGCCAGTGTTGCTCATGGTGTATCCTCGGTAAATGTCACTCCCACGGTAAACCAGGCTGATGCTTCTCTCACGGTAAACAGTTCAGCGGCAACCAGCGGCACTCCCAGTGCAGTAGGACTAAATGTAGGCGTTAACACTATAACCATTCTGGTGACCGCTCAGGATAATTCTACCACTGAGACTTACACCATCACGATCACTCGTGCTGCTGCCACTGATGGTTTCATCACCCCCACCACGGCTGGCTTCGATAAATATTCTGCTTCAGATGTCACCATCACTAAATCCGATGGAGATCATACTCTGATAGGCATCAAAAATGATGCTGTAACATTAGCTTTAGGTGAGGATTATACCATAGACGGCGTTACTGATACCGTTACCATCAAGAAAGGAATACCTGGCCGCCCTGGCTACTGGCACCGTGGTTTTGACCTTTGATTACAACGGCGGTACCGACCCTGAACTGACCATAACCATCACCGACAGCACCCCGGCAGCCTCTTCCGATGCCACTTTATCAGGTCTGACCATCAGTTCCGGCACCCTGTCACCCGAATTTGCCCCGGAAACAACCAGCTATACGGCCAGTGTAGCCAACAGCGTATCTTCAGTCGATGTCACTGCCACGGTAAATCAGGAAGATGTTGCTGTTAAAGTAAACGGAGTGACAACCGTCAGCGGCACTCCCAGTGCAGTAGGACTCAGTGTTGGCGCTAACACCATAACCATACTGGTGACTGCGCAGGATACAACTACAACCAAGACCTATACCCTTACCATCACCCGTGCTGCTGCCGGTTCTTCTTCTAGCGGAAGCGGCGGGAGCAGCCCCACCTATTATTCGGCTTCTGTTGATGCGCAAAGCAATAACGGGGAAGTAACCTTCGACAAAACCCGCTTAACGGCAGGCAGCAAGGTAACCATTACTGTAACCCCTGATGAGGGATACCAAATCGACCGCCTGATCATCCTCGATAAAAACGGCCGGGAAGTAGATTACACCAATAACGGTGATGGGACCTATTCTTTCACCATGCCATCCGGCGATGTTACTGTTAATGCTCTGTTCACTGAGATTCCGACCGTATTGCCGGAAGACCCGCCGGCCTTCCCCTTTGCTGATGTGGGGGAAAGTGATTGGTATTACCACGCGGTTGACTACGTATACCAAAACCAATTGTTTGCCGGTACCAGCGAGGAGCAGTTTGAGCCGGCTACACCCATGAGCCGCGCCATGCTGGTCACAGTTCTGTGGCGGCTGGAAGGCCAGGCAGATATAGATGTCAACCAGGTATTCTTAGATGTTCCCGCATATGAATACTACGCCAAAGCGGTAGACTGGGCCAGCCGCCGAGAAATCGTTAACGGTTACGGTGCGGGCAGATTCGGTCCCCGGGACAATGTTACCCGCGAACAGATGGCCGTCATGCTTTATAAGTTTGCACAGTTCAAGGGGTATGACACCTCCGCTGCTGCCGATCTGGACAGCTTCTATGACGGCAGCAAAGTCTCCCCCTGGGCTCTTGATGCTGTTAAATGGGCAGTGGCTAGCCAAATTTTGACCGGCAAAGGCAACGGGATGCTTGATCCATCAGGAAATGCTTCCCGAGCAGAGGCCGCCAGTATCCTTATGCGCCTGGTCACAAATCAGGAAGGCTGAACCGAATCATTAAGGGAGGCAATTCCATAGAGAATTGCCTCTCATGTTATTAGGCGTTTTTATTTTTAAAAAGGGAGATGATGGCTTGAGCAAATTTTGTACTGCCTGCGGCCTGCCTTTGCAAGAAAATGTGAAATTCTGCACCGGGTGCGGGGCACCGGTTAGAAGCACAGAAGCAGGCCAGGAAGCGGAGAAGGCGGAAACCGTCCCCAAAGAACCGGAGCAGAGGACTCCCGTGAATGTCAGTCCGGCATTCGCCCAGGCAGCAGCGCGGCTCTTGCCCACCAGCCGGGCAGCTATCACAGCCGGAGAAATGGCCCTGTCCCAGGAGATGTTTCCCCTGGCTGTGGCGGAGTTTACCAATGTATCAGGTTTTTTGGGCAGTGGAGTGCGGCAGATATTACCGGGCTTTAAGGCTGCTCTCCAGAATAGAAGGCGATTGATAGCAGCGCTGGTATTAGCGGTATTATGGATAATATTTATCTTCCTGCCGCCAGCGGTCACAGATGCTGTCCCGGCAAAACTACTATCCTGGCTGACCTTTGCCCAGGGTGGTTTGCAGGGCGGACTCCTGAATAAATTCGGCGGCATTGTGGGCAAAGGCTTACTGGCTGCCTTTTTCACCTCTCTGCTCGTAGATAAAAGCACATGGAGCCAGATGAAAGCCGGTATATCCGCTGTAACCGGCGGCCTTAAAGGAGACCAAGCCACAATATACCGTTGGCTGTTGGGGATGGCTCTGGCACTTATTCTATACAATCTCATGGTGGGCAGCACCTCGCTGCAAAACAGTATGGCCTCTATCGCCTGTCTGGGGCTTTCTCTGCGGAGCCTGGCCGGTGCCGGCAGGTCAGAAGCGGTAAACATTTCCGGAATGCATCGTTTTATGGCGGGCTGGGGGGCTGGGTTTGCCCTGGCTTTTGTATTATCGGTTTTACCGGGCGCCTTTAACGGCTACATCCTGGGCGGAGTTTTACTCATTGCGGCTGTTATTGCTAAACTGACCGGCCGCCAAAGGGAGGAGGTGCCGGCCCCATGAGAAAACAGTTCCTATCACTATCTCTTATATTCGCATTTATACTGGTATCGGTTTTGCCCATGACAGCTTTTGCTGCCGGTCCTAAAGCGGGAGATTATGTGGACCCGGTAGACTATTATGATTTGCAGCAGTTTGCGGGGATGCAGCTGACTGCCAAAGGTGATATCAGCAAGGCCATTCTGGAAAAGGAATACTTACCGGTGGAATTGGTACTTGAACCACTGGCCCTGGATTATGCAGCCATCAGAATGGCCGCCGGTAATTCCGACCCCTCTTCCGGTCAGGATACCTACCCATTTGACGGAAACCAGTGGATCTTAAAAGCGGGCGAAAAGAACAGCTATAGCATCACCCACAGCGGCGGCAGCAGCGGGCATTATCTGCCGGGAAGCAAGGACGAAAATGTTTGGGAATGGAATGCTTCAATAAATTTAAGTTTTCACAATGTGCTTTATTCTATCGAAAAAATCAGCCTGGGAGGAGTCCGCTTTGATCTGGCCTATGAAGCGGCGGGTACTGCCGCTGGCCGGGGATCACAGGAATTCTTGGAGCCAGGTAGTGTTTTAAACAACATGACCTTTACAGGTGAATATACTCTGCAGGACAGTGTGGATGGCAGAATTGACTGGTATGTGGATGATGATGGCTTTTTGCGGATTTACCTGAATCCCCGGGGGAGCTATAAGGAAAAACTGGAAAGGGCCAACCAGGACGTACCAGAAGTATCTGAGAAAGAGAATGCCAATAACCAGGCTAATGTGTGGTTCAAGGTAGCCAGTGTAAAATTGGGCCAAATTGACGGAGCCGCCGGAGCGGTAAATAGTCAGGTGGATACCCGGGCTGATAAAGATAAGGGTGAAACTTCAGTGCCCATTCCCGAGGCCCTGGCTATTTCTATTCTTGGGATCGGTGCAGCTATCGCCGGTGCAGGAAGCGGCCGCAGCGGAGAGAACAAGGGCAGGAAAAGCCGTTATAAGATGTGTTTGCGCAAGGAATTCGGCGATGCCATCCGCTATGACAGCCAGCCGGTAAGCGTTTATGCACGTATAGTGGAAATAACTCCTGAAGGAGACGAGATCGACCGGCCGGATCTCACCGCATCCATAGATATTTTCTCTGGGGAGAATTTATCTGTAGAAGGGTGCCAGATGGCGGATAACTATATGGGAGCGCTGGTTTCTGCTCAGACCGTGCCGGGCCGCCAAAACCCAAGTGAAGGCGTGGTTAGCATCAAGTACAGCGGCGAGGAAGGGTCTATCCAAAATAATGTTACCTTCCGGCTGGTGGGCAAACCCTATATCTCCTTCCCTGAGCAGGGCAATTATCTTACCATGACCATTCCTATGCTCCTGGGCGATGAAGGCAGTTACGAAACTTTGTTCCTGCTCAACGATTTCATGGAAAAGCCCGCCTCCGTCAAATGCGAAGCTGATGAAGACGCCCCCTTCAGCTGTACGATAGAAGAAATCGAAGAAAACCAGTATATCCTCCAGGTGAAGAACAACAGCGCAGCACCGGAAGCCCATAAAGCTGTTAAGCAGACCGCGTTTATTGGGATACGGGCCGAGAATGAACAGGAACTGGCGGAAAACAGCGTCAAAATTGAGCTTTATCCCGAGGGGCTCTCGGTTCGCGACCTGGAGTATGATGAAAATGATCATGCCCTGGTGGGAACCTTTGACAATGAGTCTACCGATGAGTATGGTGATGTGCTGCCCACTCGTTTCGTGGTGGAATTTGCCGTGCCGGAGGTAGACGGGAATGACCGGCGCCGGGTACGGGTAATGGAACCGGATGAATTTAACCCGGTATTTGACCAGATCAGGGGAACAGATGAACGTACCAATCGTCTGGTGGAAAGATTCAAGTATTCCATTGAGGATATAGCCAGCAATCTGAAGGAATACCAATTTGCGCCTCAGGAAGCCCTGGTGGAGGATGAGGGCCGGCCTTACTACGTTACCCTGCCTGTTTCCTGTACCTATGGGGACCAGGAATATACACTGGATCTCCCCATTCGTTTGATGGGCGGAGGCCCCGGACCCATGGACGGGTGGGAAGAAGAATTTGCCAAGATGAAACGCATCGTCAGCCGGGTCGGCGGGATCAGCCCGGAAATTGCCCGGGTGCTGCGAGAAAATGGCCAGAAAATGTCCAGAGCCGAACTGCGTCTGATCAACAAGCGCATCTGTCAGGATGCCATTGCCTATTACACCAAAGATGCCTCAGAATACGTTGAGATCGCTGATGAGCTGGACAAAATGATCTACTATGCCGAGTGGATCAAATGGTTTGGCGACCAGGCCTTTTCCTATCTGATCAGCACTTATTACGGCAGTACAGCCGATGCCATCCTTTCCCCGGCCAAGGATATCTTCGCTTCCCTCCTGGGTGAAATCATAGACTCGCTGGTTTGGGGAGAAGAGTTTGTCTATGATCAGCTGGAAACTGCTAAAAACATCAACGCCGCCTTTGACAACCTGATCGGCAATGCTTTTGATGAAAAGATGGGCAAAAAAGTGAATTTCAAAGAGGTCTGTGTGGTGGTGGGAGGCTTTTTGGTCTGGAAAATCGCCAAAAACCTTTATGACAACCTGGACCGGGACGGCAAGATGGACCTTTATGCGGCGATTACCGCCACCGCTTCCGATTTAACAGCCATGGGCATGAAAGCCATTGCCGGCAACTTCTTCCAGAAGGCCTTGAATAACAAAGTGGTGCAGGAAAACCTCAACACTCCCATGGCTAAATGGCTGCAGGATTTAGTTCCGGATACGACCCTGGTCAAATGGGGCAAAGGCAAAGAAGCACTGAAATACAAAATGATCGATTTCACCAAGTCCGATGTGATTCAAAAATACCTGGAAGAAATCTTCGGCATGGGAGCCGCCAAGGTGGTGGAAATCGATATGGCTGCTGCCCAAGGATTATATGAGTTAACCAGCCAAAGCAGCATCGAGAGTACCATCGATATTTCAGCCTGGCCGGTCATCAGCTGGAAAACCGTCACTGCCGGAGCTAATGGTGAGACCGAAGCGTACCAGGTTAGCATCGACTTGAAAGCTGACGTACTGGATAAGCTGTATGACTATCTATTCGGGGAGCTTTTCGGAACTGTACCCTTTGCCGCAACCGTCTCACCCGTGCCGGCTGATCCTCCCTATATTAAGCAAGGATAACAGCCCAGCTGCCTTATTTTGCGCAGGCCCCTGAACTTGTCCCTGCAGGGGCCCGGCGCAGCAGGCTAGAGCAAGCCGAAAGGAGGATCCAAGCAGTGCAGCTCTTAAGGCAAAAATCAATCATTCTGGGCATATTCTCGGCAATAGGACTGGGAGCATGCAGCTGGCTGGCTTACAGGCAAAGTTATGCTTTATTCTGCATAGCATTAATCTTAACTTTGCTGATACTTGTTTGCCTTTACCAACAGCGGCAAAAGCTGAAAACAGCCCGGCTGATTGTAGAAAACGCCATCTTAACCACTGCTTCTTCTGTAATAGCAGATGACAATAGGGATCCGGCATCGAAACTGCTCCCTGATAAGGAATCGGTTGAGGTGATATTATCCGGCTTCGGGATTTTATCCGGAGATAAGGCATACAAGTTCAACTGTGACGGTATCCGTCTTTTTTCGGTGGAAATCAGTCGTGAAGATATGCTGCTTGCCCTGGGCACTGACAAATGGAAAAAACACCTCAGGTTTGGGCACGGTATTTCCAGTCCTGACCAGATACAGGAGATAGCCGAGAAGTTGCGTTATGAAACCGGGGTAAGCCCTATAATTACGGGCTGGAATATAGAATAAGCTTAATGGTATTCTAAGAGAATCCTAATAGCCTGAGCAGGGTTTAGCTTTCGCTCTACATCTTTCTTATAGCAGGCTTGCCAGGATTATTCATGTGGCATCCTGGGCTATGGCGCCTATTGGTAAGAACTATGAAATAGCTTATGAGATTGTTCAATACGAAGGAGTCTTGATTATTATATTTTTTGGACCCCTTTGCCAATTTGGTACCTGATGAAGCTCAAGGATACAATTAAACGATCTGGAAATACTAAGTTGTGAATATCTTGTTAAAGGGGGTAGGCAAAATAGAGCGAGTCGTTATCAGTGCTGCGATAGCACATATCCGCAACGCCAAAGCGGAGATTGAAAGACTCCCTAAGGGGGGCCTGAGCAAGAAGTCAATGACTGAGTTAGACTTTGTTTGCCACACACTTGATGACAGTATTAACCACTGTCAGCACCTCTTGGGCTCTGAGAGTACACAATAGTATTAGAATTACCTGAGCAGTTGGAGCAACTGGCTTTAACTGCTTCTTTTTTTGCACATCACACGCTTTTTTCGTTGGTACTGGGACATAATCCAGCGTCGCCTCCCGAGCTTCCCGAAAAAATTAAAAGGCAACATCAGTTCTTTCCCTGGTATGAAACAGAGGCTTTGTCAAATAATAAGAGTGACTATTATTAGGGAGAGACGCTTAAATTATGAAATGGTCCCAATGGTTTACAGGCTTCGCCACAAAGCCGACGCCTCCTGGCAATACTGACAACAGCCCCGCAGATGGGCCGGTTAATACCGGTTCACTGCCCGATATTCCTGTAAACCTTCACCTTGTCGATAATTTGCGTTACCTGCAGACTGTCCTTGGTGAGCAAGATGATATTATCTATCGAGATATCCGCCTGGGAAGCAGCAAAAACAACTCCGCTTGCATTATATACATCGAAGGTCTCGTAGATAAAACCGCTCTAAACGATGACATTATCAAATCATTAATGCTGTTCAGCAAGCAGGATGACCTGAAAATTAGCAGAACCGGCATACGTGAATTTATACTGGAAACCGCTCTGACCGCATCCAATGTAGTTGAATCATCAAGCTTAAAACAGATTGTGGCGAGTATATTATCAGGCGGGGTCATCCTCCTGATAGATGGGTTAAGTATAGCCCTGATGGTAAACATCAGGTCGCATGTAGAGCGCGCCATCAGCGAACCACCTTCAGAAGTGATGGTACGCGGTCCCCGCGAGGGATTCACTGAGACCGTTCAAACCAACATTACCATGATCCGCAGGCGTATCAAACATCCCCATTTGCGGATTGAAAAAATTAGTATTGGCAGATTTACTGCCACGGATGTTTCTCTCGTCTATATTAAGGGGATATCTTCCCCGGAACTGGTTGAAGAAGTAAAACAACGCTTATTGCGCATTGATATAGATGGGGTTCTGGATAGCGGCTACTTGGAGGAATTGATTGAAGATGATCCCTTTTCGCCCTTTCCGCAAATACAGCATACCGAACGCCCTGACCGGGTGGTCGGATCGCTTTTGGAAGGGAAGGTTGCCCTTCTAACGGATGGAAGTCCTTTTGCCCTGATCCTGCCCGTTCCGTTGCCCTCATTTATCAATTCCCCTGAAGATTATTATGAACGATATATATTGACCACCGCCCTGCGCTGGGTGCGCTGGATATCCTTTTTCGTTTCTCTGTTTCTCCCCTCACTGTACATCGCTGTAACTACTTTTCACCAGGAAATGATTCCTTCACGCCTCTTGATTAGCATATCCGCCTATCGCCAGGGCCTGCCTTTTTCAACCTTGATCGAGGCCTTGCTGATGGAATTTGTATTCGAAATTCTACGAGAAGCCGGGGTGCGTTTGCCTCGTGCTATTGGACAGGCGGTAAGCATTGCCGGAGCACTGGTTATTGGCCAGTCGGCGGTTACTGCAGGCATTATATCTCCTTTGATGGTAATTATCGTAGCAACTACCGGTATTGCCTCTTTTACCATACCTTCTTATAATCTGGGTATCACCATCCGCCTGCTCCGCTTTCCATTAATGGTTCTGGCAGGAACCTTTGGGCTTTTCGGGGTTTCAATCGGCTTAATCATGATTATTATCCATACTTCCAAGTTGCGCTCCTTTGGCCTTCCTTATCTGTCTCCTTTATCCCCGCTGCACCCGTCCAGTCTCAAAGATATTCTGATCCGCGCTCCATGGTGGGCAATGGATAAACGCCCGGCAGAGATGGAGGTACTCAATACTAATTGCCAGACTCCCGGTTTAAAACCCAGCCCTCCGAAAGGAAGAAACAAATACGGGGGTGGAAGCGCATGATTAAGCGATCTATAATGATTTTTTTCGTCATCGCTGGTTTTGTTCTGACCCTGGGAGGATGCTGGGACCTGCGTGAGGTTGAAGAGCTGAGTATCATTCATGGCATGGCCATTGATACAACACAAAACGGCGGTGTCCGGGTTATTTTTCAAGTCATTAATACTGCTGCTGAAAGCAAGATTGGCGGGGGGCGTAGTCTGCTGTTCGACAAGGCCTATGGCAATCGGGTGATTGAAGCCGATTCTCTCTATGCCGCCATACGACAACTCCCTTTAGAAACGGTCACACAACGTTTTTTTGCCCACACCGAGGTGGTGATAGTATCGGAGGAATTTGCCCGGAATCGGGGTTTCAGAGAAATATTGGACTACTTGGAACGCACTCCGCAGATCCGCCCCAGCATGTGGATCTTAGTAGGCCGTGGTGACCTGGTGTCCATTATGGATACCCCGGAGCACCTTTCGCCAATACCGACCAGACGGATCAGCGATATGCTGCGTCATCCTGAACGGGTTTCTTCATATGCAGCGCTGCGCCTGGGCGACTTTACAAAAATCCTGCAAAGCAAAGGCGCCCAACCATTTACCGCTTTAATTGAGACCTGCCCTTCCCTATCATTTTCGGAAGAATCAGAGAATGGAATTCTCGGTGGCGAGGTGCCGGAGCCAGCCAATTTGGTGGTAATAAATGGAACGGCTGTTTTCAAGGAAGACAATATGATCGGTTGGCTCGACCAGCAGGAAAGCCGGGGCTTGCTGTGGCTGCTGGGAAAGATTAAATACGGTAAAATCCAATTTCCTATCCCCGGCAGCGAAGGCCACACCATGGCCACTGAGATCCTGACGGCAAAATCCACCGTGCGCCCTGCTGTGAAAAACGGGCACGTGGTTATGATGGTCAAAATTATAGCATCCACCAGCGCAGAAGAGGTTACCACCAGTGTGCCCCTGGATAAAAGCGCCGATATTAAGAGACTTGAAGAAGCTCAAAACCAGGCAGTGATCAGGGAAGTACGGGCCGCGCTGGCCAAAGCCCAGCAGCAGTACCAGGTGGATGTATTTGGTTTTGGCGAAGCCATTCATCGTCATTATCCTGCCCAATGGCAGCAGATGAAAGATAGCTGGCCCGACATATTTCCAGGAGTTGAGGTGCAATTGGTGGTAAAAACCTCCATCCACCACACCAATTTGATTTCCAGGTCGTTGGACATTGAGTGATGACCTAAAAACAGCCAAAGGAGGAGCAGCTTTGAACTACCTTTTTCTGGCCTTGCTTATTATTATTTCATTAATCGAGATACCTTGCTTAACCTGCAGAAAGCAATGGGGGGAATTGATTGCAGTAATATGCCTTCTGATTGTAAGCATGATATATGGTATCGCTTATATTCAAAATTGGCAGCTTCCTACTCTAAAACAAGGGGTAGAGGTGGTATTTAAACCTGTTACTGTATACTTGGAGGGTTTATTCAGCTAAACTCTGTCGCAAAAGGAGAACCCAATGAAAAGCAACGCTGCATACAAGATAGGTGTTCCTGCGCTGGTAGCTCTTCTGGTGACCTTTATTGGAAGCACCGAAATCCTGCTCGTTCCCTATGAAACCACTGCTATCGCCAGGCAGGATGCCTGGATGGCGCCTCTAATCGTCTTGCCAGGGACAGTATATATTATTTATATCACATGTTGGCTGGCTAACTTTTTCCCTGATAAAGGTTTTATAGAGTATCTTCCATTGATCGTTGGTAAATGCCTGGGCAAATTAATTGGCCTGGGCTATTTCCTTTACTTTGTCTACTTTGGCACAACTGTAATCAGACAGGCTCTGGCATTTTTATACGGAACAGGTATCTTTCGTGTAACCCCCCTGCTTGCGATTGGACTGCTCTTTATGGTGGCCACAACCTATGCGGTTGCCTCCGGTATTGAAGTAATTAGCCGCACTATATGGTGTCTATGGATTGTTGCTGCGGTATTTTTCGCCCTGGCAGCAGTTATGGCTTTGCCCATAGTGGAGCTTTCAGCCTTGTTTCCTATAGGCGAAGCCGATCTGAAAACTATTCTAAAAAGCAGCATATTGCCCCATGCTTTCAGTGGAGAAGTATTTCTTTTAGTTATTCTTTTTCCTTTCATTCGCAGCCAGAGAGATGCCCTGGTTGGAGGCCTGGTTGCTACAGTTATATTATCTGTTTTTGTTTCACTGACCATCATTTTATGTATTACCATCATGGGCGCTGAAACAACCTCACGGACCTATTTTTCAGTTTTCTCCCTGATCAACTATTTGGAAACCACCGGGTTCAAAATTGTCCTGGCAACTATCTGGATTCTAGTATTCTGGGGAAAAATAACCATAGCCCAGTTTGCTGCCACCGGCTGTTTTACTCAATTATGCGGATTTAAAAGCGACCGCTTCTTAATCCTTCCTATGGCTATGATGCTGTTGATCTTTGCGCAGGCATTTTATCCTAATAATATTGACTTGTTTAACAGTATTAGCATGTCTTTCCCCGGCCTGGTGCTCTTTTTTAACTATATAATTCCATCTGTTCTGCTTCTAATTGCGCTGCTAAGATTTAAACCGGGCAAGTTCAGCACCACTATCGGGGTTGCCAGTGAGTCCCAAGACTCTCTGTGACTCTGTTAGCTTCATAGGGACCTTACGTCTATTTTGTGCATCTATTGCAAATAATTGGGGACTGTAATACAATGGAATTGTGAATTTCGTGGGGAGGCTTTAGATGAAGCTGGAATATTACATATTTTTATCCCTGGTTTTGACAGCCGCTATTGTTACCGGTTCCACCCTTGGTGTAGCCGCCAACTTTCCTTATATTGTAGAGCAGGCTCAGAAGGCCCAGGCGGCGCAGCTTACTGCTCAAACGGTCTCTTCAACCTTAACCGAGTCGGAAGGACTGGATCCATCAGTTGCTGCTACACCAACAGTGGCTACAGCAAACAACTCCGCCAGTCCGGTTTTAAGCACTGATGTAATGCTTATCACCGCAGCCGAAAAGAAACAAATAGTGGAGATGCTGATCATGCTGGGAATGACCACAGAGAATGATTTCTCCGCTTTTATAAAAGGGTTCCAGCAGAAACATGCCCTGGATGCCACTGGTTTGCTGGATTCCAAAACCCTGCATTTCATCATGGAAGAAGCCAAGCTTAAAAAGGCCTACACTCGCCAAGCAAGCCTCTAATCAGAAACCCGCCAAGCCTTTACCAGGAGCATCAAAGCGCCAAGCATGCAAAAGGGGGCAAACCGTCAGGTTTGCCCCCTTTGTTTGTTGTTGTTAACGGGATTCTAGTATTTGAAGAATCCTTCGCCGGTCTTGCGGCCCAGTTTGCCTGCACGAACATATTTAACCAGTAGCGGGCAGGGGCGATATTTGGGATCGCCAAATTCTTTGTAAAGGGTTTCCATAATCTTCAGGCAGATGTCGAGACCGATCATGTCGGCCAGGGCCAATGGTCCCATAGGATGTCCAGCCCCAAACCTCATGGAAGTATCGATATCGGCTTCATTGGCTACGCCTTCCATCAAGGCATACATGCCTTCGTTCAGCATGGGGATCAAAAGACGGTTGACAACAAAGCCAGGGGCTTCATTGATTTCTACCGGGGCTTTGCCCATCTGTGTGGAAAGGTCTTTGATGGCATCATAGGTAGCCTGGCTGGTGTTAGCCCCACGGATGATCTCTACCAGTTTCATAGCCGGCACCGGGTTAAAGAAGTGCATGCCGATGACTTTGTCAGCCCGCTTGGTGGCGGCAGCTATTTCGGTTACACTCAGTGCGGAAGTGTTGCTAGCCAGAATGCATTCGGGTTTGCAAATCTCATCCAGTTCTTTAAAGATAGCCTTCTTGATGTCCATGACTTCCAGAGCGGCTTCGATTACCAGATCACAATCAGCGGCGGCAGCCATGTCTACTGTTCCGGATATTCTCCCCATCACAGCAGCTTTGTCTTCGGCAGACATTCTGCCTTTGTCAACGTTCTTGCCCAAGAGTTTGTCAATACCGGCGATTCCTCTGTCAACAAATTCCTGTTTGATATCGCGCACGATTACAGTATGCCCAGCCTGAGCGGCAACCTGCACAATACCGGCACCCATAGTGCCTGCACCCAAAACCATAATCTTCATTCCCAATTCCCTCCTAAAGTATATATATATTTTTTGACGTGCTATTTTTCTTCTACATTAGTTTTCCAAAATCCTCTTTTTATGTTTATTTGTTCACAAGTACATAAATCACCCCCTTATAGCAGCAATAGAGATTGGGCCCGCTATTTTACCCGGGCAAAACCGCGATAAATAGCACCTCGCGGCGTATCCACGGTGATCAACATTCCTTCCTGAAACAGTTCTGTGGCCCCACGCACCCCGACCACCACCGGAATGTTATAATTGAGCCCCATGATGGCTGCATCAGAAGTCAGGCCACCGGCTTCGGTGATGATGGCTTTAACCTTATCCAGGTGTGGAACCAGGCTGCTGCTGGCGTTGGCCAGAACCACAATATCGCCTTCTGCCAGCCTGTGCAAATCGCTGTCGGTCTTGGCCACAACAACCCGTCCTGTGGCGGGCTCATATCCTATTCCGGTGCCCCGGGCAATAATATCTCCCACCACATAAACCTTTAACAGATTGGTCCCTCCCGGTGTTCCCGCAGGAATGCCAGCGGTCAAAACCACCAGATCACCATGAGTGATGTAGCCGCTTTGCAGCGCTGCCTGCACCGACTGTTCAAACAACTCGTCAGTGCTGGAGCTACCGTCAATAAGCACCGGCTGAACCCCCCATACTATGGCCATTTTTTGCAGGATACGCCCTCGGGGGGTGGCGGCCACAATGGTTGCCTGGGGACGGTATTTGGCTATTAATCGTGCCGTGTGCCCGGTATGAGTGGCGCTCAATATTGCTGAAGCATCCAGATTCATGGCCGTAGTGCAGGTAGCGTAACTGATGGCATCGGCAACCGTAGAGGTTCCCAAAAACCGTTTTTGTCGTAAGAATTCCTCATAAGGCAATACTTCTTCGGCACGGCGGGCAATGCGGGCCATGGTTTCCACTACCTGGGCCGGGTACCTGCCTGCAGCCGTCTCCCCTGACAACATAATAGCATCGGCTCCGTCGAAAATGGCGTTGGCCACATCCGACACCTCAGCCCGGGTCGGTCGGGGGTTAGCAATCATCGATTCCAGCATCTGGGTAGCAATAATAACGGTTCTGCCCGCTTCAATACATTCCTTAATAATATGTTTCTGTACCAGTGGGACTTCTTCAGCAGGAATCTCCACCCCCAGGTCACCGCGGGCTACCATCACCCCATCGGCTACCTTGATAATGTCCTCCAGATTGTCGACCCCTTCCTGGCTCTCAATCTTGGCAATAATGTCTATATCAGCATGGTGTTCCTCCAGAATGCGTCTGACTTCCAGAATATCTTCGGCTGTGCGCACAAAAGAGGCTGCGATAAAATCAACCTGATTGGCAATAGCAAATGCAATGTCCTCCCTGTCCTTATCACTTAAAAAAGGGAGTTTGACACGAACTCCGGGCACATTGATGCCCTTGCGCTCACCTAACTCCCCACCGTTAAGAACCCGACAGACGATCTCCGTGGCGGTAGTCTCCTCCACCTGCAGGCTGATCAAACCATCCGCCAGCAGAATGCAGTCCCCCTGGTTCATTTCCTCAGGAAGATGGGAATAGCTGATTTGCACCTGCTTTTCATCTCCTTCTACCTCGCGGGTAGTGAGGATAAAGACGTCACCGGACTGAAGATTTATTTTGCCGTTCTTCAGGGTGCCGGTACGAATCTCCGGGCCTTTGGTATCCAGCATAATCGCTACCGTTGCGCCGAATTCCTGCGCGGCGGTGCGAATATTATCCACCCGTTTTTTGTGTTCAATATGCTCGCCATGGGAAAAATTCAAACGGGCCACATTCATGCCCGACCGAATCATCTTCTGCAGCATCTCAATCGCATCGCTAGCCGGTCCGATCGTGCATATGATTTTGGTTTTGCGCATTGCTAGCCCCCCCTTTATCAAACCGATCTGCTCAGGTTGACAGAACCCGAGCGATCTCAAACATACCCAAATCTGGAGTCTTATGCCCTTTGATTACTTCTCCCAAAGGGATAGTGTAAATGCGGTCATCATGCCCGGCCACCATCGAATTGGCCTTCCCGCGAAGTATAGCATCAATGGCTGCTTTACCCATATAAGAAGCCAGGATCCTATCCATGGCAGTCGGGGTGCCACCGCGTTGAATGTGCCCCAGTATGCTGACCCGGGTGTCCCGCCCGGTGGCTGCTATGATTTCATCTTTTAAGGTCATCACCGGATAGACCCCTTCGGCCACAATAATGATGCTATGCAGCTTGCCCCGTTCCATTCCGCTTCTGATTTTCTCAATGACCTGCTTTTTATCGGGTTGTATTTCCGGAATCAGAATTGACTCCGCGCCGCCGCCTACCCCGGCAGCCAGGGCAATTTCGCCACAGTGCCGACCCATCACTTCAATAATGAATACACGGCCATGACTGGTAGCGGTGTCACGGATATTGTTTATGGCGCTTAATACGGTGTTTACAGCGGTATCATAGCCGATAGAGCGGGTATAAACCACATCGTTATCTATGGTTGCGGGTATGCCGATTACCTGCACCCCTTCATCGATAAGTTGGTATCCCCCGCGCAGGCTGCCATTGCCGCCGATAATGACCAGATTATCAATTTCAAGCTGTGCCAGCTGCTCCCGGGCCCGGCGCTGCCCTTCGCTGAGCAGGAATTCCCGGGACCTTGAGGTATGCAGTATGGTGCCACCGCGATGAATGATGTCCGCCACCGACCCGGGCGACAGCTTTTCAAAACTACCGGCCATCAAGCCTTCAAAACCTTGATATACACCATAGACTTCCATACCCTCATAAATGGCGGTTCTTACTACTGCCCGTATAGCAGCATTCATACCTGGGGCATCCCCGCCGCTGGTTAATACAGCCACGCGTTTCAAAAAGAGCCCCCCTTTCCCCCAATAGTATGTGATAAATATGATCGCAGTCGATTCGAGGAGCCGGAGCCGATGTGTTTAAGCTTTAGAGCTGCCTTTTCCTACCGTGGCACCCTCGCTGCTGGTAGCCCCATAACGATGTATGATGTCTGCATTTCCACGCACCTTGACTGCTGAAGTGTGCTCTGTGAACTGGAATATCATGACCTCGCCCTTATCGAGTTTCTCGGTGTGGTGAAATTTGGTTTCGCGGCCGCGGGTAAGACCAATAATGGTTACTCCATTTTCTAGAGCCTTGATAACAATATAGTCTTGTCCTATAAACCCTTCATTCATGCACTATTCCTCCTTGTGAGCTTATTGATAAGCAGCCCGGTTGCCCTGCCCGACCACAGCTAGGCAAACCATGCATAACTCACCCCGGCTATGTCCAGTAAGGATTGCTTAAAGGATAGGCTGGCTTCAACCTTAAACTCGTGATTAAGAACGACTTTTTTTCTTGGTAAATCCAAAATGACCGGGTAGTTGCCCGGATGTTGCTTCAGTCTGGCCAATAACTGCTGTTTGGTTCCAGGTTCCTGGTCTCCGTTAAGACCGATATGCATTTCATTAATGACGGGTTCCAGCCTAAAGGCCTTGCGCAACGTAAGTTTTGGGGCATCTTCACGGTGGTCATAATATCCTTCAATAACAATAGCGGCATCAGCCTGTAGGATATCCGCATTCTGCCGCAAGGCCGCCGGAAATACCAGCACCTCGATGCGCCCGCTCAAATCTTCCAGCGAGAATTGGGCATAAATGTCCCCTTTACGGCTGGTGCGGCGATTGAGCTGCAGCACCATGCCGGCCAGACGGACATAGGAATCGTCCCTTAACCCGGACAGATCAGCAACCTGATGGCTGATCAGCAATGGCAAAAGGTTCTTGAATTCGTCCAGGGGATTGGCAGAAACATAGAATCCCAATACCTCTTTTTCCCGGGTTAGGCTCTCTTTAACCGGCATTTCTCCCTGTATAACCGGGCAGGGCTCCTCAATCAAATTTTCATGGGCCCCAAATAGCGAAAGCTGCTGGCTGGCCTCGGCCAGTTTTATCTGCGTGGCTATTTCCACACATTCATCCATAATGGATAAGGCCTCTTTGCGGGTCAGACCGATGCTGTCAAAGCAACCCGCCACAATGAGATTTTCCAGCATGCGCTTGTTAATCTGGGTTAGATCAACACGTTTGCAGAAATCAAACAGGGAGGAAAAAGGCTGTGCCTTGCGGACCTTGACCATGCTCTTTACCGCATTGATACCCACATTCTTAATGGCTCCCAGCCCAAAACGAATCCTGCCCCCGGTCACGGTGAAATTATCAAAGCTCTGGTTAATATCCGGAGGCAGAACCTTGATACCCATACGCTGACATTCTCGCAAATAATAAACCACCTTATCCTGATTATCGATGATGCTGGTCAGGAAGGCGCACATATATTCCACCGGATAATGAACCTTTAAATAAGCGGTCTGGTAGGAAATGAGGGCATAAGCGGCAGAATGGCTTTTGTTAAAACCATAACCGGCAAAACTCTCCATAAGATCAAATAGGTGCTGAGCCACCTGGGCTTTTATATGTTTGCGACCCGCACCTGCGATAAATTTATCTCGCTGTGCTTTCAATTCTTCTGGTTTTTTCTTGCCCATAGCCCGGCGCAGCACATCAGCCTCGCCCATTGAAAAGTCGGCCAGGTCACTGGCTATCCGCATGACCTGTTCTTGATACAGTATGACCCCATAGGTCTCCTTTAATATATCTTCTAAACGAAAATCTGCATATTGACTCTCCTGCCGGCCATGTTTACAGTTAATAAAATCCTCCACCATTCCACTGCCCAGAGGACCCGGTCGGTACAGAGCAATAACTGCTATTAATTCCTGAAAACGGCTCGGGGCCAGGTCTTTCAAGATACGCCGCAGCCCGTCGCTTTCAAGCTGAAATACGCCAATGGTATCGCCTTTAGACAGCAACTCATACACAAGGGGATCATCCAACGGCAGGTTTTCTATATCCACAATTACATTCCGGGTGCGCTTGATTATTTCCACCGCCCGGTCGATGACTGTCAGGGTGCGTAATCCCAGGATATCCATCTTGAGCAGCCCGATATCCTCAACTGTTTCCTTGGGAAATTGGGTCACAATATGCCCTTCAGGGGTTTTTTGCAAGGGCAGCAGACGGCTCAGGCTTTCCTTGCCAATCACCACCCCGGCAGCGTGAATCGAGGCATGACGCGGCATTCCTTCTATGGCTTTGGCCATATCCAAAACCCGCTGCGTATTATAGTCAGTCTGATAAGCCTTCACCAAATCAGCGGATACCTCCAGGGCACGCTCGATAGTGACCCCCAATTCAGCCGGTACCATCTTGGCGATGCGGTCAACTTCAGCATAAGGTATATTCAGGACCCGCCCTACATCGCGGATGGCGGCCCGCGCCGCCATGGTGCCGAAAGTAATAATCTGCGCTACCTTGTCCACCCCATATTTTTCAACAATATAGGCAATCACCTGATCCCGCTTTTCGAAGCAAAAATCGATGTCAATATCAGGCATGCTCACCCTTTCAGGGTTGAGGAAGCGTTCAAATAAGAGATCATAGGCCAGCGGATCAATGGAAGTTATGCCCAATACATAAGATACCAGACTCCCCGCAGCCGAACCCCGGCCCGGTCCAACCGGCACCTTATTATTGCGGGCCCAATTGACCAGGTCCTGCACAATTAAAAAATATGGAGCAAAACCCATCTCGTTGATGATTTTTATTTCATATTCGAGGCGTTCTACCGCCTGTGACGTAGGCGACGGGTATCTTTGTTTAAAGCGTTCCCTGCTTAATGCGGTTAGATATGCCTCCGGGCTTAAGCCATCAGGGACATTATAATAAGGAAGATGAAAGCTGCCAAATTGAAAATCCAGATTGCAGCGCCGGGCAATCGATACGGTATTGGCAAGGGCCTCGGGATATTCCGGGAATAATGCCGCCATTTCCGCCCCCGTCTTGAAATAAAATTCACTGCCAGGAAAGCGCAGGCGCTTCTCATCCGTGACCACGGCTCCGGTCTGTATGCACAAAAGTACATCGTGCACAGCGGCATCCTTTCTCTCCAGATAGTGGGCATCATTGGTCGCTACCAGAGGAATGCCGGTTTGTTGACTGATGAGGCACAAGCCTTCATTCACCACCTGTTCCTCAGGCATACCGTGGTTCTGAAGTTCCAGGTAAAAGTTATCCTGACCGAACCAGGATTGATATTGCAAAGCCATTTGCAAAGCCTGCTCCTGCTGTTTCGAAAGTATCAACTGCGGGATTTCTCCAGCGACACAGCCGGACAGGGCAATCAGGCCTTCACTGTATTGCTGCAGCAATTCATGATCCACCCGCGGTTTATAATAGAATCCTTCCAGATAGGCCTTGGTAACCATCTGCACCAGATTGCGGTAACCATTCGCATCGCGGCATAGCAAGACCAGATGGTACTGATTGGCATCCAAAGAGACTTCCTTGTCCAGGCGGCTGCGCGCCGCCACATATACTTCACAGCCTATGATGGGCTTAATACCGCATTTAAGGGACTCGCGATAAAAGTCCATCACTCCATAAAGCACCCCGTGATCGGTGATGGCTACAGCCGGCATATCCAATTGATGAGCACGGGCCACCAGGTCTTTAATGCGGCAAGCCCCATCCAACAGGCTATATTCGGTATGATTGTGAAGATGGATAAATCCTTGCATGCTCACGGCACCTCATCGGGTTGCTTGTGGAAGTGTGGTGACATCACACCAGTTTCCCCCGGTGATGGCGGCCAACTGCTGACAGCTCACCGGAACAGCGGTGTTGGCAGTGCCTGCTGCGGTATAAACCACCGGAAACCGTTTCAGGCTGTCATCCAGATAAATAGGGATATCTTCTTTTATGGCAAAGGGACATACCCCGCCGATGGGGAAACCGGTGATTTGCAGAACTTCATCGGGCGCAGCCATTCTCAGCCGGGATGCACTTATTTCCCGCAGCTTTTTGTTGTCTAGCCTGGCATCACCGGTGGAGACAAGCAGGATATAGTCGCCTTTTTTATCTTTCAACAGGATAGATTTAGCGATTTGCGCGACTTCTGTTCCCAGGGCTTGTGCCGCCAGGTGAGAGGTACTGGTGTCCTGTTTAAATTCAATTACGGTTATGGAAGGATCTTTACTATAAAGAAATTGTTTGACTTTTTCAATGGCAGACATTTTGGGCACTCCTCTTAATAATCTTTATTCTGAGCACATGCTGGTGTCACTCTGAACGCATGTCCCTGTCATTGCTATGAGATTCCCTGTTTTTATCACCTTTTCGTTTATCGTGGTGCAGTAAGGCATGCGCATTCTGAGCGCAGCGAAGAATCTTGCGTGCAGCCGATAACCCCCGGGGAAGATCCTTCGCTTCGCTCAGGATGACAACAGTAAGCTTCGCTCAGGATGACAACAGTAAGCTTCTGTCATAGTATGAAAGCTCCCCCGTGTTTGTCATCCTGAGGGCAACGCCCGAAGGATCTTTCGCGCAGCGAACAACCCTCGGGGAAGATCCTTCGCTTCGCTCAGGATGACAACAGTAAGCTTCGCTCAGGGCGACAACAGTAAGCTTCTGTCATAGTATGAAAGCTCCCCCGTGTTTGTCATCCTGAGGGCAACGCCCGAAGGATCTTTCGCGCAGCGAACAACCCTCGGGGAAGATCCTTCGCTTCGCTCAGGATGACAACAGTAAGCTTCGCTCAGGATGACAACAGTAAGCTTCGCTCAGGGCGACGACAGTAAGCTCCGTTCAGGGTGACAACAGCACGCTTTACTTGGATGATGACAGTAGATACATTCAGACTTGCGATTATTCTTACACTTTTTTCATTATAACCCATTACCGCAAAGAGATGTAGGAAGCGCCCTCATACTGTCTCCTATCTTCCGACAAGGGGAATCCCGGAATGCAAGCATTCCGGGATTCGGCCACGGTATTTAATTATGAAAAAGGTTAGGGAAGGAAGATACCTTCCGGGTCCACCCTGTTGTAGAGCAGTTCGATTTCTTCCACAGTTGGCCTTTCGGTTTCACCTTTGCATCTGGAGATATTGAGGTCAAAGCTGCAGTTGTCTTTAACCTGCTCAGCAGTGAAACCGGGATGAACGGTATCCAGATACATAACGCCATTTTCATCAAAGCGGAACACGCCCATGTTCGTGATAACGGCGGTCGGCCCACCATCGGCAAACTTACCGAAGATTTCTCTGCGGTGCACCATTTCACCGGAGGGCCACTTGGGCAGCCTCCAACCCGGCGAAGTGATGTAATCAACATGTTCTTTAAAGCGGCGTTTTTCCTGAACCATGATAAACACGGTTCTTTTGGCCAGGGAATTGATGTCCGGGTTGCCGCCGCTGCCGGTAAAGCGCTTTTTAGGGGCTGAATAATCACCTACCACGGTGGTATTGACATTGCCATACTGGTCAATCTCGGCGCCGCCTAAAAAGCCCAGATCCACATAGCCGCAATGAAGCTGGCCATAAAAAGCCTCAGTCAAACCGGCCGCAATCGATGCCTGCCAGGCACAGCGGGAATCACCCACGGATGTGGGTAAATCCAACGCCCTGCCGTCCACACTGCCTGCTTCATATATGCAGACCGCATTGGGGGCATTAGTAACCTGAGCCAGCAAGATGGCCAGCATGGGCAGGCCGGTTCCGGCAAAAACTACGTCGCCGTCGACAACTTCCCGGGCTGCCGCAACTGCCAGCAGATCAACGGGTTTATAATTGGTTGAATAGTTCTTCGCCATCTATCTCGTCCCCCTTTTCACAGCTGTTGAATAGCCCAAGACCGAGTTGGCTTTCAGCTTTGTCAAGCGGTTGATGCCCAGTTTGTCAAGATATTCCTCATGACCGGACACTCCAAAGATCCATTCCTGAGCCCACTTGTCATAGCTCTCTTTGGTCTTGGAGGCAGTATAGAAGCTTCTGATAAAATCGGCATCAACATCGTAGTAGTACTGTGATCCGGTCGGGTGAGCCGACCAGGGCAGTTCAACTACATAGTCGATGGCATAGCCGGTGGCCATATTCTTTACCGGGTCCTGCCGGAGATAGGAGTCGGGAACGATCTCCTCGGCGATAACAATAACCTTGTCAGCAGCCTTGATGGTTTCCTTGTCAACATAGCTCTGCGCGAACATCCTTACGGTGCCTTCATCACCGACCTGTGAGGCATAAATAATGGCCCAGTCGGCATTGACCGCGGGCATCAAAAGGATTTCTCCCTTGTTGTACATTTTGTCCTGGATAATATCATACTTCATCATTGGAATCTTGGGATTGGAGCCGTCACGAAGCCCAGCCCTTTTTAAATTATCGAACTTGGGGTTCAAGATGTCGGTGCCCATGGAAAGAGCCGTGGGGAAAAAGGGGAGACCATAGGCCCCGGCCAAAATACGTGCCACGCATTGAGCATGGCTGTAATCCTCAACTATAATAGTACCTTCAACCTGGCCGCGGGCGACCGCTTCGCCCAATTTGCCATACAACTCGTGGCCAACCCAGCAGGATTCCCACATCTTGACACACCCTGCTCCAGCCAGAACCTCGGTGTGGGTGCCGCCGTTAACCTCAAACAGATGCAGGTCTTTCTTACCCTGGCGCACCATCTCATAGACGAAGGCCATAGGCCGCCGCCAGACGGTAAATCCACTGAAGGTTAAGAAGTCCCCGTCCTTGATGAGACCGACCGCTTCTTGCAATGTGACTTTTTGTGGCTTACCCATTAACGTACCTCCTCCTTGTCGTCAAATCTCTCCTCTACACTGCAACACCTTTCGTTACAACACGCCGTTTGCAGCCTGTATGGGGTTTTACCGCCCCCGCAAGCGGGAGCGGCAAAATCTATTTCCTACCATTTACCAATAACTTGACGGCCAATGATCATGCGCTGAATCTGGTTGGAGCCTTCATAAATCTGGGTGATTTTTACATCCCTCATCATGCGCTCTATCGGGAATTCACTGCAGTAGCCGTAGCCGCCCATGAGCTGCACACAGTTGGTGCAAACTTCCATGCTGGTGTCGGTGGCAAACTTTTTGGCCATAGAGGCTTCTTTGCCATGCGGCAAATCATTGTCTTTCAGCCAGGCAGCCCGGTAGACCAATAACTGTGCTGCCTCCAGGGCCGTGGCCATATCGGCAACCATAAATTGCACACCCTGATTGGCAGCCAGCGGTTTGCCGAATTGCTGTCTTTCCTTAATGTAATTAATGGTATATTCCAGAGCACCTTCACCGATGCCCAGGCCCTGGGCGGCGATGGTGACACGTCCACCGTTTAGAAGCCCCATGGCGACCTCAAAGCCCTTATCCTGCACCCCCAGCATATTTTCTTTGGGCACCTTGACATCTTCAAAATACAGTTCAACCGTGGGGGAACCGTTCATGCCCATCTTGGCCACCGGTTTGCTCATGGTAAAACCGGGGGTATCCTTTTCAATGGCCAGGCAGGTGATGCCCCGCCCCGATCCCTGGGTGGGATCGCTCTTCACGAAGGTGCAATAGGTGGTGGCAACGCCACCGTTGGTGATAAATATCTTGCTGCCGTTGACCAGGAAATGGTCGCCTTTATCCTCCGCTCTGCAGCGAATCGAGCCCGCATCAGAACCGGCATTGGGCTCAGTTAAAGCATAAGCCCCGACGATTTCACCAGTAGCCAATGCCCGCAGGTATTTTTGCTTCAGTCTTTCGGTGCCATACAACCAGGTGCTCATGCAACCCAGGCCGGTATGCACACTCATAATAACCGCGGTTGAGGCGCATACCTTGGCCAGTTCCTCTACAAAAATAGCGTAATCCAGGTAGGTGGCCCCTGCGCCGCCCCATTCCTCTGGAATGGGCAGACCGCACAAGCCCAGGTCAGCCATCTTTTTGAAAGTAACCATAGGAAATTCGTGGGTTTTATCCAATTCCGCAGCCAGGGGTTCAACCTCATTCTTGGCAAATTTGCGGAACATATCACGCATCATTAATGATTCATCGCTTAATGCAAAATCCATATTTTGTTCATCTCCTCCTCAGTTATTTACCGCTAAAATTAGCCTTGCGTTTTTCAACAAAGGCTTTCATACCCTCTTTTTGCTCTTCAGTGGCAAAGCAGATTCCAAAAATGTCGGCTTCAATGGTGAGACCGCGATCAATATCCACCTGCACCCCTTCATACATAGCCTTTTTGCAGAGGCGCACCGAGATTTGACCCCGGCTGGCAATCTTTTTTGCCAGACTCATGACATAATCCATCAGCTCCGCAGCCGGGACCACATGGTTGACCAGACCGATGCGCAGGGCTTCCTGGGCATCAATAATGTCCCCGGTATAGAGCAATTCTGCTGCCATGCCGGTGCCTACAATACGAGGTAAGCGCTGCGTTCCGCCGAACCCCGGCGTGACCCCCAGTCCGACTTCTGGCTGGCCAAATCTGCCTTTATCAGAGCTGATACGGAAATCGCAAGACATGGCCAATTCGCATCCGCCCCCCAGACAAAAACCATTGATAGCCGCAATGACCGGTTTATGCATGGTCTCAATGGCCCGAAATACGCTGCTGCCCAGAAGACCGAAGGCACGGCCTTCCATCGCGGTCATTTCCAACATGTAGGTGATGTCTGCACCAGCGACAAATGATTTGTCGCCAGAGCCGGTAATTACCAGTACATCGATCTCCGCATCGTCGCGTACACTGTCTACTGCTGCCTTAATGTCCAACAAGGTGTCCTTGTTGAGTGCATTCAGGGCTTTGGGGCGGTTAATGGTCAATACTCCTATTTTTTCTTGTTTTTCCAGGATTACATTGGCAAATTCCACCGGAGAACCCCCCTTGCTGATTTGATAATGCCTGCCTACAGGCTATTTGCTATAGTCAAAAATGCCCTTGCCGGTCTTGCGACCCAGCCATCCAGCCTGCACATATTGCTTAAGCAGTGGGGAGGGGCGATATTTGGGATCACCATAGCCGGTATACATAACATTGAGTATAGAGAGGATAGTGTCCAGGCCGATCAGATCCGCCAGGGCACACGGTCCCATAGGATGGTTCATCCCCAGCTTCATGATGTTATCGATATTTTCCGCCGGCGCAACGCCCTCATACAATTCCCACAAGGCTTCGTTGATCATGACCTGCAACACGCGATTGGAAACAAAGCCGGGTACGTCTTTGCACCATACCGGAACCTTGCCCATCTTAATGGAAGCATCTTCGATGACCTGATATACTTCATCAGTGGTAGCCAGACCTCTGATAACTTCAACCAGTCTCATCACCGGCACCGGGTTCATAAAGTGCATGCCGATGACCTTCTCCGGTCGTTTGGTCACTGCAGCAATCTGGGTGATCGGCAGCGAAGAAGTGTTGGTAGCCAGGATGGCATGAGGCGGTGCAATAGCATCCAACTGTTCGAAAACCTTTTTCTTAATGTCAAAGTTCTCGACGATGGCTTCAATAATCAAGTCTGCATCGGCGGCATCATCCAGACTTGTGGAAGGTTTCAATCTACCCAAAATGGCCACCTTATCTTCCTCGGTCCTCTTACCCTTGGAAACATCGCGTGCCAGGTTTTTCTCAATGTTTGCCAGGCCTTTATTAACCAAATCCATATTGATGTCATAGAGCACGGTTTCCCAACCGGTCTGTGCCGACACCTGCGCAATACCATTTCCCATTTGGCCGGCGCCTATAACCATAACCTTCTTAATTTCCACAAAATTCGCCTCCCTCAATATTTCAGATTCTTATGCGCTAAAACCTATGGTTCCACCTTGATCAGCATGGCATCACCCTGAGCGTGCCCGGAGCAGATGCCGCAAACACCAAAGCCGCCACCACGGCGTTTCAATTCATAACCCAGGGTCATCAGAATACGAGCGCCGCTGGCGCCAATGGGATGTCCATAGGCGATAGCAGAGCCATTCACATTGACTTTGGCCACCATATCTTCTTTGCTCATTCCCAGAACCCCCATGCAGCTCACTAAAACCACCGCCGCAAAGGCCTCATTGGCCTCTACCAGGGCAATGTCCCCAGGGGTTAAGCCGTTCTGTTCCAGTACCTTTTTAATGGATAAGCCGGGAACGGTAGCGATGTCTTTGGTCCACTGTGATACTTCAGCATAGTCGACAATGGTAAACAAGGGTTTGAGACCCAGTTCATCCGCTTTTTCACGGCTCATCAACATAACCGCAGAACCACCGTCATTAACACCGGGGGCATTGCCGGCGGTTACGCTGCCCGGTCCGCCGGTAACCGTGCTCTTATGATTGAAAACCGGAGGAAGTTTGGCCAGGTTCTCAATAGTGGTGCCCGGACGAGGACCCTCATCCTGTTTCATAACCTCTTTGCCCCGTTTGATCTCCACCGGGAAGATTTCCTCATCAAGCCGTCCACTCTGCATGGCATCAACCGCCCGGGACTGCGACAGGTATGCCCACCAATCCATGTCTTCTCTGGGGATGCCGAATTCATCGGATACTTCCGAACCATGAATAGCCATGTGACGGTTGTAGAATGCATCCCACAATCCGTCATAAACCATTAAGTCCACCAGCTTTCCATTGGGCAAGCCCATGCGGCTGCCAAATCTTTGGTCCGGCAGAGAATAGGGGCAGTTGCTCATGCTTTCCATACCACCGGCAATGACGATTTCAGCACGTCCGATCTTGATCAACTGCACACCCAGATCAATAGTTTTAATACCGGAGGAACAAACCTTGTTAATAGTTATGGAAGGAACACTATCAGGCAGTCCGGCCAGTATAGTAGCCTGGCGGCTGGGCACTTGTCCCACGCCTGCAGGAACAACTTCACCCATGTACACATAATCCACATCTTCGCCTTTAACCTTGCCTTCCACACGGCGCATGACTTCCTTAATAGCCAGGGCGCCCAACTGGGGGGCATCATACTCCTTCAATTTACCGCCGAATACCCCGAATGGAGTTCTTGCCGCCGCCACGCATACGACTTCACGCAACTTGGCATAAGGATTGTCAAGCTTGCGGCCCATACCTGAAAAATCCGCTTTTCTCTCTCCATAACCGACAACCGGTACCTTTTTCGGGTAATCCGCCCTTTTCATCTCTAATTTCTGTACAAAATCTGACAAATTGATAGCCTCCTTTACTCCTCAAAATATCATTATTGTTTCTCTACGCCCACGACTTGGCATTTTGTGCTCTCGGATGGAAAATCTCCCCACCAGGCTGGCTTTCATCCCTCCCCTCCAGGTTGCTTGAGTATGGCCTCGCGGCCGAGATCCTTATGTTCGCTGTACGAGGGTTTTAGCTCCTAACCGGGGGGCCTTGCGGCCCCTTTCCGGTCAGGCCCAATATTTAAACGGCTTGCAATACTGGCATTAATCATTACTGCTGTATTGTGCATTTATATAAAAAAGCCAGTTGTTTTAAAAAGGTTGTATTGCCTCCGGCGATGAACCCTGATCTTGCCTGTGCATCACCAGCAGGCAATACGGATACTAAAATCATTAAGAGGAAAGTTGGGTAACTGAGAGTCGTAAAACTACCTGCCTGCCATTTAATAATGCAAAATATATGCCATCAGCATTGCGTTTCCAGCCCGGAAGCCCTGTAAGGTCGAATTTATATGGCCTACCAATATTTCCTTTGCTGCAAAAAGTGCCCGCCGCAACAAAGGTCCGTTGCGCTTACGCAACGGACCTTTTAAACTACCGACCTTATTATTAACTTTCATCTTCGCTTTTGTTGCAGTCTTGCTGTGCTATTTTCAGTTACGGAAACAGTCCTGTCCGTGTCTAGCTCCATTTTCACTTGAATCTTTCCTGGTCTAATTAATGTTCCGTTGCATCAACGCACCGCTTGTTTCATAATTGCAACGCCCGATGATGTACTAATTTTCCAGCGGTAATCCCATATTTAGCTGCTTTGCGCACGATAGTCGAGGCATCCACCTTGAGCTCCCGGGCCATCTGGCGGGTGGTTCGATACTTGGCATAAGCCTGTTGCAGGATCTGTCGCTCTACGCTTTCGACAGCGTCCTTTAAGGGAATAATTCCGGAGACGGAAATCTGTGAAGGGCTTTCATAAATGGATTCCAGGGGGTCATTGCTAATATGCACCGGTAAATCATGCCAGTCAATCACATCACCAGGGGTGACAACAATCAATCGTTCTATAAGGTTTTCCAGTTCTCTTACATTACCAGGCCAATCATAACCCATAAACATCTCCACAACTTCAGGGGCAATGCGTTTTGTAAGCTGATATTTTTGGTTAAAGACCTGCACAAAATGCACTACCAGGTTGGGAATGTCATCCTTGCGTTCACGCAGTGGGGGTACATGAATAGGCAGCACATTGAGACGATAATACAAATCACCGCGAAACTGCTTATTTTGCACCATTTCCAGCAAATCACGGTTGGTTGCAGCTACGATGCGCACATCCACTTTGAGCGGCGCGGTGCCGCCCACCCGGGTAATCTCCTTGCTTTGCAGCACCCGCAGCAGTTTGACCTGTAGCCCCAGGGGCAGTTCCCCGATTTCATCCAGGAACAGGGTCCCGCCGGATGCCAGTTGGAAAAAGCCCGGTTTGCCTTCTTTCCTGGCACCGGTGAAAGCGCCATTATCGTAGCCAAACAGCTCAGACTCCAGCAGATTTTCCGGAATGGCGCCGCAATTTACCTTGATATAGGGGCCTTTACGGCAAGGACTGTTCTCATGAATGGTCTGCGCGATCAGTTCCTTGCCGGTGCCGGACTCTCCGGTAATTAAAATGGTCGATTCCACCTTGGCTACCCTTACTACCATATCCAACATTTTGCGCATTTCAGCAGAATTTACTACCATTCTATCCGGGGCAGTGTATTTCATGCGCAGGGAGCGCAATTCGCTCTCATAGTGCTGCGTCAAGCCCTGGGCTTGTTCTAATTTTTCTTTTAACATATTCAGTTCGGTTATATCCCGCACATTACAGACTACCCGAAAAATACCGCCGTCCTTGTCGAATACCGGATTGCCCGTCGCCAGAGCGGTTTTGCCGGTTTTATAGTTCTGAATGATGGTTACCGGTTCACCACGCTGCAAGACCAATTTGGTCACTGATTCAGATACAATGCCTTCCTTTTCGATATGATCAACATTGCGACCCAGGAATTCATGGCTATTGATGCCGCTAATCATCTCAAAGGCCTTGTTCAGACGCAGGGTAATTCCCTCTCCATCGCTGATATAGAGGCCGTCAAAGGAAGACTCAATAATGGCATCCAATTCCTTGTTCAGTTCTTTTACATAATGCAGTTCCTGAGAAATCTTCTCCAACTCTGAAGAGTCTTGTAATACCGCCACTGCTCCGATGGTTTTGTTGTCCTTAATGATGGGAGTGCGGTTGGAGACAAATTCCTTGCCTTGCATGTTGATCTTCTGCATCAACTCCACCTGACCACTCTTCATCACTTCCATGAGGCGGCTGTTGGGCAGAACATCCAATATGTTTTGGCCAATGACCTCCGCGCCCAACCCCAGCAAACGCTCTGCCGAGCGATTGAACACCTTGATGGTACCGATTTCATCCACCGATATGATCATATTGTGGGTGGAATTAATGATGGCCTCAAGTTCACTGGAAATACTCTGGTAAGAATTGAAGAAGGCGTTGGCTATATCACCCCGGGTTAGAATCCCCACTACCCTGCCTTCCTCATCCACCACCGGAAGACGAGGTATAGCCGGGGTAACCACATCTTCAAATTCATCATCGGGATGACCGGTAAAAACATCCCGGGTCATTAAATGCTCAATGCTGGTTTTCAGGTCCATAGATTGAGCCACTGCTCTATAAATGTGCCCTTTGGTGAACAACCCGATCAACTTGTTTTGCTCGTCTACCACAGGTACACCGTCGATCTTGTTCTCAATAAACAACTCAATAACCCTGTCGATAGTAAAATGCGCTTTAATCACAATAGGATCCGCTGTCATGATTTCTTTGAGTTTCATCTTATATACCCACCTCGGTTTCTCTACTCAGTCAATAATTGCATGACAAAACAACCCCATAACCTAATAACATGCAATATATGTACCATTTTCTGAGGAAAAGACCGGGGATGTCCCTAACCCGCACTACCCAATGTATTGATGGTATGCCAATAATTGCTATAGGGAAAAGAAAAATTCCCCTGTTGCATTACTGCAACAGGGGAATTGATGAATAGCTTTCATTTCAGGTGTGGGCAGTCTTGGCTGGGCAATAGTTGTTAACCTGCTTCAACACGAAGTGATCCGATTCTAGATAATCCCCAACAAAAGTCTGATATTCCCTGGTGTTGCGTTGCTGCAACATGTGTTGCGGTTATGCAACACTAGCGTTTCGTATTTGCAGGGGAGGATATCCCATATTTGGCTGCTTTTCTCACCACCGTTGACACATCAACCTTTAACTCGCGTGCCATCTGACGAGTGGTGCGATACTTCATGTAAGCCTGTTCCAGGATCTGTTTTTCAACGCTTGCGACCGCGTCCCTCAAGGGAATAATACCTGAAACCAGTACTTGAGAAGTACTGCCATTAATGGCCTCGGCAGCCCCTGGGAGCAGGTGGGCGGGCAGATCCTCCCAGGTAATGGTGTCGCCAGGCGTGATGACCACCAGGCGTTCTATCAAATTCTCCAGCTCACGCACATTGCCGGGCCAATCATACCCCATTAATATGTCAACCACTTCTGGAGAAATCCTTTTGGTGAGCTGATATTTCTGATTAAACATCTTCATAAAGTGAACTACCAGGTTGGGGATATCATCTTTCCGCTCCCGCAGTGTCGGAACATGAACAGGAAGAACATTGAGACGGTAATAAAGATCTCCGCGAAACTGCCTGTTCTTAACCATCTCCAGGAGATCACGATTAGTAGCCGCGATAATACGAACATCCACGGTAAAGGGTGTAGTTCCCCCCACCCGGGTGATCTCTTTGCTTTGCAACACCCTTAACAGCTTAACCTGTAAACCCAGGGGCAACTCAGCAATTTCATCCAAAAACAGGGTGCCCCCGGTGGCTAGTTCGAAATAGCCCGGTTTGCCCTCTTTGCGAGCACCGGTAAAAGCGCCCCCCTCATAACCGAATAACTCCGACTCCAGGAGGTTTTCCGGTATAGCGCCGCAATTGATCTTTAGATAGGGACCTTTGCGGCAGGGACTGTTCTCATGAATGATCTCCGCAATCAGTTCCTTTCCGGTTCCTGAGGCGCCGGTAATCAAGATGGTTGATTCAACCTGCGCCACCCGCAATACCATTTCCAGCATCTTGCGCATAATGGCTGAATTAGCCACCATGCGCAGCGACTGGGAATATTTGATGCGCAGGTTTCTCAACTCACTGGCATAATGCTGGGATAGGCCCTGCACCTGTTCCAGCTTATGTTTAAGCATATTCAATTCGGTGATATCACGAACATTACATACTACCCTGAATATGCGACCATTTTTGTCAAAAACCGGATTACCAGTGGCCAGAGCCGTTCGGCCCGTTTTATACTGCTGGATGATGGTAGCCGGTTCGCGTTGCTGTAAAACCGCCTTGGTGACTGATTGGGACACTACCCCGGCAGCCTCAATATCTTCCACATCGTGCTGCATAAACTCATGAGCCTTGATTCCACTGATCATCTCAAAGGCTTTATTCAAGCGCAGGGTAATACCCTGTCCATCAGTAATATAGAGGCCGTCATAAGAGGATTCAATGATGGCGTCCAACTGTTCATGCAGCTCAGTAACAATCTGCAGCTCTTTAGAGATCTTTTCGATTTCTGATATGTCCTGCAAAACTGCTACTGCACCGATAGTTTTACCCTCTTTGATAATCGGGGAACGGTTAGACATGAAATTACGGCCATTGATTTCAATCCTCTGCAGTGGTTCTGCCTGTCCGCCTTGCATAACTTCTATCAAGCGGCTGGATGGCAAAACCTCCCGGATCGGTTTGCCGACAACATCCTCGGCCTTAATTTCCAACAGCCGCTCCGCAGCACGGTTGAAAACCTTAATCTTGCCGTGCTTATCAATGGAAATGATCATGTTATGGGTCGAATTGATAATGGTATCCAGTTCACTGGAAATGTTCTGGTAGGAGTTGAAAAAGGCATTGGCAATATCTCCCCGGGTCAGCATGCCAATTACCTTGTTGTCGTCATCGATAACCGGCAAACGCGGCACCATAGGGGTTACCACATCTTCAAACTGATCCTCGGGATGACCGGCAAAAACATCCCTGGTCATCAATTCTTCGACGCGTATCGAATCATCCATTGATTTGGCTGCGGTACGATAAATATGGCTTTTAGTTATGAGGCCGATAAGCTGGTCATTGTGATCCACCACCGGGGCGCCATCTATCTTGTTTTCCATGAAGATCTGTAAAACCTCGGCTAGTGTTTGCTCTGGACGCAGTAAAATCGGGCCTCTGGTCATTATCTCATGTATTCTCATGGCTATACCTCAGTTTTTATATCGACAAGCAGAGCGGGCTAAGCAATGGCAGGCCAATCTGCCCCCATCTTGCGGGATTGTTTCAGGGTTTGGCTCCGTTTCTTAATCGTTTGCTCATTAACCCGCCTACTTTGCCACAAACGGCATTGCTCAAGGACTCCCAACCCTGGCTTTGCACCTGCTCCCAAATACCGATTTCTTTGGCAATTTCTATTTTTAACAGATCCCTTTCAGTTAACACCTTGTTCTTTTTGCTTCTGGCAGCCATACTGTATCCTCCTTGATATATAAACACATCCCCTATCAGCGGCAGGCGACCCTTTCCCTAATTTTCGAATTGGGCCGCAAACGACAGGAAATCCTGCATAGATCCTCGCCAGGTCGGCTCCAAGCCGGTATTGCCGGGATCAATCAGCAGGTCTTCGATGAGATAGGTTTTCATGCCCAACTTTTGGGCTATGACATCCTCCCCCATATCATTTCCTACCATCAGACAATCCTGGGGCTCTACTTGCAGCTTTTCGCAAATTTCCCGGTAATATTCCAGATGTGGTTTGCAGTAATGCATTATCTCATAGGAAGTAATCAGGTCAAAATTATCCGGCTCAAGGCCTGCCCAGGTGATACGCTGCTGCAGAGCGGTTAAGGGAAAAACCGCATTGGTAGCCACTGCTATCTTCTTGAGTTTTTCCTCCGTCATACGCTGCAGCAATTCGGGGACGCCGGCAAAAGGTTGACATAAATGGCGCAGCCGGGGGAATCCCTCCCGGTAAAAACATGCGAAAAATGGTTCAAATTCCGCGCGTGAATACGGCCAGGAGTTAAAAAAATCGTTCATGAAAACATCCTGGTTGGTGAAACCAGGATCACGGTTTTCTATCATCACCCCGGTGGATTTAAAGACCTGCTCGACCAACCCCTGAGGCTGGCCGTAACCTGCATGTGCAGCCATTTCCACCATGGTTTGGAAATAATGCCTCAGGAATTCATTCATATTAATATTCAGCAGGGTTCCATCCAGATCGAATAAGATCGCTTTAAACATGAGTCGCTCCTTATACTTTCACCATAGCAGAATTATCGGCCTTCTTCAAAGGCATTAAGGCCGATTTTAACGATATCCATGCCGCTGACGAAATAAGCCAGCCGCAAAGCTTCCACAATCTCTGCCTGTGTAGCCCCAGCCGCACGCGCTTGCTCAGCCACCGTTTTCACCCCCTGGGCCGCACCTTTTAAAGCATCCAGGGCCAACACTATTAGACACTTGGTTTTGTAATCCAATGCGCCCGGGGCCATGGCTGTTGTTACACTATCTGCCGACAAGCGGTACAGTTCGGTGTCGTACTGTTCCATTTGTGCCACAAACCAGGGCAACCGGGGTTTGCTTGCACTCATTAGAAATCACCTCACTTCCTTGATATGTGGCTTATATACTCCAGGCAATTTTGCTAAAAACTATTTAATAATAAAATTAATTCCGTAAAGAAGGAATTCCTGGTAATTTATAGAAGTTGTTTATAGAAACTTAAGGGGGGTTTATGGTTATGTTTTTTACCTTTCTGCACAAAGATGCTGTGCATTATATGGATCTATCTCTAATCATACAATATCCACCTCAGGATGTACTGTTTTACTATTATAACTCCTTTATCAAGATACCTGTGGAAATCTACCAGCAAACGCGAGATCTGGCCAGGAACGGCCCCCGGGGGCGGACCTCCTGCAAGCTGTGGCTGGATTTATGGGACAGCTACCTGAACGCTGCTGAAGAGGTAGAGCTTTTGGCGGACAATGAATTCCTGAATACCATTGGCCCGTATTATTTTCCAGCCACCAATACGCGTTTCTATTTTACGAAAGATAAGCCTGAAAGCAATCAAATGCTGACATTACAGGACTTTGCTGCCATCACCATCTTAAAAGAAACCCCGGCCATGCTGGATGAGGTTAATATCTATGTAAAGTCCAAAAAAAACAGCAAGAAAAGCAGCAAAAGCCGGGAGGATATTATTCGCGACATTGATATGTGCCTGATCAGCCTGCAGGAAATCGAGAAACTGAATCGCCATCACAATTACCTGCAAAAGCTGGTTGAAGAGCGCCAGGCCATCCTCAACCAGGAAAGCATCGTGCCTTATACACCTGATAACATCCCCGACAAACCCCTTAAACCCGAGTTCAATAGCAATGTCGGCCTGATTCCACTACAAGGCCTGCTGTCGCGGTCACGAAAGAAATATCATCAGGAGTGCCTCGAATATAATCACCATATGAAAATCTATTTGCTGCGTTATCGGGAATATGTTAAAGCCTGTGACCGCTATAAAGACACCCTGGAAAAATGGGATAAATGCGGCGAGGACTTCATAGATGCCTGCCTGCAGGATATCCATCAAGCCGAGGAGCAACTAGGCCATACCCGGGAAATGCTGGCGATTTACAACACCGTCCTATCCAGATCGCCGATACATGGATCCTATCAGGATATTAGAACACTGAATACTTTCAGACAGTACCTGGATACGGGGCGCGCCAATGACCTGCAGGACTGTATGAACCTTTTCGAAGAAGAACAGCACTGGTATGAAATTAAGGCCAGTCAGGAACGCATTGAAAATACCATATATTTTCTGCAAAGCAGTGACGAAGGACTGCGCTTTGCCAATGAACATATTGATCGTTTGCTGAGTAAAAAACAGGAAAGCCTGGAAAGCGCCCATGCTTAACCATTGGCCAAGCGCTGCCGGGCTTGCGGCTTGAGGAATAGGCGATAGAGCAGCATGCCGGCGGCGAAGCCCCCGATATGCGCCCAGAAGGCGATCTGCCCGCTGCTGGTGGCATAGTTGTGCAACAGCGAAGCAGCACCACTCCACAGTTGGGTGATAGCCCACATCCCAAGGAAAAACCAGGCCGGTATATTAATTAAAAAAATGGGGAAAATAAAGGTCAGAACCCGGGCTCTTTTAAACATTAAAAAGTAGGCGCCCATTATACCGGCCACCGCTCCAGATGCTCCCACCACCGGTATGGTGGAGAGCGGATCGGTTAAATAGTGGCTCAAGGCTGCAATGGTCCCGGTCCCCAGGTAAAACAGCAAGAATTTGCGTCTTCCCATGCAGTCTTCCACATTGTCTCCAAATAACCACAGCATCCACATGTTTCCAATAACATGCATCCAACTTCCATGCAGGAACATTGAGGTTAGAAATGGAATATATACTATAGGGTCAATTTGATTGGTTTGAATATAAGCGGGAACGAAGCCAAATTGGTATATAATCGCATTAAGCTGTGCTTCGCTGAGACCGCTCTCGAACAAAAATACCAGCAGATTCACAATTATGATGCCAACCGTCACCAGGGGAAAATGGTCACTTGGGGTGCTATCGCGAAGAGGGAACATGAAATCTTTCTCCTTATTGGGAATTTACAAAACAAACCAGTTATTACCTTCCAAAATATATATCATATATACTATAATTAGTAATATAATTATAGTATGGTCGTACCCTAAAAGAAACTGTGAGTATCCGCAAAGTGATTTGAGATTGCTGGCTCCGGGGGGACCGTAGAGAGAAAATACCACAATAAAGCCCCAGTTCATACATAGAGTATGCTCTATGATATTAATCTTCATGATATCCAAACCCGGCATTTTAGATAAATTATTCGCAGCCTGATCGTAAGGCGCATGATAATGAGGTTTTTTTGGCCCTAAATGGGGATAAGTCCGGTACAGGCCATATCGCGGGAAGGCCGCTTTTTAAGCTTACGAAATAGTGGGTTTTTCGTGTATTTCCATGTATTTGGACAAAGTCTCAATACTTATATGTTTAGAGGGAAGAAGCTCTCTGTGTCACGTTTTTGATTTCGATATTAAGGGGGGATGGAGGAGTTCAAAGTGGGATACCCACTTGTAAGCCAACGAAGGGGAGGTATCTTATGGCGTACGAAAACATTTTACTAGAAAAGGAAGACAGGCTTGCCATACTCTATATCAACAGACCCAAAGCATTGAATGCTTTAAATGCCGCAACGTTAGTTGAATTAAAAGACGCTATTGCCAAAATCGGTGAAGATGCTGAAATCGATGTCCTGATTATAACCGGGGCTGGTGACAAGTCCTTTGTTGCCGGGGCGGATATTGCTTACATGGCGCCATTGAATGCCGCCGCGAGCAGAGCATTTTCCATGCTTGGCAATCAAGTGTTCCGCAGCATTGAGTTGCTGGAGAAACCAGTCATTGCAGCGGTCAACGGGTTTGCCCTGGGGGGCGGCTGTGAACTGGCCATGGCGTGCGACTTCCGCATTGCCTCTTTCCGGGCCAAATTTGGACAACCTGAGGTTGGTCTGGGTATTACACCCGGATTCGGCGGTACCCAGCGTTTGCCGCGTTTAATCGGACCCGGTATGGCCAAACAACTGCTTTATACCGCAGATGTAATCGATGCCAACGAGGCCTTGAGAATCGGTCTGGTCAATCAGGTTGTACCTGCAGAAGAACTGATGCAAACCGTCAAAGACATTGCCAAACGCATCATTGCCAAAGGTCAAATTGCAGTGCGTTATTGCAAGGCAGCAGCCGACAGCGGTATGCAAACCGACATTGATCGTGCCATCGCTTTTGAAGCAGACATTTTCGGTCTGTGCTTTGCAACCGTCGATCAAAAAGAAGGCATGAATGCCTTTGTAGAGAAGAGACCTGCCAATTTCACTGGAAAATAAAGTGAAATTGGTTTTTGCTTTTTATCAAAATTTTTAGGAGAGGTGATTTATTAATGTCAAGAGAAGTCGTATTAGTCGGCGCATGCCGTACCCCTGTAGGTTCTTTCGGTGGAGCCTTAAAAGACGTTGCTTCTGCTAAACTGGGTGCCATCGCAATGGCGGAAGCGCTAAAAAGAGCCGGCATCACCGGAGATCAGCTCGACGAAGTTATATTCGGTTGTGTTCTGCAAGCTGGACTGGGCCAGAACATCGCCCGCCAGTGCTCAATTGGTGCCGGCATTCCCAAAGAAGTAACCGCTTTCACCATCAACAAGGTTTGCGGATCTGGCTTGAGAGCAGTCAGCCTGGCTGCCCAGTTAATTAAAGCCGGGGATGCGGATATCATTCTGGCCGGCGGGGTCGAGAACATGAGCGCAGCTCCCTATATAATCCCCAAAGCCCGCTATGGCTACAGAATGGGCAACGGAACTATGATTGACGAAATGGTATTCGGCGGCTTAACCGACATCTTCAACGGCTACCACATGGGTATCACCGCTGAAAACGTCAACGAACAATATGGTATTACCAGAGAAGAACAAGACGCTTTCGGTCTGCGCAGCCAACAGCTCGCTGCGGCTGCTCAAGCAGCCGGCAAGTTTAAAGATGAAATCGTCCCGGTTGTTATCCCTGGCAAAAAGGGTGACACTGTATTCGATGCCGATGAATACATCAAAGCCAACACCACCATTGAAGGATTGGCCAAACTGAGACCCGCTTTCAAGAAAGACGGCAGTGTAACCGCCGGCAATGCTTCGGGTATCAATGACGCCGCTGCGGCAGTAGTGGTTATGTCCAAGGAAAAAGCCGATGCTCTCGGAATTAAGCCCATGGCCAAGGTCTTAAGCTATGCTTCCGGTGGCGTAGATCCCAAGATCATGGGTGTAGGTCCGGTGCCGGCTGTTAGAAAGGCCCTGGCCAAAGTTAATATGACCGTAGATGATATCGATTTAATCGAAGCCAATGAAGCCTTCGCCGCTCAATCCATTGCGGTGGCCCGTGACTTGGGCTGGGCTGACAAGATGGAAAAGGTTAATGTAAATGGCGGCGCCATTGCTATCGGCCATCCGATCGGCTCTTCCGGCGCTCGTATTCTTGTCACCCTGCTTTATGAGATGCAGAAACGCGGCTCAAAGACAGGTTTGGCCACTCTGTGCATTGGCGGTGGACAAGGTACTGCCCTGATCGTAGAGGCTCTGTAATTTGAAATTATACCTGCCTGGTTGCCATGCCAGGCAGGATATACATCAGTTTTGGCTTTGGCCAAAAACCCCATAAAAATTTTAAACTAACCTTAGAAGGAGGGAATTGTATTGCCACATTACAATTATTTGTATCAGACACGGGACATTAAGTTCCAGATAAAAGAATGGCTGGATTCCGAAAAGATTTTGGGCTGCGATGCTTACAAAGACTACTACGGAATCGATGACTTCGATGCTATTTGCGACGTTAACTTTAAAATTTGCCGTGATGTACTCTGCCCGGCTAACAAAGAATCCGATGAGATCGGCATGAAATATGTCGGAGGTAACGAAAGTGCAGTTGTAAGCCCCGACGTATTCAAGACAGTCTATAACACTGTTATTGAAGCCGGCTTGGGTCCGCAGTTCGGCGACCGCCAGGTTGAAGGCCGCATGCCCTTGTATTGGTATGCCCCCATCCTGGAAATGCAGTCCGGTGCATCACCGGCCATGGTTATGCTATGGTGTTTGACCCAGGGCGCTACTACCGTCTTGCAGTATAATCTCAAACCCGAGTATCAGGAAATCTTCCTTCCCAAAATGTATGCTGGCGAATGGGGCGGCACCATGGGTCTTACTGAACCAGGCGCAGGCTCCGATGTAGGTGCGGTTACTACCAGATGCTTCCCCACCGAGGATCCGGACATTTGGAAGGTTAAAGGGCAGAAGTGCTTTATAACCACTGGTGACTGGGACGGCGTTGAAAACATCATTCATCTGGTCCTGGCCAAAGGTCCGGATGCCAAACCCGGCACCGCGGGCATTAACTGCCTGGTCGTTCCCAAGTTCTGGGTCGACAAAGAAGGCAAACAGGGCGCATGGAATGACGTAACCACCGTGGGTATCGAGCACAAAATGGGCATCCATGGCTCTTCCACCTGCACCCTGGCCTTTGGTGAAAACGATAATTGCTATGGCTATATGATCGGTAATGGTCCGGTAGAAGGCCGCGGCAGAGGTATGGCTCAGATGTTCCAGATGATGAACGAAGAGCGTATCAACACCGGTATCTTCTCCCTGGGCGCATTTGGTGCAGCCTACTACGCAGCCCTTGACTATGCCAAGGTCCGCGTACAGAGTGCGCATTTCAAGAACCCCAAAGGACCGAGCGTCCGCATCATTGAACACGAAGACGTCCGCCGTATGCTGATGCTGCAGAAGGCCGTTATGGAAGCCAGTCGGGCGATAATATACCAGTCCTACTGGTATATCGACTACTCCAAGGAAGCCCCGACTGAGGAACTCAGAAAGTGGGCCGACGACATGTTCATGGTTCAGAACCCGCTGTGCAAAGCCTATGTATCTGATATGGCATGGGCGATGACCGCAGAAGCCATCCAGGTCCATGGTGGCTACGGCTTTATGGAAGAGTATGCTCCGGCATCCCTGGCCCGTGACTGCAAGATCTACTCCTTGTGGGAAGGCACCAACTTCATGCAGGCCCAGGACTTTACCGGGCGCAAGTACACCATGAACAAGGGCGAAACCTTTAAGTTGTGGGTGAAAGACATTGGCGACTTTATCGCCGAGAAGAAGACCGACGCCTTTGCTGCTGAATTTGACATGCTGGAAAAAGCTTTCGCCGCCTTTAACCACATCATGGCACAGAACGGCGTATGGAAAGCTGAGAATCCTGCCATGAGCCAGATGTTTGCCACCCGTATGATGCATGCCTCCGCCAGGATGGTTTGCGGCAAGTTGATGGCTGATCAGGCCCTGCTGGCTGCCAAGAAGCTGGCCGAAGTTGGCGAAGACCACTTTGATGCCAACTTCTATAAGAGCAAGATTGCCACCGCCAGATTCTACATCCTGAATGTGGTTCCCGAGATATTTGGATTCGAGGCTGCCATAATAGCTGCTGACCACTCCGCAGCAGAAGTTGCCGAAGAAGCCTTCATGTAAATCGGGGTATAATGCCAGTATCAACAGCCGGGTTTCTAACCCGGCTGTTTTTTATTGCCTTTTATTGCCTTTCATGGCCATTTCACCTGGTCCGGTTTTGTCATCCTGAGGGCAACGCCCAAAGGATATTTCGCGCAGCCAACAATCCCCCCGAGGAAAGATCCTTCGCTCCGCTCAGGATGACACCAGAGGGCGACGCCCGAAGGATTATATATCAGGAGCAACATTTTCTTTATCGTGGTGGGTAACACATGGGAATTCTGAGGGCAGCACCAGAAGGATCTTTCGCGCAGCCAACAACCCCCGGGAAAGATCCTTCGCTCCGCTCAGGATGACACCAGAGGGCGACGCCCGAAGGATTATATATCAGGAGCAACATTTTCATTTATCGTGGTGGGTAACACATGGGAATTCTGAGGGCAGCACCAGAAGGATCTTTCGCGCAGCCAACAACCCCCCGGGGAAAGATCCTTCGCTTCGCTCAGGATGACAGACGAATATGAATTATTACTTTTCGCAGGGGAATAATCATCTATGAAGGAAGACACATCAATACATGATATCAATTACTGGCCTGCCTCTTTAACAGAATGCCGATCAGTATATCTGAATTGGCACCTGGTAGGGGACCTGCTGCGTGATCTTCTGCTCAAGAATGCCGACCAGTATATTGGTACCCCGCAGCCTTTTGATGATTGTGCCGGCAGCAGAGTTTATACCAATCGCCGCCAGCGCGACGACTGTTCGGCTCAAAATGTCATTGATCAAAAACCATAGTGGAGGTCTGTCATGAAAATCGCTTTATTGTCCCCTATTGCCTGGAGAACACCGCCCCGTCACTACGGACCGTGGGAACTGGTGGTCTCCAATCTTACCGAAGAGCTGGTTAAGCTTGGTCACGATGTGACCCTTTACGCTACCGGCGATTCTATTACTGCAGCCCGCCTGGAATATATCTGCCCCTACCCTTACGAAGAGAATCGCGACATCGATCCCAAGGTATGGGAGATTATGCATATCGCCCATCTATTTGAGAACGCGCCTCAGTACGACATTATACATAACCATTACGATTTTGTTCCTTTAGCCTTTAGTCGTATGGTAGATGTACCGATGGTCACAACTATTCATGGTTTTTCTTCCCCCAAAATTATCCCGATTTACCGGGAGTATAACCGCTGCAATTATTATATATCCATAAGCAATGCCGATCGGCATCACGATTTAACCTATTTTCGCACCGTGTACCATGGCATAGACCTGAGCCACTTCACCTTTTGTGATGAAGTAGGCGAGTACCTGCTTTACCTGGGCCGTATCCATCCTGACAAAGGCACCGAACAAGCCATAGAAATTGCGCAACAGAGTGGTATGAAACTCTTTATTGCCGGGATTATCCAGGATAAAGATTATTACAATAACCGCGTTGCTCCTCATGTGGACAATCGCCAGGTGATTTATGTGGGCTCCGTTGGTCCCGCAAAACGTGATGAACTGTTGCGGCATGCTTACGCCGTTTTGCATCCCATTTCGTTCAAGGAGCCTTTTGGTCTTACCGTAGTAGAAGCCATGGCCTGCGGAACTCCGGTCATCGCTTTTAATAAAGGGTCTATGTCCGAAGTTATCAACGATGGGGTCAGTGGATTCCTGGTTCAAAATGTTGCCCAGGCTTGCAACGCGCTCCCCCGGGTGGCCTCCCTGAATCGCCACAAATGCCGTGAATGGGTGGAAATCAATTTTTCCCGTCAGCGTATGGCCCGCGACTACCAGTCAGTTTATCAAGACATACTGCGGGGTTCGCGTTAGGACTCCTGCTGTAATTTCCCAGTTCATGGCTTACCTTCTACCACAAAGCCCCGTATCATTATGGAAGCCCCCGGTTCTGTCATCCTGAGGGCGCTGCCCGAAGGATCTTAGTGTAGGCACGGGTTGCCGGGGAAAGATCCTTCGCTTCGCTCAGGATGACAATATAAAGTAGCTCAGGATGACAATATAAAGTAGCTCAGGATGACAATATAAAGTAGCCCAGGATGACAATGTAGGGTAGCCCAGGATGACAATATAAAAGAGCTCAGGATGACAATATAGGGTAGCCCAGGATGACAATATAAAAGAGCTCAGCATGGCAACGCTGCGCTCTGTCCGACAATGGCAAACTGAGGCAGTGAGATACTATACACATCTTGTTACACCCTGCATAAAGAAGTACAATAGGCTGAATGGTATAGCATGAGGGAGTGTGAGACCCACGGGTATTCGGCGCTATAGTCTGGCCTTGATCCTGTTTGCCTTCGCCAACCTGATGATGGGATTGTACAGTGGTTTGTATGACCCATCTTTCAATAATTATCTGGCCCAGGTTCATAATCTCAGTGAGGTAGCCCGCGGGGGACTGGAATTCCCCCGAGAGTTGCCGGGCTTTCTGGTGGTAGTGGTATTCACCGCCCTGCTGTTTCTCAAAGACACCCGCCTGGCGATGCTTTCCGCTCTGCTGGTTGGCATCTCCTTGTGGGGTCAGGGTTTTTTGGCTCCAAATTTTCATTTGGTGGTATTCTGGATGTTGATGTGGAGCACTGGAGCCCATCTGTTTATGGTCATGCGTTCCTCGCTGGCTTTGCGCCTGGCCAAAAAGGGGCAGGCAGGCAGAATATTGGGACAGATTGGAGGCCTGGAAGCAGCCGGCATCCTTCTGGGTTCACTGCTGGTGTATTTAGGGGTTAGCTTATTTCACTTTACCTTCGGAACGATTTTCGGCATCGCCGGGGTATGTGCTCTCCTGGCTGCCATCAGTCTGGGGTTGATTAAGGCAGAACCCATCAAGCGCCCTGAACGCTATCTATTACTGAAAAGGAAGTACCTGCTCTTCTACCTGCTGAACATGCTTTTTGGAGCCCGTAAGCAGATTTTTCTTACCTTCGCCCCCTGGGTTTTGATTCATTTGTTTGGACAAGGGGTTCAGACCTTTGCTATCCTGGGCTTGATCGGCACTTCCATAGGGTTGTTTTTCAGACCTCTGCTGGGCCTGGCTATAGACCGCATTGGGGAAAGACGGATTATCTTTCTGGAATCACTTATTCTGGTTTTTATTTGCGTCCTCTATGCCTTTGCAGCGCAATGGTTTCCTGTCCATATCGCCTTGCTGGTAGTAATGGCCTGCTTTATCGCGGATCAAGTGCTATTTGCTGTCAATATGGCCCGGGTCACTTATTTAAATCGCATCGTAGATACACCGGATGACATCAGCCCTACCATCTCAATGGGAATAACCCTTGATCATATGATTTCCATGACCGTTCCTATCGGAGGCGGATTGCTATGGGCCTACTGCGGTTATTACTGGGTTTTCCTGGCAGCCGCACTCATTGCCCTGGCCAATCTGGCAGCATCCCTTTACATCCCCCAGTTTTCGCCAACCCCTTCAGAACAACAACCTCAATCCGCCTAGGGATGGGTGACAGGGAAAGGGATTCACCTCACGGAAGCAGACAAAAAACTACATCTGTGTGGCGATTATAATATCGGGTTTATGTGGTTCTTTGTCCCCAAATACCACTTATCTATGGCCATAGGTTAAACGAGGAGTGTTCGCACAAGCTGACGTCCCTCTGTTTGTTGCTCTGTTTATTTAGTTCAGTTGGTGACAACCTTGGTCCCCTTTTGGGTTGACAGTATGCTTGTTTAAGGGTTAAATTCTACATGGGATAAACGCTGAATAGCAGGGGGAAACAGCAGTATGGCTGATCAGGTTCTGATTCATCTGCAGGAGGTAACCAAGACCTATATGATGGGTGAGGTGGCCGTAGAGGCATTGAAGGCCACCACCCTGGATATTTTCGCAGGTGAATTGATTGTTATTCTGGGTCCCAGCGGTTCTGGCAAAAGCACCCTCTTAAACCTCATCGGCGGCATGGATCGGGTCAGCAGCGGTGCGTTATTTTTCCGCCAGCAGGCCTTGCATCAGGCCAATAACAACCAGTTAACCCAATACCGTCGTGATAATATCGGCTTCGTATTTCAATTCTATAATCTGATATCAGATTTGACCGCCTGGGAGAATGTGGAGTTGGCGGCCGGTCTGGTGGAAGACCCGTTGCCTACCGCAGAGGTTCTCAAACAGGTCGGTCTGGAAGAACGGCTGGACCATTTCCCGGCCCAGCTCAGCGGGGGCGAGCAGCAGCGTATCTCCATTGCCCGGGCCATCGTAAAAAAACCTCTTTTATTGTTGTGTGATGAGCCCACCGGGGCTCTGGATTACCAAACTGGCAAGAGCATCCTGGAATTGCTGATAGAAGTAAACCGTGTATATAGCAGCACGGTGGTCATCGTCACCCATAATGCCGCCATCGGCGCCATTGCTGATCGGGTGATGCGCATGAGCAGCGGCAGGATTGCGGAAATTGAAGTCAACCCCACTCCTGCCACACCAGAAGGAATTGAGTGGTAATGAAGGTATTGAACCACAAATTGTGGCGCGGCATATGGGCCAGCAAGGGTCAATTTTTCGCCATGGCCCTAATAATCACTATCGGCATTTCCCTTTATATATCAATGACAACCACTTTCTCCAATCTGGGCTATGCTCAGGAGCGTTTTTATGCAGATAATCATTTCGCTGATTATTACTTTCATGTCGTCCATGCACCAGAGGAAGTAGCCAAACAGATTGCCAATATAGCAGGTGTAGAACGGGTAACCGTACGCATTCAGCAGGATGTGGCGGTAATTAAGGAAGATGGCACCCGGGCTTCGGCCCGTTTGACCTCCTACCCCCTGCCCTTGCATCAACAGGTCAATAGCGTTCAATTGCAGCAGGGCCGGCTATTTGAGGCTTATCCGGCCAATGGCGGGGCTGAAGCCCTGGTCGACCCCTCCTATCTGGAGGCCAATGCTTTGAGGTTCGGTGACAACGTGGAAATCATCGCTTGCGGCAGACAGGTTCCGCTCACTGTGGTTGGCACCGCGATTGGCCCCGAATTCATCTATGCGATCAAGGATATGGCCACAATGGTGCCTGATCCTAAGACTTTTGGCATCATCATGATGCCGCTCAACCAGGCTCAAGAGGCTCTAAACCTCCCCGGACAGGTCAATCAGATCCTGGTCCAGTTTGTCCCTGGAGTTGATACTGAGACCGTCGTGACGGAAATCGAAGGGTTGTTGCGCCCCTATGGCAACCTGGCCAATTACCCCCGCAAGGACCAGCTCAGTCATTCCATACTGGATACAGAGTTGCAGCAAGGCCGGCTCATGGCCAAATTTTTCCCAATCATTTTCTTGAGCATTGCAGCCGGCATCCAAATCGTACTGTTGCGCCGCATGATCCGTTTACAGCGCTCACAGATCGGCATCATGAAAGGCCTGGGCTACGGTAATCTGGCCGTGATGTTTCATTACAGCAGTTATGCGCTGGCAGTCGGTTTAATGGGAGCACTGGCCGGAACCGGCCTGGGCCTGCTCTTCTCCCGCTCTCTTAACCAGATATATGCTATGTTTTTCCACCTTCCCAATGTAGAAGGTTATGACCTGCAAGTGGTTGTATACAGTTTTATTCTGGCGGCCGCAGTAGGGCTGACGGCAGGACTGAGCGCCTCCCTGCCTATTGTGGTCATCACCCCTGCCGAATCCATGCGTGCCCCGGCGCCCGGTAAAAGCGCACGCAATGTATTGGAACGACTGCCCTTTTTCTGGCAGCGCTTAAGCCCCCTGTGGAAAATGAGCTTTCGCTCAGTGATTCGCAACCGCATGCGCTCCCTGGTCACAGTACTGGGGGTCGTAGCGGCCATGGCTCTGCTCTTAATTTCCTTTTTTATGAACGATGCTACCAATTATATGATGAAACAGTATTACGAGAAAGAAATGCTCTACCACTACCTGATCCGCTTCGATCGTCCCGTAAAATCGTCCGAACTGTTGGCTATTGCCCGGTTGGAAGGGGTAACCCGGGTGGAGCCCTTTATGGAAATACCTGTCAAAATACATTACAATGGCAAAACAGTCAAAGATGCGGTCAGCGGACAGGATACGCAAAATCAATTGAAACATCCTTTTGATGCTTTAGGTAGCCCCATGGATATACCCGATCAGGGGATTGTACTGGGTGAAATTACGGCCCGCAAACTGGGAGCCCACCCTGGGGACATGGTCATGGTAGAAACCGCCTACAGCATTGGAGAGCCCATCTTAACCCCGCTGGCGGTAACGGCAATTAATAGACAATTGATCGGTAGTATTGGCTACACTTCCCTGGAGCAGGCCAATCGTCTGCTGCATGAAGCCGGCCTGGTATCGGGCTGTATGCTGCTGGTCGATCCGGGGCAGGCGGAATTGATTGAGGCTGAACTAAGCGATATTACCGGAATCAATTCCATCCTCAGCCGCCAGAAGGAAATCGACAATATGAATAGCTTGATTCAGAGTTCGGTTTACTTTGTGGGCATCATGATTGTCTTTTCTCTGATCCTGGGCCTGGCCATCATATATAACTCTATTATCATGAGTTACAATGAGCGTAAGAAAGAATTGGCCTCGCTGCTCACTTTGGGCTTCACCCATGCCGAGGTAGCCGGCTTGATGCTGAAAGATACTCTGCTACAAGCCGTGCCTGGACTCTTGATCGGTCTTCCCACCGGGCGCTGGTTGGCTATTTTGTATATTTCCAATGTAAGCACTGATATGTTTACCTTTCCGGTGATGATCTCTCCTCTCAGTTATGTGTTCAGTCTCTGCATCGGTTTGAGTTTTGTCCTGGTTGGGTACTGGTTTGCCACTCGCGGCCTGTCAAGTTTAGATATGATAGAGATGTCAAAGTACGTGGATTAGTAAGAAAAGTCGTCGGGCGGCAGGTGGCGGGGATTAGAAGTGCAGATATATGCTGATACTCATAAATTAATCATTGCAGATCAGCGTCAGCGAAGCTCTCGTCGTTGTGTCACTATTGTCATCGGTGGTTGTGGCTCTTCCAGACCATGGGGGTTAATAAATTGGTGGAGGTTGAGAAGATGAAAAAGAAGCCTTTGCTGTATGGGGGGATTGCTCTGGTCCTGCTGGTGCTGGCAGGTACGGCTGTTTATGCAGGCGGTGCAACACCGGTTGATGCTGTTGCAGTGAGCCGGGGTATGATTAGTAGAAGCGTTGAGGACACCGCCGTGGTTCAGAGCATTGATGAGACATTATTATACGCTCAGCAAGCCGGCACGGTAACCACAGTGGAGGTTGGCGTAGGCCAGGATGTGCAAGCCGGACAGGTGCTTTTATACCTCGAAAATCAGGATTTAAACATACAGGCTGCTCAGGCTGAAATGCAAATCAGCCAAACCCAGGCCGGGTATGATTCTGCAGCGGCTAACCTGACACGCACTCGCCTGCAACTTTCTGATGCCAGTAAAAACCTGGAGCGGGCAGCCACGCTGCTAGAAAGCGGTGCTGCCAGTCAGAGCGAATATGAACAGGCCCTGTCCGCAGTACAGCTTTTGGAGAGCAGCGAAAAAGAACTGCTATCATCCCAGCAGGCTGCACAACAACAGATTAAAGCGCTGCAAACTACCCTGGCAGAAACCCGGAGCAAGATAAATCAATTAACCGTCACTGCCACTGTCCCCGGGCAGGTTCTCAGTGTTGACGTAAAAAAAGGCCAGACCATTATGCCGGGCCAGTTGCTGGCCAGTATTGGCTCCAAGCGGAACATGGAATTAAAAGCCCATATATTAAGTGATGACCTGGCTGAGGTCGCACCGGGCCAGGAGGTTCATGTTACCGCCCCCATTCTGGGCACACAGGTGCTGCAGGGCAGTATCACCCAGATTTATCCCCGGGCTGAAGAAAAACAGTCCGCCCTGGGCGTAATCCAACGCCGCGTACCGGTTATAATCAGTCTGCCGGATGCCGCCAATCTGCAGCCGGGATATGAAGTACGCATCGCTATAAAGACCCGTCAGCAGCCTGATGTGCTGGTACTGCCCCGTCAAAGTGTGCGCACCACTTCCAGCGGCAGCAAAGAGGTATTGTTAATCAAAAACAATCGGGTTGCAATACAAGCGGTTGAGTTGGGCTTGAGTGACAGCAACCATGTCGCTATAACCTCCGGCCTTAATGAAGGCGATATGGTGGTAAAAGATGCCAGCCAGGATTTGAAGAGGGGCAGTCGAGTTAAACCGAAAATGCCATGAACTAAACAGAGGAACAGCAGGTGATGTGAAAACTCCCATAATCGTCAATCCAACACCCCGCAATGACGGGCTGGTTGGTTTAAGCGATATCGATTACGTGCAGTCGGCGTTCTTCTTTTAGATTGATGAAGTGGTTGCCCGTTCTAACCATGGGGCGATGGGGTTCATCCCGGTTAACCAGTACCACTGATGCAGTGGAGCCATCATTCAGCTTTACAATCTCGCCGGGAATCATATTTAAAATATAGGTAGCCAGGCGCCTTGTGATAATGGGATCAAGGTGTCCCACACTGTTGTTAACAACTTCATCAAGGGCATCAAACAGCGGTATGGCTTTGCGATAGGGGCGATCCGAAGTTAAGGCGTCAAATACGTCTGCCACTGCAATGATGCGGGAAAATATATGCAGCTTGCGGCCAAAAACCCGAAATGGATAGCCACTGCCATCATAATGCTCATGGTGCTGCAGGATGGCGGTAACCACTTCTGTATCGGGTATTTTCATATCCTGTACAATCTTAAAACCGTGCAGGGGATGCTTCTGTATCTCTTGAAATTCTTGCAGGGTGAGCTCGGTCGGCTTGTTGATCAAATCTATAGATATCCTGGCTTTGCCAATATCATGCAGCAGTGCTGCTATACCCAGGCTGCGCAAAGACCCTTCCGGTATACCCATGCTTTCGCCAATCTTAACCGCAATGACACTGACAGAAACTGAGTGTTTCATGGTATATTCGTCTTTTTGGCGTAATAGCCTGATCTGGTTCAAAATGTTTGTGGTGCCCACAATCTCAGGGTAGATCAGGTCGATCGTTTCTTCCACCTGACTGCGGGTGATGGCATGCCCTGCAGAGACACGCAACATAAATTCTTTGATGTGTTCCACGGCGGTCCCCATTTCAGGCGACAGGGAGCTTTTCGATGAAACAATCTTCTTCTCGATCACGGTTTGTTCCACGGGGAGTTTTTCTTCCTGCAGATAGACCTCTCGATAGCCTTTTATTAATAATTGCTCAATATGACGCGCTTCAAGTATAATATCTTGCGCCAGCAGCAGATTACCATCCTCATCATAGATGTTGCGGGCTAATCTTTGATTGACCGGTAGGCAATTTAAATCCAGCTTGATCACATTACCAACTCCCCTGCACTGACAACAAAATTTCCGATATTTACAAAATTATATTATAACTTTTGTCCATTGTACACTATGCCTGCTCATTTGGACCATTATGTCGCATTATTGGGGCTAATTTCCTATAATCAATTACGGCTATCGACTCAAGACAGCAGAATAATAGTCATCACACCTGCGCAAAATGATAATGCCTCAGTAAACACACAAGGAAAGGAGTCTCAATATGAATCTGAATCACATGGAACTGCAAAACCTGCGGCATCTGATTGGCGCGCACCAGAATTCTGAAAAGAAGTTGAATTTCTATGCCGAGCAGTCTCAAGACCCGCAGTGTCGTCAAATGTTCCAGCAGGCTGCTAAATCCTGCAGCCAGACGCGTCAAAAGTTGATGTCATTTTTAGGTTAAAGGAGAGGTAGCAATGAATAAACACTTAACTGACAAGGAAATGGTCAATGATATTCTGGCCTCAACCAATGCCAGCTTGACCAAGTATGCCGGTGTTATAAGTGAAACTGCCAACCAGCAGCTTCGCCAGACTATTCAACAGATCCGCAATAGTGATGAACAGTTTCAGTACCAGCTTTTCCAAATGGCGGAGCAAAAGGGTTTCTACAAACCTGCCGCACAGGTAGACAGCAATGACATCCAAACCGTAAAATCACAAATATCCTCCTAAATTGGAGGCCTTTAATGGGGGACGTCTCCGGCGTTCCCCATTTTGCGCTTTCTGTCGTCCTATGAAATAATTGTTCATTTATGGTAATATAACAACAAATTAATCCAAGGAGGATGTGCTACGTGAACAGAAGAATCGCCTTGTTTTTAAGCCTGTTATTGGCATTAGCCCTGATTTCGACTGCTTTAAGTGGATGCCAGCAAGCTGCTCCGCCCCCCCCTCAGGTTCAAGAAAGCAGTTTAATCAATCCAGCGGGGCCACTGGTTCTGCCTGTGGCCGGTATTGAAAACGGTGCCGTTAAGGGTCCGGTAGCAGTTAAATTATCATACTGGAAAAGCAATGATGAAGCCATCGGTTTGCTGGCTGCGAACCAGGCTGATTTTGCTGTCTTACCGATTACCATGGGCGCCAACCTGTATGCCAATCAGAAAGACCTGGTGCTGCTCGGGGTGCATGAATGGAAGGTCTTTTACCTGCTGGCCAGCCCAGAGGTTACCTTTACCAACTGGTCTTCATTAAAGGGGAAATCCCTTTATATGCCGGTGGGCAAAGGGCAAACCGCCGATATAGTCTCCCGGCTGGGAGTCATTAAAGCCAACCTTACCCCGGATCAGGACGTCAAATTCGTTTACGCACCCCCGCAAGAAATCGTGAGCCTTTTTAAGGCTGGAAAAATCGATTTCGCTGCACTGCCTGAACCTTTTGTCACCCTGGCCTTGAAAGACAGCCAGGGTTCAATTGTACTTGACTTTCAGCAGTACTGGGGAGAGGTGGCGGGAGCCGCACCGAGGATTCCCATCGCTGGTTTATTTGTGAAAAAGGATTATGCTGCTAAAAACCCTCAAGTTGTCAAGGATGTGGCCCAAACGTTGTCTGCATCAACTGACTGGTGCAATGCTAACCCTGATGCTGCCATTGAGCAGGCCAAAAATACCCTGCCCCTGCCAGCCGCAGTAATGAAGGCCTCGCTGCAGCGCATGGAATTTAAGTATGTGCCCACTGCAGAGTGCCGTGATGAAGTTAAAAGTTACCTTGAAACCATTCAGGAGATCGACCCCAGCTCCATGAAGCAACTACCTGATCAGGGATTTTATGGTGAATGAAAGGTTTAAGCAGAGCATTGGCCGGCATTATCATTTTTCTATTGTGCTGGCAAATTCTATCCTTATTTATAAGCCGGGTCATTATCCCGGTTCCGTCTGAAACCCTGGCATTGCTGGCTAAACACATTATCGATCCCCGGATAATGGGGGCAGCTGTACAAACCGCCTGGAAAGTAGGCTTAGCCCTGGTGATGGTGCTCGTTCTGGGCATCATTGCCGGGCTTGTACTGGGGCTTTCTGAAGCATGCTATGATATGTTTCGCCCTATCATTATGTTTATTCAGGCAGTCCCGGTGGTCTCCTGGTTGACCCTGGTGATATTCGCCTGGGGGATTGGCTGGAAAGGTCCTGTTTTTATCACCTTTGTTTCCCTCTTACCTACCGCCGTACTGACTACCGTTTCAGGGATGCATAATCTGGATAAAGATCTATTGGAAATGGCCCGAGTGTATCGGGTGCCCTTTGACAAGGTATTTATCCACATCTACTGGGGTTCTTTGCTGCCCTTTATAGTTGCTGTTATCGATGTTACTATCGGGCAAGCCTGGAAGGTGGTCCTGGTATCTGAATATTTGGCCGGGGGCAGTGGTCTGGGCGTGGAGATATTTAATGCCCGGGCGGTGGTTGACTCGGCTGGCGCCTGGTCGGTTACCCTTTTGGCCGCTTTATTGGGTATTGCGACCGAACGCCTGGTAAAATACGCTTTGAGGAGGATGCCAAAACGATGGGGGCCAGCATAAACCTGCAGGGGGTGTACAAGGAGTTCAACGGGCTGCAGGTTCTAAAAAATTGGGATCTCAATATTAATCCTGCAGAAAGAATCGTGATCCTGGGCGTTTCCGGTTCAGGCAAAACCACCTTTTTGAAACTGCTGGCCGGACTGGAAACTCCCAGTCAGGGCATTATCGAGGTTAACACCCGCAACATAGGTTTCGTTTTCCAGGAGGCGCGCCTTATACCCTGGCGAACCGTAAGCCAAAATCTGCACTTCGTAAACGAAAACGCCAATATTCAAGAATTGATGAGCAGCTTGCAACTGCAGGGGTTTGAGGACTATTATCCGGCCCAGTTGAGCGGGGGAATGAAACAACGGGTCAATCTGGCCCGGGCTCTGGCGGTTTCACCTGATTTACTCATACTTGATGAGGCTTTTGCATCCCTGGATTTAAAAGTCAAGGTGGGCATCATGGACGATGTCATGCAGCTCTGGCAACAACGCCGCTTTACCATGGTGTCCGTTACCCATGACCTGAAGGAAGCCTTGTACATGGCAGACCGTATTCTGCTCATTTCCAGCCGTCCGGCACGCATTATACGACATTTCCCGGTTAATCTGGGTCGCAACCGTATATTCTCTTCACGGGAATTATTGCGCCTGGAAGGAGAACTACTCAGACTGGTCTGCCAGGATGAATCCTGAGCTCTTCAGGCTTTCAATCCATGGATTATGAAATAGCTGCCGAACAGGAGCATAAAAAGACCGCACAGGATAATGACCCCCTGATATACACGGGGTTTGATAAATCTCTTTCCACCCGCCACTACCGCTGCAATGGCCGAATACCATAACAAATCCGCACCGATGTGTCCGGTGAAAAATGCTGTCAAACCGACAATACCATGCTTTAGGGCTATCATTAAATAGCTTAAACCAATGGTCATCCACCACAGACTCCAGAAGGGGTTGACCAGACTAATAATGATACCCGCTGCAATGGGGTGCAGGCCTTTATCCCGCCCAGCTTCCGATAAATGAACCCCATCCCAGGAAACCCTGCCGCTGATGGCATCGCGGCACATGATATATCCCAGGTAAAGCAGAACTGATCCGCCCAGCAGTGCAATACCTTTACTGACCAGGCCTATTTGCACAATTTGGCTGAGTCCGAAGACAAGCGCAATAATCAACAGTAATTCCAGCAGGCCATGTCCCAAAACCATCAGCGGACCGGCCTTAAAACCATGTTGTGCGCTGGACGCGATAGTCGCTGTCAAAAGAGGTCCGGGCATTATCGCCCCCGATAAACCGATCACAAAGGCTGAGGTTAATAATAAAGCGATTTCCATGGTATTATCTGCTCCTGCCCTTTTATTTTCCACCAACCTGGCCTAATTTCCATATCCTGTCATTTGCTTATATGGGCCAGCATATGTTTAAGGCATTGGTTTTATCAGCGGGTTCGGGCACTCCAATCCTTCTTTTTATGGCATTCCTCCGCCCATACCGGGAAGTTCCACAACTTCCATTCCTGGCGGCAAATCAAATAGGGAGGCAGGCAAGGCTTCAAGCTTATAATTTTTGTATTCCATCACCGTTGTGCTGTTATCATAGGTGCTCTCGATGCGAACCGGCAGACCCTGATCTTCCCACAGCCACATCCTGGTCTCTACCTCATCCTGTTTATATTGGACTACCACACAATTCTTCCCGTCGCGAACCTCTTTGCCCAGGGTTGGGGTGTTTTCCTGCACATCAAACAGGCTCCGCACTGGATTGATATCCTCAGTGGGCTGGGAGTCGGTGGCCTTTATGGCCTGTTTTTGCCCCGAGGTATACATATAACTGTAACCCTTGCTGCCATTGTGAATAAAGATAGCGGTGCCATTGTTGTTGCCCTCAACAGATTCTGAGCGCAGATTATCGCCGGCAATCCAAAGCTTGCCCTGCAGTATATTGCCTCCATCCGCCCTGATCACATACTCGCAATAGATATCGGTTGCCTTCTTACCCTGATCCAGTATTTCCGCCAGGGTCCTGGGCTTGGCGGTCCCACTGCCCTGTACAGCTGTTGTCTCCTTGACCCCGGGATCATTTACCACGGTGCCTTTCCCCGAACGATTGCATCCGACCAGGCTGAGCACCAACAGTACCATTATCCCTATCAAAATCATCTTGGGCCAGTTCTTTTTCAATTTCGACAACCCCTTTCTCAAACAGATCTTACGCTGCCGACCACATTCTCACTCACCATGTCCCCAGATAATCATTCGTTGGCTCAAAACTGGCCTGTTATCAGCTATTTCTTATGTTTTTTGATATAAGCCTTGATTTCCTGAATAATGTCCTTTTTCAATGCGGATGATTTAATCTTTTTGGAAATGATCTCTTCCTCAGGGAAAATTCCGTTGCTGGTTTTTCTCACCCGGATGGTTTCCTCAAAAATTACCTCATTCGCTTTTGATACCCTCACCTTAAGATCATAATCGCGGGTGCCTTCAATACGTTTTCCCTTTAACTGTTTGACATTAAGGATCTCAAATTCGTACTTGTACATATGAAGCCCTCCTGAGCCGATTATAGGTATTAGTGATTAATTCGGAATCAATGACTATTTTCCTGCTGAAAAGATATTGCGCTCCCTGCAAGCAGGCAAACGAATAATATGATAATATTATTTAAAAGAAATTTGTTGGGAGGCTTGTAAATGAAGAAAACACACAAACGAGGACTGGTGCTACTGCTGGTAATATCTCTGCTGGCTATAGGCCTGGCAGGATGCGCTTCCAAGACTGACACCGGGGAGAAAGCACCTGCGCAGACGAAATTCATCAACATTGCTACCGGTGGTACTGCTGGAACCTACTATCCGCTGGGCGGTGCGATGGCAGAAATACTTAAACAGAGTATTCCTGGTGTGAATGCCACCGCAGAAGCCACAGGAGCGTCTGCTGCCAACATCAACATGCTCAATGGCGGCAGTGTCGATATTGCTTTTGTGCAAAACGATGTGTCTTATTACGCAGTAACGGGAACAGAACTATTTAAAGATAATAAAATCGAAGGATTAAAGGCCATATCAACTATCTACCCGGAGACCTGTCAAATTGTAACCTTGAAAAAATCCGGGATCAAAAGCGTTGCTGATTTCAAGGGCAAGAGAATCGCGGTAGGCGCTGCCGGTAGTGGGGTTGAAGCCAATACTCGTCAGATTCTGGCCGCTAATGGTCTTACCTATGACGATATTAAACCTCAATACTTATCCTTTGCAGAAGCTGCCAATGGCCTCAAAGACGGCAACACTGACGCTGCCTTTGTGACCGCCGGTTTTCCCACTGCTGCTATTCAAGACATTGCAGCTCAACATGAAATTGTGATGATTCCTGTTTCCGATGAAATAGCCGACAAACTGGTTGCACAGTACCCATACTATACCAAGGTCAAAATTCCCGCTGGCACCTATGCCGGCCAAACCGAAGATGTTCAGGCTCTAGCGGTTAAAGCAATGCTGGTTGTCACCGACAAAATGGATGAAGAAACCGCCTACCAGATTACCAAAGCCATTTACACCAATCTGGATAAATTGGTTGCAGCCCATTCAGTCGGCAAATTAATCACGATAGAATCCGCCACTGACGGTGTATCCATTCCCATGCATCCCGGAGCGAAAAAGTTCTTTGATGAACAGAAAAAATAAGGAAAAACATACATAGTGAAAGCACAGTTCAACTATTGGAAGGCAGCCATAATCTGCATAATACTTTTATTTCTAGGTGCTGGATTGTTTTTTCCACTTGACACGCTGGTTATTAGACAGCAGAATTCGGAAAACCGGCTGCTAATTCCGATGGTGGGACAAAAATCGTTTTCGCTTTATTATCTGCATTCCGTGCAAAAAACCCCGGTGCAAGAGCATTTCGTTCTTGCACCGGGGAATCAATTGCTCCTCACCTCAACCCACTATCAATCATATGGTGTAGGCCTTCCTTTCTTGCCAGAAGAAGGCACCCTTTCAAATGATAAAGGGGTGTTCCTGTTAACAGGAATTAACCGTTCTTACAGAGAAATTAATATCGGGTTTATGCCTTTAGCGGAGCAGTCATTATTGTACCAGGATAAACGCTATGAGTATAAGCAGTATTTTGAACCGGGGTCGCTTCTCCAGATTACGGTGCAGAAGTATTCCCCATTTGCCTTAATCTGGCTGATGCGAGAGGGAGGAACAAGGTGACAACAACAGAGAACAACCCGGTTAAAGATGAACTTGACGTTGAAGAATTCATGGCCAAATATGACCGCGAGTCAGATTTTCGCAGGTATAGTGGTTTAGGGAAATGGGTTGTGGCAGTGATCGCCATCAGTTTTTCCCTTTTTCAGATTTATACCGCCCTTTTTGGTGTGTTTGATGCGCATATTCAAAGGGCCGTTCATCTTTCCTTTGCCATGGCCCTGGTATTTCTCTTGTACCCCAGCCGCAAGAGCTGGTCGCGCGAACACCTGCACACAATAGACGCGATTCTGGCGGTAATTGCCGTAGCCATGCCGCTTTATGTGGTCATTCTTTATAAAGAATTGGTAATGCGCGCCGGCATGCCTTCAGCAATGGATATGATAGTAGGGGCGCTCGGCGTATTGTTGGTGCTTGAAGCGGCGCGGCGTGTGGTCGGCTGGCCGATCATAATTGTAGCCACCACATTCCTGGCCTATGCCTTTGCCGGCCCTAATATCCCAGGTTCGTTTGCCCACCGGGGGGTCTCCCTGGAACACCTGGTGGGACACCTGTATTTCACCACAGAAGGCATATTTGGCATCCCACTGGGGGTTTCTTCAACCTTTATCTTTCTGTTCATTCTATTTGGCTCCTATTTGGAGAGATCCGGCCTGGGCAAATTTTTTATTGATATCGCCAATGCCATTGCAGGCTGGGCCAGCGGCGGTCCAGCCAAAGTAGCCGTCCTCTCCAGCGGACTGATGGGTACCATTTCGGGAAGTTCGGTTGCCAACGTTGCTGGGACCGGCAGTTTTACCATCCCCATGATGAAGAAATTAGGGTACCGGCCGGAATTTGCCGGCGCTGTTGAGGCTGCTGCATCAACCGGCGGCCAATTAATGCCCCCGATAATGGGCGCGGCCGCTTTCCTGATGGCTGAATTTGTAGGCATTCCTTATATCAGCGTGGCCAAAGCCGCTGTAATTCCAGCCTTGCTATATTTTACCGGGGTCATGCTCTGTGTGCATTTGGAGGCTAAAAAATCCGGTTTAAAAGGAATCTCCCGGGAGGAATTGCCCAGGGTCGGAGTGGTTCTCAAGGAAAGAGGTCATCTGGCCATTCCGTTGATTGTTATTGTTTATCTGCTGGTTACAGGTTCTACCCCGATGCGAGCAGCCCTTTTTGCCATTCTTTTAACAATTTTGGCCTCAATGATCCGTGCTTCCACCCGCATGTCGCTGCGAGATATCATTCAAGGCCTGGAAGACGGGGCCAGAGCAGCACTGGGAGTGATCATCGCCTGTGCGACCGCGGGAATTATTATCGGTGTCGTAACCAAAACCGGACTGGGTCTTAAACTAGGATCAGTTCTCCTTGATTTGGCCGGCGGTCACCTCCTGCCCACCCTGTTCTTTACCATGATTACCTCCATCGTTCTGGGTATGGGCGTACCCACCACCGCCAATTATGTTATTACTTCCACCATCGCTGCTCCCATGATTGTCCAACTGGGGGTTCCCATACTGGCGGCCCATATGTTTGCCTTTTACTTCGGCATTATCGCCGATGTAACCCCTCCGGTGGCCTTGGCGGCCTTTGCCGGTTCGGGAATAGCCAGAAGCGACCCCTTAAAAACAGGGGTTCAGGCGTCCAAACTGGCTATTGCAGCCTTTCTAGTGCCATATATTTTTGTGCTGTCCCCGGCCATGTTGATGATAAATACCACCCTGCCCCAAATATTGATGATTGTGTTAACCTCCACCATCGGAATGATTGGTGTTGCCGCCGCAGTATCAGGCTATTTGATTTCCCCGGGGCGCTGGTATGATCGCCTGCTTTTCCTGGTTGGGGGACTTTTAATGATAGATCCCAATCATATCACCGATTTAATCGGTTTAGGCTTACTGCTGGTGGCTTTACTGCTGCAGGTATTGGTTCGCAGGCATCAACAGAAGCACAGTGATGATCATAATAAGCACTCCCCGCTATTATAATTGGTAAAAAAGCAGGCCCAGACACCATAATCCCTGGTCCGCAGTTCCAGGTAGCAGCGGCAAGGATATATATAATTATCAACCCCTAAAAACAGCCTGTATATTGTTGCATCTGAGTAGATGGAACTTCCTCAACGGCAAAGACCAGGAGGAGACAAAAGCTGTTTTACCGCCGCCTGACATCTACTTGCGATGGGATTTTATTCACATTCAGAACCGCATAAATTTCCCGGTGCTGCTGCCTCAGTTGGCTCTTCGGGCGTATGCTCATCCTGGTTTTTCCTCAGGTTGCGCATTTCCCAATACATTAAAGTAGCAGACAGGCTCACTGCCAGGAAATCTGCCAGTGGCGCCGCCCTCCACACCCCTTCTACGCCCCAAAAACGGGGTAAAATCAGCAGCAAGGGTATGAAGAACAAGACCTGCCGCGACAGGCTGAGCACAACTGCCTGGCGGGCCTTTCCCACCGCCTGGAAATAAGTGGAGCTCACTATCTGAAAACCTGCAATCGGTATAAGTGCCATATATATCAACATAGCATGGATAGTCATGGTCGTCAGTGCTGTGTCACCATCGCTGAACAGGCCCACCAGTTGCGCGGGCCATATGTGCAACACCAGGTATCCGGCCAGAGCTATAGCAGTGCCTGCCAGAACCGCCATTTTCCAGGTGGCCTTAACCCGATCATATCGCCTCGCCCCATAATTGAAGCCTATTATAGGCTGTGCCCCCTGGGCCAGCCCTAATACAGGCATGAACAATAATGTGGCAATACTCATCACAATGCCAATAGCCGATAAGGCCATATCCCCGCCGTGTACCATCAGGGTGTTATTAAGAATAACCTGTTGGATGCTTGAGGCTATTTGCATGCCAAAAGGAGCGAAACCTATAGCCATGATACTACTGAGAATAGTCCAGGCAGGCCGCAGGTTGCTAAGGCGCAGCTTAAGCAGGCTTCTTCCAGTTAAGAAATAGCCTAATACCCAAATTGCAGAAATCATTTGGGCCAGTATGGTGGCAAAAGCTGATCCCTTCATCCCCCATCCAAACCTGAAAATGAATATATAGTTTAGCACCACATTGGCCACTGCCCCCAGCAGTTGCGTATACATGGCCACTCGGGGGTTGCCTTCAGCCCGGATGAAGTTGTTTACACCCATACTGAAAGAACCAAAAACCGCACCCAGCATGATAATCTGGGTAAAATCCCGCGCATAGGGAAGAACCTCCGGGCTGGCCCCACAGAAAACCAATATCGGTTCTGTAAAAATAAAGAAAAGGGTAGCAAAAAATGCCGGCAAAACAATCAACATGGTAATGGCATTTCCGGCTATTTTTTCGGCTTCCGCTTTTTTCTGTTCTCCCAGACGGATCGATATTAAGGCTGTCGCCCCAACCCCAATTAAGATGGAAACCGCCATTAGAACAACCATTAAGGGCAAGGCCACTGTAGTGGCGGCAATGGCCAAAGAGCCTATACCCCGGCCCACAAAAATGCGGTCCACGACATTATAAAGCGCATTAACTGACATTCCCACAATAGCCGGCAAAGAAAAATTCCACAGCAGGCTGCCTATACTCTTATTACCCATATGTTGTGAACGGTCCATAAAGCTCCTCGTGTCTATGCTAATTCCGACAACCTGGTGGCAGATTTATCCACTCACCATACATGATTAATAAAGCTGTCCAACCCTTTGGGTCTACAACATTGTGTTCTTCCCTCTGTGCCAAGGCCGCCTTATTCCATAATATCAATAAAAACACCCCCCTATCCAGACAAACAAGACCTGCTTCATGGTCTCAACATAATCGGCTACATAGGGTACACAGCCTGTGCCATATTCCCCTACGATTTTTACAATCGCGCTGCCCACAATGATGCCGTCTGAAAACTGAACCAATTTGGCCGCCTGTTCAGGCGAGGAAATGCCAAAACCGATTGCACAAGGGATATCCTTAACCTCTTCAACCAGTCTCACCATTTCATCCACATTGCTGCTGATCTCCTTGCGCACCCCGGTAACCCCCAGGGAGGATACACAGTAAACAAATCCCATGGCCTCCCAGGCAATCATGCGGATACGCTCTTGAGAGGTCAGTGCAAAAGATTCCAACAAAAAAGCCTTTGCCCACAATAGGGACAAAAGCTTCAACTCCTGCGGTGCCATCCAATTTGACGATAAATCGCCGACTCATTCTGCATACTATCATATGCACCCCACTGATAACGGACAGGGTTCCCGTCAGCGCCTACTTTCCAAATTTCGGGCCGCGCCCTCTCGCAATTCCATTCAGAATCGCCTCTACAGCCGCATTCTCACCCGCTGGCGGCTCTCTTAAGTGTAGAGCATCGTTCTTACTTCTCTTGCTCATCGGGTTTGTATGTTTTTCATATTATAGTGCAGGTTGCTGTGCTTGTAAATCACCCTGCCAAATTAATATGACCAGTACATCTAGCTGCGCTTTCCAATATTCAAATCAAGCTCTTCGATCCTTACAGCAGTTTTATCGCTCGTTCTGCCTTAATGGCAATTTTATTCAGGCATTATATCCAGATGCAAAAATCTCCGAGACGTCATGAGGCTTACTGCTATTCTGCGCCCTCTTCAGGAGTGGTTTCCTGTGCTCCTTCCTCATCCGCTTCCTCTTCAGGTTCTTCAACCGCTTTAGATGGGGCCAGGATTACGGCCACCAGATCATTCTCATCGGTGATAATCTCCACCCCTTCGGGTACCTGTAAGTCAGCAACGGTGATTTTATCCCCAATACTCAGTTCAGCTACACTGCAAGTTATACTGCCGGGCAAATCCTGTGGCAGGCAGCTTACCTCAATTTCTTTTATGCCGGATTGAATTATGCCCTGTTGCTTCATCACTTCTTCTTCTCCAATAATGATAACTCCGACTGTGCTGGTGATTTTTTCAGTCAAATTGACGGTCATGAAGTCCAGATGCATGACTTCACCACTCAAAGGATTTTTTTGCACCTCTCTGATCAGGGCCAGCAATGTTTCGTTTCCTTCTATTTCCAGGGAAAACAAGCCTCTGGAGCCATGTTTGCCAAAGACAGTTTTCAACTGCCTTTTACCGACAAATACGGGCATATTATCCCTTCCGGCACCATATACTATCCCGGGAATCCAGCCTTCCCCGGCTGCTTTTCTTAAATACCCTCGGGATTTTATTTCACGTTTTTTGCAGGCCAGTGTTTGTGCGTCTATCATACAGTCACTCCCTCTCACAATATTAACAACTCATTATGTAAATCTATTGATAAATTATAGCAGTTATAGACTTGCATGTCCAAAAGCTGCCTTTCGCCGCGGTACAAGCAGATAGGGTTGCCTGTATGAATGATAGTAGCCCGCTGCCCAGGTTTACCATTGTCATCCTGAGCGAAGCGAAGGATCTTTCCCCGGAGCTGTGTTCGCTGCCCGAAAGATCCTTCGGGCGTTGCCCTCAGGATGACCAAAAAAAGAGGGTTTTCATAGCAATGACATGTGGCGTTGCGCTTAGAAGGCGCGCGGCGGATATTTATGCATTCAAACCTGTGAATTATGACTTTTCGCAGTGGAATCCTACTTAAATTACACAGTCACTTCGAGCAGCCTGCAGCGGAATAAAGCCAGCGGCCAGACGCGGTGTTTACACCAAACTTAAAGAACCAATGCTGGCGTGGGATTAAGCATTACTAAAGCGATAAAAGCGCAGGCCTCTGCTTGCATTTCTTCATAATCAGGCCGCCGGACAAACGTGCCATGCTCTCTTTTTCATCTATTTGTGAGACCTCCAGGCTCCAATTGTATGTTTTTGCAGTTGGTTAAATATGTTGGGCATTTTCAATTATTAGGCAGGAAAACACTAATTTTTATAGAACTTAACATATATCAACATAACTCAACACAACATTATTAATCGTATGTTAGCAGTCATTGTAATAAAACATGACTATACTGTGCTCTAATCGGTATAACGTCTTCGATCCTGTTAGCCTACCGCGCCAGCCATGGATAATAGGACGACGGGGCGTCCAGGCGCTCTCCAGGGTATAGCTGGAAACGACTATGCCTCCCGTGTTTGGAAAGAAGATATGCTATATCCCTTTTTTGGGGGATAACTATGGTTTTATACCCGAGGATTAATGCAGCAGGGTATCTTTCTGTTTGCATGTACAGAGTGTAAAAGCCAGCATCAACTTTCCGATGCTGGCTCTATTCATTTATTGGAATGTAATGGAGATTTAGCATCGAGGAGTTGAGCGCCAATTTTTACGCCTATCATAATTAAAGATTGATATTGGCAGCGGCGCTTGTTGTGGAGGGGGTCGCGAAAGGAGACCACGGGTGCAGAAATCTATACGGCATACGATCACAGATATAGAAAAACCCTGGAATACCGGCTGGGGGATTATGATTCTGTTTGTTTCACTAATATTGATATTTTTTCTTTCCTTCATCCTGGGGCGATATCCGGTAGCTCCAGGACAGTTGCTTGCTGTCCTGGTCGCCCGGGTATTTCCTGTGGAACCCAACTGGAGCGCCACCGTTGAGACAGTAATATTTCAAGTGCGCCTGCCTCGCATTTTGGCAGCCATGTTGGTGGGGGCAGCCTTATCAACTGCTGGAGCCGCCTATCAGGGAATGTTTAAAAATCCCCTGGTTTCTCCAGATATATTGGGGGCGTCTGCCGGTGCCGGCTTTGGAGCATCCCTGGGAATATTTTTTTCCTTTAGCATGGTAGGAATACAGGTAATGGCATTTTTAGGTGGATTGCTGGCAGTTGCCTTAACCTATGGGATCAGCCTGCGCATCAGGCATGACCCTATGCTAGCCCTGGTACTGTCCGGTATTATGATTGGCTCGCTGTTTTCTGCCGCCATTTCATGCATTAAATATATAGCTGATCCCTACGATAAACTACCCGCTATTACCTTCTGGCTCATGGGAAGTTTGGCCTCGATTACCCCGCGTGATGTATATATGGTATTAATCCCAATAACATTCGGAGGAATTCTGCTTTACCTTTTGCGCTGGCGCCTAAATGTTTTAGCTATGGGCGAGGAAGAAGCACGAGTACTGGGCATTAATACCAGTTTAATGAAAACTATAGTTATTCTCTGCTGTACCCTGATGACGGCGGCGTCAGTATCCATCAGCGGTATGATTGGCTGGGTAGGCCTGGTAATACCACATTTGGCGCGCATGATTGTCGGTCCCAATTACCGGGTATTGCTGCCTGCATCCATTCTACTGGGTGGTGCCTACTTGCTGCTGGTTGACGACCTGGCGCGCCTTCTGGCTAGCATGGAGATCCCGCTGGGAATTTTGACGGCACTTATTGGGGTGCCTTTCTTTTTATATCTGTTGTTAAACAGTAAATGGGGCTGGAAATAATCTTTGGGGGTACTGAAATGGAATTGGAAATGAGAAACCTGAGCTGTGGATACGGGCAAAGAAGAGTGGTTGAGGGCATTTCTCTATGCGTCAATGCCGGTGAAGTAATTGGTCTTTTAGGGGCCAACGGCTGCGGCAAAACCACCCTGATAAAAACCATACTGGGCTTGTTGCCAGTTCATGGAGGGGAGGTGCTATTGGAGGGCAGCAATATTAAGAACTGGACTTCGGCTCAGATTGCCAGGGTAATTGGCTATATCCCGCAGATGCATACCCCCCCCTTTCCCTTTGAGGTGCTGGATGTCGTTCTGATGGGACGGACAGCTCATATTAAGCCCTTTGCTTCTCCAACCCGGAAAGATGTTAAAATCGCCGAACGGGCCTTGGAGATGCTGAGTATTTCCTGCCTGAAAGACCGCATCTATACGGAGATAAGCGGCGGAGAAAGGCAGTTGGTCCTGATTGCCCGGGCCCTGGCCCAGGAGCCCAGGATACTCATTATGGACGAACCCACTGCCAGCCTGGATTTTGGTAATCAAATCAAGGTCTTAAGCCATGTCAGGCAGCTGGCGAGAATGAATATAGCGGTTTTAATGTCCTGTCACTTTCCCGAACACGCCTTTCTTTATTCCAACCGGGCTGTGCTTTTACATGGGGGAAGAATTCTACACAGTGGAGCCCCTGGTGAAAGTATAACTGCGGAAAGATTAAAAACGTTATATGGAGTTGAGGTAGATATCGTAACCGTTAATAATCGTGCGAACCAGGAACTACGGGTTTGTATACCTTCCAGGAACATGGCTCTACAGGATAAACCTTTACATTCAATAGAGCGGAAAACCGAATATGCTCTCGCTTGAAGCAGCCCGGGATCTCCTCTGGAATAAGTTAAGACACCTCCCGGTGAAGTATGTGGAAGTAGTCGTTTAGAAGAAGTCAGACAATTCTCAAAAACGGATTAATAAAGAGGAGGAATAGAGTTGAAAAAAACCAGAACTTTTATAATTTTACTGACCGTATTGGCGCTAGTGCTGACCTGCTGTCTGGCCGGCTGCAGTAAAGAGAAGGCGCCCGAAACAGCAAAAACTTCTGTACGCACCATCGTTGATGATGCACAACGGGAGCATAGCATACCGACTGAGATAAAGAAAGTGTTCTCTACCAGCCCGGTAGGCACCATTTTATTGTATACCCTGGATCCGGAATTATTGATTGGCTGGAACTATGAACTAAAAGCAGGTGAAAAAGAATTCATATTGCCCAAATATCATGGCCTGCCCAATTTAGGGGGTTGGTATGCCAAGGCTACCTGCAACACCGAAGAAATATTAAAAATCAATCCCGATATAATCATATCCGTGGGGGTAATAGACGAGATGGCGATTGCCCAGGCCAATCAGATACAGGAACAGATGGGCATACCCGTTATCCTTATCAATGGCGAACTGGCCAAGTGGGATAAAACCTATGAATTTGCCGGGAAGCTGCTAAATAAGGAACAAAAGGCGCAAGAGCTGGCTGCCTACTGTAAAAAAGTAATTACTGATGCTCAAGACAAAGCAAAAACAATAACCCCGGATAAACGGGCCAGAGTATACTACGCTGAAGGGGCCGCCGGTCTGGAGACTGATCCCAGAGGATCTCGCCATACTGAGGTTCTGGATATGGTGGGGGGAATAAACGTTGCTGAAGTAGCCATGAAAGGCGGCATGGGCATGACCCCGGTTTCACTGGAACAGGTTCTTGCCTGGAATCCCCAGGTCATACTCAGCTGGGGTAAAACCCAGGGGGGTTATTATGAGCAAATGCTTACCGATGCAAAATGGTCGAGCATTTCCGCGGTGCAGAACAAAAAGGTGTATGCTGTACCCACTGGTCCCTTTAACTGGTTTGACCGTCCCCCTTCGGTAAATCGCATACTGGGCCTGCAATGGCTGGGTCATTTGCTTTACCCCGAAGTATATGATTATGACATGGCTGAAGAAACCCGGGAATTTTATAAAAATTTCTACCATTACGATCTCTCGGATGAAGAGTTGACTAATCTGTTGAAGGATTCGGGAGGCAAGTAATACTACGGAAACCCTCGGGCACGGGGTTCATAATAGTATAACAAGAAGGAGAGACAAAACGTGGAAATTAACGCAGTCGAGTTTGACCGGGTGGCCAGGGAGGTTTTTGCCCCGGTATATCCCGTGCTGGCTCGTCAGATTATAGACCGTACCGGAATAAGCAACGGTTCTTGCCTTGATGTAGGCTGCGGGGGAGGATACTTGGGACTGGCTTTGGCACGGATTTCTGGATTAGAAACGATACTGTTTGATGAATCGCAGGATATGCTGAACCTGGCCCAGGAATACATTCGCCACAGCGGCCTCGAGTCCAGGGTGACGACCATGCTGGGGGATGTGCATGACATCTCCCTGAAGGACGAAAGCATCAACCTGGTTGTGAGCCGGGGTTCAATGTTCTTTTGGAATGATCGGGGACGGGCTTTTCGGGAAATCTATCGGATACTGGCCCCGGGTGGAGCAGCAATGATCGGCGGCGGCTTCGGCAGCGCGGATTTATTACGAGAAATAGAAGCAAAAATGCTGGAGAGGGACCCGGAATGGAAGACAAAGAGGCAGCAGCGGATCGGTAAAGCAAAGGTACAGGACTACCGGGAGGAACTGAATCGGGCAGATATTCCTTCACCTGAAATCATTCAGGACGAGGTCGGCCTGTGGATTGTGATGAGGAGGACTGCTTAGGTGAAGTGTACGGTTTGCGAGCGTTTTTGTATGATTCCCGAGGGCAAAAGTGGTGCCTGTGGTATTTACCTCAATCAGGATGGCAAAATCAGGGAGCGCTGCCCTGACCGCTATCTGATCACTACCCCCATTTCTATTGAGACTATGCCCATGCTGCATTATTATCCAGGAAGCAAGTTTTTGCAGGTAAGTACCGCTGGCTGTAATTTCGGCTGTTCCGGTTGTATATCCACGGTGATAGTAAAAGAAATGGGAGCAGACAGCCAGGCACTGCGTCATCTGGAACCCAATGAGGTGATTGCTATGGCCCGTAAACAGGGATGCCTGGGGATTGCCTTTCTGATTAATGATCCCCTGGCTTCCTTTTTCACCTTCAATCGGTTGGCCAGGGCGGCAAAAAAGGTCGGGTTGCTGGTCGGGTGCTCCTCCAATACTTATTTTAGTGAACAGTCCTTGGCTGCTATTATTCCTTTTCTGGATTTTATCAATATTGGCTTCAAAGGTCTTAGCGATGAGAGTTACCGCCGTTGTGGGGGAAGCAGTGCCGCACCGGTTTTACGCAACCTTAAAACCCTTAATGACAGCGGCGTGCACGTTGAAGTATCCTGTATCCTGGAGCGTGATAATAAGGACGAGGTACAGCAGTTAGCCCAAATAATCGCTGGCATTGCGCCCGATATTCCCCTGCAGTTGATGCGATTTATTCCCTTCGAGGATGCCGACCCCAACCGGGAGATTTCGATTCAGGAAGCAGAAGACTTCTTGCTGGAAGTTCAGGAGCATTTGCCCTACGTTTACCTTTTTAACTCGCCCGGCACCCGTTACCTGGACACTTCCTGCCCACAATGTGCTTCAACCCTTTATCGCCGTGACTTCTATGGGCCTATGGGTGCGAAACTGAAAAACCTGCGTGAAATTCATGAGGCCGGGGGAAGCTGTCCTTATTGTGGACAGGCTTCGCCCTTGGGAAACAGTGTACCTGCCGACCCCTATCAAGAAGGAGGTTTTCAAGGAGGCTACCCTTTCACCCGCGCCCTGGAGATGATTCAGGCTATTCTCATTGCCCTGGGGGTTAAGGATAAACAAGAGGTGGTAAAGGTCTGGGAGGAGGTTCTTTTGGAAAAACACCTGCAGGATCTGCATCACCAGATGCAAAATCCAGAGTCCTATCTGTTGTTAATACGACAATACGGGCGACTGACCGGACGTATTTCCGCGGCAGAGGCTCTGGCTGGTTATATGGAAGAAAAGATGGCTTTAATCAAAGCGGGATATGCCCGTATAAAGCGGCGGTCGCGCGTTTATTATTGCATGGGTAAGCCATTATTCTGCATTAAAGGAGAACGTCTTGAAAACCAGTTGGTGGAATTGGCTGGAGGGTACAGTGTCAATAAGGAAATAGAAGCCGATGGACGCCCCGGGGCAACCCTTTCTCCCCATGCGCTTATGGTGATTAACCCGGAGATAGTATTTATTTCCGCCTTTATATCTACCTCCACGGAAGACTTTTACCAGTCCTGTGCTGAAAACGCCATCGATATACCTGCGGTTCGTGATAAACGGGTTTATCTCCATCCTTCTCCCGGGTGGGATTTTGGCAATCCCCGTTGGATATTAGGTCTTATGAATATGGCTAACATCCTGCACCCGGAGATCTATAATTTTGATGTGCAGAAGGAAAGCCAGCACTTTTACCGCAGTTTTTACCGGACAAAGTATGATCCCTCCGCTATCAATCGTTCTTTTAGTAAACCGACGCGGCAATGGAGTTGGAATTAATTATCAGGCTATTTCGCCAGCTTATGGACTAGCTCTTCTTTAATTTCAAAGAACACCAGAGAAACCCGGGAAGTTACAAGCGATGGAGCGCAGGTTGAAGCTTGAGGCAGCATCAATTTCCAATGCTGGCTTGATTTTCGCGAGATATTTAATTTGGGGCGGGAGAAACAGAAGCTGATATAAGGTGGGGATCAGAACTTAATCACCCACCGCTAGATTCTGTTTTTCTTACCCCATATTTTTCTTAGCCCAGAAAAGTAATCTCCCTTTGTAACAATAGATAGGCATACCGGGGAATCTTCCCATATCCCTATGCCTGGTCCGTAAGTCATAAAGAGGAGCTGCAGGTGAGGCAGCAATTTTGGCTTTTTATAAGATAAGCAAGTAATAAATAGTTTTGAGTTAATTCCAGATATGCCTTTAATTTTGAGAAGAACCGCCACTATTTCGTTAGATTAAATGGAACCTGCTATCATCTGCCATCATATACCAGGCCCCACTTACCTATGGCTGCAAACACAGGATACTCCGCCCATTATCCCCTTTTAAAATCCAGTCATGATGTTAATGCCCATATTTACCAAAAGGTAGGGTGCGTAATAAGGCGAATTATGTAAAAAGCGGGTGGTTAAGTATTTCTTGGGGATAAAAATTAAAATGCTCAAGAATGGCAAGTATTCCTGGAATATAGCCTTTTAGCCTGAGTTAGTCTTAATGTTGCAATCAGATTAAAAGTTGGAAAGGAGAATTTTATTTTGAAGAAAAGGATTTTGATAGTTTTACTTACATTTCTTATGATGGCCTCGCTGGCCGTCCCAGCAATGGCAGATACCTATTCCAGTTACAATTCTTTAAAAGCTCATAAAACCATTAATGTCGATTATAGGATCGTCTCCCGGGACACTTCTTCATCCACGGCAGTCATCGCCATTCACGGCGGGACCATCGAGCGCGAAACCGATGAAATAGCCTCAGCGGTGGCATCTCGCGGCGGGTATGATTACTACGGCTTTATAGGTCTGAAAAACGGCTCTTCGCTACATATTACTTCAACTAAATTCGATGAACCGACAGCCCGCAGACTGGTAGCCAAATCCACCAGAACCCTGGCCATCCACGGCTGCGGCGGGACAAGCCAGGCCATAACCTATGTCGGGGGCCTGGACAAAACCCTGGGCAGTAAGGTTAAATCATCCCTTCGGGCAGCCGGATTCAAAGTAGCGTCTGCCCCAACCCGTTTAGCCGGAACAGCGCGGGCAAATATATGCAATAGCAATAGTATACATAAAGGAGTGCAGTTGGAACTCAGCGGACCTATGAGAACCAAATTAGCCAACAACAGCACCTTGTTTAATAAGTACGTAGCAGCCCTGAATAAAGCCCTATAACTATGAAAAATGGGGCTCAAAAAAGAAATCACCGCCCGAATGCTGGAATGTTCATTATGTCAAGCTTGTCTTGGCCCGGAAAGGTATGCGGCCAGGTTGAGTAATGCTGAATTTCCTGGCGTATTGCTGTTGAATCGTTGTGAAAAAGGACCCTTCGGGGTCTTTTTTCAATTTCCATAAACCGTACGGCTTCTGCATTGCCCCATTCCGAAGAATGAATAGTGGACTGTTTACCCCCCCTTATATAGAATTAGATAAATGAGTTTATCAAGGAGCTAAATAATATATGAACAAATTATTGCCATCTTCGCGAACCGAACCATTATCGCCCTTTATTGTTATGGAGGTACTGGAAAAAGCTCAGGCCATGATGGCTCAAGGTGAAGACATCATCCATTTGGAGGTTGGAGAACCTGATTTCCCTACCCCGGAGCCAATAAAAGAAGCCTTGCTGCGCGCTATTGCCCAGAACGACACCCATTATACCCACAGCCTGGGAAAGATTACTTTGCGGGAAGAAATAGCCCGTCATTACTGGAATAAATATGGAGTCGAAATCTCCCCGGAGCAGGTTATTGTGACCTCCGGCACATCGCCGGGGATGCTGCTGCTGTTTTCAGCCTTGCTGGAAAAGGGTGAAGAAGTAATACTGCCTGACCCTTATTATGCCTGTTATCCGAATTTTATCCGTTACGTGGATGGACAGGCGGTGTTGGTGCCGGTGCATGAGGAAGATGGCTTTACCTACCGCCCCGAGGAAATAAAGAAACGCTTAAGTCCACTGACCAGGGCCATTGTGCTCAACTCCCCAGGTAATCCCACCGGAGGGGTGTTTACTGCTTCCGATCTAAAGTCCCTGGCTGATCTGGACCAAATTATCATAGCTGATGAAATCTACAATGGTTTGATATACGAAGGCGAAGAACACAGCATTCTGGAGTTTACCGACCGTGCTTTTGTGGTGAATGGTTTCTCCAAGCTCTATGCCATGACGGGCTGGCGTCTGGGATATGTTATCGCTCCCCGTGAATACGTCCGGGCTATGCAGATAATGCAGCAAAACTTTTTTATTTGCGCTTCTTCCTTTGCCCAAGAGGGAGGAATAGCGGCTCTGACCGAATGTGACCAGGAAGTCAAGCAGATGCTCGACATATACAATGAACGGCGCTTGTATTTACTGCAGCGTCTCAAAGCAATGGGTATTGCGACCCGCCATGATCCCCTGGGAGCCTTCTATGCCCTGGCTAACGTTAAGAAATATACCCTTGACTCCTACCGATTCGCTTTTGATATTTTGGAGAAGGCCAAAGTAGCAGTCACACCCGGCATTGACTTTGGCGCCAATTGTGAAGGCTATATCCGCTTTTCCTATGCCAATTCCCTGAGCAATATTAAGGAAGCGCTGGACCGTTTGGAGGTATTTCTGAATAGATTTGACCTTTCCGATTAGTCTTGCGCGAGAGTTATTGTTGCGCAGTCCCCGAACAGCAAGGGCATTTATATAAGGGATCATTATTACAGATGCATTGAATGGGGTAAAGAATTATGTTTATGTATGTGTTTTCAATTGTGCTTATAGTAGCATCAAATATCTTATACAATATATGTCAAAAATCAACTCCAGGTAAAGCCGACCCTTTTTCGGCATTGTTTATTACCTATTTAACTGCGGCTTTTTTGACCATTATGATATTTCTACTTAACAAAACCGATAAAAATCTTCTGCAGTCATTTAAAGACTTGAATTGGACCAGTATCGCCCTGGGCATTTCGATTGTGGGCCTCGAATTCGGATATTTAATGGCCTACCGGGCAGGCTGGAAAATAAGTGTAGGATCTTTGGTGGCCAATATAGCTCTGGCCCTGATGCTTATTCCCATAGGGATTCTGTTTTATAAAGAAGGCTTTGGGATCAACAAGGTATTGGGGGCAACCTTATGTATCATTGGACTGATACTTATAAATAAATAGGGCAAAATCTACCGCAGCAGCTTGAGGTAATATGAATATAATCCGCTTAATACGAGGGCATGCGCTTTTGATACCGTGGTGCAGGGGATGTGCACAGGCAGAAATCCTTTGCGCTATCCCGATGTGCTCAGTTTGCCAACAGGTGGACGTAATCTTAGTGAGCAATTCCTGACAACTATTCCGGCACCGGGGAATTACCCCTGGTTTTAATCTCTATTACTATTAGCGTAATCAATGGAAGAATGACATAAAAAGGAATTACATAATACTTATAGATTTCCGCTGCCCACTCAAACATTTCCATGGTATTTGTATAGATAAAACCTGCCATACATACCATTAAAAGCCCTATTGGGGCAGCTATATCACTATAATTCCCTAAGTTGAATATTTTCGCACAACCTTTGCTGGCTATATATAAACAGACACTTGCTTTAATAAACCCCCCAAATAGGAATATAACACCGACTACAGCTTCTATCCTCTGTAAAAAATCGCCGATGCTTATGACACTTATGGAAAAATAGGAAGGAAAGAAATGGCTTGAGTAGCTTTCTCCGCCTATTACGAGGATGTTTCTAACATATGATAATATTAGGATGGAGGCGGTCATTATTGTGCCAATAATATATGCCTGGAATATTTTGTCTTTGGATTTCAAGGAGTCAAAAACCATTGTAAACAGAGCCAATTCGCCAAAGGGAAAGGCGAATAATGAGGCCGTACTATTTAAAACCGGGCCAATTCCATTATACAATACAGGTCTTATATTCTTTAAATCCATCTGTGGTATGGACAACAAAAATACAACAATAATTGCACAAACAACCAGCGGAATGATACATATGGCGAAGCGTCCCAATGCCTCAATACCACTTTTTGCTGCCCATATGCATAAAAAGCCCATTGATATCAAAATAGGAAACTGAGGTGTTTCCTGCAAAGAAACCAGTTGAATGAATTCCGAAAAATTTCTTAAGACCAGGGTGCCGAGGTGAAATGTAAACCAGACGAAAAAAAACGAAGTTATTTTTCCGGCTATCTTCCCAAAGGCTTTCTGCTGCAGATCAAATAAATCTTTTCCCGGGAAAATCCGCATAAGCCTGGTATGAATCAACAGCATGGGCAAGGCTACAAGCACGGCCAGAAGAATCGCAATCCAGCTATCTACTCCCGCTTCTTTGCCCGGATTTAAGATGATTGTGCTCCCCACCATAAAAATAACTAAAATACTTATCCCCTGTCGGTTTGATATTACTTCTTGATTCATACATAATCTCCGCATTCACATACTAAAATGACTGATCCTATCATCCAATAATGAGGGCGGTCATCTTACTTATAAATACCGCCGGGCTGGGTATTTTTACATTTAGTGCCATCAACAGGTTGAGGCACCAGGCAGTAAGCAGCATTAGCGAATATATATAGAAAGTTTTCCATTGCCTTTCCATATAAATTTGTATCAGTTCAGAGAATATATAATAAAAACATAGCAATGAGAAAGCTAAAATCATAAGGGCTATTCACCTACTTTGATCGGTTTTGATATAAGTCCCGTATTTCTAATATCTATAGTTGAAGTTACGTTCACCTTCAGGTCGGCAAACAGACTATCCCAATCATGATATATACTTTTCCACAGGTCGGGCATCTCTATTTTAATTGCGTTTCCAAACCCAAAATCTATCCAGACTCCGTCACACCTACGAACCGTCGTCTCCCTGACAACGAATATATCCATAAGGAGATGGCGAAAAAAGGAGTCAGTCTAAGGCTTTTGTGGAACGAGTATTGTGAGGATTGTAAAGCCAACCATGAACTTCCCCTCATGTACTCACAGTACTGTTATTACTATCAGCAATATTCACAGAAAACCAGAGCCACCATGCATATCCCCAGAAAACCAGCAGAACAAATCGAAGTGGACTGGGCCGGTAAAACCATGGTGCTGACAGACCGTATCTCAGGAGAACTTTGTAGAGCTTGTCTCTTTGTAGGAGTACTGCCATACAGCCAATATGCATACGTAGAGGCTTTTCTGTCACAGGATATGGAAAGCTGGATCACTGCTCATGTAAACATGTTCAGATATTTTGGAGGAGCAGCCAGAATGCTGGTCCCCGACAACTTGAAAACTGGGGTTGAGAAAACCTCCTGGTATGATCCGGTCATCAACAAGACTTATCATGAAATGTCAGAGCATTACCAAACTGCGGTTGTACCAGCCCGGGTAAGAAAACCTAAGGATAAAGCAAGTGTGGAAGGTACCGTGGGCATAGTATCCACATGGATTATCGCAGCGCTTAGAAAACAAAAATATTTCACCTTGGAAGAGCTGAACCATGACATATGGGAAAAGCTCGAAGAGCTTAACACAACCCCTTTTCAAAAAAAAGAGGGGTGTAGGCAAAGCGTTTTCCTTGCGGAAGAAAAACCATTGTTGCTCAAATTACCGTCCACCCCATACGAGCTGGCTGCCTGGAGAGTAGCCACCGTACAGCTAAATTATCACATATCGATCGATAAAATGCATTACTCGGTGCCCTATGAGTACATAAAGCGGAAAGTTGATGTACGGGTAACCAGAAACGTCATCGAAGTTTTCTACAACAACCATCGCATTGCCTCTCATCGGCGACTGCATGGAAGACCTGATCAATACAGCACCGTAGAGGCACATATGCCGGAAGGACACCAGAAATACATCCAGTGGAATGCTGAACGCTTCATAAAATGGGCAGAAAACATAGGTCCCAATACAACTGTCGTAGTTAAAGCCATCTTGGTTTCCCGTAAGGTAGAACAGCAAAGCTACCGAAGCTGTTTAGGACTTCTGAAGCTTGCGGACAAATACTCGGTCGATCGGTTGGAGGCTGCCTGCAAAAAGGCTTTATCATATACTCCGTCGCCAAGTTTGAAAAGTATCAAAGCGATTCTTTCTTCAGGTCAGGACAAGCTGACAGAAGAAAAATCTTCACCTGCTGAACATCCATCCGCTCCATACGGGTTTACCCGTGGGGCAGACTACTATGGGAGGTTTGGCAAACATGAAGAATGAACCGACGATTAACAAAATGCGTGACATGCGCCTTACTGCTATGGCAGAAGCCTTCAGCAAACAAATGATGGATTCCTCGCTCCATAGCCTTGCCTTTGAGGAGCGGATGGGTCTGCTGGTAGATGCTGAATGGAGCAGCCGCAAGAACAATCGTTTAAAGAAACTGATTAAAAGTGCCGGATTCGACCAGACCCATGCCTGCATCGCGGATATTAATTACCGTCCGTCCAGAAAACTGGATCAAACCCAGATCTTACGCCTTGCAGACTGCACTTACATTGAGAAGAAGCATAACATCATAATCATGGGCGCTGCCGGATCAGGTAAATCCTACATGGCTTGTGCTTTTGGAATCGCAGCCTGTCAGAACTTCTATACGGTGAAATATATCCGGTTACCGGACCTTTTGATTGAACTGGACATCGCCAGAAACGAAGGCAGCTACAAGAAATTGATGAATCAGTACCGAAAGTTCAATCTTCTTATCCTGGATGAATGGATGCTGGTATCTCTCAAAGAGAACGAAGCAAGAGATGTTCTTGAGATCATCCATGCCCGGCATCATAAAGGCTCTACCATCTTTTGTTCACAGTTTTCGCCAGCAGGCTGGCATTCCAAGATCGGTGAAGAGACAATTGCCGATGCGATTCTGGACCGTATTGTTCATGATTCATACATCATTGAGATCCATTCCGATCCGGATGACGATGATTCGATGCGTCAATTGTACGGTATCAAGGGAACCAAACAAGATTAATGGCTTTTAAACCGGAATGGTGGCTCTGTAGTTCCGGAAGGGTGGCTCACCACTCCCCGGAACTGCGGCTCCGCCGCACCGGAATATGCACCCAAAAATATCAGCACTATATTGGTCCTGGACCTTAGCAATCACATTTTGGATATTTTTTTGCAAAGATTTCTCAGCTTCTGTTCTTAGTATTCCTCTGCTTTCGGGGTTAAGGTAGCTTGCTGTATATCCATGTTCACCAACAGCAACTGTGGTTTTTATATCCATATCAATACAAATCTCATCATTGGAGTACATAGGTACCATTTTTGTCTTATTATTAAATATTTCTAGCGATATACTATAACGTGAAATCTCTCCATTTTCTATTTCGGGAAGGATACCTCCTTTTATCTGATTTCTTATGAAAAGCACATATTTTGTTTCCTCTTCATCAAGAAATCCAACCAATTTGCCTTTTTTAAATATTGCTGACCCTAATAGGGCCAGGATCTTTTCCCCATCATTGTCAACAAAGCCAATAGCAGGAAGAACTTCAGAATATTTATCAGTAGACATTGAGTTGATAAACTGGTAGGCCTTAATATCAGGGGCTTTGGATAAACTATTTTGGGACTTCAACATAGAATCCATTTCAAAACCCTGTATTTTTGTTGCACTACCGATAGAAAATAATTCGTTTGCTGTCGGCTCTTTTGAAACGAGAACCCTGAGCTCCATCCTTAATTCCGGGTCCCGAGCAATCAAATCAAGAATCTGAATGATTCCTTCCCTGGCTATATCCTGGCTTACAATTGCTACCTTGGCATGGCTCCAATATAATTTCTTTCCGGAAATATTTATTATATTCCTTACTGCATCAAACAGAGTATCTCCCTCGGCGGATAATATTCTTGACATAAATTTTGACGTCCTGGCACCTATTTCAATATCTACGATCTCAGCAGTCATATAATATTTGCCATCGGTGCCCTTATCTATCGCAAAGCCTGCCACCATGTAAAGCCGATCTGTCTCCACATAATTCCAACACCCGCTTAATGATAGAGGCAAACACAATAGTAATAATTAGACTCAGCAATCTGCCAGTTTTACTCATTTTGGTCTGCTTCCAGATGACAATCTCACCATATTTTTAGTAGCAATCAATTTAGGTCGGTATTTCATATACCACCATGGCGCTCTTATGACCGTGTCCTTTAAATCCTCAGGATCAAATGAGGTCAAATTATACATATAAGGTATTCCAAAGGAACGGAGTTGAAACAGGTGAATTAACCACCCTGTTACACCGAATACATAACCATATAATCCAAAAACAGAGGCCAAAAGTATAAAAACTAACCTGAGTATAAAGACTGCCCCTTTCATCTTGTTTATAACCAGTCCGGTTATGCCCGAAAAGGCAATAACAATAATCATAGGCGAACTTACCAGTCTGGCATCAACGGCTGCTTGACCGATAACTATAGCCCCAACAATACTCAAAGCCTGACCTATGAAAGTGGGCATACGGGCTCCAGCTTCCCTCAGGATTTCAAAAACTATTAACATACCAATTGCTTCAATAACTGTTGGGAAAGGCATCCCCTGCCTTGCAGCAGCTACACTCATTAACAATGGTGTCGGGATCATCTCCTTGTGAAAGGTTACTAAAGCTACATAAACAGCAGGAATACTTATGGAGAACAGAAAACTACAACCTCTAAGCACCCGGCTTATTGATGCCGAATAATAGCTTATATAGTAATCTTCATTGGATTGAAAATGTTCTATAAATAAATATGGTACTGTTAAAACGAATGGCGTACCATCCACAACCAGAGCAATTTTTCCTTCCAACAGCTTGCCCGCAACGACGTCCGGTCTTTCTGTGCTACCCAATGTTTTAAACATTGAAAGCGGTGCATCTGATAGCAATTCTTCCAAATAACCCGTATCTAAAATTCCATCAATTTGGACATTGTCCAGCCTTTTATTTAATTCCTGTAAGATTTTCCCGTTTGCTATCCCTTCAATATAACAAACACAGGCCCTGGTATTTGATCTAACACCCAGGGTTCTAAAAATAAATTTTAACTCCGGGGTTTGTAGCTTTCTTCTGATCAGCGCCAGGTTGACTATCAAAGACTCTGTAAATCCCTCTCTTGGTCCTCTTAAAACCTTTTCATTTTCGGGTTCGGTAATAGATCTGACTTGCCATCCCTTGGTGCCTATTACCAATACTTCTGATGCGCCTTCAATGAAAAGTACCGTATCTCCACCAAGAATTGCTTCAATTGCTAGGTAGACATCTGAGGTTTTCTCGACATCATTGGATATAATTACCCCATATTGCAAACTGTCAATCATGCCTTTTTCATAATTTAACAAGGTGTTGCCAACTATTGGTTGAATGATATTCTCATTGATTATTTCATTGTTCACCATGCCATCGGCAAAGATAATGCAGCATCTTATGGTCTTGTTCTTCTGATTTTCAAATCTTCTATAAATAATGGTATTGTCATTGCTGAATATCTCTTTTAGCATTTTGATATTTTGTTCCAATGATGTGTTGAATTGAGATAATTTTTGCTTATTAAAAATTCTAAACATTTTTATTCCTTCATCTCAATGTTATTTGTTTTCACAACACGCCCAGGCAATATTGACTAACTGCACCCCTCCGGTTTATACCGAGCCCCAAAGATGCGATCGTCGCGCTTTTGCCTGGGCGTTGCACAAGGCAGCGATGCAACCGGTGACCAAATAATGGGTGATCAGTATAGGTTAATATTTGAATAATGCCCTGATTTTATTCCATTAGCCCGTCTTCCGCCCCCAGGCTTTTACAGAACGGAATCCTGCCCCCCAAAAAAGACCCTTGCGGGTCTTTTATCGAGTAGCTGATGGGGGTTAGCTGGACAAGGATGCATCAGACCAAATCCAGGCCTTATTCCCAATAAAAATGGCCGCATACAGACTCATGCAACCATGTTGCGATGAAGTCTGCCTGCGACCTCCGTTCCCAAATCGAGAAATGACATAGGTTTTAAGATAACTATTGCTTTGTCCTATGTAAGCTGATTAAAACCAGAATATTTATTCCTTTTTCTTGGCCATCATAGTTGTGGTATATTCAATTACCTGCTGATCGCGCTGATTATAAGTCCTATTTCTGTAGATGAGCAGGTTCATATTGGGATTCTTGGTCGGACGAAAATCAACCACCTCCGCATCGGCGCGCAGTGTATCGCCGAACAGAACCGGCGTGGTGATCTTCACATTGTCTATGCCGACATAGGCATAGATTTCATAGCCGGCATTTTCCAACAGCTCGGCCACTGTGTCGGCGTTATGAACCAGACCATCCGCCACCACAAATATGACCGGAGCAGCCAGCGAACGTTCCTTAAACCAGGTTCCCTTGGCATACTCCGAATTGCTGTGCACCGCCATATTGAACCAGGTCAGTTGGTGTAACATAGAAAAGTCTCCCACATCAAGTGTCCGGCTAACCCTGCAAGGAATTTTGGTGCCTGCTGCAATAGTTCCATTACTCATTACTAGACCCCTCCTTATTAGTGTTTCTACCCCCCCCGACGGGGAGTAACGATCGCCTAAAAGCCAACTTCTGTGCCCGCTATCAGCCATTAAGATAGTTATAGTTAGATTAACATACCAGGTAAGATTAGTAAAATTTTAATAACTTTGGTGCCAGGCACTAAAGTTTTTCTGTTATGTTTCAAAGGAATTGCTTCCTTCCTTCACCGGTTCGGCCTTTTACTATTTAGTTAGCCGCATCCGCCGGCCCGGGTTTTCCGGACAACTCCTCCATCAGGATATGAATCAGCAGTGTGATCCAGGCTTCGACCGCATCCTCAAGTCCGGCCCCGGCAATCATGATGGGGTCCATGCCGAACCTGCCCGCCGCCAGGGCCAGCAAGGCATTGCCCGCTTCCACGACTTCTTCCGGAGACAATAACTCCCATATCAATTGATCCAGCAAATGCACATACAAGGAAGTATAAGCGACCAGTAAAGCATCGGTTTCGGTCCGGTATAAAGCATCCATAAAATCCGGTTTAATAATACCTCCACAGTAGGCGGCATAGTAGGATACATAGTGCTGCCACAGCGCTTCTTCGGTGGCGCCGAAGCGCTTCATGCGCCGCAGGGCGCTGTGCTGCATAGCGGGTGACAAGCCCGTCTGACGCAGCAGGGCTTCTTTTACCGCTTTTTTTACGGCTGCACCGATAAGCTCGCCCAGCTTGGAATGCTTGCCGGCGCTGAGCAGATACAAGGGCGAGGCTGGATTGGCAATAACAATGGTCTGGTCGGTGCCCGAGCCGGTGGCCAGCCCGTTGGAGTAGTTGCTGCCGGCCATAAGTTCCTGCAAGGCCGCAGTTTTGGCTTCAGTGCAGGTAACCAGTGCCCTGGCCAGTATCCCCGGCGGCAAATCGGCGTCGATCACCAGCATGATATTGATGGTGCCGGGTTTGCACAACACATCCTTGTCTTCCGGTTGAAAATACTCCGCCGGATCACCTACCCGGCCTCCATTCACCTCCACCCCGCCGGTGGCTATGGCGGTGACGGTCAAGTTCTGATAGGATTCGCTGTGAATAGCCGCATTATCCATTGAAGCAGCCGTACCCATACCGGAAACCGCAGCGGGATCAAGCCCGGCCTCGCGCGCTATACCTTGCATATAGCCTATATAATCAGAAATACAGCACATCGCCCCGTTGTCATCCGCATTATGATTAAAAACCGCGCTGAGGTCCTCATGATAACCCCCGTTTAAAAGCGAAGTGCTCAATACTTTGCGCGGTTTTTCAAACACCATGACAATGGTTTTATAATAACGGTAAACCGCGTCTCCGGTTGACAGGGTGCATAGTTTCATCAATATCCCGCCTTTCACCTGATTGCTGTTTTCAAGGGAGCGGCTTGATCTACTCTCTCTGCTGAAGCGCTCCCTTGAACAGAGGCCTTTTACTTCAATACTGTGAACGCTGTTGATTGCGGGCAGCGCCGGGCACAGTCCCAATCAAAGAGCAGGATGGCTGGCGGATGAACCGCTGTATTCGCCTGTCAGAGGAGAATATGGAAACCGGCACCTTACAATAGCATATGCAATTAACTCGCCGCCTGTAGTATCATTATATACTTATTGTCTGCTGATTTTCCTACACCGTAGGTAATCTATTAGTTCCATGGTATCTGCAAGTTCGTTCGGAAGTTTGGGCCTAATGCATCACTTAAGCAGCTTGCCTTTAAAATCTATGATAAAATTTCCTTGAGCTTCTTTAGCTCTATTAGGATTAATATGGGGCAATACCAATACAAAGAGGTATAATAACTTAGAAAACGGGATTCTATTAGGCAGGTGATAATGATGGTTTCAATTTTGGCAATACTTGTAGTGGTCATACTGGCCCTGGTGTTTTTATCGGCAGCGGTTTCAAAGTGTGACCCTCAGGAAGGAGGAGAAGCTATGATTAAAAAGGTCTATGTTTATGTGGTATTGTTTGCAACCTTGATGATGATCATCGGCGGTAGTGTGTCGGCTTTTATGGCAGCAGCCGACCTGGTAGCCCCTGCTCCATACGGCCAAACTTATGCAGAATTCGTGCAGTATGGCGGCTATGATAAGTCACCTAACCTTGGCGGCCAAAATCTTACTGGAGATGAATTGATGGCCAGATACCAAACCATGGTAGAAGCGGAAAAAGAAAGACAAATAGCCAGGGCTCGCAACAGTCTGTTTAAGAGTCTGGGTTGGGTTATTATCCCCTTACCGGTTTTTATATTTTTCCAACGACTCAGGCAGGAAGACAGGTAGTTATTGATTCCGGTGTTCTCGGGAGAAAATCGCCGGTCATTGTTCAATTGCAGGATTTGGGCCTTTTTTGACGAATAATAGGAAAGTATGTCTTTACATTTTAATACTAGCTCACCGAGCCTTATGCCTAAGTCGTTTCGATATGGCTACAGGCCAACGGGTACGAAGGGAAACCTTCGTGCCTCCCATTTGGAAAGGAGGGCATATCATGGTTATTGATACATGCTAAACCTTATCTATGTTTAGCTTTTTTTTTGGATTTTTATATGTTCCTTGATAAAAAGGGAAATCTTATAGTTTTTTATGAAAAAGGAGTGAATGGGATTATGAGAAAAACAACAAACAGCAGATTTTTAGCCGTATTATTGATAATTGGATTGCTTTCAACCCTCATTGCAGGCTGTGCAAGCGACAATACCAAGCCAGACTCCCCACAAAACACAAATACAAGAGCTTTTGTAGATATGACTGGAAAAACAGTTAACATACCTCCGGCAGATCAAATTGAGCGGGTTGCTGTGCTTACTTCTCCTCAGGTTCAGATCATGTATATCCTGGGAGTACAGGATAAGCTCTGCGCTATGACCGCCAGTCAATACCGTTATAAGCTCTTTGAAAAGTTCTACCCCCGGCAAGCTGAAATTCCGGCACCCCGAGCCCAGGCGGCCGACATAAACGTGGAGGCACTCTTAAATAGTAATCCACAATTTGCTATAGGCTCTGAGACCGATATGGATTTGGTGGATAAATCTACCCAAATACCAACAGTGAGAATAAATACCAATTCTGCTCCAGCTGATGTCTTTAAGACCCGAAAAGCAGAAGTGCAGATGTTTGGCGAAGTATTCGGCGCTCAAGAAAGGGCTGCAAAATACGGTCAATACCTGGATAATGTCCTTAATATCTTAAAAGAAAAAACCTCAGCTATTGCCGAAAATGATAAATGTAAGGTCTACTTGGGATATGGCGCCGACCATCTGACTACATATGGCGGGGATACCTATATGCAATATCAAATAGAAGCAGCCGGCTGTTTAAATGCCTCCCAGGAGATAACTGCGGTAGCTGGTAAAGAGGGTGGATTATCCAATATTTCCTTGGAACACCTTCTCAAATGGGATCCTGATGTGATTGTGATTGATACAGGAAATCCACAGGATCTAAAAAATGATCCCACCTGGTCAAAATTGAAAGCAGTTAAAAATAACCAGGTCTACACCCTGCCTGTAGGAGGATTCATATGGAATCGTCCCTCCTGTGAGTCTGCGGTGCTGCTGCCTCTTTGGCTGGGAACCAAGGCTTATCCGGATCAGTTTAAGGACATTTCTATTGAAAATGAGATTAAAAATTATTGGAAAGATATCCTCGGCTTTGCATTGACCGATGATGATGTGAAGAATATCTTAAATCCACCCAGCTCACCAGGCGGCAGCGGCACTGGCAAAGGTAACGGGGGGGGCACCGGCAGCGGCGGTGGTCAGGGTAAAGGCCAGGGCCAGTAATAACATGTGGCTCAAAAACAAATGGGTTTTGATTATAATACCCCTTGTGGCGGTGATCTGGTCTCTTTTTATCGGCAATTTCCAGGCGGATCCGGCTACTATTATATCCCTGTTAATCGCTAAATTGCCTTTTAGCTCCGGGGGAGAATTCTCCCCCAACCTGGAAACGGCCATTTTTCAGGTCAGACTACCGCGAGTTATTATGGCTCTCCTGGTAGGCATGGCGCTTTCCGTTTCCGGAGCCGTCTTTCAAGGTGTTTTTCGAAATCCTCTGGTTTCAGATCATATCCTGGGTGTATCCCACGGTGCGTCCTTAGGTGCCGCCGCCGCTCTTCTGGTGGGAGCTCCCGTTTCGGTGGTGCAATTAGCGGCGTTTGCATCCGGAATGATCGCTGTAGCCCTGACTTATTCTGTCAGTCGCGTTTACAAGACTACCTCGACGTTGACTCTGGTCCTTTCCGGAATTATTGTGGGCGGATTTTTTTCCGCCCTGGTATCTTTAATGAAGAGTGTGGCTGATCCCCTTGATAAAATGCCTGCTATCGTTTTTTGGCTAATGGGTAGTTTTGCCAAGGTTTCTTCAGTGGATCTGAAATATGCAGTCCCCATTATGGCCAGTGCGGTCTTTGTCCTTTACCTGGTCCGCTGGAGATTGAATGTACTGGCCATGGGAGAAGAGGATGCCAAATCGCTGGGTATGAATACGGAGCTGTTTCGTTTAATCCTCGTCATCCTGTGCACATTGGCCACCTCCACTGCCGTAGCGGTAAGTGGTGTAATTGGTTGGGTAGGGCTGGTGATACCACATGTAGCAAGGATTCTGGTTGGTCCCGACCATAAAGATTTAATACCGGTATCAATCTCGCTGGGGGGTACTTATTTGGTGCTCATGGACGATTTAGCCCGCAGCCTGGCTACATCTGAAATCTCTATAGGCATCTTAACGGCAATTATTGGGGCACCATTTTTTGCTTACCTGCTCAGGAAAGGAACCAGTTGGTCATGAAGCTTGAAATCAGAGCAGGATCTTTCAACTACACCAAAGATAGACCGGTCTTTGAAAATATTGACCTGGTCCTGGAGGATAATCAATTCCTGTGCCTCCTGGGGCAAAACGGGTGTGGTAAAACTACCTTGTTAAAATGCCTGGCTGGAATGATGGCTCTTTCTGCTGGTGAGGTGCGCATAAATGGGAAAAACTTGGCCTTTATGAACCGAAGAGAGACCGCTTTAGCCATCGGTTATGTGCCACAGGACCAGGAAACGGCCTTTCCCTTTAGTGTTCAGCAAATGGTATTAGTAGGAAGAGCCCCGAGTTTGAAATTCTTCTCTTCCCCCTCAGACCGTGATATGGCTGTTGCTGAAGAAGCCATGGAGCGAGTGGGTATTTTGCATTTGCAAAATCATCGTTACACAGAGCTAAGCGGCGGAGAAAAGCAACTGGTCTTAATCGCCAGGGTCTTGGCCCAACAACCCAACATATTGCTTCTGGACGAGCCCACCTCGCACCTGGATTTTAAAAATCAGACCATAATCTTGCGGCTGATCAGGGATCTGGTTGAGGAAGGGCGTTCAGTGATTATGACCACTCATTACCCCAATCATGCCTTTACTTATCCTAATCGGGTGGCTTTAATGCATGAAGGGAAGTTTTTGGTTGTTGGCAGTCCCAATGAGGTCCTTGTGGAGAGCAACCTCAGTCAAGCATATGGAATTGATATCTGTCTTTATTCAGCCAGTGATAGAAACAGACATAAATTGGTGACCTTCTGCGCGCCCGTTGATGAATCGGTTTAAATGGTTTTCTTAATTGGAGAGGGGAGGCAAGAAAATGATTTTATCGGAAGTTATGGATCATTTGCAGGAAAACTTAACAGACAAACCCAAACTGGAGAAGATTGTTATAAACCCTGGTTTTTCCGGTATGCTGCTGGATAATGGGGCGATGGGTATCGCCATGAACATCAGATCCGGGGGACAGTTTAACGATAGGGTGATTGAAGGTTTTCTAGCAGATAAACCAGGCCGGCAAGGGCTGGATGTAGCCCGCAGACTGGAGGAAAAAACAGCGGAAATGCCGCCTGAGAGCAATTCCACCCTGGTGTTGCGTTCTTTATTGGTGGCACTTTTAAATGCACTTTCCCGCCCGTTTTTAAATGAAAAATATCTATCCAGTTTAGGATATAATATATCGGCCGGGGCAGAAAAGCATGCCAGTCAACAGGTTATCGCGGGAGAAACAGTTACTATCGTAGGGTTTGGCGGAATGGTACGCAATGTGGCTCAAATTGCTGGAAACACCTATGTTTCAGAACTGGAGCCGGATCTCTTCAGATCCAAGGTTTTTTCCCAACAGGAGATAGCTTATGGCCCACAGTGCGCTCAGGTTGTTGCTGCGGAAACAGCCGGTTCCTGTTTCAAAGCTTCGGATACCGTTTTTGTCACCGGTTGCACCCTTGTTTCCAACACGATGGAAGAAATACTGACCCAATGCCAGGGAAGCCGCGTTATCGTCTATGGCCATACGGCCGGGTTGTATCCGGAGCCATTATTCAAAAGAGGGGTAAACATCATTTCTACCGGAAGGGTAATTAACGCACCTTTAATGGTAGAGCTTCTGACAGACTGTGCAGGGGCGGTAGAAAGATTTTTCCCGCAGGCTACCGAAGATGTGCAGATTTGGCGGCAATCTTAGCTGGAGATTGTAATAATAGATAAAACAGCCACTCCATAATACGATTTATTGCGGTCTGGTTGTCTTTCTATTCTCAAAAACGGATCTGAAGGAAAAGGCCATCAGATAGCCACTCATTTTCCGCCACCACTTTTAATATCAGGCCCAGAGCCGGCTAACGGTGAATCCTTGAAATTCTCTAATTACCTCAAATAGCCATACTGATTTACCGGGCCAATATGGCAGCATCGGCCGGATAAAGATCCCTGCTTGCTGTATAGCCGGTATGGCACGGTTTGTCTATCTACCAGTTATCTGAGCAATATTCATCCAGGCAGGTTGTGCACAGAAAAACAGGGTATGGAGAGCATCCATTTCCCACCAGATACAGCGATGCGCATTCCTGGCACATGGCCATCTGGCATTTAAAACATTTTGTTAAGGTGGGGTTTGTTTTACACAACATACAAAACATAATGATTCTCCTTTCCCCAATGTTCTTGTTTATCGGGACAGCCACTCATCCGGCAACACAGTTTCCACGTCATGCCCAAAATTGGCGGGATTTCATATCCTCCCCCACCAGTATTTCTTCATATCAGTTTCACAATAGCAATGGTCCTTTTAAACAGGATTTACTGTTCAAAGTTAAAAGTATTTATAATCTTATCAAATAAGGCTTGGTCTTCCTTATTTATAACTTTTGAGTAAAGGACAATAGTAAATCCATGAGTTTTATCAGTTAAACGATAGATATGAGGATACCAACTACCAGACTCTGTTGGAATCTTTGTGATGATTTTCGACCCCTTGCAGGAATTAATCTGAATTGCTTCTTTAGAAACAAGCTCTTCACCATTATCTGTTGCAGGCTTATAGTCTAAGAACACAGCTTCCTGTCCAGACTTAAGGAGGACGGTTGGGGGAATCTCTGCGACCTTTTTGTTATTTTCGTCACAGAAGACACTTGAACTCATGGTCCAACTTCCTGGGAAGTGAATAGAAAACCCAACCTTCTTGTTGTCATCAATAGGTTGTGATCCATGTTCAATTAATTCACTTAAAGATACCCTGGCCTTTAGTTTTTTCCAGCCAGGTATTTTGTCCGATGCCATTACTTCCATTTTATCGGCTTCCTCAGTAACAACGGGCTTTGGTGTAAAGCTTTGCTTTTCTTGTTCAAGGGTTGCTTGTGGTTCTTCTTGTACTTTATCTTGTGGTATATTGGGATTCGCACATCCACTTATTACCAGTAACAAAAGGCTAATTATTATCATTTTGGTTCTACTTGAGATATTCATCCAGTTACCCCCCAGTAATATTACACCATTACACCGGGACGTCAGAAATGTGTGAAAATCGCCCCACTTTGGGTCAATATTGGGCTGATATTAGGGCCGAAGGGCTATAATTCAGCTAATTTTAAGCTATATCCTCCACTTCGGGGAATGATTTTCACACAGTCTGACGTCCCCAGTGTAATTAAAGAATACCATACAATAATAAAAAGCCATATGTAAGTTCCAAATTCTTACACATGACTTTTTCGTGTGACTTTTGTATTGGTGGAGGCCGGGGGGAGTCGAACCCCTGTTTAAAAAATACCGGAAGAATCTCTCAAGAGCGCGTTCCGCGGGGTGAGAAACTATATGAATATCCGGGGACTCTATGCTAACATAAATGACTGACTCGATTTCAGCAAAATGTTTTACTTATTTTGGCTTGATATGCTCCTTAGCCTCCCCCGCCTATTGGCGCGGAATCGCTGTAAACGCCCGGTACCTTACAGTTGTCACCGTCCTTTTCCGGACATTCATTATCTTGGATATTCTCAATAACAGACTTCTTTTTGCTCTCCTTTTCCTTGCTTGACATATTGTGCCTCCTTCACGAGTTTTCATTTATATTCGTTAATAGTATTATTAATACTTATGATTTCTATACTGAAGCAGAGATCATAGGCATGGTGCTGTAGCGTAAGTTCGTCAAAGGACTGTTTAAGATGTGCCTTGATTTAAGCTTATAATAAAGTTATGGGCTGTAGTGACGCTAACTCCCGGTTTAATTCAACTGACTTGACTATCAGCGGGGGTGAAGAAACCCCCGCTGATAGTTATATCAATCTACCTAATGATGGTGATCATTTTGGTGGCGCCATCCCAGTCTACCTGCGCCCCCAGGGTCTCGCTGACGAAGCGCAGCGGTACGAAAGTCCGGCCGGGGGGATGCAGTTCCGCCGGGCAGTCCAGGTTCACCGGCGCACTGTTGACCAGCGCCTCTTGTGAGTCGATGGTCAGGGTGATTTCACTGCCGGCATCGGTGATGCTCACCTGCTGAGTTTCGGCCGTCCAGTCAACTGTCGCACCCAGGGCTTCGCCGAGGAAGCGCAGCGGCACCAAGGTGCGGGACACCTCCGGCTTGATGAAAGGAGCCGCGTCCAGGGTGTATGGCTCGCCGTCGATGGTGGCCTCTGTGGAGCCGATGGTAAGCTTGATGACTTTCGGTGGTTGAACCGGCTCCTGAACCGCTGTGCTAAAGACGGCAAACTTGGTCAGGTGGTTGACCCTGACCACCGCGTACCACTTCCCGTCCGGGCCCTGTTCAACGGTGGTCTCCAGCGCCGTCCACTCCCCGGTTTCATCATCATAGTAGTTGATTGCCGGTACTTCGCCGGCAGCAATTTTGCCGGGGTCATAGGGAATCTTAATGGTGATGGTGTTATCGCCAAAGTCCCTTTCGCCGGTAGTGGTGATCTCGTAGGTGTCGCTGCCGAGCTTCAGGCGCAGCCCCTCCGGTATGATGTTGTCCGCTTCGCCCGGGGTCAGTTTCTTAATGCTGATGGTGGCATCACCCGGTAGGGCGCCGGCGGGGATATTGACGCTGACGCCTCCGAGGCTAACCGTGCCTCCGCTGGCAGCTCTGATCTCTTTGCTCGTTGCCGTCGCGGGTTTGGGTGCCGGAGAACCGCCGCCACTGTCGTCACCGCTGCCGCCGCTACCGCTGCCGCCTGCTTTCGTCCACCTGGCGTACAGCGTAACATTAGCCGTCCCCATGGTGAAGGTTGCTCCCGCTGCATAACTCGTGCCGTTTCCATCGGCCTGGGTGTTCCAGCCGGCAAAGGTGCAGCCGGTCTTCACAAGACTTCCGGTGTTTCCCAGTACCGTTACGATGACGCCCTTTTCATAGCTACTGCCGTCGGTGGGCTCGCTCCCCCCGGTTTTTCCGTTGCCGTCGTAGGTTACGGTGTAGGTGGGGACCTGCACCGTAACCGGAATGGTCAGGTTGAGGGTATCAAAGTTAAGCCCGTTCACCGCAGTCAGCGCCATGGTATAGGTGTCGGGTATGGCAGCAACCGCGGGCTGTAAAGTAACCATATTTCCTGAAATGCTGGCGGCCAAAGCGGCCGAAGTATTATCTATGTCAATTTTAAAGCTTATAATTGCATCAAGGCCCGCAAGCGTCACCGTTTCGGTTTCGCCCGCCGTCATAGTGACAGGTCTGGGCAGTTCGGTGAGGAAAGGTATAACTAAGCCTTCAAAATTAAGTTTATATACACCCCCCTCAATGGTAAGATCCGCGGACACGCTGATGTTGACTTTGCCGCCGTTGCAAATAAAAACACCTTTACTATTTTCACCTGTCGCCTTAATCGTGGCGCCGCTGATATCGACTGTGCTGTCACAAGCATAAACACCGTAACCTAAATTGCCTGATGCAGTAATAGTGCCGCCGCTGATTTCGGCTGTGCTGATGTAAAGAAAAATGCCTGCATAAGTCTCACTTGCAACAGTAATGGTGCCGCCGCTGATATCGACTGTACTGGAGTTTTCAGCCACAATTCCCCCACGGATTACTGCGCTGCCGCTGACGTTCACTATACTGGACTCATCAGCTTTAACGGCCGTTTCATAATCCCCTGTTGCTGCAACGGTACCACCGCTGATATCGACTGTGCTGGACTTTACAGCCGCAATTTCTCCACGGATTTCTGCGCTGCCGCTGACATTCACTATACTGTACTCTTCAGCTTTAACGGCTTTTCCATACTCCCCTGTTGCTTTAATAGTACCGCCACTGATGCTAACAGTACTATTTTCATCAATATTAACACCAATACCGAATTTTCCTGTTGCATCGATTGTACCGCCGCTAATGGCAGCGGTGCTGTAAATGGCAACATAAACGCCTATGCCGTATTCGTTTGTCGCCTCGATCGTGCCGCCGCTAATGTTGGCTTCCCCGTTCGCAAGACTAACATTAAGACCATAGTCGCCGCCGGTGATTTGCGCACTGCCGGCGATTTCTGCTTTGCCTTTTTCAACACTAACACCTATGTTGCCCCCGCTTATGCTGCCGCCGGTGATTACAGCTGTGCAGTCTTCATCAATATAAATACCTATACTGCCTCCACTTATGGTACCACCGTCAATATTTGCTGTACCGCTTCCGACATCAATGCCTTTACTCCATGCGCCTGTCGCCGTGATAGTGCCGCCGCTGATATTGGCTTCCCCGCCAGTTACATAAACACCGGGGCCATTTTCCACCGTTATCGCGCCGCCGCTGATGTCGACTATACCGGACTGAACCTCAACTCCTTCACAACTGAATATTGCATTTATTGTACCGCCACTGATAGTGGTCGTGCCGGCTTCCGCAAATTTATTGTAGTTAATAAAAACGCAGCTGCTGTGCCCACTTGGCTCAATTTCCGCATCCCCGCTGATGGTAACCGTGCCACCGTAAACACTAACACCATGATAGCCGCTGACTACACCACCTTCGATGAGGACCGTGCCGCCCCAAACACAGACACCGTCACCACTGTCTGGGCTGCTCCCGATGATGCCGCTGCTGACGGTGGTTGTGCCACCATCGACACGAACGCTATAATATGCACCGCTGATGTTACCGCCGCTGATATTGGCTTCCCCGCCAGTTACATAAACACCTGTTTCTTCCGCTTCAATGGCACCGCCGCTGATATTGGCGGTGCCACCATCGATATAAACACCATAATCTGTGCCGCTGATCGTACCACCGCTAATATTGGCTATACCGCTAAAAACATCAATGCCATTACTCAATCCGTCTTTCGATGAAATGGTGCCGCTGTCAAAATTGAATGTGCCGCCGTTAACGGTAATGACACCACACCTGGTACAACTGCCTTTTAGCGTGAGATCTCCTTCAACAGTCAGGTCACCATCGCCGTTAATATTAATGTAATACTCACCTGTGTCGATGGCATACGCGTCGGAAGTGACGGTAACTTCCCTGTCGATGTACACGAAGTTTGTCAACGTAATGTCCCCAACCACGTTGATGACAGCATCCGACCCGGTTAGTGCCGCCCTAAGTTCAGCTTCATCTTCAACGTCCGCCGCCAGGGCGCTGCCGCCGCCTAAACACAGCAAGGCCAGGACTATGATGACCCCTGCGATCAGCGGCAGCATTCTGTTTAATATACTCATTGCGCTTCCTGATTCAACTCTCATGCTCAATATCACTGCCTTTCAATATTTTTAATAACCTCATCGATGGTCATCTGGCACAGGCTATCCCACACCAGGGTGTTCTCATGTTCCACTTTGACCGCCTTAAACTTGCTTAAATCTTCAAGTCCGCCAAACCGTACAGCCTGCAGCCGGGGTTTCATATCGTAGACAATCCTGTGCTGGTTGCTTAGCTCAATCAGCAGCGTATAGTCGTCTCTGGGCGTCACGTTTATAATTTTTGGCACAGATGTTCCTCCTTTCACAGGAAACACTGTTTTTCACCATCTTCCGGTAAAAAGGCGGCTTGCGCCAAGCCTTCGGGCAGTGGCGAAAACCAATAAAAAACCCCGTGTAATAAAAGCATACACAGGGGTGGTAAAGTTTCATATTATCAGATCTGATACTTTCTTCAAAAAACTATAATATTTTTAGCTCCATGGCTTTCTTGACAGCAGAGGGCCTGCCGTTGACATCAAGCTTACGGTAGATCGAGGTGATGTTCTTGCTGACGGTGACCTCGGCGATAAAGAGCGCCGCCGCTATTTCCCTGTTGGTTTTCCCTTCCATTACAAGCTGCAGCACTTCACGCTCCCGCTTTGTCAGGGAAAGGGCAGGTGTTTTTTCGGCTTTAAACCGTTTTAGATTGGTATGGTATCTCTCCGCTGCGACCGCAAGCCGGGCCAGGTAGACATCACCCTTCTCCGCCCTCTGCAGGGCCTTGAGAATATCCAGGATATGCAGGCCATACTCAGCGAAAGGCAGGACGATCTCATCGGCCCTGCCGATCTCCAGTGCCGGCCGGAGGGCTGCCTTTGCTTTTTCCGTGCCGTACAGCTTATACTTGGCGGCGGCGTCTAAAATATATGTGTGCAAGTAGCCAAACAGGTTGTTGAACATGGAAAACACCTGCCGCATCTCCTCGCAGAGCACCTCTAATTTAAGATAGTTTTTTTCCAGGAGCAGCGCCTGGGCGTGGACGATATAGTTAAAGCCCATGCCCTGGTACAAAATATCACTCTGCTTCAAATCACCTGCTTTTAACCACGGGGCAAAGCCCTGCGGGCGGCCGTTTATAAATCCCAGATAGCCTGCGCACAAGTCAAGGGTACTGTTATAAACCGGGTTATTGTACATCACCACTTCGCCTGTCAATTCATCCATGAGCTTCACTGCTTTACCAAACTTTCCCTGGGCGGCATACACCCTGGCTAGGGTCAGGTTGGCGCAGATGATGATGGAGGTTTGCTCCATGGGCTGCGCCTTGTAGATGGCCTTGGAAGCATAAAGTTCGGCCTGGTCAAAATTGGCGGTTTCCAGATAGTATTCCGCCCTGGCCAGGTATTCAAAGCCCGTGCCGCAGCCGTTTGACACCTCACAGTAATAAGGGAATATTATGTCGAGATAGTCTACAATCCACAGCAGTTTCCCCTTCTCCCGGTAATAGAGATAGAGGGTATGGGGAGAACCGAAGGTAAACATCATATCCTTGTTGGCAATGGAGGAACTGCCTTCAAGCAGCCTGTGTGCTTTAAGCTGCGACTCGTGCATCTTCTCCAGGTCGTTAAAGAACAGGAAACTCCTGGCGAGCTCGATTTCACCGGCAATACGCTGTCTCAGCAACTCACAGATGCTTTCATCATGACGATAATACTCTTCTATTTGAGCAAGCAGACCGGCGCCGCCCTTCATATCCACACAGACGAGATAGTTGTAGGCATAAGTAATATAGCCAAGGGGATGGCGGTATTTTACCGCATCGGGGATATGTGAAAAAATATCCACGATTAGCCCGGGAGCTTTGTCAAGTTCAGTAGTGGCTCCATGTTTTTCAAATTCTATTAAGATAAGGTCGTATTCCTCAGCCTTGAGGAAAAAACTCAACCCTGAAAATATGTCGCCGTTTTCGATGTACCACCTGCCGGAACGTTTATAAAGTTTTTTAAGTTCGGCAATGTCATCCTGCTCGGCAAGGCGTTTTTTCAAATATTCGCTGAAGATATTGTGCATGCGATAGTTATCTGCGCGTTCGTCATAACGGATAAAGGAATTGCCGGTACTCAGCCTTTGAATAGTCCCCGGGGCGGCAGCATCTCCGGTCACATATAACACCTGCGGCAAGGTAAAGCTGTCGAGGATACAGAGGGATTTAAGCAATCGTGCTTCTTTATCCGTGTAACGGGACATTACCGCCGTTTCAATCAGGCTTTCAATACTACTCCCCGGATCCAGCCTGCCGGTTTTGGAATACCGCTGCATAATCAGGTAAACAGCCGTAATCCAGCCCTCGGAAGTCCGGTACACTTTCTCTGCCGTATCCCCGGTAATTTCATGGCCAAACAGTTTAAAATATTGCTTGATTTCTTCCCCGGTCATTTCAAACAAATCACTGTTAAACAAGTAACAATGTCCCTTGAGACTTAATTCTTCAATGTTTATTGCGGGTTTTGTCCTGGAGATTATGAGAACATGAAGGCCCTTTATATTCGTCCATACAATTTTTTCTATCATCCTGTCCAATTCCGGGGAACGGGCAAAGTGGTAGTCATCAATTACTAGTACAGTGTCGGATAAATATGTATAATCCTCGATTATACTGATTATTTTATCTCTTTGTGGCGCATCAAGGGGAAAACCTAAAATGTTTAGCTGATTGCCAAGCTCCGGCTGGGTTTTGGCTAGCTGTCTGGTAAGGGAATCCCATATATGCGGGGCAGAGGTTTGATCGCTCTCCACGGATAGCCAGGCATAGCTTGCCTTTTCTTCATCCAAAAAATCCCTTACTGCTGTGGTCTTGCCGTAACCCATGGCCGCTACTACCACCGTAAGGGGATAATCAAACAGGCTTTTAAGCTCTGCGCTGATTTGTTCGCGCTTTAAAACACGGTGTTTTATGGACATATATTCACCTGCTTAATTCACCGGATTTTCAGGCCGCTTCGACTGGACGGGACACCCCGCTGCTATTGTGTTGGAAGCATCGTTTTTGACTTAAGCTAAACTGCTCTTGGTACTGTTTAAGCTTGAAGATAAGGGGCAACATACTTGCGCTTTTATAGATCACGTGCATTTCGTGTTATTAGATAAGTTAAGTTAATCCATATTAGTAATAACCAATTCGATTTTGTTCTTCCCGATATTAAATATTTTTTATCCTCCATTGATTTCTGCTATTCAAATTGCTGCGTAATATAATACAAATACGAAATATGAACTATTTAATCTCTTCAATTTCATTATACGCCTCTATTATAGTCTTCACCATAACCGGGCCATAGTGCTGATTATACTTCCTTTGGAATGGCTGCGGTTGGTAATTCCACTGAGGAAGAATCACCACATCACTGTTACTCCATCCTGTTCGCCCAATCCGGTTGAGGACAAAGTTCAACAGAACTGCGTAGTGGTTAATAAGCTTTGAATGCTCAAGTGCTGCGATATTTCCACTCTTTCCTGGCTAGAGAGACGATCTTGAGAATCTGAATATTATTTTCCGCAATGATTTGCTTAATCAACGTAAGGTCGCCTTCATCCACTATCAAGGAAATACCGCAGCTCTTACTGGCCTCTCGCGGAGTTGGAGAAATCCTGGCTTTGATGTCTCGCCCGTCAAGTTCTTTCTTAAGATGCAACCCCACATGATGATTGGGGAATAATACATACCAATCATAGCTACCACTATCCAGCTTAAAAACCTACTTCCTCAGCATCTCCAGAAAAGCTTCTACTCTGGTCCGGAGCTGTTCAAAATCCTGCTCGCTGTAATCCGTCTCGATGTGCATTATGGGCAGATTGCGCTCGGTCATAACCTGTTTGATCAGGTAACTCTCAGTAGAGTAAAGGTTGCAGAACTGCAGATTGGTATCAATAATGCCATCCACCTTGTATTCATCGGCCAGGCGGATTATATCGTCTATCCTGGCGGAATTCGGTGTGAAACAAGCACAGTTGGTCTTCATATATCTTTCGGCCAGTGCCCGAATCTGCCCATCCAAAGTAGTTGCTGACTCATCGACCAGGTTTTCAAAATAGCGGGTGCCGGTACATGATTCTTCAACTACGACTGCTGCACCAAGACTCTCTACAATGTGATGCAGCTTCCAATTGGGTATGGCCATTGGCGTCCCGCTTATCATAATACGCAGGGCGTTATCCGCAAAAACACCGGTCCCGTTATTAATCCGTTGCTCCAGTTCGTCAGCCAGGTTATTGGCCATCTGCGCCGCCCGCGCGGGATCATCGTAGAAGTTGATCTGGGTAACCAGGAGAGCGTCTTTGCCGCTGATGGGCACCGGCGAGGCTTTTCTGGCATTGTAAACCCGCTGCAAAGCCCTGCGCTTGTTGTTTATCAGTTTAATGGCCTCTCCCAGAGATTCGGCGCTAATCTTCCTGCCGGTGGCCTTTTCTACCACTCCGATGAAATCCCTTATTTCAGCTTCAAAGGCAGCGACATCCCGGTCTCGTTTCATCTGCGGGATATCGATGATGTGCATAGGTACTTCTCCAGCCAGTATCTCCCAGGCTTTCTTCTTGCCATCGCAGGTATTTTCTGCCACGTACATGTCGGGAATTAGAAAGAAGGGACAGGTTTTATCCAGTCTCGCGCCGACGGAAGCTTTAATGAGCGGACAGGTATTGGCCGGCAGAACTTTTTCTCCGCCGGATACCCAGAACTGTGATCCCCCGCAAAGCCCTGCTGCAATGCCGCCGGCGGCAAAGACCACCTCATCCGGGACATATACGCAGAAGGTTCCGAACACCTTCCCGCCCTCTTTTTGATGTTGAAGCATCTCTGCCGGTCTGACCCCGTGAATCTCGGATACCACAAAATCGTAGAAGTCCATGCCCTTGGGACGATTTTGCTGGGAGAGGTAGACTCCCCCAAAAGCCTCGGGTAAAACCTCGCACAGAACGTCATGTTTCTCCAGGTCCATACCCAGATTGGTCCACATTTGCCGGTAATCAGCCATTTACAATTCCTCCTCTTCCATACTCAATATTGCTTTCCGGAAACAGCTTTCTTGCCGCAGTCATCTTCTCACAAACCCCGTCTAACCGTTTTCCAATGCCAATAAAGCTGCGCCAAGAGCCCCAGTGTACTGGCAAGCTTCGGGTACAATTATTTTGGTTCCGATCTCTTCCTCCAGCGCACGCTTGACTCCCGGGTTGATCGCCACCCCACCGGTAAAAGCTACCTGTTCCTTGATCCCCATACGTCGTGCCATAGCCGCTACTCTTTTTCCTACCGATTGGTGCAGCCCGGCGATAATTCCGCCTTTGGGATTACCCCGAGCCAGCGACCCGATTATTTCCGATTCAGCAAATACCGTACACATACTGCTGATCGTTTGCATCTGGCCAGGATCCTCAGCATCCCCCAGTTCACTGACATCCAGCCCCAGGGCGGTGGCCATAACCTGTAGGAATCGTCCGGTTCCCGCCGCGCATTTGTCATTCATGGCAAAATCCAACACTTGGCCCTTTTCTCCGGTGCTAATCACTTTGCTGTCCTGGCCGCCGATATCGATAATGGTGCGGACCTCAGGATAGAGTTCGGCGATCCCCCGGGCATGACACTTGATCTCCGTGACAGTTTTATCCGCTTGCTCAAAGGCTACCCGACCATAACCAGTGACATATATACTTTCTACCTGATCTCGCTCTGATCCCGATGCACCAAGGAGTCGGCCGATTAGTGCCTGCCCTGCCTCACGGGGGCTCCAGCCGGTAGGGATCATGGCTCGGTGATAGCTGCCACTGCTGATGATATATCCTTTTGCGGCCACGGAACCTATATCAATGCCTATTACTATCATTTCTCTACCATCTCCAGCATTGCTTCGATGCGAACCTTGAGACCTTCCAAATCTGTATTGGAGTAGTCACTTTCAAGGTGCAGGTAGGGAAGCCCCTTGGACTTCACCAGTTTGCCTACTTCAAAGGCTTCAATATTATAGGTATGACAAGCCTGCCAGGTAAGGTCGATGACCGCATCCATCCGGAAATCATCGATCATGTTCTCTAATAGCTTCAGCCGGTAGGGATTAGGACTCATGCAGGAGCAGGGTATAGCCAGATATTTTTCTGCCAGAGCCACAATAGGATCCGCGCCATTAGTGTCGGTCTGCAGTTCCAGGGTCTTGTAGCCGGAACAGTTTTCCATGGCGACGATATAGGCTCCCAGTTCTTCGGTCAGGCGAATAACCTTTTCAGTACCCAGACCCACCGGGCAGCCGGTCAACAACACCCGTGGCGCCTTTATTCGCCGGTTTTTAGGCTGATTGGCAACCTCCCGTACCAGTTCATTCAGGTTTTTGATCATCTCCCCTTTATCGCTGCTGAAGCTGCGAGACCAGGCAGCAGTGAGCATCTCCATCCCGCTTAGAGGTGGCGGATCGGCTCGGTTCAGATCGAACATGGCCTTAATTGCCTGCCTTTCCTTGTTGATAACCTCTATAGCCTGCCATATATCCTGGTCACTTATGGTAACCTGCAATTCCTTTTCCAGGCGGTTTTTCAAGCACCGTAATTCTTCCACCCACAGTTCAAATGACGCCTTGGTGTTATTAACGTGGGGAAGCTGCATAATGTGCACCGGTTTTAAATCCCGCATAATTTCGAACATCTTCTTTTTGCCGTCGCAGGTGGTTTCGCCAACGATTAAGTCTGAAAAATGAAAGAATGGGCATGTATCAGTGGCCGCAAATCCGTAAGAGGATTTTACTAGAGGGCAGAGATTGCGCGGCAGAGTTTCCTCCGCAGCAGCAATAGGGTTCTCACTCATCCCGCAAAGCCCTACTGGAATTGCTCCTGCCGCCAAAATTAGTTCCTGGGGGCAATAAGTGCAATAAATGCCGACCACTTTGGCTCGTTGATCCTTGGCCTCTTTTATACGCATTAGATTCACTTCTCTGGCACTGGCAAATCCTTGCATAAATTCGTCTAACATAAAGCGAACTTCTCCCTTCTGTATATGCAGTTATTTGCTAAGGTGCGAAACCCTTACCACACGATTGTATGTTTTGGCAGCCATAATTCGCACTTTCCAATATAATCGGAGAAATGTATAATAACTATATTTTATGCAATGTATTATTTATTGTAATGTTGTGATTATAGTCTAAAACGGTGTTTTTCGTCAATGCCCATCACCGCATGTCCGATTTGGTGGTATTTATGGAGATTATTGTGCATAGGAGAGGATATTATTTCCGCGCAGAGTTCTACAAGTTTTGTTGTTGAAACAGCCTTGTTGGGCCAAGGGCTGGCATCTGTCAGCAGCAACCAGATAAACCAGATGATACGCTGGTAACCTGGTTGCAAAGCGGACGTATAATTTTAGGATCAATAGTGGAATTTCTTCATTAATAAAAATCAAACTGAATCCGGGCGAAGGATAGACGGATTGCCCCTATATGAAGGTATGGAAGAAGGGGCTGATGGGTTCCTCACCGCCTCAGTTGCCTTGCCTCTTCGTGGTATCGTATTTAATAAGTGCATTTTTCCCGTCAAAATAAACGAGGTCTCCGTCATCATTTCCAATTTGATTGATATATAGCCTTCTATAACTCCACATTTGTTAATCTTCACAGCAATTGCTTTGGAGCTTTGCAGCAATATTTTGGAAGCGTTGTTTATCCGCAAGCACTGCGAAAGCCGGATTATGAACGACTATGTCGGACATGCTTCTCCTGATCGTTCTTTCGTCCCTGGGAAGATCATTCCCAACATCAAGCTTAATAAGCCAGTCGTCCAGCAGGTCAAAAAAGTCGTCGCCGTGCAGGCTCATAGGATAAATATCACTGGTTATGATCTCCGTATACTGCTGCAGCATATCCAAGGCCTTTTCCTGATTATTCTGAGCAATATACCCCTGGGCGGCACAAAAATGTACAGGTTGACCAGTACGCCTGGGTGCAGATGCTTCATGTCAAACACTTCCGCAATGTCTAATGCGCGCCGTAGCACCTCATCAAATTTTGAAGGGTCATTAATACACAACATAAGATAAGCCGGGAAAAAATTAAATAGGACGACGATATTCTGATAAATACCAACCTGCAAAACGGATTTTGCCTCATCATTGCGACCCGTCATTTGGTAGGCGGATGCCAAAATTGATTCGGGTGGCAGCGCAGGCGCGACTGTACCATCCAACAGCTCCAGCACGGCATTTGGATCACCGGCGGCAAGGCTGCACAGAGCCTCCGTATACAAAGCCTGTTTTATAAGCGATACATCGTCGCTTTCCTCCTTGACCCGGATAAAAAGAGCCCTGGCTTCCTCAATCAAAGATGTTGATTTTTGCGGGTCCTTCAGCAGTTCGACATGGTTGATCATCAGTATCCCCATTTGCAGCAGCAAAGGAAAACATGAATAGTATTTTTTGATGATCTGGCGACAGTCGTCCAGCACCGAATCAAACGGTTTTGATGAAAAATCAGAGGATAGTTTTCGGTACAGCTTTCGAATCTCTTCTTTTGCCATTTGTGGCCTATAATCCATCAATTCATCAATACTGATGTTAAAGTATGTAGCCAGCTGCAGAATAAGGGTTACGTCAGGATAACTCTGCTCTGTTACCCACTTTGAAACAGACGCTTTGGAAACCCCGATGTAATTAGCCAGTTCATCCTGGGTAATATCATTTTGCGCTTTTTCACATGTTGGAATATAATTAATGTTAGAAAGTTAAACCTTGAATATGGAGATGGTAACATGCTCGTGGAATTTAAACAGAAGTCTCAGGTGACTATTCCCAGCGAGTTGGTGAAAAAACTTAAACTTAAGCCAGGTGACAAGCTGGAAATTGAAGAAAAGGATGGCTGCCTGATCATTACTCCGGTCGCGGTTATTCCGAGGAATCAGATGTGGTTTTATTCGTCAGAATGGCAGGCAGACGAGCAGAAGGTAGAACAACAGATTCGGGAAGGCCGGGTAAAAGCAGCAAAAAGCAAAGAAGATTTATTAAATGGCCTGGGACTCACTGAATTATGAATATATACTATTCCGAGCTTTTTGCCGATAAAGCGAAGCAACTGCCGATAGAAATTAGGCGAGCATTAAAAATTAAACTCGAACTGTTGATTGAAAATCCCCGGCATCCTTCGCTCCGTACTAAGAAAATTCGGGGGCAAGCTAATATTTTCGAGGCAAGTATTACCATGGATATCCGAATGACCTGGCAATATGTAGAAGACGGTATCCTATTGCGGAATATCGGTGAACATGATAAGACCTTAAAGAATCCATAAGTTAGGCTGACTCTGAGACTTTGCGTAAGGGTTTGATGTGGTGTACCTCCTGGGAGTGTTCCAGGTTCCATGTAAATGGAATAATCTAACAACTATTGGTGATTACTATTGTATTTCCTTTTCGGTTAACTGTGTCATGGCCTTCTCTCTTTTGTTTTTATTGTTGGAGATTATTGCCATTTACACGATTGTAAGTACATTCTCTACATGGGGCGCAGCAGCATGTTGCCAAAGCCCTCCCTGGTTATCAGTCGCGTCACTAGGTTGCTTAAGGCCGGTATAAACATGCCGACCATGACAATAAAAATGGATACTTTGGTTCCACAGGTAAGACCTCGCCACGGAATCAGCCCAAAAATAATCCAGCTAATGACAAATGTCAGAGACACAAAACAGATCAGCCGTTTTTTTACCATCGTCTTATCCTTATCCATGATTACATTACCTCCCTATTCCAGGCACAGGTGCATTGCGGGATACCACTTCATCATTTCCGATCGACACTGGCTGCATATTCTCATTCTTCTTACCCCCATTTAATAAAGCGATCAGCTCACTTGGACACATCGTATTTTACGGTGATATCTCGGCCATCAAAATATACCAGGTCTCCAGTTTCTAAGTGCCATACGGCTTTTAGATTTGATGGATACTTGATTCCATCAACCTCTTCATAATCTCCACAGACTGCCGACCATTTTACCTTTTGACTATTGCCTTTGGTATCGGTATATTCTCGGTCATTGGTAGTGAACCTGGTCATGGCGCCATTATCGTCAAAGGTAAAGATTCCACTGGCTGATATTCCGTAATAATTTATCACTGCCTGAGCGTGAGTTTCGTCAATCTCTTCCCAGCTAATATAGTCTTGCAGGGCCAAGGTAGGTAATAGCAAGCTTTCAGCCAGGCAGGTAACCAGACTGGCTTGATCCATCGCTTCACCCTTTTGATCAAACAAAGTAAAAGTTTTGGCAATGACACCTTTCATGGAACCTGCACCATTCTGGTAAGCATCAATACCTTCGAAAGGGATACCATACAAACTTGAATTAATATAAGCAAATCTTTCTGGTTCTGCTACGAAGTTATACTGGGTGTATTTTATTTTCAGCTTTGGTTTGTCTGGTGTTAACACAAAATCAACATCGTTAAAATGCACATTCATATTCGACATTTTGGATTTACCAATATATCCGCAATACTGAAAGTACTTCTGCACTGGCAGGGGCAGTTCTGCAATATCTTCGGAAGTAATAATCCCGCCTTGGGTCATCGTTTTAGTCATTTGATAACTGGTCAATTTAGCAAATTCTGCTTTAGTAGGTGAATAAGGAACGATAAACCATATCAATATGCCGGCAATTAACGCTGCAACCGCTAGGATCCAGACCATATTTTTTTTATCTCCTTTCATAAAAAATCAACTCCTTAAACGATCAGTTCAATATGGGCGCTATCCATACACACCTTCTCCATGGATCGCTGGATCGCTCATTATTCCTCATCCTGAACACTCTTCAGCTTTACTAATAAGGATTTGGTCTGATCGCATTCCATAAGCTTTTATTCTATAGGCTCTTATTCCCAGCCCAACAGCTAAATACAAAATTGAAGCAATGATTCCATTGATAGGAGAAACCAGTATTTCTTTTCCGGCAGCGATGCTGATATAACCTGATATAACTAACAAATTTATAAGTGAATCCTCCACCGTATGCAATATAACACAGGGCCAGACTGACTTTGTTACCCGGAAAAGCTCGGTAAACATCACCGTCCAGCATAAGAAAGTGGAAAAAGCAACGACAACATAGATAGCCCGACTGACTGGCATTACCGCTTGTATATCTGCCTCCGGCAAAAAAACCAAATAATATGGAATATGCCATGCAGCCCACACACAGCCGACGATGAGATATAGCTTCCAGTCATTAAGATTTAGTTTGAGAAGTTGGGAAGTCAGATAACCGCGCCAGGCAGTCTCTTCAAAGATATCAATAATAAAATTAACGAACATAGTACTGCCAAACGCGACAATAAAGGGCCTGAGAGCAAATGCGGACAAGTCTATCCAATTCGTGGCTGCTCCAATTAGCATAACGATGGCGGTTACAACCGGGAAAATAAGAATCGAAGCCAGGTACCATTTTATATTGCCTTTAAAGTTCGGTTTTAAGCCAAGCTCTTTCCAACTGAACCGTGAAATTAAAATGATTACCAAGGCAGTCAGCAGAGGTAATACCAACCATATAGCCATACCAAGAGAATCACCTTCGGGCTGCTCGGTGAGGACAGAATCAACCAGGACCCCTAACCACCCGCTGATAATAACAATGGCAATAAATAACCCTAGATTTCGGCTACCTTTTTTATTCATGCCAGCCCCTCCTCATATACTTGGCTTTACGCCATATAGTAAAACCGCACCATAGTTGTCTATACACAGCCATTTTTCTAGAGTTGGGTTTGAATCCTTGGCAAATTCTGATTTGGTTTTATCTCGATGACACGATAACCCCTTAGCTGTCGTTTGCATCATTATCTATCATCGTTGCAATATTTTTTTCAAGCCTGGATAAGCCCTGATAAAAACCAGCGGTTAATTCAGCATCAAATCCATTGAAAATCTCCTCCAGGAATTCCAATTCCCTCTGATCCCGCCCGGCAAAGTATTCTATACACTTTGGCGTCCGTGCAATGCGAAGCGCTCGTGCATCGTTTTCATCTTTGGCTATGGTTACAAAGCCTCGTTCCTGCAGCACAGTCGCCATTCGCTTGGCATTTTGGCGCGAATAGCCAACATAGTTGGCTACTTCGCTTATTGTCGGTGGTTCCTCGAATTTTGAAATACTTACCAGGAGCAACCACTGTTTAATGGTGATATTCTTATCAAATTTATCCCCAATCACCTGCAATTTGTTTGACAATGCAAATATCGTCCCGAAAATGTATGCCTTCTGTTCTAATTGATTCATAGTACAACCTCGCAAATATAATTAAGGTAATATGTTACGTATGAATTATATGCAACATGTTACCTATTGTCAACATCTTTTTGCTCATTCTTTAGCTTTACTTTTGTTATATATGGTGATGTTTTAGCGCAAGGCATAAGTACCAAGGCCGGGTAGTCAGCCGCGAAAGCCTTCTAATTCGGGTTTGGGGCTATGATTTTGAAGGTAATGACAGGGTGGCGGACAATCATATTAAAAAACTGCACCAGTCTCTGGGAACTGCTGCCCGGCAAATAAAAACGGTGATCAAAATAGGTTATAAATTGGAGGGAGAGAATTGAAGCAGAATCAAACCAAACAGACCATCTATATTCGCATCCTGGGAGCCTTTTTAGCTACCTATCTGGTGCTGATGGCAGGTTTTACTTTTTTCTTGATAGATCGGGAAAAAAAGATAGTTACCATGGAATTGGGTACCTTTGCCGGAAGCGTTGGGTCGCACCTCTGCGTTGCCCGAATTATGCTGCAATATAATTATTAACAAAAGCTTGGTGTTATTCCATTTACACTAAAGTAACTTCATACCCAGTGAGTAAGAAAATAATCAATCGTTATCAGCCGGTTTGCGAGGAAAAATCCATCGCGCCCCATCTGGAAGGTGAGGCAGTTTCTGGCTACCCTACTATAAAATGATACAAATGCACACCCCTTTGTCAATCTTTCAATGATTTACTCTGTCAAAGGTTACATTTACTTTGACCGCCCACCGTTGTTTTTCACAACACACTCTTTTAGGAATGAATATGTGATATGGAAAAATAATTTGATGTATTTGTGGATTTATAGGGGAATGGAAATTGTCGCACTACAGCTACTATCTTTTTCGATTCAAACGAAAAAATGAAGGAAGCAATCCCGAACGCCGTTCTGGCGCATCACTGACGTCGTTGTTAACTAGTCGTAACAAGATGTCTTCCAAACTGCTCTCCTGTAAACCAAATGACAATACTTTAGCATTACTTGCTAATGCCTCCTGCAGGATACGAGGCCGTAGTTCTTTGCTCTTAATGGCATTAATATACAACCTATCTCCATTCGCTTCTATACGATTAATTCCAGGAAGTCTTCGCAACGATTCAACTACCTGCGGATCGGTAAGGGCTTATTCATCGAGAGGCCGATATTAAAACAACAAAATTGCTGCCAGTATATGTGGTAGAAGGTCTTGATTCCCCATGTCTCATGGGATACAAAGGAGAAGTGGCCATTTATGTTCCTTCTGAGGTAGCTGCCGATCAGGAAAAGCTTCGTTTTGCTATTGCTCACGAGCTATGTCATTACAAGCACCATGATTTGATCTGGGCTATTGTCAGGGGTGGACTGTTGGCATTTTACTGGTTCAATCCTTTGGTATGGGTAGCTGCAATAATGTCCAAAAGAGATTGTGAGCTGGCCTGTGATTACGGTGTACTTAAAGAGATCGGAAAGGAAGATAGGCTGGCCTATGGCAGGACCTTAGTAGACTTAATAAAGCAAAGTGATCATAAGGGCGATGTTTTGCAAATGGCAACTACCATGTACGGCAGTACAAATGGGATAAAGGAGAGAATCACTCTAATTGCAAAGAATAAGAAAATGAAGGCTACGACATTGATTGCCGTACTGTTGATTTCTATATTTGCTGTCGGTTATACCTTTACCGCAGCGCCAAATAATGTAGAGGGTTTGAGCAATGACGACAAAAAAGAGATCGAGGCTTTCGCCATTAAATGGGCAGATGCGTTTTCGCAGAGAGATGCAAGGACTATTCACGAATTGTGTGAAAGCGAGGAGCTATACTTAACAATCGGCGGCATAGCGGAAAATGGAGAGTATTGGATGGGTTGGTCCAGCCCATGGCCTTGGAATAAAGATTATGTGATAGACATAGAGGATAATTCAACTATTCATATGTATTATTATTTTAGGACATCAGACCCCTCAATTTATGTGGGGAAAGAAACTATTACGGTGAAAAAAATCGAGGGCGCGTATAAGGCGACGCAGGTCACGATGAAGTTCTTCAAAAGCATTAAAAGCAAGGCTGACTTTGATGTGGCATTCGAGCCCGGATTCCCTGATTTTATGCATTTAGCAGCTACTTATCAGGCTCAGGCAGATAAAAATGTCCGGGGCAAAACCGGGATCCTTGAGAATCCAGTATCGGCTGCCATTCATCAATTAAACCTTGTAGGAGCAAAGGTGACAGGATCTTATCAAAACCAAAATGCGGAAACCTCACTGGCCGTGGTCAAATTTGCATGGGAGGACGGCGAAGTAGAAGTCAACTTAATCCAGCCAATGTTGACCGACGAGAGCGGAGCTAAAAGACAGGCATCAATCTGGATCGTAGTTAACGAAGATTCTACAGACAACAATGCTATAAGTAACGGTGCTACAACCAGCGATCCGCAACACATCGAAAAAGTCAGCGCTCAGAAGAGAACTCTTTAGTTCTTGGGATCTCTGGAATCCTATGGCTATAAGTATGTTTTGTATGCTTAAAGGTGTTTGGAATTTGAGTAGCAAAAAGAAATAGTAAGACCATCATTATTGTTTAGCAGGGAGGTCCGACAATCTTTTTTGCTTCCTGTAAGGATGCGCTATATAAGCGTAAACAATATTACATAAAGAAGATGGGGGTAAGTGTTAGAGGAATAATGCATGATATTCTATAAACGAATGCAGAGAAAGGAAGGTTCAAAATAATGAAAAGATCCTTAATATCCGGTCTAGTATTAGTATTTATGTTCTTTGCTGTAAGCACCAGCGGTTTTGCCAATGCTGCCGAAGGTGAGAATGATGTTAGGGAAGAATTAAGGAGTGAGGGGTTCTGGTTGACTCCAGAAGAAAGCCTGCAGCAGAAAGCTGAATTGGATAGCCTATTAGATTCTTTGGACAATGCAGCTAATAGGC
>JBMNGL010000003.1:0-491768 GCA_050949825.1 Syntrophomonadaceae bacterium | reverse complement strand
TGACCAAGCCCGGGATTACCTGGTCAGGTCCCTAAGGAGCAACCGCATGATGGTAATCTGGATTGCCATATTTGGCATGATTTGCTGGGGTATTGCGCCTATTTTTGCCAAAGTGGGCCTGCGGGGAGTCAACCCCGCCGCAGCGCTGATCGTCAGGACCATGATCGCAGCCGTTATCGTCGGCTCCTGGATCGGCATGAGCGGTTCTATGGGCAGCCTGTTAAAAGGACTGAGCTGGCAGGCCGGTCTGCTCCTGGGTATGGAGGCCATCCTGGCCACCATTGTGGGCGATCTGGCCTATTACACGGCCATAAAATACGGCGATGTCAGTGTAGTCTCCGTCATCATGGCCAGCGCCCCCCTGGTGACTGTCATCTGCGCCGTCCTGATACTCGGGGAAAGCATTACCATCTGGAAAGTCCTCGGCGCCTGCTACGTCATGCTGGGCATCCTCTTGCTGCTATGAAACTACGTCCTTCCTTGTCCGCCTGCTGGTCCCGTGCCCTCATGGCGCTGCTTGCGCCCCCCTCCGTCCCCATTCACCGCCTGCCCGTCTGCTACCCGCTTACCGGTTTTCCCACCCCCTGGGGCTGGTCTCAGCCCGCGCCTGATAATTGGTCCTGAAAACCGGTTGCTGCCCAACCCGGTCCATAGTCACAAATCAGTCACAAAACAATCACAATATGGTCTTAGCTTGGTATCATACAAAAATATGAATCAGTATGAGACAGCTCTCTGCACATTGCCTGGTGCTGCAGTTATGTTCATTTCAAATTAATGTCCCGGCAAACCATGAACCAAAGCTGGTTATTGCAAATGGAAATAGAACCGGAGGGCAAGCAGGCACGAAAAATGTCAAACTGGGGTCGGTAAAGGATGAATATAGTATGGAAAAAGTAGTAGCAAGATAGCACCAAAGGTGATACAAAAACTTGATAAAGGATGAAGGACCTAAACCTGGCATAAAAGGACTCAATAGCCTGTAAAGTGCAATAAAACGCCATAAACAGACATCGACAATTTGATCCGAATGATGTGTGGCTGAGACAGGGGTTGACTAGTTTTAGCCCGCAGGGTGAATAGGCAAGACCGCCATATTACCCTATTATTTAATTGTCTGTATGGAATTATACGATAACTGTACTAAAAAGTGGAAGGTGTGACGTTGTCATTATTCTCGTTTAACGCAGAGTTATTGGTTGGGCTGGTCCGCCTGGCGGGTAAGTTAAGTATGGAAATTAAGAAGGATTATTGGCGGATTTGTCGAAGTATTGGGGCTAAAGAGACCGGGCGAACCGGGTTTTAACCGTACCGCTCTACAAAGTGACTGCCGGCCCCGGGCAGGCAGACTAAACCGGTGGACCGGCGCCTTCTGCCAATTGTTTCCTGAATGAAGCGAACATTGTCATCCTGAGCGAAGCCAAGGATCTTACCCGGGAGTACCGACTAAGCCTAAGATTCTTCGCTGCGCTCAGAATGACAGACGGGTTGCCCGGTGGCAGGAGAAATGTTCGCTGCGCGAAAGATCCTTCGGGCGCTGCTCTCAGGATGACATAAACGGGTGTTGCCCTCGGGATGACAAGGGGCGCTGCCCTTAAGGATGGCAAAAACCGGGGCTTTCATAGCAAGACAAGGGTAGGCTTACGGTGTGAATACATAAGGAGACACGAATGATATATGAAACGCATGATGCTGGGGGAAAAGCTCTTAAACAGCGGTCTGATCAATAAAGAGCAGCTGGAGGAGGCCCTGCAGGAGCAAAAGCAATCAGGGGACAAGCTGGGCCGCATTTTGGTGCGCCGCGGCATAATCAGCGAACATCAGCTGCTGGAGATGCTGGAATTCATTTTGGGGATTCCTTATGTGGTGTTGACCAAGATGGACATAGCCCCGGACGCGGTAGCATTGCTGCCGCCTCAGCTTATCCGCAAACACCGGGTCTTGCCGGTGGCGGTTGACAATGGGCGCATCACCCTGGCCATGATCGACCCGCTCAACTTCGAGGCCATAGACGATGTATGCATTTATACCGGCCTGGATGTACTGCCCATAATCGTCAGCGAAAAGGAAATGGAACTGGCCATACAGCAGATTTCCAGCCTGCGCTTCGACAGCAAAATGGAGCAGCTTTTGGGCGAACTGCGCCGGGATGAACCGGCGGCGGTCCTGCAGATAAGCCCGGTTGAGGACGCCGAAGACGATGCCCCCATCATCCGCATGGTGAACTCCATCATGTCGCAGGCGGTGCAGGCCCGGGCCTCGGACATCCACATCGAGCCGCAGGAAAGCCATGTCAGGGTGCGTTTCCGCATCGACGGGGAACTCTTTGAAGTCCTGGAACTGCCTAAGAAATCCATGGCGGCGGTGGCCTCGCGGCTTAAGATCATGGCCAACCTGGACATATCGGAAAAAAGGCTGCCCCAGGACGGGCGCACCCGCATTATGGTGGACGGCCGGGAGGTGGACTTCCGCATCTCCTCGCTGCCGTCAATAATGGGGGAGAAGATGGTATTGCGCGTCCTGGATCGCGCCTCCGCCCTGTACAGCCTGGAAGACCTGGGGTTCAGTCTGGAGAACCTGGAAATGATGAACTCCATAATCAGAAGACCGCATGGCATGATACTGGTGACCGGGCCTACCGGCTCGGGCAAAACCACTACCATGTACAGTATTTTGATACGCATAAATTCAGTGGGCAAAAACATGGTCACCCTGGAGGACCCGGTGGAATACGCCCTGCCCGGCATCAACCAGGTGCAGATCAACCTGCGCGCCGGGCTGACCTTTCCCGCCGGGCTGCGTTCCATCCTGCGCCAGGACCCCGACATCATCATGGTGGGGGAGATGCGCGACAATGAGACCGCGCAGCTGGGGGTCAGGGCGGCCCTGACCGGGCATCTGCTTTTGTCCACGGTGCATACCAACAGCGCCGCCGGCACCATGGCGCGCATGGTCAACATGGGGATTGAGAACTACCTTCTTAGCTCCTCTCTGGCCGGCATCGTATCCCAGCGCCTGGTGCGCCGCCTGTGCAGCAACTGCCGCCAGCCTTACCAGCTGGAGGAAGGCGCCGCAAGGCGTATGGGGCTGGACGGCGAAGAAAAGCGGGGTTACTACCGGGCGCAGGGCTGCAGCATGTGTTTGAACACCGGCTACATGGGGCGACTGGCCCTGCATGAGGTGCTGGTCCTGGGGCCGGAAATACGGCAGGCCATCAACAGCGGGGTCAACTCCGAAGATGTCCTGCATGAAATCGCCCTGCGCGAGGGCATGATAAGCATCCGCCAGGACGGTGTCAAAAAGGCCCGGGCGGGATTGACCTCGCTGGAAGAAGTTATGAAGGTGGTCTACCTGGGGGCCTAGCTGGTGTCTCCTGAGCCACCTGCAATGTCATCCTGAGCGAAGCGAAGGATCTTAAGCCGAAGGGCCGTTGGGGCGGGGAAAATACCAGAGGGCATGAGGAGGGGAATGAATGCTCTATTCATATCAGGCCCGGGATATGGCGGGCAATATCTTCAAAGGGAACATGGAGGCGGACAGCCGCAGCGTGGTGGTGCAGCACCTCTTAGGGAAGAATTATGTGGTAATCGATATTAAAGAAGAAAAGGGGCGCAGCGCCGCCCGGCAGCGGCAGGTCAGCCTGGACGCCTTAAAGCCGGTGAAAACACGCGACCTGGCCATCTTCACCCGGCAGCTGTCCACCATGATCGGGGCCGGCATACCCATCATCCGCTGCTTTAGCATCCTGGCCGAACAGACGCAGAACCCCAACCTCAAGAAGGCCGCGCTGAAGATCGGCAGCGACCTGGAGGGGGGAGCCGCCCTGTGGGAGGCCCTGGGCCATCACCGGGCCATTTTCTCCGCCATGTTCGTGCATATGGTCAAGTCCGGCGAAGCCGGCGGGGTGCTGGACGGGGTCCTGGCGCGCCTGGCGGAGAACCTGGAGCGGGAAGAGGAGATCAAGCAGAAGGTGCGCTCCGCTTCGGTGTACCCGCTGATACTGACGGTCATGGCGGCGCTTGTGGTCACCTTTATGCTCACCTATATCATGCCCAGCTTTGTCAAGAGTTTTACCGCGGCGGGGCAAAAGCTCCCCGCTTATACACAGTTCATGATGGGGGTCAGCGCCTTTCTGGCCCACTATGGCCTGTGGATATTGATATTGATCGTGGTTCTGATTTCCCTGGGGATGATGTGGGGGCGGCAGGACTCGGGGCGCCTGTTCTTTGACCGCCTTTACCTGGGCATGCCCCTGGTCGGCAAGACGGTGAACCGCCTGGTGGTGTCGCGTTTCACCCGCACCCTGGGGGCCTTGATCAGCTCCGGGGTGCCTATCGTGCAGGCCCTGGAGGTCCTGGAGGAGGCGGTGGGCAACAAGGTCATCGGCAACGCCATCGCCACGGCGCGCCTGAGCATCAAGGAGGGGCAGTCCATCGCGGCTCCATTGAGGCAGACCGGGGTTTTCGAACCCATGGTGGCGCAGATGATCGCGGTAGGCGAGGAGACCGGTTCCTTGGACGATATGCTGGAGCGCATGGCGGTATTCTACGACCGCGAGGTCAAATACGCGGTGGAGGGCCTGACCTCGGCCCTGGAACCCCTGCTCATCATCGTGGTAGGGGCGCTTCATCGGGGCCATTATCGTGGCCATTTACCTGCCCATCTTCAATATTATCGGCACTATACAGTAAAGCGCGGGGGCGGGATCTTTTTAAGCGGTCTGTCCTGCCGCCTTGAGGCGGCAGGTTCAGCATAAATCAAAATGGCAAAGGGGGGAAGGAGATCGTTTTATATTGGGCAACCCTGAGATTATATTATAAGGATTTAAGGAGGGATATAGATTGTTGACTTTGATGAGGAAGAAAATGAAGAGTCAAAAGGGTTTCACCCTGGTGGAACTGATGGTGGTAGTGGTTATCCTGGGCATACTGGTAGCGATTGCGGTGCCGGCATACAAGGCTTCAACCGACAAAGCACAAGAGAAAACCTGTCTACGCTAACCAGCGGATTATTGATGGTGCTGTCGTGCAGTGGAAAATAGACAATCCAGATGCGGCGGTAATCCTGAAATAGGAGATTTGGAAGGTGAAGATAAGTATCTAAATGTCGAACCCAAGTGCCCGAAAACCAAGGCGGCCTATACGATTGACGACAAAGGAAAAGCACAATGTAAAGCAGCCACGTGAGATATGATGCTGCTAGTACTGGTACTGAAGAATCGCCGGACTAATAATGACATTATACCGTTCTATGGTAGCAGTGTTGCTTCCTATGCATGGAAAAAGCCCTGTTACCATGCCCAAACGAATTATAGGTTCCAGTGGTTACCAATTGCATGTAAAGAAGCTTTAATATGAACCTGATAATTGTTATTCTCTTAGGTCTAATCTTCGGCTCTTTTGCCAATGTACTCATTTACCGTCTCCCGCGGGGGGAGTCGGTGGTCTTTCCGGCCTCGCGGTGCCCGTCCTGCGGGCATCCGCTCAAGGCCGGGGACCTGTTGCCGGTATTGAGCTACCTTTACTTAAAAGGGCGCTGCCGCTACTGTAGGGCGGGCGATCAGCCCGCGCTACCCGCTGGTGGAGGCCCTGACAGCAGCGGCCTTCCTGCTGGTCTACCTCGGCTGGGGGCTGTCGCTTACCGCCCTGTCCGGGATGGCCCTGAGCCTGGTGCTCATATGTGCCAGCTTCACCGACCTGGACACCGGCCTTATCCCCGACCGCCTCACCATCCCGGCGGTGATTATAGGCTTGGGTCTATCCGTTTTTACGGTGGGGATAAAAGCGGCCTTGATAGGGGGACTGGGATATGCCGGGCTGTTCCTGGCTCTGGCCCTTATCTCCCGGGGCGGCATGGGCGGCGGGGACATCAAACTGGCGGCTGTTATCGGGGTCTTCTGCGGCTGGCCGTTGGTATTGACGGCACTGGTCCTGGTGGGTTTTATGGGGGGATTTTACGCCCTTATCCTGCTCCTTTCGGGCAAAGCCAACCGCAAGAGCGAGGTGCGCTTTGGGCCCTTGCTGTCTCTGGGGGCTTTCCTGGCGTTTAATTATGGTATGGTATTGTCGTCCTGGTACCTGTCGTGGTTCTATTAAGCTTGTAGTATATTTTCCTAAAAAGGGAGGGACTGCCTTGCTCAGGGAAAAAACACAACTGGGCCTGGATATAGGTGAGAAGCGAATCAAGCTGGTCATGTTGAAAAAGGAAGCCAATATGTTCCGGGTGGCGGCCTACCGCAGCGTCAAGACCCCGCCCGGCGTTGTTGACGGCGGCTATATATCCGATCCGCTCCAATTGAGCGAAGCCTTGAAAGGGCTGGTGCGGGATTCCGGGGTCAATCCCGGCGCTCCGCTGGCCTCCGCTGTGTCCGGCCAGCAGGTCTACACCCGCCTGCTCTCCCTGCCCCGCATGAGACTGGAGGAATTGAGAAAAGCGGCCCTGTACCAGGCCGCCGGGTTCCTGCCTTTGAACATAGAGGATGTGGCCGCCGATATCTACCCGGTCAGGGAATACAGCGACGCCGAGGGGGAAAAGACCGAGGTCCTGTTTGTGGCGGCGCGCACCGGACAGGTGGAAAACCTGCTTCAGGCCTGCCGCCTGGCCGGTTTGAAACTGAAGTGGGTGGAAATCGAGGCCCTGGGTCTGGCCAGGACCTTTGCCTCGCAGCTGGGCGCCGCCGGGGACAAGGTCTGCGCGGTGGCGAATATCGGCGCCAACCGGGCCTATGTGGCTTTTTTCAAAAGAGGGGCTTTAGTCCTGCTGCGCTCCATCAGCTTCGGCAGCGCGGTTTTTTATGATGACAACGGGGAAGGCGAACAGGGCGCGGAAGCCGAGGCCGGCATCAAGGCCGGCAGCCCGGAATTCGCCGAGTTGATAGCGGATTTCGTGGCCGAACTGAGCCGCTCTCTAAGCTACGCCCAGATACAGCTCAAGGAAGCGGTCAATACGCTGTTTTTAACCGGGGGAGGGTCGCGCATCGAGGGTATGGACGAATACCTTTCCGCCGCCCTGCAGCTGGACTGCCAGATGGGCAAGCTGGGGCCTTACCTCATCCTGCCGCCGGAAATCGACCCGGCATCAAGGGAATTGCACCATGATTTCCCGGTGGCCCTGGGATTGGCCTTAAGGGGGTGGTTTTAATGAATACGGATTATACGCCCAAGATAAACCTTCTGGACTACAAGGACTCCGAGCGGCGGGAAGGCCGGGAACGGCGCCAGGGAATCCTCCTCGGCCTGCTGGTGATTGTGCTGGTTTTAGCCGCGGCGGCGGGAACCGAGTATTACCAGCGCTCCCGCCTGGCGGTCCTGGTGCAGCAGAACCAGGAACTGACCCTGGAGCGCCAACAACTGGCGGCGCAGAGCGCGCCGGCGGGACGGGTCTATGTGGGCGGCGCCGAGCGCCAGCAGCTTTTGGATAAACTGCTGCAGCAGCGCATTTCCTATGTGGAACCGTTGCGGAACCTGTACTGGCAGGCCCGGCCTGACATCTACCTCAACCGGGTCACGGCCAATGACAAGGAGCTGAACATCAACGGCTATGTGCAGGGGCAGGAGGATTTCATCGACTTCAGCCGGCGCATGCTGAAGGCCCCCGGGGTGCAGGCGGTCAAAAGCGTTGATGCACAGTTGAATGAAAAATGCGGCGAGGTTACCTTTAACCTGGTGTTGAGATGGGAGGTTAAGCCATGACGCTGTCAAACCGAGAAAAAATGCTCCTGCTGGGCTGCGTCGTCGTCCTGATAGCGGCGGCTTATATATGGTTTTTCTTCCTGCCCCTCAGCGGGGAGATCGCCAGCCTGACCGAGCAGAACCAGAGCCTGCAGGCCGACATCGAAAGGCTGCAGGCGGTGCCGGCCCTGGCCGAGCCGGACCCTGCGGCGGCACAGCAGGCCCTGGAGGAGATGGAGGCCAGTTTCCCGCTCAAGCCCGACCAGGTGGAGGTTCTGGATATTTTAAACCAGGCCGCTGATAAAACCCACCTCTTGCTGAAGTCGGTGAACAATAGCGAGAAAAGCAACAGCAGCGCCGGCAAGACCGGCAAAATGAGCTTTGATGTCACCACCCGGGGCGGCTTCCATGACAGCATGGAATTTTTGAGCCGCCTGGAGGAGGACGGCCGTATCAGCAGTGTGGACAATATCGTGCTCACCACGGTGAAGAAAAAGGACCAGCCCGCCGCGGCCCAGGCCACGGTCAGCGAAAGCTCCAGTGAAAGCGCCCCGCCGGTGTATTTCCTGCAGCCGCTGCTGGCGCCTGTCGCCAAGAGCGAAGCCCTGCAGCAGCCGGCGGAAAAAACCCCGGGGCCGGTTGTGGAAACGGTTACCCGGCAGGCCGCGAACCTGGAGGTGGGCCAGGTGGAGATGAAGATGCAGGTTATTTTCTATTACTTTGACAATGAGAAAAAGGCGGAAGCGGACAAGAATAAGCCGAGCGGCGCAGTGAATACATAGGGCAGCGGGCTCATGAATGGAGGGATATGGCATTGAAAAGCATTTGCAGACCATTGACCACCGGCCTGGTCCTGCTGGTCTTTATGATACTGGCGGCTGTTCCGGCGGCCCGGGGGGAGGCCTTTATGCCTTACGGGGACCCGGAGCGCTTGGTGTTTGACCCGGCCTATCACAACCAGGCGGTGATAAAGGCCAAAGAGGGCAGTTATTTTCTGCTCAGCCCGTACCGGGGGAGCGCTTCCGGGGAGTATTTTATCAAGGTCTTGAAACTTGACAAGGGCGGCAAGTTAGGCTGGAAAAAGATGATTCCGGTCAGCGGCAGCGAGGTGTTAGGCCCCGTTTATCCCGCTTCCGACGGGGGCCTCCTGGTGGGCCTGCAGGGGGACAGTTCAGCTTCGGCCCAAAAGGCCCGGCTGGTAAAGCTGGACAATAAAGGAGCTGTGGCCTGGGAAGTTCAGTTTCCCGGCCAGGGCTTGCACGCGGTAAATGAGTGCAATGACAAGGGCTATATTTTGGCCGGTTATGAGAAGCAGGCCGCGGGCAAGGTAATCAAGCTGCTGAAAATCGACCGTGACGGCAGGAGCGACAGCAAGGACGCGCACGGTTTTGTGAAAAGCTATTCCGAGGCTCCGGGGCAGGCGGCTAATTATGCCGCGCAGCTTCTGGATGAGGACGGTTACAACGATGGTTACATAGTGGCGGGGTACACCGAGCGGGGTTCGGTCCGCCAGGCCTATCTGCTGCGCCTGGACGCCTACGGGGGGCGCAAGTGGTCGAAAGAGTACAAAGGGGCCGGCTATGCCGAGCTCACCTTTGCCCTGCCCACGCGGGATAAAAGGGATGAAATCAACGGTTTTCTGGGGGTGGGCTATGATAAATACCCCGGCAAGAACAGCCGCGTTTATCTGTTGCACACCGACTCTTATGGCAACAAGGCCATTTGGGAAGATCGGGAGACCGCCGATTCAGGGCTGGCGGAGATGAGCTTCGGCGCGGAGGGGCAGGATTTGTTCGGCATCGCCGCCTATGAGGTCCCTGACGAGTTTAAGAAGGAGCGCAAATTGAACGGCGAGAAGGTCGAGGGCGACGCCGGCATCATGCTCTGGGGACTGTCCCGGGGTGCTGACGGGGAGCCTGGCCTGCGCCTGGTGCGCCTTAATGAGTACGGTCAGGTGAAGAAAGATCTGGATGTGCTCATAAAGGGCGAGGCCCTCTTGCCGGGACGCTCCGGGCAGGATAAGGATTATGTGGAGCTCTTGCACGGGGTGACGCTAAAAGAGGCGGGAGAACTGCAGCAGATAGAGTACGCCACCTTAAAGCTTTACCTGAAGGGAAAGCTCGATAACGATAAGACCGCTCCGCCCCGTGATGAAACCAATTTCGAGGCCATGATCTGGGCGATTGACAATATCCTCCTGGATGCCGACAGCATCATTGATATCGAGGAACTGCTGGCGGAGACAAGGTTCCCGCCGCTTGACGCAGCGGTCTTCACGGTTGACAAAGGCGCCATCCGCTGGCCCGACACCAGCACTTACCTGGGCGACCTGCGCTATGGCAAGGCGGACGGCAGCGGTTTTCTGGTGTTCCCTGACGGTGTCCGCTATAAGGGGGAGTGGAGGAATAATATGTTCTGGGGGCAGGGCGAGCTGCACTTCCCCAGCGGGGAGCGCTATGTGGGCAGTTTTGAGGAGCATATGATGCAGGGCGAGGGCGTTTATACCTGGCCCGGCGGCGAACAATACCGGGGGGAGTTTTTCCATGGCAAGCGCAGTGGGCAGGGGAGTTTCACCTGGCCGGGCGGGGTCAGCTATAAGGGGCAGTTCGTCAAGGACAAACCGGAGGGCAGAGGCTGTATCACCTGGCCCAATGGGGAGTCTTACCGGGGCGATATGAAAAACGGCAATGCCACCGGCTGGGGAACATATATTTTCCCTTCGGGGGAATACTATGAAGGCCAGTTCCAAAACCTGGTGTTCAGCGGCAAGGGCCGTTATTACTGGAACGACGGCGGCATCTACGCGGGGGAATTCAAGAATGACCGCCTCAACGGCGAAGGGGTCTACGCCTGGCCTAACGGGGTGCAGCAGCGGGGCTATTGGAAGGACAACCGCTATATGGGCACCAACCCGGAAGCAATCAAAAAATAGCGCTGCGGAAAGTAATTATGCCTGCGACTGAATAATCTGACGCGGATTACGCTGATGGGCGGGAAGTCGGATAGGGAGGAATGTGAGGCATTGCAACAGTAATACCCCAAATCCAATTATGATTCCACTGCAAAAAGGTATAATTCGCAGGTTTGAATGCATAAAGGCCATCCCCGGCGGGGATGGCCTTACGCGGCCTAAAGGCGAATATTGCGGAAGGCGTGGGCCGAAGGGGCCAGCTGCTGGCTGGTAAAAAGGCCGCTGTCTATCTTGTTCTGTGCGATCAATTCCTGCACCGCCTGGTCCATGGTGCGCATGCCCAGGTTGGCGCTGGTCTGCATGGCGTTGTGAACCTGGTGCACCTTGCCCTCGCGGATCATGTTGCGCACCGCGGCATTGCATACCATGATTTCCATGGCCATCACCATGCGCTGCCCCGGCAAGCGATGCGGCAGGAGGCGCTGGGACAAAATCCCGATCAGGCTGTTGGCCAACTGTACCCGCACCTGGTGCTGCTGCGTGGGCGGGAAAGCATCTATTATCCTCTCGATGCTCTGGGGGGCATTGATGGTATGCAGGGTGGCTATGACCAGGTGCCCGGTCTCGGCGGCGGTGATGGCGGTGCTGATGGTATCCAGGTCGCGCATCTCGCCGACCATGATCACATCCGGGTCCTGGCGCAGGCAGGAGCGCAGGGCGCTGGCAAAGGAAAGGCTGTCGGTGCCGATTTCACGCTGCGTAATCAGGCTCCTCAGATTGCTGTGCACGAATTCGATGGGGTCTTCCAAGGTGACGACGTGGCTGGCCCTTTCATGGTTGATCAGGTTGACCATGGCCGCCAGGGTGGTCGATTTGCCGTTGCCGGTCGGTCCGGTGACCAGAATCAGGCCGCTGCTGTAGCGGGCAAAAGAGGCCACTATATCCGGCAGCCCCAGGGAGGCGATGCTGGGTATGTCCAGGCTGATAATGCGGAAAGCCAGGGCGGTCTGCCCCTGATGACGGTAGATGTTGAGGCGGAAATTGGCCACCCCTTCGATTTGATAAGATGCGTCGATCTCCCCGGTGGCTTCGTAAGTGCCGAAGCGCTCGGGACCGAGCAGGAGACGGGCCAGGGCGATGGTATCTTCGGGCTCCAGGACGGCTTCGTCAAGTACCGACAAGCGGGTATTCACCCTTAACAGGGGGGGCATACCGGCCGCCAGGTGCAGGTCGGAGGCCCCTTTATCAACCGCCGCGGTCAGAAGTTCATCGATGTGCATGATTTTCACTCCTTAAAAGTATTAGTGCCAATAAACCACCGGCAAGAAGTATACAGCCAACATAAACCAGGGGCAGGAATTCCGCGTACTGCGTATGGGGGTCGATGACCCTGACGTAGTGCATCCCCAGCCGGGCTGCCGAGTACAGGAAAGCGAAGCCCAGGCAAACCACGCCCGGGGGCAGCTTCCTTTTTAAGAGCGTGAGGGCCAACAGGAAACCCAGGAGGCCGATAATGCTCTCGTAAATCTGCACCGGCACCAGCTTAAAGAGCGGGGTTATCACGGTCAGATCACCGCCCTGCTGGCTTACGGTGCGAAAATAGCGGTAAGGCAGGCTGCCCGCCGGGTAGACCAGCCCCCAGGGCAGGGCGGTGGGTCGGCCGAAACAGCAGCCATTGAGCAAACAGCCGATTTTATTGAAAAAAATCCCCAGGGCCCAGCCCGGGGTCAAAAGGTCGAAAAGTCTCCCCGGCGGGAATTTGACCAGCCGGGCCCACAGGAATATCAAGGGGATGGCCAGGATAAACCCGCCGAACATGGTAAATCCAAAGGAAGATAGTTGAAAGATCGAAATCCCGTTTTCCAGGTAGTAGTTCCGGTTTAATACATAGTTGCTCAAACGGGAGAACGCAATCACCGCTATGCATAGCGACAAGAGGGATAACAGGGTCACCCGCGCTTTAAAGCCCTGCCGGCGCATCAAGACATAACCGACCACCATTACCGCCAGCGGGTTGAGGATAAGGTTGAAAAGCGTATAGCTGCTCAAATACAGATGATGTCCGGCTATGGTTGTGTTCAAGAGTATGGGGTGCAATATTTTGTCCCTCGTTATTATAATAGATTATTCAGGATTTGAGGTAATATGATCCGATATTTCCCGCCATTTCATGGTCTGCCAGCCGGTATTGGCCGGTTCGATGTAATGGGGTGGGCTCTGGTACAGCATTCGGGGGTCGTGGCAATAATTCTTGGTATAGCCGGTGCCCCCGGTGGTGCCCACCGTGCCCCTGAAGGCCTGGGCAATGGAGCCTACCAGCTTGATCTCCCCCTTATCAGACCCGACTTTGGGATGTTCAAAGCCAAAAATGAGATCTTTGGCGTATATGGCGGCATGAATGGTTATATCCTGGTACCGAGCTGCGACATCAATGGGGTTGCCATCACCGGCATTGCCGCTACCGCTGCCGCCCCAGCTATAATATAAACTGCTGTAATTAGAAGTGGAATTCTCCTGTGACGGCCAGTTGTAGTGCAGGATCTGTACACGGCGCGAGGCCACCAGGCCCAGCATGTCATTGCCGGCTCCGGTTACGGTGGTCCCCACCCAATCACCGCCCTTCATATTCTGGGTAAACCCGGTGTTGGTATAGGTGAGGCCGTCGGTATAATTAGCCGTAACCCGGTAAGTGGAGCTGGGGTAGCGCCAATCCACCGGGTCGTAGGTGGTAATATAGATGTCATTGGCAGCGGCTATGGTCAGTTCCCCGTCCAACTCGCCGGAGACGAACACATTGCCGTATTCGGGGTCGAATTTGAATTCATAAGTTAGCCCCCCGTTGCCGTTGTCACCGGTGCGGCCATTTACATAGATAACTCCGTTGTCAGGCAGGGGCAGTGAGGAGACCGCGGCCCGCAGGGCTGCAAAGCTGCTGAAGGTTTCGCTTTTTTCGGTACCGGGGTTCAGGACGTAGGTGCCGATTTCCTTGCGACGGTCGTCATATGAAAAGTAAGAAGAATTAGGGGTGTAGGTATAAGGATGGCGGTTGTACATCCAGGTTTTGTTGACATTGTCGTAATAGCGGATGTCGTAGCTGCTGCCTTTTAACATTATGCAGGCGCGGCCGTTGTAGTAGTGACCGGCGTCGCCGATGCGGGCCTGGGCCATGAGCTTGTCATTGCTGGGGGGGAAGACCAGGGCGTCAGCCTGACTGGTTCCCTGGCGAAAAACCGAGCTGTCTTCTCTGCGGATCGACGGGTTTATACCCTTGGTATAGCTTACCGGCCCGTAAAATATGGGGTTGTAGCTGCCTATATAAAGGGTGTCGTTGGTATGAAGGGGGCCGTAGAATTTTTCGTTATTTACCCAGTAGTTGATATCGCCGTCTTCATTTCTCTCCCCATTGGTTATCATGCCGTACTGGGTGAAGGTGCGTTTGACTATTTCCGCCTCGATGCTGCGCACGCGCCCGGGGTTGTCCTCATCCCAGCCGGTGGCGCGTATAAGCGCGCGGTTGTTGACCGCAACCCCTTCCTGCAGGGGGACCCAGATCTGCACCCGGTAGCTGCCTTCTTCATCGGACTTGCGCTGGTAGACATTATAGTTGCTCTCCCCGGCGGCAACAAGACTGAAGGCGTCTGTATCCGTATAAAACCGGGGATCGGAGTTTATCTGCCACAGGTATTTATTCAGCCCCTGCTCGGCGTTGAAAAAAGCGGTGTCGGAAGCAGAGGCGACCGCCAGCATGTGCTGGTTGTTGGTGGCCACCTCGTAGGCTGCCGTGGCGAAAATGGCCAGAACCGTCATCAATATCAAAACCAACACCAAAACCGATCCCTGCTGGTTATGGAGTCGAACTTTTATCCGGTACATTGATCTGCCTCCCTGCTGTTAACATCCGGAGCTGCTCACCGTTACATAACACTGGGCGGTCTTACCACCATCGGCAGTGGTTACAGTGATGGTCGCGTTACCGCTCCCGACCGCGGTGACGGTGGCGGTTGAACCGCTGCCGCTTACCGTGGCCACGCCGGTGTTGCTGGAACTCCAGGATACCGTCTTATTGGTCGCATTGGCCGGGGAAATCATAGCCTGCAAAGATGCGGTTTGGGATCTCTGCAGTTCTAACCTGGTTTGGCTCAAAACCACTCTAGTAACCGATATGGTGCCAGGGCTGGTACCTCCACCGCCGGTGCCGCTGCCGGACTGCTGGCTGCGGGAGAGAAAGTTGGACTCTACCAGGAATGGTTGGAAACGGGGCGGATCACTGCTGTCGCTTAGCTGCATGGACACCTGGATAAGGCGGCGGTCAGCGGTGCTGCTGGGGTCAGCGTCGCTGAAGTCGATCAGGCTTACATTGGAAACAATGGTATCCCAATTATTGATGGCATTATTACCCCGGTCCAGGACCTGGCTGGCCTCGCCGCTATAGGTGCCGCGCTGTACCTGGTTGGAATCGTTGAGCCGATACTCTATCCTTTCCCACTCCGTCCCGGCGGGGCGGAAGATAATCAACTGGTTATTGTCGATATCAACCGATTTGCTGCCGCCTTCCGGTTTATCAGCGCTTCTTATCTCGCTGCCCAGCCGTGAGAAGAAGAGGTTGCCGTCCATCAAGGCAGGGCTCATGGCCTGGTTATACTGCCAGTCCCGGTTGGTGAGAAACAGGGCTTGAATGGGTATGGCCATTACTATGCCCAACAGGGCCACCACCATAAGCAACTCCACCAGGGTAAAGCCCTGTTTGTTGAACAGGGTAGCTTTAAAGCGCTGCCATAAGATGTGCATTTACTCACCCACTTCTTTAATAATTTAGGGGTTGTCGGCAAATAACGTCAGGGTCAGGGATTGCCCCGGCGAGGAAAAGACTATGTTGCTATGGGTATAGCAAACCTGAATCGACAGCGGGCCAAAGGTAATTTCCTCTATATTGGGGCTGGTATCGAAACGCAGCTTCAGGGTGTCTTTTTCCAGGTCGGCCAATTTGAGGCGAATTTCCTTATCATCGTAGAGGTTTTCCGCCGCCTCCAGGGCTTGCTGCAGGGTGGCGACCCCCTCCCAGTTTTCATCGCCGGTTATGATCTCAGCCAGATCCAGTTCAGAGCCGCTTTTGTATATTAAACTATAGGCGTTCGGGTCCTCGCTTCCGGAATCAATGGTAAATTCATGTGCCTGGAGGGCTATCTGGTCGATGTCTTCGCCGGGGAAATTAAATGAAAAGCCGCTCCCCGGCAGGAACCGGTTGAGACCGGTAATGGCCAGCCCCAGCCGGTTGTATTCGGTATAGGTTTGCCCCGGAATAGGTATAGCAGTCCACTTATTTTCACTTTCATCGAATTCCCACAGGCTGTCATCCGCTTCCCAGCGTGTGAAGTCGTCTATATAGATTTCGTCTTCTTCATTTTTATACTCATTTCTATATATAAGCAGGTAAACCTTTAAGGAATACGAACCCGATATATTGCCGTCAGGACCGGCCGGCCACAGGCTACTGAAATCTACCTGCTGGTCATTGGCCGCCAATGTGGCCTGCAAAGGCTGTCCCTGCGGCAGGAGATCGCCCCCGGAAAGAACCGCAATGCCGCCATAGTGGGGCTTGTTAAGGGAGAGCCTGATCGAAGTCGGCTCTTCCATCTGCAGTACCACCATCTCGGTGCTGTAGCGGTTGATTTCCTGCTCGATGCCGTAAGGGTAGCTCGGGTGCAGAATCATACCCGATTTGGCGGCGCCTATATGGTAGGTGGCAATATCATCAGTACCGGAAGGGGTCAATTCAATCAAAGCACGACCCCTATCATCAGTAAGGCCCGTTACCGAGCCTCCGGAAGCGGAAGTGACGGTTACCGTAGCCCCTTCTACCGGGGGTGCCACCGCAGGGTCATCCCGCCAGGCCCTTTCCACCTGTATCAGTACGCCGGAAATCGGGTCCGCGGCCCCTTCACGGGCGCGATAGGTTTTAAAATCGGTGCGCTCGGTGACCTGTCCGGTGAATATACTCGGTGCGGAAACGGTTACCTGCAGGTATTTGTAGTCAAATGGTATGGGGTCAGTAGGCGCTTCGCCATCATCGGAATCATCGACCCAGCCGATGGCAGTGGTTATAGTGTAAACCCGGGCCGGGCTGTCGGGGTCAACTTCCTCCAAATTCCGGTTCAGGTAACGATCGTATACCCCGGTAGTCAAAGGCCCGTCGGGTTCATTATAGTTCTGCGGGGTTACCATGGAGGAGATGGTTTCAATCTCTTGCCGGGCCAGTTGGGTGGCCACCAGCTGGTCGCGGTTCTGGTACATGATGCGGTTGGCCATGGTTAAAAGGGGCAGCAGGCCGATCAGAATCAGGCCCAGGATCAATAACGAAACCAGGATTTCTACCAGGGTAAAACCCTTTTCATGTTTATGCCGGGAAAAAATATTTAACACCATAATACTCCCCTAATCCCCATTCAAGCTTCGAGTTATTAACGAATAATGCCGAAATCAAGGCTTGCTGCGGTCAAGCTCTAATCCAGTACCGCCCATATTTATTCAGCAACAGACAGGAGGGGGACTCCTAATCTTGTGTATAGACAATTGGTGCGTTGTTCTGCAACTTACAAGAAATATAGAGTGCCCCAGACTCAACGCTTGCTGCCTGGAAGATTTTCTTATTGTTGAGTCCAATTACAATTATAATACTATATTTCTGGATTAATAAACAAATAAGGCCAGAATCTGTAATAACTTTGGGAGGTTATTCATACATATTTTAAGGTTTGATCCTGAATGCTGCCATAACCAACTTTTTGTGTGCAGATTTACGATATATTTATTAAGGATAAATCCTTTTATTTCCGGGGGATCTATTAAGGAGGCCATGGTCATTGCGGAACCTGAATACAAATCAAACCCTGTGTCGGCATACTATACAAGCCAATACCTTCTGGAAACGCCTTTGTGGTTTGTTGCCATATAAAGCCCTGCCTCCAGGTGAGGGCATGCTGATTACCCCCTGCAAAAGCGTGCACACCTTCTGCATGCGTTTCCCCATCGATGTGCTCTATCTCAATCAGGCCTTGCAGGTTGTGGCTCTATTTGAAGACGTGCCCGCGGGTAAAACCTTGCCATATCATAAAGCCGCCCATTCCGTCCTGGAACTCCCCGCCGGCGCCATTGCCGCTACCGGTACACAGGTAGGGCATCAGTTGGGAAATTAGTAAGTCGCCGTCCAGCAAATCGGGCATTAGTGGCTTCGTAGTACTAATGCCCTATTTTACGCCACCGGGGAGAAGAATCCACCTGCAAATATATTTATGACCACCTTGGCTAATGGCCGCTTAAAGTATGAGATAGGTTACTTCGATACTAGATAAAAGATCTGGCCACTGAACATAACATTCTCGCCTAATGATGAGGTTTAGAAATGAACATAGATTCCAGTTACAAGCTGTTTTGGTGGTGCATACTGTCAGTAGCTGTTAAATCATTAATATTTTGCAACAATATAGTGCCTGTCAATATTGTTTTTTCCTCTTTTGGATTATTTAAATCCATATTTATATTTTTAAGTTTTGCCATCGTATCCGTTCCATTTCTGCTCATACTGCTTTGCTTTTATTTCCTTTTTAGAGGCCCCGGAAAGAATTGGTACATATTTGTTGTAAACCTGATTGTGTCCGTAGTGTTTATCATAGATTTATGGTATTATCGCGCCTTCGAAATGCCCATGACGGCTTTTTTATATATGCAGCAAAGCTGTTTAGAACAGCTTGAAACCGGAATCCTGTCTCTCATTCAGCCTGTTGATTTGGTTTATATTCTTGATTTACCATGGTTTGCATATCAGGCCCGTAATGACAAGAATTTATCAGGCCCCAGTATAGGCCGTTTTGGTATGAGTTTATTAGTATCATTAATCTTGATAATTGCGCTTGTGCAGGGTTTTAATTTTGATGGTGAGCGAAAACAAGCGGTTCTGTCATTATCACTTTTGGGGTATCACACTTTTGATACTATCGAGGTAATAAGAAATCAAACCATTGAACCAAGTGAAAGCGACCAGCAGCGGATAAACGATTGGCTGGAAGAGCATATGCGTTTGAATACCGAAACAGAGAATAGTTGGAAGGGCATATTTAAGGGGAGGAACATAATAGTTATACAATTTGAATCGCTGGAGTCATTTGTTATTGATGCTTTAGTCGAGGATAACGAGATTACACCCAACATCAATAAAATGTTGAAAAATAGTCTCTATTTCACAAACCTTTATGAGCAGGTCGGCGACGGAAACAGCGCGGACGCGGAGTTCCTGTTCAACACATCCATTTACCCGCTAAAAAAAGGCAGCGTTTTCTTTAGATTTCCAGACAATAAGTATAGTTCATTTCCCATATTATTGGCAAAGCATGGTTATAGCAATTTTGCCATTCATGGTGATAATATTGAATTTTGGAATCGTTCCGTTACTTACCCGAATCTTGGATATAATTCATTGGTGGGAGAAGAGTCCATGGCAGGTAATGAACAAATAGGCCTTGGATTGAGTGATGAGATTACTTTTAAAGAGACGGTTAAATTAATACAAAATATACCGGAACCATATTTTGCTTTCATCATAACCTTGACCAGTCATATGCCCTTTAACCTGCCCAAGGCTTATCAGTGCTTGGATTTTTCTGCTTTCGTTGCTAAATCACCGATGGCTCAATACCTGGAAACCATCCACTATGCTGATAAACAACTGGGTGCTTTTCTAAAGGAACTGACCGAGCAGGGATTACTTGATAATACGGTTGTCTGTATATATGGGGACCATGAAGGGGTCCATAAATATTACCGGGATGATTTTATCAAGCAGTATGGTAACGGTAAAAAGATTCCCTTGATCATTTATTCTTTGGACACAAACCCAACAACAATAAATAAAATTGGTGGTCAAATTGATATATATCCTACATTAGCCTATTTGCTGGGGTTTAATCAGAATGAATTTTTAGAAAATATCATGGGTAATAATCTAATGACTATCCGGGGTGATGGTGGGGTGGTATTAAATGATGGCACATATACTGGAGATGAACGATACCGAGATCATTGCTTGAAAGGGCGGGAGCTTTCAGAGTTGATTATCAAGTCCAATTATTTTGCAACGAAATTAGACCTATAAACCGATACAGTTAATAAGAAAAAGTGAGGCGCAAGGTGTCAAGGGTTAATTCTATACTTACTATCTTTCAACATTTAAAGCGTTTGCCTTACTTCTTATTAGTGGTTGTGCCTGCTCATGGGGGCCCGAGGGGTAAGTTAGAGGGAAAATACAATGAGTGAAGTAAAAATCGTGGAGACAGTTGTACCCAAAATCATTCAGAAACGGATGGCTGGATTAATCCAGCTTTTCAAATACGGTTTAGTAAGTGCTGTCGCTCTGGCGGTGGACATGGGTCTGCTCTATTCTCTGACCGAATGGGCGCACCTCAATTATCTTGTTTCGGCTACTATCGCCTTTATCTGCGGTTTAATTGTAAACTATACGCTCAGCCTGCGCTATGTTTTCTCCAGGAGCCGATTTAACCGGAGCCGGGAGTTTTTTCTGTATTCCTTGATAGGTGTGGGCGGTTTGTTGATAAATGATATAACCATATACCTCTTGGTACAGTGGTCGATGTGGTACATGATGGCCAAGATTATCGCTACTGGAATCGGGTTTATATTTAATTTTCTGTGCAGGAGGAGCTTATTCAATTAGTTTAATCAGGGGGATGGGTATTATGAAACATGTGGTTGTGCTGGGGGCGGGACCGGCGGGGCTCACTGCGGCGTATGAGCTTTGCAAGCAGGGCTATGCGGTCACTGTGATTGAAAAGGAAGCCCAGGTGGGAGGCATAAGCAAAACCATTGAGAAAAACGGTTACCGTTTTGATCTGGGGGGGCACCGTTTTTATACCAAGATGCCCGAGGTTGGTGCCATCTGGCATGAGGTGCTGCAGGATGACTTCCTTAAAAGGCCGAGGCTGTCACGGATCTACTATCGCGACAAATTTTTTGACTATCCCATTAAGGCCTGGAATGCCTTGTCTTCTTTAGGACTTATAGAATCATTGCGCATTATAGCCAGCTATTGCGCGGTTCGAATTAAGCCCATCCGGCCGGAAGACAGTTTTCAGGATTGGGTGTCAAATCGTTTTGGGGTGCGCCTCTTTCAACATTTTTTTAAAACCTATACCGAAAAGGTATGGGGTATGCCCTGCACAGAGTTGAAGGCTGAATGGGCGGCGCAGCGCATCAAAGGTTTAGACCTCACTGCCGCTGTCATCAATGCCCTGTTCGGCTCCTTGCGTAAGAACACTATCAAGACCTTGATCGAAGAGTTCCATTATCCGCGCCTGGGACCGGGGATGATGTATGAAGCCATGGCGGCCCGCATCGAGGAGATGGGCGGCGTTATTCTCTATGGATGCCGGGTGGCCAGGTTTAACCGGGAAGGGGGGCGGGTAAACAGCGTAACCGTGGTTTCTTCAGGAGAAGAGACCGATATCCCTGGTGATGATTTTATTTCCAGCCTGCCTTTAAGGGATATCATGAATAGCCTGGCTCCCTTGCCCACGGGTGAAATAGTGCAGGTGGGTAATGGCCTGAAATATCGGGATTTCCTGTGTGTGAACCTGGCCTTGAATCAAGAGAAGTTGTTCCCGGACAATTGGATATATGTTCATTCACCGGAAGTGAAGCTGGGCCGGATTCAGAATTTTAAGCAGTGGAGTCCGGATATGGTGCCTGAGGAACATTGTTGTTCTTTGGGCCTGGAGTATTTCTGCAATGAAGGCGATGATTTGTGGGTCATGGATGATGAAGACCTCGTCAAAATGGCTGTTTCAGAAGCCGGTAAGATTGGCCTGGTAAAGGCGGATTGGGTGAAGTGGGGAACGGTGGTCCGGGTGCCCAAGGCTTATCCGGTTTACGATGATGAATACAAGCGGGCCTTGCCGCTGGTGAAAGCTTACCTGCAGCGCTTTGAAAACCTCCAGACTATTGGCAGAAATGGCCTGCATCGCTACAATAATATGGATCATTCCATGCTTACCGGCATACTGGCGGCGCAGAATGTTCAGGGTGCCGGCCATGATTTATGGAATGTGAATACGGATGAGGAGTATCAAGAAGAAATGGAAATGAAGCAGTAGATGAAAACAAGTCTGAACTATGCCCAAACGGAGCCCAATCGTTCTGCTCTGTACCTGACGGTGGCCGTTTGGTTTGTAATTATGATGGTCTATTATGTGGCGATGGTAGGGTTTCCGCAACAGGATCTGGTTGACACTGATGCTTTTACCCGTTTGGTCAGGGTGGAACAATTCGCTGCGGATCATAATTGGTATAATTCCGACATACCGCGGAGCAATGCCCCCTATGGAGAAACACTGCATTGGACCCGCCCTATGGATATACTGTTGCTTTTAGGCGCAGGTCTGTTGACGCCGATTTTCGGTTTCCACCAGGCTTTGTACTGGTGGGGTATTGTTATCAGTCCCATATTGGGCGCCCTCAGCCTGGCCGCCCTGGCCTGGGCCAGTAAACCGGTTTCGGGGGTGGAGGAGCAAAGGCTGCAGTGGCTGCTGTTCATAGGACAGATTTTACTGGTATCGGCTTATCAATTTGGCCGCCCTGATCATCACGGTCTGCTGGCTTTACTTTTTATCGGCTTGCTGGGCTGCTTATTGCGCCTGGTTCAACCCGGCTTTAATAGATCTTTATGCCTGTGGGCCGGCGTTCTGGCCGCTGTTGCGGTATGGGTCAGTGTAGAAGCGTTGACCGGTGTGGTGCTGGTGTTTATCGCCCTGACCATAATGTGGGTTAAAGAAGGTGCAGGCTACCTGCGTAAACTGGGCTATTTTAATTTGGCCTTGCTGCTGTCATCAGGTCTATTCCTGCTGCTTGAACACCACCCGGCCCTGCTCCTGCAGGTTGAATATGATTGCATTTCATCGGTGCATATCTTTATGATGGCCCTGGCTGCCGTTTCTATATGGGCTCTCAGCCGCTTCACCCCCATGTCTAATGCCAGGCGTGTCGGTGCTGCGCTCGCCGTCGCCTTGATAGATGGCCTTATCCTGTGGCTTGCTTTTCCTGAGTTTTTAAAAGGGCCTTTCAGTCAGGTGAATCCGGCTATTATTCCCATCTGGCTCAATCAGGTGCAGGAGGTGCAGCTGCTATGGTCTGAATCGCGGGCCTTGATAGTGTCACTGGCAGGCCCCATGCTGCTATCCTTAGGCTATCTCTGCTGCCAGATTATCCGCAAGTCAGGATCGGCTCAGTTTAAATACCTCCTAACCTTACTGATCGGGTTGTTAATCTTTATTCCCCTGACCGTCTACCAGATACGCTGGGTATATTATTATTCAATTATAGTTGTTATTCCGCTGTCCATGTTTTTGCAGCAGATTTTAATGAGAATGTCCGCAATTCGGCTGAATAGCCTGCGGGCTCTGGCGCGTGCAGGGATTATTCTGTGTTTCATTGGGGGTTTTACCATGCTGGGACTTTTACTGAATGATTCTGCTGAGGAGCAGCAGGCGGCAGAAAATAAGCCGGACACGCGTTCTCTATGTGCCTGGTTAAATGATCCCAGCGCAGAAATCCCCTCCAGTGCCGTTATCCTGGCCTTCATGGACTACGGGCCGGAGATACTGTATCGCACCCCGCATCAGGTGATTGCCACGCCTTATCACCGCAATGACGCCGGTATTTTGTTTAACTACCGGGTTATGACTGCTGCGGATGAAAAACAGGCTCAGGTCATAATCAGCGAACGCCAGGTGGACCTTATCATATTGACCCCCGAGTCGGCAGAAAAGTCAGTATACAATGCCGGGCAAAACCCGCCTGCATTCTATAATCAACTGCTGGAAGGCCAGGTGCCGCCCTGGCTGGTTGCGGTTCCTGCTCCGGAACATCTGCAGCCATGGTTTCTTATCTACAGGGTGGTTGCTTCCTGAGGACCAACAGGGAGGCCAGACTGTAATGCAATAAAAAGAACAGTCAAGTTGTTGCTTCAAGGTAAAGGATGGCAGCAGAGCATCGGGCTTAATGTGGGAATTTGTCCCCCAATACCTCTCATTTATGGTGCAGTAGCGAAAAAGTGCCAAAAACGTCCCCCGCGTTGCCGTTGAGTATAATAAGAGCAAATGCCTGTGTGTAGAGGAGGCTGAGCAGATGTGTGGACGCTACTCGATTCTTGATGATGTTGATGAGTTGTGTGAGCGTTTTGCCTGCCCTTTGCCGGGATTTGTATTGCGGCCGCGCTATAATGCGGCTCCGACTCAGATCATGCCGGTGGTGATGGGCAGCGCTGCACAGCGGGAGATGCGGCTGATGCGCTGGGGTTTGATTCCGCATTGGGCCAAAGAGGTCAGGATAGGCAGCCGTCTTATCAATGCGCGCCTGGAGACCCTGGTGGAAAAACCGGCCTTTAAGGCGGCCCTGCGCAACCGGCGCTGTTTAGTGCCGGCAGACGGGTATTATGAATGGCTTCCCGGAGAGCGGGGCAAGATCCCCTATCGGGTAATAGTTAAATCCCAAGAGGTGTTTGCTTTTGCTGGTTTATGGGAGAGCTGGGTTGACCCTGAGGGGACGCCGGTAGAAAGCTTTACTATTGTGACTGCTGAGCCGGTGCCGGCTGTGGCCTGGCTGCATGATCGCATGCCTTTGATACTGCCTCGGCATATGGAAGAAGGCTGGCTGAAAGGGGCACAAGATCTCAGCTATGCCGGCATTCAGGACTTTCTCGGCCAGATGTGTCCCCTGGATTCCCTGGAGGCCTACCGGGTATCGACACGGGTCAATTCACCGAAAAATGATGATATTTCGGTGCTTGAAAAGGTGTAGGTTGTTTTAGAGGACAAAGCTCTTTAAGAAATGCTGCGAATGGTGTGTTAATTTATCATAGCTCAAACGCTCTAATGATCAGTGTGTAACCTGTCATTGCTATGAAAGTCCCTGTTTTTGTCATCCTTAAGGGCAACGTCCGAAGGATTGTATATCAGGAGCAACGTTTCCGTTTATCGTGATGTGGGTAACACATAGGAATTCTGAGCATAGGCTTTTGTCATTCTGAGCGCAGCGAAGAATCTTGAGCGAAGCGAACAATCCCGGGTTAAGATCCTTCGCTTCGCTCAGGATGACAACAGTAGTTCGCTCAGGATGACAACAGTAGTTCGCTCAGGATGACAATAGAGAGTTCAGGATGACAATAGAGAGTTCAGGATGACAATAGAGAGTTCAGGATGACAATGAAGGAGTCAGGATAACAATGGCCTAGATCATGCACTGCGGCTCATTGAGGACTTTTTTATAAAGGTCGATATGCCGGGCAATTTCTTGGCTGGCGTCAAAGCGGGTTTGGACCAGTTCGGCAGCGGCCTGGCCCATCTGCCGACGCCGGGCGGGTTCTTGCAAGAGGGTGCGGGCGGCCTGAAAGAAATCAGCCTGGTCGCTGACGTAGAAGCCCTCCCGGCCATGTTCAATTATGCCCCGGTTGCCCGGCACATCGCTGAGTATAGCCGGTATGCCCAGGCTCATGGCCTCAAGAACGGCCTGGGGTTGGCCTTCGGCATAAGAGCAGTTGATGACCGCATCGCCCAAGCGGTATACCCCGCTGATTTCCGCATGGGGGATTTCACCCAGGTAAATGGCCCAGGGCAAAGTCTTGATACGCTTGAAAATTTCATTGCCGTAAGCTTCGTCGATAACCGGCCCGATAATTAACAAATGGAGGTGCGCATCCTGCCGGGCCAGTAGCTCCAGGCTGTCCAGGGCCAGGGCCACGTTTTTTACCGGGCGCAATCCGGTAGGCAACAGGAAGACCAGGCTGTCGGCGGGGATATGGTATGCTGATCGACTGCGGGCTGCTGCCGGGGGCAAAAAGACCCCCTGGGGAATGACAGCGATTTTGTCCTGCTCCTGGTGCATAGCCAGCAATTTGTTTTTGAAATCCTGGTGAAAGACTATTATGCGGCTGGCAGCGGTGAACACAGGTTTCAAGGCCGAGGGATTATCATCCAAGTCCTGGTTGATATCTGTTCCGGTTAAAGTGACGATCAAGGGATAGTGGCACAGTTGAGGATGGCTGCTTAAAAGTTGGGCCAGATAGGTGCCATTGAAGACATGGATGATATTAAAGCGCTCAGTGGCTAACACCTGCTCAAGATGCGCCCGGTAATTACCGGATTCCAGGGAAAACAGCTCCGCACTGATACCATTGCGGGTAAGTCCAGCACATATGCGCCGGGTTGTCAGGGTATTGCCGCGCTGGCTCTGGCTGAACGGTGTTATAATTAAAACCTTCGGGCTAATCTCATGCATAGTCAGGTTAATCCCTTATAGACAAAGTGCGCAGCAACTGAAAACATTCACAGTATTGATAGCGGCTGTTCATTACCGCGCGGTAGCGGTTTAAGCCGGTGATGGCGTCATCATAAGCATAGCCCTGCAGTTGTGAGCGATGCTCGCTTAGTGCGGCTATTTTTATGTCCATGAAACTGGAGATATCGATGGCCAGGCCCGGGGATAGGATAGGGGTCCAGACTTCGTAGCCGAGCACGGTGCCAACCTGCCAGGGTTCAGGGGAGCATTCCTGAAACCAGGGACCGGCAGCGCGGCGCACCGCTTCCATGACCAGGCGGTGAGTGACGAGGTGATCCGCAACCGCGTCCTGGCTATGGGGGAGGTAAATGCGGTGCGGCTTCTCCATCCTGATCAGGTTGGTAAGCTGTTGCAGGTATTCCGGTTTTACCTGCAGATAGCCATCGGGCCAGCGCAGAAACTCGGTCTGTTCTACACCCAGCAGCAAAGCTGCGGCCCGGGCTTCTTGTTCCCGTAAAGCGGCCAGTTGTTCTTTGCTGTAGTCGAGACTGCCCGATTCTCCAGAGGTCAGGTAAACCACCTTGAGCCGCTGTCCCTGTTGCACATGCCAGGCCATGCTGCCACCACAGCCCAGGATGTCATCATCGGGGTGGGGGGCGAAAACCAGTATGCGTTTGCTTGCAGTGTCAGATTTCATAACCATATTTTATAGGAAAAAAAGCCGGTATGCCAGTAGAATAACTTAACGGGTGCTTAAGCACCCGTTAAGTTTCGTGACACAACTTCTGTCTGAAAAGGTTAATCGGTTGTTATGCGTTTCAGTTCGGTTAGGGTGCCGCTCTGGTTGGCCTTTATCATGCTCTCGGAGAGGGTGTAGAGGCTGCCGTTAATATAGACTATACGCTGGATTTCGCGGTTGCTGCCGCCCCAGTAGTCTCCTGCTTTAAGGTAATCCTGTTGATCCAGGTGGGTGATGCGGCCCTGCAGGGTGAAGCCCTGTGGGGAAACATCATAGACATAAGCCCCCTGGAAGGCGAAGGATCCATAGCCGTCGTTTCCTTCATAAACGGTCACCGGAAAGGCCAGCATATCCTGGTGCATCATAAAGGCCTTGTGGTTGTTGGCGGCCTCTGAACGGGTGCCGCGAGCGCCGATAACCACTTTGCTCACTTCAACGGGGTTGTTGACATCAGTTACATCGAACAGGCTCAATTTCAACCCGGTGATCCGAGTTCCTTTACCCACCTCTTCCACTTCACTGCCTAAACCGATCAAATAGTGGTCCCCATAGGGGTGGAGGTAGTTGCTGAAACCGGGGATCTTTAATTTGCCCAGAATTTTGGGATCGGCCGGGTTCATATCGATGACAAACAGCGGGTCAACCTGTTTGAAGGTGACCAAATAGGCCCTGGGTCCCATGAAGCGGGCGGAATAAATCTTTTCTCCGGGGGCGATGTCTTCGATAGCACTGACCTGCTTCATGCCGGCATTGAGGATGTAGACCGCATTGCCGGCTCTGTCAGCGCTCCATCCTTCACGGGTGGTGGCGATGCGGAAATAGCCGTCATACTCATCCATGGAAAACTGGTTCAAAATCCTGCCCGGCACCAGGCCGCGGCTGCTGTAGCGAACGCTGTCACCGAGTCCGAATTTGTAAATCACCGTGCTTTCGCTGTCGGCCAGGCGGCCTTCGCGATAATAGGTGGGGTGGTAATGGGAGGCGGCTATATAGAGGTTACTCTGCGAGCAAAACACATTGTTGCCCGAGCCCAGGAAGGTTTCCAGGGAAAATTGGTTGCCGGCAGGGCTTAATTGCACCTGGGCGATGTTCATATAGGAGTTAAGCTGCATATCTGGAAAGTAGCGAATCTGGTCATACGTTTTGGTATATTCCTTATTATTGATGGAATAGACCGGTTCAAAGGGGCGGTAGACGCTTTCCGTGCTGATTATATAAATGTTGCCCCCGATTTTACGCGATGACAGGTAATTGCCCGGGGTGGCGTATTCATCGCCTTTGACCGGATGACTTTTATCGCTGGTGTCAAAAACCGTTATCAAGGTACGGTTGCTGGGTGGGGGATAAATATCCGGCGCGATCCTCTTAGGAGTTATCTCCATGGGGACCGGGGCGGGGTAGTAGTACCCGCCTGCATCCTGGATTAAAACCAGGCGGTTATGGTCAATATACATCTCGCGGGGGCGCTGTGTGACCGGCAGTTTGGCCACGACCTGCATTTCAGCGGGAGGGCAGGCCTTTACAATGATGACCTGTCCATCTTTAACCTGATAGAGGTATTCGCCATCGGTTTTGACAATGTCGGACTCATCCACCCCTTGTACCTGTACATTGGTTCCGGAAAAACTGCTTTCCTGGCCGGCGCCCTTCAGCAGTTCGGCCTGGGGAGCAGGCATGGGGGCAGCGTCATCCACCGCCATGCTCTTCATCTGATTCTGCCGTATACCATATGTAGGGCTGCCCTGGTTGTATTCATTCAAGAGGCGCTGCAGATTTTCGGCTGAATTCAGGCGCGGTAAATCGGCCCCGGCAAGCGTTGCCTTTTGAATGATGGCGGCTTGTTCTGCAGGGGTTTGCCCCTGGGTGAATACATGCACCGCCCGGCTGGGGGCGTCCCACACCACCTGGGCAGCAAAGAATTCGGAAATGAAGCGCAGGGGCACCATGGTGCGCCCGTTGATCAAGACTGCGGCAGTATCCATCTGTAGTGGCGATTCACCGGAAATTAACATCTCCTTGTTGCCGATGGTGAGAGTTACTTGACGGGCGGGAGCGGTGTCGGTGGCGGGCCGGGAGATAACCGCCTGCTGGTGCTCATTATCCCAATCGACTGCGGCCCCCAGGGCCAGGGAGCAGAATCGGGCCGGCACCAGGGTGCGGCCATTTTCATCAATATAGGGCAATTGGTCAGGGAAGAGGGTCTGCACCCCATCGATATACACATTAACATCTCGCGCTTGCACGGTCGCCGCACTCAACAGGCCGACGCCGGCGAAAATGGCCAGGATCAGCAACAGACTCAAGGCAATACCTAAATGCTTCCTGGGCAATCGCATCACGTCCTTTCTGATATTGATAACATTCATTTATATGCATTACAAAGTCTTAACAATATTCTTGCAGGGGACGTTCATCATTTCCAGTGGCGAAGGGGTTATGGACATAGGGGGAAAACGTGGGGGCCGGCGCTTTCTGCAAGGGTGATTAAGCAGCAAAAGAAAAACTACCCCTGCGGCGGGGTAGTTTTTCAAGGGCAAATAAAAGAGTACTATGAGACTGGTTTTTGGAACGGATAGGAAGAATGCAGAAGCTCCTGTTTAGCCCCGGGAACTGCTGCTATCCCCACTTATAATATAATGCGTTGGGGCCGGTTCCATTTTGGGGGTTAAATTTTATGCCCCTGCAAATTTGCAGGGGCATAAATTACAGATTCTGTCCCTGTTCTGCGCCGCCGCTGGTGGGGAGAGATTATAGGGCCATTATGTGCTACCATAATATACATACAGGGTGAAAAGGAGGCCAGTTATGAGAAATTTTACCTTTGTGAATCCGACGCGCATCATTTTCGGACGCGATACTATCAAGCGATTGGGACAGGAAGTGAGCCGGGAAGGTATCAAGCAGGTCCTACTGGTTTATGGGCGCGGTTCGATATTCGGCAATGGCGTATATGAACAGGTAACCTCTTCATTGCAGGTTGCCGGGATCAGCTTTGAGGAATTGAGCGGCGTACAGCCCAATCCTATCATATCCAAGGTGCAAAAGGGGATTTATCTGGCCCGGGGATGTCAGGCTCAAGCTGTCATCGCTATCGGTGGCGGCAGTGTGTTTGACAGCGCCAAGGCTATAGCTGCGGGATTCTATTACCGTGGTGATGTATGGGATTTCTTCAGCGGCCAGGCCCGTATCAAGCAAGCCCTGCCTATTTACGGGGTCTTGACCGTATCCGGCACCGGTTCCGAAATGAACAGCACTGCAGTGGTGACCCGGGAGGAAGATCGGAAGAAATGGGTCATGGTCTCCAGCCATCTATATCCGCGTTTATCCATTATCGATCCGGCGGTGCAGGCCAGCCTTCCAGCCCGGGATACCGCGCAAGGGGCGGTGGATATTATCACCCATCTGCTGGAGGTTTATTTTGACGGCAGCCAGGATGTTGATATTATGAAAGAATATATCGAAGGCTTAATCAGAACGGTTATGAAGGAAGCGGTAAAGCTACTGCAGGATGCGGGCGATTATCAGGCCCGGGCGCAGATGGCCTGGGCCGCCACCCTGGCCTTGAATGGCAGCACCTATCCGGGAAGCAGGGGCGGGGATTGGGCCACCCATTTTATGGAGCACAGTCTGAGCGCTTTTTATCCAGTGGCCCACGGCACCGGATTGGCGGTTTTGTTGCCGGCCTGGATGCGTTATGTATATAAGAATGATCCGCAGTCCTTTGAGCGTTTTGCGGAAAAGATATTCGGCATCACCGCAGGCGCGGGCGAGGAGAGGATAAAGGCCGGAATTGACGCCTTGCAGGCCTTTTTTGTCTCTCTGGGCATTCCCTCCCGCCTGCGCGACCTTAAGGTCGATGAGGTGGAGCTGGAAGCCATGGCTGCAAATGCCCTTTTAAGAGGCCCTCTGGGGGTTCTGCAAAAATTAAACCAGGCCGACGTACTGGAGATCTACCGCCAGGCCTGGTAAGAAGAGTCGTCGGGTGTCGGGTGTCAGTCGTCGGGCGTCAGGCGTCGGGGATGGCATGCTTACACCCGGGTGAACCCCCAGCCCTGCCATTGCCATGTGCCGGGCCGGGGTAAAAACAACTTGTTCAGGGGATAGAGCAGGCTGAAGGCGCTTCCCTCTTGAATCTTCAGCACTATCTCCTCAGCGCTGTTTACTTGCACACTCAGATTCTGGATAGGCTTATCCAGGGCGGAGGAGCACCACGCCGCTTTTATGCGCCCGGCGTGCAGGCGATACATAAAGAGATGGCAGCTGTAGGTATGGTCCTCTTCTTCCTGCCAAAATGGCTGGATGTCCCCATAGCTGCCGTGTTTCCAAAGCACCATCAAGAGTTCTTCACAGCCATCGTTGTCGGCATCAGCCAGCAGGATTTGGCTGACCTTCCATTCCGGCGGTGATTGCCATAATTGACGTTCGCCTTCCCAGACCTGAACCCGGTTTTTTTCCAGCAGATAGATTTCCGCTACACCGTTTTTATCAGTATCTGCCGACAATGCAGCCTTGTCAGGGCTTTGAGCCCTTACCCACCAGGCGAGCAGGAGCAGGCCTGCCAACAGCAACAAGATGATGGCCCTTTTAGATTTTATCACGACTCATTTTCCCAGGGCATGACGGTGCGGCATTCTCCCTCCACTGCATATGCCTGGGTCCATTCTGGGGTGCAAGGGGCCTCTTTGTTGTCCAGCATCTCGCGCCATTTCTCATCGGTCAGCCGGTCGGAGGCCGGCCAGGGGAATTCATAATGGCTGTAAACGCCGCCTTTAACGATGCGCAGCTTGCCGTCAACCGGAACCACTGCATAGATGGAGTGAACATAGCCGTTGCCTTCTTCCAACACCAGATCCGGCGGGGCTGTAGCTACGTCAGCCACCAGCATGGCCGGGTAATTGGTCAGCAGGTAGGAGCGTCCCCCGTCTGCTTGATCGCGCAGGGTTTCCATCCAGAAATGCTCCAGCTGCCCCCCAAAGCTGCGGATTAATTCGTATTCATCCTCGCTCAAGGCCTGGTTTTGAAGTTCTTTTTCGGAGATGTTCTTCAGGTTTAAAGCCAAAGTCTCCATTATTTGCAGGCTTTGTGCGTCCCGCTCCGCAATCAATCCCCTGCTCTGCAACCCCTCCCGGGTCATAGCCGCCAGTGAAGCCAGGTTAGCGTAGCAATATGGATTGGGCTCAACATAGCCCCGGTCGTCGATTTTATCATCATAGCCGCCGCCCATTTCGGCATAGTTTTGTTTGGAATAGAGGATGGTATCGTGTTTGAGTTCGGTCCAACTGGCCAGATATGTGTTTAACTCTTTCCTGACCCAGGCCTGGTTAAGCATAAAGCTGGGATAGCCGACCGGTTTTTCCTCGGTCAGGGGTTTTAAGGTCTTCATCCAGCTCCAATAGAGGTTTTGGTGCCACACTGAGGCATCCTGTTCCGACAGGCGCTGCTGCAGCAGGGTCATATTCTGGGGATAGTTTTGATATTGGGTTTCGCCGGCAGCCTCCAATATTTTGTAAGCCTCTTTTGAACCCATGGCGGCGGGGATATCCAATCCCCTGGGCAGGAGGCGGCGTTCTCCCTGCTGGTTTTCGCCCACTTCACGGTAAATCAAGCGTTGAAAAATATCGGCGTCAACAGTGTAGCGCTGTCCCATAAAGCGGAATCCTTTCACTTCCTGTTCCCGGTCCGGTTGAATGGAAGCATCAAAAATAGGGATGGAGTTGATAGAGGGTCCTTTTAAATCTTTGGCTTTTGCTAAAAACTCCTGCCATTGCTCTTCATTATTAATTAAAGTCTTAAGGGTACTCTCCTCGCCATAAACCTGTTCCAAAAGGCGGGAATACTCCCGGCACCCCGGGTCATCGCTCTCCCCGACAAAAAAGGCGGTGGTTTGATAGATCTTGTCCCAGGCCTCCTGGTTGTCGCCTTCCCGCAAGGCCAGTGTCATAAGCACCGCGGAGCGGGTCTCATCTTCATTTTTGAGCCGAAAGGTCATGCGGCCATACCACATCATATTTTGAAAGTAGGATTTGAGGTTTTCACTGCGCGTATAATGTCCCCGGGGAATGTACTGGGTATAATCCTCTTGCAGGGATTCCAGCGGATCTGCCGCCGCACCCATGGCCATCAGGGGTGAAACCGTGGTCTGCTCGTGTTCTCGTATGAGGGCCAATTCGGCCTGGACTTCCTTTTGCACCTCGCGGGGAATACTGGTGCCGGGATCGAGCAGGCAGCTTCCCACCGCATAAAAGGCCAGATTACGCCGGGCGGCGTTTTTCCATGGGCTGTTCTTCAAGGCATTATATTGCTTTTGCGAAGCCAGCAGCATACCCTGGTTCAGCTTCTGGAGTTCGTCGCGAAGCTGGCTCTCTTCCGCGCTCTTCAACAAATGCTGGAAAAACAGATGATAGTTGTGCAGCATGGCATCGGTTGTAATCAGATTTGGTATGCCATCATAACGGTTGAATTCATAAAGCATGAAGAACTCACGATGCATTTGCGGCAGGACTACAAAGCCGTTTTCGGCCAGCCGCGCCCGGGCCTGGGGAGAGAACTCGAAGCGGTTGCGGTTCTCAACATTGGACAGCTCACTTTTCACCCGGTAGGGAGCTACCTGGGGGTTGACCTTCACCTCCACTTCGCGGTACGGCGCGAACTCGGAAGCCGCAGCGGTTTTAGCCGGACCGAACCTTTCCTCCAGCATTTTCTGACTGCTTGGGCTGCAGCCGCTTAGCATGGTAGAAAACATGAAGATGGTCAGCAGGATGCTGATGCTTTTGATTTGTTTTGCGTGCATACTAAATTCCCCTTCTCACGAAAATCTTACCAATGGTACGCAGATTAAACCGCATTCTTGCAGTTTTAAAAGGGGCTGGCCCGCCAACAGGTGCTGTTGCTGGTTCAGGGGGGAAATACCGAGCTTTTGACCGGAGATTCTGCCGCAATGGTTTAACTATAGCCCCTGGCGGAGTGCATAAAAGCACCCCTGCTTTAGGCAGCAGATGGCCTGGCAGGCCGGTGATACAGGGGCCGGGGAAACTCACCTCGTTCGGGTTAAGTAATAGTGAAGGAGCCGTCGCCGGTTCCGCCCGGGAGTGGTGAGGAGTCGTCTTTATGTGCAGGCTGTCCGGACTTGCCTGTGAGCCCCTGCTCTTGGAAGGCAACCGCAAGCATCAGTTTGAGGCGGTTCAATTGATTGACTTCACTGGCCCCGGGATCATAGTCTATGGCGGTTATATTGGCCTGTGGATAGTGCCTTTTCAGTTCTTTTAGCATTCCTTTGCCGGTCACATGATTGGGCAGGCAGCCAAAGGGCTGCATGCAGACGATATTGGGGGCGCCGCTATTAATCAAATCAACCATTTCTGCGGTTAGAAACCAGCCTTCACCACAATGGTGGCCCAGCGACATGATCTGACTGGCCAGTTCGGCCTTATGGTAAATAGAGCTGGGGGCTGTAAACCTGCGGCTTTGATTCAAAAGCTGGTTCATAAGCCGGCGCTTGCTTTCCAGGTAATGAATCAAGTACTTCCCGGCCAGGTAGTAGCGCTTTTTGCCATAAAGATAGCGGAAGTTAAAAAGATAATCATAGGCGCAATATAAAAAGAAATCCAACAGGTCGGGCATGATTACCTCGGCGCCTTCGCTTTCCAAAAGCCTGACGATGTTGTTATTGGCTGCGGGATGGTATTTGACCAGTATTTCTCCCACGATTCCCACGCGGGGCTTTGGCTGGGCGGATATTTCCAGGCGGTCAAATTCCTTGATGATGCCGCGCAGATTGTCCTCATATTCCTGCTTATTGCCGGAGATGAGCTGGGTTTTGCAGCGCTTTACCCATCTCTGGTAGAGCATTTCGGCTGAACCCGGGATCAACTCATAAGGCCGCACCCGGTGCAGCACCCGCATCAGCAAATCGCCATAAACCACCGCATCAATGGCTTTTTTAATCAGGCTTAAGGTTATTTTGAAGCCCGGATTCTTCTCGGCGCCATAGTGGTTGGCCGATAATACCGGAATGTTCTCCAAACCGGCTTCTTTAAGCGCTTTGCGCAGCAGGCCGATATAGTTGGTGGCCCGGCACCCCCCCCCGGTCTGGCTGATCACCACCGAGGTGCGGTTAAGGTCATAGCGGCCTGATTGCAGGGCTTCCAAAAGCTGCCCAATGACGATGATGGCAGGATAGCAGGCATCATTATTCACATATTTTAAGCCTTCATCGATGGCCGATTTTTCTACGACCGGGAGCAATTCTGCCCGATAGCCTTCCGTAGCCAATACCTCTTGCAAAAACTCGAAATGCATGGGCGACATCTGTGGAAACAATATGGTGTGGCTGTGCTTCATGGCTTCGCTGAACACAATGCGCTTTTGCGTGTAAGAGCGCGGTTTCTTTATCTGGCTGGTTTTCCTGCCCGCCACGGCTGCCGCCAGGGAGCGCAGTCTGATCCTGGCTGCACCGAGATTGGCCCCTTCATCAATCTTGAGCAGGGTATAGGTCTTGCCCCGGGCCTTCAAGATCTCTTGCACCTGATCGCTGGTGATGGCATCAAGCCCACAGCCGAAAGAATTAAGCTGAACCAGTTCCAGGTTGGATTGAGTTGCCGTAAAGCTGGCCGCAGCATACAGGCGCGAATGGTACATCCACTGATCAATAACCCGCAGGGGCCGTTCAACTTGCCCCCGGTGCGCCACGGCGTCTTCGGTTAGGATGGCCATACCCAGGGAGGCCACAATTTCCGGCAGGCCGTGATTGATTTCCGGATCCAGATGGTAGGGGCGGCCGGCCAAAACGATTCCCCGGGTACCGGTTTCCTCTAAATAGGCCAGCACTTCATCCCCTTTTTGGCGGATGTCGGCCTTGAAGCGCTCATCTTCCTGCCAGGCGGCGTCCACCGCCCGGGTAATTTCCGATTTGGAAAATCCAAAGTCCTTAAATTCCTGCTGCAGCCGCGTGATGAGTCGCTGTTTGTCGCTATAGGGCAGGAAGGGGGTCATCAATCTCACCTGGTTTTCCCTGATCATGTCCATATTATTTTTAATTACTTCCGGATAGGAAATAACCATGGGGCAGTTAAAATGATGATTGGCTTCGCTTTGTTCGCGACGCTCGTGAACAATACAGGGGTAAAAGATTAGTTTAACGCCCTGCTTTATCAAGGCGGCGATGTGCCCATGAGCCAGTTTGGCAGGAAAACAGGCCGTATCGGAGGGGATGGTCTCACTGCCCGCTTCATAGAGGGATCGCGAAGAACGGGGAGATGTTTGCACCCTGAAGCCCAGGGAGGTGAAAAAGGTGAACCAGAAGGGGTAGTTTTCATACATGTTAAGGGCCATGGGGAGGCCGATAACACCATGGGAGGCCTCCTCTTCCGCCAGGGGTTCATAGCTTTGCAGGCATTGGTACTTGTATTCGTAGAGATTGGGGACGGATTGCCGGCGGCCTTTGCCGGTCAGGGGTTTTTCACAGCGATTGCCGGACAGGAACCTGCTGCCATCCTGAAATCTGTTAATAGTGAGCATGCAGTTGTTTTCGCAGCGGCCACACCGAGCCAGGCGGGTATCTATGGAAAAATGCTCCAGTTGTTCTTGGGGCAAAAGTGAACTGTTTTGACCCGCCCGGCTGTGATTTCTGGCAATCAGAGCGGCTCCGAAGGCTCCCATAATAGGAGCGATATTGGGGCGGATGACCTCTTTTTCTGCAATTATCTCCAGGCATCTCAAGACCGCGTCATTTTGAAAGGTGCCGCCCTGCACTACGATGCGATCGCCCAAATCGCCGGGATTTCTCATCTTGATTACCTTAAACAGGGCATTCTTGATCACCGAATAAGACAGCCCGGCTGAGATATCCCCCACGGTGGCCCCTTCCTTCTGGGCCTGTTTAACCATGGAGTTCATAAAGACGGTGCAGCGTGAACCCAAATCTACCGGGGACAGAGAGTCCAATGCCAAACTGGCAAATTCCTGTACCGTGATATTCAATGAATGGGCGAACCCTTCAATAAAGGAGCCGCATCCTGATGAGCAGGATTCATTCAGCATAATATTTTCAATGACCCCGTCTTTGATCTGCAGGCATTTCATGTCCTGGCCGCCAATGTCCAGTATCAGGTCAACATCGGGATCAAAAAACTGCGCCGCAGTATAATGGGCCACGGTTTCCACTTCTCCCACATCAATGCGCAAGGCGGCCTTTAAAAGCCCTTCGCCATAGCCGGTTACGGCCGTCTGAGTGATATTGGCTGCGGCCGGCAGACGGTTGTACAGGTCTTTGAGCATCTCTATGGCTGAATGCAAGGGACTGCCGCTATTATTGGCATAAAATGAATAGAAAAGGGTCCCATCGGCATCGATGAGAGCGGCTTTGGTAGTGGTTGAACCAGCATCTATGCCCAGATAACAGTCTCCGCACAAAGCATCCAAATCGCTCTGCATGATATGGTGCTCGGCATGTCTGCGGCAAAACTGCTCCAACTCCTGGGAATCCCTGAAGAGAGGCGGCAGGTGGGATATCTCGTGATAGTTGGACAAATCTACCGCTTCCAGGCGCTTGATCAGGCCTGCTAAACGGATGACAGCGGTGGAGTCGGATGCTAAAGCAGCTCCCATAGCCACGAAGAACTGGGCGTGTGGTGGGAATAAGGCCTGGCTATCGCTAAGCTTTAAGGTATCCTTAAACCTCTGCCGCAGCTCGGATAAGAACCATAAGGGACCGCCCAGAAAGGCGACCTTGCCGGATATAGGCCTGCCGCAGGCCAGGCCGCTGATGGTCTGGTTGACCACCGCCTGAAATACGGAAGCGGCAATATCTTCCCTGCGGGCGCCTTCATTTAATAAAACCTGAATATCGGTCTTGGCAAATACGCCGCAGCGTGCCGCCACCGGATATATGGTGCTGTGTTTTTGGGCCAGCTCATTTAAACCGCTGACATCGGTTCCCAAAAGGGTTGCCATTTGATCAATAAAGGCACCTGTTCCCCCGGCGCAGATTCCATTCATCCTTTGCTCCAGGCCGCCGCGGAAAAAGGTTATCTTGGCATCTTCGCCCCCCAGCTCAATGGCCACATCGGTCTGGGGAATGTATTTCGCTATGCTTCGATTGCAGGCGATGACCTCTTGAATATGGGGAATTCCCAACCAGGAGGATATGGCCAACCCCGCCGACCCGGTAACCATTGCCGTTAGGGGCTGATTTCCCACCTGATTGAAAGCATCTTTCAGCAATTCAATGGTGTGCCGTTTGGTTTCTGCATAGTGGCGCAGATAATTGGCGTAGATTATGCGATTATGGTCGTCTATTATGATCAACTTGGCCGTGGTTGAACCCACATCCAGGCCCATACGCAGATGATTGGGCACCGTTTTCCCCTCCCCCTGGGATTAAAACATTGTTTGAAATATTGGTGATTTTATGGTAGGTTAAAAACCCGGTTGTGTCAATGACAGATGGCAATAGATATTGAAGCCGTGCTGTAAATGCTCTATGCTTATATCAAACGCTGCTTAAAACAACACGAGTGAAGAAATGCGTAAATGCCATTTGACAACCAAAGAAAAGATAATAAAGGCTACCATGGATATCATTGCTGCCGAGGGATTTCAAAACCTTACCATTCGCAAAATCGCCTCTCAGGCTAATGTCAATGTGGCGGCGGTCAACTATCACTTCGGTTCCAAAGACGGGGTGATCAATGCTGCCTTAATAGAGGTTACCGATGAACTTCGCCGGACCTTTGAAGTGCTGAAGGGCGAAAGCGGCGATGATGAGCAGCGGCTATTTGTTTTTATAAATAAATATACTGAAATTGTAAATAAGTATCCCGACATAATTAAAAATATGATTAATCAAGCCATTCATAACAAACCCCTGGATAAGCATATCGAATATATGTCCTTTCTTAAAACCGAAGGAATCAAAATGCTTAAAGACACCATTGGACAAATTAATCCGGAACAGGAAGAACATGCCCTTTATTTGCGGACCCTTCATTTGTTAAGCGGTTTGTGCTTTCCTTTTCTGTTGGGGGCACAGGCCAAAGAAATAGTGGGAGTGGATTTGTGCGACCCTGAGATAAGGCTGGCGCATACCCAATTGCTGCTGGAAATTGTGGTCGGAAGGCTCAACGATGACAGGGCGTCAATCAGGGAATGACCCGGCTATGGGGGATGAATTGCCAGAGGTTGACCCGCCCAGGCAAGCTTAACAGCGGTCCGCACTGAACGCGATTTATGGGTAAGTAAGTCAAGGGATGGCTCCACCAATCATCTGAGCTGCGGAACCGTCCCCTGATGCACTGACTCATTTGCGGTTAAGGTTAAACCAAAAAAAGGGCATTTTTATGCAAAAACATAAACCAGGACGCTTTTTTACCACCAGGCGGGCGCGCAAAGCATATTGATTATATCTGCGATTGGACAAAATACCGTCAATCTTCTTATTATTAGACCATGAATCAAAGCAAGAATTATAGGCGGCAATGATAAGGAAGTGATAGTAATGCCGGATTTACGCATAACTGAACTGCGGGTTGCAGAGGCCATGTCCAGGGATTTTGGAACTGTTAATCACAGCACCCCGGTAGATGAGGTGGTGGATTTGATCCTGAAAAACCACTGGGACGAAGTGGTAGTGGTTAATGAAAAACAGGAATTTGTCGGCCTGGTTACCAAAGAGACTTTGGTGCGCAATATATCCAACGGTCTGCCCCAGGATCTTCCCATCAAAGCCATTTGCAGCGGTCATATCATAACTACCACTATGGATGAAGACCTGGTGGAGGCCCGCGATATTATGCGCCGAAAAAGGGTGGGCCGCCTTCCTGTAATCAATAACGGCGGTCAAGTGGTAGGTCTGTTGACAGCCCGGGATGTCTGCAATGGTTTTTCCTCCAAACTGGAGATGCTTGGTGAACATATGTACTCGGTTTTGGAAAATATTGTCGAGGCTATTCAAGTAATAGATTGTGACGGCCGCGTCAGCTTCTGGAACCTGGCTGCCGAAAGGATGTATGGTGTTGCATCGCGGGATATTATTGGTAAATATTTGGCGGACTATTTCCCTGATGACCTGCTGCTGCAGGTGATACACCATATGCAATCTTATCAAAATATTCTAACCGAGTTGGACAGCGGGTTGTATGTGATTCGCAATGCGGTTCCAGTGGTCTTTTCCAACGGCGATATGCTGGGGGCGGTTTGCACCAGCCTGGATGTCAGCCACACCCGTAAGTTGATCGACAAGCTGGACCACGCCCAAACCCGGGTGAGAAATCTGGAGCGTATTATCGGTCCTCCAGATCTGCTTGGAGAAGAACCATTTTACACCGTAAACCCTGAAACCCGCCGTATTTTGGAACAGGCTAAACGGGTTGCGGATACGGATGCCACCGTCTTGATTCAGGGCGAAAGCGGCACCGGCAAGGAGATTATGGCCCGTGTAATCTACGACAATAGTAAAAGGCGCAAACATCCCTATATAGAGATCAACTGCAGCGCTATTCCTGAGAATCTTTTTGAAAGCGAGATGTTTGGCTATGAGTCCGGTTCATTTACCGGCGCCAGTCGGGCGGGGAAAGCGGGTAAATTTGAATTGGCCCATGAGGGCACTTTGTTTTTGGATGAAATCGGGGAGCTGCCCCTGGAAATGCAGGCAAAATTGCTGCGGGTCATACAGGAGCGGCGCTTCTACCGGGTGGGAGGATCAAACCCGATTAGCGCTGATGTGCGCATTATGGCCGCTACCAATCGCAATATGGCTGAATTGGTTGAGGAAAAACGCTTCCGCAGTGATTTATATTATCGCTTAAGTGTAGTGGTTCTGGAAATACCGCCGCTGCGGGAGAGAAAAGATGACATTCCCGGATTGACCCGCCTATTCTTACGCAGGCTGGGTGTGGAATATGGACGCCAGATAAAAGGTATTGATGGCGAGGTCATGAAACTTTTGGAAGCCTACCATTGGCCGGGTAATGTGAGGCAGTTGCAGAATCTGCTGGAAAGCGTTGTCATCCTTATGGAAGATGATTATGTCACCTTGGACTCCCTGAAAGAAGCCGGGGTTATGGATACACTGCAGGGAGTTGAAAGGGCGCCGTCCAGTATGCCTCCTGTCAGCAGGGCTGAAGAAGCAGAGGCCGGTATTACTCATTTGGACAATCTGCTGGATAAGCATGAGCGGGAAGCCATTATTAAGGCCTTGCAGGTCAGCCGCTACAATAAAACCAAAGCCGCAAAATTATTGGGAATTCCACGTAGTACCCTGTATTACAAAATCAAGTCATTGGGCATTGATAAAAACGAGGTGCGGGCCAGGCCCCGGGACCCGGCCGGCTTAATGTAAAAACGGCTTTAAAAGTGACGCATTATTGACACATCAAGTGTCAGGTTCTTGGACAACAAAGACAGGAACCTGACACTTTTTTATTTCCCCCCGCCATTTTTTTATCAACTTCAGGGCTTTGCATAGGTTGGCATATTTATTGCAACAATTACATCGAGGATCGACCATGTCATAATCCAAAAGCAAAGGAGCGATGCAAATGCCTAGAGAGTATGACCGGGAATGGGATCCCGAATTGTATCATAAAGTGGATCGCTACCACCTGGTGGAAAATTTGGAGCAATGCCTGCAGTGCGGGAAGTGCACCGGCAATTGCCCGGTGGCAGCCATCACTCCCTCATACAACCCCAGAGCGATTATTAATGATGTTTTAGCAGGCAGCACAGCGCGCCTGCTGGATAGTGAGGAAATCTGGCGGTGTTTTTGGTGTGCTAATTGCTACCGGGTCTGTCCGGTTGATATTAATTACCCCCTCTTGATGATGCAGTTGCGCTATATGGCCCTGGAACAGGGATACGGCCAAAAATATGTAGTGCCGATTAATAAATTTGTCTTTCGCGCCATGGAAAAAGGCCTCACCTTTGTACCCGGACAAAAGGGTATAGAAAAGATTATGCGCTTAAGATCAGGTGTAGGATCGGAGCCGTGGCCTACGGTCTCTGATGAAGCTATTTCACAATACCGCGCCATTTTTGAACAAACCGGCGCCCGGCAATTTATGGAGAAACTGGAAGATAGTGAACAAAAGCCGCTTCGTATGAGCTATCAGGAAGGGAGAATAGCCAATGAATAGTCCCAGGATTGTTACTGCGCAACAGCGCCTGGGAACCAAACCGGAGAAACTGTTTCTTTTCCGCAGCTGCACCGGCAGCATGGAGTACCCGGGTACTGAAAGCGCTATTAAAGAAGTCTTGGCGAGGCTGGGGGTAGAAGTGATCATGGACCCTGACCAGACCTGTTGCTCTGGTTATATCCTGACCTGCTCCGGCCATACCCCGGAGCCTTCGTTAGCAGTTACGGCCAGAAATCTGGCCATAGTTGAACAAAGATACAACCTTGACATGTATTGCTTTTGTAATGGCTGTTTCGGGTATAATACAGAATTGTCTCATATCTTAAAACACCACCCCGCCTATATGAAGATGGCCAATGATGTGATAGGCCAGTGGGGTTATGAATATAAGGGCAAAACCAGAATATTTCACGTGCAGGAATTGTATTACCTGCTGCTGGACGAGATCCGGGCCAAAGTGGTACGCCCCCTTAATGGCCTTCGTGTGGCCAGCCATTATGGCTGCCACTACCTGGCCCAACAGTATGGAATTTTGGATGAAGGCGACTTGCCCACCTTCCACGAGGAGATCTTCGCAGCCCTGGGCGCCACCCCGGTGTTCTATAAAGAACGCCGCATGTGCTGCGGTTATTCGGTGGGACGCGGTTTTACGCATAAAGAAAGCGTGGTTCAACCACATTTGGGACGCAAGTTTGACAGCGCCAAGGAAGAAGGGGTGGAATTAATCACCACCACCTGTCCCGGGTGTAATGTGGCCCTGGATCGGGAACAACGCAATCTGGCCGCGAGAGGGTTTGGACCTTACAACATTCCCGTTATCGATCTAGGTCAATTGATTGGCCTGGCCATAGGGGTTGATCTTGACAAATTGGGATTTGCAGCCAACAGCGTTCCACTTGACGGAATATTGGAACGCTTGGGATTGGGGAAAGGAGTTTAAAGTGATGGGAGTTCATAATGAGCAAACAACACTGGTAATTGGCGGCGGTCCGGCAGGGATTGAGGCCGCTCGCATTCTGGGTCAGGCCGGGTATCCTGTTGTGTTGGTGGAAAAAGACAACCGCCTCGGCGGGGTCCTAAATCAGTTGGCCAGCAGTTTCCCGCGCTGGGAAGACCCGGCTGACTTAGTGGCCTTGCGTGTTAAAGAACTGGAGAAGAGGCTGACAGTCAAGATATTATTGGAAAGCACGGTCACGGCCTGCCAGAAAAATAAGCAGGGCTACCAGGTTAAAATCCAGCATAACAGCGGCGCCATGCAAGAAATACAGGCAGGCGCAGTCATTATTGCCACCGGTTTTGAAATGATGGACCTCTCTGGCTATGGGGAATACGGGCATGGTTCTTTCCCCAATGTATTCAATTCCCTGGAATTTGAAGCCGTGCTTAAAGAATGGTCTGCAGGCAATAAACCCGCCAAAGCCCCGGTGGTGGCTTTTTTCAAATGTGTTGGCTCCCGTGACCGGGCCAAGGGCTATCCTTATTGCTCCAAGATCTGCTGCATGTACACCGCCAAGCAGGCCGGGTTGGTAAAGGATTTGATTCCCGAGGCGAAAAGCTATGTATTTTACATGGATTACCGCGCCAGCGGGAAAGAATATGAAGAGTTCGTGCGTTCAGTAATAGAAGAAAAACATGTCCGCTATGTACGGGGGCGTCCTGCCAAGGTATTACCTGAAGACGGCCGCCTGTTGATTCGCTGTGAAGACACCCTGATGGGGGTTCCGGTAGAGGTGCGGGCGGATTACATCGTACTGGCAGCGGCTATACGCCCCAGCCGGGGAACCACCGCTATGGCCCAATTATTTGGCCTGAAAATCGATGCTTACGGATTTATCGAGCCTGAACCCTTTCAACCGGTGCAGGTAGAAGAACGGGTATTCTTGGCCGGATCATGCGGTTTTGCAGTGGAAACCCTGGGCGCCCTGCAGCAGGGAGCGGCTGCGGCGGCTCAAGCCATGGCCTTGCTGAAGCCGGCCGATTAAGGAGGAAGCGCTGATGACTGCAATAACCTCGTCAGTAAATGAATACTTTAAGGCTCTACAACTGGATGAGCTTGGCAATGATTTAAGCCAGGAAGTGCTGCAGAACTGTGGAGTGGATATTACACACTGCCTGGAATGCGGAAAATGTTCAGGCGGATGCTCAAATGCCCATATATTCGATTTCACGCCCCGTAAGATCGTGCAAATGATCAAAGTGGGCGATGAAGAACGGCTGCTGCATATGGATGCACTGTGGACCTGCGTGGCCTGCCAGCTCTGCGTGGATCGCTGTCCTTCGGGGATAGACATTCCTCGTTTGATGGATTATCTGCGCGAAAAGGCTATTACGCGGGGGATTTTACCCACCCGTCCGGCAGTGGAACTATTCCACCGGCTTATGCTGGATGAAGTAAATAATCGCGGCCGGGTATCGGAACTTTACCTGATGATGAATTTTAACCTCAAGTCGGGGCAGTATTTAAATAATGCTGAACTGGGGCCGCAGATGCTTTTAAAAGGAAAATTGAACCCTTTTCCGGCCCGGGTTAAGAAAATTGATAAGCTGCGCCGGCTATTTCATAAGAAACCAGGGCAAAAGGGGGCAGGAAAATGAATGTAGCCTATTTTCCAGGGTGCTCGCTGCATTCCATGGCGCATGAGTATGATCTCTCCACCCGCCTGGTATGCCGGCATTTGAATATAAACCTGAAGGAAATTGAAGATTGGAATTGCTGTGGCGCCACCGCTGCTCATAGCCTTGATCATAATCTGGCGGTAGGGCTTGCAGCCAGAAATCTATCCATTGCTCAGCAGATGAATCTGGACCGGGTGACAGCAGTATGTGCAGGCTGTTTCAGCAGGCTTAAATCGGCTTCCTATGAAATGCGCCATAATCCCCGGATGCGTTCGGAAGTGGAAGCAATGCTGCAGGAACCTGCTCCGCTTAAAACCGAGGTGCAGCATTTGCTGCAGCTTTTGGTGGAAGAGGTGGGTCTGGACGCCATAAAACAAAAGGTTGTCAAGCCCCTGCAAGGTTTACGCCTGGCGGCCTATTACGGATGCCTTTTGACCCGCCCCCGGCAAGTGGTGAATTTTGACGACCCCGAGCAACCGGTTTCCCTGGACCACCTATTGCAGGCCCTGGGGGCTGAAACCGTAACCTGGGGCCACAAAGCGGAATGCTGCGGCGGCGGTTATGCAGCTTCAGACACCGGCATCGTACTGGATTTGGGCGGGCAGGTGATAAAGTCAGCTAAAAATGCCGCCGCTGAGGCGATTGTGGTGGCTTGCCCGATGTGCCAGGGCAACCTGGACATGCGCCAGAAGGCCATGGGTTTGGATTACCGGATGCCGATTATTTATTTCACCCAGTTAATGGGATTGGCTTTTGGTTATAAAGCGAATCAAGTGGGAATAAATAAACTATTCAATTCACCAATTCCCTTGTTAAAAAGCAAAGGATTGGTTTAGAAGGCCAAACCAGCCGGCAGGACGAGGAATAAACGGGCAGCGGGATTCGACTGCGCTGCCCTCTAATAATATAGAGGTGGAGGTGAAAAAAAGGGCCGCCTGCAGGTACAGTCAGCCAAAAAACATTTACAACATTATTTTAGTGCAAGTGTTGAATAAAAGAAACTAGAAAAGACCACCTGAAAAGGGAGGGATTATATTGAAAAACAAGTTGATCACTATGCAAGAAGCTGTTGCTCAGTATACCTGGGACGGTATGACCTTTGCCCACGGCGGCGCCTTGCCGGTAGGGTCGGATTGTATCGCCTTTTTCCGCGAAATGGTGCGCCAGGGTGTTAAAGATATCAACATCATTTCCAACTGCAACACCCAGGGTTCCAACCTTTTAGCCGCAGCGGGCGGCATAGCCCGTATGGAAGTCGGCTTCTCCGGACTGGAAGTTTACGGCTTCGCCAATGGCCTGAAAAGGGCTGTTGAAAGCGGCAGGACCATTCTGGAGGATTATTCCAACGGTGGAATTCCCAATCGTCTCTTCGGGGGAGCCATGGGTTGGCCCTTCGTACCCACCTTTGTAAGCACCGGCTGCGACCAGCAATGGTGTTCAGCCGACAACCCGGATGTCTATCCCAACACTACCAAGATTCCTGAAATAAAAGATCCTTTCACCGGTGTTACCCTGGGAGCTATGAAGAGTATCGTTCCTGACGTTGCAGCAATACATGTTACCATGGCCGATATATACGGCAACTGCATCATGCTGGGCACCGAGTGGAGCCGTTTTGAACTGTCCCGCGCGGCTAAAAAAGTCGTTATCCAGGCCGATTTCATAGTGGACACCGATTGCATACGGCAGTTTCCCAACCTGGTGCGCATTCCCGATCTGGTTGTGGATGCAGTCGTATACTGGCCCATGGGGGTTTGGCCGGCCTGCTCCACGGGTGTTTATGACAGCGACGAAGAGCATATGTTCTACATGAACAAACTGCTCAAGACTGAGGAAGGCACGGCAGAGTACATCGACAAGTATGTGAAATCCTACAGCACTCCCGAAGAATACCTGAATGTCATCGGCAAAGAAAAGGTTGATCTTTTGACTAACTCCGCCACTAATTTCTTAATGGATCCTTATCGCAAGTGGATTAAGAGTGATGCTGAGATCAAGCAGCTTATGGGAGGGAGGTAAGATCATGGAATATTCAAAAAACGAAATGATGGCCATTGCCACCGGCCGTGAATTCAAAGATGGAGAACTGGCTATTTTCGGTGTTGGCTTAAGCATGCTGGCCGGTTTCTTTGCTCAGAGAAACCACGCTCCTAACCTGATCGCCTTTACCGAAGGCGGAGTATATGGTTCCACTCCGGTGGGAGGACTGCCCTGGGGCATTGAAGACAACCGTATTTCAGCCAATGCCACCAGCTTCACCAATGCCATCGATGCTCTGGGCATGCTGGTCGCATCGGCTCGGGTTGACAATGCCGTTATCGGTGCCGCCCAGATCGACAAATATGGCAATGTCAACACCACCGGCATCTGGGAGGAAGGAACTCAGCCCTGGAAAGTCGGGCGTTACACCCTGCCCAGGGTGCGCCTCAATGGCAGCGGCGGCGCCAATGAAATTGCCACTGGAGCCAAAAGTTATCTCATTATGGCAGCCCACGAAAAGAAACGTTTTGCCGAAAAGGTGGACTATATCTCTTCCCCGGGCTATATCAACGGTGGAGATGATCGTAAGAAATACGGTCTGCCCGGCGGCGGGCCCAGTGCCATAATCACCAACCTGGGCATCCTGCGTCCGGATCCGGTGACCAAGGAGTTTTACCTGGATGCCTATTTTAGCTTCTCTTCCGTGGAAGAAATTATTGCCAATACCGGATGGGAGCTTAAAGTATCACCCAATGTCAAAATGGTTCCCGAACCTACCGCCCAGGAATTAGAAAACCTGCGGGCAGTTGATGAGACCGGTTCGCTGCGCAAAAAATAAAACCCATTCCGGGCCATACGGGGGGCGGCTAAAATGCTGTTCCCCCGGGAGGCTGGGAAATTAAGAAGAGAGGAGACTTCGAATGGAAAACGTTTCGAATCTTTCCCCGGAAGCCGTTAAGAAAACCATGTCCTATCGTTATGCAATATTCGTGGTGATCGCCCTGGCCTACTTCTTCGTTTATTTCCACAGGGTATCGCCTTCCGTAATGGCACCGGAATTAACCAAGGCCTTCAATATCGGGGCTTCCAGTTTAGGTTTGTTTGGATCTATGTATTTCTGGGCATATGCCATCGGCCAATTGCCTGCAGGCATACTGGCAGACCGTATTGGAGCCCGCAGTACCCTGGCGATATTCGTGGCTGTAGCCGGTCTTGGCGCAATGCTGTTTGCTTCCGCCGGCTCGTTCAATACCGCTTTGGTGGGCAGATTCCTGGTTGGATTCGGTGTCGGCTTTGTTTATGTTCCCGCCATGCGCTTTTTGGCTGACTGGTTCAAATCCAATGAATTTGCCACCTATTCCGGTACATTACTGGCCATCGGCAATATCGGCGCCCTGGCTGCTGCTGCGCCATTGGTGGCCTTAATGGCCGGCATCGGCTGGAGAGCCTCCATGAACCTGGTAGGTATCGTTTCCCTGGTAATTGCGGTACTGTGCTATTTGGTTATTCGCAATAAACCAATCGATATAGGCGGTGCCACCCCGGCCCAGATGGAAGGCCGTCCGGAAGCCAAACCGTCCACTACCTATTCCATCGGCGAGGCTATTGGCATGACCACCAGGAGTTGGAATGTATGGACCATTATCATCATATTCTTTGTTTGGTATGGCACCATAATGGCCTTCCAGGGTTTATGGGCCAGCCCCTGGCTGATTAATGCCTACGGACTGACCAAAGCCGAAGCCAGCAAGATTATAAGCTTTGTTGCCGTCGGAATGGTTTTCGGCTGTCCCCTTTCGGGTATCCTTGCTGACAAGGTGCTGAAATCAAAATTCAATGTTGTCGTATTAGGGCTTATCGGTGCTATTCTGATTTGGCTGGTAATGGTCTTTATGGTTGACAGTATTCCTCTGGGCGTTATGACCATAATGATGTTCCTGTATGGTTTCTTCAATGGGTTCTTTGTGGTTCTGTATGGCAACCTGAAAGAAAACGTTGAACCCGCGGTAACAGGAACAGCTACCGGCTTTTTAAACACCTTTGTTTTCGTCGGTGGTGCGGTATTTCAAAATATCACTTCCGCTATCATCGCCAAAGCGCCGGTGGTCAACCAAATAATCGCCTCAACTGGTTTTAAATCGGCCTTTACCTTTTGCCTGGTAGCCCTGGTTGCGGCAACCGCGGTATACTTTACCCAAAAGAGACCCCAAAAAGCCTGAGTATTTACTATTTTAAGGAGGGAGATCACATGTACGATAAAACCATGTCTCTTAGCCAGGCAACCAACCTGATTAAAGACGGGATGTTGCTGGCTATAGGTGGAAATGGCATGCATCGTAATCCGGTAGCCTTTTCCCTGGCCCTGACCAAAAGGCCGCTTAAGCAGCTCAAGCTTTGCGGCGCGGCGCCCGGTATAGCGGCAGATATTTTATTTTCAACCTTCCAGGCTGATACTGCTTACTTCGGATTCTTCGGTCTGGAGAATGAAGCCGGTTTGGCTCCTGGCATGCGCAAAGCCATGGAAGGTGCAGAGCCCAAAGCCAGAGCAATTGAAGGCTCTTGAACGGCTATGATTCACGCTCTCCGTGCGGGAGCTTATGGAGTTCCTTTCCTGCCGGTAGGAGGAATGTGGGGCAGTGATTTGGTAGCCTTGCGCCCTGAATTCTTCCAGGTTGTAAAAAGCCCTTTCGACGGCACTGAGGTGGTATGTGTAAAGGCACTGGTGCCTGATTACGCCATTATTCATGTGCAGGAGGCAGATATTTACGGAAACTGCCGTATACTGGGACCCAGCTATCAGGATGCCTTGATGGCCAGAGCAGCTAAAAAGACTATTATTACTACCGAGCGAATTGTGGGAACCTACCGTATGAAGGAAGAACCCAAACTGACTGCCATTCCACATTTCCTGGTGGAAGCGGTGGTGGAACTTCCCGGCGGTGCCAAACCGGGCATCTGCTTCCCAGAATACCAGGCAGTGGAATGGCCCCAACACAAAGCTTACCAAAAAGCCGTTAAAGAGGCCCAGGTGCCACAATTTGCGGACATGATGCTGGAAGGGAGGCTGTAAATTATGGAATATGGAAAACCTGAAATGATGGCTGTAGCCATCATGAGAGCAATATCAGACGGCGATATCGTATTTCACGGCCTGGCTTCCTCAACCCCCATGGTGGCCATGAAAGCTGCCAAGGCGTTAGGCAAAAAATTTACCTATGTAACCCTATCAGATGGGGTTGACCATGATTATATGCGTCCGCCCATGGTGGCATCCACCCTGACCTCCAATACCTATGAAGGGTCGGTAGCTACCTACGGCCTGGATGAAATATTTGACCTCTATGCTTCCGGTAAGGGTGACATCGCTTTTCTATCCTGCTTGCAGATGGATAAAACCGGACGCATCGCCATGTCCTATTTGGGCGGAACCTATGAAAATCCCAAACTGAGGGGGCCGGGAGGGGCCGGAAGCGCTACCTTGACCCCGGTAACCAAAAAGACCATCATATGGAAGCCCCAGCACGACAAACGGACCTTTGTCGAACATGTGGACTTTGCCACCACTTCACCCCCGCTGGACAAAGAATTTACTGTGATGACTACGCTATGTATCTTCAAAAAACCGGCTGGTGAAAAGTATCTGAAGCTGGACTGCATCTTCCCCTATACCACGTTGGAAGAGGTCAAGGAGAATACCGGTTGGGTAATTGATGAGACCCAGGTTCCAGTCATGGATGCTCCCACTGAAGAAGAGTTAAAGGCCATCAAAGCTGTAGATCCCTACAACATTTTGGCTTATGAGTTTAAATAGACGCTTAATATAGCATCCAGGTCTCTCCCCAAAGTGAGCCATGCTGTTCAGGTTAACACCTGAACAGCATTGCTCTTTCCGGCGTCCCTGGGCCCCTTTATTTGCTTTTGTTGCGGGCTGTTTATGTTATAATATCCCCAGATTTGATGAGCACAGGCTGAAGCGGATTTATGCCAAGGAAGGTCGGTAATTTGAACATTCTATTGCTAACCGCGAATCACACCATTGCAGTAAGTGTAGCCAGGTGCCTGCAATACGAGCACAATGTATACGTGATTGGAGCTGAATCCGCACAGGCGGCGGCACTTTTTTCCTGCTGTAAGAAGTTTTATCAAGTCCCTGACGAAATGTTTTCCTGGCCGGATCAGCTAATCGATATTATTGAGAGAGATCAATCAGCAACATGACTGCTCGGCTATTCTGCCAACTGATGTCAACAGTGCCCTGTTTCTGTCCCAACATTATGAGGCACTGTCTAAGAATCTCTATGTTACTCCCGTACCGGATGCGGCCATTATTCGCATATTGGATAACAAATGGGATTTTTATCAGCTATTGCAGCGGATTGAGCAACCCTCACCGCGCACTGTACTAATCAATAGTAAGGAAGATGGTGTACCTGAGGATTTCAAATTTCCCGCTTTGTCCAAGCCCTTACAACAAGGCGGGGGGATAGGTATTTTGCATCACCGCAGCGCTCAAGATTTTGCCAATTCCCGGGCCAGCATGGAGCTGCCCGCCATTTTGCAGGAATTCATACCGGGACCTGATATTGATTGTAGCCTGTTATCGATTAATGGAGAGATCAAAGCCTGGACTATTCAGCAGCACGTTTACGGTGGACTGGAATTTGTCAGGCATGATGAGGTTCTGAGTATATGCAGCCAGATTGTTAGTGATATCCATTATACCGGAGTTACCCATTTTGATTTAAGAATTGATGAAAGAAATCAAAAGCCAGGCGTGCTGGAATGCAATCCTCGTTTTTGGGCGACGACTTTTAGATCAATGCAGGTAGGGGTTAATTTCCCGGTGCTGCTTTTAAAATATACTCAAGAAGAGCCCCTTAATGAAGTGATGATGATTAAGAACGAAACCTGGATAGCGACCAAATTGAAAATTATGATGAAAGAATTTATCCTTTCAGGGAATAAACGCTACCGATGGAAGCCATTCATTTCCTCTTACCGGGGCTATCTGCGGCGCAACCTGGCCGGTGAAGTTTATAGGATTATGTTGGGAAGAAATGAGCGACTTGCTAGCCGATGGCTGCAGCAAAGCCTAAAATATGGATATACCCATAAAATAGAAAGGATGGGGGATGCCGTTTCAGCCGACCCCAACTAAAGGTTGCATTGCAGGGTTAGAGATATTTTTTAGACTCACTTTGGGCAATGCAATAAGTATGGTCGATTTATGGTAAACATTTAACCATCTACCATTGACAATTTGGAATGCATATGGTTATATTTCCTTAAACCGTTGATGAGGGAGTAAAGCCATACACTAACCACAAAGAGAGTCGGGGCAGGTGAAAGCCCGATTGGTGAAGAGTGGATAAATGGGCCTCGGAGGGTGGAGTGAACGGGCTTTTTGCCCCTGTAGCTTGCGACGCACCGCCAGCGTTAAAGGGCGAGGAGTGTGATGGCACTCTGCGAGAGGGGATGCATAATGTTTACGCATCAACGAAGGTGGCACCGCAGGTTTTTACACCTGTCCTTATTTAGGGCAGGTGTTTTGTTTTGCCCGGTGAAGCTTTTGGGCCTCTCCTAACCGCGGAGGAGAGGTAGCTGGCAGAGGACACTCAAGAAGATTAATATTTATAAGGAGGGCATTTGAAATGAAGAGGTTGGTTAAATCAGTAGTTATCCTGATATGCTTATCCCTGCTGATGACCTCGGTAGTAGGGTGTGCATCAAATCAGAAGGAAACCGGGGAATCGCCGCAGAATGATAAAAAATTACAGATCGGTATTGTACAGATTGTAGAGCATCCATCCCTTAACACAATCAGAGAGTCTTTTATTCAGGAATTGGCCCAACAAGGATTTAAAGATGGTGAGAAGGTTGTAATCGATTATCAAAATGCTCAGGGCGATCAGACTAATCTCAAGACAATATGTCAGAAGTTTGCAAATAGTAAGTATGATCTCATCGTCGCCATAGCAACCCCGTCTGCGCAGGCAGCGGTAGGCGAAACCAAGGAAATTCCGATAGTATTTTCAGCCTGTACCGATCCGGTGGGGTCAGGACTGGTGAGCGACTTGGAAAAGCCCGGACAGAATGTTACCGGTACTTCCGATGCGGTATCAGCCGAAAAAATTATGGAATTGGCGCGGCGTATAACGCCTGACATCAAGACTGTGGGAGCGCTGTATACCTCCAGTGAAACCAACTCCGTATCGGTTGTTAATAATCTGAAAGAGTACGCGGCTAAAAATGGCCTGACAGTGGTTGAGGCAACGGTGACAAATTCATCGGAAGTTCAACAGGCGGTCACTTCACTGGTGGGCAAGGCTGATGCCGTATTCTCACCTATAGATAACACCGTGGCTTCGGCTATGCCGCTGGTGGCCCAGGTGGCCAATAAGGCCAAAAAACCTGTTTATGTCGGAGCGGATTCGATGGTAAAAGATGGCGGCCTGGCTACCTTTGGCATCAATTACACCATCCTGGGGCAGGAAACCGCCAAAATGGCGGCTCAGATATTAAACGGTCAAAAAGCCGGCGATATCCCGGTTAAGACCATGACTGATATGGATATCTATGTCAATAAAGATACCGCCGCTGCTATCGGGGTCAGCATACCTGATGATGTTTTAAAGGAAGCTACAGTGTTTGGCAACTAAATTCAAAGGAGTCGGCAATTAAATGAGTTTTATGGCCTTTCAGGGCTCAATTGAACTGGGTATTATCTATGCCATAATGGCCTTGGGGGTATTTCTTTCTTTCCGAACCTTAAATTTTCCCGACCTGACTGTAGATGGCAGCTTCGTTACCGGGGCTGCCTTCTCGGCTGTGTTATGTGCCAATGGATATCCGGGATGGGGACTGGTGCTGGCGCTTATGGCCGGGTGCCTGGCGGGATGCGTACCCGCATTGTTGCACACCAAGCTGGAGATTCAACCGTTGCTGGCAGGGATTCTGGTTATGCTGGGCTTATACTCCATTAATTTGAAAATAATGGGCACCAGGGCCAATATTCCCCTGGTTAACAAGACTACTGTATTCAGTATCCTGGAGGGCACAACTCTGGAGGCATATGCCCAGTTGCTAATACCCCTGGCCATCCTCTTTGTCATATTGATCTTATTATACTTGTTTTTAAAGACCAAGCTCGGTTTTGCCCTGCGTGCTACCGGTGATAATGGTCAGATGGTACGGGCTCTGGGGGTTAATACCGACACCACCATCTTAATCGGGATGGCGCTTTCCAATTCCCTGGTGGCTCTGTCCGGTGCCTTGCTGGCGCAATATCAATCCTTTACCGATATCGGCATGGGCATAGGTATGGTAGTCATAGGTTTGGCCTCAGTTATTATTGGTGAGGTGGTTTTTGGTATTAGTTCGCTGCTGCGGCGTCTGATAGCGGTGATCCTTGGGGCTATGCTTTATCGCATGATTATTGCGGCGGCCCTGGAAATCGGGATGCCGGCCACCGATCTGAAGCTGGTATCGGCAACCTTGGTAGCAATTGCACTGGCTATGCCGGTAATTCAAAAAAAGCTTGGATTTTACAAACGTAAAATTGCGGCTCAGGGGTTTAACCAGGGAGGTAAGAAGGTTGGTTAGAATTGAAAGTCTAAGCAAGGTCTTCGATAAGGGGACGACTAATGAAAAGCTCGCCATCAACAACATCAACCTTTCCCTGGAAGCGGGCGAGTTCGTAACCGTGATCGGGGGCAATGGCGCGGGCAAATCCACTTTACTCAACTGTATCGCCGGGGTCTATGAAATAGATGAGGGCAGAATAGTACTGGGCGATGTTGACATGACATTTTGGCCGGAATACAAACGTTCTCGGTATATCGGGCGGGTATTTCAGGATCCTCTGAAAGGCACTGCTTTTGATATGACCATTGAGGAAAACCTGGCCATAGCGTATGCCAAAGGCAAACCGCAGGGATTGAGGAGAGGCATTACCAAAGCTGACCTGCAGATATTTAGAGAGCGATTGACCCTGCTTGAGCTGGGGCTTGAAGACAGGATGAAGCAAAAGGTAGGCACTCTTTCCGGCGGACAGCGACAGGCCCTAACCCTGTTGATGGCCACCATGGTTGAACCACAACTGTTGTTGCTGGATGAGCATACCGCTGCACTGGATCCGAGCATGGCCAAAAAGGTTCTCTTGCTCACCCGGGAGATCGTTGAGGAGCATCATTTATGCACCCTCATGGTGACCCACAATATGAAAGCCGCTTTGGAATATGGCAGCCGCACCATAATGATGCACGAAGGCCGAATTATCATGGATATACAGGGCCGGGAGAGAGAAGAGATGACCATAGAAATGTTAATTAAACAGTTCAGCACCCGCAGCGGCACTGAACTGGATAATGACAGGCTGCTATTGAATTAAAGGAGACGTTGTTTTAGCAAACAAGGGGACTTTCTTTTTATTTTAGAAGAAAGTTCCCTTGTCGTTACGTTCACCTTTTTTTACAGGTAAACCCAGACAACCTCCCTCTATTGATCCTATTCGGCCTGTTTGGCCAAAATGAGGTTTAGAACTGAAAGCAAATTGTTGTTAAAATACTAGTATTAGCGATGGGAATTTTCTTGTTGAGAAGGATTGCAGCATTTGGAAATGAGGTGTTTTCTTGGATAACCATTTGGATCATATTGAATCCGCAGCGATTGCTGATTTAACTGATAGAGCCGCAAAAAGCAGCTATATTAACCCCGAGTTGTTTACGAAATACACGGTGAAACGGGGTTTGCGCGATATTGATGGCCGGGGTGTTCTGGTCGGTCTGACAGAAATTGGCGAGGTGCATGCCTATATTATCGATGAGGACGAGCTGGTTCCGGTGGCGGGCCGGCTCTCCTATCGAGGGATTGATGTCAATGATATTGTAAATGGCTTTCTGGCAGAGGGACGCTGTGGTTTCGAGGAGACTTGCTACCTCTTGCTTTTCGGCAGTCTGCCCACTTCAGGCGAATTGCAGGAATTCAAGGAATTGTTGGCGGCCTATCAAAAGCTGCCCGAGGACTTTGTCCGCGACATGATTCTCAAAGCGCCCAGCAGAGATGTTATGAATGCATTGGCCCGAAGTGTCCTGGGGATGTATAGTTTTGACAAGCAAGCCGAGGATATATCCTTATGCAATGTGTTGAAACAATGCCTGCGTTTAATCGCTTGCTTTCCCTCCCTGGCAGTTTATGGCTACCAGGCTTATTCTCATTATCATGGCAATAATAGTCTATTCATCCACAGCCCCAGACCTGATTTGGGTATTGCCGAAAACATACTGCACATGCTTCGGCCTGACAGCCAATACAGCAGGTTGGAAGCAACCCTTTTGGACCTGGCATTGGTGCTGCACGCTGAACATGGTGGGGGAAACAACTCTTCATTTGTCACCCATGTGGTCACCTCCACAGGGACGGACACCTATTCTGTTGTCGCAGCTGCTCTGGGTTCGTTGAAAGGACCCCGGCATGGGGGCGCCAATGTGAAGGTGGTGCAGATGTTTGATGATATGAAAGAAGCCCTGCACGATTGGTGTGATGAAGAGGAAATCGAACATTACCTGACCCGCCTGCTCCATGGTGAGGTATTTGACCGTGCCGGCCGGATTTACGGCATTGGTCATGCGGTGTACTCAGTTTCCGATCCCCGTGCCGTACTCCTGAAAGAACAGGCCGCCAGATTAGCTGCAGAAAAAGGTCTGGAGGATGAGTTTCAGCTCTATACAGCGGTGGAAAGGCTGGCTCCTTTGGTAATTGGACGACATAGACAGATGTATAAAGGGGTCAGTGCCAATGTCGATTTTTATTCGGGCTTTGTGTATCAAACCCTGGATATTCCACGGGAATTATTTACACCCATGTTTGCCATTGCCCGGATCGCAGGCTGGAGCGCACATCGTTTGGAAGAGTTGGTCAATGCGGGCAAGATTATTCGTCCCGCCTATAAAAGTGTTTCCAGGCGGCGCCCCTATATCGCCCTGCGGGATCGATAAGACCAAACCGGTTCTGCCCTATCGGAGCAAGCAAGAAGGTGGCCTTAAAGGCCACCTTCTTTAACATCGTGGCAATAATGTATCAGGACAGGATTATACCTTGCCGGCCACATTCTCCCCGAAGGGCTGGATGTAGCCTTCTTGCTGTCCCTTTTCAATGTATTCGGCAGCCATTCCTGCCGCATCAACCACCATCTTCATGCACTGTCTAAACCGATTTTTATCCAGCCATTCGGGATAATCCTGGTTCAGGGTTTTGCAATCCAAGGCGTTAAATTTTGCCTTAAATTCATGGGACATGCCGTTAAAGAAGCGATATAGCCCGGGATTCCCATAAAGCCGGTCCACACGATCCTGGAATTCACCCTCCAACGGATTCTTGCGTCCATGTACAGCACCAACGGCCATCACAGCTCCTACCAGGGCGCCACAGTTATGACCCGCCAATCCCATACCGCCGCCAAAACCAGTGGCCAGGGCAACCATCTCCGGGGGTACGCCTTCTACTCCGGTGTCAAGCACCGCTTTTAAAACCGATTCAGCACAATTCAAACCATCTCTAAAATTCTGCTTGGCATTTGCTTGTACTTTCTCTACAAACTCGCTCATCAATTCCCCTCCTTAAAATAAAAACCTTACCTACTCCAATAATAACCGGGGTTTACTTTGATTCCTGCATCGCCTCCCTTGTGGTGCTCATATGAGCAAAGGTCGCCATAGTGAAATTAGCCTTATTAATAGCATAAGCCTATATGTTATTATGATAAAGAAGAATACTCGTATGGTCTATCAATTATTTAACAAAGAATCCGCCATAAAGGAAAGAATAATGGACAAGAACAGCCTTACAGGCCTAGAATGTTTACCGCTGCTAACCTGTGTAGAACCGGAACTGGTTACCTTGCTTTGTAAACGGGCAGCTGTATCCAAGCTGCTGAAGTCAGGGGAGGCTTTGTTTAAACAAGGCGAACGCTCCGAAGTGCTGTATGTGGTCAGACAGGGTAATTTCAAATCGGTATGGACAAACAAAGAAGGCAAAGAAATCATTTTACAGATTAGCGGCAAAGGTGAATTTCTGGGGGTTAATTCGCTTTGCGAGCAGCGTTGCCATCTGACCACGGCCATCGCCATGGAGGACGCACGGGTGTGCGTCTTGAGCAGGGACAAACTTGAACAAGCGGTTCAGGATTATCCCCATATTGCCTTGCAGATCATATGCAATCTTGGCAACCGCCTGAATGATGTCTCACAGCAGGTTGTGGAATTTCGGGTGGGAGCGGCCCGGGAGAGGGTCTACAATTTACTGGTGCGGATGGCCGCTGAATATGGAGAACCTCATCCCCAGGGGAAATGCATCAAGATTAAACTGACCCAACAGGACATAGCCAGTTTCGTGGGGCTGTCCCGGGTTATGGTAGCCCAAGCATTAAAAGAGCTAGTGTCTTCGCATCACGTCATTAGAGAAAACAATCGTTATGTAATTGTGAATTGAGTGCGGTGCCAGGCACCAACTTATCAAGTTATTAAAAGGGGCAATTGCCCCTTCTAATAACTTGATAAGTTGGTGCCTGGCACCGCCAGCTTCAGGGTGGCGTCCAGAAAATCCAGGACATTGTTGACGCTTTCCGGGTTGTTGAAGCCCTGGCCATCATGCCCCTTACCTGGCATGGTCACTAAATGGACTTTATCCTTGCCCAGCACCGTTGCCAACCTGGCTGCAAACTCGGGTGATTGCTGGTAAGGTACCAGGGTGTCGGCTGTGCCATGCTGTAGGTAGAACGGCGGATCGTCCGGGGTGATGTAGTTTTCAGCGTTTACCATTTGCACCCGGTCGGGAACCAGGCTTATACGTTTGCCCACATAGGTTGAGCCATAGGAATCCGGCCTGTCCATTAACTCTCCCTTGATGCCGCTCGCTTTGAATTGCGCATCCATGGTGGCCAGGTTCACCGGTCCACACCAGTCTACCACTGCTTGAACGCGGTCGGACACCGTAGGATTACCTATGCTCAAGTCCTGTAATTCCTCAACACCTGCAGAGGTGCCTGCCAGGGCAGCCAGGGCGCCACCGGCCGAACTACCCCACACCGCAATACGGTTGGGATCCAGATGGTAATCATCGGCATTGGCGCGGATAAAACGTATGGCAGCCTTGATATCATGAATCTGCGCAGGTGCAATTGCCTCTTCGCTCAAGCGGTAATTAACCGAGACCACCGCATAACCGCGCTGAAGCCCTGCTTTGGCGGTTTCCAAATCCGGGCCCATCTTATCACCTGCGCACCATCCGCCACCATGAATAGATACAATGACCGGAAATGGCCGTGCCGCATCATCAGGCAGATAAATATCCACTGTCTGTGCGGCAGACAGGTTCCCATAGGGAATATCCAGGAAGGTGTTTTGCCCGGCCGAAAGAGAACTGGTTGTCAGTATTAATGCGAGAAAAATTGCCAACATTAAAGTGAATTGTTTTTTCAAAAATCCTTCCTCCTACCATAGCATTCCCTCTAATTTGCTTTTTGGTGCAGTGAACACCTTAATTTTGAAACATTTTTATTTTAGCATAGTGATACTGATGTGATGAAGAAAAATGCACGTCTCGCAAGGAGCTGCAGAGATCGGTTTTAGAGGGTTTAAGGAACCGCTTTTATAGAGGGTTGAGGGGTCAATGGAAACAGGTCGGCAGAAAAAAGCAGAGGCTCCAGGCCAATTATGCCAGGAGCGCCCCGTCTTTGCAGAATCCCTATGATTTATAGATGTTGTCCAAATCCAGGTATTCGTCAAGGCCAACCAGGTGGTTGAATTGGTTAAAGGTCAACATCTCCGCTTGGCAGCATGAGGTCGAACCCGTCTCCAGCAGGCTGGCAAAGACCTTTTGCAGGGCGGATGCCAGGGTATATAAAGCGGTGCAGGGCCAAAAAACAATCTTAAAGCCCAATTGCCGCAAGGCCTCAGCCGAAAGGCAGGGGGTGCGGCCGCCTTCCACCATATTGGCTACTAATGGCGTGTGGGGAAAGGCTTGACCAATGGCCGCCAATTCGGCCTCGCTCTGCGGGGCTTCAATAAATAGAACCTCCGCCCCCGCTTCCAAATAGCGCTTGCCGCGTTCTATGGCCTGCTTAAGGCCCAGGCTGGCCCTAGCATCGGTGCGCGCTACAATGATGAGATCCGGGTTCTGTCTGGCTTCACAAGCGGCTTTGATTTTCTGAATATGTTGCTCAGCTGGAATAACCTCTTTGCCAAACATATGCCCGCAGCGTTTGGGGAAAACCTGGTCTTCAAATATGATGGCGGCCGCTCCCATTTTTTCATACTCGTGCACGGTGCGCCTTACACTGAGCGGGTTTCCATAGCCGGTATCGCCGTCAGCAATGATAGGGATAGATATGGCGTCAGTGATCACTTTCAGAGCAGCAGCCATTTCAGTCAGGGTCAGTGCTCCAAAGTCGGGCTGAGCCAGGCGGGAGGCGGCAATGCTGTACCCGCCCATAATTGCAGTCTTAAACCCAACCTGCTCTATGATTTTAGCGCTCAGGGCATCGTAGGCGCCAGGGGCCAAGAGAATATCTTCTTCTTGCAATAAACGCCGTAGTTTGGCGGGATTAGATGACATAAATTTTCTGCCTTTCTGCTAAAAGTTATTGAAGTAATGTTAACTCTTTTCTGCATACCATTGATATATTCTGATTGCATCCATAGATCTCCTGCCTAGGGAGGGAGTGCGGTGCCAGGCACCAACTTATCAAGTTATTAGAAGGGGCAATTGCCCCTTCTAATAACTTGATAAGTTGGTGCCTGGCACCGCCCCTGGCGCCCGCCAGCCTCAAACGAAATTATCGCCAGGAGATAGGAATTTTTCGGCTTAAGTAGAATAATCTAAGATTGGGAGTTGAAATAATGCCTAATTTAGATAGAGTTCTGCTTTTAATCCTGGTAACCATCCTTGTAACTGTGACCGTACCCATTAAAGCCGGAGCTGCCATCCCATTGGATAACAACTCAATGTCTTGCCCTGCTCCACAGGCAAAAGCGGCCCTGTTGATGGATGCTTCTTCGGGGCGGGTATTGTTCGAAAAGAACGGGCAGGAGCGTTTGCCCCCGGCCAGCGTCACCAAGATCATGACAGCATTGTTGGTGGTAGAAACGGGAGATCTGGATCAATCCATAATAATCAGTGAACATGCCGCCCAAACCCCGGAGTGCACCATTTACCTGCAGAGCGGGGAAAACCTGATGCGCCGCACCTTGCTCTACGCCTGCATGCTTAACTCGGCTAATGATGCCGCTACGGCCCTGGCTGAAAGTGTCGCCGGCAGCGAAGAGGCTTTTGTCGAGTTGATGAACCGGCGCGCCATGCAAATGGGGATGGTTAACACCCATTTTTGTAATCCTCATGGCCTGGAAGACCCGCAGCATTATACCACGGCTTACGATTTGGCCCTGGCAACGCGAGAGGCCTTGACATATCCTGAATTCCGCCAGGTGGTTTCCACCAGGTATAAAGTTATTCCCTGGGCGCATCACCAGGATCGCTACCTGGTTAACCAGAATCGCTTGCTTTATCGTTATTCCGGTGCCATCGGGGTTAAAACTGGATATACCCGTCAGGCCGGGAATTGCGTAGTTAGCGCAGCGGAAAGGAATGGCATGACCCTTATTGCGATAGCCTTAAACTCACCCACCGTTTATGAAGACCTGGGGCAGATGTTGGATTATGGTTTCAATCACTACCAAATGAATTCGGTAGAAGTGGATGAACTGCTCCAGTCGCTGCCGGTATTGAAAGGAACAGCCGAGACTGTCATGGCCGGACCGGTCGCTAATATGCAGGTTGCGCTAACCGCGGCAGAAAAGCCTGATTTGCAGGTGGAAGTTATACCTTTTGCAGATCTGAGCGCACCAATCGAGGCCGGGGATATAGTAGGGGTGATCCAATTGCGCCTGCATGACAATCTTATCGCCCAGTCCGATTTGCTGGCTATGGATTCCATCGCTGCCCTTCCTTCCCGGTTCCAATCCTTAAGGACAGCATGGCGGCAGTTCATAATAGTTCTGGCCCGCTGGCACCTGTATAATCTACTGGTCTTATTGGCCCTGGGCTATTATGCCTATAGCAAGAAGGGCGTCCGCATCCCGCCCAGGGTTTACCGTCGCCCGGCCCTTTTATTGCGCAGCCTGTTAATTAAGCTCAATTTATTTGAATAATTACTGTGACACGTCCACCTGTAACACATGGTATTTGGCGTTGACCTCAACAGGTGAATTCCTTATAATAAATACAATATTGCAAAATGACGATGACAGGGATTAATAGGTATATGCGATAGGTTCAGAGAATCGCCGGGTGGTGTGAGGCGGTCAATTCGGTATACTTAACTCGCCCTGGAGTTGCCGACCGAAATACTTAAGTAGGCTCGGACGGAGACTTCCGCCGTTACTAAGGAAGCAGATATCGGATTTTATCCCGTATCTTGAAAGCGAGCGGCCTAAAGCCGCTAAATTGAGTGGTACCGCGGAGTATACCCTTCGTCTCAAGTTGATTGAGCGAAGGGTTTATATTTTTTGAGGAGGTGGCTTCAATGGAAGTGGACCTTGGTGACCTACTATATATAGCAGAAGTGATTAATAAAGCAGATAACATTAAGGAGGATGCAAATAATGCGCAAGCTGTACGTTTTCGATACCACCTTACGAGATGGAGAGCAATCCCTGGGGATTACCCTGAATGTTAAAGAAAAATTAGAAATAAGCCGCCAACTGGTTAAGTTGGGGGTGGACATTATCGAGGCCGGTTTCCCCGCTTCTTCCCCCGGTGACTTTGAGTCGGTCAGAACCATTTCCCGGGAGATTAAAGGAGCCACAATATGCGGCCTCACCCGGGCGGTTGAGAAGGATATCGACATTTGCGCACAGGCTCTAAAGGAAGCTGAGGCGCCGCGCATTCACACCGGTATAGCAGTGTCTCCGGTGCATATGGCCAAAAAGCTCAGAATGTCGCCGCAGGAAGTGATGGAAGCATCCCTGGCAGCAGTAAAACGGGCCAAAAAATATGTTCAGGATGTTGAATTCTATGCTGAGGATGCTTTCCGCAGTGACCGTGATTTCCTGGTGCAGATCATTGAAAAGGTCATTGCTGCCGGGGCTACTGTCGTGAATATCCCCGATACGGTAGGGTATGCGACCCCCTGGCAGTATGGAGATCTTATTGCCTATGTGGTGGCCAATGTGAAAAATATCGACCGGGCCATTGTCAGCATACATTGTCATAATGACCTGGGTATGGCCACAGCAAATTCCCTGGCCGGTATTAAGGCCGGCGCTACCCAGGTAGAGGGCACCATTAACGGTATCGGTGAACGGGCCGGCAACACTTCTTTAGAGGAGGTCATAATGGCCATTTACAGCCAGAAGGGCTTGTATGGAGTCGATCTGGGTGTTAATACCCGTGAAATAGCGGCCACCAGCCGCATGGTGGCGCGAATAACCGGGGTTGCCGTGCCCAGTCACAAGGCTATAGTGGGCTCCAATGCCTTTATGCATGCCTCCGGTATTCATCAGGATGGGGTGTTGAAAGAGAGAGACACTTACGAGATCATCGATCCCGAAGTGGTTGGTATTCCCCGTAATCTTATCGTGCTCAGTGCCAGATCCGGTCGTCATGCCTTAAAACATCGTCTGGAAGAACTGGGTTATGCCGATGTGCAGGATAATCTGGATGACATCTATGCCAAATTCCTGGATCTGGCCGACCTTAAAGGTGAAGTGTTTGATGAGGATTTGCATGCTTTAATGGGTAATGTGGGCAAAGAGGCCAATGGAATATCAATTAAGAACTTATCAGTTACATCCAATGGGGCTGCCAACGCCTCGGCTACAGTGGCCCTGGAGGTCAATGGAGAGCTCTTTACTGACGCCGCCCATGGCAATGGCCCGATCGATGCGGTATTTAGGGCCGTAGACCGCATTGTTGGCAAGCCGGTGCATCTGGAGGATTATGCGCTCAAATCAGTCAGCCGGGGCTCTGAAGCAGTGGGGGATGCCACTGTGAAGATTCGCTACAAAAACAGCCTGGTGGTGGGAAGAGGGATCAGTACAGATATCTTTGAAGCCAGCGCACGTGCTTACGTAAATGCGCTGTCCAAGGCGGGCTATATCGATTAGGCTTCTTAAGGAAAACAGGTGTTTTTGAATAAGGGCTGCTCCGAAAGGTTTATAATAGATCAAAGGGGAGCCCTTATCTGACGTTTTTTCCCAAGACACAATGCAGGAAAAGTTTGCTTAACGACGAAGTATAAAACAGGATGGAATCGGCTGGGAGGTTAACCTTTTGCTGGGATACATGGCCGGAATTACCCTGGTGTTATTCCTCATATTGGCCGCAATATTTTTCATCCGGGTGTTCAGCGGCAAATCCGCCCAGGCCTGGGGTAAAGCCAGCGCGTTTATGGCGGTATTGTTCACCGTTGCTTTTATACTATGGATTTCCATTGAAATACCTGCTTTTGAGCGGCAACAGGCCAAAATCCTTTTGCAGATGGGCCAGGATTATATGGCGGAAGGGGATTTGGCCATGGCCTACGATAGCTATGCCAAAATAAGCAAAGCTGATAAGGCTGCCTATGAAATGGTTCAGCCGATTTTAGGGGATCTGCGGGGGCCGCTGGCAGCCGCACGACTGGAAGAAGCCAAGGCATTATATGCCGAGCAAAGATATGCTGATGCTCTGGATGCACTGAAAATAAGTATTAATTATGCTCAAACAGATGAAAGTAAACAGCTTTTGCCGGCGTATCAAAAAGCAGCGGGCAAAAAATAGAATCCTCGGATTATCACTCAAATCAGCTAATCCGCAGTGGCGTTGCTGCTCATGCGATTAGACCTGCAGGTTAGATAATATGGCCCCAGGATGAAGTCTGGCCCTCCAACCTACGGCCAACCTGGACCATATAGGGAAATCTTCTGCTTACTAAAATTTGATAGGAAGAAAAATATAAAAGCGAAACAGAATTTGGGGGGATGAAGTCCATGAAAATAGAAATGTCCAATACAGAACGCTTGTACAGTCTGATTGCCATGCTTATTGGAATCCTGGTTTTACTGGGATTGGTGGGGCAATTTATTATAATCCCTGATAAAGTGCCTCCCCATGCAGTGGTTTATACTGATCAGAACACGGGCATCTATTACGCTCCCCCGTACATTCTGGGAAAAAAGTACCCCGCTGATTTTGATGAAAGCAGCCTGAAGGCCCAGACTGTGGCAGAGGCGCTTCAAAAGGGCCATAAGGCGGACAAAGCCTGTGTTGATATGGGTTATTTCAAGCAGAGGAGCACCTTAAATGACAGGATCATGATAACAATTGGCCTGGCGGAGAAGCAACCCACTCGCTGGAACGCGGATGGCTCCTGGAACTGGTAGAGATACGCCGCGCAGTGGCCAACCTCCCAAACCGAAACTTTACTATATGTGCTAACAAAAAGCCCGCAATAGCGGGCTTTTTTGATTTATATACGACAGCACCTCAATAAACCTGCTGCATAATCAGGATCCCTGGTATAATCAATATAGATGCGCGTACCTTAGAAAGAATAGAAATGCAGCATATTAGCAAGTTCAATGCAGTGCGGCTCGGCTTAGAGAAAGATGAAAGAAAATTAAATAAATAGCTGATAGGGGGAAACATGATGGAAAAACTGCATCAGGTAATACCGTTGCCCTTGCACGGCAGGGGTCCTAAAACCTCAAAACGCGGCACTTCTACAGCCCCAAGACGAGGCGGTTTGTGTATGCAAAGCAACGCCCCGCAAAACCCATGCCAGCAGTGTGAAGAATGCTGGTATGTTGACAAGGTGCCGTCCAACAAGGGCTACTTTGACATTGTCTCTATTCATGCCTTTTCCGGTTGTCATCAAGGACCCGGGGTGGAAGTAAAGATTGATATGCGCAGCATGCAGGGACAGTGGAAAAAGTATGCCCGTTGGGAACAGACCGTCGGGTTTAGTAAAACAGCCACCCTGGAGAAAGTGGTTGATTTTAATGAAATGACTCTGTTGAAATTCATTCAGGGGTTAAAAGAATGCGACCTGTTATCCTGGGGAGAACGCTATGAATTGGATGAAGGGGAGGGCACCGAATGGGTGGTGCGCATTCGCTTCGATGATTCCAGGATAAAGAAAAGCGGCCAAAATTCATATCCCCGGCGTTGGGGATCATTCTGCCAGTTATTGAATAAATGGTTGGAGGTTGAATTTGTATAGTGCTTCGGCTTGCATAACGCACATTGCGCTTAAACAAATGATTAGCACTACCAGCAATAGTTAAAATAATCGCGACAGCCTTAGAGAGACCGGATTAGGCTGCTCCCCGCCTTATCAGCACCGATAACAGCATTTTCCATGCAACCAGGGGCTAAGAAAATGCCCCTGCACCACTGCCAGTAATTTAGTGCTTCCTCACCGCAATTACAGTATAGTATCCGCCGGCCATTCCCGGCGGGATCAAGGAGGAGGATCAATATGAATAAAAGACTGACAGAGAATTTACGGTGTCTGGGTAATCGCCATTTCAACATGTTTGTGGTCGGTCAAAAAAAGGCCGCTATGGTGGAGTGCGGGGTGAGTGGCGCGGTCGCCAACCTGAAACAGGAATGGCCTGATGTAAACCCCCAACCCGAGGTGACTCATCTTCTGGCCATGCATGCCCATTTTGATCACATCTGTGGTATACCCCATTTGCAGGAATTATTCCCTCGGGCGCAGGTGGCCGCCAATGCTGCCGCCGGCAGGGTGATGGGAAAGACGAAGGTGATGGACGGTTTTTTTGCCCAGGATCGGGCAATGGTCAATGTGCTGGTCCAGCAGGGCATGCTGGCCGAAGCGGTCAAAGTACCTGAAACACAAACCATTGCCACTCAGGTAATCCTGGAGGACGGGGACATTTTAAAGATTGAGGCCGGATGCACCCTGGAAATAATCGCCGCCCCCGGACACAGTCCTTGCAGTATGGCCGCGTATATGCCTGAAGACAGAGTGCTGTTTATTTCCGATGTGGCCGGGTTTCAGATTTCCGATCAGGAAATATTTCCTATTTTCTTTCAGGGCTATGAAATGTATATGGATTCCATCCGGCGGATGCGCGGTTATCCCGCCCGCCTGGTGGCGATTCCCCATGAGACTATCTGGAGTGGAGATGATATTCCGGCTTTCTATGAACGCGCCCTTCAGGCTGCGCAGCAAGCCTTCCGCAGCATACGTGATATGAGCGAAGCCGGGGTTGAACACGAGCAAATGGTAAAAACCCTGTTTGAACACTATTATCGAGGCGACCTGCGCATTTATACCCCGGAAAACATTAATCTTTGTGTCAATTTACTTATCAAACGGGTGCAGGAATGCCTTTAACATAGACAGTCACGGGGCTGTTTCAAGATTCCGGAACGGATTTTGGAACAGCCCTAATTTTTTGTCTGTACAAGTCTGGGCTTGTTTCCTAATGTTACCTTTGACGACATAATACTGTCGTCGATAGAATAAATGTAAAGTCAAGCAGTCAGCACCCAGCAGTGCTACTTTCGTTTAAGCTAACAATAAGCTGGCAAGGAAAGAGTCTGGCTGGGAAAACCGGTCAAGGAGGTCTTTCATGAACAGAATACCCGTTTACATAGCAGCATTAATCTTTATTCTTATGTTCTCCGTCAGTTCCTGGAGTTCAGGTCAGGAAGCCAACCCGGACAATCCGGTGATAATAAGCGCAAACGCGACTGACTTATATCGGGCAGAACCTGACGAAGCACCTTCAGCAGAAGCAGTGCCGTCTGAATCGGTTTTATCCAATGGCACGGTTGACCCCGTAAAACCGCAGCAAGAGCAGTCCGAAGCCGCTGCAGCGATGGCAAAGTCCAACCCCGCCCCAAGTGCAGCGGTAAAGGCGGCGCCGTCCAACGTCAGCACCGGCACGGCTACCAATAAGACAAGCCCGGCTGCGGCAAGCCGGAAAACAGCAGCCACCCCGGCTGCAGTTGTGCCAAGCACTCCGGTTTCCCGATCCAGCACCACAAAAACTGACATTAACAAATACCCCAAGCTCAGTGTTAGCAAGGGTGTTTACGGCCAGTTTCGCTATCGTGAATTAGGGGGGGGAAGGATAGAAATCGATCCCCATTGGGTGGCGGAGAACATCGTTACGGTAAGGCTGCCCGGAGTTAACCGGACGGTACAGGTACATAAAGCAGCCAAAGACAAATTTATAAAGGCCTTTACACTGATAGCCAACGGCACCGCTACCATTAACGGCAAACAGGTTCCACTGCTCAGCCTGGTCAAATCCTTTGATGGAACCTGGGTGCCGCGGCATGTCAATTGGGATGCCGGCAGAGGTTTGAGCAATCATTCCTGGGGCGCCGCGGTGGATATTAATGCCTCCAACCATTTTCGCTACGTTAATCCCCGCACTGAGCCCAATGATCCCAATTTGATTTTATGGCAGAAGGCATTTCAACCGGCTGGATTCAAATGGGGCAATTCCTATTCCGATTCCATGCATTTTGAATTGTATTAGTCCGCCAGTTGGATACATAAAGATGAAGGACGGGGTGCAGTCGTTTCCTCATTAAGGAAGCCAATGCGCCCCGTTCCGCTTGCTTGCCCCAGGCCATGCTCCTGTCCTGCTGAGCGACTTACTGTCATCCTCAGCCCCGTATTGTCCCTGAGCGCCTTACTGTCATCCTGAGTGAAGCGAAGGATCTTTCTCCAGGGGGGTTGTTCGCTTCGCGAAAGATTCTTCACTGCGTTCAGAATGACAGTGGCCTACTGTTGTCATCCTAAGCCTCTTATTGTCTCCTCAGCCCCGTATTGTCCCTGAGCGCCTTACTGTCATCCTGAGTGAAGCGAAGGATCTTTCTCCAGGGGGGTGTTCGCTTCGCGAAAGATTCTTCACTGCGTTCAGAATGACAGTGGCCTACTGTTGTCATCCTAAGCCTCTTACTGTCATCCTCAGCCCCGTATTGTCCCTGAGCGCCTTACTGTCATCCTGAGTGAAGCGAAGGATCTTTCTCCAGGGGGGTGTTCGCTTCGCGAAAGATTCTTCACTGCGTTCAGAATGACAGTGGCCTACTATTGTCATCCTAAGCCTCTTATTGTCTCCTCAGCCCCGTATTGTCCCTGAGCGCCTTACTGTCATCCTGAGTGAAGCGAAGGATCTTTCTCCAGGGGGGTTGTTCGCTTCGCGAAAGATTCTTCACTGCGTTCAGAATGACAGTGGCCTACTGTTGTCATCCTAAGCCTCTTATTGTCTCCTCAGCCCCGTATTGTCAACCTGAGCGCCTTACTGTCATCCTGAGTGAAGCGAAGGATCTTTCTCCAGGGGGGTGTTCGCTTCGCGAAAGATTCTTCACTGCGTTCAGAATGACAGTGGCCTACTGTTGTCATCCTAAGCCTCTTATTGTCTCCTCAGCCCCGTATTGTCCCTGAGCGCCTTACTGTCATCCTGAGTGAAGCGAAGGATCTTTCTCCAGGGGGGTGTTCGCTTCGCGAAAGATTCTTCACTGCGTTCAGAATGACAGTGGCCTACTGTTGTCATCCTAAGCCTCTTATTGTCTCCTCAGCCCCGTATTGTCCCTGAGCGCCTTACTGTTGTCATCCTGAGCGAAGCGAAGGATCTTTCCCCGGGGGGTGTTCGCTTCGCGAAAGATTCTTCACTGCGTTCAGAATGACAGTGGCCTACTGTTGTCATCCTAAGCCTCTTATTGTCTCCTCAGCCCCGTATTGTCCCTGAGCGCCTTACTGTCATCCTGAGTGAAGCGAAGGATCTTTCTCCAGGGGGGTGTTCGCTTCGCGAAAGATTCTTCACTGCGTTCAGAATGACAGTGGCCTACTGTTGTCATCCTAAGCCTCTTATTGTCTCCTCAGCCCCGTATTGTCCCTGAGCGCCTTACTGTCATCCTGAGTGAAGCGAAGGATCTTTCTCCAGGGGGGTGTTCGCTTCGCGAAAGATTCTTCACTGCGTTCAGAATGACAGTGGCCTACTGTTGTCATCCTAAGCCTCTTATTGTCTCCTCAGCCCCGTATTGTCCCTGAGCGCCTTACTGTTGTCATCCTGAGCGAAGCGAAGGATCTTTCCCCGGGGGGTTGTTCGCTTCGCTCAAGATTCTTCGCTTCGCTCAGAATGACAGGGGCGCTTCGCTCAGAATGACAGGGGCGCTCGCCGGCGGGGCGCTGCCCTAAGGATGAAGAAGACAGGGACATTCATAGCAATGACAGTAGCCTGCGCCTAAGAATGACAAAGTTGTACTTAGGGATGACAAAGAGCGGGATCAAAAGACATTATGCAAAACCCTCATTTAAAAGCACAGCATTGTGTTGAGCAATCATTTGGGATAAAATACAGTTAAGCAATTTTTAACAGTTTGCGTCTTGAAAAGCATGCCGCCCGGCGTGCTTTTTTTGCTTTTATTGAGGAAGCGTAAAAGAGAGATATAAAAACCAATCAAACTGCCTGCCAATTTAATCATTTCACATCGAACCCTACGTTGATAGGGTCAATGGTCTGTTGTTAAGGAGTGCAAAACAAAACCGCATCGTAGACGTTTTTTGCAAGATGTTGCACGGCGGAGCAACCGGCATTTTGCCGGCATTGCGCTGTTGCTGCTGCATTTAAAAAACCATGTGCGGAAGTAGGTGATAGCGGACGAACAATGCCTTATTCAAGACTGTAGTAAGCGTGCTTTGAGTAAAGGAGGAGTGAAAATGGGTTTACCGTTGGAAGGTGTCCGCGTGTTGGACTTATCAAGATACTTGCCGGGGCCTTTTGCCACCCAGATTCTGGCTGACTTTGGCGCCGAGGTGATTAAGGTGGAAGATCCCAAAGGGGGCGACCTGGGACGCTTGCTGCCCCCCATTATTGCTGGAGAAAGCGCCCGCTTTTATACTGTTAATCGCAATAAGAAAAGCATCACCTTGGACCTGAAAAAAGCAGCCGGGCAGGAGGTATTTAAACGCCTGGCGGCAAACAGTGATGTGGTGGTGGATCAATTCAGACCAGGTGTAATGGAAAAAATGAGTCTCGGTTATGAAGAACTAAAATCGGTCAACCCCGGTCTGATTTACTGCGCTTTAACCGGTTATGGATTAGACGGCCCCTTGCGTGATGCGGCCGGCCACGACCTGAATTACCTGAGTCTTTCCGGTATTACGGGCGTTACCGGAGCTTATCAAAGCAAACCCGCCATGTGCGGTGCGCAAATCGCAGATATCGCCGGGGGCACCTTGTATTCGGTCATAGGTATTCTGCTGGCCCTGGCGCAGCGGCAAAAGAGCGGACAAGGGCAATTATGCGACATCGCCATGATGGATGCCTCGCTCAGCCTTTTGGCTTATACCATCGGGGAATGGTGCGGAGAGGGCAAACTGCCGGTAATAGGAGATGACCTGCTGACCGGAGGGTATGCCTTTTATCAGATCTATCCCACCAAAGATGGCAAATACGTCAGCCTGGGTGCCATTGAGGATAAATTTTATGCCGAGTTTTGTAGCAAGATCAACCGACCGGACCTGTTTGAAAAACAATGGAAAAAGGAATTACAACGGGATATCATTGCGGAGATTACCGCGATTATGATGGAAAAGACCCGGGACGAATGGGTGGATTTTTTTGCCGACAGTGATATTTGCTTTACCCCGGTGCTGGAACTGGATGAAGTCTGCCAGCACCCTCATGTCAAGGCCCGCAATATGATCATTGATATCGAAAATTTCGGCAGTTCCGGCAATAATATCAGCCTAACCGGCATACCCGTAAAATTATCAGATACCCCCGGGCAGGTCAGGTTGCAATTCCCTATTCTGGGTGAACATAATGATGATGTGCTGACGGCAGTGGGAGGCTTTACGCACGAAGAAATCAAACAACTACGTGTCGATGGGGTTATCTAGAAGCCGCTTTCATTGGGAATTGAATCCCAGGCTTTACGCTGTTTTGCTTAAGCCCTGAGCTCCTTATTGTCATCCTGAGCTCTTATTGTATTCTGAGCGAAGCGAAGGATCTTTCCCCGGGGGTTGTTCGCTTCGCGAAAGATCCTTCGCTTTGCTCAGGATGACAAAAACGGGGGCTTTCATAGCAATGACAGAGGCTTGCGCCAAAGAATGACAAAGTTGCGCTCTAGAATGGCAAAGTTGCGCTCTAGAATGGCAAAGTTGCGCTCTAGAATGGCAAAGAGCGGGATCAAAAGCCAATGCCAAGGAGCAACACAGCTTCTGGCGGGTTTAATCCGCGAACCATTGCGTCACATACAGGTAATCGCCTTGCCAGTAAAAACCCAGGCCTATTCGACCAAAATCGCTATTCATGATATTGGCGCGGTGTCCGCTAGAGTTCATGAAGGCTTGATGGGTGCCGATAATGCTGACATTCTTGGCGATATTTTCGCCTGCATAATGGTAAGCAATCCCCTGGCTTTTCATCATGGCAAAAGGGTCGCCGTAGGTAGGAGAGGTATGACTGAAATAACTATTCTCAGCCATATCTTTTGACTTTAGATAAGCCCCCTGGCAAAGGGCGCTATTTAGCACCAGCGGCGGCAGACCAGCCTGTGTCCGGGCCGCATTGATATAGCCCAGCATCTCCTGGGCGGCATCAACATTCTGCCTGGTTGAGGAAGGAGTTGGTGCTTGCTGCGGTGCCGGCAATACTGTTTGAGGGGCTAAAGGGGCGGGGCTTTTAGCTTCAATGGTCTGCTTAATCTCCGTGGCCAACTCGCTTCCTGACCGCGAAGGCGTTGCTGCAGGGGTGTCATCAATCTTCAATGACGGATCGATCTTTACCGGCGTTGGAGGGGTCTCAAGCCTTTCCGGGATAATGCCGTGATCAGAAATAGATGGGCTTGGTGTTGCAGGGGTTTCCTGAGCAAGCCTGGCCTCAGGATTCAACCATGCACCGAGCGAGTCCAGGCTATTCAGCCCGTTGCCAGGCATGGCAGTGATGGCGATCAATATACTCATAAAGATAAATAAGCATAATAACCGTGAAATTTTCATGATAATATCCTCCCTGGATACGAGAAATGGTCCTCGCGATCCAACCGCCCAAACTGCTGGGGGAGATTTCCACATTGCTGCCGGGATAAAAGACCCCTTCGGTCGAGCCCTTATATCAACATTGCCTATCCGATGCAATTCCCCTACTTATATATTCGAAAACGGTCTGATATTTCTGATGTCTGTTTGATGGAAAACAGTGGAAACCGTATACATGGAAAGCGGGGCCATTGAAAATTGGCCCTATGAGTGGTCTGGGCTAAACAAGCTGTTCCAGCGCTGACTGACCCGCTGCACCATATCCTCGCGGGGAATTAATTCGGGGGGATATTCCGGTTTCATACGGGCATCAATAATGATCGGCAATTGGTATTCAATGGCATTGCGTTGCATTTGCTGCCTGGCGTAAATATCCAAAACCGGATCAAAACGAGTAAATACGGTCCATAAAAAAGTGGTCTGATCAGTTATTGAAGCGGCATCATCAACTAATATTACCAGTGGCCAGGACTGCAAGGAGGGATGGGCTGCTTCAGCCAGGCGCATTCCCAATTCGGGGCTATGTTGATAGTCTGGCCCGGACAGCAGCAGGCAACCGGCACAATAGGGCTTGATACTGCTGATTTCGGGCAGGGCATCCCCCTTATATTCACGGGGAAGGTCCCGCACCGGATTGCCAATTCCCATTATAATCGCCTTGCTGCCCTGATTGAATTTCCGCCCCGTATAGTCCAGGGTATCCATAGCGGTGTGGTGCAGTATTATTAAATCACGACCGGGGTTCAGGCGCATCAAGATGTTTTCCAGCAAAGCCGGAAAATCCTTGAGGTTTAACTGCACATCGGTTACCAGCAATACTTTGGTAAGGCTAAGCTGACCTTCGCCCAGTATTCTGAAGCTGTGGGCCAGGGCTTCGCGGAAATAGCTTTCCCTGACCACTGCGGCGCTCAAGGTGTGAAAACCGGCTTCGGCATAACTCCATAAGGATTTAACCCCCGGCATTAAGAGGGGGAAGATGGGGCTGATCAATTCCTGCATCCATTCCCCAATATAGTAATCCTCCTGCCGTGGTTTGCCTACCACTGTAGCAGGGAAGATAGCATCGGTGCGATGGTAAATCTGTTTAACCTCGAAAACCGGAAAATCGTGCACCAGCGAGTAGTAGCCATAATGATCGCCAAATGGACCTTCAGGCTTGCGTATCCGGGGAGGGACCAGACCGCACAAGGCAAATTCGGCTTCTGCTACCAGGGGATGGGGGTGGCCGCTGACTGAGGTCATGGCAATCTTATCGCCCAGCAGGAAGGAGGCATAAAGCAATTCCGGCAAAGGTTCAGGCAACGCAGTAATAGCCGCTATCGTCAGGGCTGGGGGCCCGCCTAGAAAAACTGTCACCGGCAAGGCTTGATCGACCTGTTCGGCTTCATAATAATGGAAGCCCCCGCCTTTATGAATCTGCCAGTGCATGCCGGTCTGATTATCGCCGAATACCTGCATACGATACATACCTAAATTATGTTCACCATTATGGGGGCTTTCGGTGTAAACCAGCGGAAGGGTGAAAAAGGCCCCCCCATCTTCTTGCCAGCTGGTGATTACCGGCAGTTCTCGGAGTTTAACCGGCCGCATAACCCGGGATAACACCGGCGCCTGCCGGGCTGGAACATAGCGCAGGCCGGTGCGGACTGCATCCAGCAGCCAGCCGCGTTCACCCCACAGAGTCTTTATACGAGGCGGCAGAAGCCGATGCAGGGCTTCCACAGCCTGGTGCACAATGGCCTGAGGTTTGGGACCCATGGCCATTTCCATACGGCGCCTTGTTCCAAACAGATTGGTGACCACCGGAAAGCGGCTGCCTTTTACCCGGGTGAATAACAGAGCGGGCCCGCCTTCCTCCACCACCCGGCGGTGAATTTCGGCCAATTCAAGATAAGGATCTACTTCGGCCGTAACCTCAACAATATCCCGTTCTCGCCGCAACTGCTCCATGAAGGAGCGCAGGTTTTTATGCATGTTCTGTCTCCCATATTTGTTTAATTTTATCCCCCAATCGCCGGGCGGCCTCCTGACTGTTCTCCACCAGCAGGTCAATTTCTTCCCGGGTAGCTTGATCAATATGGATGCCGGCGATAACCGCTGTACAGCAGCCCGTTTCCCGGCATAATAGCTCTGCGACCAGGGTGGCCACATCGGAGTCACGGTGCCCAGGACGGGGTGTGATCCAGGTTTCCGGGCGCCCGGTATGAGCGCGGGGAACACTCATGGCCATTCCCCCCACATGAGGCCTTTCGCCACCAGTAAGAATGACGGCTGCACCATCTACGGTTAAAGTCGCATGAATATGAACCCGCAGGCGTCCTTCTCCATAGGACAAAGCTATTTGTTCGCGCAATATGCTTCACCTTCCTGTTTAAATGCATACAGCCTGCTGATTATTATTCTATGTTAACCTACCGGGGCTGTACTGTAAAAGCCATCCCGGCGGAATGCAGGGTAAATTGGTAAATTATTATATTGGCAATTCCATTGTGCTCACCAGGAGACACCTTATCGGGTATAATTAATGGGTAACATCAAAAACCACTGCCCAACATACAATAACGGTCACAACACTCTCCCTGGCCATTCATAAGGCGCACGCCATGCCCCGTTGTGGCCATGGATTATCATTAAAAGGGGAACTGCCCCGGGGAGGAATAACTGTATGGCGGTAAGCGGTTTTGCACAGCAAGCCCTGCTTTTCTACGGGTTGGCAATCAATACCCTGTGTTATGTCCTATTCGCACTTGACAAAGGCTACTCACAGCGCGGGGAACAGAGAATCCCTGAAAGAACCCTGTTTATGACCGCCATTTTGGGGGGTGCTTTGGGTGGAGTACTGGCTATGCATCAATTTCAACACAAAACCCGCCACAAGCGCTTTAAATATGGTTTTACGCTGATACTGGCCTTACAAGTGGCGCTGCTGAGCTGCTTTTTGGTGGGGATGTAGAAAAGGTAATCCGGCGGCAGCAGCACTGATATCATGCAATAAGTCTACCAGGTGGTTGCAACCCTGTGGTCCCCCGGCCACACCGGCGATATCTTTTTTGCTCAGGTGGAGGAGATTGCGGCCCCGGAAACTGGCTATATGGGCGCTATTTTCGTAGCATACGGCGTCAGGTGCCCGGACCACTCTCCCGCTGATCTCATTAATAACGCCATCCATGGCCAGGTTGAGCTCAATATGTATCTCATGAAATGAATCCATAAAAACGCCTATAAAGCCTAATTCCTCGTCCTCTTGCAGGACAGATATGGTATGGCTGCGGTGGAAGAGGTGCTGATGGCGTTCCTTATCTTCCACATATTCCATCCAGGAATTCTTGATGCGATCAAGATTGCTGTAGTAGCGGCAGGAATTGAGGTACATCTGCTCCCAGTAAGCGTCATACCCGGCGGCTGTACCGAAGCCGCGTTCCCGGTATAAAAAAGTCTCAGCTTGAACCACCCCACGGATGCATTCCGACAGGAGCAAAGCGCAAAGCCCCTGATACTGCTCTCCCAAACTCTGTTTAAGGGCCGGACCGGCCTGCAGGTGGGCCTTAATGCCTGCCGCTTGGGGAAGCGGGTAATAGCCGACAGCAGCCTGAGGCGAACGATACCGCGCAAAACCGGCATCACAAATGAGCAGATCACTAACCTGACATTTTAACCAGGCAACAGCTTCCTCCCGGTTGCTCAACCGGGTGCATTGCGCCTTTAGATAGTCCCCATCCCTGGTTACGGTGAGGAACAAATTATGATGATCTACAATGGCCACAAAAAAACCCTCCCTGCTATTAATGAAGTGTGTAAAGGCACTGTTTCTTCAGCATCCCGGATACTGGCATAATAGCAGCAAAGGATTTTAACTTCAAGCCGGCCCGCCGAAAAGAAGGTATTTGCGGGGTCTCTTGAGAATAATGGTATTAATATGATATGATAATCATGCATAATTAACTTTTGTAGAATGGCATTTCAAGATATAGTAGGGGCCGAAAGATAGCTACACCATATATTGTGTCACAGTTAAGATATCTTCGTGGTTTTGGAATTATGTAAAATCCTCGCTGATTTCAAACTAATGAGCTTTTGGATATGATTACGCGGCGGCAATATCTCCTAAACAGATTAATCTCAAAATCGGTAATGGAGGGATAGGCAATGACCATTGAAAATGACGCCTTTTTTTGTTCCTGGAGCGGGGGTAAGGACTCCTGTTTGGCGTTGTATCGTGCCATTCAAAAAGGGGGGCAACCCAAATGCCTTTTCACCATGTTTGCCGAAGGTGGCGAAAAATCTCGCTCCCACGGCCTGCCTTTGGAGGTATTGCAATGCCAGGCCAGGGCACTTGGTATTCCTCTGGTGGTGCGTTCCGCTTCCTGGCAGGATTATACCCCGGTATTTACTGAAACCTTGCGGGAATTTAAATCGAGGGATATAAAGACAGGTGTGTTTGGAGACATAGATATTGAAGATCACCTGCAATGGGTGGAAGCGGTTTGTAGACCAATCGGCATCAAGCCATATCACCCCCTGTGGAAGCAGCCTCGAAAAAAACTCCTGGCCGATTTCCTGGAAGCTGGATTCAAGGCCACTGTGGTGGTGGTGCAAGAAAGCAAATTGGACAGGAGCCTTCTGGGGCGTGAGTTAACTCCCGCTGTTTTGGATGAAATCGAGGCCCAAGGCGCTGATGCGGCCGGTGAAAACGGTGAATATCATACTATTGTAACCGATGGCCCGATTTTTGCTCAACCAATAATTATTCGCTATAAGGAGCCATTTTCGGAGGATGGATACGGTTATCTAAACGTTCAGGTTTAGTCTGCGGGCAAGAGAAAACAATGCAGAGAAGCAAGATGAACCCCATGAAAGCAAGACCATCATTAAGCAGGCCAAATAATATGCGGCAATTTTCTCCAGGCGGATGGGGTGCACAAGGCCAGTACGATGTGGGTTTCTATGGTCTTATCGCAATAATGTCTCATTGATTGTTGGTAAAGATGTAATCAAACTGATCCGCTACCCGGCAAAACGCGCTTAAAACGCTAGGATCAAAATATTCTGGCCGGGTACGGCCGTCGCCCCGGGTAATCACCTCAACGGTGCGGTGATGGGTAAAGGCTGGCTTATATGGCCTTTTACTGCGCAAGGCGTCATAGTGGTCGCAGATTGCAACGATACGGCCTTCTATGGGAATATCCTCCCCTTTGAGTCCGTGCGGATAGCCTGTACCATCCCACCTTTCGTGATGATTTAGGGATATGGATTCGGTCATGCGAATTTTATCATATTTTGAATTAGCTAGAATGCTGGCGCCAATAATAGTATGGGTTTTCATCACTTCGAACTCTTCTTTAGTCAGTGGACCCGGCTTGAGGAGGATGTTATCCCATATCCCGATTTTGCCGATATCATGTAATGGGGCTGCAAAGGCAATACACTCAATAAAGTCGTCTGGCATATCCAACTCCCGCGCCAACAACGGCGCATACAAGCCCAGGCGTTTGTTGTGCATACCCGTTTCAGAATCTCGCAGCTCGGCAGCCGAGGTGAGACGATGAACCAATTCCGCACTCAATTCATTTACAATGGATAAGGCTTCAGATAATTCATGGGTGCGTTTGGCTACCGTATCTTCCAACCGTTCCTTATAATCATTTTCCATTTTGATAAAGCGGGACAGGCTAATTGCCTTATCTAACACCACCAGGAAATGTTTGATGTCCAACGGTTTGAGAACAAAATAGTCCACTCCCAGATTAATAAGTTCCAACAGATACCGTGCTTCATCATGGGCCGAGATGGCAATAATGACCTGTTTGGGGTTGATACGGCGAATCTGCTGCGCCAATTTCAAACCATTCATAATGGGCATATTGATGTCGGTCAATATCAGATCGTAGTCTTTTCGCTGGTACATTTGCAGCCCTTCCAGGCCGTTTTCAGCGCTGTCTATGGTGCTGAAGAAGTTGCCCAGCAAGCGGACCGTGTTTTGGCGTAATTCCTGATCGTCTTCAACATATAGTGTACTTATTCCTCGTGCGGCGATTTTTAATTCTCTGGGACTGATCATTATTCGCTTTGGCCCCCCCACTCTATTGGCAATTTGAGGGTAAAACACGCCCCCTGTGTTCCATTATGGGCGCTTAATTCCCCCTGGCAATGTTCTTCTACGATCATTTTTGACATGTATAGGCCTACCCCGGTTCCCAGTGCCGGACCTTTGGTAGAAAAATAAGGGTTGAAAACCAGGGGCAGGATATCATCAGGAATACCCCCGGCATTGTCTTCAATCTCAATGATTTGATGGTGGGTATCTTCATGGCCGCGGATTATAACTACCGGATTAGGAATTTCCTTTTCCACCAGGGCATCAACTGCGTTTTTAAACAGATTTAAGAAAACCTGCATTAATTCAGTAGGATAGGTCATAATGTGATGTTGGAACTGGTATTCGCGGATCAGCTTGATGTTCTTGTACTCCAGGGACTTGCCGATGATCCCCAGGGTGTTTTCGACCACCGAATCCACGGTAACGATGTCCCTGGGATTGTCGGGTTTAAAGAAATGCCTGAAATCATTAATGGTATTGGACAGGTATTGGGAATGGTTATTGATCTCGGCCAACAGTTGCATAAATTGCTCGGCATCGAACATATCCAGTTCAATTAGTACTTGCAGATTGCCGGCCAGGGTGCTGATTGACGATAGCGGTTGGCGCCATTGATGGGCAATCATGCCGATCATTTCCCCCATGGCGGCCAATTTGCAGTTCTGCACCAAAAGTTGTTCCTGGGTTTTGCGCTCATTAAATTCCGCCTGTAATTGCTCATTGAGGGTTTCCAATTCAACAACCATATCATTCAAGATATTTTGTTCTAGCAGCAGTTCCTTTTCTTGATATAAATGGCAATTCTCGGCTTTGTTTAAACCGTTATAAACTGCCACTGCCATATAATAACAGGAATGATAGCCGCAGGCGCCACAATTTCTGAAGTCCTTCTCATCGCTTTTATGCATACGTTCATAAATGACCTTCAATTCAGTTGGAGTAGGTATCTGCAGTTTATTCAAGCCGGAGAGATCGCGATAAGAATTATACGAAAAGTCCAAATGTTGAAGTACGTCAGCAATAAAGGACCGCAGTCGCTTCTCGTTGGCACTATCTTTCTGGGCTTGTTCAGCCCGCCGTCCTACCGATCTTTCGATGCGATCCATGGAATCGCGGTGGTTGACGCAGCCGGACCCCATATTACATCCTTTTTCACAATTCAATATGTCTATTAGCAGGGGTAGGTCAGCATCGCCACGAACGATGGCCCGTTCCAGGTCATACAGATATTTGGAGTAAACCACAGAACCCTCAATCTGGGTAATAGCAGTGGGCGAGGTTTCTGGATACCGATTCAGATAGGTCTGCTTTAAGCCGCCCGGGGTGGAGAAAGCGGCGGCGATTCCTGCTGAAATCTCGTTGTCAAAATTACCATCGGGCAGGGAAGCCAATTCAATTCCGCGTTCGTTAAAGGCCATCTGCAGAGACTGAAAAACAACATTATACTTAATCAAATGGCTATCCTGAAATTCACGGCGTTTGGCCAGGCAAGGGGATATAAAAGCCAATTCATTGCCAGGATAAATTGATTTGACATATACAGCCAGATTGTGAACCGGGCTTCCCACCGGGGCCAGGTGTGGGATTAAGGCGGGATGATTCAGCTCGATATACTTTACCACCACCGGACAGGGTTGGCCTATGAGTGGAGTCGGGGTGCAGCCCTTGGCAATGGCGTGATGATAACCTGCCACGGTTATTTCAGCCCCCAGCGAGACGTCATATACCTTAAAAGCCCCCAGGCAGCGCAAGGCAGTAATGAGCTTCTTGAGATCGAAATTGGCCTGAGCGGAAGGCGCTACCAGTGCAATGATTTCTTTTTGCGCAATATTTTGCAGGAAAAGGGGTGTATCATCGATAGGAATGCGGGCACTTTTTTCTACAACCCCGCCATGGCTTTTAATACAGGCTTCAATACAGCGTCCACAGCCAATGCATAATTGATTATTAAATTTGACCACCTCGCCGCTACCATCGCTGCATATTTTTACAGGGCAGACTGAAATGCACTGGTGACAATTGATACAATACTCTTCACGTATACCGATTACTTCGATTGATGTATTCATACCGGATGAAAGCATATCAACTCAGCCCTCGCTGCCCACCATGGGGGAAAAGGCCCCAGTTCTACGATAACCAACATTGTGGATCAACCTCACATAGCGTTTCTGCGCGAGCATATGGAATGCTTTCTACTCACCCCCCCGATTATCCCTAATTATAGTAAATTATACTATAATAAAACCAATTATTCTGCAAATAGAAGCAATTCAGGATATTTATGCTGCATAACTATAAAATGGGTAGACTAATAATATGTTTATAAACATACTCGATAAAAGCATCAGAAATCATGAGCATTTATTAGGAAAACAGACGAATATTTACTTATGCGCAGCATTGTCATTGCTATGAAAGCCTCCTGGTTGTTGTCATCCGTAAGGGCAGCCCCCCCTATCATTGCTATGAAAGCCCCCCGGTTATTGTCATCCATAAGGGCAGCCCCTCTTTCATTGATATGAAAGCCCCCCGGTTATTGTCATCCGTAAGGGCAGCCCCCCTGTCATTGCTATGAAAGCCCCCCGGTTATTGTCATCCGTAAGGGTAGCCCCCCTATCATTGCTATGAAAGCCCCCCGGTTATTGTCATCCGTAAGGGCAGCCCCTCTTTCATTGATATGAAAGCCCCCCGGTTATTGTCATCCGTAAGGGTAGCCCCCTGTCATTCTGAGCGCAGCGAAGAATCTTGGACCTACCGGAAAACCCTGAACCGATCTAAGAACCCCCAGGCTTAAATTATTTAAACTTTTGGATTATACCTTTTTGCAGGGGAATCAAGACAGGCAAACTCCCATTTTAGTATTAACACAATGGCCAGATCTGAGGTTCATCCTTTATTATATGGGTTGATTGCAGTATGCTAGAAACATAATGAAAATATTGTCGGTTTACCCACATAAGCAGCGATGCCGTTCATGGCAGCAAAGGACAAGGAGTACCAGCAAAACAGTGAAAGGTCGTTGTAGGCTGTACAGGACGCCATTCGCCCAAAAAGGTAATAGCCTGTGACAGAATAGACCATGGAGTGAGTAAGGGGAGGGTAATAATATGTCTGATAAATTGGTATTAGCACGAGCAGAATTGGATCAGCAGATCCTGAATCGTTTACTGGAAGAATATCAGGGGGCAGGCCTCGATGTTAATTACCTGCATTATGCCTGGGAATCCTGGCAAACTCGTTCGGGCGTAGAGGCTTATTATGTACATAAGGATAATCAATGCCAGGGGTTAGTGGTTTTTGATCAGGAACAGAGCCTCATTCTGGAAATGTGGGTATGGCTTGAGTTCCATGAACAGGGCTTGGAAGCGGCCTTGCTTGATGCCCTGGTCAAACGGGAAAACCTGATTGCCGTCCAGGTTTTAGCTGAAGACCGCCGGCGCTACGATATTTTAGTGGAATATGGCTTTCGTCCTACGCGAACCTTTAGAATCCAGAATTGGCAACTGGTCAAGCTGGATCTTAGCACAGCTGTGCTGCTGAAAAAGATAAAAAACCGGAAAGCTGAGCCACCGTATACCCAGAAAGAGACCGTAGCCATTGAAAAGGTCCCGGCATCGCAGGAGTATGAGGAGATCAAACAGTCCCTTAAGGGGTTGATCGATAAACTGGGTGGCCTGGAGCGCTATGTAAAAACGGGACAAACCGTAGTCATTAAACCCAACATTGTCAGTGATCACGGTTTGAAAAAAGATGGCACCGTTGTCGGCGGGGTAGTTACCGATAAAAAGGTGGTTAAAGCCCTGGTGGAGTTGCTGCTGCCCCTGGCGGGCAAGGTGATTGTAGCTGAAGGATCTTCCATAAATCGCAGCGCTACTACCAAGATGTTTGCCCATTACGGCTATGATGAAGTGGTAGCCCTGGATCCCAAAAAGGTCAGCCTGGTGGATTTGAATACTGATCAGTTGATCGAAAAGCCGGTGCCTGGGGGTAAACGCATGCAATCGCGCCAGATTCCGGTGACCCTGCAGGAGGCGGATGTCATCATCAGTATGCCGGTGATGAAGATACATTTTGCCGCCATTGTCTCCCTGAGCATAAAAAACCTGCAGGGCGCAGTGCCGCCTCTGGAAAAATACATGTCTCACTTCTTTGGTCTATGGCAGAACCTAGTGAATACAAATCATCTGGTGAAACCGGATTTGATCATTATTGATGGAACTACCGGACAGGAAGATTTTGGGCCTATTTCAGGGACCCCTAAACCGATGAACCTTTTGATTGGAGGCACCAATCCGGTGGCGGTAGATGCTGTCACCATGCGGATTATGGGTATTGAACCGACGGAGTCGCCGCCGGTTCTCCTGGCCTATCTGCAAGGATTTGGCCCTGTTGAAAGCGAGATGATCGAGATTGTGGGACCATCTCCGGAGGAGCTCTGTGATCCCTTTAAACGGCCCCGGCTTGACCTGAGCAGTGGTCGGGATTTTACAGTTCATGTTGGAGAAGCCTGCTCCGGTTGTCGAGCCTATCTACACTTTACCCTGAGCAAATTACGCAAAGCCGATCCTCAGGACCTGAGCCGACAATTGATTGACCGCCCGTTTGAGAATAGGGTGAATATTTTTTTGGGACCCAGCCTGGAAAAAGAGATTGACCCTCGGGAAACCAATATTTTCATGGGGATTTGCCAGCAACACAACGCCCATTTGGGGGTGCATTTACCTGGTTGCCCCCCGCATTCTGAGGTCATAATTGACGGAATCTTTAAGTGCTTTCCCGATGTCCAAAAGGCCAAATATGCTGATCAGAGTGAAGAATCCAGCCTGGGTGAAATGCTCAATAAGATACTCGCTGATCTTAAATAGGATGGTGCTTGACAGAGATAAAATGTATGGTATAAAGGATCATTTTCCTGGGTATTCAAAAACCGGTTATGTTTAATAAAACGTTTCTAGGCCCGATAATAATGGATTTGGATCTTATCATGCCTTATGCAAAATCGAACTCCGGTCCTATAGAATTCGACAAATTTACTATGTATAATAGAAACTAGCATAAAATGCCGATGAGGCCCTATTGCGGGCATTAATGGTAATTTTGCACCTATAATTAGTAAAATCTAACGCGGAAGCTATAACCCATGGATATTGATGGGCGTCTTATCCATGGTGAGCTGGAGACGCAACCGGCCGCTACTTTTATTGTTGCGGCCTTTTTGTATCCACCGGCAGAAAGATCGGGTCAAAGCGGCTTTCAGGCTTTGTTAATAATGAAGCATGATGATAAGCAAAAACATGAAAGAAGGTGGTATTAGAGGAGAATTCAAAGACAAGTATTTAAACCATTAAATTAAGATGCAAGGGAGTGATGGAATGAGACCTAAAGGCAGAAAGTATTTGGCATTGGCAATGGCCTTGCTGTTTGTATTCACGATATTCCCCGGCTACGGCCTTGCTGCTGACGAAAACGAAGAACAAACATTGTCCCCAACGCTGTCATCCGAGTTGACAGAACCGACAGATCCCGTTGTAGAAGAAACGCCGCCCGCCAATCAGCAGGCTCTTTATGTAATCCAGTATTTACTGGAAAGCGGAGAGCCGGTTGAAGGACTAGAACCAGTAACAGGCTCTGCTGATGTTGGTACTACTGTCGGCATAACACATCCAGATGTGGATGGATACCGGGTTCTAGAGGATCAACCGGTAGAACTGGCGATCAATGAAGATGAAACTTTTAATCAGGTCAATGTCTACTATGAACAGATTGAGATGGTTTCTGAAACGGAAATTCCGGACGTGCCCCAGCAAGATTATGAGATTGATTATTTATTACAGGATACTGATCAGCCTGTTCCCGGCCTGGACAAGGTATGCGGCTCAGCGGATGTAGGTGAGTCTGTCGACATACCGCATCCAGCCGTAAAGGGATACCGGGTCATAGAGGGACAAGCAGAAGTATTGGTAATAAATGAAGATGCAGCATTAAACAAGGTAACGATTTATTATCAACCAACCGAAATAGTGCCGGTCAAAGCAGTGTTGACAGTAAATCACATAATAATATTCAACGACGGCAATGAAGAAACCATAGAATCCATTGTCAGGGAAGATGTGCAGTTTGGGGATTCTATTACCGGAAGCGACCTGGCCCAAGACATTGAGTCCCTGGAGTTCCTTTACAGCAGCCCCAGGGAAATGGTTTTAGACCAGGAGGCCAATGTAATTGACCTCTACTACCAGCTTGTGGAAGCGGAAGAAGAGCTGGACGAATGGGGAGAAAACCCAGACGGTCTGAGTGAATTATCGACCGGCATCACAGCAGCCGATGACTTTTATTATCCGTCAGTACGAAGAATGATGATGAAAGCCTCTATGTTGAGGGGCGGGGGTTTAACGTGGCCTGCCCCCGGGTCCATTCAACTGACCAAAGACGCAGTGCCGGTTGAAGGATCTGACACCCAGTGGCAGGTAACCCTGACCATTGAAGGCAATAACATCCAGACCACCAGTGATGTGGTGCTGGTGATCGACAAATCCGGGAGTATGAAAGGCAGCAAGATGACGAATACCAAACTTGCGGCCAAGGAATTCGTTGATCAGCTTTTGCTTTCCGATGGAGCTACCAGGATTGCCGCGGTTTCCTTTGATAAGAATCCGCATCTGGTTGCTGAATTTACCGATTACACCGGGAAAGCAGCCTTGAAAACAGCCATAGATGGAATCTCAGCAGACGGCGGGACCAACATTCAAGCCGGTATACACCAGGCCCAGATACTATTGAATGCCTCATCGGCAACGAATAAATACATGGTATTGCTGGGTGATGGAATGCCGACTTACAGCTATCAGGTCTCCGATGCCAGCGGGATTACGTTAGATGGACATACAGGATGGTTTAACAACACTCCGGTTATCATCTATGACAATCCCCAGATAACCGGTATTGATTACACCAAAATCGTAGGCAGTGGGAGCGATTATACGCTTTCGAGTTCTTACCGTTATCAAATACCTTGTCCAAATCACGGAAGCCATCGAACTACTTTTCCAGCCAATAACGGCATCCCAACCATTTACGAAGCAGATCTTGCCAAAGATGCCGGCACTCATATTTATTCCATAGCCCTGCAGGCTGATGCCACAGGACAAGGTGTTTTAAATGCCTGCCAGGACAGCGGGTATTATGAACTGAACAGCTCCGATCTCAGCATGTTGAGCGATGTCTTCGAAGAAATTGCCGGGCAGATAGCCTATGCCGCCAGTAATGGGACTGTAACGGACCCAATGGGAGCAATGTTTGATCTGGTAAGCACCGTATCTGAAATTACGGTTTCTCAGGGAAATGCTTCCATTTCCGGCAGCACTATTACCTGGAATGTAGGAAACGTTGTTGAAGGTACACCTGCCACCATGTCTTATATCGTGCAGATAAAAGACGGGGCAGATGCAGGCACCTTGTATCCGACCAATCAGACAACCTCTTTTGCCTACACCGATGTTTATGGAAATTCCGCTGACGATAATTTCACCATACCGGAGGTTTCCATAGGCGGCGGCAGCATCCTTATGAAAGGCTATCTGGTAAATGAGGATGGCCAGCCGATCAATGAGGAAGGCACAGTGGTTGCCCGCCCGGACCTTGCAAAAAGGCTGTATGATACTACCTACTCCTCGCAACCATTGTCATACAACGAGACCTATCAGGTTACGCAGCGGGGAGACCTGGCTTCCGGACATCAATACATAAAGTATGTCTGGAACGAAAATACCGGAAATGCGGAAACTGTAAATATTTATTTGCAATCCTCCGCACCGACCCAGACGGTCTGGTTTGGGTACAAGGAGATAACCGACGTTACAGTGACCTTTGATGAAAATTATCCCGGTGCTCCATCTCCCTATGGTGTGGTGACACAAAAGGATACATCACTGGGAACCAATATGCCGGAAGATCCTACCAGGGAAAATTTCATCTTTGCAGGATGGAACACCGCATATGATGGAATCGGAACCACATTCAATTCCACTACTGTTGTTAGCGCTGACATAACCGTCTATGCGCAGTGGGAAGAAATTATCAAGCTAACTCTATATGCCAACAGCGATACCGTAACTTATGACGGCACCCTAAAGACCGTCAGCGGTTTCACCTCAACTGGATTGTTGGAAGGCCATTCAGTGAGCGGTATCACTGCCAGCGGCAGCGGGACCAATGTAGGCGAATATCCGGTAACCTTCAGCGGTACACCGGCCATCATGAGTGGCAGCACCGATGTAACTTACAGGTACGACATCACCTTGGTTCCCGGCAAACTCACCATCACCGCGGCCACCGGAGCAGAACTTGCGATCACCGACTACAGCGGCGTGTACGACGCGGCAGCTCACAGCATCAGCGTGGACAACATAATCGATGGAGACACCGTATCCTACAGCAGCGATGGCGGAGCAACCTGGTCTGGAGACAATCCGGCCTACACCAACGTAGGAACATACACCGTCAATGTAAAAGTGACCAACCCGAACTACAACGACCGCACCGGCAGCGGCACGGTAACCATAACGCCGGCAGAAGTGACGATCACAGTAGACAACGCCAGCAAAGTGTATGGAGAAGCTGATCCGGCCTTCACCGGAACAGTAGCAGGCTTAATCGGAAGCGACAGCATCGATCCGGTTAGCTACAGCAGAACCAACAGCGACGAAAACGTAGGCACATACGCAGACGTCCTGACGGCTTCTTACACTGCCAACTCCAACTACACAGTAACCGTTGTTCCCGGTGACTTCACCATCACCGCGGCCACCGGAGCAGAACTTGCGATCACCGACTACAGCGGCGTGTACGACGCGGCAGCTCACAGCATCAGCGTGGGCAACATAATCGATGGCGACACCGTATCCTACAGCAGCGATGGCGGAGCAACCTGGTCTGGAGACAATCCGGCCTACACCAACGTAGGAACATACACCGTCAATGTAAAAGTGACCAACCCGAACTACAACGACCGCACCGGCAGCGGCACGGTAACCATAACGCCGGCAGAAGTGACGATCACAGTAGACAACGCCAGCAAAGTGTATGGAGAAGCTGATCCGGCCTTCACCGGAACAGTAGCAGGCTTAATCGGAAGCGACAGCATCGATCCGGTTTATAGCAGAACCAACAGCGACGAAAACGTAGGCACATACGCAGACGTCCTGACGGCTTCTTACACTGCCAACTCAAACTACACAGTGACCGTTGTTCCGGGTGACTTCACCATAACCGCGGCCACCGGAGCACAACTTGCGATCACCGACTACAGCGGCGTGTATGACGCGGCAGCTCACAGCATCAGCGTGGGCAACATAATCGATGGCGACACCGTATCCTACAGCAGCGATGGCGGAGCAACCTGGTCTGGAGACAATCCGGCCTACACCAACGTAGGAACCTACACCGTCAATGTAAAAGTGACCAACCCGAACTACAACGACCGCACCGGCAGCGGCACGGTAACCATAACGCCGGCAGAAGTGACGATCACAGTAGACAACGCCAGCAAAGTGTATGGAGAAGCTGATCCGGCCTTCACCGGAACAGTAGCAGGCTTAATCGGAAGCGACAGCATCGATCCGGTTAGCTACAGCAGAACCAACAGCGACGAAAACGTAGGCACATACGCAGACGTCCTGACGGCTTCTTACACTGCCAACTCCAACTACACAGTAACCGTTGTTCCCGGTGACTTCACCATCACCGCGGCCACCGGAGCAGAACTTGCGATCACCGACTACAGCGGCGTGTACGACGCGGCAGCTCACAGCATCAGCGTGGACAACATAATCGATGGAGACACCGTATCCTACAGCAGCGATGGCGGAGCAACCTGGTCTGGAGACAATCCGGCCTACACCAACGTAGGAACCTACACCGTCAATGTAAAAGTGACCAACCCGAACTACAACGACCGCACCGGCAGCGGCACGGTAACCATAACGCCGGCAGAAGTGACGATCACAGTAGACAACGCCAGCAAAGTGTATGGAGAAGCTGATCCGGCCTTCACCGGAACAGTAGCAGGCTTAATCGGAAGCGACAGCATCGATCCGGTTAGCTACAGCAGAACCAACAGCGACGAAAACGTAGGCACATACGCAGACGTCCTGACGGCTTCTTACACTGCCAACTCCAACTACACAGTAACCGTTGTTCCCGGTGACTTCACCATCACCGCGGCCACCGGAGCAGAACTTGCGATCACCGACTACAGCGGCGTGTACGACGCGGCAGCTCACAGCATCAGCGTGGACAACATGATCGATGGAGATACCGTGTACTACAGTCTGACCAACAATGGAGAAGACTGGAGCACAACCAACCCATCCTTTACTGATGTAACCGCTGAGACCACGGTCTATGTGAAGGTTGAAAACCCGAACTACAACGACCGCACCGGCAGCGGCACGGTAACCATAACGCCGGCAGAAGTGACGATCACCGTAGACAACGCCAGCAAAGTGTATGGAGAAGATGATCCGGCCTTCACCGGAACAGTAGCAGGCTTAATCGGAAGCGACAGCATCGATCCGGTTTATAGCAGAACCAACAGCGACGAAAACGTAGGCACATACGCAGACGTCCTGACGGCTTCTTACACTGCCAACTCCAACTACACAGTAACCGTTGTTCCGGGTGACTTCACCATCACCGCGGCCACCGGAGCAGATCTTGCGATCACCAGCTACAGCGGCGTGTACGACGCGGCAGCTCACAGCATCAGCGTGGACAACATGATCGATGGAGATACCGTGTACTACAGTCTGACCAACAATGGAGAAGACTGGAGCACAACCAACCCATCCTTTACTGATGTAACCGCTGAGACCACGGTCTATGTGAAGGTTGAAAACCCGAACTACAACGACCGCACCGGCAGCGGCACGGTAACCATAACGCCGGCAGAAGTGACGATCACCGTAGACAACGCCAGCAAAGTGTATGGAGAAGATGATCCGGCCTTCACCGGAACAGTAGCAGGCTTAATCGGAAGCGACAGCATCGATCCGGTTTATAGCAGAACCAACAGCGACGAAAACGTAGGCACATACGCAGACGTCCTGACGGCTTCTTACACTGCCAACTCCAACTACACAGTAACCGTTGTTCCCGGTGACTTCACCATCACCGCAGCCACCGGAGCAGAACTTGCGATCACCGACTACAGCGGCGTGTACGACGCGGCAGCTCACAGCATCAGCGTGGACAACATAATCGATGGAGACACCGTATCCTACAGCAGCGATGGCGGAGCAACCTGGTCTGGAGACAATCCGGCCTACACCAACGTAGGAACATACACCGTCAATGTAAAAGTGACCAACCCGAACTACAACGACCGCACCGGCAGCGGCACGGTAACCATAACGCCGGCAGAAGTGACGATCACAGTAGACAACGCCAGCAAAGTGTATGGAGAAGATGATCCGGCCTTCACCGGAACAGTAGCAGGCTTAATCGGAAGCGACAGCATCGATCCGGTTTATAGCAGAACCAACAGCGACGAAAACGTAGGCACATACGCAGACGTCCTGACGGCTTCTTACACTGCCAACTCCAACTACACAGTAACCGTTGTTCCCGGTGACTTCACCATCACCGCAGCCACCGGAGCAGAACTTGCGATCACCGACTACAGCGGCGTGTACGACGCGGCAGCTCACAGCATCAGCGTGGACAACATAATCGATGGAGACACCGTATCCTACAGCAGCGATGGCGGAGCAACCTGGTCTGGAGACAATCCGGCCTACACCAACGTAGGAACATACACCGTCAATGTAAAAGTGACCAACCCGAACTACAACGACCGCACCGGCAGCGGCACGGTAACCATAACGCCGGCAGAAGTGACGATCACAGTAGACAACGCCAGCAAAGTGTATGGAGAAGCTGATCCGGCCTTCACCGGAACAGTAGCAGGCTTAATCGGAAGCGACAGCATCGATCCGGTTAGCTACAGCAGAACCAACAGCGATGAAAACGTAGGCACATACGCAGACGTCCTGACGGCTTCTTACACTGCCAACTCCAACTACACAGTAACCGTTGTTCCCGGTGACTTCACCATCACCGCAGCCACCGGAGCAGAACTTGCGATCACCAGCTACAGCGGCGTGTATGACGCGGCATCTCACAGCATCAGCGTGGGCAACATAATCGATGGAGACATCGTGTACTACAGTCTGACCAACAATGGAGAAGACTGGAGCACAACCAACCCATCCTTTACTGATGTAACCGCTGAGACCACGGTCTATGTGAAGGTTGAAAACCCGAACTACAACGACCGTACCGGCAGCGGCACGGTAACCATTACTAAACGGCCGATCACCATCACCGCCAACAGCAAAAGCAAAGTCTATGACGGCACAGCATTAACCGACAACGGCTGGACACTGAGCAGCGGCACCCTGGCAGAAGGCCAGAGCATCACCGACGTTACGGTTACGGGCACTATTACCAATGTAGGCAATGTCCCGAACGTAGCCAGTGCAGCCGTGATTATGGACGGTGAAGTAGAAGTGACTGCCAACTACGCCATCACCTATAAAAGTGGCACCCTGACCGTCAATAGCGGCGGTGGTGGAGGCGGTGGTGGAGGCGGTGGCGGCGGCGGTGGCGGCGACGAGCCTATCGTTGTCCCGGAACCGGAGCCCCTCGTACCCCTGAATAGGGCGGACCATTTCGCTTATGTGATGGGGTATCCGGACAACACCGTTCGGCCCGAAGGCAATATCACCAGGGAAGAAGTTGCGGCAGTCTTTTACAGACTCTTAGAGGCTGTATATAGAGACAGCATTAAGACCACCAGCAACAACTACCCGGATGTAGGTTTGGCGAGATGGTCTTCCAGGCATATCGGGACATTAACCGCAGCCAAGGTCCTCGAAGGATACCCGGATGGCACCTTCAGGCCCGGAAACTACATCACCAGAGGAGAACTGGCCGCCGTTGCCTCGAGATTCGATGAACTCAGTCCTTTTGAAGCCAATAACTTCTCGGACATTGCAGGACATTGGGCCAACCCGTTCATTAATTCCGCAGCCCAAAAGGGTTGGGTTTCCGGCTATCCGGACGGAACCTTTAAACCGGATCAGGCCATTACCCGCGCTGAATTTGTGACCCTGGTCAACAATGTTCTGGAAAGAAGGGTTCATGCGGATAATATCCTTCCTGAAGCCAAGCAGTTCCCCGATCTGCAAGTGGGAGCATGGTTCTACGAAGCAATGCAGGAAGCTATTAACAGCCATCTTTATACCAGAGAAACCCCAACTGACTTCGAAACCTGGACCGAGATCAATTATCCGGCCATAGATTGGGGTAATATTTAATCTGGACTAGAAGGCAAATCAAAAAAGCAGCCTCTCATTTTGAGGGGCTGCTTTTAATTTGGACAGAAAACCTTTTCGGTGAAAGTCTTTATTTTTTACTTTTCATCCCTAATAAACAATTCATCTTATCAAGAAAAGCGCTGATATCCCGTTTCACACTACTCGAAATCTCGGGGAGATTGTTCAGCACTTTAATTATTTTCTCCAGATGAATATTGAATCCGTATAAATTACGAAACACATGTCGAAACCCGCGCAAGTCATCTATTTGCGCAGCAGTAGCATTGTCTAATACCGCAGGTCTTTCTTCCGGCATTTCCCAGGTCATTTGTTGTAGTAATTTTTTATGCCAGTCTTCCCCTTTAGGAAGAGTATTATCAATATCAACCGCAACATGGATAAATATTTTCTCCAGGCAAGAATAATAGTCATGCAAATAGGTTCCCAAAACCCTGCGTGAATCCTCATCTGTTAAAGGATAACCACGAAAGGTTTCCGTATGGACGCCAGGAAACAGATCATGTTCTGTCAGGCGGCCCTCAATCCGGGCGAGGGTTGCTAATTCTTCCTTAACTCGTAGTGTAAAGGCACAGTAATCCTGTTGATTAATCATAATTCTACCCCCTGGGTCAGGACTTTTTCTCTTAAAGAGGGGAAGGCATCTTCATAACATACCAAATCAAAATGAAAAGGGTGGGCTATATTCTCAACATCTAGCCAGGCTCCCCAGTAATCACCTTTCAGGTTGACAACTAATATGTCTATATCAGAACGTTCGTGAAATTTACCCCAAACCAGTGATCCATATAAGTATACTTTTTCCGCCTGATATTTATCTTTTAACAGTTGCGCTATTTTACTGGCTTTCTGCCGGGCCTGCTCGAGGCGTTCGTTGTTTGCCTTTTCTTGTTTATTTCGTTTTAGTAAAAACGAATCCAAGAATTCTTCGCTGAACCCTTTTTGCAGACATGCTTCTCTCCACTTTTTAGAGCCAATCATGGTATTATAAACCTCTTATATACAGATTGCCGATATAACTAATATCCATTATATAACATATCCATTAAATTAATAATAACAATTTTGTTCAATAACGGGTTCTATCTTCCAGTATAACAAAAAAACATTTTCTAGACATGTTTGATGACCGGTTGGAAAAAGTCCCGCAATGTCCTGAAAAGCGGGCGGGTCAGGGTTTGGGAAACGGTTTTTTAGCTGTTGCCAGGCCGCCGGGGTCATAATTTAAAGCCTTAATCCTGCTGCCGATAAATATTAAACTGGCCATAGTGAGACTGAAAATAACCCCGATGCGTTCGCTGAGGTGAATGGTAGCTCCAGCAATGGTGAGGATAATCATGAGAACAGTCAGATAGGATAAAAAGGTTTGGATCGGTTTGTTCCCGGTGATGCCAGGATGGGCGGAAGCATAATGGGGGGAAAGTTTTAGATTTGACATCAGGATTATGATCCAATTCAATATCAGCATGACCCCGGCGGCGGTAGCCAGGTATTCGTAGACCGTATTGGGAAGTAAAAATGACATCACGATAGCAAATACCAGGCCCATTCCGGTCAACAACAGGGCGGGAACCGGCACCCCGCGGTTATTTCGCCAGGCCAACAGCAGAGGGGCATCCAGATCGTCAGCCAGAGAAACCAGGACATTGGTGACTCCAAATAAGGCCCCTACCATGGTGGAAAAGGCCGCGCTTATAATAATCACATTGAGCAAGGAATCAGCAAAACCAAATCCGAAGGAGGACAGAGCGGTTACAAAAGGGCTTTCTGCAGTGCTCACCTTATGCCAGGGCACCATAGTAAAGATTAATAGCAGGGCTGTCGCATAAACCACAGTCAGGGAACTGAGCATCACCTTGCCGGACTTGCCGATATCCTTATGCTGTTTCAGTTCATGTGACAAAATACCCATTACCTCGATGCCTCCGTAAGAAAAGAGCACAAATATGAGCGCGCTCCATAAACCCGTCAGACCGGCGGGAAACCACTGGGTGAAATCAAATAGATTGGATCCGGGGGCGTGAGACAGGTTAATTATTCCCAACGCCAGCAATATTCCAAAGAGAATAAATATCAACAGGGCTGAAATCTTTACCACCCCAAATAGTGACTCAATTTTGCCAAAGTCATTAACCCCCAGTAAATTAATAGCCAGGGCCAGGGCTGAGTAACTGGCGGCAAAAACCCAGAGTGGGACAGTAGGAAACCAGAATTGGCTGAATATGGCCAGGGCAGCCACCTCGGTGGACATGATTAAAACGCCGGCCAGCCAGTACATCCATCCGCTGGTAAACCCCATATGAGAGCCAAAAGCCTTGCGGGCATAAACACGAAAGGAGCCTTCTTGAGGGTCGCGGGTGGACATTTCCGCTAGAGAGCTAAAAACCTTGAAGGCAATGAGCCCGCCGATTATATAAGCAAATAAAAGGGATAAGCCGGTTCTCTGAATAGACAAGGCGGTTCCCAAAAAGAAACCGGCCCCAATAACGGCTCCGATGCCGATTAAAGACAGATCCCACCAATCCATACGGTTGTGTGCAGCGCCCTGTTTTGTTTTTCTCAATCGCTGCTGCTGTATAACCTGCTCAACCTGACGCCTAAATAGCATGATGACACTCCTTTAAGAAATAAACAAACCTCAGACCCTGCTACATCTACCTGCGGATAGGTGCTCTCCGGCTGCGCCTTCTAAGGAATAAACAAGTGGTGCCCCGCGATGCATAATTATGGTCCCAGACTTCGCATGGACACCACGGTCTAAGCCCGGGGGTTATTCGCTTCGCGAAAGATCCTTCGGGCGTTGCCCTCAGGATGACAAAACCGGGCGTTGCCCTCAGGATGACATGACCGGGCGTTGCGCTCAGGATGACAAAAGCTACGGGCGTCATGCCCTGAGCGGAGCGACAGGATCTTGCGCTCGGGAATGTTATTCGCTTCTGCGAATGTCATCCTTCGGGCGGTGCCCGCAGGATGACAATTTCCCGGGCAGTTAGCCGCTTCAGGCTGACAAGATCCTTCGGGCGTTGCCCTCAGGATGACAAAACCGGGCGTTGCCCTCAGGATGACAAAACCGGGCGTTGCCCTCAGGATGACATGATCATGCGCTCAGAATGATAAAAGCTACTGGTGTCATCCTGAGCGGAGCGAAGGATCTTTCCCGGGAAGTTATTCGCTTCGCGAAAGATCCTTCGGGCGTTGCCCTCAGGATGACAAAACCGGGCGTTGCCCTCAGAATGACATGATCATGCGCTCAGAATGATAAAAGCTACTGGTGTCATCCTGAGCGGAGCGAAGGATCTTTCCCGGGAAGTTATTCGCTTCGCGAAAGATCCTTCGGGCGTTGCCCTCAGGATGACAAAACCGGGCGCTGCGCTCAGAATGACAATTTGCATGCGCTCAGCATGACAGAACATAATAATGAAGGGACGAACGCCATATCTTGCATGGTTATACCATTACTGTACCTTTTCAAGCTGCAACAGTGATGCAAAATGATAGCCTTCGCCTTGCACTCCGCTGATTACCCGGCCCAGGATATCATTGTTGGTTTTGGAGACCGCATGCAATAGCATGATCTCCCCAGGGTGAATATTCTGCATAATCAGTTGGTAGGACTTCTCCGGGTCGGGTTGGCGATCAACCATCCAATCTTCATAAGCAAAACTCCAGAAAATGGTTTTATAGCCCAGGTCAGCCGTCATCTTCAGGCTGGTCTTGTTGTATTCGCCCTTGGGCGGTCTGAACAAAAGGGGCATATCTTGACCGGTCAGGTCTTTGAAGGCCTGGGCAGTATCTATTAGTTCATGTTTAAACCTGTCTGGATTGCTGGTGATGGAAGGCATGGAGGGGTGGGTCTTGCTGTGATTTACGACCAGGTGGCCTTCATCTACCATACGCTTAATCAAGGCAGGGTTATCTTTAATATAGGGTACGGTGACAAAAAAAGCGGCCGGCACCCGTGATTGCTTTAAGGTGTCCAAAATTGATGCCGTATAGCCGTTTTCATACCCCTCATCAAAGGTAAGGAAGATTACCTTGTCACGGCTGCCAATATAGTAGGCCTGGTAATCTGCCAGGTTAAAGCCCAGATTGCGATCAATAGTGGGGGTAGTATGATTTTTATTGCGCATCACATACCAACCCAGGGTTCCCTCGGCAGAGGCGGCAGGCGCACTTTCAACGCTGGAGTCAATCGTGCCGGGGTGCATTATTTCATCGTTGATCAGGGCCGACTTCTTCTCCAGGGATGGCAGTGAGCAGCTGGAGATGGATAATAAGGCCAGAATAGCTAATAAAACCAAAATGTTGTGTTTCATTAACGGACTCCTTTGCTGAGAATATTACTGTAATAGTTTGGCCGAAAGGCCGGCGGTTATATCAACTAACATTCTGGCAGCAATGGCAAGCCTTACCGGTGCGCAGTTTATTGATTACATAATGAAAGATTGGCTAGATTCGCTATACTCATTATTAACACGCCTGATCATGCCGCAATGAGCGAATACCCTGGGTTTATGCTGTGATTGTGGCACGATTTTTAGTGTGGTTGTCAAAACAAGGTCGACTCGGAATTTGAAGCAGTATTACCAATTTTCCCATAAGGACATATGTCGGTAGCAGCAAATTATGTATAATCTGCAGACAATAGAAGAAGCCATCCTCTGGGGACGGCCCGCTTATAACCAGGATACTCGCTCATAATCAAAACATTGATAATCGTAAATAAAATAGATCGTTCCTATCGGCTTATTTTTCGAGGGCGTTCAGGCATTCCTCTTTCATAAAATCAGGCAAATCGCTGTTTGAAGCCTGTTCCAGGACCTTTTTGGACCAGGGCTGGGCTATCGAACCCAGGGTTCTAATGGCAAGGGCGCGGGTAAATGCCTGCGGCGGATAGACCCGGCGCACTGAATTGAAATGCGGATCAAAAAGCTGAATATACCCTTTGCGCACCGGTGCGCCGTACATATGAATAGAAACTGCCACTCCCCGATCCCCGGCGTTTTCCATTTGGTGTATACCATCATTCATGGGCAGAACAGTGGTTACCTGGCCGGGTAGCAGCACTTCATCAGATTTCATTTGCACGGTGGCTGCATGTGGTTGTTGCCCGTCGTCCACGCGCAGGTATTTGCGTTCCCGCACCGGATTGAGATAGACGCCCACGATTCCCCAGGAGCCGTGATCATGGATGGGATAACGCACCCCCGGTTCCCAGATAAAAGCCCGCAAGGAGAAACTGCGCTGAGGACTGCGATAGATGATGATATCGTTGGGATCAATAGCCTGGTATTGTGCCTTTAAAAAACTGTCATCAAGCACTAGCCGAGTCAGCAGTTGGTTTAAGATTTCCGTGTCTTCCAGCAGCTTGTGGACATGTTGACTGCCCGCCCCCAATATTTCTGCGATGGGCGGTTTTGGCGCCAATAAAGCCTCCATGTCGCGGGTAAAGTGTTCCAATGCATATGAAGTCATTATAAAACCTCCTTAATCCAGTGAACGGCTGCCATAGCGACGCACATGCGTCCAGGAGCGGTATTGAGGATCATTGGGATTGGCTGCCAAAGCGTCCGTTTCCTGCAAGTACTTTTTCACAATTCCCTTTTGTTTGTAGAGTGCTCGATCTTTGCCAATGGGACAAACCTTAATGCATATCCCACATGGATAGCATTTCCTTCTCACCAGGTCTATGTGCTGATCTATACAGAGATTTACGTTAAAGTCGCCTATAATCTGGTCTTCGCGAGGTTCAAGGGCTCCTTTGGGACAGCATTTTGCACAGGCTCCGCATTGTATGCACAGATCTTTGGTTATGACCGGATCGCCTTGCAGCTCTACGGCGGTGAACACCGAAACAAACCTGACCCGAGGCCCATATTCCGGGGTGAGCAGGTTGTGACTGAGACCGACGGTGCCCAGTCCGGCATAACGGGCGGCGGCGGTATGACCAAAAGCCGCATAAGGTTGCTGTTTTAAGGCGCTGAGGCTGCCATAGCCGTCACGGGTAAAGAAATAAGAAGCTGTTCCTTGACGATTGAGGTAACGGGTCAGATTAAAGGCAATACCATCCAATTCTCGATTGCAGGTGGTATATAACTCCAGATGGAGAAAGGAAGGGGTGGTCTCAACGATCGGCAAAGGCATGGCCATGCCGATGACGATGACAGTTTTGGCAGGGGGAAACAGAGACCGGGGACGAAAATCCAGCGGTACTTCATTGAAATCGTCCCAGCGCTGCACCGGTGCGAAACCGAGCAGGTCGGCGCCATGCGTCCGGCAAAAATCGACGATTCGCGCGCGCAATTCATCATTGGCTTGAGCCGTGGACGGTTGGTTTGAATCTGGCTGCATTAGATTTTACCTCAATTACCTATTTTTTTAAAAAAACAAACCCATAGTTAATATGTAATTCATTCTGAGCAATTTGGCAACCCATAAGTGCCTGGCATCACCACAGGTTTATGGATATTCTGCGATAAAATGGCGATCTCGTAGCTATACCCGGCGGCAGCCTGTTGTCAAAGCGCAGTGCTTGCAATAAAATGATGAAGTAAGGTAGGGGAAAAATAGATTTATCAGGAAAAGGAGAGATGGTATGTTATCAGGGGTGAAGAGAACCTTATGTATTATCTTGCTGATATTACTAACAATGGCATTGACCGGCTGCCAAAAGACTGTGCCCCAGCCCCGGGCGGGAGATAGTCACAGCACAGGTTATCCACTGACGATAGAAGATGATGGCGGCCGCTCGATCACCCTGGAAAAACAGCCCGTCAGGATTATATCGCTGGCGCCAAGCCATACCGAGATCCTCTTTGCTTTGGGTTTGGGGGATCGTGTCGTTGGGGTGACCGAATACTGCGATTATCCCCAGGAGGCGCGCAGCAAACCTAAAATTGGGGGCTTTTCCACGCCCAGTGTAGAGAAGATCATCGAATTACAGCCCGACCTGGTGTTGGCCGGGGATATGCACCATCAAGTTGTGACCACATTGGAAGCGGCTAATGTCAAGGTATTGGTTTTTAGCCCCACCACCATGGCGGAAATCTTTGCTGCCATTAACCAGATCGGGAAGGCTGCCGGTGAGGAGCAGGTGGCGCAAAATCTTTTGGCCGGATTGCAACAGCGGGTAGATGCGGTGAACGCCAAGGTCGAACAGGCCCAGGGGGCCAAGCCGCGGGTTTTCTATGAAGTGTGGCATGAGCCCTTAACTAGCGCTGCGGACAATACCCTGATTGGCGAGCTGATTCGCGTATCTGGAGGAGAGAACATCGTTGGCCCCTCCAAAGACTCATATCCCAAGGTGAGTGAAGAGATTATTCTGGAAAAAAATCCTGACATTATGATTCACTCTTACGGTCATGGGTCCAATGAATCCCTTTCCCCGGAGAAGATATTGAAGCGCCAGGGCTGGGAGCATCTCAACTTTGTCCAAAACCGTAGGATTGTCGGCCTGGACGCTAACCTGATAAACCGGGCCGGACCAAGGATTGTAGATGCCCTGGAGGCCGTAGCCCAGGCCATCCATCCTGAGCTTTTTAAATAATCAATGGTGAAAGAGTAAATAATGCATCATAAACAACGGAATGTTTCCATGATCATGTTAATCCTGACCCTGGTTTTAGTGCTATTGGTGATTATTGGCATTGGCATCGGTGCGGTATGGATTCCTCCGCAAGAAGTGGTGGCCTTGCTTAAAGGCCACCTGGACGGATCAAGTGCTTCCTATACGGGCAAGATGCTGTCTCACGACATTATCATTTGGAGTATTCGCCTCCCCCGGGTGCTGTTGGGTGCGATGGTGGGCATCGGTTTGTCCGTAGCCGGGGCTATTTTCCAGGGACTGTTTCGCAACCCCATGGCCGATCCTTATGTAATCGGGGTTTCTTCCGGCGCTGCCCTGGGGGCTGTAAGCGCTATTTTGCTGTTGGGCAGCTCCGGGTTAAAATATACCTATGGCATACCTGTCTTTGCCTTTATCTGTGCGGTGCTGACCATATTTCTGGTTTACAACTTGGCCCGCACCGGGGGGAAGGTGCCGGTGATGACCTTATTATTGGCCGGTATAGCGGTGAATTCTTTCCTGTCGGCCTTGCAATCGCTGGCTATGTTTTATAGCGGCGATCAGTTGCACCAGGTGGTCTTTTGGTTATTGGGTGGCTTTTCCAGCCGGGGTTGGGATTATGTATGGATGTTCATCCCTTACGCTTTGATTGGAACCGCGATTGCATTTATGTATGCCCGGGAATTGAATGGTATGCTGATTGGAGAGGAACAGGCCCAGCACCTGGGCATAGATGTGGAAAGGGTAAAGCTGATGCTGCTGGTGGCGGCAGCCTTGCTGATCGGATCATGTGTTTCCGTGTCCGGCTTGATCGGTTTTGTGGGTTTGATTATTCCTCATGTGGTGCGCTTGATCATTGGTCCTGACCACCGGGTTTTACTGCCCATGGTGGCCTTGACCGGAGCGATTTTTATGGTGGGAGCCGACATGGTGGCGCGCACCATTATTGCACCGGAAGAACTGCCGGTTGGAGTTGTTACTGCTTTAATAGGGGGTCCCTTCTTTATTTACTTATTGCGAAAACAAAAATCATCCCTGTATAAATAGAGAAAAATACTAAAAAACAGAGACTAGCGAGTGGGTGCCACCCGCATACTTAGACTAGCGAGTATCAGATGGGGAGTGAAAACGGTGTTGCTGGATGTATTGGGAGTGACCTGTGGCTATGGATCTTCGCCTGTCCTGCTTGATGCTACTTTACAGGTATCTGCAGGAGAATTCCTTGGCATTGTGGGACCGAACGGATCGGGTAAATCCACCTTATTGAAAGCCATGAGCCGGGTGCTACCGCCCAAATATGGGAGTATCCTGTTGCAGGAAGACGATATTTACAAAATGCGCCCCGCCCAGGTAGCGCGCCGACTGGCAGTAGTACCCCAGGAGTCTGGGCTGGACTTTCCCTTTACGGTTGAAGATGTGGTAATGATGGGGCGCATACCGCATTTGAAACGCTTTCAAAAAGAAGGCCCCCGCGATCGGGAGATGGTGCATCAGGCCTTGCAGCAGACCAACACCCTGGATCTGGCTGCCCGGGTGGTAACAGAGTTAAGCGGGGGAGAAAAACAGCGCGTTTTGATTGCCCGTGCCCTGGCTCAGGAGCCTCAGGTGTTATTCCTGGATGAGCCCACTTCTTTTCTGGATTTAAATTATCAGATTGAGATCATGGAATTACTGAACCGTTTGCGCTATGAACAGGGCTTAACCGCGGTGATGGTGGTTCATGATCTTAATCTGGCCTCGCAGTATTGCGACAATCTGTTGGTTTTGAAAGACGGTAAGATATTTACTGCCGGCCGCCCCGCCCAGGTTCTGACCGAGGAACTGATAAAAAACATTTATGGCTGTGAGGTAAAGGTGGAGCAGCGTCATCCCGGAGGAAGGCCGATGCTGTTTCTTCAGCCTGTCAATCACTATAGCAGCACAACCCATCATCGGGTGCATGTGGTGGGGGGGGGTGGTTCCAGCGCCTTGCTGTTTCACTATCTGCAGGAGCGGGCCTGGGATGTCAGCGCCGGGGTGATCAATATCGGCGATTCAGACTGGCAGGAAGCCAAACGACAGGGATTTAAGGTCGTTGAAGCTGCGCCGTTCAGTGAAATCGGTGCCGCCGAGGATCAGTCCAACCGCCAGGCCATGCTGGGGGCTGATTTTATCATCCTGCCCCCGATTCCTTTTGGTTCCGGCAATCTGCCTAATCTGCAAGCAGTACTGGAAATGGCGGAACGCGGTGCACCAGTGATTGTAATTGATGCCGGAGATATTGCGCAACGGGATTACACCGGAGGGAAAGCCACGCTTATGTACCAGCACTTGCTCAACAGTGGGGTTTATGTGGTGGAAGATGCCGATCAGGCCATGGGTATCATGGAAGGAGAGGCGGATAGCTAAAGCTAAGGTGCCAGCACCACAGATAATTGGAGGAGGGCTATGCCCTCCTCCAATAACTTTAACTGTTCTGTGGTGCCTGGCACCTTAGCGCATCAAAACTACATTGACGGCTTTAATCGCTACAGATACGGTGTCGCCGACTTTATACTGCAATTCATAGAGTTTGGATATTGGCAGCATGGAGGTCAAACGCTGATCTCCGCAACGGATGGTGACCAGGGCCATGACATCGCCGGTGCTAATGCGGTCAATTACGCCGGTAAACCAGTTCATCAGACCCAGGTTGGCAGGCAGTTTATGTGTCAGGGCTTGCGGGTCGGCAGCATCAGTGAAGACAATCTGACCGACGCCATTTATCTCTTTATAAGCGTCACATTCCGAAGCTGTTTGGCTGCACAGACTTACCGAGCAGGTGTTGCATCCGGGGAATTCTCTATCTTTGTCCCAGCCGAAACCCGTATAATAGGCTTCACATTCTGCTTCAGTCTGTGTGCAGAACCCATACACCTCACAGCTGCCACATTGGACATAGGTGTCTCTCACTCAACTTCCCTCCTAATTATGGAATTTGCTTGCAATAAGATGAAATCATTGCATGAATAAATAATTTCTGTCCTCCCTTCAGCATTAATTTAACAGGCTGATTATATTTACTATTCTACTACTGCTAGAATCCCTTGTGAACAAAAATGCTTGTCAGGTCAAACAACAATTGGGTGTAATGTATGAATATGTCATGGGTGTGACACGGGGACGGGGTTGTCGTCACCCCTGCCCCTGTAACAAAAGAACGTACGTACCCCTGATGTCTATGGCAACTTTGTTGTTCTGTGTTACAATGGTCGTGTATAAAATTTAATGCGGCGGTCGCAGCCTACCCGCCTAAAAAAACAAGGAGGAAATCATCTTGAATCAGCCGAAAAATCCCCCCGTATCAGTAATGTTTTTGGTCATTACCTGTCTTTTTGTCACCTGTCTGTTGATTACCAATATTGTCGCCGGTCGTCTGGTAGAGTTGGGCGGGATGACCTTAACCGCGGATTTGTTTCTCTTTCCCATTGTTTACATCTTTGGCGATGTGCTTACCGAGGTATATGGTTTCAGGCAGGCTCGCCTCACTATATGGATTGGTTTTGCCGCCAATCTGCTTATGGCCCTGGTCTTTATGACCGTTATTCGCCTGCCCTGGCCGGAATTTTGGGGTCAGCATGAGGCCTACTCCACAGTGCTCGGTTTTACCCCGCGGTTGGTGCTGGCTTCTTTAATGGCCTATTTTGCCGGGGAATTTTCTAATTCCATCATTCTATCACGGATGAAAATTGTTACCCGGGGCCGCTGGTTGTGGACCCGTACCATTAGCTCGACACTGGTTGGGCAAGCCATCGATACCTCGATATTCATGGGGGTAGCCTTTTTTGGATTATATCCCGCTTCCATATTTATGGGTATGGTGCTGGTTCAATATAGTTGGAAAGTAGCCTATGAAGTCCTGGCCACGCCATTTACCTATGCCCTGGTTGGATGGTTAAAGCGGACTGAAGGGATTGATGCTTTTGATGATGGGGTGAATTATAATCCGTTTCATATCGAGGTGCGGCGGGTCAGCCAGTAGAATGCCAATAATTTGGCGGGGGCGAACTCGCGGTTCGTCCCCGCCCTGGTTTAGGCTATATCGAAATCATCAATTTGCCTGGTCACCAGGCGAGCGCTTTTCTTGCTGCTTAGAGCCCCATTGCGTCCGACAAAAACATCTTTTGTGACCAGGGTATTCATGACTGCGGTTATTTCTGCTGCTGTTACCTCAGCCTTGGCCCCGGCCACACGCACGGTGTGGCTCTTGTTTAAGTCGGTATTAAAACCCATTTCAACAGTACGTTCAATAGCCATTTGTAATCCCCCCTTTTCTTAAAAAGCCAGATTTCACTAGCTTTCAGTCAACTCAACGGTATTAACCCGCTGCACAGCCAGGCAGGTGCCATCTTGCAGGCTCAATATGCCTTCTGCTATGGCAAAAACATCTTCATCCGTTGCCGAGGTTTTCAGGTCGCCATATTGTCTCTTTTTGGTTAAAGGCTTGCCGTTTTCATCCAGTCCATCATCCATGATCAAGACTAAATCGCTGGCTACCGGTATCACTACAATCGCCATCAGATCACCTCCTCAAATAATGTGAAGAAATCTTCTCCCCTATCTATGCTAAAGCCCGAGCAGTGAAAGCGTCCAAACCTGAACCACCCATAGATACAGCGGCTCAGATCAGCAAGGCAGGCAATTCCGTTGTTAAAACCTGTTTTCAGCATTACTCCGGGGGAACAACTCGAAATCAGGCTGGTTGCCGTTTAACTGCGCTGCTAAAGGAATCCTCTCCTTGGATATCGAAATACTGTTCAGAATATAATAAGGAGTCTATGGCAATGAATACAAAGCAGGCTCAGATCGATCAGATGGTGCGCACCCTGGCCAACTCACGCAATACGGTAGTTGTGACCGGGGCTGGAATTAGTACCGAAGCAGGAATACCTGATTTTCGGGGCAAGAATGGTATATACCGCAAAATGGGTGAAGACCGGGTGATGACTATTATCAATATTAACACCTTTAATAGTAGTCCCCGGCTTTTCTATGAGTTTTACAACCAGTATTTTATATTCCCGCCCGTCGCGCCCAGCAAAGCCCATTATGTTTTGGCCGAAATGGAAGGCAAAGGCCGTATTAAAGGGATTATCACGCAAAATATTGATGGCTTGCATGAGAAGGCGGGAAGCCGTCGGGTGGTTGCGGTGCACGGTAACGCCGAAAAATATGTCTGCACCAACCGGGATTGTGGTGAAGTATACAGTCGGGCTCAAATACAGGAACAAGGGGTAGTTATCCCCACCTGTGATCATTGCCGCACCATACTGAAGCCGGATGTAATCTTATTTGGTGAGCCCATTAAGTGTTTTACCGATGCCCAGGAGATGATAGTCGGCGCCAGAACTTTACTGGTAATAGGGTCTTCTTTGACGGTATACCCTTTGGCAGGCTTTGTAAAAGCATTTAGCACTATTTATCAGGATTTGCTTATAATCAATCAGGGGCCTACACAACTGGATCATGCCGCCCTGGTTAAGATTGACGGGGCACACACCGGAGATACTCTGGAAGAGATTAACCATCTCCTGGACCGATGTGGATAGGGGACTGTTACATGGGTGGGTGACACGGGGCTGGGGTTGTTGTCACCCACCTGTTAGTAAGGATTAATCCATGGGGCCGCCTTCCCAGTATTGCCGGATTTTTCGTAACGCATAACCGCCAAAATACAAGCCGTTGACAAATGCCAGGGGAATGGCCATAGCCCCAAACCAATGAAATTTTTGTTTTAAATCTTCTTTACCGTCTGAGGTTCGGTATCTGGTCATAATGCTTTTCCCTCCTTTAAGGTAGTTTAAGCATCTGTAGGCGGTTTATATCAGGATATAGATGGCCTTATTTACTTAATAAGGTGGGTATGACCTTTTTTAACAGTAAAAATAAAAGGGTGCCGCCAAAAAGGAGAATCAAAATAAGGGAAATTATTTTGATTAACATCACAAACCTCCATGTTTTTTTGTTAGCTTGCCGGGAAATGAAGACAGATATGCGATCAAACTTGAAGAATGCCACTAAAAGAGGGGAATACCAGGGCTGCAAGCAGAGGGTTAGGCCAAAATATATTGCCTTAAATTTAACTTATCGATATCTTCGCCGTTTAAGGCACGAATTATCATTATAGTGGTAAATTGCGATAAATCAACTTCATGAGTGCGATTGAGCCGCCGTCCGGTATTGTCAACGATAATGTTAATTACCGGTCGGGTGGGAACCGCCTTATTTACTGCCTTGACCAGGCCGATATAACCGGTGCTGATTTCAACCAGACTCCCTACCGGATAAATGGCGATATTAGAAACCAGGGCGGTTACGAGGTTAGGATCCAGGTAAATGCCGGACATGCGTTCTAAAATGGTTAAGGCTTGATTAACCGTATAAGAGGGGCGATATGGCCGGTCGGCCAGCAGCGCGTCATAGACATCGGCCACAGCTACAATGCGGGCATATTCATGGATGGCTTCGCCTACCAGGCCGCGGGGATAACCCTGTCCATCCCAGCGTTCATGATGCTGGAAAGCGATATGGGCCGAGAGCAGGGAAAGATCGGAATAGCTTCTCAGTATTTCAAAACCGTATCCGGTATGCCGCTTTACTGCAGCAAACTCCTCGCGGGTGAGATCATCGGGTTTGTTGAGGACTTCAGGATCGATTCGAGTTTTCCCAATATCATGCAATAATGCTCCCACACCGAGTTCAGTCAGTTTAGCCCTGTCATAGTGCATGGTGATGCCTGTCATTATAGAAAGAACACAGACATTGACAGAGTGGGCGAAAAGATAATCATCAAAGGTGCGGATGTCAGTAAGTTGAACCAGGATATCATCATTGGCCAGCAGCTCATCAATAATATTGTTTACAGTACTCTTTACCAGGCTGATGTTTAACTTGAGGTGATCCTGCAGGTTTTTAAAGCTCGATTTAACCATTTTGATGGTTTCCACGCGAACCTTTTCGGTTATTACATCGCGGGGTTCAGCTGTTTTCGGGATATATTGATCACGAATATATACCGAGGCAATACCAAGTTCATCCAGGCGCTTAATGGCATCAGCCGTGAGAACCATGCCTGCTTGAGCCAGCATGTGAGCCTTTCCGTTATAGACCGAACGGGCTATAACCATATTCGGTTTAAGGTGCTTGATCTTAATCCTTCTCACATAACCACCCGATCAACATAGAATGTCATTATTCCCATTATTTCTTTATTTCTACTGTACTTCCTGCCTGAATCCACAAAAATTTTGTATAAATCGCTATTATGACAACTATTAAGAGGCCAAATATGAAAAATGACCTGAATAAATAAAAAGCAAGCTAGTTTGCCATCCTTATCACAAAATGATAAATTACAATTAAACTAGCAATAATAGAGGAATCAAAGATGAAAAATCGCAAAGGCTTACCCAAATCTTATCTAAAAGGCATTGTCGGTGATCTCCGTAATCTGGCGGGAAGCAATGAAGGACGCCTTTTTATGTTGGAACTGTTTGAGGATATACCTCATGATACCCGCCCCCTTTTAATAGATGGCTTATCCGCTTTCAAAGAAGAGGCAGTTGCTGAGTTCATTGAAGTGCTTAAAATGGAATATGGCAAGGAATACGAGCAGCTATGCAATCGCGCTTTGGATAAATTAAACCTGGCCGGGATACCAGTGCCGGTCCTGCTTCCCTTTCAAGGTGAATTTTACAAGGCTTACGCTTCCTGCAGCCGTCATACCGGCCGCATCACCCTGGATATAGCCTGGAATACGGCTCAAAAGGGTATACATGTGGAGTGCTTTTACCTTACCTTCAATTCCGATGGTATCCACAGTTTTTTCCTGGTCGAAAATATGCTGCGGGTTCAATATGAGCGTGATCGGAAAAACCTGTTGGACATGACCGAAATCAGCTTTGATGAAGCCTGCTTCCTGGTTTCTCAGGCCTATCACCTCAATCTCCGTCATATGAGCCGTCCTGCCCTGGGTCGCTTCATCTATCAGAAGTATCTGCGGGATAGGCCGAAGTTTTCTTATGATCGGGAAAAGGCCCTGCTGCGTCGTCTATCCAGAAAATTAACTCCTCGACAGATGATTAACAGCGTTTTTCACGCTTTCAAGTACCAGGACCTATGCTATATACAATCCCTGCTCAGCCCTGCTAAATTTAGGCTAATGGCTGATTTTGACCCGGCCGCTATCGTCAGCCCCACGGCAATATTTTTGGAGGGCGGCGTTCGCAAGGTGCAGGGCAATGTGGACAAGGCTTCAGTGGGGGCCTACACTATTGTTATAGAAGAAGGCGAGTTTTATTATCGTGAGTTCCAGTGTGGATTAGTCAAGGAAAGGGATGTCTGGTTTATAGATTCCTTCGAGGAAAAGCATAAGAGCTGTTGCAGTTCCCAATATAACCCGTTCTGCGATCCGGCCTTTTGTCGGGTATATGAAATCCTTGATATTGACAGGCTTTTTGCCAGACTGGATGATTTGGATGGAGTAAGAGAAGTCAAGGAAATACCCTATGGAATGCATATGCGCCTGACCTATCAGGAGGATGATTTTAATAATGGGGTATCCTTTATGACAGGAGTGATCGCTGATCTGGTAGTTAATGGAGATGAATTTGTGGCGATTTGCCGGGATGCCAATAATCTCTATGAACTGCATGAGTTTCTGGAAGACGACCAGAGGCGTTCGCTGCTGCTCTGCGAAGATTATCAGGTTAATGTACTTACCGCCTACCGTTACCTGGGGGGACAGTATATCAGCTTTGCCGATGTGCTCCTGGAAGAGGATAATAAGTCCATTTTCGAAGATGGGATGCGCTTGATAAGCGCTCATTATTTGATTAAAGACCGGGCAGCGGTACTTGAACGGCTGCAAGCTTTAGGGCAGGATTACTCTTTCCGGGGCAGCGATTACCACCTGTATTATCAAGTGGAACCCTCTCAACATGGGTTGGCTTTTGTAGCCGAGTATGCATTGGGCGCCAGTTGGGTAACCGTTTCAACCTTTGGGGATAGTGACATGACCAGGGTCAGGCAGCAATTTGAGCACGATATGTATGGATGCCTGGAGTTTGACGGTTTGGAAATACGAGAAGATGGTATTTTCGATATACTTACGGCAGACTTGAAACGGAACTATCCGCAGCTGCCCGCTATGCTCAAAGAATTGTATCTGAATAAATGGGTGCATTCCCGCCTCACCCTGCTGCAAGGGATGAGTCCCTCGGAGGCCTGCCAGACAGAAGAAGGAAATCGATTGCTCTGGGCCATGTATAAAAAGATTCGCAACAAAGAAGGGAATCGTTTTAGGAACGGCAAATTCAATAACATCATCTTGAAAGAATATATCCGCAAGATTGAACAGAAATAGCGGTTAAAATGTAGCGTCCTATTGACAAATGGAGGTCTGATTCAATATACTTTATGAACAAATATACATTGTGAATGATTTATAAGCGATGAAGGGACTTGACACCTGCAATCACTTGATTACAGAGAAGCTGGCCTTAAGGCTGAAAGCCAGTATTAATATTTCAGGTGGTGATCACCCCGGAGTTGCGATCTGAAAGGCTTTGCTGAGTAGGTGTTGCCGGACGCAAAAGTCCGTTATCAAGATAGCGTGCGCTAAAGTACGTGCCGCAAGTGGTCGCATAGACGACAAACAGGGTGGTACCGCGGGAGATTCCTCTCGTCCCTGACCGGGGCGAGAGGATTTTTGTATTGTTTTTTAACCTGCAGTACGAATCCTGTAACTAATCAGGCAGCTTTTCATACTTAAGGAAGGTGATTGATTTGAGAAGTGACACAATCAAATTGGGCTTGGAAAAGGCCCCGCATCGCTCCTTATTTAAAGCCATCGGCCTGACCGATGAAGAGATTGCGCGCCCCATAATTGGGATCGTGAATTCTCATAATGATATCGTACCGGGCCATATTAATCTGGATAAAATCGCTGCAGCCGTGAAGGCCGGTGTTCTCCTGGCCGGGGGTACACCATTGGAGTTTCATACCATTGCAGTTTGTGATGGTATTGCCATGAATCATATCGGTATGAAGTATTCCCTGGGCAGTCGGGAACTGATTGCTGATGCAGTGGAAATAATGGCAACAGCGCATGCCTTTGATGGGTTGGTCTTCATACCCAATTGCGATAAAGTCGTGCCGGGTATGCTGATGGCCGCAGCCCGGCTGAATATACCCGCTGTTTTTGTTAGTGGCGGTCCCATGTTGGCGGGAAGAGCCGGGGACAAATGGGTTACCCTGACCCAGGTATTTGAAGGGGTAGGGGCTGCGGTGGCAGGAAATCTAACCGCTAAGGCCTTATGCGAATTGGAAGAAGGTGCCTGCCCCACCTGTGGTTCCTGTGCCGGTATGTTTACCGCCAACTCTATGAACTGTCTGACCGAAGCCTTAGGTATGGGCCTGCCCGGCAACGGAACCATTCCCGCCGTTTATTCGGAACGGATTCGCCTGGCTAAAACTGCCGGCATGAAAATCATGACCCTGGTGGAAAGAGATATTAAGCCCCGTGATATTATGACCGAAGCCGCTTTCCTGAATGCCATGCGCCTGGATATGGCTATCGGCTGTTCAACCAATTCTGTCTTGCATTTAATGGCAATTGCCCACGAAGCAGGCGTATCCATTGATCTCAACCTTTTTAATGAAATAAGTGCTTCAACACCCAACCTGTGCCGGCTTAGTCCTGCCGGCCATCACCATATGGAAGATCTGTACCGGGCCGGCGGCATTCAAGCTCTTTTTCATGAATTGGATAAAATCGGGCTGATTAATGGTGCAGCCCTTACAGTAACCGGGAACGTTGTGCGCGATAATATCAAAGAAGCCGCCGTCAATGATTATGATGTGATCCGTCCGGTGGAACAACCCTATAGTTTTAGCGGCGGCCTGGCCATGCTTTTTGGCAACCTGGCGCCTGAAGGAGCGGTGGTCAAAAAAAGCGCCGTAGCAGCAGAGATGATGCAGCATAAGGGACCAGCCCGGGTGTTTGATTCCGAAGAACAAGCAGTGGAAGCCATCCTCAAACAGGCTATACAGCCTGGTGATGTCATTGTGATTCGCTATGAAGGTCCCAAAGGGGGACCGGGTATGCGCGAAATGCTGACTCCAACCTCGGCCATAGCCGGCATGGGCTTGGATAAGGAGGTGGCATTAATTACCGATGGACGATTTTCCGGGGCTACCCGGGGGGCTTCCATTGGGCATGTATCTCCCGAAGCAGCTTCAGGCGGCCTGATCGGCCTGGTTGAAGAGGGCGATCTTATTGAGATTGATATACCGGAGTGCCGACTGCAACTCCTGGTAGATGAACCTATCATCGAGGAGAGAAAGTCACTTTGGAAGGAGCCTGAAGCCCGAATAAAAACCGGATATATGAAGCGTTATGCACAGATGGTTCAATCAGCCAGTACAGGAGCCATACTCAAAGAATAATTCCGATATGGCAGGCGTATTAAGATGGCGGGCCAAGAGCCCGCCTTTGTTATATACTTCGAGTTGCGAACTGTGTTAATCCAATTAAAATATAGCTGGCACAGGCAGGAGTTGTAAAGAATTTGCGGAGGTGGTTTTATGAATCTTAAAGGTGCGGAAATACTTATTAACAGTCTCAAGGAGCAGGGTGTTGACACCATCTTTGGTTACCCTGGAGGGGCTGTCCTACCCATATATGATGTATTGTATGATTCTGACATCAGGCACATCTTAACCCGGCATGAACAGGGGGCTGCTCATGCTGCCGACGGTTACGCGCGTGCCACGGGTAAAACCGGGGTATGCATTGCCACCTCGGGACCGGGCGCGACCAACCTGGTAACCGGAATAGCGACCGCCAATATGGATTCGGTTCCCATGGTTTGCTTTACCGGACAGGTAGCCTCACATCTGCTGGGCCGGGATGCCTTTCAGGAAGCTGATATTACCGGCATTACCCTGCCGATTACCAAACATAATTATCTGGTTGAGCGTACCGAGGATGTGGCCCGGGTGGTAAAAGAGGCCTTTTATGTGGCCCGCACCAACCGCCCCGGACCGGTAGTGGTCGATTTGCCCAAGGATATTATGGAAAAGGGCATCGATTATATTCCGGATAGCGAACCGACCAACATTCGCAGTTACCGGGTCATGAAAGGCTTCAACTCCGGGCAGGTGGTTGCGGCGGTGGATTTGATACAGCAGGCCCGGCGACCGGTTATCTATGCCGGCGGCGGGGTAATCATCTCTGAGGCTGCTGAAGAACTCAGAGAATTGGCTGAAAAAAGGAAGATACCGGTAACCACTACCTTGATGGGAATGGGGGCTTTTCCCGGCAACAATTACCTGTCTTTGGGTATGTTGGGTATGCATGGCACCAAATATGCCAATTATGCCGTATCGGAGTCAGACCTTCTAATCGCTGTCGGGGTGCGCTTTGATGACCGGGTAACCGGCAAAATTGCAGCCTTTGCTCCGCATGCCCGGATCATCCATATCGATATTGATGCGGCTGAGATAGGCAAAAATGTAGCCGTAGATTTACCTATCGTAGGACAGGTAAAAGAGGTCTTGCAAGCCATCAACCAGCGCCTGGAAGGAGTACAGAATCTGAGCGAATGGCATCAGAGTATTGATCGCTGGAAAATGGAATTCCCCCTGCGCTATCGGGCTTCTACCGAAGGACGCATCATGCCTCAGCATGTTATTGAAAGCATTTATGATATCACCAAAGGTGATGCCATAATAACCACCGAAGTAGGCCAAAACCAGATGTGGGCGGCTCATTACTACAAATTCAAAAACCCCCGCACTTTCCTTAGTTCCGGAGGTCTGGGTACCATGGGCTATGGATTCCCTGCTGCCATCGGTGCCAAAATCGGCCGGTCGGATATGACCGTCATCGATATTGCTGGAGACGGCAGCATTCAGATGAATATTCAGGAATTGGGCACCGCCATGCAGTATAAGATCCCGGTTATTGTCTGCATCCTCAATAATCAGTACCTGGGCATGGTAAGACAATGGCAGGGATTGTTCTATCAAGGCCGTTATTCGCACACTGATATCAGCCTGCAGCCTGATTTTGTGAAAGTGGCCGAAGCTTATGGAGCAGTCGGTATGCGGGTTACTGAAACCGATCAGGTCAAAGACGCTTTAGTAGAAGCCTTGAAAGTGGAAGACCGTCCGGTATTCATAGATTTTGTGGTAGAAAGGGAGGCCGATGTCTACCCCATGGTGGCCCCGGGAGAATCCCTTTTGAATATGATCGGGGGTGACGAATGATGAAACATACACTGGCGGTTACGGTGGAGAACAAGCCTGGGGTGTTGACCCGGGTTACCACTATGTTTCGCAGAAGAGGTTTCAACATTGACAGCTTGACAGTGGGTGCAACCGAGAATCCCACCATATCAAGGATGACCATTGTGGTTCAGGGTGATGATAAAATTATCGAACAGGTTACCAAGCAACTCCATAAATTGATAGATGTAATAAAAATAATTGATGTCACTGAAGCCAGGGCGGTAGAACGCGAGTTAGTCCTTGTCAAGGTCAAGGCCGATGCCAACGTGCGCACTGAGGTTATGCAGATTGTAGAGATATTTCGGGCACGCATTGTGGACATTGGTAAGAATACCCTGATCATTGAAGTGACTGGGGACTCCGGCAAGATTGATGCCATTGAAGAAGCCCTGCGCCCCTTCGGCATCATAGAACTGGTGCGTACAGGCAAGATAGCCATGCTGCGGGGCTGCAGAGGATAAAAACAGGCGTTGGGGTTATGCTGATAGCAATGTGAACCACCGCTTCAAGTGGCGGTGCCAATAATAAAATATAAGGAGGAAGTTTATAATGGCCAAGATGTTTTATGATGCTGATGCCAACCTGAGTTTGCTTGAGGGAAAAACCGTTGCCGTCATGGGATTCGGCTCGCAAGGACACGCCCAGGCTCAGAACTTGCACGAGAGTGGGATTAATGTGGTAGTAGGATTGCGCAAGCCCTTCGATGATTTTACGGAAGAAGAATGGAATAAGGTTATCGCAGCCGGGATTCAACCCCTGCCGGTAACGGAAGCGGCTGAGGCTGCCGATATTATTCAGATATTATTGCCAGACGAAACCCAGGCCAGGGTTTATAATGAACAGATCAAGCCCCACCTGAAAGAAGGCAATGCCCTGGGGTTTTCCCATGGTTTTAATATTCATTTTGGTCAGATTGTGCCGCCTCCATTTATTGATGTTTTCATGGTGGCGCCCAAAAGCCCGGGCCATTTGGTCAGAAGGATGTATACCAAAGGCGCCGGTGTGCCGGGTCTGGTTGCAGTGCAGCAGGATTACAGCGGCACAGCCCGAGATCTGGCTCTGGCCTATGCCTGCGGCATCGGGTGCACCCGAGCCGGGGTTATTGAAACCAGCTTCAAAGAAGAGACCGAAACCGATTTGTTTGGTGAACAGTGCGTGCTTTGCGGCGGGGTGACGCAGCTGGTTAAAAGCGGTTTTGAAATCCTGGTGGAAGCCGGCTATCAACCGGAAATCGCCTATTTTGAATGCATGCACGAACTGAAATTAATTGTGGATCTGATGTATGAAGGCGGCATGGGCTATATGCGCTATTCCATCAGTGACACCGCCGAGTGGGGCGATTATACCAAAGGACCGGATGTAATTGGACCTGAAGTTCGTCAGGCTATGCAGCAGGCTTTGTTAGACATACAGGAAGGACGTTTCGCCAAGAATTGGCTCTTGGAGAATCAGGTGGGAAGGCCGCAGTTTAATGCCCTCAAACGGCGCAATCGCGAGCATCTTATCGAAGAAGTGGGGGAAAAACTGCGGGCTATGATGCCCTGGCTGAAAGAGACCAAATAAAGTGTTTAAATTCAAACCCCTATATGGCTGCCGCCGGACACGATCCGGTTATGGTTGTCCGCCGGCCGCTATGATGCAGCCTTAAGGAAAGGAGCAACCTGAAGACATGGGAATGACTATAACGCAAAAGATCCTGGCCGATCACGCCGGAAAAACGATGGTAGAAGCGGGCGAACTGATTAATTGTCAGGTAGATATAGTACTCGGCAATGATGTGACCGCCCCGGTAGCCATCTATGAATTTGAGAAGCTGGGTCAGGATAATGTATATGATCAGGAAAAGATTGTTCTGGTCCCCGATCATTTTGCGCCTAACAAGGATATAAAATCCGCTGAACAGTGTAAATTGATGCGCGATTTTGCCCGGGCCAGGGGAATTAAGAATTATTTTGAAATCGGGCAGATGGGTATTGAGCATTGTCTGCTGCCTGAAAAAGGTCTGGTGCTGCCCGGCGATGTCATTATTGGGGCTGATTCCCATACCTGCACCTATGGCGCCCTGGGGGCATTTGCCACCGGGGTAGGCTCCACCGATATGGCTGCCGCTATGGCAACTGGGGAAGCCTGGTTTAAAGTGCCGGAAACCATCAAATTCATTTATTTCGGCAAACTTGCGCCCTGGGTGGGGGGCAAGGACTTAATTCTCCATACCATAGGGGATATCGGTGTGGACGGAGCCCGTTACATGGCTATGGAATTCTGTGGGGAGGCAATATCCTCTTTATCGATGGATAATCGCTTTACTATGGCTAATATGGCTATTGAAGCGGGCGGCAAAAACGGTATTATCGCCGCGGATGAGATTACCGCGGAATATGTGAGCAACCGGGCGGTGCGGCCTTATCGGTTCTACCATTCTGACGAAGATGCGGTTTATTACGAAATTCGCGAGTATGATGTATCTCGTCTGGAACCGGTAGTGGCTTGCCCCCATTTGCCTGAGAACACTAAAAGCGTCAGCCAGACTGCAGGGGTAAAGCTGGACCAGGTGGTGATCGGCTCCTGCACCAACGGACGTTTGGAAGACCTGGAAATTGCCGCCGGAATTCTACGAGGAAAAAAAGTACACCCCGAAATGCGGGTTATTATCTTCCCGGGCACACAGCAGATCCTATTGGAGGCTATCGCGCGCGGGTACATTGCAGCCTTCATTGAGGCCGGGGCGGTTGTTAGCACCCCCACCTGTGGGCCTTGCCTGGGGGGACATATGGGTATTCTGGCTAAAGGGGAGCGTGCTTTGGCCACCACCAATCGTAATTTCGTAGGTCGCATGGGGCATCCCCAGAGTGAAGTCTATTTATCCAGTCCTGCTGTGGCTGCAGCCAGTGCGATTAAAGGTGAAATAACCCCACCCTGGGAAGTATAGCCCTGGTGTGAACAACCGAGCACGACAAAAAGAGGTGGAAAAATGAAATATACCGGTAAAATTTACAAATTTGGCTCTGATGTGGATACCGATGCTATTATTCCGGCCAGATACCTCAATACTTTTGATCCGCAGGAACTGGCCAAACATTGTATGGAAGACGCTGATCCTACCTTTCCGTCCCGGGTGAAACCGGGTGATATAATTGTGGCTGACAAAAACTTCGGCTGCGGCAGCTCCCGCGAGCACGCTCCCATTGCCATTAAAGGAGCCGGCATCGCCTGCGTGGTGGCCAGTTCTTTTGCGCGCATCTTCTACCGCAATAGCATTAATATTGGCCTCCCCATTCTGGAGTGTGAGGAAGCCTTTGCCAACCTTAAGGAAGGTGAGCGGATCGAAGTGGATCTAGAAAGCGGTAAGATTACCAATTTAAGCAGCGGAGCTTCCTATCAGGCCCAGCCATTTCCCTCCTTCATGCAAGAGATTATGGCCCGGGGAGGGCTGATAAACTACGTGAAAGAAAAAACACAACCCGAATAGATGGTATTGTTGGTGTGATGATACAGGAAAGGAACGAAGCTGAATGTATAAAATAGCCGTTTTGCCTGGCGATGGAATTGGTGTGGAGATAGTCCCTGAGGCTGTTAAGGCCCTGGAAGCGATTGGAGCCCGTTATGGACATCAGTTTGAATTTACCGAAGCCCTGGTAGGTGGGGCCGCTTATGATGTCAAGGGGCATCCCTTGCCGGCGGAAACCCTGGATTTATGCCGCTCTGCCGATGCCGTCCTGCTCGGTGCCATTGGGGGACCCAAGTGGGATCAATTGCCGGTGCATCTTCGTCCGGAAATTGGGGCACTTTTACCGCTGCGCAAAGAACTGGCCCTGTTTGCCAACCTGAGACCGTGCATCCTCTTCCCCGGTCTGGTGCAGGCTTCCACGTTGAAAGAGGAGGTCATCAGCGGGGTTGATATTCTGGTGATCCGCGAGCTTACCGGCGGTTTATATTTTGGGGAAAAGAAGCGGGAGAAGACTGTTGATGGAGGTCAAAAGGCTACCGATGTGCTCACTTATTTCAGTTATGAAATAGAGCGCATTGTCAGGTTTGCCTATCAGACAGCGCGGCAGCGCCGGGGCAAGCTTTGCTCTGTAGACAAAGCCAATGTTTTGGAATCATCCCGGTTGTGGCGCGAGATTGTAACTGAGTTGGCCCGGGAATATCCCGACGTCGAAACCACTCATATGTATGTGGACAACTGTTCTATGCAGTTAATCCGTTATCCTCGGCAATTTGACGTTATTGTTACGGAGAACATGTTCGGTGACATTCTTACCGATGAAGCCTCTATGTTGACAGGCTCGATCGGTATGCTGCCCAGCGCCTCCATTGGCGGGCAAGTTGGACTTTATGAACCTTCACATGGCAGCGCCCCCGACATTGCTGGTCAGAATAAGGCCAATCCCCTGGCTACCATACTGTCGGCAGCCATGATGCTGCGCCATTCATTCGGCCTAAATAGGGAAGCAGAGACCGTTGAAGCTGCGGTTCGGTCGGTATTGGAGGCTGGATATCGTACCCCTGATCTGGTTTATGCCAGTCAGGGCGAAGCGAAAATTCAAACCGTGGGCACTGTTGCCATGGGCGACCTGGTTGCGGCGCGGATTAAAGCCACAGCATAAACGCGGCAAAATTTTGACAGGAGGACAGTAACATTGGGGATAGAATTGACGTAGCCGTATACGATACTACCTTGCGGGACGGTGCGCAGGGAGAAGGCATTTCATTGACAGTTGATGACAAGCTCAAGATTGCTGCCAAGCTGGACTACCTGGGCGTTGCCTATATCGAAGGCGGCTGGCCGGGAAGTAACCCCAAAGATATGGAGTTTTTCAAACGAATTCATGAAATCAACCTTACCACATCCCGGATTACAGCCTTCAGTGCCACCCGTAAACCCGGTGTGTCAGTAGTATCAGACAACAATATTAAAGCAGTGCTTCAATCCGGGGTCAAGACCGCGACTATATTCGGCAAGACCTGGGATTTCCATGTGCTCAAGGCTTTGGAAACCACCCTGGAGGAAAACCTTGATATGATTGAGGACAGCATTTCCTATCTGGTTAAGCAGGGATTGGAAGTCATATTTGACGCTGAGCACTTTTTTGACGGTTATAAACATAATCGTGATTATGCTTTGCAGGTGCTGGAAAAAGCAGCCTTCGCCGGAGCAATATGCCTGGTGTTATGCGATACCAACGGGGGCACCTTGCCCTGGGAGACGGCTGCGATTGTGGAGGATATCAAGCAGCATTTTACCACCCCGCTGGGGATTCATGTGCACAATGACTCCGGCCTGGCAGCAGCCAATACCCTGATGGCGGTTAAAGCAGGCGCGGTCCATGTGCAAGGCACTACTAACGGTTATGGAGAACGCTGTGGGAATGTGGATCTTTGTGCGGTGATACCCAGCCTGGAACTTAAAATGGGTTTGCGGGCGGTGCCGAGTGGGCACCTGCGCCGGCTCACCGAAGTGTCCCGCTATATCAGTGAGATAGCCAACATGCCTCATCATAATAATCAGCCTTACGTCGGACATGGTGCTTTTGCTCACAAAGGCGGCATTCATGTTAGTGCCATGTTAAAAGACACCCTGACCTATGAGCACATCAACCCGGAAGACGTGGGCAACCATCGTCGTGTGTTGGTGTCAGAGCTATCAGGCTTATCCAACCTGTTGTATAAAGCCAGGGAATTTAACATTGATATCAACGCTTATGACAGTGAAACCCGCAAGGTGATTAGACAGATTAAGGAACTCGAAAGCCAGGGTTTTCAGTATGAAGGAGCCGAAGCATCCCTGGAACTGCTGCTTCGTAAGGCCTTCAGCCAACTGGATGACTATTTTCGTTTGAAGAACCTGAAGGTTATCCTGGAGAAGAATGAGGATGACAAAACCACCTCTGAGGCTGTGGTGAAGATTGCAGTTGGAGATCAGATTTATCACACCGCAGCGGAAGGGGATGGTCCGGTCAATGCGCTGGATAATGCCCTGCGTAAGGCCTTGAACGAAGTCTATCCGGCCATTAATGAGATTCACTTAACCGACTACAAGGTCAGGGTACTGGATGGCAGCGAGGCTACGGCAGCGCGGGTACGGGTGCTCATTGAGACCGCCAACGGCACTGAAAAGTGGAGCACTGTCGGGGTATCGGAAAACATTATTGAAGCCTCCTTCCAAGCCCTGGTGGATAGCATCAATTACATGCTCTTAAAGCGGGGATCGGCGTAGCTCTATAATTGAACAACATTTGCCATATGGACCCCGGGCATCCCAGGGGGAGTCTTTTGCAACAAAACTGTCAGAAAACAGATTACTTAATTGCAGATAATGATGCCCGATTATTGGCGAATATATAAGAATAGTTGTAATATTGGCAAAAAACCACCATATTTGGATAAATCCTATTGACGTCCTTTCGAATCTTATCTTAAAATAGTGACAATGTGGTGTAGAAAAAAGTATCCCAATTAGGAAGCGATGGTAGAAGATTGTGGCAACCAAAACAGCGACCCAGGTTAACAACTGTTATCGTGCCATTTTGGCGCAAGTCAATCAATTAGACAGCTTATACCGTTCCAAGGTGCATGTGAAAGAACTGTATGAGGATTTAACTGAACTGGCCTACTATATCATGGAAGATGACGGTGAGCGCATCTATAAAGGGATTAACCAGCTTCATGATACGATTATGGAATTGGATAAAGTGATGGGGGTAGGCGAACAGGATGGCCAAATTGTCTCCATCATTGGTGAACTCAGGACTCATCTAGATTTTATCCTCATGAATTACCCGCAGCACAGTGAAAAATAACCTTAAAAGCGAAGGGGACGGATAGCCAAACTGAGAGGCGGCTGAACAAGGGAACGGCTGTTTTATTTGCACCTTTTGGTGCAAATAAAACAGCCGTTCCCTTGTTCACTGTTTGCTGTCATAAATTGCAGGTAAAAATCCGGCGTGGTATAGTAAATATGCAAATGGGAAGTATGACTCAGGCAAGGGGGTAGAAATAGTGAAAGCAATGATAATGGCGGCGGGAGTGGGGTCGCGTTTAATGCCACTGACCATGTATGTACCCAAACCAATGATACCGCTGGCCAATCGACCATTAATGGATAATATTCTGCACTGGCTGCACGGTCAGCAGTTTACCTCATTGATATGCAATCTTCATTACCAGCCCCAAATGATCAGCGACTATTTTGGCAACGGCCAGGACTGGGGGGTAAGCCTGGAATATTCGCTGGAAAATGAGCTTTTGGGTACTGCCGGCGGGGTAAAGAACTGTGAATGGTTTCTTAATGAAACCTTTGCAGTGGTAAGTGGTGATGCTCTGACAGATATACAATTGGCCCGCATGATGCAATATCATAAAGCTAGAGGGGCTTTGGCCACTATTGCCCTGAAAGCGGTGACAGATGTTGAACAATTTGGCATTGTGGTGACCAACGATAACGGCCGCATTGAGCGCTTTCAGGAAAAGCCCCGGCCCGAGGAAGCCTGCAGCAGGCTGGCCAATACCGGCATTTATATATTTGAACCTGAGATTTTTAAATACATTCCGCCGCGTCAGTTTTATGATTTTGGCAAACAGCTTTTCCCTCATCTGGTTAAAATCAAGGCTCCGTTTTTTGGTATGGTGGTGGAAGATTATTGGTGCGATATCGGCAGCTTGCGTACCTATCGAGAGGCGCAGGTCGATGCCATCGCCGGACGGGTCGCCATGTCGCTTCCGGGTCAGGTTGTCACCATGCCAGGCGGTGCCCGGGTGCTCCTGGGCGCAGATGTAAAAATTGGGGAAAAGGTTAAATGGCAGGGTGTCAATGTGGTTGGGGATGGCTGTGTGATTGCCGATGGCACTTCGATTGCCAATTCGGTTTTGTGGAATCACACTACGGTGGGAAGGGAAAGCCGCCTTGAAGAGGCAGTGCTGGGAAACAACTGTCTGTTGGGCAACCGGGTGCATATTGCTGCCGGAGCGGTTATCAACAGCGGTTGCGAGTTCCCTGCAGGGGTTAAGGTACCTGCTCAGAGCAGGGTATTTCAGTCCGCCGGCTCAACCTTGCAGCTTGAACAGGGTTAGTTAAAACTGCGGGCGATAGGAAGATCGTGGCCTCGAAAAAAGGCTGTCCATGGAGTGGACAGCCTCGTAAAGATCATTTTATAATTTCTGATACCGGGGTGAACCTGATTAGACTCCCAGGAGTTCTTTGAAACTTTCATCCAACTGATCCAGGTTGTAATTGGTGATCAGTTCCAAATCGGCATCCTCCAGGGGCGAAAAATTGATAATCTTATAACCGCCGGCTTCTTTAATCAAAAAGGCTACTTCCTTCTGTACGGGTTGTTGTTGCTGGATTACCTGGTAAACCACGAGAGCACTGTATTCACCGGTCCTGGTATAGTCCTTTAAGACCTCTACAGTTATCCCTTCTTCAGGAGGTTGGTTTTCTTCAAAACTCTTCAGTACTATGCCGGTTTCCTTTTCTATTTCGGTCCGCTTCTGTAAGAGTTCTGCAGGGGTCAAGTCCTGATATTGTGGCAACAGATTCACCGCCCAAAAGACGCTCAAATCCTGCGCCACGGTGTCGTAATCCTGGTCGAAATAAGCCTGGTAAAAATGATTGACGGTTTTATCTGGAGAAGAAACATCCACATAGGCTGCATAATAATACATTCCCGCCAATATTGCTACAATAAGTACAGGCAATAATTTGGGTATACCAGATCGAGGCTGGGTATGATTCAATATGGGCACCTCCTGAAAAATCATTTAGTTGATTGTAACACTTTTGGATAGGTGACACAATTTGTATTTCCTGCCGAAAAAGGGCTGTTATCGGCACAGAAGGATGATTTAGCCCACTACCACGGGGGACTGAGGGTTGAAAAAGGTTGTAGTTATTGGCGGTGGACCGGCCGGTATGATGGCTGCTATCAGCGCCGCATGCTGCGGTGCCAGGGTAGTCTTACTGGAGAAGAAGTCCACTGTTGGCAAGAAACTCAATATCACCGGTAAGGGCAGATGCAATCTTACCTCGGCACGCCCCATAGCGGAGTTTATTGACCAGTATCCGGGCAATGGCCGTTTCCTGTTCAGTGCCTTGTATCAGTTTAGCAATCAGGACTTGATTGATTTCCTGGCACAGCGGGGGGTGCGAACCAAGGTGGAGAGGGGACAGCGAGTATTTCCTGTCTCCGACAGCGCGGCTGATGTCGTTGAAGCTTTTTATGACACCATGCTGCAGTATGGGGTAAAGGTCATCAAGTCTTGCCAGGTTGTCGACATAGTGATAAAAGATAGGCGGGTCAAGGCAGTGCAAACAGGCCAGGATATGGTGTGCACAGATGCTTTGATTATTGCTACCGGCGGACTTTCATACCCGGGAACCGGCTCAACCGGAGATGGATACGGCTGGGCAGAAAAGGCCGGGCATCGAATCATCAACCTGCGCCCCGGGCTGGTGCCTTTGGAGACGGAAGAATCATGGGTGGCCCGATGTCAGGGCTTAAGTCTTAAAAATGTGCAGGCAACAGCCTATGATGAGCAGGGGAAAATGATCAATCAGGAATGTGGGGAAATGTTATTCACCCATTATGGGGTATCCGGTCCCATCATACTTACCATGAGCAGTGATATTGCGCGCGTTTATGCCCTGAAGGGCAAAAAGCTGCGTCTTACCATTGACTTGAAGCCGGCCCTGTCACCGGAAAAGCTTGATGAACGCCTGCAGCGGGATTTCAGCCTTAATTCCCGCAAACATTTTAAAAATGCCCTCGATAACCTATTGCCACGTCTTCTGATTCCGGTTATGGTTGAATTAGTGAAGATTGATGCTCATAAACCATGCCATCAAATTACGCGTGCTGAAAGACAGCGCCTCCTGGGGTTGTTGAAGAATTTGCCTTTGACTATTACCGGCACCCGGCCTATTAAGGAGGCTATCGTTACTGCCGGTGGTGTGGATGTGGCTCAGGTTGACCCGCGCACCATGCAGTCCCGTTTAATTGGCGGACTCTATTTTGCCGGTGAGATATTGGATATTGACGGCTATACCGGGGGGTTTAACCTGCAGGCCGCTTTTTCCACCGGTTATGTGGCCGGAAAGTCTGCGGCGCAAACCGATTCCGGCTAAACCTGTAGTTTTAAAAACACCTCCGGCAATTGACGATACGAGAACAGTCTGTTATTATTACTTAGTGAAATAAATTACAATATGGGGGCTTTATACCATGAGAAGGTTGCAGGGTAAATACAATGGTTCATCCGGTTATATTGTATCTGAAGAATTGAGGAACAGTGTAAACATTGCTATCGCATTACAAAAACCGTTGTTAATCAAGGGCGAGCCCGGCACCGGCAAAACTATGCTGGCACAGAGCATAGCTGAATCACTGCAGATGAATCTGATTATATGGAATATCAAGTCTACCACTAAAGCCCAGGAAGGCCTATATGTCTATGATACAGTACAGAGACTGTATGACAGTCAATTCGGCGATCAGGATGTAGGAGATATCAAGCGTTATATCAAGATGGGCAAACTGGGAGAGGCATTTATGGCTCCGGAAGCAGTGGTGCTGCTCATTGATGAGATTGATAAAGCGGATTTGGAATTCCCCAATGATCTTTTGTGGGAACTGGATCAAATGAGTTTCTATATTCCTGAAACCAAGGAGACCATCAAGGCCCGGCATAGGCCCATCGTGATTATCACCAGCAATGCAGAGAAGGAATTGCCTGATGCCTTTTTGCGCCGCTGTATTTTCCACTACATAGATTTTCCCAATGCGGAAGCGATGGAGAAGATCATTGCGGTGCACCATCCCCAATTGGAAAAAAAGCTGTTGGAACAGGCTATGGAAGCCTTCTATATGCTGCGTAGTCTGCCCAATATGCAAAAGCGCCCCAGCACCAGTGAGTTGATAGATTGGCTGCAGGCCCTGGTGATTGGAGGCATCTCACCTAATCGTATTAAAAAAGAACTGCCTTTTTTAGGGGTTTTATTGAAGAAGAACGAGGATCTGGATATGATGCTGGAGCAATTGCATGGCAAACCTCATACCCGCAGTATGATAGGTCGTTACCGTTAAAGCGGACTTGCCGCGAGGTGTTATTTATGTTTACTCCCTTTTATTATGAATTAAAAAGCCAGGGTTTGCCGATATCCATGAAGGAATGGAACACGCTCCTTGAAGCCCTGGAAGCGGGCCTGGCCGGCTCCAGTTTAACCGGCTTTTATTATCTGTGTCGGGCCATCCTGGTAAAGAGTGAAGCCCATTACGATCGTTTCGATCTGGCATTTGCGCATTTCTTTGAAGGAATCGCAACCCCGGAAGGCCTGCCTGAAAAGATCTGGGAATGGTTGGATAAAGAACTGCCCTTGCTGGAGATCACCGACGAAATGCGCCAGGCCCATAAGCAATTGGATTGGGATGAATTAAAAAGGATGCTGGAAGAAAGGCTGCAGGAACAACAGGAAGAGCACCATGGCGGAAATCACTGGATTGGAACCGGGGGGACTTCTCCTTTCGGGCACTCAGGATTCCACCCCGGGGGGATAAGAATCGGCGGTCAATCCAGGAATCTTTCTGCGGTAAAAGTAGCGGGAATGCGCCGTTTTCAGGAGTTCCGTTCTGATGAGACCCTGGGGGTGCGGCAGTTCCAGGTGGCTTTACGCAAGTTGCGCCAGTTTACTTCGCGCCTGGATGGGGCCAAAACTGAACTGGATCTGGAGGCGACCATTGATAAGACCTGTCAGAATGCGGGCCGCTTGGAGTTGGTGTGGGAAAGACCGCGTGAAAACAGCATCAAGGTGCTTTTGTTGATGGATGCCGGAGGCTCCATGGCAGCCTTCAGCCGTTTGTGCAATCAATTATTTACGGCGGTTCACCGCTCCAGCCATTTTAAGGATCTGAAGGTATTCTATTTTCATAATTGTATTTATGATTGGTTGTATCATACCTCGGCTTGTTCCAACAATGATTACACCAGTACTGAATACATACTGCAAAACTTGAGTCCTGACTATCGGGTGATTATTGTGGGGGACGCCAGTATGGCGCCATACGAATTGATGCGCTCAGGCGGGGTTATCGATTGGGATCTTTACAATGAAAAAGCAGGCATTGAATGGCTGCGTCGCCTGCGTCAGCATTTTGAATATTCGGTTTGGCTGAACCCAATTGCGCAAAAATACTGGGATTGGATGGAAGGTTCTTATACCATTAAAAAGATCAATGAGGTTTTTCCGATGGAGGAGCTAACCATCGACGGATTGGAACGGGCCATTTCCGCACTGCGCAGCCGCCGCATGGCTCAGGCTAACTGAGCAAAAAAGGTAATTCGCAGGTTTGAATGCATAAATATTCGTCGCCAGACTTCTCATGGGCAACACCATCTGCTGGTCTCACGACGAAAGGGGTACCGGGCTAATTCACATCCATGTAGGGTAGCCCTCTCGCCCCCTTTCGTCGTTCGCCTTCGCAGGGTGTTGCTGCCATGTTCCGTCTAACGGCTCCTACATATTTATACATTCAAACAACTTAATTTGGTTTTTTGCAGGGGCATCAATGTTTTGATATTAAGGGGCCATATCCTTTAAGGGACGGCCCTTTTGCTTTTTCTGATGGTGACGGGATTGGTCACAAATAAATAATGTGTGTCGGGCAGGGAAGGAGTTCAAATCGGGGTAAGCGAATTCATTTACAAAACCTTGAATCGGGTCAGTCAATCGTAAACGGAGGTGTGGTCTTGGAGGAGAAATTTGATGCCATAGTGGTAGGGGCAGGCCTGGCTGGCCTGGCAGCGGCATATTGCCTGGCTAAAGCAGGACTGGAAGTGGTTGTATTGGAGCGGGGTGATTATCCCGGGGCAAAAAATGTAAGCGGAGGACGGCTTTATATTAATCCGGTCAGAGACCTATTTCCCGAATTTTGGTCCAGGGCTCCGCTGGAAAGACGTATTGCCCGGGAAGGTCTGACCATCATGGCCAAGGAACGCTCTTTGAGTACAGAGTATTATGGGAATGAACTGGCCCAGCCGCCAGGACAGAGCTACAGTGTACTCCGTGCCAAGTTTGATCGCTGGCTGGCCGGGGAAGCCGAAGCGCAAGGAGCCATGCTGGTGCCCTCTTGCCGGGTAGATGATGTTATCCTGGAACAAGGCCGGGTGCAGGGGGTAGTGGCTGCCGGTGATGAATTGCATGCCGAGGTGGTCCTGGCCTGTGATGGAGTATTGTCACTGACAGCGGAAAAGGCTGGATTAAGAAAGCCTGGACAGCCCAGGCATCATGGGGTCGGCTTAAAAGAAGTCATAGAACTGGACTCTACCGTAATTGAAGAACGCTTCGGTCTGAAGGGAGAGGAGGGTGCAGCCCGCCTGTACATGGGTGAGGTCACGCAAGGTTTGTTCGGGGGCGGCTTTCTCTATACCAATCGGAGCAGCGTCAGTTTGGGTCTGGTAATCGGCATACAGGATGTTATTGATAGTAAAGCCATACCGTCCATTCCTGAACTACTGGATTTGTTTAAACAGAGGCCGGAGGTGGATGCTTTGATCCGCGGCGGGCAGGTTATGGAATACTCCGCCCACCTGATCCCTGAAGGCGGTTATCATGCTCTGACCAGACTTTATGGGGACGGAATCTTAGTGGCGGGTGATGCGGCCGGGTTGGCTATGAATTTGGGACTTACGGTGCGCGGCATGGAATATGCCCTGGCATCAGGATATTATGCGGCTCAAACGGTGATCGCAGCCAGGCAAAAGCAGGACTTTACAGCAAGCAGCCTGGCAGGTTATGAGGATCGCCTGCGGGCCAGTTTTGTTTTAGAAGACTTTGCTGCCTTTCAAGATGCTCCCTATGTGATGGAAACCCAACGATTTTTCACCCATTATCCCGATATGATTGGTAACATAATGAAAGACCTTTATTGGATACCTGCAGGCCCAAAACAACGCATGTTTGCTACGGTGCAGCAGTATCTGCCCCTCTCGGAGATGTGGGCGATGCTGGGCGATTTGCGAAAGGTGAGGAAAATATGAGTGAAATAATGGGATTAAAGGCCAAGCTTGGTGTCAATGTATTCAAACCCGATTCTGTGCCGCATATACGTATTAAAAATGGTATGAACAAAGACCCTCGTGTCAAGCGGGCCGTCTTATTATGCCCGGCCGGCTTGTATCGGGAAAACGAACAGGGTGAAGTGGAATTCACTATCGATGGCTGCCTGGAATGCGGCACCTGCCGCATCGCCTGTGGGACTGAAGTATTGGAGTGGGATTTTCCTGCTGGCGGCAGCGGGGTTCAATTCCGCTATGGCTGATAAAAAATGGCTCGACCCGACCCTTTGGTTAATGGGCAGAGTATGATATATTGATATACTGGGAAATATCGTTGGAAAGGTGTGGCGAGGTGAAAATCCTCTTAGGCCTGCTGGCCATGTTTATCCTCATTGTTTATAGTATGTACTTTGTGAAGATTATCAGAGGCAATCCCCAGGAATTTGAACTGGATTTATCACATGCCCTGCAGAACTGGCTGCAGGAAAGCAAGCCCAAATCCTTGTGGGTGTTGCTGGGTGTTTCGCTTTTGTTTGAAATGGTTTATTTCGGCCTGGTGTTTCTGGTCATATCAAATCCAGTTACCCTGGCATTAACGCTTTTAATCATAGCGGTTGAGGTATGGCATCTGGCCAAGGTGCTTCGTGCCTTGCGCGCCTTTTTTGCAGGCACGATTGCATCCACAGGGATTTTCGACTGGAAGGTGGAGCGAGTAAGTGCGATGGGGTTTTTTTCTCATTCCTTGATTGTTCTGCTCACCTTGATTTTTGTTGGCTAGACCTTTGATTCCACTCGCAAGTTCGAATGCATAAATATTCGCCGCTCACCTTTAAGCGCAATTGTCATTGCTATGAAAGCCCCTTGTTTTTGTCACCTTTTCGTTTATCGTGATGTGGTAACACATGGGAATTCTGAGCGTGGCGAAGAACCCCGGGTTAAGATCCTTCGCTCCGCTCAGGATGACAGTGTTCGCTCAGGATGACAGTTTTCGCCCAGGATGACAATGGCAAACCTGAGCAGCGGAGCGGGCTACTGTCATTCGCACAGGCAACAACGTCTGTATGCCTCACGGGCACCGAACTAATTCGCGTCCATGTAGGGTGGCCCTCTTGCCCCGTGCAAGGGACTCGCCCCCTTTCGCCGCTCGCCTTCGTCCTGCCGTTCAGTGCATGTTTATCCCAAGCGCTTGATAAAAAAGATATTTTCCCAGTATTTATCGTCTCTGACCGGGGAGACGAGATGCAGTATGACTATGGGCGGTTATAATAAAAAGCTGTTGGATGTGGCTTTGGGGACGGGGTATAATTAACTATTGTAAGGGGTTGATAGGTTTGCCTGAAGGGCGCAAGCAGCCATGCTGGGGACTGCTGGAAATTGTTTTGGTCTACTGTGGCGTTTTTATTATCACTACCGTGGTGGGATCATACAGCCTGCATTCGTGGTGGTTGGAGAATCAGCCCCTGGGCAGGTTTTACCTGGTGGCGATGGCTCAATTCCTGGCTACCATAGGACTGGTACTTATATTTTCAGTGGGGACTAAAAAGGCCTCTTGGGCAGATTTGGGTCTGCGCCCGGCTTCTATGCAGGAGCTGCTGAAATACGGATGTGGCTTCGGAATATTGCTGGTCCTGTTTATGCTGGCCATGAGCTGGCCGCTCAGCCGTCTGCAGCCTGATATTGCCCCGCAATTGTTCGAGACCATGCTGCGCAATGCGGATAATGGCTATACTTTTATGATACTATTTTTTATGGGCGCAGTACTGGCACCCGCAGCAGAAGAATTGTTTTACCGTGCCATGATTTATCCTTTCTTGCGTGGAGCATTGGGGCCGATTTGGGGTATTGTCCTGGCCGGGTTGGTCTTTGGACTGGCTCATTGGGATTTGTGGCGAACCATTCCACTGGCTGTGGGTGGAGCAGTGTTATGCTATATCTACGAAAAAACCGGTAGTATATTTGTGCCCATGGTCACCCATGGGGTTTGGAATGGTGTCATGTCGCTGCTGGTCTTGTTAAAGATACAGATATAATCTTGGAAAGGGAGATGTTTTGTAATTATGCCGTTGTACGAATACCGCTGTGAAAAATGCGGCATCTTCGAAAAACTACAAAAGATGTCTGATGAGAACCTGCAAGAATGCCCCACCTGTGCAGGGAAAGTTGAACGAATTATAAGTCGTGATATCGGCATTACTTTCAAAGGGCCTGGTTTTTATTGTACTGATCACAGTGCTCTTAAAGAGCGTGCCCGGGCGATAAACAAGGAGCGGCAGAAGGACAATCAGGCCATTTTGGATAAGGACATCAAGTCCTATGTTAAGCAATCTGAGGAGACTAACAAGAAAATACAGGAAGCTTGAAGACGTAGTACAGGGCTGATATGCTTTATAATAGGGTTGATAGCGGTGCCGGCACCGGTAAGGATGTGATGCTGGTGTTAGAAGTGATCAGCTTTGATTTTTGGAATACGCTTTATGTTCAGGAACAGCGAGAGCAGTTGGATAGCCTGAGAGCAAACCATGTCAAAAAGGTTCTGGATGCTAATGGCTGCTATTATACTATTGAAGAGCTCCGCATGGCTTTTTATTCCGCCTGGGAAAAGGCGGCTTATTTTCAACGGGCCTATGGCTTGGAAATAGGCCCGTTGGGGCATCTGCAGATTATACAGGATAAACTCGCCATTGGTCTTGAAGATGCGGTACAAAGAGAGCTTTTAAAGGCCTATACGGAAACATTGCTCAGTGTGCCTCCGCAGTTGAATGGTGGGGTCAAAGAGATATTGCCGCTTTTATCGCAACGGTTTCAGTTGGCAGTTATTTGTAATACCGGGGCTAGTCCGGGTTATGTGCTGCGCCAGGTTATGGTTCAAGACCAGATCGCCCGGTATTTTAAGGTAATGGTCTTTTCTGATGAAGTAGGGTATGCCAAGCCCCACCCGGAAATCTTTAAACTTGTTTTGCAGAGTCTGAACCGATCTGGGAAACAAGCGGCACATATCGGTGATGACCCTGTAACCGATGTAATTGGAGCCAAACAGGCAGGCATGCAGGCCATCTGGTTGGCCCCGGGGGCAGAAACGGCCACACCTGAGGCCGATCATCATCTCCGTAAGGTAAAGGATCTTCTTACTATATTGGATTGAGTGGTGGATGCTATGGATTATCAGATTACCAATGTGGTAGAAAAGACTGTTGGGGACTTAATTGAAAGGTTGCTGGAGGAAAAGTGCGAAATGTGTACCTGTGAGAAATGCCGGGCTGATATTGCCGCCCTGGCCCTTAACGATCTGCAACCACGCTATGTTGCCAGTAAAAGGGGAGAAGCATTTGCCCGTGCTGACGCCCTGGGTCAAAATACCTATACTGCGGTGATGGTTGCGGTGGCGAAGGCGATTAAACAGGTTAGCCTCAATCCTCGCCATGAAGTGAGGCTATAGATATGGCGCGTGAAGTAACAATCTATACTGACGGTGCCTGTTCCGGCAATCCCGGTCCAGGCGGCTGGGGAGCAGTCCTAATCTATGGGGAGAGGATAAAGGAACTGTCTGGAGGAGAGGCAGAGACTACCAATCAACGCATGGAGCTTACCGCCGTTTTACGAGCCCTGCAAGCCCTCAAGGTGAAAGGCTGGGATGTTGCCGTCCATTCTGACAGCGCCTATGTTGTCAATGCTGTTAAACAGCGTTGGTTGGAGAAATGGCAGGCCAATGGATGGATTAACAGCAAAAAAGAGCAGGTGGCCAATCAAGACCTGTGGATGCAACTGCTGCATTTGATGAAGCATAATCGGGTTGATTTCAGGAAAGTAGCCGGTCATAGCGGCGATGTCTGGAATGAACGTTGTGACCAGTTGGCGCGCCAGGCGATAAAGGCGTTATCGACCAATATGCAAAGGAAAGATTAGTTTGGACAAGGTCCGGGTTTACTATTGTAATGATGCTGAAAATGAAGGATTGGCTCTCCATATTGACCCTGCTGCCAGCTTGATGGATTTGTTGAATGCCTGGCAACCGCTTTGTGACCAATCAGCTTACCGCCGCAAAAAATACGCTTCCAACCTTAATCAATCTTGCCGGGCTTGCGCGCACAATTGCTGCGATACCGCTTACGTGATTCCAGACCTTATCGCCTTCAAGAAAATGGCCCGCTATACCGCCTGTAGTTATGAAAGCTTTGTAAATCAGTATTTTGAGGCTGAAAAAAGAGCTATTGGTTTGCTGCGTATGCGGCCTAATCCCTGTGTGTTTTTGCAGGATCAAATCTGCACCATTTACCCCATTCGCGCACTCATTTGTCGCTTTTATCTATGTATTGATCTGCGTGGGGATACTGAAGAATTTATTTATCATATCAGCAGTTTGGGTATGGCGGCCACGCATAAATTCGCGCGCCAGCAGGGGCTGCTCGGAAATGAAAATGGCCCGGTTAGTAGCATGGATCAGTTGTTTTTACGCCTTTTTGACGAATATGATTCAAGCCCCCTCTTGTCGTATTTCCTTCAGGCGGAGAATTATGAGGACATTCCCCTGCAGCCCTTTTTATAGAGAGGCCAGGCACCTTCATACTATAACTCTAACTTTGGTGCCTGGCATCCGTACGCAAGTTATTTTACTGATAAAGTTGGGTCCAATTCATCTGTGGATAATAATGCTCCACAATCTGGCGAGCGGTACTGCCTTGCTCCGCCATGAGGTTGGCGCCCCATTGGTCCATGCCCACTCCATGCCCCCAACCGGTGCCGGTAAAGACGATATTATTGCCTTCTGGTTTGATACTGCTTATCTGGGTTGAAAAAAGCTTGTCAAAACCAATCTTCTGCCTTAAATCAACTCCGGAAATGGTTGCCTGACCGGCTTTGACGGTTAATACCCGCCCGGATGGACCGGTTTGGGCGATGCTTATGTCGTCTAAATTACCAGCTTTTTCGCCCATAATCTGTTTAATCTGACTGCGCGGCACCTTCACCGTCCAGGCTCGATATTTTTCAGGTGCCCTGGTAATTCCATTTGTAGATACGGGCACCAAATAGGGAGCTTTTTCAGCCAGAGTGGGGAAGCCTTCCTCAATACTGGCAGTCTTTCCATTAGATGCAGAATGGAATAGAGCATATGCGAACTTTCCATTATTGGTTAGAACCTGGCCCCGGGTCTCCTCCACAGCCTTGGAAATATTGTCGTTAATGGCCTTCTCATCATAGGCTTGGAATTCAGTATGGCTGTCACTCACATCAGTTTTGTGTTTACCGCGGGTGCCTCCTTCATACTCCAACAAGGCCAGTGTCATGGTTCTGGCTACAATAGCCTGGGCTTTTAAGGCCTCCATAGGAAACTTTGGACCTATTTCGCCGGCAACCACTCCTTTTAAATACTGCTCCAACTTTACCTGTTGAACTGCACCGCTGTTGGTGCGGTATAAACTTAAAGTTGGTTCCACACTATATTTCTGGACTTCGGGAGCCAGTTGGGCGGGTGTTTTAACCTCTGGTTTTTTAGCTGCCTGCTGGCACCCTGCCACAGATAGTATTAAACTGATCAGTAGAAGCCCGGCCAGAGTGCTAAAATGCCGTGATCTGGTCACATAAATCCCTCCTTTTTATGAGTAGTTTTTCCAGCCAGTCAGGTGCTATGACTGGGAAACAAAGGGTTATAATATTCTTAAACCTAAGGGAAGAAAAAGAGAGATGAGGAAAGAACATGCATATTGTTCTGGTTGAACCAGAAATCCCGCAAAACACAGGAAACATTGCCCGCACCTGCGCTCTCACAGGCACTACCTTGCATCTGGTCAAACCCCTGGGATTTTTACTGGCGGACCGTTATTTAAAACGGGCCGGGCTTGATTATTGGGATAAAGTGACGGTAAAAGTGTGGGATGGTTTTGAAGAAGTGGCGTCAGCTTATCCGGAGGCGGTTTTTTATTTCGCAACTACCAAAGCGAGCCGGTGCTATACCGATGTCTGTTATCAATCTGCCGACTTTTTGGTTTTGGGTCGGGAAACCAGTGGTTTACCGCTGGCTTTGCTGCAAGCCTATCCGGACCATACTATTCGAGTGCCCATGCTCAACCTGGGCAGGTCGTTGAATATTGCCAATACTGCTGCAGTGCTTCTTTACGAGGCTTTGCGCCAATTGGGATTCCCTGGTCTGGAGTAGCAGGAAACCCCAAAAAGCAAAAAACCCGCGGAACGGGTTTTGCATTTTTCGATATTAAGCCCCCAGCCTGCTGTTGTTAGTCCTCTTCCGGTTGCGGTGCATCAACAGGGCATATATCAGCACAGGAGCCGCAATCAGTGCATAGTTCCGGGTCTATAACGTATTTATCTTCTCCCTCGCTGATTGCCTCCACCGGGCACTCATCTTCACACACCCCACATGAAATACAGTCATCGTTAATGGTGTAGGCCACTACCTTCGCCTCCTTTGTCAATAGCACTAATATGCATTATAATGAACGCGATTTTTGTTGTCAATTTGCTTTAATAATATGAAATATGCTCGTTGTTTACTATTGCTGCTAAAAGGAGGCCAACACCGGCAGGAATTCATGTATTTTCCCTTAAGTCCTTCCGCTGGCGTGCCGATATACTATAATAGAGATAACTGATAATTGAGCTATGCGTTAATTGTGAAAAAAAGAACAGGTGACCGATATGAAGTGTGTGGTTCTGGCCAATGGTAAATACGGACCCCTGAGTGAATATCGCAGCGTAATCTGCCCTGACGATACTCTGCTCTGTGCTGATGGGGGGGCCAATTATGCCTACGAAATGGGTGTTATACCTTCATATATTGTTGGAGATATGGACTCAATTAGACCAGAAGTAAGGGAATTCTATACTGCTCACCAGGTTCAATTTAGGAAATACCCCCGCCGCAAAGACTTTACCGACACTCAACTGGCCCTGTCCCTTGCTGAAGAGCTGGGTGCCGATGAAGTGCTTTTTTTGGGTACTCTGGGGAAACGATTGGATCATACGCTCAGTAATCTATACTGTGGCATCGAACTGGCCATGATGGGCAAGAAGATTGTTCATTATGCTCCGGATTGCGCTGTCTATCTTATTGCACAGAGCTTAACCATCAGCGGCCAAAAAGGGGATATGGTTTCGGTTTTGCCGCTCAGCGAGGAGGCCCGAGGGGTCTGTGAAAAGGGTTTTGAATATCCTCTTGATAATGTGGTATTAGAGAAAAAAAATCCCTATGCGGTTTCTAACATACTGGCCAAGGCACAAGGGGAAATCAGCGTAGAAGAAGGCGTACTGGCGGTATTTCACTATTTAAAGCCAGATGACTGCAAATGCTGATTTGGCAACGCCCCGGGGAAAACTTATAATAGAAGTTGTTTAAGCCAAAGCTTGGAGGATAGAGATTTGGATTTCAGCTTCCTTTCTGGAGTGTTTGCCAGCCCGTGGAATCTTTTCCTGAGCATTGTAGATATATCCATAGTTGCATATCTGATATACAGGATTTTAGGGCTAATCAGTGGAACAAGAGCAGAGCAGCTACTGCGCGGCTTGCTGCTGCTGCTGGTGTTTTCTGTTTTAGCCAGCTATTTAAACCTGACTATGGTTACCTGGTTGGTTGAAAAATTGTGGATCGTGTTTGCTATTACCCTGCCGATTGTCTTTCAGCCCGAATTACGGCGCTTTTTGGAACAGATCGGCCGGGGTAGTTTCTTTTCTGGGCACCGTTTGCATTGGGACCCGGAAGCTATTCATACTGTGTTGGCCGAGGTCAGCAAGGCTGCCGGGCTGCTGTCACGCAATCGCATGGGGGCGCTGATTGTATTGACACGGGATACCGGTATAGGGGAGCATGCCGCCAGTGGAGTACTGGTGGATGGCGTTGTTTCCAGCAGTCTCCTGGTCAATACCTTTTGGCCCAATTCACCGCTTCATGATGGAGCTGTAGTGATAAGTGCGGGCAGGCTGGAGAGAGCAGCTTGCTTTCTTCCCTTAAGCGACAACCCCAATTTGGATCTGCGCCTTGGCACTCGCCATCGGGCGGGTCTGGGCATTACCGAGGTCTCAGATGCTCTGGCCGTCATTGTTTCCGAAGAGACGGGTGTGATCTCACTGGCCCGGGAAGGCACCTTATTGTCTTGCCCGGACGAAGAAAGTTTGATGCAGGCCTTGGCTCGGGAATTCGCGCAACGTCCCCGTTGGGGTGAGAATATTCGCAGGAGGTGGTTTGGCGCCTATGCATCTCCAACTCAAGCAAAAAAAGACCGGACTTAAAATCATCTCGATCATTATGTCCTTGCTGCTCTGGGCTTATGTAGTCAATCAAGGCAGCGACACCAGTGGACAGAATCTGCTGCAGGTTTCGCTGGATTATCGTCATGTCCCTCCGGGACTTACCGTACAAGGACCGGAACAGGTTGCGGTCAGGCTTTGGGGTGTGCTGCAGAAGAATGCCACAGTTAAGGCCTATGTAGATTTGTCCAATTACGAACCGGGTACTTTTGATGTGCCGGTTCAGCTTGAACCGGGCTCAGGCGCCATATTGACCAGCATTCAGCCTCGGCGGGTGCAGGTACAATTAATTAGTGTCCAGGAACATGTTTTTACCATATCTCATCAGGTTTTGCGTGGTCCTCCCGAAGGTTATGAACTGCTGGATATCAGCGTCACTCCAGATAAGTGCCTGATCAAAGGAGAGGAAGCCACTATAAGAAAAATCGATCACATAGTAGGGCAGGTGGATCTAAGCCAGGCTACCAATATGACCGCCTATACGGTCAATTTGCTCCCCAGAGATGCCGATGGCAAACTGGTGAGTGGCGGAATTGAGCTGCTGCCCCGGCAGGCCACCATACATGCGGTGATTGCTCCCAAACAGGCCTCGCGTGAGGTGCCTGTCACTGTGATTACTGCAGGCCGGGCTGCTTCAGGTTTTCAGGTTACCAGCGTATCTGCCCAGCCGGGACTGGTTAAGATCATGGGCAATAGCAGTATTGTAATGGATGTTGGTGATATAAAAACCGAACTGGTGGACTTGACGGATAAAAGAGCCTCTTTTCAACAAGAGGCTGCCCTGCAAGCTCCCCAAGGCCTTAGAATATTTCCGGCGCGGGTTACTGTCAATGTGACCATAGGCACAAGCGGAATCAATGAAGGGCAATGAGAATGGAATATAATTAACACAGTGACCACAGAAAGCATAATAATAGACAACAGCCCTGTGAAGCCATAGCCTGGCAGACGAGTCCGTTTATTTTGCTGGCGGGTTGCAAGACTGGATGGATTGACTGCGTATTGACAAAAGGGTATAAAAGAGATTACGGTAAGCAACGGAGAAGATGTTCGGATGCAGGAGGGTATTTACGTGGGTATTTTATTTGGTACTGATGGGGTTAGGGGGATAGCCAATCTGGATTTAACGGCAGAATTAGCCTTTAAGCTAGGCCGGGCTGGAAGCTATATCCTGGCACAGCAGAATCCTTCAGGAAGACCGCGTATACTGGTCGGAAAGGATACTCGTATATCCGGGGACATGTTGGAATCGGCCCTAATTGCAGGCATATGTTCCACCGGTGCCGATGTGTTGACGGCAGGGATTATTCCCACTCCGGCGGTAGCCTATTTGACCGGAAAATATCAGGCCAACTGCGGCATTGTGATTTCAGCTTCACACAATCCAGTGGAAGACAATGGCATCAAATTTTTCGGCCCAGCCGGCTATAAGCTGCCTGACGAGGTGGAGGAAGAGATTGAAAAGCTGGTAGGACAGGGCACAGATGATTTGAATCGTCCCCAGGGGCCTGATGTCGGGCGCGTCTACACTGTTGAAGGGGCAATAGAGAGCTATCTGGACCATTTGTGTGCCTGTTATGGCTTGCAGACGGGATTACAGGGCATGACCGTGGTGCTGGATTGTGCCAATGGAGCAGCCTACCATGTGGCCCCGGCACTCTGGCAGCGGCTGGGGGCGCGCACCATAACTATCGGCGACAAGCCCAATGGCATTAATATTAATGATCGCTGTGGATCAACCTACACTGACCTGCTCAAAAGAGTCGTGCGGCACCACCATGCCGACCTGGGGATTGCATATGATGGTGATGCTGACCGCTGCATCGCTATTGACGATAGAGGTTGTGAGATGGATGGCGACTCTATTATGCTTATTTGCGCCCTGGATATGCACCGCCAAAACCTGCTCAATCCCCCTACGGTGGTGGCAACCGTTATGAGCAATATTGGGTTTGAGATTGCCCTGCGGCGCGAAAACGTGAAGGTGGCAAGCTGCAAGGTGGGAGATCGGTATGTTTTGGAAAAGATGATTGAGACCGACGCACTTTTAGGTGGTGAGCAGTCGGGACATATTATTTTTAAGCAACATGCCACAACTGGAGATGGCCTGCTGACTTCGTTGAAACTGGTGGAAGTAATGAAAAGAACCGGGCTGACCCTTTCTGAGTTGGGGAGGGAGATGGAAAAATATCCTCAATTGCTGGTCAATGTACGTATTGAGAATAAAGAAGCCGTTCTTTCTCATGATCTGGTTCAAGCGGCTCTGGCCGATGCGGAAGAGAGACTGGGAGAATGGGGCAAGCTGGTGGTAAGACCCTCGGGAACGGAACCCCTGGTTCGACTAATGGCCCAGGGTCCGGATAATTATCTTTTGAAGGAAGTGATTGATGACATAAAAAAAGCTATCGAGACCATAGCCCAGCAATAGATGCCATAAGCGCCTGAACCCGAGGTGATTTCTCATTTTGGGTTGACGAGGAGGGGGTTAATCGAATGGTTCGGCGGATGCCCCCCGGTGGCCACCATCGTTAGTAAGCCCACAAAAGCGGGCAGCAATGCCTGCCACAAAGAGGCCTATAGTGGATAATTCAATCAACCTGTCAAGGCCTGATGATTACGGCCTTGCTTGTTATGCAATGACAGTGACGAGACAGTGACGAAGGGTGACATTAACCCTCTCATGGAGGTTAAATGGAAAATATGTGTGGAATTATGGGTTATATTGGCCAGTCAGATGCTGTGCCGGTGATTATAGACGGATTAAGTAAATTGGAATATCGCGGTTATGATTCGGCCGGGATTGCTGTATATCGGGCTGAGGAACCTGCCTCTATTGAAATTATGAAACGGGAAGGCAGATTGGCTGAACTGATCAGCACCCTGAAAGATTTCCCCGGCAGCACGCTGGGCATCGGGCATACCCGCTGGGCTACGCACGGGGTCCCCAGTGACCGCAATGCCCACCCGCATACGGATTGTTATAACCATATTGTAGTAATTCACAACGGCATCGTTGAAAACTATGCCTCCTTACGCCAGCAATTGATACTGGAAGGTCATGATTTTGTATCCGAAACCGATACTGAGGTAATAGCACATTTAGTTGAAAAATATTACCGCAGTTCCCTGGAGGCGGCGGTGCGCCAGGCTCTGGCTGTGATACATGGCTCCTTCGCACTGGCGGTAATCCATCGTGATGAACCCGACAAGATTATTGTAGCCAAAAAAGACAGCCCCTTGATCATTGGTCTGGGGGATGGGGAAAATTATGTGGCCTCGGATATTCCCGCCATACTGGGGCGCACCAACCAGGTCTATATTCTCGATGATAATGAATTCGCCGTTGTCAAGGCTGATGAGGTGGTCATCACCGATTTTATAGGCGATCCGGTAGATAAATCCATCTTCACAGTTACCTGGGATCCGATCGCCGCCGAGAAAAATGGTTACGATCATTTCATGCTCAAGGAAATCCACGAACAGCCTGAAGCCATTCGCGCTACCCTCAGGGGTACAGCCACCAATGGCCGGGTGGATTTCTCCCACCTGGGCATGGATGATGTGTTCAGGAAACTGGGCCGGATCTTTATTGTTGCCTGCGGCACTGCTTACCATGCCGGCCTGGTGGGCCGGGTTGCTATTGAAAAACTGGCCCGGGTGCCGGTGGAAACCGACATTGCCTCCGAGTTCCGCTATCGGGACGTGCTATGGAATCCTGATGATTTAATGATTGTCATCAGCCAGTCGGGTGAAACCGCGGACACCAAGGCGGCTTTGCAGGAAGCCAAACGGCAGGGTATCAAGGTCCTGGCGGTTACCAATGTGGTAGGTAGCGCGGTGGCTCGTGAGGCCGACCAGGTCATCTATACTCACGCCGGGCCGGAGATAGCAGTGGCTTCTACAAAAGCCTATATCACCCAGCTTATTGTCATGTACTTACTGGCTTTGTATCTGGCTGATGTGCGCGGGGCTATGAGTCATGATGATCTACAGAGCCTCTACAGCGATCTGCTCTATACCGATGTCCTGGTTGAGCAGGTTCTCTCTGAAGAAGCCCGGATCAAACAAATCGCAGCCCGCTATGCAGACGTACAGAGCACATTTTTCCTGGGACGCGGTTTTGACTATGCAGTAGCCATGGAAGGGGCTTTGAAACTCAAGGAGATTTCTTACATCCATGCTGAAGCCTATGCGGCCGGCGAGTTAAAACACGGCCCCCTGGCCCTGATTCATAATGGGGTGCCGGTTCTGGCGTTGATTACCCAGGATAGCCTGGTGGAAAAGACCATGTCCAACATCAAAGAGGTCAAGGCTCGCGGTGCGGTGGTGGTGGCCATATGCAAATGCAATCTGCAGGAGGCCTGCCAGGAATGCGATGAGCAGATCCTCCTGCCCGATGTGAACCCGATTTTGGCTCCCATTATCGGGGTTGTTCCCCTGCAGATATTCGCCTATTATATGGCGGTGATGCGGGGCCTGGATGTGGATAAACCCCGCAATCTGGCCAAGAGCGTCACCGTGGAATAAGCGGATGGTGTTGATTTATAAAAGTGTGGTTTAAAAATAGAGTTGTACTTTTTAAATAATGTCGTATCAAATAGGTGTAATTTGCAGAAGTGAATTACACCTATTTATTTATTGATAAGCAATGACAACATATGTCATCCCCTTCCTTTAAACGTATTATTACACAAAGATGGCATAATTCAGGAAAAGCCTTCAGAACTCAAAAGATACTATTTACCTAGGAAATTAAACTTAAATTGGTGACTTATTGATAATATACCCTGTCGCCAAGGCCTCACCAGGTTTAAACGACATCTTTATTGGATTCTCAAGGCACGTTGAGTGTACAATAATGATGACAAATAGTGCTCTGAGAAGCAAATAAGGCAGGTTAACCACTATATGCAGGGATTTTTATAGATGACATCGGGTACTTTTGAAGATGAGGCTCAACAATAACCAGCGATTTCTTCATAAATATCCCGGTATCTGAGCCTTTTTTCAACTGCCCAAAGCGCTTCGAAATCCGATAAGTATTCCCCTTTATAAAGGGGTAAAAGCTTTTTGGCTAGTTCTTTGGTATTTTGATGTTTGAACTCTTCATATGCTCTTTCATAGAGATCGTTATCGCACTCAATTTCTTCCCGGCATATAAAATAGCGGTTTTCCCGGCAGATAACCGATTTTTCTATTCCTGTGCGTTTAAGGTCGTTTTTTAAATGGGTCAGGTTAACTGCGATCAGGTTTTTTATATTAATGGCTTCCGACTCCTGCCAGATGGCGTTAAATATTTGTTCTTTCGTGGCTCCCCGGTCACCTGCATCAAGCAGAAAAGCCAAAAGCTCGCGTTCCTTTTTCGACCTGAATTTTATAGGCTTTTGCCTGTCTTTGTCCTGATAAGCGGCAAAACCGCCCAAAGTATCAATATACACTTTCTTCGGCTTGTATCCGGCAAATTCCATCAGCTGTCTTGTAATCTCGGGCTCTATTTCGTTGTTATACGCAAATTCAAGGACCGGATCGTAGGCCTTCCGCAGCTTGAAATATTCATAGAGCCCATTATCGGAGCAAAGCTTAAGATAGCGCCTTGTCAGTTGGGCCGCCTTTTTATCATCCTTTGTGGCTATTGCCGCCCTTGCAAGCAGTCCGTATGACAGCGAGGGATGGAGCATTATACCGGCACTTTCTCCAGCTTCTATGCAAAGGCTTGCACATTTAACCGCGTTCGGATAATCGGATATGGCCGAAAAGTAACCCATGAGCCTGGCTAGTACTACGTTTTTCAGATAAACTCCTGCTTTGTCAAGGTTTACAAAGATTTCTCGCACGCTGTCTTCATTCGGAGCATTTGTAAAAATGAGACTATAAGTAAGGCGCTGTATTTTCGCCCAATGCAGCTGAAAATCGGTTTTACGGTAGAGGGGTGCGTATTCGTCCGCCAAGGTAAAATACTTGGCCGCAGCCTCAAAGGAAACATTTTCGCCGTTCATTTTGTCAATAATAGCATTCTGGTAATGAATCTCGGCAGCCATCAGGTAACATGACCACATTTCTTCATAGTTGCCCGTATTTCTGAGCCGCTGAAGCTCTTCCGACAATACGGAGAGGGAGCGGCTTCTGTCCCCCAGCATCTGATAAGCCTTGGCAGCATAGATGCCAGTGCTGTGCATGCCAAGGTATTTCAGCTCATCTGAAGAAATTCCAAGGGATTTCTCATAATAATAAACCGATTCCTTCATATTGCCTGCAAAGAAGTGTATTGTGCACAAATACCTTTCGAACCAAAGCATGATCTTCAGATTGCCTGCATTGGCACAAGCCTCTATCATTTGCCGGGCAAGGGAACAAGCTTTGTTTATCTGAGATTCCCAGCACAGATTGTATAGTTTCTCAATGGTGACCGAATAAGCCAATTCGCAGGCCTGGTTGTCAAGCTTTGAAATCAGCTCGTCAAGCAGCCTGCTTGACTCCTCAAAGGAGACAAAATTGCGTAGAACCCTGGCCTTATGCAGCATTGCTTCAAAGTACAGGCCTTTTTCGTCTTCGCTTAATGAAGGTATTGCCGTGTCAAGGCATGCTTTGGCATTGACAAAATTACCTATAACGGAAAGAAATGCGCCCTTTGCTACAAGAACGGCCGGACTCAATTCGGCAGCAGAGTTGTCCAGAGCCTGGAACCATATCCGGAGCTCATTGTAACTGCCAGCCTTCATAAGATCCTTGTAGCATTTCAGAATGATTTTTTCCAGCAGTTCGTAGTCTTTTGAATCAATGGCGTATCGGGCTGCCCTTGAATACTGCTCTTTATCAAAATAAAACCGGGCTGCTTTTTGCTGCAGCAAAGTTTTTTGAGACTGCTCTCCCGCTTCCAGCAGGCTGTTTCTAAAAAGCGCGTGGTAGCGATAAAATCCGGCGCCCGTTTTAACCGTGAAAAAATTCCGGGATACGAGGCTTTCGAGTATGAGCTTCGTGTTTTTTTTATTCAGGACAACGTCCAGCATCTGCGGGTCCAGTTCGTTAAAGTAGGCCGATTTCTTTACGAAGTCTACCATATATAAGTTCAGGTTACCGATACATTCCTTAAAAAGGTACGAATAAAGGGCTTCATTTCCGTAGGAAGGAATGTCTTTTATGGATATCCCGTTCTCCAGCAATACCTTGAAGGAGCCGACGGCAAGGGGCCATCCTTCCGTTGAATTGTAAAGGTCAGGATCGTCAAAGCCCAGGATACAGGCGGTTTCTTCCCTTGTAAACGCAAGTTCCTTCTGGGTCAGCTCATGCATAGCGCCCTTTAACCTGAACTCCAAAAAATCGCCCCAAGGCAATTCTCTGCTGCCGAAACAGAACTTCGTATTCTTAGGCGGATATTTGATAAGGCAGGCAATTAGCTTTTTAACTCCGATTTCATCTATTGTATGCAGGTCGTCCATGACAAAAACTAAATCTTTGGGGATGTCTTCAATGCCGCATATCAGTGAGCTCGCAAGTATTGAGATGAAATTGTTCTTTTCAGAAAGGGGCAGGTATTCCGACAAGACAAAGTCAAGTTCCGGAAAGGCCTGCTTTATTGCTTCACAGAATGTGTTCACGAAGGTAAAAATATCATCTTCTCCATCCAGTGAAAGCCAGATGGCATATTCCGCGGAATTTGCGATCTGTGAAAGGAGAGTGGTCTTGCCATAGCCCGCAGCCCCGTGTATATATACAAGTTTTGTTGCACTGCTCAGTACGGCATCTATTAAATTTTTGCGTATAATTTCTCCCGCGGCGGTTCCTGGAACCGTCAGTCTCGCGCTTGGTATATTATGCATATCCCCGAACCCCCACATATAATACAAACAATTAAATCATACCAGAATATGGGGAATATTGGCATATTTCCTCGAGAAAAATACCGGAAATGTAGTTTTGTTAACGGTTTTGTTAATTGTTGACGGTTACAATTATTTTTATAATACTGTGCCCGAACCATAATTTAGATTAAAAGTAAAAGCGAGGTGCATTCAGATGCAGGCTGACGATATAAAAAAATTCCCAGGTGAAGACTGCAGTGTAGCTGAGGACATGTTTCCCTTTGCGGGGAAATGCTGTCATAAAAGTTCTACTCTATTTGCAGCCGTTCATGTAAGCGATTGTCCATACTGCTGCATATCCACATCTCATCCTTATGGTACGAGCATGAAAACTGTTACCATTTTTGAATGCGTCAGGCTGGGGTACGGCAGAAGAATAACGGAATAATGAAAAAACATCGGGGTTGAACGCGGATGGTAAGGATACTAATTCGATATTTATAAATTAATTTGGAGGTGTAAAGGGAATGAAAAAAACAATACGTAAAAAAATCACTGTTCTATTAATCATGTCAATGCTCATGCAACTGCTTGTTGGTGTGGCGCCAGTGATAGCGGAAGATTCAGGTGACCTCATAGCAGAGCCAGAGTTTGTGCCTCTGCTGGCAGCAGTTTTGTTCCCCGGGGAAATAACAGGGGCTACTTCAGCAACAATAACAGATCATGTTTATGGAAGTTTGGTTGTTAATGTAACAGAGCAGGAAATTGCAACGCCCCAGGTGGGAGAAGTCGCCCCAACTGCCGGAGATAATTTACTTGAAGACTATGAGTCGGGCGCTGATATCACGGCAGGAGTGGCGGCGGGCAATTATCTGCAGATTTATGATGTTGATATGACCGATGAAGTCCGGATAATGGCCTTTTATCAGGTAGAACTGACAGAAGAGGATATAAAAGAAGAGCCGGCTGAAGAAACTATTGAGGAAGATATTGAAGAAGAAATCATAGGAGAAGTCGTGGAAGAAAAGGCTACTGGAGCCATGGGGATGTTCGGTATAGCGCTTATGTCTTCCGGGACGATTTTGGAAACCTACACGCTTGGAGAAAACGTAACAGGCACTCTATATGACGATGGAGAGTTGGTGATCGAAGGAACCGGATCGATGTATGATTTTAGTGATGCTAATCGTCCAGGGTTCTATAATACAAGAGCTTCTATTACTGAAGTTATGATTGGTGATGAAGTAACGAGTGTGGGTAATTTTTTATTTCAGGATTGCAGTAGCCTGACCAATGTAGAAATAGGTTCCGATGTAGAAAGTATAGGCACCTATGCACTTTTTGGTTGTACTACTCTGAAAACTGTTACAATTCCCGACTCAGTAAAGAGTATAGGCGACTATGCATTTTATAGTTGTACTGCTCTGGAAGCTTTTACAATCCCTAACTCGGTAACAAGTATGGGCTCCGCATTTTGGGGTTGCTCCAGCCTGACCCATGTTACAATTCCTGACTCATTATCAAGTATAGATAGCAATGTATTTAGGCTTTGCACTGCACTGACCTCTGTTGAGTTTATGATTCCTTCCTCAGTAACGAGTATAGGTATGGGTGCATTTTTCGGTTGTAGTGCCCTGGCCTCTATTGTAATTCCTGACTCAGTAACTAGTATAAGCAACTCTGCATTTGAGAATTGTATTGACCTGACCTCTGTTGTAATTTCTTCTTCAGTAACGAGAATAAATATGCAAGCATTTCATGGTTGCACTAGCCTCGCATCTATCACTAACCATTATAATGGCACAAATCAAACTATAATAGGTAATCCATTTACTAATATGTGTCCCAGCCCTAAGACCGCATATGCTTATCCTGCTAACGTGTCTTTTATCAATGCCGCAACAGCGGCAGGGTATGATATAAAAAATCTTTACGATGTATCCTTTGACAGCAAGGGGGGTACCTTCATAGATCCCATCACCGGTGTAAGCCACGGTGAGACCATAGCAGCTCCTGCGACTGCTCCCACTAAGACAGACTATACCTTTGCCGGTTGGTATAAGGAAGAGTCATTGACAACCCAATGGATTTTTGATACTGATACGGTAATCGATGACATTACTCTTTATGCCAAATGGGCGGAAACCTACAAACTTGGAGATAATGTAACCGGTACCCTAGATTCCGATGGAACACTTGTAATAACAGGCGACGGGGCTATGTATGATTATGATAGATTTGATTCGCCGCTTTATTCTGCAGGAAATGATATCAAAGAAGTTGAGATTATAGGCGAGATAAAGAGTATAGGTAGCTATGCCATTGCTGATTGCTCTGAATTGACTTCTGTTATAATACCTAACTCGGTAGAGAGGATAGGTGACCATGCATTTTATAATTGCAGTGCCCTCACCTCTATTGCAATTCCTGACTCGGTAACGAGTATCGGTGTAGAAGCATTTGCCGATTGCATTGAACTGACCTCAATTATAATTCCTAACTCGGTAACCAGTATGGGTGTGGGTGCATTTTCTTCTTGCACTAATCTGGCCTCTGTTGCAATTTCTAACTCGGTAACGAGTATAAGCGAAGGTGCATTTAGTAATTGCTATGCCCTGACCTCTGTCGTAATTCCCGACTCGGTAATGAGTATTGGAAACGATGCATTTAAAAGGTGCTATGCTCTGACCTCTGTCGTAATTCCTAACTCGGTAACGAGTATTGGTGAGGGTGTATTTGACTCTTGCACCGAACTGACCTCTGTCGTGCTTGGAAACTCGGTAACGAGTATCGGTGTAGAAGCATTTGCCTCTTGCACTAAACTGACCTCTATTACAATACCTAACTCGGTAACGAGTATAAGCGCAGATGCATTTTATGATTGCATTGCTCTGGGAACTATCACTAACCTTTATAAAGGCATAGATCAAATTATTGGAGTAGAGGCATTTATTACCGCAGCACCCGACCCTAAGACCGCCTATGCTTATTTTGCCAACCAAAACTTTATTGAAGCTGCAACAGCGGCAGGATATACAATAGCCTATCTTGATACCTATACCGTATCTTTTAACAGCAAGGACGGCACCTCCGTAGAGGACATGACTGGTATCCGCCATGGTGCGACCATTACAGCACCTGCTACCACCAGGATAGGCTATACCTTTGCCGGTTGGTATAAGGATGCGGCCCTGACAACTCAATGGATTTTTGATACAGACACGGTAACTGGGAACACGATTCTTTATGCCAAATGGACTCGTATTGGTGGGGGCGGAAGCACTAGCTCATCTCAGGGAAGCACTACCCCAACACAAGAAAGCGTTATAGTAATTATCAACGGACAAGAATACAATGCCGGAACAGAAAGAAAAACAACGGAAGATGGAAAGTCCACATTTATAATAGAAGTCAATAATCAGGCTATTGAAAGCAAAATCAATGAAGCCATAAGGAATAATCCAAGCGGTACGGGCAACACCATTCGGGTTCCGGTGTCTCATTCAAACTCAGAAGTGGCTAAAGTAGAACTGACCGGTGACATTGTCAAGAAGCTGGAAGAAAACACCTTTGATGTTTTTGTCAAACGGGACAATGTGGAGTATATTATTCCGGCTGAAGAATTTACCATCAGCAAAGTGGCTGAAAACCTTGGCGTTTCGGAAAAGGATCTTAAAGATATCAAGGTTGAAGTAAAGATTAGCAAGATAGATGAAACTGTAGTTGCCAAGTACAATGAAGCAGTCAAAGCAAGTGGAGCAGAGCTGGTATTTCCACCGGTGGAATTCGAAATTGCAGCCAAAACAACAAAATCAGATGGCACAACGGGAAAAGTAGAAATCAGCAAATTCAGCATTTATGTAGAAAGAGTGATGGAGATACCGGCAGGAGTTGACCCGAGTAAGATTACAACAGGAGTTGTATTCAATCCTGATGGTACCTACAGCCATGTGCCTACGGCAATTTACCAAAAAGACGGCAAGTGGTTTGCCAAGATAAATTCTCTAACGAATTCCACATATTCGGTTATTTGGAATCCGATTTCTATAAAATCCGTAGAAAATCACTGGGCCAAAGAAACAGTCAACGACATGGCATCCAGATTAGTTATCTTTGATCCTGAAAGCTTTCAGCCCAATAAAGCCATTACCCGTGCAGATTTTGCCGAATATATCGTTCGAGCATTGGGGTTGTATAGAGAAGGACATAAGCATGAGAATTATTTTTTGGATGTAAGCAGTACAGGTGAAAGAACTTTGGCTATTCTCATCGCCAATGAATACGGCATAGTATCCGGATATCCGGATGATACCTTCAGACCTGCTCAGCAGATTACACGGGAAGAAGCTATGGTTATGCTCCAAAGAGCAATGCAGTTAACAAAGCTTACCGGAAGCGACAAGGACAGATATCGGAATTACACAGATTTTGATAAAGTAAGTAATTGGGCAGAAGTATCTGTAAAAGAAGCGTTGTCCGCCCACGTATTTAATGGAACAAGCGGGATATCTATTTCACCAAAATCCAATCTGACCTATGCAGAAACTGCGCAGGCAATTAAGAATCTATTGAAGGAATCAAAATTAATTAATTAAAGGAGTAATCAGAATGCAAAAGAGAGTAAAGAAACGGATTTTGCCTTTGGTATTGGCATTGATGCTTGTAGCTTTTATTAGCGAAGCACAGGTTTTTGCGGCTGTAGATATAACTACATTTAAAGCAGGATTATTAGCTCCAAGAGGTATGACTGTGGACGATGACGGGAACGTATATGTTGTCGAGCTCGATAGAAATCAGATAAATAAATTTGATTCTGATGGTACGCTTCTTAAGACATGGGGCGGCGAGGGCAGCGGAGACGGCAAATTCAAATCTCCATATGGAATAGCTTTGGACAGCAGCGGAAATATTTATGTCACTGATACGGGTAATAAGCGGATACAAAAATTTGATTTTAATGGCGATTTTATTACTAAATGGAGCGGAGGAGCCGACTACTATTTCGAGAGTCCAGCTGCCATAGCTGTGGACAGCGACAATAAAGTATATGTTGCCGATTGCTTTAGCAAGCTGATACAAAAATTTGATTCTGATGGTGGTTTTATAAAAAGTTGGGGGGGGTCTGGAGAAGACGAAGGTAAGTTTGAATATCCACATGGCTTGGCTTTTGACAGCGACAATAAAGTATATGTTAGCGATTTCTTTAGCCACCGGATACAAAAATTTGATTCTGATGGTGGTTTTATAAAAAGTTGGGGGGGGGTTGGAGAAGACGAAGGTAAGTTTAAAAATCCAATTGGCTTGGCTTTGGACAGCGATAATAACATATATGTCGCAGATAGCCATAACTATCGAATACAGAAATTTGATTCTGATGGTGATTTTATTAAAAGTTGGAAGAGCTATGGAAACGGCGATAACCAGTTCTATTCTCCAACGGAAATTGCTGTGGACTTAAACGGGAACATCTATATCTCCGATTCCGGTAACAATCGTATTCAGGTGTTAAGAGATAGCACTCCTACACCAGCCGAAATTACAACCGCAAGCGTGGCGGGGATAACAGCTCCTGTTGCGGGAGCGGCACCGGTAGCATCCGGAAGCCTGACAGCGGGAGACGCAAGCTGCACGGTGACAAGCCTCACCTGGCAGAACAGCGACGGTTCAGCGGCTGCACTGACAACGGAAGGAAAATTCAAGGCTGCTTCAACCTACCGGGCCGTCATTGAGCTGACAGCGGCAGCGGGATACAAGTTCCAGGCACTGACTCCGACAGTAAATGCAGGAACAGCAGAAGCCGGAACCATCGATGCGGACGGGGAAGGCAACAAGCTGACCTTTGCCGTGACCTTCGGCCCGACGGCGGCATTGCAGGTAACCGGAATAGCAGTGACCACCCAGCCCGCCAAGTTGAGCTATACAGAAGGAACGGACGGGATACTGGCACTGAACGGCATGGTGGTGACAGAGACAAACAATGACGGCTCTGCAGCTACCGTGACCTTCATAGACGGTACGGCGGCAGGCTATACCACAGGTCCGGCAAACGGGACAGCGCTGACCAATGCGGCACACAACAACTCCGCTGTGACCGTGACCCATACGGCATCGGGCCTGACTGCCCGGACTGACAACCTAACGGTAAACACAGCACCACCGGCAACCCATCCCGGAGCACCAACTATCCAATCGGCAATTGCGGGAAACAGGCAAGTCACGATTGGCTGGAGCGGAGTTCCTGGATCAACGGGCTATAACGTATACTCAAGCACCACTTCCAACACCTATACAACTCCCTCTGCTACAGTTACAGGAGCGGTTTATAGCAGTGACGTTACAGGACTGACCAATGGTACTGCCTATTATTTTGTAGTTACGGCAGTGGGACCTGATGGAGAAAGCGCATTTTCAAATGAAGTCAGCGTAACGCCGAGGACAGTACCGGGAGCACCAAGCAATATAACAGCCACAGCCGGCGACGGTCAGGCTACAGTTAGTTTTACCTCGCCGACGGATAACGGCGGAAGCGCCATAACCGGATATACTGTGACATCAAATCCGGGAAATATTACGGCAACGGGTACCGGTACCAATATTACCGTTACGGGGCTGTCAAACGGGACAGCCTATACCTTTACGGTAACAGCTTCAAATGTCGCCGGAACCGGTCCGGCCTCCGAAGCCTCCAATGCAGTAACTCCGTACAGACCTTCAAGCGGAGATTCCGACAGAGACGAGACACCGCCAATACCGGTAACACCTTCACAGCCGACCAACGGTGTTGACATACTTGTCAACGGGAAAACAGTAACAGTGGCTACAGTAACCACAACAAAGGTGGATAATAAAACCGTTGCAACAGTCGTAGTAGATGATAAAAAATTGGTGAAAAAATTGCAACAAGAAGGAAACAATGCAGTAGTGACAATTCCTGTTAAAAACCATGCGGATGTTGTCATCGGAACTTTGAACGGGCAGACCGTCAAGAATATGGAAAATACGGAATCCGTCCTTGAAATTATAACCGGATCGGTTACTTATACCCTTCCAGCTTCGCAAATAAATATTGACACTGTATCAGAACAGATGGGAAAGCAGTTGGAACTGAAGGATATTGCAGTAAGCGTAAAAATATCCGAACCGGAGGCGGATACTGTAAAGATCGTCGAAGATACCGCAGACAAAAATAACTATCAAATAATGGTGAAGCCTATTGAGTTTGAAATTACCTGCTCAAACGGTGAGAAGACAGTAGAGGTTTCAAAATTCAATGCATATGTCGAAAGGCTGATAGAGATACCTGAAGGCATTGATCCGTCTAAGATTACAACAGGCATAATATTGAACGCAGACGGGACCTTCTCCCATGTACCTACGGCTATAACCGTAATTGACGGAAAATATTATGCGAAAATCAACAGCCTGACCAACAGTACCTACTCTGTCATATGGAGTCCCAAGACTTTTAAGGATGTAGAAAAGCACTGGGCTAAGGATGCAGTCAACAACATGGGCTCAAGGCTTGTTATCAGCGGTGTAAGAAATGATATGTTCGAGCCGGACAGGGACATTACCAGAGGTGAATTCGCTGCCATCGTTGTCAGAGCATTGGGATTGATGCGTCCGGGAACCGGAAAAGCCTCTTTCAATGATATAGCGAAAAATGACTGGTATTATGATGCGGTATCAATAGCTTATGAAAATGACATTATATCCGGTTATGGCAATGGAAAATTCGGACCCGATGACAAGATCACCCGCGAGCAAGCTATGACAATGATTGCACGAGCAATGAAAATAACCGGCTTGAAAGTGGAGATCAAAGATAGTGAGGTAAGCTCGCTTTTAGCAAATTATACTGATGGGGCAGCCGCTTCAGCATATGCAAAAACTAGTATAGCTGCATGTTTGAAAACCGGTGTTATAACAGGCAGAATCGGCAGTACAATTGCACCAAGAGACTACATAACTCGTGCGGAAGTAGCGGTAATTGTTCAGAGATTACTGCAAAAGTCCAATTTAATATAAAATAAGTCGAAAATAAAGGAATAGACGATACTTATTGACGTTCCTGCAGCCGTGTGCGTGAGTGATTAAATGCAGCTGAAAAACAACCAGAAGTGACTGCCGCTGCCGGCCAGTACAAAAAGGTGGAAGATTTCGTGAAAACCAAATCCCGGTATCTTCAGGCGTGGAAAGCGAGTGGCATATATTACCGCCCCCACGGTGTAGAATAATCCTCCCAGAAGCAGCCACACCATTCCAGCTAGCGCCAGGGTACGAGAAAGCGGGAAAAAGGCTACCACCACGCTCCAGCCCATCAGAATATAGCTGAGGGTCGACAACCAGCGCGGTGCTGAGATCCATACCAGTTTGAATATCAAACCCAGTACAGCCAGTGACCAGATGGCGGCAAACATACCCCAGCGCCACCATCCGGAGAGGAACAGCATGCACAAAGGGGTGCCGGTTCCCGCAATGAGCACATATATCATGATATGATCCAGGCGGCGCAATACCTCAATGACCTTCTGCGACGCCACCACCAGGTGGTATAAGCCGCTGGTCATATAGAGCAGGAACATGCTGACTGCAAAGACCACCAGGGATATTACGGCGGCAGGGCCGCTGCCTGCGGGAAGGTGCTTTAACAGCATTATCAATGCCGCGACTGACAGGGCAGCTCCGACAAAGTGACTGTAGCTGCAAAAGGCATCGCGGGGCTTAACAAAACTATGTAGAATTTGCCTCCACAAACTGGTGGCAGGTTGAGTTGGATTCATCACTATCACCTCTTCATTAAGGATAACATAAACGGTCGAATGCCGTGAAAAGGAAGCCGGCCCTAATGCCGGACTTCTTCTAGTATTATGTATATTGCCCGAATTATAAATGATTATTGATGTTTTTTCACAGAACCGCATACCTGTAACCTGTTGCGGACCTCATAGAACGTTTGTGCTGCCTTGGGGGTGTGCCGGGGATGGTAAAGTTATGCTCCTCCCAGGCAAAGGAAACCGTCTTCCCTGATTCATGGAGAAACGCCTCTATAGCTGTGCCGGGAAATGTGTTATGCTCAAGCTGCGGGTGGGGTACGCCGGTTGCGGCGTACTTTCATAATGATATAAATGGCGATCATGGCAATCAGGGCGGCTATAATAAGCAAATCAAACTCCTCGAAGACCTTGCGCACCTGATCCCAATTTTGACCCATTTTAACGCCCAGATAGACAAAGATTATGGTCCACGGCAAAGAACCCAGTATGGTATAGATTAAAAAGCGCCCATAATTCATACGCGCGATGCCCGCCGGCAGCGAAATAAAGGTTCTTACGACCGGCAGGAGGCGGGCCCAGAACACTACATGATGTCCGTATCTTGTAAACCAGCGATCTGCGGTATGGAGGTCATCTTGACTGACCAGGAAATAGCGTCCATATTTTAGAATAAAGGGCCGCCCCCCGATTGAACCTATCCAAAAAGCGATGGTGGAGCCGGTAGCGCCGCCCAGTACACCGGCGCAAACCGCCGGCCAGAACCCCAGTATACCCTGGGAAACCAGATAGCCCCCGAAGGGCAAAATTATTTCGGAAGGGATTGGAATGCAGGCACTTTCCAGGGTCATGCCCACAATCAAACCCCAGTAGCCCCAGGCATCAATATATGTTGTTGCAATATGATATAAAGATTCCAACCACTCCATAAATGCACCCCGTTCACAAAACGACCGGGTCAACCCCGGTATCTTGTATCTATTAAGTTATCATACTACATCTTATCTTCAAGAACAGCACTGATCTATAAAAGTGGAAGCGGGTGTTGCTGAAAAATAGATTAAACCGGCAGATTATCATTTTCAACCATCATTGATTGATTCAGGAGAAGGATTTCAAGCGGGGCTTGCGGTTGCGCCAGAGACTATACAGGGCAAAGACGCCGGCCACAATTGCGGCCAGGATAAGAGTTGCAGTGCCCAGATCGGATTTGATCAAGGTCAAGGCCTCGGGGCCGACAGCAATAACCAGAAGGGCTTCACCGAAAAACCGCACCCCTCTGCCAATAAGCGCAGCCAGCATAAATTTTGGCAAATGCATGGAAAAGGTCCCTGCCGAAATGGTAAAGATCTTGAAGGGCAGCGGCAGTAAAGCAGCCACCAGGATAGCCCAACCACCATAACGATTAAAAATAATCTTAATGCGTGCCAGGCTGCGGCGTGACACCAGTTTTTTAAGCAAGGGCTTGCCGATCCAAACTCCCAGGTGATAGCCGAAAACGGCTCCGCAAATAGAGGCGGCAGTGGTTAAAAGGGCCAGCAACAAAGCCCAATGAGGCATAGCCAGGCTCATTGGGATGAGAAAGAAATCCGGTGCCAGGGGTAAAAAGGATGATTCGGCAAAAGCCGTAAACAGCAGACCCCAGATACCATATTGTTCAAGAAGATGGACTATTGATTCCCACATGGTTTTCCCCATTCTGATTATTAAAGAAAAAATAAGGGATGTCCGGGCCTTGCCAGGGGGCGCTTCTTCAAAAAGCCCTGTTCCGGGTTAGAGAATGCCCGCCGATTATAACATGCTTTTTTACAGACCAGGCCATAAGTAAAGGCTTAAGCTAGAACCAGTATATCATAATCTGGTTTTACTCCGAGTTTGTTCCGGGGAAGATGACTTTAAAGCTGTGATTGGCTGTCGCCCAATTTACATGAGATCCGGGCCGTTTGGATATAATCCAAAAACAAGGCTCAGGCTATGGAAACAAGCAGCTTTGGTAATCTAAGTAAGTTATTTTCACAAGGGGTAGTCCTGTTCTTCAATAGTAAGCAAAACAAAGCCAATATTGAGAAAAAAAGCGTAAATCAGTAGAATGGTAAAAGACCATGAAGATGATTGTCTAGGAGGCTATTTAAAAAAATGCACAAAAGATTATTTATTCCCGGCCCGGTGGAGGTGCGCCCGGAAGTGCTGCAAAAGATGGCAACCCCCATGATTGGCCACCGCAGTAAAGACGCCTCGGCGTTGCAGCGCCGCATCAGTGATAAGATGAGAACCCTGTGGTCTACGCAACAGGAGATATTATTGTCGACCAGTTCAGGCAGCGGCTTGATGGAAGGAGCGGTCCGATCCTGCACTGCCCAACGGGCGGTGGTATTCTCTGTAGGGGCTTTTGGTAAACGCTGGTTTGAAATGGCTCAGAACAACAATATACCTGCCGATCTTATCGAGGTTGAATGGGGTCGGGCTATCACCCCTGATATGGTTGATAATGCCCTGGCTGCCGGAAAATATGATTTGCTCACCATTACCCATAATGAGACCTCCACGGGGGTGATGAATCCGGTAAAAGGCATTGCCGAGGTGATAAAAAAATACCCTGAAGTAGTGTATTGCCTGGACACGGTCAGTTCAACCGGGGGAACTCCGATTAAGGTTGATGAACTGGGGGTGGATATATGCATTACTTCAACCCAAAAGGCACTGGGATTGCCGCCCGGGATGGCAATATGCACCTTCTCCCCAAAAGCCATCAATAGAGCCCGGCAGGTTCCGTTCCGCGGCTACTACCTGGATCTCTTGCAGTTATTCGATTATATCCAGGACAAAGATTACCAGTATCCCTCCACACCTTCTTTAAGCCACATGTATGCCCTGGACTATCAGCTCGAGCGCATCCTGGCCGAAGGTCTAAAACAGCGTTTTAACCGTCACCTGCAGATGGCAGAATGCGTCAGATCCTGGGCTCGCCGGTATTTTGCCTTGTTTGCCGATGAGGAATATCTATCCGATACCGTTACCGCTATCACCAATACCCGTGACATTGATGTGGCCGCTCTGAATCGTCAGCTGGGAGAGCGTGGATTTCAAATCTCCAATGGATATGGCAAGATAAAAGACAAGACATTTCGTATTGCCCATATGGCAGACTTCACCGTGGAAGATATCCGCGAATTACTGGGGCATATTGAAGAAATCCTGCAGCTTTAACGAAAGGCGTGGCTATATGAAATTGCGAGGAGGAGAATCATGGCAGTGATCAGACCGTTTCAGGCGCTTCGTCCCATCCCGGCACTGGTAGATAAAGTGGCCGCACTTCCTTATGATGTAATGAGCAGCGCAGAGGCCCGGCAGATGGCCCAGAATAATCCCTATTCCTTTTTGCATGTTGACAAAGCGGAAATTGATCTGGAAATGGATGTAGACCTTTATGATGAACGGGTTTATGCCCGGGCCAGGCAGAATCTTGATAATATGATTGCCGAAGGCATTTTGATTCAGGATGAGCGCCCTTATTTCTATATTTATCGCCAGAAACGGGGGCAACGCATCCAAACCGGGTTGGTAGCCTGTCTTTCCGTAGATGATTATCTTAATGATGTGATAAAAAAACATGAGCTTACCCGGCCGGACAAAGAGCAGGACCGCAGCCGCCATGTGGACAGTTGTGATGCCCAGACCGGGCCCATCTTTACAACCTATCGCAGCCAGGCACAGATTACTGCCCTTGTCCAGGCCTGGGCCGATAAGCATCAAGCCCTGTACGATTTTGTATCCGAGGATGGCATTACGCATACGGTATGGATAATTGATGAAAGCGATATTATTGAGCAAATGAAAACCCTTTTTAGGGGAGTTGAAACGCTGTATATCGCCGACGGCCATCACCGCTCCGCTTCAGCCGCACGGGTGGCTGTGCAGCGTAGGGCAGCCAATCCCGATTATACTGGCGATGAAGAATACAATTATTTCCTGGCCGTCCTCTTCCCCGATCATGACCCGTATATTATGGATTATAACCGCCTGGTGCGTGATTTGAATGGCCATAGCCGGGAGGCGTTTTTAGATCTGGTGGGACAGGCCTTTGAGGTGCAGATCTATCCCGGCGATGGCCCTTACCGGCCGGTGGAACCAAAAACCTACGGCATGTTCCTGGAAGGGCAATGGTATATGCTTAAAGCCCGACCTGGCAGTTATGATGAGGCCGATCCGGTAGCTCGGCTTGATGTTACCATTCTGCAAAACAATCTGTTGGGCCCCATACTGGGAATTACTGATCCCCGTTCCGATACGCGCATTGATTTTGTGGGCGGCGCGCGGGGATTAAAGGAATTGGAACGCCGAGCAACGCAGGATATGCAAGTTGCATTTGCCATGTATCCGACTACCATTGGCGATCTCATGGCCATCTCTGACGCCGGAAAAATCATGCCTCCCAAATCAACCTGGTTTGAACCCAAACTACGCAGCGGAATATTTATTCACAAGTTGACATAACTGTATAAGGGATTGAATAGTATCTACAGACCTGTGCTTTTCAACACGGGTCTGTAATCTTTTTTAGGAAATAGGGAACAATATGCTCTCCGCCACCTGCTAAAGCAGGTTGCCCCCGCCATGCCCGGCAATATAAAATGGAAATACAGGATTAACTTGTCAAGGAGGGCTAAAAATGTTTAAGTTCAGCAAAGAAAAATTGGAGGAACAGGCCAATAAGCTGGCACAGAAGTCAGGAAAGCTGCTGGAAAGCGGCAAATTAAAAATTAATATCACCAATCTGGAGCGTGACATCAGCCACCTCAAGGCAGAATTAGGAGACCAGCTTTACAACGCCTACCGCAACAACACCAATGCCGAGGCTGAATTAATGGAAATATGCCAGAAAATCGATGCTTTGTATGAGCAGATTGATGAAATCAAGAAGCAGATCGAAGACCTGCAAGAATAACCCCGGTCATGCTTTTAATGCGGGATTGAATACCCATTATTCCAATAATTCAGGATGATCCAAGAGGTCGCGAGCCACCAGGAGCATTTGATGAGCGACCCGGGTGCGCAGGTGGGCGACATCCAGATCATTTATGCGAATACGGTCCAGGGCATCGGCATCCTTGAATAGTTCATACATTATACGCAAGCAGTTGCTGTCATGCACCTGATAGTCATTTAAAAGGCGGTAAGCCTCCTTGTCTTCCAGGCAATGGGTTTCCATCACAAATCGGGTCATTTCCAATTCCGCCGGCTCCAGATCCTGTAACAATCCCAGGGACAGCGCCTTCTGATAACTGCTCCGACCGTGTTCCGGGTCAAAATTATCGTTGCTGCGGCCTATATCGTGGTACAGTGCTGCCAGTGTCAACCAATGCGGCAGCTCAGTCCAGCCCTGTTCGTGGTAAGCCAGCAGCAACAGCAGCAGCAGTACCCGCCTGGCATGCAATTGACCGTGAATACCCTGCGGACGGTGAAAATAATCCGGTTTTAAAAGGCTCAAGCATTGGCGATAGTATTGCCTGAGACCAGACATCTCCAGGAGAGGCTCGATTTCTTGAAAACCAGGCAGATCAAGGCGCGCAATATTCTGCACCTGTTCCGGGTAAAGCACAACTTCTTTCTCATTGCGCCGTTTGATATAGCCGATGATATGCTTGCGGGGAATCTGAGCCTGATAGATTTTACCACGGTGTTGGTGGCGCGTAGCATGGCAGATGGCGGTATTGATGTCCAGGGTCCATGAGCTGGCTTTTTCCACAAGCGGTGACAAAGGACCGCGGCCGTAATAAATCCGCACCATATCCTGCTGGTCGGAGGGGATGGGCAGGGGCTGCTGGCGGTCGGCAACAATTTCTGATATGAATTCATGGGGATATTGCTCCAACCGGTAGCTTTTGCGGGCATAGATCAGTCCCATCAAGCGATAGCGCTCTCCAACCGGAATAAGCGGTGACAGCTTTACAAAGGCATGCAGGATGATGCGTGGATCAATAATATGGAACAGCGATTTAAAATCCCGCTTTGCAAGACAGTTTCTGACAATATCTTCTTCCAGCCGGATTTTATCCAGGATGCGAAAAGTCTCCAAGCCTTGCACCGTAAAGTAGGGGAAATCCATCAGAACCAGGTCATGATAGAAGCAAAACCAGGCCAGATTATTGCCGCGGTTGAAATAAAAATGCCGCGGGTTATGTCCCTGTAGAGCCAGGTGCGCAGCAGTCTGTTCATAATGAAATTTACCAGGAATATCGCCCATTAGAGCCAGTTCCGCCACCGGGGTCAAGCTGTTAATGAATTGATCCGTCCATCCCTGATGTACCTTAGTCAAACCTGTCATGCCGTATTCCTGCCTTCCTGATCAACACACCAGCGCCCCGCCAACATCAAGGAGCGGCCGGGTACCTGCCCGCAGCTAGATACCGCTATTGTACCTTAAATATTCCAGGTTTGTAAAAGCAGACCGTCATAAGATATTATGAGGACAGGAAAGGGGGACCCGAGTTGAAAAACAGGCGAGCAGTAATTTCCGGTATTTCTGAATTGGCACCTATTAAAAAGGCGCAGGGGCAGCGCACCCTGAGCTTACTGGCCGCAGCCGGCCGTTTGGCGCTTGAAGATGCCGGGCTTAAGAAAAATGAGATAGATGGACTTCTGGTTACTCCTCCCAGCGAAGATAGTGCGTTTATGTGGCCGGCCCAGGTAGCTGAATATCTGCAAATGCAGCCGGGCTATCTTAACATGGTGGAATTAGGCGGAGCGAGTGCGGTCGGTGCTGTAGCCCGGGCAGCAGTTTTGGTGGAAGCCGGGCTTTACAATCATTGTCTGTGCCTGAGCGGCGGGGTCTGGGACAGCCAGGTCTTCAATACCCTGCAGGGGAAAACATCAGTCATGTCACAGGCGGAGATTGATTACGAATTGCCCTATGCCCCAATGGGCTTCAACACGGGATATGCTTTGATTGCCCGGCGGCATATGCACCTTTATGGCACCACACCTGAGCAGATGGCCAAAATTGCAGTGGACCAGCGCTTTAATGCTCTGCAGAACCCGCTGGCCTTATTCAATCAAGCCCCGCTTACCATAACCGAGGTTTTACAGTCACCCATGATAACTGATCCTTTGCACCTGCTGGAAATTGTGCGGCCTTGCAGCGGCGCTGCTGCAGTGGTGGTCAGCCGCAGCGACAGCGGCATAGCCCTGGATAATGCGGTTTTTATCCGGGGATGGGGGGAAGCCTGTACCCATAATTCTATTGTCTACTCGCCGGATATCACTATTAGCCCGGTGCAAGCCTCAGCCAAGCGTGCTTTTGCCATGGCCGGATGCACCCCTGCGGAAATTGATTTGGTTTCCCTTTATGATTGTTATCCCATCACAGTGCTGATCACCCTGGAGGATGCCGGCTTCTGCTCCAAGGGTGAAGGGGGGGCTTTTGTGGCCGGTCATGACCTTACGTATCAAGGTGATTTGCCCTGCAATACCCATGGCGGCCAGCTTTCCATGGGGCAGCCTTCATTTGCGGGAGGCATGTCACATGTTATTGAGGCTGTGCGCCAATTGCGGGGGGAGGCCGGTCCGCGCCAGGTCGCCTCAAACAATCTGGCTTTTGTCAATGGCAATGGCGGTGTGATGAGCACTGAATGCAGCCTGGTTTTGGGGAGGTAATAGACTATGCATGATCCCAAACAGACTTACGAAGAACATATCAATAAAGGAGAACTGTGGCTGCAATATTGTACCGACTGCCAGCAGTTTATTTTTTACCCGCGCAGCCATTGCCCCGGATGCTGGGGCCAGCAATGGGAATGGCGCCGCACTCGGGGACAAGGCCAAGTCTACAGTTACAGCGTAGTCCATAAAAGCACCCTGACGGAATCCGGGGGTGATATTCCTTATATTTATGCTTTGGTTACCCTGCATGAAGGGGTCGTCATGGCAACCCGCATTGTGGATTGCGACCCCGAAGCGGTGCATATAGATATGGCGGTGGAAATGACCATTGATGAAATCAGTAGAAAAGCGTGTTTGGTGTTTCGGCCGCTAAATTCGACCCCAACAGCAAGACCTTGAAGTTGCTGGACTCTTTCCCGGTTTATTATTTCGATAACATTATGTTATAATCATATCTATATAGCGATTTAAGGAGTATTTGCATGGAATTAGAACAATGCGTGAACTTTGTGTTGACAAAAGCCCAAAATGCGATACAGCAATTATTTAAGGCTGAATTGGCGCCATATGGCGTTACCCCGGGCCAGTATGCAGTACTAAAGTGCCTTTGGGACGACAATGGGCAGACGGCCAAACAACTGGCTGAACGGCTCTACCTGGATGGATCAACAGTTACCGGCATACTGGACCGTATGGAAGCCAAATCCTTGATCAGCCGCCAGCCTGATCCCAAGGATCGCAGAGCCTTACGGGTTATACTAACCGAGCAGGGCAGTGCACTGAAGGCGCCTGTTAATGCAGCGATTGAGCGGGCTAATAAAAAAGCTTTGGATAGATTGGATCCTAAGGAGTCAGGTTTACTCCACAAATTATTGGAAGAATTGAATCACCATTCATAAATAATTTTACACACATGATCGCACTCATCAAATTAACATATTAATATTATGAGAAGGCATAGTATTGCTCCGCAGATTCGATAGGTTGCAGAACCAGGGGTATCTTTGTGCCATATTACTTTGCATGCAAATTAATGATTGACAAAGTAATTGCTCGTTATATACAATTCAGATACAAAATAGAATATTGACCGCCTGTAATTTGGTGTGCAGGGGGATACAATATGCTGAAAGGAGCGAGTGTAATGGATTTCAAACTATCGGAAGAGCAGGAACTGGTTAGAGAGAACATGCGTGAGTTCGGGAAGACCTATGTAGATCCAATAGCGGTGGAGATCGATGAGAACAGCCGCTTCCCTGTCGAAGTTATCAAGAAGCTTGGCGAGGGTGGTTGGATGGGCATGCCGATTCCCCAGGAATACGGCGGTGCTGGCACTGATTATCTGACCTATGCCATCGCGGTGGAGGAACTGTCCTACTGCTGCGCATCCACAGGTTTCACCATGTCGGTGCATACTGGTCTGGTTTGTCTGCCCCTGTTGCTGTATGGTAATGAGAGTCAAAAGAAACAATACTTGATTCCATTGGCCAAGGGTGAACATCTGGGGGCTTTTGCCCTGACTGAACCGGGAGCCGGCACCGATGTGGGGGCTGCAACATCTACTGCGGCGCTAGAAGGCGACGAATATGTGCTCAATGGCACCAAGACCTTCTGTTCCAATGGGCCGGTAGCAGATACTTATATTACTTTCGCCTGGACCAGCAAAGCAGACGGCGGTCGGGCGCTAAGCTGTTTTATCGTTCCCAAAGGCACTCCCGGAATGCGAGTCGGGGAGCATTTTGCCAAGATGGGCCTGCGTGCTTCGCAAACCTCGGAAATCATCTTTAAAGATTGCCGCATCCCCAAAGAAAACCTGCTCGGCAAAGAAGGCGAAGGATTAAGGATCGCTATGAATGGTTTTGACCACGGCCGTATTGGAATTGCTGCTCAGGCGGTGGGCATAACTCAGGCAGCCCTGGATGAATCCATCAGTTATTCCAAGCAGCGCGTTCAATTCGGTAAACCGATCAGCAGGAATCAGGCGGTGCAATGGTGGATTGCCAATATGGTCACTGATGTTGCGGCAGCCCGCTTCCTGACCTACAATGCCTGTTATCTTAAGGATCAGGGCAAACCATTCAGCAAAGAAGCTGCCATGGCCAAATTGTTTGCTGCAGAGTGTTCCATGCGCCATACAATTAAAGCGGTGCAGGTGCATGGCGGATACGGCTACGTAAAAGGACAAAAGGTAGAGCGTCTGATGCGCGATGCCAAAATAACGGAAATCTATGAAGGAACCTCTGAAGCACAGCGCATGGTTATTGCCGGTAATGTGCTCCGCTAGTTCCGTTTTTTGATGAAGATGATTGAGCACGCTGCAGAGCCGTTGATCCCGGTTTATCTGTGGCGTGCTCAATTAATACAGTATAGGTGAGGTGAGTAGTAATGCTTGATATCATATGCTGTTTTAAATGGGTAGTGGACGAAGCTTATGTAAAAGCCGGCGCTTCCGGGAAGCTGGATCTGGAGTGGGCCAATTATAAACTGAGTGACTATGACCGTAATGCCATAGAGGCAGCGGTGCAAATAGGGGAACAGCATGGCGGCCGGGTGGCGGCAATTACGGTTGGCACCCCGGATGCCGGTAAAGGCATTAAAGATGCCTTGTCCCGCGGACCGGAGCAGGCCTATTTTATCAATGATCCCGCCTTTGCCAACCTGGAACCGTCCCAGACAGCAGCTATCCTGGCGGATGTGATCAAAGCCCGGATGCCCTTTGATATCATTGTCTGTGGTGAAGGTTCCAGCGATTTATATGCTCAGCAGGTAGGTCCGCGCCTCGCAGAGAACCTCAATGTGCCCTGCATCACCTATGTGCAAAAAGCAGACGTACAGGGTGACCGCATAGTCGCAGAACGCAAGACCGCCTTCGGCCTGGAAGTGCTGCAGGCCCCGCTGCCGGTGCTGATCACAGTGGCACCTGACATCAACACCCCACGTATTCCCGGTTTAAAAGATACCCTGGGAGCTTCCAAGAAACCGGTGGTCAACATTTCCAAAGATGACCTTCCCGGAGACTATCCGGCCAGACTGATAACCAAACAGATGAGCCTGGCCAAAATGGATCGCAACTGTGTTAAATTCGGAGCAGATGCGGCTGCAGTCAAAGCCTTTAGCGAGGCCTTAATGAAAGCCGGTCTACTTAATAGGGGGTGAGAAAATGGCAGGGATTTTTGTGATGGCAGACAACCGTGAATTGACTCTGGAAATGATGAATGCCGGCCTCATGCTGGCGGCCAAACTACAGACCGGCCTCATTGTTCTCACTCAGGGTGAGACGGCGGATGCACAAGAGTTGATTAAACACGGTGCGGATGAAGTAATTTTGATACCCGCTCTGGGTGAGGGTCAGTTGTTGGGGGACTATGTCGCCAGTATCGCTGCAGAGATAGAGGCGGCCGATGCCGATGTGTTTCTCCTGTCCGCCACCTTCCAGGGACGTGAACTGGCTGCCCGGCTGGCCGCTCGGCTGCAGACCGGATTATGCACCGAATGTATTGGCTTTGAGGTTGACTCCGTTTCCGGCCGGTTATTGATGGAACGCCTCATGTTCGGCGGCGCGGCTCTGCAGCAGGTGGAATGTGCGGCCCGACCGCAAATGGCCACCATACCGCCCCGGGCGTTTGAGCCCGCCCCGGTAATGGAAGGCAAACAGGGCCGCATAAAGGCCCTTGAGGCTATACCACCTTCCTCCATTAAAGTCCTGGAAAGAAAGGCAAGCCAGCGCGAGGCAGGAGACATTACCCAGGCCAGGGTAATCGTTTGCGCCGGGCGTGGCGTGGAGCGCCAGGAAGATATGGCTATGGTTAAGGAACTGGCCGATTTACTGGGTGCGGAAATTGCCTGCACACGACCGCTGGCCGAGGAGATGCACTGGCTGCCGGAGAGCTGCTGCATCGGTTTATCCGGCAAACAGGTCAAACCCGATCTTTATATAGGCATTGGTGTTTCCGGCCAGGTGCAGCACGTTTGCGGGCTGCGCGACGCCAGGGTCATTTGTTCCATTAACAAGGATGAGAATGCTTTGATATTCCAATCTTCAGACTATGGCATCGAAGGTGATCTGTACCAGGTGTTGCCATTGCTCATACAGGAGATTAAACAGATATTAGGTTAATAAACAAAAGTTTAATTAATTGGTTTATAAGCCACCTGATTCTTCAGGTGGTTATTTCTTTCATTACAGGGAGAGATGAACCGGGGCTGGAAAATGATCGTCTAATAAATATAATCTGCCTGTAATGGAGGATGTATAATGTTGGGGAAAAAACCAGTTGTCATGCTAATAATAACCATGCTGCTGCTTGGCAGTATGGTATGGCCGCTAACGGCAGCATCTAATCCGGGTATACGTATCGAAGGTGAATTGAGGCAATTTACACCGGGGGCGCTTCTTATCCAAGGACGCACCATGGTGCCGGTGCGCTTTGTGGTCGAAGACCCGGCCTTGAAAGGGGCGGTATACTGGGACGGCGCCTTGCGCAAGGTTGCTATGGATTGCCAGGACAAGTATATCGAATTTGTTATTGGCAGCAAAACCGCGCGGGTTGACGGGGTGGCGAAGAACCTTGACGTGACGCCGTTTATCTACCGGGAGCGCAGTTATATCCCGCTGCGTTTTCTGGCTGAAACCCTGGGGGCCACGGTTAGCTGGGACAGCGTGAGCGGGGAAGTGGATATTTCTTTCAGCTATAAACCCGAGGTGTTTGCCTATTATTACTATACCCCCTGGGATGAGTACGCCCAAAACATTGATCTATTTACCGATGTGGCTTTGCGCTGGTTCAAAACTGACAAGCAGGGCAATCTCAGCTATGATTACCAGGACCAGTATGAAAAGGTGCTGCAGTATGCCCGCCTCCATAACGTACGCGCTCACCTGGGAGTGGCTTTGATGGATAAGGAGGCCTTGCATACCCTGTTGAGCAACGCCGGCTATCGGCAAAACCTGATCAAACAACTCCATGCGCAGGTAAAAAAAGACCGCTATGATGGGGTAAATATTGATTTTGAGTTCATTCCCCCCGCAGATGCTGACGCCTTTACCCAGTTTTTACATGAGTTAAAGAACACCCTGGGGGCGGACAAAATAGTTTCGGTGGCGGTATTTGCCCGAACCGGCCAGGAAAAATGGTCGGTAGCCTATCAGTATAAAGCTATCGGCCAGATTGTGGATCGGGTGGTGGTAATGGCCTATGATTATTGCTATCCGGACAGCGCTACGGGGCCGGTTGCTCCACTGTGGTGGGTACGGGATGTAGGAACCTATATGATAGCTAATATCCCCCGTGAGAAGATCCTCCTGGGACTGCCTACATATGGCTATGACTGGGGTTCCACCGGGAGGGCGGTGACCGTCACCAGGCCCAAACTGGCCATTATTCAAAACAAGTATCGGGTCACAGCAGGCTTTGACTGGAAAAGCATGAGTCCTTATTACCTCTACACCGATGAAAACGGCCGGCAACATACCATCTGGCTGGAAAACGAAAGCAGCCTGGCCGCGAAGTGGAATCTGGCCACCACCAATCGTCTCGGTGGCATCGCCTTTTGGCGCATCGGCAACGGCTTCGATGACCTCTACAAAATCCTTCGCCAGTAAAGGTTTTACCGGGTGCCAGGCACCATAGTTATGAAGTTATTGCAACAACTTCATAATTTGGTGCCTGGCACCCACTACTATGTATTATAATAATAATGGCAAATATGTGGAAGTATTGGACTATAAGCCAATGGGAGAGGGGACAATGTCTACAGAACAACCTGGATTGTTTGACCTGCCAGGGATGGTGAATGCGGATAAAGTTGAGGAGAAAAAGGAGTTGCCGCCACTGGGGCCGGGGACGTTTCTTCCCGGGGTCAATTATGAACAAAGCTATCCGAGCACAAAAAACCTGCAAGAATTGAAGGAAGCAGCATTGCAGTGCCAGAATTGCGGTCTGCGGGAAGGTTGCCAACAAGTGGTTTTTGGGGATGGCAATCCCCAGGCCCGTATCCTGTTTGTGGGGGAAGGCCCGGGAAAAGATGAGGATATGGCAGGGGTGCCTTTTGTGGGCCGGGCCGGGCAATTATTGGATCGCATCCTGGCTGCAGCCGAATTAAAACGTGCCGAGGTGTATATCGCCAATGTGGTGAAATGTCGTCCACCCGGCAACAGACTGCCCCATCCGGATGAAGTCAGACAATGCCGAAACCTTCTTGAGGCCCAAATTCGCCTGATTGATCCCGCGATTATCGTTTGCCTGGGTTCAATGGCCAGTCAAACCGTAATTGACCCGAATGTTCGCATAACCAAAATACGCGGTACCTGGTTAACCAGGCAGGGCAGGAAAATCATAGCCACCTTTCACCCCGCCGCCCTGCTGCGCAATGAGGCCTACAAACGGCCGGCCTGGGAGGACTTCAAGGCCATCCGCGACGCATACCGGGAGCTGATCCAGGGTGAATAGTTTTTAGAAGCACTAGAGGTGACCGAGTTGCAAGTCATAGTAAAAAACGAGGATGATATGCTGCGCCTGGGAAATGCTATTGCTCAGGTACTGGCCAGCGGTGATGTGGTTTACCTGCGCGGGGTGCTGGGGGCCGGCAAGACCACCCTGGTGCGGGGCGTGGCCAGGGGTAAGGGCTACCGGCAGCGGGTCACCAGTCCCAGCTTTACACTAATGAATATCTATCCGGCTGCGGTGCCCTTATACCATTTCGATTTTTACCGCCTTGAACCTGCAGACCTATCTGACCTGGGTCTGGAAGATTACCTGGAACGCGATGGGATATGCTTAATTGAGTGGCCTGAGATTGGGTTGCTGTCTTTGCCCGGGCAAGCCCTGTATATAGATATAGACCTGGTTGATAATGATTACGACCGGGAGAGGCTGGTCAGCATCAGTGGGGATGGGGAAAGCTGCTGCCGGAAAATAAAGGAGTTGGAACGACTTGTTCATACTGGCTGTTGACAGTGCCACCCGGGTAGCCGGTGTGGCACTGGTTGCCCGGGATCGGGTTATTCGCGAAGAGTTTGTTAATTTCCGCAAGAACCACTCGGAAATATTGATGCCCCTTATCGTTGCAGCAATGAAAGAGAGCCAGTGCGAATGGGGGCAGATCACTGCCCTGGCTGTAACCGCCGGACCGGGTTCCTTTACCGGCCTGCGCATCGGCATGGCTACGGTAAAGGGCTTGAGTCTGGCCACCGGTTTGCCCATTGCATCCATACCGACCCTGGAGGTCCTGGCTCATAATTTGGCCGGTAGTCGGGCCGTGGTAGCTACCCTGCTTGATGCCCGCCGCCAGGAGGTTTACTTTGCTTGTTATGATGTACAGGAAAGGTACCCACAGCCCTTATTACCGATGACGGCCTGTTCCCCGGAACGGGCTGCAGGGGAAATGGCCGCTCTGCTTGATAAGAGCGGCCGGGAACGGGTCATCATGCTGGGAGATGGGGTGGCTCCCTATTATGATTATTTCGCTTCCTGCCTGGGGAAGCGTTTGCTGCCGGTGAGTCCGCATCTCATGCTTCCCAGAGCGGCTGCTCTGGGAAGCCTGGCCTGGCAGGCGGTGGAGACGGGAAAACTTGAAGATGCCCAGACGGTTAAACCACTGTATATTCGGCTTTCAGAGGCGGAAGTTCGCCTGGGGCGGGGAGCTGTGTCAGGGTGATCCAGGAATATCTTATTCGCAAGATGACCGGGCGCGACCTGGATGAAATAATGATCATTGAAATGGAATCCTTCACCCTCCCCTGGACCAGAAAATCTTATGAGAATGAACTGAGTAATCAGTATGCCACCTATATGGTGGCAGACTATGAGGGTGAAGTAGCCGCCTATGGGGGTATATGGGTGGTCCAAGATGAAGCCCATATTACCAACGTGGCAGTAGCCAGAAAACACCGCGGACAGGGTATTGGAAGCACTTTGTTGAGTGCTCTGGTCAATACGGCGCGCCTTAAGAGGGCCAGTCGTGTCTTCCTGGAGGTCAGGGTCTCCAATGAGCCGGCCCTGAAGCTATACAGCAACCAGGGCTTTGCTCCGGCAGGGTTGCGAAAACAGTATTATGATGACAACAATGAAGACGCCATAATTATGATGAAAATACTGCCCTGATAATCAGGACAAGAGGAATATGATGACAGATATTAAAATATTGGGAATTGAAACTTCATGTGATGAAACTGCGGCCGCAATCGTTAAGAATGGTCAGGAGATTATCTCCAATGTAGTGCAATCACAAATCTCCCTGCATCAGAAGTTCGGTGGGGTGGTGCCGGAGGTGGCTTCACGCAAGCATATCGAAACCATTTCTGCAGTGGTTAAGGAGGCTTTTGCCCAGGCGGGCCTGCGCTATGAGGATATCGCTGCGGTAGCCGTAACCAACCAACCCGGATTGATAGGGGCCTTGCTGGTTGGTCTGAACTTTGCCAAAGGCCTGGCTTATGCTCTGGATAAGCCGCTTATAGCGGTTAATCATCTTCATGGTCACATATACGCCAATTTCCTGGAGCATCCGGAAATTGAATTTCCCTGTATCTGTCTGGTGGTTTCCGGGGGACATACCAGTCTGCTGCATATACCCTCTCATCACGAATACCGGATAATTGGTGAAACCCGTGATGATGCAGCCGGGGAAGCCTTCGACAAAGTAGCCCGTTTTTTGGGCCTGGCCTATCCAGGTGGACCATCGATTGAAAAAGCGGCTCGTGATGGTGTGCCCGGTTTATATAAACTACCCCGCATCTTTCTGGACCGGCAGGATTTTGAGTTTAGTTTCAGTGGTCTGAAAACAGCGGTCATGAACCAGTGGCGCAAGCTGGAGAAAACAGGACAGGCCAATGTAAATGACATGGCGGCTGAGTTTCAACAGGCCCTGACCGAAGTGTTGGTAGAGAAAACAATCCGGGCCGCAGAGAAATATGGGGTCAAAACTGTGCTCATGGCAGGAGGGGTGGCTGCCAATATGCAATTACGGACCAAACTGCAGGAGAAGGCCGCAGACTGTCAGCTTATGGTGCGTTATCCATCCCTGTCCTTATGCACCGATAATGCCGCCATGATCGCTGGTCGGGGCTATATTCAGTATATAAGTCAGGACTTTGCATCACTTGATATCAATGCCTACCCTGGTCTATTGTCCCTGTGAAAAATCCCTGTGGATATTGTGGATAACTCTGTTGATAAATGCGGTCCGCAATAGGCCAGATCCCTGGAAATATTCGCCGTAAATAAGGTTGATGCCATTCCTTTGACAACCAGTCCGGAATGGTCCTGTGGATAACTGTAGGGGAGGTTTATAAAATTGCATCCAGTGCTTATTAAAATCGGATCGTTTACCATCTACTCGTGGGGGACTATGCTGGCCATCGCTGTACTCATTGCCATAGGGGGCATTGGTCGTATCGCCCGGAACGAAGGCTATGACAGCAATATGGTTTTTGATCTGGTGATCCTGGCAGTTCTGGGAGGGTTATTGGGCGCCCGGCTTGCTTACGTCCTGGTCTATGACTGGCAAGCCTTCCTGGCTAATCCCCTGAGCCTATTTGCTATCGGTTCACAAGGGATTGAGGGCATGATCTGGTATGGTGCTTTCATCGGGGGGATAATTCCCTTTGGCCTTTATATCTGGAAAAAGGGTTTGTCATTCTGGAATATAGCCGACATGTTCAGCCCCTATCTGGCCCTGGGGTATGCCCTGGTGCGCATTGGATGCTTTTTGCGCGGTTGCTGCTACGGCAATATCACCGCCGGTCCCCTGGGGGTGGTTTTTCCTTATATTGATACCTTTAGCCGCCATCCTACCCAGCTTTATAGTTCAGGTCTCAACTTGCTGCTGTTTGCTTTCCTGCTATGGGTCTATAAACGGCGCAGCTTCGATGGGCAGGTTTTCATCTTCTACCTGCTGGGTTATGGGATTTATCGCTTTATTATTGAATTCTTCCGTTTTAGCCTGATTCAGGTCGGTCCCTTTACGCTGGGTCAAGTTTATACCGCCGCCCTGTTTGCAGTCGGTATGGTTCTCTACTACTGGCGTCAAAGACAGTGCAACAGCGTCATTTATGTATCCAGAAAAAGGAGTCGCTGATGGAAAGAGAGCAACAATTACAGCGCAAACAACAGATTAGGAAAGAAATGCTGCAACAACGCGGGCAGTTATCGCCTGCAGAAGTCAACTCCTGCAGCCGACGGATAATATCCAAGCTGATGCAGTTGAAGGCTGTAAGTAATGCCCGGGTCATTATGGGCTTTATGAGCATTCGCAATGAAGTAGAATTGTGGCCCTGGTTGCAGCAGTTGCAGCAACAGGATAAAACCGTGCTTTTGCCCCGTGTAATAGACCATCAGGACATTCAGGCCATTCCTTTCCGGCATGAAGAGGCCCTGCAAAAAAACCATTATGGTATATTGGAACCGGTGGGGTTGCCTTATGACCCGGCTCACATCGATGTAGTTCTGGTGCCTGGCCTGGCCTTTGATTATAAAGGATACCGGATCGGATATGGCAAGGGGTATTACGATCGCTTCCTACCCCGCCTGGGCAAGCAAACTTTTATCTGCGGGGTGTGCTATGAATTCCAGGTTGTAGCTTCCGCCTATCCACAACCCACGGACTATGCGGTAGATTGGATTGTTAGCGAATGCTCAGAATTGATGATTGCTGAGCGTTTTTTCTAAAGTCTAGACTTCCTTTCTTTTGAACCGTTCGCCCCCACTTCTGGCATTCAGTTTCGGGTCCGCTTATCCGATATATATAACATGACTTTCGATATATCGGGGCTTCACCACTTAATCGGCAATAGGGCTGATAAATAAACCCTGGGGATGAAGATGGTTAATATTTTTGTTATCCCCAGAAGGATAGTTGTAGCAGCTTTTCATCCCAAAGGGTGAGTTGTATTGCCAAGTATTATTTTCTAAGGTAATATTGTCTTTAAAAGGATGAAAAAGGATTAGTACTTTATGAAAGAGGACTGATCATGAGTAAATTTAGCGTGTTAATTTGTAGCAATTCCAGTCTCTACACTCAGACCCTGGTGGTAGCATTCGAAGAGAATCACAGTTTTCAGGTAATTGCACAGGTTGACTATGAGGATTTGATAAAAGCATCTTTACGGGTTCAGCCTGATGTAGTCATTTTAAAGATGGATGACCCCGAATTATTACCTACGGTTGTTGAATTAAAAAGCCAGTGTCCATATCTGTTGCCGATCATGATTGTGGAAGACCCCAACCTGTTCAGTATCCCGGATATTATCAATGCTGGGGTGCGAGGCTGTTTGCCTTTGCGCATGCTGCCCCGGCAAATCGTCAATGCAGTAGAGTTAATCGTGGTGGCGGGTATACTGTGCTTGCCCCGCCTTAACCCCCGAACAGCGCTTAACGGTAATGGCTTGCGCGACCGCGGGCAGAAAAATATCCATGCATTGACTGCAAGAGAGCGTGAAGTCCTGTCTTTTTTGGGACAAAGCCTGTCGAATCAAGAAATTGCCGCCTCGCTATGCCTTTCTGAATCAACTGTCAAGACTCACCTGCGCAATGCCTTCAAGAAACTCAAGGTGCGCAATCGCACCGAAGCCCTGGCAGTATTGCTGGGATCTGACACTATCAAATAGCCTTTCTTTGAACCCTATTGCAGAAAAAGTGATAGCGGAGAACCAGGTTCTCCGCTACCGGGGAGAGTGTTATTTCTATGGTAGGGGAAATTATCAGTGTGCCGCCACCATGGTCGGGGTGTGAGATAAGGCAAAACGGGTTCGATCCACAGTGAGATATTTGTTGGACGGGGATTGAATAAATACACTGCCATTAATGTAACCGGCATCCCAGGTCACATCTACACATTGCCATTCCCCATCAATAAACACTTCATTCCAGGCATGTAAAGCACTTTGGCCGGTGTAATCATCAATTGCCTGCCCATACACCACCTTGCAGGGCACCCCACTGTGACGGCTGAGCGCTGCAAAAAGAAAGGCGAAATCCCGACACAGCCCTTTGCGCTGCTCCAAAATGCTGCTGGCGTAATTAAGCTCCACCTGGTGCTGAAAATAGGCTTCACAATCATAACTGATGTTTGCTGCAATCCAATCATGAATAATCTGCACCTTTTCGCGGTCGTTTTGCCCGCTCAAATTGAGTTCTTCAGCCAGTGCTACGATACGCTCATCGTTGCTGTCAATATAATTGGAAGCAGAGACAAAACGGGTATCTCCGCTATCCTGATTGTGCACCAGAAAGCGGATCGAGCCGTCAAAACGACTGCTATTGTCTCCAGCCCACACGGTATATTCTCCAGGCCCGAAACGCAAGGGAATATCGATACTAAAACTACTATCTTGCACGTCGGCCTTGTAGGCCGCCAGCTCTTTCGCGGGGCCGCGGGTGCAAAACCATACTTCCGGTAAAGAACTTGTGCCGGTGATGGTTAGCATACCGGAATATTTCATATTATTTGCCTGCGGGGAGGTAATGCGGATTTTATGGTTATTAAAGCCGATATTGTAGGAGGCCTCCACCGGAGCACATGGCAAGCAGGATAACAATAGCAAATAACAAACGGACAGCGTAATTACTTTCATTGACTTCTTCATGTCGTTATTGCCCCTCCAATTAATAAAAACCTATCCGGCCAGAACCCGGATAGGTCAATAAGGCATAAACCTATGCCGGCAACTGGCAGGCATGACGATATCAATCGTTTTAGCCCCTGTAGCTTTGCGTCACCATCTTTCGATGGCTTTGCCTTTTTCCTTTTTTATTGAAAGAGAAGAGAAAACCTTGTTAATTTAAAACCATAGTAACACAATTAGTCAGAAAATGGAACAATATAATACTAAATACCTATCAATGTTTATATATACAATATATAATATGACCTATGTCCTATATATTCTTATAAATACATTTCAACCAGAGCATGACTAGTAAGAGAATAAACCCCCAATATGAGCGAGTTGTCATCCTGAGCAATTGGGTGTCATCCTGAGCGAAGCGAAGGATCTTTATCCGGGGGTTGTTCGCTTCGCGAAAGATTCTTCACTGCGTTCAGAATGACAACGGGAAGCGTTCAGAATGACAGGGGCGCTGCCCTTGAGGAAGACAACAACCTGGGGCTTGACAGGGGCGCTGCCCTTGAGGAAGACAACAACCTGGGGCTTGACAGGGGCGCTGCCCTTGAGGAAGACAACAACCTGGGGCTTGACAGGGGCGCTGCCCTTGAGGAAGACAACAACCTGGGGCTTTCACAGTAATAACAGTGCTGCGCTTACAAATGTCAAAAACGTTGCATTATTCTGCTAATATTTGGTAATTACCATAGCCTTTGCGGTGACGAAAAACAGGCTTGTTTGTAGAATCAGCGATGAGTGGTGTATAATAAAAAGCACTGAACTGCTCGTTTTAGGATCACATATTTATTGGTAGTAAATAGATTGTTTGCCATAGGAAGGGAAGGCATTATTGGGAGGGCTGGGAATGAAAGACGAAGAGGTTGCCAAGGTATTATTGGACAAGTTTCCGGGTAAGCGGATCAGTTGCACGGAAGCAAGAGAGCTGGCCGCTGAGCTGGCAATAGACCTGAGCCGGATGGGCGCCATATGCGATTTGGCAGGCGTCAAAATCAGTGCTTGCGAGTTGGGATGTTTCTAGAACCGGTATGAGACTGGCCCAGGGAGGGGGGGCTTTTTTTGCGCGACAATTATGGACGCAACATTAGCTATATACGCATATCTGTAACTGACCGCTGTAATCTGCGTTGTCGTTACTGCATGCCCGAAGCTGGGATATGCAAGCTGGAGCACTCCAAGATTCTCTCCTTTGAAGAGATTATTGCCATTGCCGAGGCTGCAAGTGAACTGGGCATCAGCAAAATAAGACTAACCGGGGGAGAACCACTGGTCAGGAGGAATATCACCGGATTGGTCAGCCAGCTGGCGGGGATATCAGGGATTGAGGAAGTGACCCTGACTACCAATGGCACCTTATTCGCGAAGAAGGCCAAAGCCTTTCGGGAGGGGGGCTTGCAAAGGGTCAACTTCAGCCTGGATAGCCTGAAGCCGGAGAAATATGACTATATCACCCGCGGGGGGCGCCTGGAAGACGCCTGGCAGGGTATTCTCGCAGCCATCGAAGCAGGAATGCATCCGGTAAAGATAAACACCGTTCTGATTAAAGGTTTCAATGATGATGAGATCCTGGAATTTGCCGATCTTGCTTATCGCTTTCCGCTGCAAATCCGTTTTATAGAATTTATGCCGGTGGGAGACCTATTGTATTGGACTCCCGACAAAGTGATCACCATCAATGAAGTTAAAGAAATAATTAAAAAATATTATCGCTTGCTTCCCACTACTCAAGTCGGCAACGGACCGGCCGAACAGTTTGATTTGCAGGGCGGCAAGGGCGGAATAGGATTTATCAGCCCTATGAGCAATCACTTTTGCGCCAAGTGTAATCGCGTCCGTCTGACCGCTGAAGGCAAGCTCCGCAACTGCCTTTATGATTACCATGAAACCGATTTGAAAGCGGCCTTAATACAGGGGATGGGCAGGGAAGAACTGCGCCGCTTAATGGCTCAGGCCATCGGTCGCAAGCCGGAGCGGCATCACATGGATGCCGGTTGGGGAGAAGACAACAATCGCAAAATGTACCAAATAGGGGGTTAAACGGTGGAATTTACCCACCTCAACGCATCGGGCCGGGCCCGTATGGTTGATGTTAGCGAGAAAGAGGATAGCATTCGCGAGGCTCGAGCCGGGGCGGTTGTCAGGATGAAGCCTGACACCTTGCAGGCCATACGGCAGGGAGTCATTGCCAAGGGAGATGTGCTGGCAGTGGCGCAGGTGGCTGCAGTTATGGCTGCCAAGCAAACCCCGCAATTGATACCCATGTGTCACCCCTTGATGATAGCTGCGGTAGATGTTGAATTTGACTTCGCGCCAGCGACTGGCGAGTTGCTCATTGAGACGGTGGTGAAATCTACCGGCCGTACCGGCGTGGAGATGGAAGCTATTACAGCGGCTAGTGTAGCCGCATTGACTATATATGATATGTGTAAAGCCGTTGATCGCTGGATGGAAATTGGAGCCATCCGTCTCCTGGAAAAACGGGGAGGAAAAAGCGGCCATGTCAAGCGGGGCGAATAACGCCATAGACTGCTAATAGGGGTGATCGCAATGTATCAGACCGGCATCATAGTGATGAGCGACAAAGGTTCGCGCGGGGAGCGTGAGGATCGCAGCGGCCTTCGGATTGGAGAATTACTGGGCACAGATTATCAGATTGCATTCTATAAGATCATACCTGATGAAGAAGCCGTCATTACAGAGACGCTTATTTATGCTTGTGATCATTTAAGCCTGGACCTGGTGCTTACCTCCGGGGGAACTGGATTTTCACGGCGTGATGTAACCCCGGAGGCCACCACTGCAATCATAGAAAAGGCGGCACCAGGCATACCTGAACTGATGCGCTGGTATGGTTTTCAGAAAACCCCGCGGGCTATGTTATCCCGTGCCGTAGCCGGCATTCGCGGGAAAACCTTGATTATTAACCTGCCTGGCAGTGAACGAGGGGTGAGGGAATCACTGGAAGCCATTTTGCCTGCTCTGGGACACGGTCTGGATACCTTGATCGGATCTTCCTCAGAATGTGGCGAGGCGTAGTCGCAAACTGAAAATGAAATTTCGTGCTATTTTGAGGTATAAAAAGAAATTCATCGCAACATAATACTAATTAAAAATATCGGGCATAATCAACATGGTTTTCTATTTGAATACTTTGCTGGTCTTGCCTAATATTATAAACAAGTGTTAGCACTCATGAACAATGAGTGCTAATAACCAGAGTAACAATTTGTAAGGGGGTATACCTTTGAAAATTCAACCATTGGCAGACAAGCTGGTAGTCAAAGTAGTGGAAAATGCGGAGGAAAAGACCAAAAGCGGTCTCTATGTTCCCGATACAGCCAAGGATAAGCCACAGGTTGGCGAAGTTGTGGCTGTGGGCCCCGGCGCTTTAAATGACAAGGGCGAGCGGGTCGCAATGTATGTGGCTGTTGGTGACAAGGTCATCTATGCAAAATATGCGGGCACCGAGATCAAGATTGACGGTGAAGAACTCTTGATCCTGTCGGAGAAAGATGTTTTAGCCAAATTAGCTTAATAAACAGATTAAAAGGAGGATACATAGATGGCTTCCAAAGAGATTAAGTTTAGCGAAGATGCGCGTAGATCACTGGAAAAGGGCGTAGACGCTCTTGCCAATGCAGTTAAGGTAACCCTGGGCCCTAAGGGCCGCAATGTGGTATTGGATCGTAAATTCGGCTCCCCGACTATCACCAACGATGGTGTGACCATCGCCAGAGATATCGATTTGGAAGACCCCTGGGAAAACCTGGGCTGCCAGCTCGTCAAAGAAGTAGCCATTCGCACCAATGATGTGGCCGGTGATGGAACCACTACCGCCACGGTGCTGGCACAGGCCATGATTAAAGAGGGCTTGAAGAATGTTGCCGCCGGTGCCAATCCCATGATTATGAGGCACGGTATCGAAAAGGCTGTCAAAGTTGCGGTGGAAGAAATCAAAAACATTAGCAGAACCGTGGACTCCAAGGAAGCTATTGCACAGGTGGCAGCCATTTCCGCTGATGATGCAGAAATTGGAACCTTAATCGCTGACGCCATGGAGAAGGTGGGCCGTGACGGGGTTATAACGGTTGAAGAGTCCCAGTCAGTGGGAACTACCCTGGAAGTGGTAGAAGGCATGAGCTTTGACCGCGGTTATATCTCTCCTTATATGGTTACCAACACCGAGAAGATGGAAGCGGTTCTAGAGGAACCCTACATCCTGATCAGCGACAAGAAGGTTTCTTCTATCAATGAAATCCTTCCCGTTTTGGAAAAGGTGGTACAAACCGGCAAACCGATGCTTATCATTGCTGAAGATGTTGACGGCGAAGCCCTTCCCACCCTGGTAGTCAACAAATTGCGCGGCACATTCAACTGTGTGGCTGTTAAAGCCCCGGCATTTGGCGACAGAAGGAAAGCCATGCTGGAAGACATCGCCGTATTGACCAATGGCCAGGTAGTATCCGAAGATATCGGTGTTAAGATGGAAAGCGTCACCATTGATATGCTGGGTAAAGCCCGCCAGGTAGTGGTAAATCGGAATGAAACCATTATTGTAGACGGCGCCGGTACTGAAGAGGCAGTGAAAGGCCGTATTGCCGTCATCAAGAAACAGGCGGAAGAGACTGAATCTGAATATGATAAAGAGAAACTGCAGGAACGCATGGCCAAATTGTCCGGTGGCGTCGCCGTCATTCAAGTGGGCGCAGCTACTGAAACCGAACTGAAAGAGAGAAAGCACCGTATTGAAGATGCCCTGGCAGCAACCAAGGCAGCTGTTGAAGAAGGAATCGTGTCCGGTGGCGGCGTCGCCCTGGTCAATATTATCGGGGTTATTGAAGCCCTGCTCGCAGAAGGCGACGAGATGACCGGAATCAACCTGGTCAAGAGAGCCCTGGAGGAACCACTGCGCCAGATTGCTAATAACGCTGGCAAAGAAGGCTCTGTGGTAGTAGAGAAAGTGCGCTCTTCTGAAATTGGCATTGGCTACAATGTGGTGACCGACGAATACGAAAACATGATCAAAGCGGGCATCATTGACCCGGCCAAAGTAGCTCGTTCTGCCCTGCAGAATGCGGCCAGCATTGCCGGCATGGTGCTGACCACTGAAGCTGTCATAACCGAAAAGCCCAATGATGAAATGAAGAACCTGGGCATGGGCGGCGGCGGCGGTGGAATGCCCATGATGTAAATTCCATCAGCCAACCAAACAGCAGCCGGTTTCATTGCCGGCTGCTGTTTTGTCCATATAACAGGAAATATCAAAATCAAGCTAGAATGTTAGTACAGGAACTTGCAGGCAAAAATTGGTTGTCTAAGGGGAGAGAGTTGTGAACATCAGACAGACCTTTCGTCATATTAGAAGACGACAGCAAATTGTGGGCGTACTCATCAAAAATGGTCTGGGATTTCTGGTGCAGCGCTATGGATTGGGGCCCTATGCTCCCGTGGCGCGGCGCGGCGAACTGGTGACCTGCCGCCGCGAAGCCGACGAATTATTGGCATTCAACCTACGCCAGTCGCTGGTGGAGCTGGGTCCAACTTTTATTAAACTGGGACAGGTTTTAAGTACCCGTTCTGACCTGTTGCCCCCGGTTTATATCGAGCAACTGGAACGGCTGCAGGATAAGGTTCCAGCTTTGCCCTATGAGGAAATAGAGAAACAACTGCGCCAACAGATAGGCGATCCAGATGAGATCTTTGCCGAGTTCGATCGCAACCCCCTGGCCGCAGCTTCTTTGGGACAGGTGCATCGGGCCCGCCTGCGCTCCGGGGAACAGGTCATTGTGAAGGTGCAGCGGCCCAATATAGAAAACAAGGTGGAAGACGACCTGCAGATGATCATAAACCTGGCCAGGATGGCTGAAAGCCGCTCCCAGGATGTTAAGCGGCTTGGCATTGTACCCATGATCGAAGACTATGCCAGGATGTTCTTGCGTGAACTCGATTATGCCCGTGAAGCAAGAAACACCGAACGGATCTATAACAATTTTGCCAATGATGACCGGGTACTTGTTCCCAGGGTGTGCTGGCAGTATACTACCGGCAAGGTATTGACCGAGGAGTACATTGAAGGGGTAAAACTGAATAACATTGCTGAAATGAAGAGACGGGGCTGGGATGTACGCAAGATCTCCCGTCTGGGTACAGAATCCTTTTTAACCCAGATTATCATACACGGCTTCTTTCAGGCTGATCCTCACCCCGGCAACATCCTCATTCTGGAGGAGAATAGGATCGCCTTCGTCGATTTTGGGGAGATCGGAACCCTGTCCGAGAGTCGTCTGGTCAGCATTGGCGAACTGCTGGTCGCTATAAGCCAGGATGATATGGATAAGGCCATGGTCGCTCTTGAGGATATGGGATTATTTGAGCAGATGAGCGGCAGCCGGGATGATTTTCAGGAGGATTTTGAAGACCTGGTCAAGAGTGTAACCAGTGGCGGGGTTGGCAATGTTGACATGAACCGCCTGCGCAAAGAGCTGATGGGCTTGTCATACAACTATCACCTGCAATTGCCCTCCTACCTTACTTCACTGCTTAAAGCGTTGATAACCGTGGAAGGGGTAGGCAAGAAGCTGGATCCGGGTTATGATTTCATGGACACTGCCAGGCCTCTGGCCATGAAGGTATATACGGAACGCATTAAACCAGAAAACATCACGCGTTACCTGCGCCGCAAGTATTATAAGGATATTAAACCGTTGGGCAGCTTGCCAGGTAATTTCAATCACCTGGTAAAAAATGCCGCCGAGGGCAAGGTTAATCTTACCATGCAGATGGAATTGAGCGACAAAACCTACCATCGCCTATCGCAACTGGTTAGTCGTCTCAGCGTAAGCTTAATAATCACCGGCGGTTTAGTGGGATCCGCGCTTTTGTTCCAATCCGGGCACCCCGAGGTGATGGACCAGTATGCTCGTGTTGGCGCTGCGGGCTTTATTCTGGCCATGCTGGGGCTGGTGGTTTTTATAATTGCTTCATGGAAATCCTGATCGCGAACGGTTACCTGCCATGAAAGGAGGTTTTTAGGAATGAATGCCGTAATTGTATATGCCCATCCTAATCCCATCAGCTTTAATGCTGCATTGGCTGAAGTAGTGCAAGGGGAGATGGAAAAGAACGGGATCAATGTCAAGGTAAAGGACCTGTATGGCATGGATTTCAATCCTTGCCTGGGGGAGGAGGATTTCAAAGCCTTTCGCCGTGGTGAAATACCGCCGGATATACAGGAAGAGCAGGATGATCTAACCTGGGCTGATCTGCTGGTGGTTATTGCCCCCATATGGTGGATGAATTTCCCAGCCATTCTGAAGGGATATTTTGACCGGGTGTTCAGCGCCGGGTTTGCCTACAAGATTAGCGACCAGGAGTTTACCGGTCTGCTGGTGGGAAAGAGGGCCCTGCTTATTACCACTTCGGGAGCCGATGAAGGTCGCGCCCAAAAAAGCGGCATGCTTGACGTCTTAAAGATGACCATTGCAGGCATTTTCTCCATCAGTGGTTTTGCTTCCTATGAGCACCTCAATCTATATGGGGTGGCCCATGTTTCCGATAAGGAACGTGAAGACATGGTTATAGCAGTAAGAAATACCATCAATCGTTGGGCTGTTGAGTAGTATTATAACCGAATGTTCGGTTTAAAGGATAATTGCAGTTGCTCTTTGGTGCGATAGCTTCGGGTCTGTATCGCTCCCTGCTCAATATATGCCACCATGGGGCCTGGGGCAGCGGCAGGTTTGTCGCAGGCGGCGGTCAGTTGAGCCACACGGATGTGGCGGGTGGCCAACTCCAGGGTAAAAATGATGCCGGCGGTATTGCCAAAACACCCGGCATGAGCCATTCCGGCCAACTTTCCCAGCACAATGATATCCAGACCGGCATACAGTTCAGCCCCTTCATGCACATCACCCCATACCACTACCGAACCGTCAGCATGGACGGTCTGTCCGCTGCGTATATGACGGCGCAGGAAGACATCACGCTGTACCGGGGTGGCCGGGGAATTGCGCACATTATCCAGGATCATGCCATGTTCCAGGCAGATTCTCTGCAGCTTACTGATATCATGAAAGGTCAGATTCTGTAAACCAGGTCCTTTGAAAAGCACTGGTGAACCCCGGAACAACCTGGGATTGGACTGCAGGCGTTCTTGCAGGTATTGGCTGTATTCCTCGCAACTATGGTCTTTATTAAATATCAGGATCAGTGTATTATTTAAACCCTTTATAAGCAGTGGCTCCACTTAACTACCTCGCTTTGACGGTGATGTTGATATCGATTATAGTATGGCGGCCTTGACGCAGCAGGCGGATCTGTGGTTCGCCCGAGATTTCCAGGTGACGTCTTACTGTTTGGGCGACATCATTCCTGATGATTTCCAGCTTATCTGTAGAGGTGGCTATGCGATCCTGAGCCAGCACCACCTGAAGGCGTTGATTGGCCTGCGCGCGGCTGCAAGAGCGGGAACGGTTAAAAAGCCTGTCAAATATCGCTAACAATACGATCCCTCCTTAATTGCCGGAAAATATACTACGGCCCAAGTGTTTGATTCGCCCCCATAGCGATGGTTCCTGCGGGGGCATTATAGGCACCTCTTCGCCGATTATGCGTTGGGCTACATTGGCAAAAGCAGCCCCGGCCTGAGATTTATCGTTTAACACAATCGGTTCCCCTTTGTTGGTTGAAATCACGACATTTTGATCTTCGGGAATCACTCCAACAAGCTCCACATAGAGATGTTCGGCTACATCCTCAATACTGAGCATATCCCCTTTTCTAACCATATCCCAGTGTACCCGGTTGACAATCAATTTTATATCTTGAAAACCATTGGATTCCAGCATGCCAATAATGCGGTCGGCATCCCTTACCGCGGAGACCTCGGGATTTGTAACCACAATAGCTCGATCTGCCGCCGCGATAGCGTTGCGAAAGCCCTGTTCAATTCCTGCCGGGCAGTCCACAAGTACATATTCGAAATCCTCTTTAAGCTTATCGCAAACCTCTTTGACCTGTTCCGGGGAAATGTCATCTTTGTTGCGGGTCTGTGCCGCCGGCAGCATATACAGGCTGGGGAAACGCTTGTCCTTGACCAGGGCTTGCTTTAATGTACATTCCCCTTCAATAACCTGAACGATATCGTATATTACACGATTCTCCAACCCCATAATCAGATCCAGCTTTTTTAACCCGATATCCAGGTCGACTACTGCGACTCTGTGTCCCATTCTGGCCAGGGCGCAACTGACGTTGGCCACGGTGGTGGTTTTACCCACCCCGCCTTTGCCTGAGGCGACCACCAACACTTGATGCTGCTTAGAATCTGCTGTCATGTTCATCTGTCTCCTCTCTGCGCATGGGTCTCATTACGATAAAACAAGACACCATTGGATTCATTGTAATGGAAATGGTGGTAATAATAAACTATCGTACCACAATAAGTCCCAATTTTCTTGTTAATCCGGGCATAATCGCAGCGGGCTACTGTCATTCTAAGCGCAACGCCCCTCCTTGCTATGAAAGTCCCTGTTTTTGTCATCCTTAAGGGCCGCGCCCATGTCATTCTGAGGGCCACGCCCATGTCATTCTGAGGGCCGCGCCCATGTCATTCTGAGGGCCACGCCCATGTCATTCTGAGGGCCGCGCCCATGTCATTCTGAGGGCCACGCCCATGTCATTCTGAGGGCCGCGCCCATGTCATTCTGAGGGCCACGCCCATGTCATTCTGAGGGCCGCGCCCATGTCATTCTGAGGGCCACGCCCATGTCATTCTGAGGGCCGCGCCCATGTCATTCTGAGGGCCACGCCCATGTCATTCTGAGGGCCGCGCCCATGTCATTCTGAGGGCCACGCCCATGTCATTCTGAGGGCCGCGCCCATGTCATTCTGAGGGCCACGTCCATGTCATTCTGAACGCTGCCCGTTGTCATTCTGAGCGCAGCGAAGAATCTTTCGCGAAGCGAACAACTCCCGGGGAAAGATCCTTCGCTCCGCTCAGGATGACAAAAAGGGGCTCAGGATGACAATGTGCGCTCAGGATGACAAAAAGGGGCTCAGGATGACAATGTGCGCTCAGGATAAGTTAAAGCTGAATATAAAAAAAGCAGGCGTTTCATGTGGGGAAAGCATGCGGACATATAGTGAGGCTCCGGAAGCAAACAGGGCCGTTTTCATGGCCGGGCGCTTGCTGATGGTTAATTTTAAAAAAGGATATTTGTCTTCTGATAAGCGGTTCAGGCAAGGATTTATTAAATCCGGGGTGTAGGGATTTTTCATTATTATCCATAGCCAAGGCCTAATAACAGAAACAGTAGTCTTGTCATGCCACCCTGGTGTTTATCGCTGTGCAGGGCTGCAAGTTCTAGAATCTATCCCACCATTTAAAGCCGTTAAATAAGAAAACGCCAACAATTGCAGCTACAATACTCAATCCAAGGCATACGGCGACAATGACGACAACAACCGCTGTACCAGAACTCATTCAAATCACCCACCCCTGGTTGTATCTCTAACCTTATCATAACATTATTTTATTAAGCTTCACATCTATTTGTTATATATTTAACAAGTGTCCAATATATGTATAGTAAGAAGCGCTTCAGTTTGGAAACATCTCACCTGTTGTTGCTTAGTATAGAGCAGGGGAGGGATGTTCTATACACATTATTAAACCGATTATCAAACAGATTATGGGCAGTATGGAACTGCCCGTACAGGGATTTGTACCGCCAGGTGTGGCCTTACTGGCCACTCGGAAGATGTGGGCTAGCACCAGAGGAGAGGGTGCTGTGGTAGCGGTCATCGACACCGGCGTGGATTACCGCCACCCGGATTTAGCCGCCAATGTGATCGGCGGGATCTCTATGGTTGCCGGGGTCAAAGATTATATGGATGACAACGGTCATGGCACCCATGTGGCAGGTACGATTGGATCCAATGGCAAGATTCTGGGAGTAGCGCCAGAATGCAAAATGCTGGCGGTTAAAGTGCTTAATGCCGGTGGAAGTGGAAGCATAAGCGATATTAACCGCGGCATCGCCTGGGCGCGAGGTTGGCGCGGAACTAATGGAGAGCAAGTCAACGTCATCAACATGAGTCTGGGGGGACCCTTGCCCAATCCCACTATGCATACGGAAATTATTAAGACGGTCATGGCCGGAATTACTGTGGTTTGTGCGGCAGGAAATGCCGGGGATGGGAACCCGGATACCGAAGAGGTCTCTTATCCCGCTTATTACCCGGAGACTGTTGCAGTAGGGGCCATTGACCTTTTCACTGGCATCGCCAATTTCAGCAACTCCAATCCCCATATCAATGTAGTTGCTCCCGGGGTTGAGACCTATTCCACCTATATTGACAATCAGTATATCAAGCTGTCTGGCACCTCCATGGCGGCGCCGCACATTTCTGGCGCGGTGGCCTTGATGTATTCGCGCTGGATGAAACGCTTTGGCAGCAGTCCAGACGTAAACATGTTGAAAAATATGCTCGATTATCAGGCCATTGACCTTGGCAAGGCCGGTTTTGACCATCTTTATGGCTACGGAATGTTCAGCTTCGATCCATCCGGTGGCAAGGCCATTAAAGTGGAATTGGGACAAAGGCGGTACCTGGTTAATAACCAGGAGGCCTACTTCATTGCAGTCCCTTTTCTTAAAGGGCAGCTAGCCTGTCACGACATCATGGAAATGTGCAGCCTGCTGTCTACTGAATGTCGCTGGGCAACTGATAAGAACGGCAAGCAAACCGGAGTAGTGGAGATTTGGAGCTAAATTGAGTGATTACCGTCTGGAAGAGAGATTTAGCAGGATAAAGAAAAAGGAGATATGACACGAATTATAGAATATAGTTAATACAGAGGATTTAACGACACATCAGCAGCAAAGGGGGCGTTTTTGGTGGTTAAACTTCATATTTTTGCCGTTTCCGATTCAGTCGGGGAGACTGCTGAAAAGATTGCAGTAGCTTCTGTGCTTCAATTCGAAGTTGATCGTAGTATTACTCGTTTTTCACGGGTTACCAAGAAGGAACAAGTTGATCAAATTATTGCCAGGGCAGCGGAAGAAGACGCAATTATTATTTATACCATTGTAAAACCTGAACTCTCCTGTTATCTGGATGACTTGGCCCGGCAGCAAGGCGTTACTGCTGTAAATGTGATGGCTCCGTTGTTTACAGTCGTGGAAGAAAAGACTGGGCTGAAACCTGCCTACATATCAGGGCTTACACATCAAATGGATGATCATTACTTTAATCGCATGAAGGCCATTGAATTCACTATTGAACATGACAATGGGCAGAACCTGGATACCATTGTAGAAGCAGACTTGATCATACTGGGAATGCCAAGAACCTCCAAGACACCTCTGGCTATGCATCTTGCCAATTTGGGTATTAAGGTAGCCAATTATCCTATTCTTATGGATACGGAAATACCGGAAGAAATCATTGAATTGAAGGGTAAGAAACCCATGGTAGGCCTGACCATCGATGTGGATACACTTTTGGAACTGCGCCGGGAGAGGATGCGCAGCTTTGATCAGCCGGTGGATTTGGAAACCCTGGACTATATGGTGGCAGAAGAGCTTGATAACGCTTACCAGATCTACGCTAAACTAAAATGCATGGTTATAGATGTTACCATGGCTGATATTGGACAGATTGGCAATACTATTACCCATAAATTCCAATTACCCTTAAGGGTTTCACATCATCGCTTTTAGGTATTTATAAGGGTAGTGCAGTACCAGGCTATCAGTTTTGTCAGTACTGGGGGGCAGCCGGATGAAAACGTGCTGTCCCCTTGATATTGAGGTGGAGTTTATGCCTTTTGTTTATATGTTGAGATGCCGTGACAACAGCCTTTATACCGGTTACACAACCGATTTGTCGCGTCGTTTACAGGAACATAATCAAGGCACTGCCAGCAAGTACACCCGTGGACGCCGGCCAGTGCAATATGTTTATGTGGAAGAACATCCCGATAAATCAAGCGCTCTGAAAAGAGAGCAGGCCATTAAAATGATGAAAAAGTCTGCCAAGGAGGCCCTGGCAAAAGGAACAGCATTCCGCTTAGGCAGCTGAACAGATTACATAAATACCAGACCTCCCGGAGAAGATATTTATTAGACAATCATTAAAGGAGGTTTTGGTGTGCAGGTTACAAAAGGTATGGTGATGAATCGGCAAAGCTTTCTGGAAAATGGCCTGTGGTCAAAAGAAGAGTATGAAGGTCTGCTGGTTAGCGGTGCAGCCGATCAAGGTCGCTATAACATCGGTATAGAGATCGGTGAAGATCTGATTCTGGTGGTAGATCAGGTAATGGACAGCGAGGTCCAGCAAAAAGTTCGTTCCTGGTCGGCAGAGATAGCTGATATACAGCGTCAATATTCATGGACATGAGCACCAACTGTAACCCCTCATGGGCAATAATGGCGCAGAAATCACAGCCTGGTTATGGAATATAAGTCCGATATAATCCCTCACGGTCAGTGCGATATTAAACAGGGGACGTTACTTTTGCTTCCTCCCCGGGGAAGAAGCAAAAGTAACGTCCTCCTGTTTCCCCTGCACCTGGCGGTCCAATTAAGAAGAGAAAAACACCACAAGATGCAGAATTATCGGTTTTTCTTGAATATCTGTGCAATATGCGGTACATATTGTTTGCGTCAGGGCATGGCCGGCTTGACAGCCGGCATTTTGATTCCGGAACTGAATAGTATTATCCATGGGATGTGGCGCAGTTTGGTAGCGCTTCTGGTTCGGGACCAGAAGGCCGCAGGTTCAAATCCTGTCATCCCGACCATTTTGAACTATCTCAAAGTACCTGTATATCGGGGGTTAGGGGCATAACAAAAAAACCTGCCTGAAGTCTACTATGGTTCCCTGGTTCCCTAAAAATCCCTAACAATTGGAATGTTGGCAATAAAGGTTTCGTTGTACCCTGTCAGAATTGTAACTTAGCTGTACTCAGTTAAACGGGTTTTTGTGTCTATCACAAAAAGGTCAAACAAAGAATATTGGCTCTGATTTGCCAGCGTATTAGCATAATATCCTGAAAAAGGCAGGAGGCTTTTTGTGTAACCCGGAGAGCCGTATATATGACTGCTCAATATTGTATATCAGGTTTGTGATAACAGGGTAATATGTTATATATTAATAGATGTAGTTGTCAAGGGATAATTTAATACAACTCTTGTCATATCGCTGAGTCTCCGGATTTACCGGAGAGCGGGGGAACCAATCTATCTAAAGGGGTGAATCTGGATTTTCCAGTAGGGCTATCCCTGGCCCGAACCCGTCAGCTAACCTCGTAAGCGTAAAAGGGAGACCAGGGTCATATATGGTTTTTTTGATGGCCAAAGGCTTCTTCCTTTGGCCATTTGTTTTTTTGCCCTACTTTGAGTAATAGTAAAAAACTGGACCCGGGTCTTTCGCAGACCATATTCCTTCCCAGGAATATCTTTAACAAAGGAGTGATGGCCTGGAAGAAAGACCGGATTATTTTGAATGCTATTTATTATTACAACAGAATCAGGGAGTGATCAGCCGTAAAAGATAATAACCTATTATCGCCCGAAATTAACTTGAGGTTTCCATCTGAAGAGGATGGAAGGGGTATCTGGGAACTGGTAAAGTCTACCCGGGTGCTGGATCTAAATTCAGCCTATAGCTACCTGCTGCTGAGCAAATATTTTAGTGATACCTGTGTGGTTGCTGAAGTAGAGGGTAAAATAGTAGGTTTTGTGTCAGCTTTTCATCCCCCGAAGCAACCGGAAGTAATTTTTGTCTGGCAGGTAGCGGTAGATGAAGCATTTCGGCGTCGCCGACTAGGTATGAAGATGTTAAAGCACCTGCTGACAAGAGAGGTTTGCAGCACCAGTCGTTACCTGGAGATAACAGTTAACCTCTCCAATAAAGCGGCATATAAACTGTACCACCAGCTGGCCCATGAACTTAAGACCTCCTGTGTAGAAAATGAATGCTTCCCCTCCCGGCTATTCCCAGGCGGACAACACGAAGAAGAAATTATGCTACGTATAGGCCCCTTGATATAGCGAAACGAGCACGAAAGGAGAATATTTTTCGTGAATAGTTTGAGAATTTTTGATGAGTTGGAATCTGAAGTACGAAGTTATTGCCGCAGTTTTCCAACAGTTTTCACCCAGGCCAGTGGTTACCGGCTCAGGGATGATAAGAACAAGGAATATATAGACTTTTTCTCTGGGGCGGGGGCCCTTAATTACGGCCATAATCCCCCACAAATAAAGGCAAAGCTCATAGAATATTTGGCCCGGGATGGTATAGTTCATAGCCTTGACATGGCTACCGAAGCCAAAAAGGAATTTCTGAAGCAATTTAATGAAGTTATCCTGAAACCACGTAAAATGGAATATAAGATAATGTTTACTGGTCCTACGGGTACTAATGCGGTGGAAAGTGCATTGAAACTAGCCCGCAAGGTTACCGGTAGAGACAGTATTATGTGCTTTACCAATGCTTTTCACGGCATGACTATGGGTTCTTTGTCTATAACCGGTAATGCCAAAAAACGCCAGGGGGCAGGTATCCCCCTGGGTAATGCAGTTTTTATGCCCTATGATGGATATCTGGGCGAAAATGTGGACACAGTTGATTACATCCGCAAGTATCTTGACGATAGTTCCAGCGGTGTTTCCTTGCCGGCAGCTATTATTCTGGAAACACTGCAGGGGGAAGGCGGTTTAAACGCAGCCCGTTTTGAATGGCTGAGACGTATAGAAGCTCTCTGCCAGGAAAAAGATATTCTCCTGATTTTTGACGATATTCAGGCCGGCTGCGGCCGTACCGGAACCTTCTTTAGCTTTGAGCCGGCAGGTATTAGCCCGGATATTGTCTGCCTGTCCAAATCAATCAGCGGTTATGGTCTTCCCATGGCAATCACCCTGATTAAACCGGCATTTGATATCTGGTCGGCAGGAGAACATAACGGTACCTTCCGGGGACACAACCTGGCCTTTATAAGCGCCACCGAGTCTCTGAATTATTGGAAAGAAGATACTCTATCTGAACAAGTGGGAAATATGGAACAAGATATACGTAAGTTCCTGGTAGATATGGTTAAAAAGCATCCGGAAATTAAGGGCGAAGTTCGGGGCAGGGGCTTTATGCAGGGCATTGCCTGCGGGGTTGATGGTTTGGCAGAAAAAATCTGTTCCACCGCCTTTAATCGGGGTTTAATTGTGGAAACATCAGGTGCCAGGGACGAAGTCGTTAAAATTATGCCGCCTTTAACTATAGATGGGGCCGGTCTGCAAGAAGGTTTAAACATACTTAAAAATAGTATTGAAGACATTAAGGTGCAGTCATACATTAATTCCAAAAGGAAAAACCCCTCTACTCAGAAGTGCCTGCGGGCTTCAGGATAAATTGTAATGATAAAAGTAGATTTGCTCAGAGTGTTTAAGAGAGGAGACCTCATTTCATGATTGTAAAACAGTTGGATGACATTATTGGCAGCGAAAGTGATATTGACACGTATACCTGGAGAAGCTACCGGCTTCTCTTGAAAAAGGATGGTATGGGCTTCTCTATGCACCACACCGTTATTAAAGCTGGTACTGAGACTTATATCTGGTACAAAAATCATGTAGAGGCAGTTTACTGCATTCAGGGTAATGGTGAGATAGAGGTTATTAATAGCAGTGATGTTTATCCCATCAAAAAAGGTACGCTTTATGCCCTCAATGGTCATGAAAAGCATAGGCTGCGGGCTAAATCGGATATGCATATGGTCTGCGTATTCAATCCGCCTGTAACCGGCAGGGAGGTTCACCAGGAAGATGGCTCCTATCCGTTGCTGGAGGAATAGTATGATTTTCAACCGGGCCGCTATCAGGAGTTCCCACTTCTTGATCCTGAAACAATAGCCAGTGCTTTTCTCCATTGTGAAGAAAGAAAAGTAGACAAGGCAGGCTGCATCAGTTTGCGGGGGGGAAATACGGACTAACCTTTATCGGCTGCAAGGTATATGTAATCTATGATCCCGCCGATATCAGCGAACTGATTATTAGATACAAAGGCCAGCAGCCTTTTTTGGAGAAGGGAGTACCCCTAGACCTAAACTACCCAGCATTTGCAAAATTATCGGTTTTTCTTGAATATCTGATGACTATGCGGTACAATATTGTTTGCGTCTGGGCATAGCCAGCTTGACAGCTGGCATTTTGATTGCGGAACTGAATAGTATTATCTACGGGATGTGGCGCAGTTTGGTAGCGCGTCTGGTTCGGGACCAGAAGGCCGCAGGTTCAAATCCTGTCATCCCGACCATTTTTATTATTCACAAAGCCCGATATATCAGTGGTTAGGGACACCACGAAAATAATTCGACCGAAGTCCACTATAGTTCCTAAGAGTCCATAATATCGGAATCCTATTAATAAGGGTTCGGTAGTAGGCTGTCAAAAAGCCAGTCAAAAAATTTAACTCGCAAAGCCTATCGGCTACTTTCTGGAGGGCTGATTGTTTATGCGAAAAACCTTACCATCCTTGGAGAAATCCAGGGTTTTTTTGTGTCTATTGCTCCTGAATGAGTTCAATGTCTTCCACCAACTGTAGTAACTGTTCCCTGGCTCCATTGTCCCCCTCCTTTATGCCGATTGATGCCAGTGCGGCTTTGCGAATTTGCGGGGTTCTCTTCTGGCCCAGGTTATTGTTTACTGCTTTTAGCCTATTACACAGGGTTTGCTCGCGTATATCTTCAGAAAAGGGGTAATGAGTAAGAATGAACATGATAGGGATTTCCAAGGAAAATTTTACATTTGCCAGGTAAGATTGGTCACTCGGAAATAATAGGGCAGAACGGGTTCATTTTAAGTCGGGCTGCTGACCATTACTACGGGTCCAGTTTTATTTGGCCGTCGTATAGTTGTTCAAACCGATCCCATATAGCATAATGACTGTAATAACTATTACCTCGATTTTTAAAACTATTCGATACTGGAGCAAGATTATGTTAGACAAAATCTTAGTGGTTGACGATGAAGAGAGTTTGGTGCGGCTAATTACATATAATCTGAACAAAGCTGGCTTTGAAACGGTGAACGCTTATGATGGCCTGCAGGCCTGGCAGCTCATCAATCAGGAGAAGCCTGATCTTATTATCCTCGATCTTATGCTGCCTGGCAAAGACGGGCTGGAAATCTGCCGGGAAATGCGCACTGCAGGCCTGCAAACACCTATTATAATGCTCACCGCCAGGGATGATGAAATCGATCGGGTTGTGGGGTTGGAGCTCGGGGCTGATGATTATGTAACCAAGCCTTTTAGCGTACGGGAATTGACCGCCCGGGTCAAGGCGGTACTGCGCCGAAAAGGAAAACAGGAGGAAGCGCAACCGGTATCAACCCGGCTTAAAATTGGCAGCTTTGAGATCAGACCCGAACAATACGAAATATACCGCCATGGGCAGCCTCTGCCACTGACCCTGAAGGAATACGAACTGCTCTCACTATTGCTCAGAAACCGGGGCACGGTGTTGAAACGCGACTACCTCTTGCAGGTATTGTGGGATTGGCCGGCAGGGGTATCCACCCGTGTACTGGACGTACAGATAAGCAAGCTGCGGGATAAACTTGAAGCTGACAGCAGTCAACCTAAGCTGATAAAAACTGTACGCGGCGTCGGCTACAAATTAGAGGAAGACGACGATGAATAAGAGCTATCACCGCAAGCTGTTTGCCGCTTTCCTGGTTACCGTTCTCACCTTCTTAGCCCTGTTGACAGCACTGGGTTACTATCAATTCAAAAATTACTATCTGCAAAGCCTTGAAGCAAGATTAGTTAAAGAAGCTTATCTGGTAGCCGACATGAGCCAATTCCGGGTTGGAGACAACGGCTTAGTACGCAGTTATCAAGAAATATGTCTGAGCGCTGCCCGAGACGCCTCCACCCGAGTGACCATTGTAAATTCTCAGGGGGTAGTCTTGGGCGATTCCCAGGTATCTCCTGAACAATTGGACAACCACAACAGCCGTCCCGAAGTCTACGCCGCCCTGCAAGGCGAGACCGGGGTAGAGATCCGCTACAGCGATACCTTGCAGATGGATATGCTCTATGTCGCGGTACCTTATTCAAACCATGGAGACGTCGGAGCTGTGCGCATGGCTATGCCCCTGTCAGACCTGCAGGCCATCTATGATCATGCCCTGTTGGGAATATTGATGGCCGCATTGGTATGTGGACTGCTGGCGTTCTTATTCAGTTTCTTGCTGATACCTTATTTTTCCCGGCCTATTCGGGAGATAACTGCTGCTGTTGAGGATATGGCAGGGGGAAATTATGATCGGCGTATATTTATCCACAGCGAAGATGAACTGGGGATACTGGCCGGTGCTATCAACGATATGGGGCAGCATATCGAGCAGAACCTGCATAAGATCTCTGAAGTCAAAAACCGCCTTGAAGCCATCTTGAGCAATACCGTCAACGGCATCGTGCTCATAGGACAGGAGGGCCGTTTAATATATGCCAACCCTGCGGCGGTCTCGCTTCTGGGGATAGAAGCAGATTCTCTGGGTCGTAAATATACTGAGACTATCACTGCTTTTGAACTCCTGCAGATGATTGATGAGGCCAGGCAAAGCCTACAGCAGGGCAAGCGCAGCATAGTTCTGCACAGCCGCGGGGATCGTACAGCCGAAGTGAATGTTGTACCGGTGGTATACGAAGGAGAGGCCGGTCAAGATATCCTGCTGGTGCTTAACGACATATCTGAAATGAAACGCCTGGAACAGGTGCGCAGGGATTTCGTGGCCAATGTATCACATGAGCTTAAAACCCCGGTAGCCACTATTAGCGGCTTTGCGGAGACATTATGGGATGAGGAGGGCCGAGATCCTGCCAATGTGGCTGAATTCTCGCGCATTATTTTCGATGAAGCCCAGCGCTTGAGTCGTCTGATTAGTGGATTATTGACCTTGTCCAGGTTGGAAGCAGACACTTTCAGACCTGACCTGCAAAAAGTCCATCTCGATAAGCTGACAGCCAGAGTAGTGACCAGGATGAACTTCCTGGCAGGGCAAAAAGGTGTAACAATAGACTATCAAGAACCCGCAGCGACAGTTGAGATATGCAGTGATGCTGAGCTTATTGAGCAGATTATTACCAACCTTTTGGATAATGCCATCAAATACAGCCCGGAGGGCAGCAGCATCGAAGTCAGCCTGGAAGATCAACCTGACCGGGAAATTATCAGGGTTAAAGACCATGGCAAGGGCATACCGCCATCCGAACTACCACGCATATTTGAGCGCTTTTACCGGGTGGATAAGGCCCGTTCCCGAAAAACCGGAGGCACCGGCTTGGGTCTGGCCATTGTCAAACACCTGGCGGAGGTACTCAAGGCACAGGTAAATGCAGAAAGCACCCCGGGTATCGGTTCTGCTTTTTCTGTTACTCTCTTCAAATAATCCTACCAATTCCTCTCAAATGATGCCAAACCCTGTTTTACACAGAATTTACACAGAAATTACGTGGGCGTAAACTCCCTGGCGATTATCCTTTACATTAATCTCTTATTCTATAAGTGACGGATATTTAAGAGTGTTTTAAAGGAGGAAAGCAAGCATGGATTTATCCAAAGTAAGAAAGTACAGTAGTATTTTCATGGCAGGCCTTTTACTATCGGGAGTATTTCTGATAGCCGGGTGTGGTAAAACAGATTCCAACGCCTCTCCCCAGGATAGTGCAGCTTTAAGCGGTTCTCTAACCGTGGCGGGATCAACCTCAGTACAGCCTTTCAGTGAGGTGTTGGCCGAGGAGTTCATGGCCGCCCATAAGGGAACACAGATTAATGTCCAAGGTGGAGGTTCCAGTGTTGGTATTGAGGCTGCCATCTCAGGAACTGCTCAAATAGGGGCAGTTTCACGGAGTGTGAGCAGTGAGGAAAAGAGCAAAGGCCTGGTCGATACCGCCATTGCCCTGGATGGAATTGCAGTGATAGTTCACCCCAGTAACCCTATTGCCTCAGTCAAAAGCACGGATGTTATGAATATCTACCTGGGCAACATCAAGAACTGGAAGGAACTGGGCGGAGCTGATGCCCCTATCACCGTGGTCTCCCGCGAAGAGGGGTCCGGTACCCGAGAGGCCTTCACCGCTCTGGTCATGAATAAAAAGGATACTGTCAAGACAGCCGTTGTGCAAAACTCTACCGGTGCGGTCAGAACTACCGTGGCTGGTGACAAGAATGCCATAGGATATATCTCTTTATCCAGCCTCAACCAGGAGGTTAAAGCACTGCAAATCGACGGGGTTGAAGCTACAGAGGGCAACGTTAAGAATGGCAGCTATAAGCTGCAGCGGCCCTTCATCTATGTGACCAAAGGCGAAGCGACCGGACTGGAAAAAGCATTTATCGATTTCATATTAAGCCCTGAGGGTCAAAAGCTGCTAGTCGAAGAGGGCGCTATCAGCGTGAAGTAGCAAGATGAGAGAACGAGTTATATCCTCAACATCCGCTGAAATGATGATCAGCCCCGGCGCCAGCAGGGGCGCCGGGGCGAGGCAGGGAGAAGCCATGAACAAGGGTGCGGCCAGAAAAAGACGGTCTCATAAAGAAGCCCTCATTGAGACTACCCTGGCCTTAAGCGCTGGACTGTTCATTATCGTAATCGCTGTTATCACCATTTTTATTTTCAGTAAAGGACTGCCAATTTTCCTGCAAGTAGGCTGGCAGGATTTTATTTTCAATACGGACTGGCGGCCTGGCCGGGGTATTTACGGGATAGGAGCAATGGCGCTGGGCTCAATAGCAGTGACCCTCTCTGCCATGGTATGGTCGGTGCCCCTGGGAATAGCTACGGCGGTATTTATGACGGGAATTGCCCCCCGCCCTATAGGACGGACGCTGGGCAGTTTGGTGGAGTTGTTGGCAGGAATACCCTCTGTGGTATATGGCTTCGTGGGTCTGTTGGTAGTGGTTCCTTTTATTCGCCAGCATCTGGGCGGAAACGGTCTCAGCGTTTTAGCCGGGGCCATAGTTCTGGGGGTTATGATTCTGCCAACGCTCATTAACATCTCCCGAGATGCCATACAGGCGGTGCCCGGGGAATATATCGAGGGTTCACTGGCTCTGGGGGCTTCCCATCATCAAACCATGGCCAGGGTAATAATACCGGCGGCACGTTCAGGGATAATCACAGCAATAGTGCTGGGTATGGGTCGGGCCATAGGGGAAACTATGGCAGTGGCAATGGTGACGGGAAATGCAGCCATCGTCCCGACCAGTATACTGGCGCCGGTGAGAACCATGACCAGCAATATCGTTTTAGAAATGGGGTATGCCAGTGGAGAACATCAGGGGGCCCTATTTTCTACCGGCATGGTACTGTTCGTATTTATAGTGGCTTTGAATCTGGTGGTCAATCGAGTTGCTAAGGCAGGTGGGGGCAATGGCAAACAATAGATGGCACGACCGTATGATCACGGCGGCCTTCTGGTCAGCCGGCCTGTTAATGGTCCTAATCTTAGCCAGCATCATTGGCTATGTTGCTGTAAAGGGTATATCCACTATCAGTCTGGATTTTATCTTACAGCCGCCCAGCAGAGCGGGGCGGGCCGGGGGCATCTCCACCACTATTGCAAGCACGGTATTTTTGACGCTGATGTCTTTGCTGATAGCCGTGCCGGTGGGGGTGGGCAGCGCAATCTATTTGCAGGAATACGCTCATAGTCAGAGCCGCTTTGCCGGGCTCATTAACCTGACCGCCGAGACCCTGGCGGGTATACCTTCAATAGTATTCGGCCTATTCGGCTTTGTGTTTTTTGTGGTTTTCCTGGACCTGGGATGGTCGATTCTGTCAGGAAGTCTGACGCTGGCGATCATGATTCTGCCCACGATCACCCGGACTGCTCAGGAAGCCATACTGGCGGTTGCCCATGAGTACCGAGAAAACAGCCTGGCCCTGGGGGCCAGTCGTTGGCAGACGGTGAGCCGCGTGGTTTTGCCATCGGCGCTGCCAGGAATAGTAACCGGGATTATCTTATCCATCGGAAGAGCGGTAGGAGAAACTGCGGCAATTATTCTCACCGCGGGCAGTTCCTTGGGAATGCCGTTAAGCCCCGGTGATCCGGCCCGTACCATGTCGGTACATCTTTACCTGATGGCCATGGAGGGCATCTCTACCGAAAGGGCTTTCGGAACTGCCTTATTGCTGGTTATTCTCATTGTGATTATAAACTATCTGGCTAATCTGAGCATAAAGAGATTTACACAGGCCGTGCGCTAAAGAGGAGGAGTATGATGGAGCCTAAAATGAAAATGAGAATTAATGGCCTGGAGGTATTCTATCAGCAATACCAGGCTCTGCACGGCATAGATATGGACATTGAGGCCAACCGTGTCACCGCCCTGATCGGTCCCAGTGGCTGCGGTAAATCCACATTTTTACGCACGCTAAACCGCATGAATGATCTGGTGGAAGGAACTACCATCAGAGGTCAGGTTTACCTTGATGAAGCACCTATCTACACTAAAGAGATCGATGTAGTAGAGTTGAGGAAACGAGTAGGGATGGTTTTTCAAAAACCTTCCGTATTTCCCATGTCAATATACGATAATGTGGCTTATGGGCCGAGAATACACGGCCTCAGGAACCGCAGCCACTTGGATGAGATTGTCGAAAAGAGCCTGAAGGCAGCCAATCTGTGGGATGAAATGGGCAGCCGCTTGAATTCGCCAGCCAACCGCATGTCAGGAGGGCAACAACAGCGCCTGGTGATTGCTCGGGTATTGGCTGTCGATCCCGAGGTTATTCTCATGGACGAACCGGCCTCCGCCTTGGATCCCATATCAACTGGCAAACTTGAGGAATTGATTGCCGAACTCAAAAAGAACTACACTATTGTAATCGTGACCCACAATATGCAGCAAGCAGCTCGGGTATCAGATTATACCGGATTTTTCCTCAACGGCGCTTTGATTGAATTCAACCGCACCCGTGAGTTATTTGTCAACCCGGTGAACAAAAAGACAGAAGATTATATCACCGGTAGATTCGGCTGAAGTATTGATTTTGCATATATATGAAGGAGGAGGTACTCAGTTTGACTATCGATTCTTTGGAAAAACAACTGCAGTCATTGAAGGAAGATATATTGAAGATGGGATACCTGCTGCAAGAGCAAATCCTATCGGCCAACCGCGCCTTAACCGAGAAAAATCTGGAATTAGCCTGGGAAGTTATTTCCCGGGACGAGATGATCGATCAGATGGAATTGGATATCGAAAAAAAATGCCTCTGCCTAATTGCTTTAAAACAACCGCTGGCCAAGGATTTGCGCTTCATCGGCACGGCTTTGCGCATAATCGTGGACCTGGAACGCATGGGGGACCATTCTGAGGATATTGCCCAAATTGCCATTCAGCTTTACGAACAGCCCTATATGAAACCGCTCATAGATATACCTCAGATGGCCCGAATAGCACAGGACATGGTAAATACAGCTATGAAAGCCTTTATAAATGGCAATCCTGATCTGGCTATGAGCCTGGTAGATATGGAAAAGGAGGTAGAATACCTATACAACGAAGTGTTTACCGAACTACTGGGATACATGATGCGCGACCAAGCCCACATTCCCCAGGCTACCGCCTTGCTGCTCACGGCCGGACACCTGGAAAGGATCGCCGATCATGCCACCAATGTGGGTGAGATGGTCATTTATATGGTTGAAGGCCAAAGGGTTGATCTTAATGTCATAGCCCGGTCTAACTCATAGCTATAGACTCAAACAGTGTCTTTCATCTCCCTTCCCTGGCGGTTTAAAACAAACACCATGTTTAAAGGAAATTAGCAAGATGTGTCAAATTTCTATGATAATGACAATATTATGCCGCAGGCGTATGGAATAATCTAAACCAAAGATATTCAAGTAAGGGGTCAAAATTAGCCAAACTTAGATGAATAGGGCACTATTACCATAATAACTTAGGAGGATTCCTACAACGCGGCGAGATGGGCTGTCCGTTAACAAAATGAATTACTGTGAAAACAAGCGATATTAAAAGCAATCGTTAGTTTATTAAAGGAGTGAGGATATGGAGGATAAGATCAAGACTATTCAATTAACTGTCGACTGGGCACATATTGGGGTCAAATCGATTGCCCGGGTGGGTGAACATACTGTTGTTGAAATGGGGAAGGGTTCCCAGAGCCAGAGTGAAGACCGGGGGGCCTCACCGCTGGAAACCTTTTTGTCGTCCCTGGGTGGATGTATTATGGTCTTTTTAGCCCAACTGGCCCAAAAGCGCCGCATGCAGATTGACGATATCAGGATTTATATCGAGGGGGATTTTGACCCGCGGGGCATGAGTAGTTCGAGCACCGGGATTCGCTCCGGATTTCAGGAGATTCGTTATCAAGTGGTGGTAGATTCTCCGGATAATCCTGATATGGTGCGCAAGTTGGTGGAGCAGGCAGTAAAAATCTGCCCGGTCAAAGATACCATTATGAATGGCACTACCGTAATCGAGTCCCAGCTCAGCAAGCACTCGCAATAAGCCACTATAGTGAGATGTTATTGGTATAATCAGGTCTGGCCCAGTTTGCAGCACCCGTATCGATAGCTAAGAAAAAAGATGGCAGCGCCCTTCCAACAGAATAATCCTTGGGGCAGGATATTGGGGGTGACCCCATAGCCTGCCTTTTAGGCGTTATTCCTTCCAGTATTCGGGCAAGAACAATACTAAAATAGGATATATTTCCAGACGGCCGATCAACATCAAAAGGGTTAAAACATATTTGCCGCTGTCAGGCATGAAGGCAAAATTCTGAGTGGGGCCAACCAGATTGAACCCGGGACCAATGTTCCCCAGACAGGTTGCGGCGGCAGTCAGACTGCTGAGGATGTCCAGACCCAGAGCGGACATGAACAAGGTGCCTGAAGCTAAAAATAAAACATAGAGAAAGAAGAATTGTAAAACATTGGTCAAAAGATCATCGCTAATAATCTTCCCCCCAAAACGCAGGGGAAGAATGGCCTTGGGATGAATCATCTTCTTCAATTCAATTATGGTACGACGTCCGATAATCAAATACCGGCCCGGTTTAATATTGCCTCCTGTTGACCCGGAACTGCCGCCCACAAACATCATGAGGAAGAGCACCCCTGACGCCAACGCGGGCCAGCAATTATAATCAGCGGTAGCATAGCCGGTAGTGGTAATAATCGAGACAACTTGAAAACAGGCCGCCCTTATGCGTTCTTCCCACCCAATAAAGGTTCCCTGCCAACTCAAGCTGAGAAAAACCAAAAAGGAGGCCGCCACGGTGATGCCCGCATAAAGCCTGAATTCGGGATCACGCCAATAAACCGCCGGTCGGCCTTTCTTGAAGGCCAGGAAGTGAAGGGTAAAATTGGTTCCAGAGACAAACATAAAAAAAATGATGGCCCATTGTATCCAGGGGCTGGTATAGAAAGCGATGCTGTTATTCTTGGTGGAAAAACCACCTGTGGCCATGGTGGCAAAGGTATGGCACAGGGCGTCAAAGAGATCCATTCCCAGAATAAAAAGCGTTATAGCACAGACCGCGCTTATCAAAACATAAGTTATCCAGAGTTTCCGCGCGGTTTCGCGAATACGGGGGCTGATCTTGTCCGAAATGGGGCCGGGCACTTCAGCCTTGAACAACTGGTTGGCGCGTGCCCCTATGCTGGAGATAATGGCAACAAACAGGGCAATGATGCCCATGCCCCCCAACCAGTGGGTGAGGCTGCGCCAGAACAACAGACTCTTGGGCCAGGATTCTACATCCGCGATTACAGTAGAACCGGTGGTAGTGAAACCGGAAACGGTTTCAAACCAGGCGTCGGCAAACGAAGGCAGGTAGCCGGAGAACAAAAAAGGCAGCGAGCCAAAGGCCGAGGCCACCACCCAGCCCAGGCTGACCATCAGATAGCCCTCTTTGAAGCTGATACCATCAGAAGAAGAAAAATAATAGGTCAACAGCAGACCGCTGCCTATAGTCAAGATAGCTGCCAGAGCAATGGCTGTGGTGACATCTTCATGATAACCAATTGCCCAGGCCAGGCAACTAAACATAGCGAAGCCAATGATCAATATGATTCGGCCCAAATTGCTTAAAATAACCGGCCATCTAATCAAAACTTGTTGCCTCCAGTGTGGAAGAGCTGTTCTATTTTATGGATGCTTGCCGGCAGGGAGAACACCATTAAACGATCATAGGGTTTAATGATGGAGCTGCCGTCGGGAATGACAACCTGGTCATCCCGGACTATGGCGCCGATCAGTGAGCCCTTGGGAAACTTTAACTTGCCGATCTCCTTATTAACTGCAAAGGAGCCGGGTTGAGCCAATAATTCCAACATCTCCGCCCGTTCATCCCCCATCAAAGTAACAGAGATGATATCACCAACCCGCAGGTATTTAATGATGGCGCCGGCCGTAAGCAGGCGCGGGTTCAGTATAGTATCTATTTCCAGTTGTTCTGCCAGCGGCATTACATCGGTTCGCTTCATCTGGCATACTGTTTTTCTTACGCCCAGGTTGCGGGCTATGAGAGAACAAAGCAGATTAACCTTGTCGTCGTCGGTTACGGCTACAAACATATCGGAAGCCGCAATGTTCTCCTCTTCCAACAGGTTGTAATCGCTGCCATCGCCGTGGATAACCAGGCTGGAATTGAGCTTTTCAGATATCTGTCGGGCTCTGACAAGATTCTTTTCAATGATTTTTATGTTCATGGCAGGCTTGCATTTTTCCAGCATTTGCGCTAAGTAGTAGCCGGTACGGCCTCCGCCCAGGATAGTAACATGCTGCACTCGCGGAGCAGAAAAACCCAGCAGCTTTTCCACCATTAACATATCGCTGCTCTTAGACATCAAATGGATATGATCCCCAGGCTGCAGGATCTCATCCCCGCTGGGCACTAACATTTTATGCTTGCGGGCGATAGCTACAATGTTGTACGGAATAGAAGTGTCAAGATCTTTGAGCTTCGTTCCCCGCAGGGGTGATTCTTCTGTCAATTCCAGTTCCATTAATTTTACTTTGCCGTCCGCATAGTAGTCTACATTCATGGCTTCAGGATTCATGGCAATCTGGGCGATTTCCTGAGCGGTAACGCGCTCGGGATTTATTATCAGGTCAATACCCACAAGCTCATGCAAGGAAAAAGCCGTGACTTCGAGATATTCAGGGTTGCGCACCCGTGCTATGGTCGTCTTTACCCCGTAATTTTTAGCCAGCAAGCAGGCAATCATGTTAAGCTCATCAATTTCGGTAACCGCCAGCAGCATATCGGAGTTGCGGATTCCAGCGGACTCCAATACTGACGTTGATGAACCGCTCCCTAAAACAACCTGGATATCCAGTAAATTCTCTATGATTTGCTGCCGCTCCGGGGATTGCTCAATAACTACCACATCGTGATTCTCGGCGGAGAGCAATTGAGCCATGCTGAACCCAACTTTTCCGGCGCCCATAATAATGACTTTCATAATCTACCACCCATATTATTAAGTACCACGTTACTATACACCTGAGCCATACACTTTTCGTATTTTCAAAATTCTGGTGTATCTCATCTGATTATATATATAATATAGTCAATTTGGAAATTAAATAATATGGGGAGTAAACCAGGGAAAAATATTTGCAACGCAATAGATAGCGACAGGTAATGCAGAGAATAGCTAAAAAAGCGGGGAACCTGGTAAGAAAACTAGTCTTCCCGCTTTATTATTTGTGCAATAGGCTTTAAGTCCCTGTTAGTGTTTTTAATGCGGCAAGCTATATATCCCTGTATACTATGTAATTTATTAAGGAAAATTTGAATTGACTAAACAATTAGTGCATATTATTGTGTGTATAGGGAGGTGTATACTAATGCGCACCAATATTGTAATAGACGATACCCTGATGAAAAAGGCGATGGAGGTATCCGGTCTAAAAACTAAGAAGGAAGTTGTGGAAAAAGCCATTATAGAGTTCGTGGAGCGCCGTACCCGTAAAGACTTGAAAGAATTACGCGGCAAAATACAGTTTGCCGATAATTATGACTACCGGGCTATGCGGGAGGGAAGAAAATGATACTGGTTGACACTTCGGTACTTATCGATTTTCTTAAAGGCCAAACCAATGAAAAAATTCAGCTCTTTGATGAAATTTTATCCCGTAATATAGATTTCGGTTTTTCCTCGTATACTTTTCAAGAAGTTTTACAAGGCGCACAAAATGAAAAGGAATATGAACAATTACGCGATTATCTTTCCACCCAAATCATCTATTTTTTACCCGAAGAAACCGCTACCTATGAAAAAGCGGCGCGGCTATATTTTGACCTGCGCTGTAAGGGCATAACACCTCGCAGCACAATAGATGTTCTAATTGCACTGACCGCAATCGAAAACAATCTTTTGCTCCTGCACAATGATCATGATTTTGATTTGATGGCCAAGCAGGTAAAGGCCCTGAATGTCCTTAAATTAATATGAAGATTGCCCCGTAGTCTATAGAATAGGGGAACGCTATGGAGTCCCAGGACTTTACCTATCAGTTATATCTGGCTCTATTGGAACAGGGCTGGACTTTAAACGATATCGACACCATGGATATTATCAATTTTTTGAAACTACTTAACCGAAAAGTGTATATCGACAGCGTTTTATAGCTTGCGGGACATCCTTTCTGCTAATAATTAGTTAGGTTGAATTCATCCTAAATGCGGGTATAATATAAGTAGAAAGGAGGGATTTTTATGAAAATTGATATTAATAATTTAGTATCTATTTCAGAGGCCAATCAAAATTTTTCAAAGGTAGCAAGATTGGTAGATGAAAACGGAGTTGCAGTAATTTTGAAAAACAATGTACCCCGTTATGTGTTAATAGAATATAGCCAAATCGAGAAATTTGAGGCTGTTGGCGATGAAGAAATAGATAAAGTAGCTAAAAGGCTATTATCTAAGCACATGAAAGCATTCCAGGCCTTGTCGAAATGAAAAGACTTACCAAGGCCCAAGTTATAAAGATGCATAACCTGCTTATTCAAGAAACAGGAGGGGGTGAGGGCATCAGGAATGAAGGTTTATTAGATTCTGCTTTAAATGCTCCCTTCCAGACATTTGATGGGGAAGATGTATACAAGACTATTCAAGCTAATGCAGCCAAGTTAGGCTTTTTCCTCGTAAACAATCATCCCTTTATAGACGGGAATAAGCGAATTGGAACATTAGCCATGCTCGTATTCCTTGAGATTAATGGCATTGAGATTAAATTTACGGATGGTGAGTTAATTAAACTTGGCTTGGGCTTAGCAGATGGGTCAGTAAATAATAGAGATTTGTTGGGCTGGATAATAGATCACAGCTAAGAACACTTCGGTAATAGATTACGGCTAAAAGCACTCATAACGGGTGATTTTTTTATGCCCTGAAGGTGGTGAGACAGATACTGTATTAATATTTGCCGTAATGCTGTACTTTTTCCTTTAGACAGGAATGCCCCGTAGTCTATAGAATACAAAGCCATGCCATATGCATAATCCCCATTAAAACGCCTAAACTAGCTATATCAATATAAAATGGGGTGTAAGTAATGTCCGAACCTAGATTTACCAACCGGCTGATAAACGAAAAAAGCCCCTACCTGTTACAGCATGCGCATAACCCGGTGGATTGGTACCCCTGAAGCGAAGAAGCGTTCAGCGCGGCCAAAAAGGAAGATAAACCTATTTTCTTAAGTATCGGCTATTCCACCTGTCACTGGTGCCATGTTATGGAGCGTGAATCATTTGAAGACCAGGAGGTAGCCCAACTCCTTAACCAGGATTTTATTGCCATCAAGGTGGACCGTGAAGAGCGCCCTGATATTGACACCGTATATATGAATGTCTGTCAGGGTATGACCGGTCACGGCGGGTGGCCTTTAACTATCGTTATGACCCCGGATAAGAAACCTTTTTTTGCCGGCACTTATATCCCCAAACACAATCGCAGCGGCCTTACCGGGTTAATGGATCTTCTGCCCCAGTTGGCCAAGATATGGAAAACCGATCCTAATGCCTGCCATAATGCCGGAGATGGGGTGCAGGCCTGGCTGAAGCAAACCACACAGCTGTCCGCCACTCCGGGCGAAATCAAGCGAGATGTCTTTGACAAGGCTTTTCAGTATTTCTCCCATATCTATGATCCCAATTACGGCGGCTTTGGCAATGCACCCAAATTCCCCACTCCCCATCAGCTCTATTTTTTACTGCGCTATTGGTATTATACCCGTGAACCACTGGCTTTGGAGATGGTGGAGCAGACCCTGCAATCCATGTATCGGGGAGGTATCTATGACCATATCGGTTTTGGCTTTTCCCGTTACTCCACTGACCGGGCCTGGCTTATACCCCACTTTGAGAAGATGCTCTACGATAATGCCCTGCTGGCAGTGGCACTTTCAGAAACCTATCAGGCCACCGGGAATCAGCTTTACGCCCGCGTAGCCAGGGAGGTCTTTACCTATGTACTGCGGGACATGACTTTTTCAAACGGTGGATTTTTCTCCGCTGAGGATGCTGACTTGGAGGGTGAGGAGGGCAAGTTTTATGTCTGGACAGTAGCGGAAGTACTGGAGGTTTTGGGTGAGTTAAAAGGCATGGAGTTTTGCAGTTATTATGACATCACTCCCGGCGGAAACTTTACAGGCCAGAGCATCCCCAATCTGGTGGGGATGGATCTCAGCGAGGAGAAGCGTCAAGAACTGGAACCCCTGCGCGAAAGGCTGTATGAGCACCGCCTCAAGCGGACCGCACCTTTCAAAGATGATAAGATTTTATTGTCCTGGAATGGACTGATGATTGCCGCCCTGGCTTTGGGAGGGCGGATATTAAATGAACCGCTCTATCTGGAGAAGGCCCAGGCCGCTCTGGATTTTATCGAAACCCATATGCGCCGTAAGGGACGCTATCTGCGCAGATACCGCCAGGCAGAGGCGGTAAATCCCGCCTTTGCAGCGGACTATGCCGCTTATGGGTGGGGACTTTTGGAGATGTATCGCAGCACTTTGGATAGTTGGCATCTACAAAAAGCCTTACAGGTCAACCGCGAGATGATGGACCTGTTCTGGGATGAATTGGAGGGTGGGTTGTATTACTATGGCAAGGACAGTGAGGAATTATTGATCAATCCCAAAGAAGTCTATGACGGAGCTATTCCTTCTCCCAATTCGCTGGCCGCCCGCAACCTGATATGGATTTCCCGATTGACCGCTGACAGGCAAATCAGCCAACAGGCCGAAAAGATGATGCAGGTGTTTTCTGCTCCGGTAAGCCAGCATCCCTGGGCCCATACCTACTTCTTGCTGGCCGCTATGCCAACCCAGTTCTTAAGCCAGGAGGTGGTGATCGTGGGTGAGGCCGAAGAGCAGGGCGCCCGCGATATGATTGCGGTTATGAATCAGCTATTTTCGCCTGACACCATCCTGGTATTAAAGCAAGATTCTGAAAATAATCTACATGATTTGATCTCTTTTAGTGAGGAGATGAAGAAGGTTGATGAACAGGCCACCGCCTATATCTGCTCAGGGTTTTCCTGTCAAGAACCGGTTATTGAAGCGGTGCAATTATATGAACGCCTGGTGTCCTATCAGCCCAATTACAAAAGGGGATACGGCTGCATAAGGAGAATTAATGAGTAAGGTGAATTTAAGCAGAGGCCCAGAATGGCGGCAGCCTACTGTTGTCATCCTGAGCGAAGCGAAGGATCTTCCCCCGGAGGTTATTTGCTTCCCGCAAGATTCTTCGCTGCGCTCAGAATGACAGAAGGCTGCGCTCAGAATGACAGAAGGTTGCGTTCAGAATGACAGAAGGCTGCGCTCAGAATGACAGAAGGCTGCGCCCAGAATGACAGAAGGCTGCGCTCAGAATGACAGAAGGCTGCGCTCAGAATGACAGAAGGCTGCGCCCAGAATGACAGAAGGCTGCGCTCAGAATGACAGAAGGCTGCGCCCAGAATGACAGAAGGCTGCGCTCAGAATGACAGAAGGCTGCGCTCAGAATGACAGAAGGCTGCGCCCAGAATGACAGAAGGCTGCGCTCAGAATGACAGAAGGCTGCGCTCAGAATGACAGAAGGCTGCGCTCAGAATGACAAAAGGCTGCGCCCAGAATTCCCATGTGTTACCCACGATAAATGAAAACGTTGCTCCTGATATACAATCCTTCGGGCGTTGCCCTCTGGTGTCATCCTGAGCGGAGCGAAGGATCTTCCCCCGGAGGTTATTTGCTTCCCGCAAGATCCTTCGGGCGCTGCCCTTAAGGCATGACAAAAACAGGGAATTTCATAGCAATGACAGGAGCATCCTACTGATCCACATGGCCCGATATTCATCCTGGTTCCTGCAAGGGGTTCATAGTTGATCATCCACGCTGAGTGCGGGCATGGGGGCAAGTGAGGAGAATGGAGGTTGACAAGATGGATACCATGGAATGTATTTTAACACGCAGGAGCATTAGGCGCTTTACAGCCCGGAAGGTGCCCGAAGAGCTGGTGCTGGAACTTCTGGAAGCGGTGCGCTGGGCACCTTCCTGGGCCAATACTCAGACCTGGGAAGTGGTGGTGGTCAAAGATCCCGTAAGCCGCCAGCAGTTGGCCAAGTTTGTAGGCAATAATCCCGCCTCTAAGGGAGTTATCGAGGCCCCGATGGCAATGGTATTCTGCTCGCGCCGCGGGGTGTCTGGGGCTAAAAACGGTGTTTATTCAACCGTTAAGGGAGATTGGTCTATGTTTGATTGCGCCCTGGCCTGTCAGAATTTTTGCCTGGCGGCGCACAATAGAGGATTGGGGACCGTTTATATCGGTCGTTTTGAGCATCAGGAGGTAGATCGCTTATTGGGCTTACCGGAAGGGATTGAGTCTGTCGTAATTATTCCGCTCGGATATGCCGCCCAGGAGGCCAGACCTTCTTCGCGCAAGGAATTGCACGAATTTGTTCATGCTGAAAAATATGGACAAAGTTATCTGTAGCCGGGCATTAACTTGTATTTTCCAGGCATATTTGGAGTATCATAGAGCACATATTGATACAGGGAGCAGTCTAACCAGGGATATTACCCTGGTTTTTTTGTAGCAAATCCTAAAACATGATTGGAGGTATCTGCCTTGCGTAATAGGATGATGAACGTCATGCTGCTGTTTGTAATGGCTTTGGCCATCGGTCAAACAGCGTCTCCAACGCCTGCTGCAAATGTTGCAACAACTCCGCCGCCCGGCACTGTTATTGTGGATCGAACTGACTTTCCTGCTCTGTATTTAACCGAACCAAATCTTCAAGGCCAGGCGGTGTGGATGATTCAGGCGCGCTTAAAGGAGATTGGTTATGACATTGAGCCAAGCGGGGTTTATGATGCCATTACCGCCTACACGGTCAAACTATTTCAACTGGCACATGGTATGGTAGATGATGGCATAGTAAATAAGGATGACTGGCTGCAATTAATGCCGCAAGAGCCTGATGCCTCCTGCATAACTACTGCCCCGGCCGCAAGGGATAGGATGCTCATTGTCATTGATGTAAAAAACCGCACTCTGGTGCTTTATAATGATAAAGAAGTGATCTGTAAATACCCTGTGGCGGTGGGCAAATCGTCTACTCCCACACCCCTGGGAGAGTGGCGGGTAGTGCAGAAATCACTCAATTGGGGTGATGGCTTTGGCACGCGGTGGATGGGGCTTAATGTTCCCTGGGGTATTTTTGGCATACACGGCACCAATAAACCTGGATCAATTGGTACTTATGCCTCTCATGGCTGCATCCGCATGTTCAATCGTGATGTCGAAAAGCTGTATCCGCTGGTCCCCAATGGCTGCCGGGTTAAAATCGTTAAAGACGGCAGCATGGTTCCCCAGGAGATGAAGCCCATCAAAATGAAAAAAGGCTCCACGGGGCAAGCAGTGGTTTATGTGCAGGCTCGCATCAAACAGTTGGGGGTTGAATTTGATAATGCTGATGGGCGTTATGGCAATGCTACTGTTCTGGCTGTTAAATATTATCAAGCCTGGCACGGTTTAAAGCCAAGCGGAGAAATGGATGAAGCCACTTACCGGCTGATGGGATTAATAAAATAATCTTGAAACGATGACAAGCTGTGGTTGAGCGCCAACAGTGGTATGCTACAATAATGAAAAAGCGCCGAAGGAGTGAAGGCTGTGAGAAAAACGGTAGATGCCCGCGGAATATCATCTCCTGGTCCATGGCTTCTTACCAGGGAGGCTTTGTTGGATCAGCATTGTTCAGAAGTACTGGCAATTGTAGATAGTATGGCAGCCATACAGGAAATTACCCGGGGTATCAAAAACCTGCCCTGCAGTACTACTGTAAAAGAACAATATGGCCAATATCATATAAATATTCAGAAGGGTGAAATGGCTGACGAATTGCAGTTGGCGTCGGCTGAAAATGGACAAACCGTTTTGATTATCAGCAGCACCTCCCTGGGGCGAGGTGAAGACCATTTAGGCAGTCAGTTGATGAGCAGTTTTATTTATTCATTGATGCAATTGGAAGGTTTCCTGAAAACGGTGATTTTTATTAACAGTGGGGTATTTTTGACTACAGAGGGTTCAGAAGTATTGGCCCATTTGCAGCATATGGAAGAGCGTGGCATCGGGATTGTCTCCAGCCACACCTGCTTGAGCTATTATAATCTGTTGGACAAGCTCCGCGTCGGTTCAGACTGCACTATGTTTGCTATTACTGAAAAAATAGCCGAGGCCCAACGATTAATAGCCTTTTAAGTGTATGTTGATATTTAAAATGAAGGTGTAAACCGATCAATATGCACACGAAAGCGATTGCGACTCATGATGGCGACCCCGTTATAACCTTCAAAATGGATGGCATAGGACTGATTGCCGGCATCTTTTATCTGACTCACCTTATCCATATTGACCACATATGATTTATGAACCCGCAAGAACTGCGACCCCAGCAATGATTCCAGTTCATTGAAAATACAGTTGCTCTCATTTATCCCGCCGACCGAATGGATAAAAGCCTTTTTGCCCTGTTTTTCAATAAAAAAGATGTCATCGATATTTATAAAAATAATACTGTCCTGGGACTTTATAACCAGTCGGTTGTTGGGGCCCTTCTGCAGATTCATATCCTGGCGATCAGCATCCAACCCAGAGATAGCCTGCATCAATTTATCGCGCTTGATGGGTTTCAACAGGTAGTCATAAGGGTGCACCGCAAATGAATCGACCGCATATTTGGCATAACCGGTCACAAAGATGAATTCAGTGCGCGGACTAACGGTATTGATGGCCCGGGCGACATCGATACCGTTCAAGTGATCTTCAGGAGCCAGTTCAATATCAAGAAAGGCCAGGTCTGGGGCCATTTCGCCGGCTAAACGAACTGCGTCCTGACTGCTTGAAGTTCCCAACACCAGTTCAACCTTGGGGTGCTCCGATATTAGCTTCTCGAGAAAGCGCAGGGTATAACTCTCATCTTCTAAAACCAATACTTTAAACATAATCACTTTTCCTATTATTTTAAACTCTGTGGAATGTCAGCTTCATAAGATAATAACCAGCACATGGGTTTAATGGCGCTGAAAACAGCGATGAGCAACGCAAAAGATGCCAGACTGGTATAGGCTTTAGCCATCAGTTTCTTTTTCACCTTCTTCACCTCCTCAATAAATAATCTAATCCCTGATCAAGGATATGAAAAACCTGGTATCCTAATGGGGTAATAATAAATAAACCCCACATGCTACCCATAATAATAGCTGCCGCTTGAGACGGGAAACCTCGATATATGCACCAGCTTGCTGTTAGTATGGCAGTAAGGAGGGTGGCGGAGGTAATATACTTTTGCTGTTTAACCTGTGCTGGATCGGTAATCATTTTCTTTTCTGTTCCAGCAGGCACCCATGCACATACCACAACAAAACCACCTGCTAGGATAACTACACCCAAAAGCAATGTCCATGTCTCTACGGACTGAAACATTGTGCTCAGTATGGCCAGGATAAGCATAGCCAATAGGCTGGATATAAGACAACGGGGATAGGTCTCTAAATGAGCGCCGCCCCCGGGTACGCGGACCAGTCCAAAGGCTGTAAGCACAAGCAAGGTGGGTACGATGATTTGTAAACCCCAAGCTATAAGAAAGAGCAGTAATACGGCAAAGAAATTATTAAAGAATGATTCCAAACCATAAGCATACACTTCCACTTCCGCTTCGCTACTGCGTAGTTGAAACCCCAGATTCGATGCTATTCTCATAGAAAGAGTTTTGATCATTGGGCCTCCTCTGATCGGGCAAATTCACAATAAACGTGGTTCTTGGCTGGGTTATTACTTTGATGTTGCCACCATACTTGTCCACTAACCTCTTTACGATACAAAGACCGAAGCCTCTGGCATCAGATCTGCTGGTAGAAAATCCTGGTTCGAACAATAGTTCCGCTTGCTGTTTGGATATTTTGGGACCACTGTTATAAACAAAAATGCTATACTGGGAATCTTCATATTTTATTTCCAAACTGACTCGACGCTGTTGCAGGTCCTGGATCGCGGCCTCAAGGGCATTATCAATAAGATTACCGATAATACTACACATATCCCAGGGAGGGATCCCGAGCCGGTTAATATCGCATTTAACCGCAAAATCGAAACTAATGTGTTTGGTTTCAGCCAGCTTTCGCTTTGAATTAACCAATGCTGTTAAAGCCGGATTGCCCACATAAACAAGATCCTGAATCTCCCAATATTCCTCGGCCACACCTTCCAAATAGTTGCGAGCCTGCTCCACTTCATCCAGGTATAACATGGCCTGAACAGTCTGAATGTGCCGTGTATGTTCGTGTCGCTGACTATTGAGGCTGTTTACCAGGTCTTCGATATTATTAAGGTGCTCTTTTAACAATTGTCCTTCAATGACCTTGCGGCTGTATTCGTCAATCTGTCTTATAGATACCACAGCAAATCCACTGAGCAACAAAATGACCAAATTGGCAAAGGGAAGGATAGTTTTCAATTGCTCTATGTCTGGCATATACACAATTGCCAGGATGATTATGGCAATGAATACTGTTTCCAGTAAAATTGTTGATATAGCCAGAACCGGTTTAATCTTGTTAAACATTATTCATTACCAGCACCGGTTGATAGATCAAAAATGAATATCCCTTGTTGCTTAAATTGGATATAGGTCATACCGACAATAATTACTTGAACCAAGAAGAACAGAGAATCTACCCCTGGGTTCATCTTTACCAACTCGTAGTCAAAATTAGTAAGCCATAAACACATGGGGATAAGTATGGTTTGGGCAATTGCTATAACCGCAAAGCCGGTCAAGACCGACCACAATACCTTATAAACAGGATATCTGGTAAACAACCAGCACAACAGCACCAAAACCGCGATACCGATTAGAGAATGCAACCCAAACACAATGGGGAGTTCCCTAACCAAATATGATAGTGCTGCACTGATAGTAGCTATGGCCAACGCATCCCGAAAGCGCACCTCCAGGTTATATAGTTGAAAGCCCATCAACACCATCAATAAAGACTCGGGTATCCCTATCGTAAATATCAAGTACCAGCTAATGGAAAGCATTACAACCCTTCTTTCAATAGATTAGTACAAAAACCAATATATAATCAAATTACCACAAGAAGTAACATTATCCTGCTTCAAATCCCTAACTTAGTGGCTTTAAGGAGATGGATCCTGCCGTTGGCGGGCATGAATTGCTGCAATTCGGGCATGAACGACCGCTATTCAGGCATGAAATGCACAAGAAAATATAAATATCAGGAAAAAATAGACATTCAGCTGCTTGAAATGACACCTGCATTCTGAAATTTAAGGCTTGCGCGTCGCAGTGTATATCATTGGGAATAAAGTCCTGACTTTACATAACCATTAAAACTTTTTACCATTCTTTACGAATAGAATACTATAGATTTTCTTTGGTGTTGCAGAACCTGGAGCGTTATTATTTGATAAAATGGAGGAGACAAACATGGCTGATGAAATTCAATTAGTGGTGTTTAAACTCAAACAGCAGGAAGCAGTTTGTGAATATGGTGTGGCTATTACCACTGTACAAGAGATTATTCCCATGGCGACCCCTACCAAGCTTCCGCAAACGCCAGATTTTATTGAAGGCATTATTAACCTGCGCGGCAAAGTTATTCCCATCATTGACCTGAAGAAGCGCTTCAATATGGGCTATTCCGAAGTGACCCCGGAAACCCGCAGTGTGGTGGTTGAAGTTGACGGCAAGACAGTAGGTATAATTGTTGACGAGGTCAGTGAGGTGATGCGTCTGCCTGTGGACAGCATCGAACCGCCTCCGGCGGTGATTGGCGGAATCGCCTCCGATTATATAACTGGCGTGGGTAAAGTAGACAATAGGCTGTTAATTTTGCTGGATATGGATAAAATATTAAATGAGGGCGAAAGGACGGAACTGCATGATTTCGCCGTGAAGTAAAGGTGAATGACCAATACCGAGCCCTGGGATCCGCAAGGATGTCAGGGCTTTCTTGCACTATCAGAAGGTATAAAAATTTTAATGTTGATAGTATAAGAAAAATTAAGGCTTTGTCTGCGTCAAAGACTGGGCACAAGCCAAAATTTTTCTCAGTAAGGGATGCAAATGAGGAGAAAGGGGGCTACATATTGTTAATAGGGATAGATATAATTGATATTGAGAGGGTAAAAAAAGTGGTGTGCCGCACACCCCGATTCTTGAGGCGGATTTACACCGGGGCAGAGCTGGATTATTGCTTAAACAAGAAAAATCCGTATCCTTCATTAGCGGTCCGTTTTGCTGCCAAAGAAGCAGTGCGCAAACTCCATCCGGCCCTGGCACGTTGTAGATGGCAGGATATAGAGGTATGTGTGAGCACGGGGGGCAGGCCGGTTCTGCGATTGCATGGTCAGGCCGGCCTTACGCAGCGGGCTGAAAGACTGGCCCATCCCAGTATAAGCCTTTCTCATTCAGCTCAACAGGCTGTTGCTGCCGTAGTGACAGTGAAAGGATAATAATATGAAACTGGTCAATTCTCAAGAAATGAAACAGATTGATCATCAGGCTATTCATGAGTATGGTATATCAGGCCTGGTGCTGATGGAAAATGCCGGTATCCGAACCGTAGAGGTGATTGAAGAACTGCTGGAAATCACCACCGGCAAAACAGTTCTGGTACTGGCGGGGAGAGGCAACAATGGTGGGGATGGACTGGTGATCGCCCGGCATTTGATGAATGCCGGTGCACAGGTCTTTGTCTTTTTACTTGCCCAAGCGGATCAATTACCCTCTGATGCACAAACCAACTATAACATTTTGCAGCGCATGGGCGGGCAGCTATACGCCTTGGAGGATGAGTCCGACCTGGACGGCTTAATGATCTGTTTGCTAAACAGTGATTTAATTGTGGATGCCCTCTATGGCAACGGGTTCAGGGGCAGCTTGAGCGCCTATGAGGCTCGTATCGCTGAGATGATCAACTGGAGCAAAAGTCCCGTGGTGGCGGTTGATATCCCTTCCGGGGTGGAAGCGGATACCGGCAGGGTCCATGGTATAGCCATTAAGGCTGCCTATACGGTTTGCTTCGGTCTTCCCAAGATAGGACTTGTTCTGGAACCCGGCAAGGATTATGCAGGGACTTTGAGCGTTGCTGATATTTCCATACCACGAGCCCTGCTGGTAGACAATAAATTAAAAAACAACCTGATTACGGCTGACATGGTTCGTCCCTTGATCAAAGCGCGCCCGGCTGAATCGCACAAAGGCAGCTTTGGCCATGCCCTGGTAATGGGTGGTTCAGTAGGCCTGACCGGGGCGGTGGCCATGGCTGCTTATGCCGCCTTGCGCAGCGGGGCTGGACTGGTCACCGCCGCCTTGCCTGGGTCACTGGTAGGGGTTGTTGATGGTGTATTAACTGAGGTAATGATTACCCCGCTCCCGGAAGCGGGCGAAGCCGTAATCGGCCTGGAAGCCCTGGCGGTAATCGATAATCTGATGGGTACGGTATCGGTGGCAGCCATTGGACCTGGTCTGTCAGACCATCCTGAAGCGGCGGCAGTACTGGGGCATATTTTAACCCGGGCCGGTATACCACTGGTTATTGATGCTGATGGCTTAAATGCCCTGGCTGGCAATACGGATATATTTATAGGGCGTCAGGTTCCCATTGTGCTCACGCCCCACCCTGGAGAAATGTCACGTCTGACCGGGAAAAGCATCGCTGAAATCCAGGCCAACCGTTTGGAAGTGGCACGGCATTATGCCCGCCAGTGGGGAGTAACCCTGGTTCTTAAAGGAAACAAAACCGTGGTAGCCGACCCCTTTGGCAATGTTTATATCAATATTACCGGCAACCCCGGCATGGCTACCGCCGGGAGTGGGGATGTATTATGCGGCATCATCACCGGATTGATTGCGCAGGGGTTGAAAGCGACCCAGGCTGCCGTTGCCGGTGTATATCTGCATGGGTTGGCCGGGGATCGGGCGGCTGCTCAAAAAGGGCAGCGCGGCTTGCTGGCCGGAGATCTGATTGCAGCCTTGCCTGACATATTACGTGAATTTGAGACCAGTACTATGTAAGTTAGCGGCGGCTGACCCAGTATAGCTAATATATAATATTTCAAATGAAATGAACGGCAGCTTTTAGAGGAGGAACAACTATGTTAGCCAGAGATATTATGACCCGGGAGGTCTATACGGCCAGGCCCAATGACAGGGTAGAGAAGATAACCCACCTCATGCTGGATCATAAAATAAGCGGTATTCCGGTGGTAGATGCAGATGAACATGTCATCGGTATTATTACGGAAAAGGATTTAATGATTAGAGCCAAGGAACTCCGCTTACCATTTTATGTAACCTTATTTGATAGTATTATCTTTTTGGAAAACCCCATAAGATTTAATAATGAAGTCAAGAAATACACCGCTACAAAGGTCGAAGATGCTATGACCACCCGGGTGGTTACGGTGGAGGAGGATACCCCGGTGAGTGAGGTTGTGGAGACAATGCAAAATAAAAGGATTAATCGGGTTCCGGTAGTGCGCCACAAAAAATTGGTTGGAATTATCACCCGCAACGACATCTTGAAAGCCGTGGTTAAAAGTGATGGATAATAAAAGGCGAAGCTGGGCAGAGATTGACCTTGGAGCGATTGAACACAACCTGACTGCCATTAGAAGCTGCCTGACGCCCCAAACCAGGGTGATGGCAGTAATTAAGGCCAATGCTTATGGGCACGGGGTAATGGAGGTTGCGCGGCTTGGTGTGAAGCTGGGCGCGGATTTTCTGGGTGTTGCCACCCTTGAAGAAGCCATGCCGCTGGTGGAAGTCGGCATAACGCTTCCCATATTGGTCCTGGGCTATGTTCCCCGGGAATGTGCTGAGCAGGTGATCAAGAATAAAATCCGCACCGTGGTCTACGAAACAGATTATGCCCGGGCCTTATCACAAGCCGCTCAAAGGCTCTCGGCAGAGGCGGTGGTTCATATTAAGGTTGATACCGGCATGGGACGCTTGGGGTTCGCTGATAATGCAGAAGGTTTGCAAAGTGTTATTGAGGTGGCCGCTCTTCCCGGTATCAATGTGGAAGGTTTGATGACCCATTTTGCAGAGGCCGACAGCCCGGTTGAAGAATTTACCCGGCTTCAGATTGAGCGTTTTCGGTGTTTTGCCGCTGACCTTGAGTTAAGAGGCCTCTATATACCGCTCAAACACTGTGCCAATGATGCGGCCATTGTATGCTTCCCGGAGGCACATTTCGATATGGTGCGGACGGGCATTATGATGTATGGGCTGTACCCCTCGGATTCAATGAAAGGCTTAAATCTGGATATCATACCGGCCATGACCTTAAAAAGCAGGATCAGTTTTATTAAGACCATGGCCCAGGGGGAGTCGGTCAGCTATGGCCGCACCTATCGCTGCCCTGAAGATACCTGCGTGGCAACGGTGCCTATTGGTTACGGAGATGGATACAGCCGCTTGCTGTCAAATCGTGCCTATGCCATAATAAAGGGTATTAAAGCCCCCCTAATCGGCACCGTATGTATGGACCAATGCATGTTTGCCTTACCTGAGAAAGCCGACCTGCAGGTGGGGGATGAGGTCATCTTGTTTGGCAAACCCGAGGAAGGCATTACTGCTGATGATCTGGCCCAAATGATCGGAACCATCAACTACGAAATCGTCACCACAATTACCGCACGCGTACCCCGCAGCTATCAGCCGTAAGGTGCAAATGTAATTATTGGATTTGCGGGAGAGTCAAGCCTGCAACTATAATATGAATATCGGGATAGACTATCGCCGGAGGTGTTTGTATGCCCGCCTCAAAAAGGATTATTATAACCGTCCCCGAGGCTTTACTCTTTGAAATGGACACTGTAACCATGAGTGAGAGCAAGAATCGCAGCGAAATAGTGCGGGAGGCGATTCGTTTTTACCTGGGGGAACGCAGGCGCCTCCTGTTTCGCGAACAGATGAAAAAGGGTTACCTGGAAATGGCAGAGATAAATCTGCGCATTGCGTGTGAAAATATAGGAGAAGAAGAAGCCCTGGTAAAATGCATAGAAAATTTATTGGAGTGAAGGCTTCCATGATAAAAAGGGGCGAAATCTATTACGCTCAACTGAACCCGGTGGTCGGCTCGGAACAAGGTGGCATTAGGCCTGTTCTGGTGGTGCAAAATGATATCGGAAACCAATATAGTCCCACCACAATTGTCCTGGCGATCACTTCGCAGATTAATAAAGCCAAGCTTCCCACCCATGTCGAACTGTTGGGAGAACAATACGGTTTGGAAAGGGATTCGGTGATATTGGCCGAACAGATCAGGACCATCGACAAAACCCGCTTAAAGCAGCGGATTTCAGTCCTCAGTGAAGACATGATGAGCAAGGTCAATCAAGCCCTGGGGGTGAGCATCGGTTTAAGCGAAATCTGAGTACATATAATGGGGTTGTAAATATCCTGATGGCATCGTAAAAGGTAACATTTACTGAAAGCAGGTTCTTTTAGGATCTGCTTTTTTTCTTTGCGTCTGCATATCCTGTAAAAACCGGCTTTAGGGTTGAAAGGTTGGGGAGGGATTGAGATTTGAAACCAGTGATTGGGATTACCTGCAGTATTGCGGAGGAGTGCGGCCAATTGAGGCTGCGTCAGGAATACCTGGATGCGATAGCGGCGGCAGGGGGAATTCCAGTTGTGTTGGCACCAAGGTTGGAGATAGACCTGGTGGCAGCCTGCAACAAGATCTGTCAGGGTTTTTTACTATCCGGCGGCGGTGATTTGGATCCCTGCTACTGGGGTGAATTGCCATCACCAGCCTTGGCAAATATCAGCCCGGTCAGGGATTATTTTGAAACAGCCCTTACGCGCATGGCCCTGGCGGCTAAAAAACCATTATTGGGCATTTGCCGCGGCATACAGGTCTTAAATGTAGCCGCCGGGGGCAGCCTTTATCAGGACCTGCAGACCGGAATGAGCCATCAACAAGATGCCCCGCGCAGTCATACTTTTCATGATATAGTTATTGAGAAGGAAAGCAGGTTGGGAGCTATTGTGCAGGCTTCCCAAATCAGGGTGAACAGCTTTCATCACCAGGCTGTGCGACGTGTCGCCGCTGGATTTATTATTTCAGCCTTAAGTCCTGATGGTATTATTGAGGCCATTGAAGCGGAAGGCGGATTTGCTGTGGGGGTGCAGTGGCATCCTGAGGATTTGAGAGACCCCTGTTCGGCAGCCCTGTTCGAGGCCTTTATAGAATCAGCCCGACTGTAATAAGCTCCGTTTCCCGGAGCACGCATCAAATGACTTGCTGAGAGGCAGATTATGCTAGCTTTTAAAGCGAACCGACCGGTTGGGGCGCACATATTATATGGTGAAGGGAAAGGAGTTTTTTCATGATAGCGTTCAAAGGCGGCACCATTTTGACCATGGAGGGGCAGAAGACTATCCCTCATGGCATTATTCTGGTGGAGGGTCCGATTATCCGCAGCGTGGGCAGTGATATCGAAATTCCCCACGGGTGCCAGATCATTGATGCCACCGGTTGCTATATCACCCCGGGTTTTATTGACGCTCATACTCATCTGGGCCTGGAAGAAGAAATATACCGCGTTGAGGGCGATGATGTCAATGAGATCAATGAACCCCTCACCCCGCAATTGATGGCCGCGGATGGGATAAATTTCTATGATTTGGGCTTTTGCGATGCGCTGCGGGGTGGTGTAACCAGATCGTTATGCATGCCGGGAAGCGCCAATATTATCGGCGGGCAGGCGGCTTTGATCAAGCATTATGCGTTGGAGGCCATGCAAATGATTGACAGGAATCCATGGGGAGTCAAGGCTGCTCTGGGGGAAAACCCCAAGCGGGTCTATGGTGAACGCAAGAAATCTCCGGTCACCCGGATGGCCAGCGCCAGTCTCCTCCGTGAGGCTCTATATACTGCTTCTCAGGCTATGAACAATAAGAAGCTTAGCTTAAGCGAGCGTTTTAAGTGGGAGCCCGTGATGCAGGTGTTGAAAAAAGAACAGCCTTTGCTGTTGCATGTACACCGGGCGGATGATATTCTAACCGCTTTGCGCATCAAAGATGAATTTGATTTTAATCTCATTTTGCAGCATGGAACCGAAGCCTTCCTGGTGGCAGAAGAATTAAGGCGGCGGCAGGTGCCCGTTTGTCTGGGACCCCTTTTAGTGAACCGTGCCAAGGTGGAGTTGAAGGCAGTCTCTTTTAAAAATGCCGCCAAACTGGCTGAACTGGGGGTTCAATTCTGCTTGGTCACAGACCACCCGGTGGTGCCCATTGAACAACTCCGGGTTTGCGCAGCCCTGGCAGCACGGGAAGGATTGGGAGAAGAGCAGGCACTGGAGGCGGTTACCATTAATGCTGCCACTATTTTGGGGGTTGCTGATTATTTGGGCTCCATCAGTGTCGGCAAACGGGCTGATCTAGCCTTGTTTGACGGTCATCCTCTGGAATACCGTTCCCGACTGCGCCAGGTCATGGTGGACGGCTTACTGTGGGGTGGAAATCGTGAATAAGGGAGACCTGTTTACTGTTTATCTTGATGGGGTGGTTATGACAGTTTGTGTATTGGGTGTTTACAGCGAGGAATATACCGGGGAGGAAATGGTGATCCTGGCAATCATCGGGCAGGAGAACATGGTTCATGTGCCCTTGAATGATTTGGAGTCTTTATTTCCCTCCCGCAAATATATAAACTAAAAATAATTGTCCACAAAAGAAGCTGGCCCCCCTTACGGTGGTCCTATTTTTATGCTTATTTTATAACAATTTGGTACAAGTGGACGCTTGTATTTTATATCCAGTTTATGGCTAAATGTATAGCAAGTGGATGGAGTGGAGATTAATAACCTTTTTGGAAGGAGGACTTTTCTTTATCTGCTTATTTAGAACGGATTTTGATCGGTTTGGGACTTCGGGGACAACATTATACGATGGCCGATAAATGGTATCGAATATTTTTATCAACCTGGCAGAGAGGATTTTTATGGATAGCGCAGCGCTAAGAGAGGCAAAGTTTTACCATATTTATAAAATGAACCCGATAGCGATGGCTTTGATTTCGCTTGAAAACCATCTTATCCTGGATGTGAATCACAGCTTTGAAGGACTGTTCGGATATACTCGCGATGAACTCTGTGGCCTTGATTTTTATAAAATGGAATTTTGGAAGCTGGATGAAAGCGGCAAGAGGTTTTTTGAGTTCATGGCCCAACCAGGCCAAATTGGCAAAATAGAACTCGAGTACCACAAGCCAGGGGGGGGACCAGGCGCCTGTTTGGTCTCCGGGCGTAAAATTGAATTGGAACAGGAAGCCTTTCTGCTGTGTTGTGTGGTTGATACCAGCGACCAAAAGCAGATTGAAAAAGAATTGCGCACTTCTGAAGAAAGCTTATATAAGGTTTTCCATTACAGTCCTTTGATGATGATTGTTACTCAACTTGCAGACGGTGTTATCCTGGATGTAAACCAGGCCTTCGAAAAACAAAGCGGATATTTACGGCAGGTAGTAATTGGGTATGATATCTTCAAACTCAAGTTATGGGCTGATAATGAGGAAAGGCAACGCCAAATAGCCCCCTTAAAGTGCAAGCGTACGCTAAACAATTTGCCCTGCACTTATCACAGTGCCGACGGTGCTATCAGAAGCGGCATTATGAACGCCGCCCTGATCAATATAGATGACCAACCTTGTATCCTGAGCACAATTCTCGACAATACCGCCTGCAAACAAACCGAAAAGCAATTAGCACGCATGGACCGTCTGGCCCTGGTCGGGGAAATGGCTGCCTCCATTGGCCATGAAATACGCAATCCCATGACCTCGGTGCGGGGATTTTTGCAGATGATCAGCGATTATGAGGCCACCCAGCCCTATCGGGAACTTTTTGACCTGATGATTGAGGAACTGGATAGGGCTAATGATATAATCAGCTCCTTTCTGTCCATGGCCAGCAACAAAAAACCCGAAATGCGCCTGCAAAGTCTCAGCGAACTGGTTGCCATACTACACCCCTTAATCCTCTCTGATGCCCTCCGTGCTGATAAAAATGTATGCCTTGAATTAACCGGTGATGAACAGGTGGAGATTAACCAAAACGAAATCCGCCAGCTTATTCTTAACCTGGCCCGCAACGGTCTGGAAGCTATGCCGCCCCAAGGCACACTGACCATAGGAACGTATCGCGACGGTCTGGAAGTAGTGCTCTTTGTTAAGGATCAGGGCCCGGGGCTGCCCCCTATCATTATTAATAGCCTGGGTACTCCCTTTTTGACCACCAAAGAAAGTGGAACCGGCCTGGGATTGGCAGTTTGCTATAGTATTGCAGCACGACACAAAGCATCACTGGACTTAATAACCGGACCTGAAGGAACCACCTTTTATGTAAGGTTCAAAACCTTTGTGCAGGGAGTCCGGTGGGATTAACGGTTTACCTGCAAGGCCTCTTTGCTTTTTAATAGGGTGGTTATTATATTGTTCACCGGGGTTGGGACCCCTAAGCGGCGGCCCAGATCGACTACGGCACCGTTTAAGGCATCAATTTCCGTTTTGCGGCCGCGTTGTATATCCTGCAGCATCGAAGCACGATGATCTGCGGTAGAAGGCAGCATCTGCCCGTAAAAGGAAGCCCGGTAATCAGCTGCATCAGCCCAGGGGGTGGACTGGCCCAGGGTTTTCAGTACTGCAAAAATCTCTTCGATTATCTGGTCCATAAGCTGGCGGCTCCACTCTATTTGTGCCAGTTTTCCATAAGGCACCTCCAAGATTGCGCCCAGGGGATTTAATGCGGAGTTATAAATAATTTTTGCCCATACATATTCCATGATCTGTAGGGATACACGGGTGGGAATGCCTGCATGGGATAAAGTATCAGCAAAATAGTGCAGCCGGGTTTCCGAAACCGATTGCTGAGGATGCCCCAGGAGAACATCATCAGCGATGACCGTGACCTGAGAAACACCCGGTTCTACCGTTACCGCCCCAAAAATCACCCGGCTCAGGATGAGCTGTGAGGCGGGAATTGCTGCCACCGCCGCTTCATAATTTCCGTAGCCATTTTGCGCCAGGAGCACATAGGTGCTATCCTTAACATAACCCTTTATCAGTTGGGATACAGCGGCGGTCTCATAAGCCTTGACGGTAATTATGATTAAATCGAAATCCAGCTCCGTTAATTCGTTCAGGGAGGATTCCACCTGGCATAAGCGGGCCTGATGCTCGCCCCAGATACCCCGTACCTGAACCCCTTGCCGGCGAATAATATCTGCAACGGAAGCAATGTCAATGCCACTGACTTTATGACCGGCTTGCTGCAACAAACAGGCGTAAACCGTGCCCAGGGCGCCCAAGCCAAATACCAGTATTTTCATTTAAACCACTCCTTGTGTAAGATAAGACTATTTAAGACACTTTCAGTTTGTATTATACGCTATTAAAAACAAATGGTGGAAAGGGAGAATGATATGCCTGATTACAGTTACGTGGATCAGCCGGGGTTGCTGCAATATCTTTTTTACCCGCGCGCCGATGCGACTGAAAATCCTGACGGCAGCTATGACTACTTTGTGACAGTTGAGGACGGTACCCGGCTGGCCTGTCGTTTCTATGAAGCCGATCCTACCTGGCCCTGGATGTTATACTTTCATGGCAATGGGGAGGTGGCCAGCGATTATGATGACATTGCCCCTTTTTACCAGCTTAGCAGGATCAACCTGGTGGTCGTGGACTATCGCGGTTACGGCTTAAGTGAGGGAAGGCCTTCAGTGAGCAATCTGCTGACAGATGCCCGGCAGGTTTTGCAGGCGGTAAAAGGGGAGGCGGGCAAACGTGATGCGGATCCCAAACTATGGGTAATGGGCCGATCGATGGGCAGTATTGCCGCCCTTAGCCTGGCCCATCATGACCATCAGGAACTGCAGGGTCTCATAATTGAAAGCGGCTTCGCCAGTGTCACTCGCCTGATTACGCATTTAGGCCTTATGGCCCCCAACCTTGAGTTAAAGGCCATAGAGGAAGCCTGTCTGAAAATGATCAAGGATATTTATCTGCCGGCACTTATTCTGCATGGGGATCGTGACACCCTGGTACCCTGGGCTGAGGGCAAGCTGATTTATGACACCCTGGGTTCAAGCGCCAAGCAAATGGTCACCATAACCGGGGCCAGCCACAACGACATTATCTTTCGCGATTTACCACGTTATTTTGGTGCCATACACCGGTTCTTAAATGGGTAATTGTGCCGGTATAAGGCGGTCTGTGTATTGCCCGCCGGGTTGGGAAAAAGGATGATGAGATGCTGTCAGCCATTATTAAACAAATCCATGCCAGTGGGGGGCACTGCTTTTATGTGGGTGGCTATGTCCGCGATGCATTGTTGGGGTTGCCCTGGGCAGCTCATGACAAGGATATTGAAATATTCGGATTGAGCCGTGAGCAGGTGTTTTCTATTCTCTCCACTTACGGCAAGGTTCATGAGGTGGGAAAGGCCTACTCCATATTTAAGCTACGCGGTCATCCCGAGTGGGATTTCAGCGTGGCCCAGAGTCCTGAACTCACTTACCGTGAGGCCTGCCTGCGACGAGATTTCACCATTAATGCTGTTATGCAGGATGTAGCCAGCGGTCGGATTGTAGACCCGCTTCATGGCAGGGAAGATATCAAGCAGGGTATCATCAGGCATACCAACCCGGAGGTGTTTAAGGCCGACCCTTTGCGGGCCTACCGTGCGGTGCAATTGGCAGCACGCTTTAACTTCACTATTGATCCTGCTGCTATGGACTTGATTAAGTCCACTGACCTGAGCAAGCTGGACCAGGAGCGCATCTTTTTTGAACTGCGTAAACTCCTCCTTTCCGCCCATCCTTCTCTGGGTCTGCGCTATATGCTGCAGTGTGGTATTTTAGAGCAGATGCATCCGATGCTCTATGCCCTGGCAGGTTGCAAACAGGAAGAGAGCCATCATCCCGAAGGCGATACTTTTAATCATACCTTGCTGGTGGTAGACCGCTGTACTCAGTTCTTGCAGCATTCCAGAAATCCTCAGGCTTTAATGATGGCAGCCCTGTTGCATGATATTGGTAAACCTGTTACCAGCGGATTTCACAAGGGAAAGATCACCACCTATGGACATGATGTTAAAGGCAGCCAAATGGCCGCCAGCTTTCTGCAAGAACTGCGAGCACCGCAGCGGCTTATAGCCGAGGTGCGCTTGCTGATCAAGGAGCATATGCAACCGGTTCTTTTATACAAGCAAAGGGAGCGGGTGAGCGATAAAGCCATTCGGCGTCTGTTGAGCAGAGTCAATGTAGGCGAACTACTGCTGTTATCAGAAGCTGATTATTTAGGCAGAGGAATAGAACGGGATTATGACCCTATTAAAACCTGGCTAATCGGACGGATAGAGCAGTTAGGACTCAATCTGGAAGGTGGCATCACCCCGCTGGTAAGGGGACGGGATCTAATTGAAATGGGGTTGGAACCGGGAAGAGATTTTGCCCTTCTATTGCAAGAGGCCTTTGAACTCCAAATAGAAGGAATGAATAAGAACGAGATAATCGAAGCCTTACGCCTGAGGACAGCAGCGCCAGGTCAGCAAATGTTTACCGGCGATAACCCCTCCAAGCACAGTGAGCCAGATAAATGGTCCCGTGATCAAGGCGTATAAAGCAATCGCTATCCCTCCTCCCAGCGAAGCGGGATCGCCTTGCCGATACAGGGCATAGATCAGCAGCCAGGCGGCGATGAAAACCGCAATGGTTAGAGCTTGCCCGGAAAACAGTAAACCGCCCAGACTGGTGGCCAGGCCTTTGCCGCCTGAAAATCGCAGCCATAGCGGCCAGATGTGACCAATGACCGCCGACACAACTCCCAGCAAGGCATCCACCCCCAGCCAACCTGCAATCCATACCGCTGCCATCCCTTTGCCGCAATCCACAATAAAAACCACTGCGGCGGGCAGCCATCCCATAATCAGACGCGTATTCATGGTGCCCATATTGCCGGTGCCATGTTCGCGAATATCCAGATTAAAGAAGGCTTTGCCCAACAGGTATGCGCTGGGAATACTGCCCAGCAGATAACAGAGCACAAGCGCTGCCAGTATTTTCATAAGACTCATTCTCCATAAACACTATCCTTATATTGATACCCACTGCTTATGAAACAGATAGGCCAGAATCAATCCTGCTGCTACTGCCACTCCGGCGTTGACCGCCACGCTAACAACCACCACCAGTGCAAAACAGAACATATCTGTGCGTTGTGTAGGGATTCTGGCATTGCTAATCAGTTCCAGGGAGCTGAATAGCAGCAGGCATCCAATCACTGGCTGCGGAATCAGACGCAAAAGGTCCACACTTTGAGGACCTATAAAAATCCCCAGCAAAATTAATATGCTGCCAATAATGAGCGGAGTGAGAGCGGTTCGCCCTCCAAAGCTGTAATGAGCTGCAAGACCGCCGGCGCCATGGCAAAAAGCCAGGCCGCCCAGAGGTATTAACGCCATATTGCCCAGTCCCATAGTCAGACAGAGATTGCGCTCGGTGACGCGCGCGGCTGATTGTGGATACAGCTCAGCGGCCAGAGCCGTTGTGACCAGTACCGCATTGGTCAGGGTGAGTGGCAACTGTGGCAAATAGGCCAGGGTGAAGCCACGCTGAAAATCCACCCAACTGGGCCAAATGAGATGCGGCAGATAAAAACCGGGAACTAACTGTGGCCAGGTCTGCCCGGGATGGACCAGGAAAAATAGCAATGTTCCTGCCCCCAGACCGAGCAGGGCGACCGGGACAAATCGATTGCGCAGCAGAAATAGCATCAAGACCGCAACCACAACCCCCAGCCAGAGTTCATTGTTGATATATCTTATGCTCAACAGCCCCAGGCTTATGCCGAGTGCGGTTTGAATCCCTGATATAATACTGTGGGGGATGAATTGCGCACACTTGTCAATCAGACCTGTCAAGGCCAAAAAGATCAGGGTGACAGCCAGCAGGATACCGGCAGCGGCTGCTTCGCCGGCGGTTATTTGAGCGATAATTATTGAGGCCCCCATGATCTTCATGGGCTGGACTGGAACCGGCAGGCGATAAAACCAGGCGGTAAAAAGATAGGCTATCCCGAAGGCCATGAAAACACCACTGGCATCCATTCCTCCAATGGTTATGGCCCCAATCACATAAGGCAAGAAAACCCCCAGATCGCCCAACGAACCGGATATTTCAGGCCCGATATATGAATAACGCCGCAAATAGTTCATATTAACAAATCCATTTCTAAAATTTTGGCCATTACAGGTTATTATTCTGCAGCACCAACCCTTTATTCCTGCTTGTACCAAACAGAGGGATCTCTTTTTGTTCGGTTTTCTGTGTAAAACTTAAGAGCATCATTCGGTTTGCTCGAACATAACCAATATTTATTTAAAGTATAATTAAACATATGTTATATTAAAGCTAGCCATCGAATTGAGAGAGGATGAGAACATTGTCAGACATAGTCGATGCCAGAGGATTAAACTGTCCCGAGCCCGTCATACTCACCAAAAGAAGGGTTGATCAGGGTGACGGGCACATCGTGGTGCTGGTAAGCAATCTGACCGCCAGGGAGAATGTCAGTAAATTAGGAGCTAGCCAGGGTTATGAGGTAACAATAGAGGAGCAGGGCGAAGAATTCCAGATTACCCTGCACAAAAATACACTAATAAAGAATGTATTTAACCCACAGGAAGAGGTTGCTATTCTGGTTAAAAGCGACCTTTTCGGACAGGGTGATGAAAAATTGGGACAGATTCTCATGAACAGCTTTCTGTACACCTTGAATGAGACGGCAGGCATCAAGCACATCATATTTATGAATCGAGCTGTTTATCTTACCACAGAGGGTTCCCCGGTGTTAGCGCATTTAAAATCCCTGGAGGAAAAGGGCATTTCTATTCTGAGCTGCGGGACCTGCCTGGATTTCTACCAGAAAAAGCAGCAACTGGCAGTGGGTACGGTTACTAATATGTATACCGCTATGGAGATACTTACCCGCTCAGCCCGAAACCTCACTATTTAGGAAAGGGGAGACAACCCTGTTGATTTACATGGATAATGCCGCCACTAGCTTTCCCAAGCCGGAGGTGGTGTACCAGGCGGTTGACCATTTTAACCGTCACCTTGGGGGTAGTCCGGGGCGGGGCAGTCATCATGCTACCCTGAGGGCGGGGGCTGTTTTGTTGGAATGCAGAGAAGCACTGGCTCGTTTGTTTAATATTGCGGATTCCGCTCAAATCGCTTTTACTGCTAATATTACCGATGCTATCAACATAGGTTTAAAAGGGATACTGGCAAACGGCGATCACGTCATAACCACCAGTATGGAACATAATGCAGTGGCCCGACCGCTTTATGCCCTCTCTCAACAGGGCGTAGAATGGACCAGGGTGCCCTGTGCTCCAGATGGCTCTTTAGATCCCGCTGATATAATTCCGGCCATACGCTCAAACACCCGTATGATTTGCCTGCTGCATGCCTCCAATCTGACCGGCACCATTATGCCCATCCTGGAGGTTGGGCAGATTGCGCAACAGTATGGGTTGCTTTTTATGCTTGACAGTGCTCAGACCGCAGGTGTACTGCCTATCGATGTGCAAGCTCTGCATATTGATATTCTTACCCTTACCGGTCATAAGAGCTTATTGGGTCCGCAGGGTACCGGCGGTATTTATGTCCACCCCCGCCTGGAAATGCGTCCCTTGCGAGAGGGTGGCACCGGTTCCGCTTCAGAATGTTTGGATCAGCCCATGTTTATGCCGGATCGGCTGGAATCCGGCACCCCTAATACACCTGGCATTGCCGGGTTGGGGGCTGGCGTTGATTTTATTCTCCAAACCGGACTCGAGGCCATTCGCCATCATGAACAACAACTGACTGGTATGCTGCTGGAGGGCTTGCGCGGGATACCGGGAATCGAGGTTTATGGACCTGCTGATTCCCGCTTGCAGACGGCAGTGGTTTCCTTTAACATTGCCGGACATGACTGTGGCGAAGTGAGTTTGCGTTTGGATCAGGAGTATGGCATTATAACTCGCTCAGGAATGCACTGTGCGCCATTGGCCCACCAAACCATAGGCACTGCAGAGGTCGGAGCCTGCCGAGTCAGTCCGGGATACTTTAACACTGGCGAGGAGATACAAGAGGTAATTAAGGCTTTGTGGCATATAGCCCGCAGCTAGCATCTATCGGCGAGGAAGGCCTGATGATATTTCCCGACTGAGGCGCAGATAGTCGATAGCGCCGCTGCTGTTAGCCTGATAGGCGAATATATCCAGTCCCCAGGTGGGGGATTCGGTTACACACACATTGTCCCGTACCATGCTATTGAAGAGCAAACCCGGATAAAGGCGATTTATTTCCGCCTGGGTCTCTTTGTTAATCTTGCGCCGGTTAAATCGGTTAACAAAAAAGCCCAGAAGGGTAAGATGAGGGTTGAAATGCCTTTTTATCCCTGCAATAGTGTCCTGTAATTGAGATAAAACCATAAGGTCTAGATGTTCTGCCAGCACCGGCACCAGCACATTCCCGGCTGCGACCAGAGCATTTATATTTAAAAGCCCAAAACCTGGCGGGCAATCAAACAGTATATAATCATAGTCGCGGACTTGATCCAGAGCTTGTCGTAACAAGGTTTCCCGCCCTGGAATACCAGCCATTTCTACATCCAAAGCAGCCAGAAGACGGTTGGAAGGCACCACCGTAACACCGCGCACTTCTCTTTTTACGCTGGTTAAAGAGGCCTGTTTCTTGATCCATTGATAAGTCCCGGCCTCGCGGTTGGATAGCTGCAATGTCAGGCTCAATAAACCCAGGGGATCAAGGTCGACCAGCATGACCCGGTAACCAATACTGTTTAAGCCAAAACCGATATTCAAGGTGGAAGTGGTTTTTCCACAGCCGCCTTTGGGGTTAAAAACAGCAATGGCGCGCATTTGGCTCCTCCTTTCTCAACCTTGCCCATCTATTTCGACAAGCGGTGAGACTATCCTCCATAATTTTGCTTTAGCCCGGCATTATTCACTAAACAGCAATAGTCGCAATCACCTTGCGCAGGCTGTGGGCATGGGATTGGCAGGATTCCTGGATGGCTGCAGAATGAAAAGTAAAAGAAATAAAAAAATAAGTGGGCGTTTAAACCCACTTATTTTAAAACCATCGTTTTACTCGAGTACCCCGATAATCTATTCATAAGACCAGGGGATAATTCGCTTGAATTTCCAACCCTTTAAGCGGGTCGAAAAAAGCAGCCTTAAGCCGATTGTTGGATCTTGGCTGCTACGGGTTTAATTATCGGACTACCCACCGGTAGTACGACTTTCTTAAATTCAGTATTTAGCACAATTGCCGCGCTCATGTAGATGCCGCAGATGCCGGCGATCAGCAGGAAGACACCAGCGATCGGAGCATACTGAGCTTTAGGCAGCCAGCCGCCATCGGTGAGGGACACCAGCGGTACTGCAACGTCCAGGGCCAGAATCAGTATGATCATTACCAGGGGCGACTTAAAATAAGATGGGGTCCATAACCATAAGGCGAACCATAAGGCCATCCAGGCCCAGCCGTCAATCCTGGCGTCAGGCGCGATTCCGGTAAGCTTAGCCGAATAAGACTTTACGAAAAACTCCAACCCACCTACCAGCATAAAGAATGCAGAGAAGAACAGGAAGACGTTGCCACCTGTTATCGCTCCCTCCATCAGCTCGATTAAACCTACGACAAACTGCACTACGAATCCGCCGAGGACCCAGCATCCCAACAAAGGTGCTGCGGTTCCAGCTACCTTTCCGGTTAAAATCGCATAAAACGTAAAACATGCAACAGCCAGTGCTACCAACCCTGCAGGGGCAGGATTCGCCCAAGATGAATTACCTGACATCTAAACTCCTCCTTTTTTTTCCTCTTCTCAAGATTATTTCAGGATACCGTTAGGCTGAATTTCACCTCCCTTTTACAGAAATCCAATGGGCTACTAGGAGTACACCAGGTTTTCCTCCCGGAAGCCCAAAACAGTGTTCACAGGGTTAGAGAATAAGTACAAGAGTGTGGTGCCGTTTTCTCTCTCTAAGGAACACCATGGGAGAGGTACTGTCCATGAAAGGTAGTAGATGTTGGGCAATTAATAGTGTGTTTGGCTTATGATCTCTGCTGCAAATGCTGTGACGAATACAATATTTCCGGTCGCTTTGTGATCTCCTCTGCCTTTCCTTCCTGAAATCGAGGATCTAGTTGGAGGAAAACAAAATAGCACTTTTACAGCACTTGGACTGAACCGGGTCTTAAGTTTACGTCTATGCTAAACAGTGATTATTTTCAATTAACCTATTAATTGTATGCAATGGGCCATTTTTGTATTCAAACGTGACTTTATTTTATTGGACATACAGGGTTTTGTCAAGAACCTATCCATAAGAAGGGACTTGCATACTGGTTTTGTTGACATATATATGTAGCTCAAGACTAAAATATGGACAAAAAATATGGAGTTATGTGATTTATTCAGGCTCAGCCCATAAGTTGGTTGCCCGAAGACTAATCTTGTGGTTAAGATGAAGGTGTACCGGTATAATATATGATAATATCAAAAAACGCTGAAATTCTTCAATATCTGAGGAGGATGTAGAACCAATATGAACGAACAGGTTATCAAGGTAGAAGTATATGCAGGAATCGCCTCCGGTGGTTGAAGCTGCTCAACAGGTTGTACACCTGGTGACAGTTGTGGACCAACTGGTTCAGAAGCAGTGGAGGAACTGGCTGCGGAGCTTAAAAAAGCTTATGGTGAAAAGGTGCAGGTTAATTATATTGACACCACACAAACGTCGCTTTCCTCATTTCCACTAATAGCTCGCGTGGTGCAGATGGGCTACAGTTTCCCTATTATTGCCATCAATGGACAGCCCCGGATGGCTGGTGGGGTAGATATCAATCAGGTCAAAAAGATACTGGATGACATGTAGACGTGTTGTTCCCAAAAGAGAGGAAAAGATAGGGTACAGGGATGTCGAAAGATGCTGCTCCTCTGGATGGTCTGGTATGCCTGGTTACTGGCGCTTCCCGGGGCATCGGCAGGGCCGTTGCTATTACTGCCGCTGAGGCTGGTGCTGCGGTAGCCGTTAATTACAATCGCTCAGAAAGGGCGGCCTTAGAACTGGCAGCAGAGCTGTCTGCAGCCGGGTATAAGGTTATAGCTGTGCAGGCTGATGTCGGAAAAGCTGCACAGGTAGAAAAGATGTTCTGCTCAATAGAAGGGAAGCTGGGCAGCGTAGATTTGTTGGTCAATAATGCGGGCATTGCCTTTAAAGGCCTGATTACTGATACCCGAGATGAGGATTGGGAACAGTTGATGGCAACCAATTTAAAAGGGCCTTTTTTGTGCACGCGCCGGGCGTTGCCGGCTATGATAAGGAAACGCTTTGGTCGCATTGTCAATATCGCGTCAATGCAAGGGGTTTGCGGCGCATCCTGTGAAGCTGCTTATGCGGCATCCAAGGGTGGTTTGATAGCTCTCAGCAAATCCCTGGCCGCTGAGTTGGGACCTTCAGGCATTACCGTCAATGCTATTGCGCCCGGTCCCATTAGAACTGAAATGCTCTGCGCTGACCTGGATGAAGGGGAGATGGCAGAACTACTTGCGCTTGTTCCTGTGGGTCGATTAGGTCGACCTGAAGATATTGCTCAAGCCAGCCTTTTTCTGCTAGCCCCGGAAAACTCCTTTGTCAATGGAATTGTATTGCCCTTGGATGGGGGCTGGAAGGTGTAATATTACAGGTTTTATATTATGAGGTGATAAAGTGTTTTTTCGTCGTATAAATAGAAACGACCCCTGCTGGTGTGGCAGTGGGAAAAAATACAAAAAGTGCCATATGGAGCAGGAACAAAAACTTTACGAAATGAAGCTGCGCGGCATACCGGTACCGGGCCCGGAGATTATTAAAAGTGAGGAGCAGATTGCGGGCATACGCCAGGCTTGCCAGGTCAGCAAAGCCATCCTGGATCAGGTGGGGCCGCTTATCAAGCCAGGGGTTGCGACGGAAGCAATCGATAAATTTGTATACCAAGAGACCCTGGCCGCAGGGGGCAAACCGGCCCCCCTGCAATATAAAGGCTTCCCTAAAAGCTGCTGCACCTCCATCAATGAGGTCGTATGTCACGGTATACCACAGGATACCGTTTTAAAAGAGGGCGATATTATCAATGTGGATGTCACCACTATTGTTGATGGTTTTTTTGGGGACATCAGCCGCATGTACTTTGTCGGGGAACCGTCTGCACAGGCGCGGCAGTTGGTGGAAGTGACACAGGAGTGCCTTAACCTGGGTATTGAACAGGTCAAACCTTGGAACCGGACCGGGGACATCGGCTATGCCATAGAGCAGCACGCCAAAAAGTTTAATTATTCGGTAGTTCGTGATTATGGAGGACATGGGATCGGGTTGGAGTTTCATGAAGATCCCTTTGTGCCTCATTACGGCAATCGCAATCGGGGTATGGTTTTTGTGCCGAATATGGTCTTTACCGTTGAACCCATGATCAATATTGGGGATTATCGTTGCCGTGTCCTGAATGATGGGTGGACTGCCGTTACCTCCGATGGATCTCTGTCTGCGCAATGGGAACATACGGTGCGGGTTACCGAGTTTGGTGTGGAAGTTTTGACTGCCTGAGGAGACAGGAGGGGTTGTAATGAAGCCCAGACCGGGCAAGAACGATTATTACTTGAATATCGCTCTTGACGTGGCATCGCGGGGGACCTGTCTGCGCAGGAATTATGGTGCAGTGATGGTGAAGGATGATGCTATTGTTTCTACCGGCTATAGCGGCGCGGCGCGCGGTTTGCCCAACTGCTGCGACCTGGGGGTTTGTGAACGCGAAGCCAGAAATGTGCCCAGCGGGGAACGCTACGAATTATGCCGCAGTGTCCATGCGGAGATGAACGCTATCATCAATGCGGGACGGGATAAAGCCCTGGGCGCCACCCTGTATTTGGCCGGATATGATATGAAAAGCGGGGATTTGCTCGACGCAGAACCCTGTTTTTTATGCAAACGCATTATTTTAAACGCAGGCATCTACAAAGTAATTTGTCGCAGTGCTGATGGCGGCTGCTGGAGCATCATACCCGAAGGCCACCCCTCCTACCATGAATAAAAGCCAAAAGGCTTAGCAGGTTGGGTAAAAACCGTTATGCGCTGTTTCATTGCTTCACAAGGACTACGTTAAGCCCGATTTAAAGCAAGGACTTGTGATCTTGATAATTGCCGCGTAACCCAAATGTGATTCCACTGCAAAAAGGTATAATTCGCAGGGTTGAATGCATAAATATTTGTCGCCAGACTTCTCATGGGCAACACCATCTGCCTGTCTTACGACGAAAGGGGTACCGGGCTAATTCACATCCGTGTTCAATAGCCCTCTCGCCCCGTCCTTGGGGCTCGCCCCCTTTAGTCGTTCGCCTTCGCAGGGTGTTGCTACCATGTTGCGTCTAACGGCTCCTACATATTTATACATTCAAACAACTTAATTTGTTTTTTTGCAGTGGAATCAAATGTATGTTCGCTATATTCCTTTGGGTTCGTCTCCTTTAGGGACGGGAGGCTTTGTAGACACTTTGTACCTGGGCCAGGGCACTGCTGCGGGTAATAAAGAAGGGCATGCGTATTAGCTCTATAGTAAGGCGCTTGTTTTTGAGGTCATGGCTGACCCGAGCCATAAAATCCAGTTTGGGTTTGACACCGCTGCGGTTCTTAAGGGTAATATGCCACACTGATTCTACTCCCTCGGGTACTATCCAGGTCTGGATCTCATAGCCATTATTGCGGGCATAGGATGCGATACGGCGGCGCATGATTGCTTTCATGCCAGCCAGTCTCTTGCGGCTTACATTCTCAAAGACTTCACTTCTGCTCATGTTCCCCATCATCCTTACCGGGGTTTTGTTTCTAACCCATTCTATTCCTGCCCAGGAGGGTATGTTCACCAGATGTTTGGGCAACTGTTGGCAGGCACTTATAGCAGCGGGCTGTATTGATGACGCGGGTCGCTGTTGGGGCTGTTAAACATGTTCAGATGGCGGGCAATGACGGGGATGCCGTTGCTTATATCAGCCTCTGTCAAAGCAGCAAAACTGAGCCGGAATTGATTGCTGTCATGGTTATCTGGATAGAAGAGGCTTCCCGGAGCAATTACCACCTTGTCGGCCAGACAGGCTTCGTATAGACGGTTGGCCGACAGCCCCGGTTGGCCTTGCACCCAGATGCAGAGGCCGCCCTGCGGGGCCTGGAAATCAACCCCCGCGGGGAAGCTGAGCCGCATGGCTTCCAACATGTTCTGGTAGCGGCCACGGTAGCGCTTTTTCATATAGGCCAGATGGGTCTTCCATAAGCCCTGCCGCAGGTATAGATCAAAAGCCCGCTGCAGCAAACCGGAGGTGGAGATGTCCGCAGTATGCTTGGCGGTCATTAATTGCGGCAACAGCTTTTGTGGTGCCAGTAAAAAGGCCAGACGCAAACCGGGCATGAGAATCTTGGAAAAGCTCTTGATGTATATCACCCGGTCATCCTGATCCCATTCTTTTATTACCCGCCGCTCCCGGCCATCATAGGACAGCTCTGTAAAAGAATCGTCTTCGATCAAATACATATCCAACTTGCGGCACAATTCCAACAAGGCTTGTTGTTTTTCAATACTGTAGCAGCTTCCGGTAGGGTTTTGAAAGTTGGTCATGACATACATCAATTTGGGGCGTTGCTTGATTGCCTGCAGGTATAGAGTTTCCAGATTTATGCCGTCCGCCTGTAGCGGCACTGCCAGAATTCGAGCGCCCTGGGTGTGAAATGAAGCCAGGGCTCCGGTGTAGGTAGGGCTTTCAGTAACAACATAGTCTCCCCGCTGCAGCAGTGAGCGGGCAATAATATCGATGCCTTGCTGTGCCCCGGAGATGACCTGAATGCTTTCGGCATGGCAGTCGATGCCTTCCCGGGCAAGATAGCTGGCAACACTGCAGCGCAGCGGATAATACCCCTGGCTCTCTTGATAACCGAACGCCTGGCCGCGGTCGCGGTCCAACACCTGATTGAGTATGATGCGAAAATCGTCCACCGGAAAAAGGTCTGCAGCCGGGGTAAGGGTGGCGAAATTGATAGACTCGGCGGCAATCGGCACCTGTAAGCTATCCAGCCGGTCATGCTTTATTTCGCGAGTGGAGTCCGCTGCCACCCTGGTGTTGGTGCGCACTGAGTTCAACCCTGGAGAGGCCACAAAGGTGCCCCGCCCCACCTGGGCATAAACCAATCCCTCTCTTTCCAGGCAGCGGAAAGCCTGGACTACAGTTACAGTATTCACTCCCAGCCTGGCGGCCAGGCGGCGGATGGGGTCCAATTTCTGGCCGTTTTGCAGCTTTCCTGACAGTATAGCATCTTTTAGCTGCAGGTACAGCTGCTGGTATAATGGCAAGGGATGGCGGCGCTCTAATTGTATCGATACATATGGATCAGACACAGGGAAACACCTCGGTTGACACCCGTTTGAGGGTGTGTAATAATGTATTACGTTATTAATAATGACTTTAAATGTATCGATATGTTGTATCGATACATTTAAAGTATAACATATCAGCAAATGCATACAAGGAGGCAATCAAATGGAGGCTAACCCGGACAGAACCCTGGCCCAAATACTTAAGGGCGGTGTTATTATGGATGTCACCGATGTGGAACAGGCCTTAATTGCAGAAAAGGCAGGAGCTGTGGCGGTAATGGCATTGGAAAGGGTGCCGGCCGATATTCGCAAACAAGGCGGTGTAGCCCGCATGTCGGACCCCGCCATGATCAAACAGATTAAAGCGGCGGTCGCCATACCGGTTATGGCCAAGGTACGCATCGGCCATTTTGTTGAGGCACAGATCCTGGAAGCTATTGGCATTGATTACATTGATGAAAGTGAAGTCCTAACCCCGGCCGATGAGATGTTCCACATTGATAAAAGGGATTTTAAAATACCCTTTGTATGTGGGGCCAGGAATCTCGGTGAAGCCCTGCGCCGCATCGGGGAAGGGGCGGCCATGATCCGTACCAAGGGTGAAGCCGGAACCGGCAATGTGGTTGAAGCCGTGCGCCATATGCGGCAGATCATGGCCGAAATCAGGCAGGTACAGTTGCTGCCCACCGCAGAACGTATGGCCTTTGCCCGGGATATTGGGGCTCCTTTTGATCTGGTGGAATACGTTGCTGAACACAAGCGACTGCCGGTGCTCAACTTTGCCGCCGGCGGGATTGCAACTCCTGCAGATGCTGCTTTGATGATGCAATTGGGCTGTGATGGCATTTTTGTGGGTTCAGGAATCTTTAAATCAGAGGACCCGGCCTGCAGAGCGGAGGCCATTGTCAAAGCCACCGCCAATTACAATAATCCGTCCGTTTTGGCTGAGGTATCTGCAGGCCTGGGTGAAGCTATGGCTGGTCTGGAGATTGATAAACTTCAAGATCAATATGCTCAGCGGGGTTGGTAAAACGGCCACTCACGGAGTGCCAGCCCTGTACGGGGCGGCAGCAGCATACCTGAACGACCTGAATCGCCTGAATAATGAACCGGGTCCAGCTATCAAAAGCAGGACCAGTTGGTAAACAGAAATGCATAATCATGATCCAGAGCAAACTGGCAATGACTTAACACAGTCTCAGGAATATTTTATCAGAAATAATAAACCCCGGTCATAGCTTTGACCGGGGTTTATTATTGGGTAAACCTATTGAAGGAATGAAGGAGGATCAGTTGTTTATCTGTAAACTTCATTGTATTTCTTTACATAAGCCAGTTCTTCTTCCAAATCGCACTGATATTGGAGCCAGTATTCGTTTTCGTTCTGCCCCTGGCTGCGCCAAGCGCGAAGCCAGGCTATACCGGGCGTAAACCTTCGTCCACGGTGCAACAGGTCTCTGCATCCCCGGCGGGCACCTGATTCCCTGAATGATAAAGGTCCAGCGCAAAACCCTCTTCCTCTTCCCATCATTACAGCACGGCCTGCTGGGCCGGCACCATTATATCCAGGCACGAATTAGAATCCCCCCTTTTTTATTAATATGAGCATATGCTCATATTAATATTATTAGCGAATTACAAACATATGTCAATAAATAAAAAAAACCTGACCACGAGTGATCAGGTGAGAGGTATACGGTTTGCTATTCTTTTTTCATATTTCTAACATTATTATTGAAAGACTCATCCCGGTAGGGGCAAGATGAAGAGGGTTCCGACCTGTGTTGCATACGTCGACAGTGGCCTGATCCCAAACAGTATTCGCCACCCTCTATGTTGAGTTCTTTGCCGTTAATCAGTGCTTCTACCACCTTCTTGCGGGCTTCCATCAAAATGCGTTGAAAGGTGGGACGGGAAACTTGCATCTTTTGAGCACATTCCTCCTGTTCCAGCCCCAGATAATCTTTAAGGCGAATTGCCTCAAGTTCCTCTACCAGAAGACTGACTTTCTCCAGGGAGCGTCGCGGCACCCCGGCAGGTTTAAAAGCGGTAACAAGCGGATAGTACTCAACCCGTCGACATTTGGGTATTCTCCCCATAGTTTTTCTCTCCTTGGATGATGCTGCCAACAATAATCTGCTATGCTATATTATATTGAAATAGTGGGCATATGTCAATAATGCCGCAGGGTGGATAGAAACCGCAGATTATATATTTTAGTCTCTTCTGCAAGATATTTGATATAATGACGTCAAATATAAAGGGAGGTTTTTTGTCTCTGCGTACGTATGGTCGCTGTGAATATAAGGAGGTATTTATTATGCGCAAACCGTTGATTTTTATCCTATCCATTTTGTTGATAGGGATTCTGGCTGCTCCGGCAGCCGCAGTATCACCCGGCTTTATTCTCAAGTTAAATGGTGAGTATTGTCAAGAATCGCTCCAAGTACATAACGGTGTCAGCAGTATTCCGCTAAAGTTTGTTGAAAAAGTTGTACCGGTAAAGACTGCCATTGAAAATGAAAAAATCGTAATGAGCATGAATGATGACATATTGGAATTAAGACTAAATAGTAACGAAGCGATTTTCAATGGCAAGCAGCAAACCATGCCTGTGGCTGCGCAGATGGACAATCAGGAGATTATGATCCCGTTAAGATTTGTCCTGGAAAGCTTTGGCGCCACGGTGGGATGGGACGGCAGCAAAAACGAGATTGCAGTTACTTCACCCGTGCTTAAAGCCGGTTTAACCGCTGAGCAGATGCTGGGCAAAATTACCCAGGCCATGTCTGAACAGGGCAGGTATAAGATGAACGCCGATACCATTATGAAAATGCAGATGACCAGCGATGGCAAAACCGAAAATATGACTATGTCCGGTCAGGTAAACGGTTCCGTACAGGAAAACCCCCTGCTGGCTCATGTGGTAACCAAAATGAAAATGGAAGAGATAAGCGGAATTGATGAAGCAATTCCGGAAGAGGCCCTTAAAAGTGAAATGGTTATAAATGACAATGGTTTATTCATGACCCTGCCCGGGCATGAAGGCTGGGTCAAGATGGACCTGCAAGGCATGGATTTCGGCAAGCTGATGGAGCAATATGGCAGCCAGGATCCAGTTAAACAGATTATGCAGATGAAAGAGTTCGGGGCCGCCATCACCTATGGCGACGATCAGGTGAAGGATGATAAGAACTATGGGGTGATTCATGTGGCCATGGGTGAGGAAGCCCTGGGGCAATACATCGACTCTTTCATCAAACAAACTGGCTTGCTCAACCTGGGTAATGAGCAAGCGGATAAAGCTGAATTCGAAGCAACCATGAAAGACATCTTCAATAATATGAAAACTGAGATGGATTATAACATGGTGTTTGACTATGATAGCTTCCTCACGCTTTCCATGGACTTGAACATGGTAATGAACATGAATATTGATGTGCCTGCCAATGCGGAAACCGGCACTCCCGCATCTTCGGTGCAAATCAAATCAAAACAAGAGGCTGTCTATCAGATCTATGATTATGGTGTGGAATTTACAGTTCCCGATGTAAGCGGAGCCAAAACCATGGCTGAAGCAATGGAGTCTATGATCAACAAGTAGTGTTGCCGCTGTCATTAAATAGGCTATCCCGCAGGGATAGCCTATTTGCACTTAATTTAGCTCAAAACCGCTCGGACAGGAATCTCGTCAGAAGCTCGCCCGCCGCAGCCCGAGGCTGGTTGGGAATCAAGTGAGGCAGCAAGCACAGCCTTAGCAGGCCAACCAAGTCGAGGTTATTTCATCGGTGAAGCTTTACCCCGCCATGCTGCAGAAGCGCTCCAGATTCATAAAATAGGCCGCAGCCGCACAGGAGGTTCCGAAGAATATTACCGGTTTATCCATAAAAAAGTCGGGCATGGTGCCGTTTACCACGGTGCTGCCTGTAGACACCACCACATCACACCAGGCGATGATTTCCCGGGTCTTGGCGGGATCCTCCACCAGCACACCACATTTCATTTGCCCGATGTTATCCGCATCCAGGTCGACCAGCCTGACTTTGAAATTTCGCGCCAGTTTCTCACACATGGCTGGCTGCAAACCAATCAAGGCCAGGGCCGCATCGCCATATTTGCTTTTAATATAATCGGCCAGTTTATCCGCACAGGCATCCGGTTCATTATTCTTACAATGGATGGTGTTCTCAATCAGGCCCAGGTATTTGAGTACTGCGTTCATACTGGCTATTAATACCGCCCTTTGGTAATTGTTGCGGGGAATCCTTTCTGCCACCTCCTGCAAACTGCCTTGAAATGAACCCGGCATATCTGTGAAGGCTTGCCCCAATGCGCCGCGGAAATTAGCTTGCATCAGCCTTTCCTTGCCCTTGACCAGTGGAAAATCCTGGCGGTCAGGTTGACCGATAGCCTCAGCAACACTCAAGGCTTGACCAGTAATAATGATGTCGCTGTTCAGTAACTGGTGTTCCTCCAACAGGTTCTTAAACTTTTTCATCAGGTCAATATACAATGTATCACCCGTCATAAAGCTGCCTCCTTCGATTAGAGTGCGGTAATGGCCTGCGGACAACCCTCTATAACAGTATAGCCGGTATTCCGGATCGATAACATTAAATACTTGACATGACAGCAGGATTAAGCCGTAAATTTGGCGAAATAAACCACAATCGAAACACTAAATCTTCGAGCCTGGGGTCCTGTGGCTGAGGCTATGGATTCTGGCCGATAGGGTTCAACTGGAAACGGAAGAGCCTCCCGTGCGGAAAGAAGATTGGTTGCGGTTTAGCTGACCGTGGCGATATGCTTGCGCATGTCGCTTTTTTATTATGTGCCGTTCCAAATGTAAGGCTTGCATCTTTACGGTCAGGCCAGGTTCGGACAGTAGTGGACGGAAAATGATTTTGAAAAGGGCGTGATCACCATTAACGAGGCAAGTATCAGTCTTCAACCTATCGGTGTGGTTCGCTCCTCCATTCGGAGTCTGGAGGATGTACCCATACCCGGCAAACCGGCCGAAATAGTGATATATCCGCAGTACAGCCCGGCTTTGCTGAGGATAGAGGAGAATTCTCATCTTTGGGTCCTGCAATGGTTTCACAAAGCAGACCGCAACCGCCTGGTTACAGTGCCTTCTCGGGTTAATCCTTATCTGCCTGAATACGGGGTATTTGGATTGCGGGCGCCCAACCGCCCCAACCCCATTGGTTTAACCTTGGTGCGCCTGGAGGCCGTTGATGGGAATGTGTTAAAAGTGACCAACCTGGATGGTATTGACGGCACCCCGGTATTGGATATAAAACCCTATTTTGAGCAGGATATTGTCTGCTCTCCGGCAACGCCTTATATACGGCCCTATAATTGGGCTATGCGCCGGGATATATTCTTCAAACAAGCCCTGACCCATCATCAGGAAGAATGTGATGATCTTTATATGGCTGTACGCATGGCGCTGGTAGCTGATGAGCATATGGGACAGTTGACCCTGCCCGATGTCACCCTGCAGGTAAGCGGTTCAGCCTGCCTGGCGGACACCCTGCAGGGCTTAAGCCGGGCGCGCCTGGCCAATCCGGCCCGTTTTGCATTTGTGCCGGTGCAAGGTGCCGCCCAAAGCATTTGGGAGCAACCAGGCCGCCGCCTCATAGTGACGGCTCGCCAAACCCTTACTAAAGACAGCTTTAGGGAACTTGGCGACCAGCAGTTGTTTGATATTAAATTGGAGGACAACAAGCAGACCAAGGATTAAGACAGATGTGTAATAAGAATAATGATTCAGGTACTAAGCCTTAATCGCTTACCCCTTCAACGGCCCGATTTTTTTCTTGTTCAGGTCTATACTGTAATCGGGTTGGCAAAACCTTTCCTCAGGAAGGGAAGAAAAAGAGGGCAAAAGACCCGACAATCACAACAGCCAGCATGGGGACGAAAAGCATTACCAGCATGGTGATAGCAGCCGCTCTGCGTTCGCTTTTGAACAGCCAGACGACGAGCATCAAGGCTCCTACCAGCAGCAGGCTGATTAATAAATGCAGGATAAGGCCCAGGCCGGCAGCGAAGGCACCCCAGATCATCACATAGAAGACCGCTGAGATCCCCATCCCCAGCAAGATGTCTAGAAAGGTGCGGGGCTTTGGTTCACTGTTGTCATAATCCGCAGCATCTTGGTATTTTTTCAACTCAATTTCCTCCAGTTCAGGGTAGTGAATGCGCTGCCTTCTTCAACAGAATGCTCGCTATCAGGTTTCTTTATATCGTTCATATCTGATTATCCTCCTCCTCGTAATTATTCTAACAATGAATTGCCAATTAATATAGAGACAAGAGATTTTACCCAGCCACGGAAAATGCTTCATCTAATAACGGCCTAAGATAAATATTATAGAAATAAACAATAAAGCCACTGCAAATACTTTTGAAGAATAGCAGTGGACAATCCTACCGCGGCGTCCAGAGTTCAGGTTGCACACAAAAGGAACCATAGTCTCAGGTCGATCATTCAGCAAAATCACCCTCTTTAATTTTAAACCCGAAGTTAGACTTTCCAATTTAGTAATTTAAGTATAACTTAAGGATTGCTAGGAAATCCCCTTCACCCCATGGTCGACATATAAATTTGCCCAGATTGGTTGATTTTAGCAACTAATGTGCCTTATAATTTAGTTGTTAAGGTCAACTATTTTTATATGGGGAGATGTTCATGAATGGCAATATAGTGGAAATTTACGAAATGCTGCAAGAGATTGCCCGGTATTTTGGCAATCAAAGCATTGATGGGGAGTGTTGTGAAGATCTCTCCCTGGTCGAATTTTTGGCCCTTAAAAAGGCTTATGAGAAGAATCAATGCTCCATTCAGCAAATCGGTAAGGCCTTGAATTTTACCAAAAGCGGAGCCACCCGTATTATTGATCGTTTAGAGACCAAGGGTTACGTGATTCGGGAACGGTCTGCCATTGATGGTCGAGTCTGCTGTGTACCTGTTACCGATAAAGGAGCAGAACTGGTAACAAGGATGATATATAAAAAAGCAAATGAGCTCGATAAAATGCTGAAACACCTGCAGCCTCAACAACTAGATCAAATCAGAGAAACCCTGCAGACTCTGCTAGAGTTAATAAGCCGAAAAGAATTAGGTCATGAAAACATCGATAAATAGCGGGGGAATTTAGATTGAATTCACTGACAAATGCCTTGATGTACTTTGTTACTATTACTGTAGAGCTGACCGTGCTTTTTCTGGGAATAAGCACCCTGGTGGCTTTAATCCTTATGTATATCCCTCAGGAAAGGATAAAAGAATGGATGTCTAATGCCGGGGTAGGGGGGAATTTTATCGGGGCATCGGTGGGAGCCCTGACCCCTTTTTGCGCTTGTTCCACTATTCCACTGGCCTTAGGTTTTCTTGAAGCAGGCATCACCTTCGGCGCCATTATGTCCTTTATCATTGCTTCCCCTTTATTAAATCCCATCATACTGGCCATGCTGGTGGCTTTAATGGGCTGGAAAACCTGTCTGACTTATTTTGTAGTTGTCTTCGCCGCTTCGGTAATATTCGGAGTCATTCTAGAAAAAAGCGGTGGCTCAAAATTGCTGAAAAGGGTTCGGATGGTGCGCGAGGATGAAGAAGCAAGCCATGAAATACCAGTAGCCTTTGCAGAGAAACTGAAACTTTCATTTCGTAAAGCCTGGGGAGATTTTAGCTCGGTCTTAATCTACCTGCTCATAGGTGTGGCCATCGGAGCGGTTATTTACGGCTATCTGCCCCAGGAATTTGTGCTGAAGTATGCCGGACCAGGCAATCCTTTTGCCGTTCCTATCGCGGCCATAATCGGCATACCCTTGTATATCCGAGTCGAAAGCGCTATACCGATTGGTCTGGCGTTGATGCAAAAAGGGATGAGTACAGGTGCTGTAATTGCCTTGATTATCGGGGGCGCAGGTATGGCTATCCCTGAAATGAGTATGCTAGCCAGCATTTTTAAAACCAAATTGGTAGCCGCTATTGTGGGGGTTATTTTTGTTACCGCGGTACTGGGCGGATATTTATTTAATATGATTTCATAATCCATTCTTTTTGAACGGATTAATATTGAGAAAGGAGAGCAACATATGAAGGAAAAAAAGGAGAAAAAGGGGCTTTTGCAGCGTTTACTGGGGGGCAAGGATGATAAGGGTTCCTGCTGCTGTAATTTTAAGATCATAGAACTGCCCGAGGACAAAGAGAGTAGCCAAGAGCATGATGATGAGGCAAAGATAAAGGGTAAATAAATACTGGGTCACCATAGACATACCAGGCAACGTCCTTCAAGGCTCGCCTTCGGGCCTTATGATTTTTGATAAGGTTACGCTACGCAATCTGTTTGCTCCCTTCCCGGTTCTTTTCAAAGTCAAACCAGTGGCGGGTCTTGTTGGCCAGAGCTACCACTGAGAGCATGACCGGAACCTCGACCAGCACTCCAACTACCGTAGCCAGAGCCGCACCGGATGTTAATCCGAACAAAGAGATAGCCACAGCGACCGCCAGTTCAAAAAAGTTGCTGGCCCCGATCAGGGCGCCCGGAGCGGCGATAGAGAAGGGGACCCGGAAAAAACGGGCCAATCCATAAACCAGGGAAGAGTTAAAATAGACCTGAATAGTGATAGGAACAGCAATGAGCAGAATATTGAAATAGTTCTTGCTGATCACCTCGCCCTGGAAAGCAAAGATGATGACCAGGGTGACTAGCAGGGCGATGACAGTGACCGGTTTTAAAGCGGTAAGAAAATGATTTTCAAACCAGTCTACTCCTTTCATCTGCAGCAAGGCTTTTCTGGATATATAGCCCATCGTCAGGGGGATGACAATGTACAGCAAGACCGAGAATAATAGGATATTTACTGGAACCACAATGTTAGTGACTCCAAGTAAAAACATGACAATGGGGGCGAATAGAACCAGCATGATGAGATCGTTTAAGGCCACTTGCACCAGGGTATAAGCCGGATCTCCGTCCACCAGGTAGCTCCACACAAATACCATGGCAGTACAGGGCGCAGCGGCAAGAATGATGCAACCGGCTATATACTCCTGAGCCAGAGCAGGACCCAGAAAACGGATGAAGATATGATTAAAGAACAACCAGGCTAAAAAGGCCATGCTAAAAGGTTTGACAACCCAGTTTACAAATAAAGTGATTAGAATGCCTTTGGGCTTTTTGCGCACATCCTTCAGGGCGGCGAAGTCAATTCTCAACATCATGGGATAGATCATGAGCCAAATCAGTACGGCGATAACCAGGTTCACCCCACTGTATTCCCAGGTGCTTATTTCCGCTACCAGACCTGGAGCGATCCTGCCGATGATCACCCCGATGATAATACACAGGGCTACCCACACGGTCAGATATTGTTCAAACACATTCAGCCTTTTTGCCTCGCTCATAAATTCAGTCCTTTCAAAATTATCAGGAATACGCAGCTACAGGCTGCAGCAAAATATATTTAGGGGTTTTGCTGTAGTTACAGCTATTATTCCCGGTGAACGATATAATCTGCGGCCCTAAAGCATCGGCGGACGTAGCCGGGATTGCTAGCTGATCCGTTTCATCGAAGTGGCGGCACAGCCTTTTTTACAAGCCTGAACCATCTCGTTGCTGTTCAATTCAAAAAACCTGCGGCTTTCTTCCTCGAGTTCGGGTATCTTATTCAGGTTTAATTCCAATAGAGCTTGAAAGGCCTGGACGGTGGCACCATCCAAAACTGTGGGCTTTAGGCTGTAATAGGAGCGTTGCCGCTCTTTGCGTTCTTCTACTATCCCGGCCTGTTTCAAAACCCTTATATGCTGGGATACCCGGGGTTGACTGATATCCAGGATGGCCTCTAATTCGCACACACATAGCTCCTGCAATGATAAAAACTTTACTATTTTTAAACGGGTCGGTTCACCCAGGGCTTTTAAGACGCGAGCGGTTGATTCGATCATTAGGAACACCTCCTTGAAATGAATTTGATTATATAATAATATACTAATATAATTATCGAATAGCAATAGTGAAGAGGGGAATGTGTCCTGGCGGCACAACTGTCACTATTAACTTGACTGAAATGGAGGGATCCGTATTGGCACAACAATACCTGGAATTCACACATGATAAATTCAGTTTCAGGGTTGACACCTCGTGTTTATACCATACCGCGGAAACCTGGGCCAGAGACCGGGATGGTGTGATTGTGGTAGGAGTGACCGATTTTCTGCAAATCAATTCCGGTGATGTGGTTTTTATTGAGGTGTCTGAAGCAGGCACAGCGGTTGCACAGGGCGGCGTAATTGGAACCATAGAGACCATTAAAACCACTGTCACCATTATTTCTCCGGTCAGCGGGGAGATTATTGAAACCAATGAAATAATCGCTACGGAGCCAGAGCAAATCAATGCTGATGCGTATGGAACAGGATGGCTCATAAAAGTGCAGCCCAGCGATTGGAAGCAGGAGCAGAGCCAACTTCTCAGCGCGGAGGCCTATTTCCCGCTTATGGTAGACAAGGTCCAACAGGCCGGGGAAAAATAATCAAGGGGGGTTGGTTTCATGAAGAAAAAAATTGTGGTGATGCCCTGCAGCGGCATTGGCAAAGCTTATGGTGAAATCAGCCGCCAGGCAGCTTTTCATCTGGCTGAAGAGTTAAAGCCGGATCAGATTGACACCGCCTGTCTGGCTTTGTTAATGATTGATGATCCGGAAACCAAACAACTGGTTAAAAATAATTATGTTATAACCGTGGATGGCTGCGCCAAAGACTGTGCTCGCAAGAATGTTGAGTCAATAGGAAAGCCGGTGGATAAGGCAGTGCGCACCATTGATATATTCAAAGAACACCGTGATCTCAAGCCAGAAGGGGTATTAAACCTGGGTGAGCCGGGTATGAAGCTGGCTCAGTTTTTGGCAGAAAAGCTGGCCGTCGAAGTGGACTGCCTGGCGGCAAAGGAGGATTAGGATATGGCGGAAATATTGCAAATACCCGACAATCCCAAACCGGTGAAAGTGGGGATCGTTCCCTGCAATGGGGAAGACCTTTGTGAAGGTTCTGTAACCCGCTTTGCCTGTCGCAAGGTTCTGGACGAGTTGCGCCCCGGTAAGACTGTTACCCTTTGCCTGCCGCTATTTATTGCCGGGGACGAAAAGGAACGCAGCTTTGCCAGCCGTTTTCCCACCATTACCCTGGATGGCTGCGCCAAGCGCTGTAGCGCTATAAGCACGGAGAGATTGAGCGGGAAACCGGCTCACTCTCTGGTGGTTACGGAGATTCTCTCCAAGCATGGGGCTCAATTGAGCGGTACTCGTCAAAAGCTAAGTGCAAAAGACCAGGCAACGGTTGATCTGGTAGCCCTGGAAATTGCGGCAGAAGTCGATAAAATCCTGAATACTTAGGAGGATCAATATGACAGCGTATCATAACAAGGTAGTCTGGAAGAGCGAGCACCTGGGGCATACTTATTGCGAAAACGGCACGGATATGGAATTCTCAGCACCGCCCAGCCTGTATGGGCATCCCAATATGATGACCCCGGAAGACGCCTTTATGATGGCTATTAACACCTGCGTGCACATGATGGTTCTCTGGGCCTTCAAACGCTTTAAGCTGGAGTTGCTTGCTTATGAATGCGAAGCCATCGGTGAGGTGGAGGTATTCCTGGACCAAACCTCCTGGTTCAATAAAGTGATATTAAAGCCCACAATTAAAGTCGGGGGCGGTTCTGAAATAACCGTTAATCGAGCCCTTAAGTTGGCACAGAAATATTCTACCATTGCCGCTTCTGTGAAGTGTCCGGTAATAATTGAAGCGGCAATAGAATTCGCAGGATAAGTAAATATGCCCTGCCGCATTTAGATTTTGCTAAAGCATGCTAACCGTAAAAGCATCTGGTTAGCATTTTATATAGCTACTTTTTGCGGGTTTGGGTATAAACATGCTTCTGTTTTCGTTTGCCCATGACGGGGGCGTTGGGTAGTTCTACCCAACATTCCTATAGACCATCCGGTCTTCTTCCATAACCTTTCAATTCTTGGCATCTCTTTCCTCTAAATATCTAGCATAGTTTAGAAGTTCTTTCTTGCCATCGTCCGGCAGCGACAAAAACAATTCTGTTATTATGGATGTTTCTTGGACATAGCGGTTGTCGGTAAAACCAGTGAGATAGCTAAAACCTACATTCAAGGCCTCGGCTATGGCCGCCGCATGGATCAGCTTGGGCGGATGACTGGCTGCTTCGTATTTAGATATAGTGGCCTTTGATAATCCCGCCATCCTGCCTACATCTTCTTGAGACAATCCTCTTTCTTCTCTAATTTCCTTTAACCGTTGGGCAAACATTTCTCTGATCTGTTTTGCGTCTGTCTGTCTTTCTGTATTAATTTTTACCACCCTCTTACACATTCTAATAAACATATAACATAAATTAACTAAATGCGCAATAAACAATGCATTTTGTTAACAAAAGTTATTGACAAAAACTTGAGCATCTGGTAACTTTGTATTATCAAAGTTGCAAAAAGTTAACCGGCGGAGGGGAGACATTAATGACGTTTTCCATTGGACGCAATATCCGCGCTGAAAGGGTCAGGTGCGGATTGACTCAACTTGAAATGGCTCGAAAGTTAGGATTATCAGCGACTGGATATAACCATAAGGAAAACGGGAGAAGGCAATTAACCCTTGAAGAATTCGTTTTAATATGTAAAATACTGGGAGCAAACCCAGATACCTTAATCAGAAAGTCCGATTAGAGGACTTTTTTTATCCGATAGTTTCGATAAGTTAACAAACGGAGAGATTAGTATAAGGAGAAGTTCAGGAGTATAGGCTGTTATGTTTTTAATAAGGGATGAAAGTAGGAAAAACGGGTGTAAGGGTTACTGCTTGCATATGCCGTAAAGATTTCATTAATATCTGAGATGTTTATACATTTTTACCGGGGTTTACCTATAGACATAGCAGCAATTATGAAAACAATTCTGTGCAATTAGATGGGATGTTTGGAGCATTAAGGCAGCCTATGATCGCCGCTAATCAATGATAATGCCAAGGTATAGATCATCACAAAAAGATTCATGCTATTTAAAAATCGATAATCGGTTAATGAAAAAAATATAAACAGAGGCGGGCAATTCGCCTCTGTTTATATTTTTTCCCCATATAGAAAGACGTTCAAGTCGGAAAAGTCTTGATACTGCCGGTCCTCAGAACGGCACATATAAAATCAGTAAATAATCAATTAACCCATTGCCAAAATGCCTGCGAATGTATAAAATATAGCAAAACCCATACCCTGTAGGGGTATACTTACGGAGGAGGAGGTAATATAATGTCTATCACGCGCAGGTCATTTCTAAAAAGAGCTGCAATATCAGGACTTGCAGCTGCCAGCATTATAACTGGCACCGGAAAAATTCTAGCCCGGACTACATCAAATGGCAACTACGCTATGCTGCATGATTTGAATAAATGCGATGGTTGTGCCTTTCAGGATACCCCCCAGTGTGTCTTGGCATGCCGAGCCCAAAATGAGAACAAATACCCTCAGCCGCAGCTGCCTATTCGAGATTATTGGCCCCAGTCTAAACATGAGGACTGGTCTAATAAACGGCACCTTACTAACCGTCTTACCCCCTATAACTGGACTTATGTACAGCATCTGGAGGTGGAGTTCCAGGGGCAAAAAATCAAAGTGCATGTCCCCCGCAAGTGTATGCATTGTGACAATCCGCCCTGTTCAACTTTATGCCCTTTTGGTGTAAATGATAAGACGGCGGAAGGGCCAGTCGTAATCAATCCAAAGGGGTGTTTTGGAGGAGCTAAATGCAGGGATGTTTGTCCCTGGCATATTCCTCAACGCCAGGCCGGGGTAGGTCTATATTTAAAAGTAGCTCCGGATTTGGCCGGCGGGGGAGTGATGTATAAATGTGATATGTGCCATGATCTGATCAAACAGGGAAAGGAGCCAGCCTGTGTAACAGCATGCCCCAGGAATGCCATTATGTTTGGTTCTCAAAAAGAGCTGCGTGAGTATGCCCGTAATTGGGCTCAAGAGAACCAGGGATATATTTATGGAGATGTAGAAAATGGCGGTACTGCTAATTTCTATATTTCTAAAATACCTTTTGAGGCAATCAATACAGCTATTGTTGAACAGGACTTGGATGGCCAGGTCGGTAGAATCGATATGGCTGTAAATATAGTAAATCCCCTGGATGAACCGGGTAAAATGCTGAGCGGTTTCTTGATGGCTCCCATAGCCGGTGTACTAGCCGCGGGAATAAGCACTTATCAAATAATGAAGGGGGATACTGTTGATGAAGATTAAGCGGCACAATTTAGCAATACGCTTTACACATTGGGTTACTGCAGCATCAATTTTTATCCTGTTGTTTACTGGTTTTGGACAGATGCCCATATACAAAAGGTATTTTGTAGACCAACTCCCGGGTCTTGCCTGGTCGAGTAACTTCTTTACCACCTTGAATATTCACTATATGGCAGCTATAGTGCTGATTTTTATTAGTTTTTATTATGCCACCTATTTATTGGTTGGCAAAAAATGGGACATCATTCCCCGGAAAGGTGATTTTAAAGAATCTATACAGATCTTTGCCGCCATGCTGGGTTTGGCTCAGGAACCTGAAAATGATAAATATCTGGCGGAACAACGATTGGCCTTTGCTGTAACTGCTTTCTCAATAATGGCCCTGATTATTACCGGCATAATGAAGGTATATAAAAATATGCCCACAGTGGAATTTTCTTCAGGCACCATATTTTGGTTGGCCCAGATTCATAACCTGTTTACTGTAATATTGCTGCTTTCGATTATTATCCATCTACTTGCTTTTCTGATCAAGGATAACCGCCCTCTGGTGGTCAGTATGTTCACCGGCTATATTGAAAGAGACTACGTTATACAACGGCATGGGAAATGGTGGAAACAATTGCGCAAAAACAAGGATGAAGACTTCGAAACCGAAAATGAAGGTTTAGTTACTTTGGAGGAAGAAGTTATAATTACCGGGAATGACAATGATAACCGTGAAAGCAAATCCCAATTTGTTAGTGATACAAACTTCTAACCAAACCACCTTCAGATATTAAGAAGCAGGTTTTCGGACCTGCTTTTCTATTAAAATTTACCCCAAAAAACTAAAGCTAATTCCAGCACTCACTTATTTTTATTGGCAGCGATGGATATTGGCAAAAAATCCTTCCATACGGAAGGTTATCAAATTAATATGATGTTACCGCCGGAGCTGCACCTGATCTTTCGCTTTGCTTAAAGGGTGCCGCTGTGATATCAAAAGAGAACTACATGAATTAATCCTCGCCGACTCCATCTGGACGAATTCCGGAATGAATGGGTGCGGTTCTTTTATCGAACCGCACCCTGATATTGTTTGCAGCATGCCTGCTGTTTTACGTATTTGGAGTTCGAATCGTGCCCGGTTTCCTATAGATCTCCAGGCAGTCGGAAATCGAATACTTTGAAAACAAGACCCCGTTTCGTTTTTATTGGGCGATGATGCCGGCCAATTTAACGAAGAGCCGCACCTGCTATAATCATGCGTTGAGCTTCGGACGTGCCTTCGCCGATTTCAGTTAACTTGACATCGCGGTAGAGCCGTTCCACCTTGGCTCCCTTCATGAACCCGTAACCACCTTGAATCTGCACAGCTTTGGAAGTGTGTCGCGCCGCGCATTCGGAACAGAACAGCTTGGCTTTGGAGGCGGCCAGACTGAATGATTTGCCCTGCTCTTTTACCCAGGCGGCGTTCATATACATAAAACGAGCCGCGTCAAGATCGGTGGACATATCGGCTATAAACCATTGAATAGCCTGTTGCCTGGCGATAGGCTTATTAAACTGGACCCGCTCCTTGGAATATTTGACCGATTCATCCAAGCAGGCACGAATGATGCCGGTGGACATAGCGGCAATGCCTATGCGGCCGACATCAAGCGCGCTCATAGCGATCCTGAAGCCGTCTCCCTCCTTGCCGAGCAGGCAGTCAGCCGGTACGACACAGTCCTTGAATACCACTTCAGAGGTTTGGGAGCCGCGAACCCCCATTTTATCAAAATGTTGCCCCAGAATAAGTCCCGGGGTTCCTTTGGGGATCAAAAAGCAGCTCATGCCTTTGGTGCCGGCTGAACGGTCGGTGTAGACGAAAGCCACGAAGACATCCGCGATAATCGCATTGGTAATAAAAGTCTTGCTTCCGTTCAAGATATACTCATTGCCATTTTTCACCGCGGTGCTGGTGGCCGAACTGACATCAGTCCCCGCTCCCGGTTCTGTTAACGCAAAGGCTCCGACGAGCTTGCCGGCTGCCAGGCCGGGCATCCACTTTTTCTTCTGTTCATCATTGCCAAAAGTCAGTAGGGGATGTCCTATCAAACCGAAGCTGTATCCATGCAGAAAACCGGTGCTGGCACAAGAGCTGGCCAATTCTTCGGTAACGATCATGGTGGTAAGAAATTCCGTTCCCCCGCCCCCATATTCGGTCGGATAAGAAATGCCCATCATGCCCAGTTCGCCAAGCTTCTCGAATATCTCGACAGGCTGGCGGCTGTTGGCGTCGATTTCCGCGGCCACGGGTTCGACATACTTCAAAGTGAACTCGCGGACATTTGATCTGATCAGTTCCTGTTCCTCCGAAAGCATAAAATTCATAAATACACCTCTTTCATCTTAAAATCATACCAATATTTGCCATGAAGAAAGATGGCAGAGACCGGCCAAATAAAGATATCTACCTTTTAGTGTATCATGCATCCAGCGCTCAAATCCACATTCAAAACATAGTGGCGATATATTGGTGTTCCAGGGGCCTTTTAAAAATCCTTGAACAGGGCCTTTTCTTTGTCATTTGCCGTGCTTTTGCCGCTATTTCATAATGTCGGGCAACAGGCGGTATATGTCCCCCAACTGGCGGACACAGGCCAACCCCAACCATTTATTATGTATGTGAGGCTGTTTTTTATGCATTATTGGCTGGCCTGATCGTGGACAAATATAACGTAAAAATAGAAAGAACGTCTCAACCCAAAAATGCTGGCGTGCTCTATCGGAATAATAGTTTTCATCATAACAAACTGCGACTCCTTAAGCCCGGCATCAATTAACAGTTCCTTGAACGAACCGGGGGAACAGCCGAAAAATATGGCATCTTCTATTAGATTTACAGCCTGCTGGTAATCATGTCTTATAGCAGCGATGATTTCCTCCCGCTGTTTTGATTTCAGCCGTCCGGCCAGGTGAGGTTTTAAATGCAGGTCCCAGAATACAGTCCGGGGCGATACCGGCAGGGGTATTAAGCGATGGCCCAGCAGCAGGCCCAGCAAAAGCAGGGCTGTGCGGGTTGAAAATTGCAGTTTAATCAGTTTGAAACCGGCCCGGCGGTTAGCGGCAATATTTATAACCTGCCAGCTAATAATGGCAACCGCCATGATTACTGCTGCCAGGCAGTACAGCTCTAAAAAAGTAAATTTGAAAAACAAAAAAGGATATATCATGGCTGCCATACATACTATGAGTATTTGAAATACGCCAATTATTAAAACCACTGCCGGCAGGGTGCCGTACAGATTAACCAGCTGCCAGAAAAACGGGATAGCAGTACCCACAAGCGCCGGGATTAGTCTAAAACTACGAGCATAAATCAGGCCGCGGGTGAGATGTTTCCAAATCAGCTCCATGTCTTAACCGTCCATTTCTTGTTCTCTAGTTTATAGTTCTGCAGACAAAGAGCGCTTACCTGTTGCAGCAGGTTTGCTCCTTTTTTTCTTTTCCCCAAAAACTTACACCTGGATTAACCCCGGGCTTAATTTCCAGAAAGCGAGTTAGCCCAAGGCTTGATAAATCATTTATGGCTGTATAGCAGCCCAATCTATTCGATATCGACGGCCAAAAAAATGGCGATGTATGAGATAATAGAACACGAAGAAATACAGGGGAGTGATTAAGGGTGAAGTTTTTCGTGTATAGTGGCAGTTTTATGAAAAATGGTCGTTATCACCAGTATTATCTTCAAGGGAAGACCTTCCTGGGCAAGGGTTTTATTGAGGGATATGCAAAATATATTCTGGGTAGCTTGCATGGTATTCTTCCTGAAGAAGGAAAGCGTGTGCAGGGCGAAGTATATGATATCGACCCGGAGACGCTGGCCAAAATGGACTTTCTGATGAATGCTGAGACTGCTTTCAATAAAGGGGTTGTTGATGTAGAACTGGAAAATGGCGAGACTTTACAGGCTGAAACCTATATTTGGAACGGAACAGTTAGTTCCCCCTGAAAAACCCGGGAGGAAACTCGCCAACCTTTAGTAAACACCTAACAACAAGCCGTTTTTCCTTCGGCATAGGTGTTTAAAGCTGTTGACGGCAGTTTGAAATTGAATTATTTCCGCCCTTGGCTGCTTTTGTCGAGTATGAATACCAGTTCGGTTAGTCCCTTTTTCATTGAAGTGTCCTCCTCAAGTTTTATTTGACTTAAGGGTGCTACTTCAAGGATGGCGAAAGGTCGCTTGGAAAGCGACAATTACTTTATTAGTTTCAATTCGATGTTCTCGCTATCGGCGTAGCCGGTTAGTATCGCCCGCAACGCTTTCGCCTTATTCTTTTTGTCATCCTCAACGTTTTTAACCTCTGACAATGCAGAATGTAATGACGAAGAAGGAAGCAACGCGGCAGCTATACAATAAAAACTTTTGTTCCGTCCGTCATCGTATCCTGCAAGCATTTCTTTTAGAATACCAATGCGCTCATTCAGCCGGGCGAGATACTTATCAAACCCATTAGTCCTTATCATGTCGTGATTGGGAAAAATCCGTTTATGCGATACAAACGAATCACGCTCGATTTTGCCCCTATCCTCATACTTGCGGCAAGGATATTCAATGCACTGGGAGCAAACTTCCAATCCGTATTTGTCAGCGCAACAAGTTTTGTAAGAACACGACGGGTGTTTGTTCTTAAAGTCTACGCCGCCACACCCCGGACATCTCGAATTGCCCTCTGTATAAAATCGGGGGCAAAGCCCACATTCAATGCCGCAGCAACCGATTGTGGTATATGATTTTGACATAGCGCTTATCCTCCCAGCAACGCGCCTGACCGGTCAAAGTTTCAATATCGTTAAAAGGGCTTCATGACACAACAAAAACGTCCCCTTGTGTCTCCTTTTAGCGGTTTCTCCTTGAGCTTTTTAAGATAGCGGGCGGCAGGAGACAAAATGACTAATTTGGCCATTAGTCTGCCTCTGAGCCAAAAACATCTTCATAGGTTTTACCTGACGCTTTGTCCTGAGCAGCAAGACGGGCTTCATCAAGCAAGCGTTCAACAGCGGGGCGGATTTGCCGACGGGTTTCTCTAAACTTATTGAGAAGCTCTTGGCCTGAGAGACCTTGGGCTATTAAATCAGCCAGGATCTGTTCATCAAATTCTCCGCCACTATCTCGAACGGGGCGGATAACGATAGTATTGTTTTGGACATAGCATTCTACTTCCTTATCAATGCCAACGCTGTTATAGAACTCTATCGGTATGGTTATCTGGCGTTTCTGAGATACAGAAATACGTTTTTTTAGCATCTGGTTTTCTCCTTTTGTTTTCCCTTGTGGCGCTAGTGGTAAGTTGGTGTCAGGCACCACGTTTCTCCACGTTTCTAGCTTTAATGCTCTTAAATAATTTATTATCCACTAAAATTAGCCAATCCTTTAAATCGGTGGTATCCATACTATAATAACTAGATAAAGCGGCTATTGTGAGGGTTTTTCCATTTACCAGGCCAAATCTTTGTATAATGAGCTTTTGCTCCGATTCCTCCAAAGTGTTCAATACTTGAGTAAGGACATCATCCGACAGGGATTTTATTAAGGTCAAAGTCACTTTAAAATCCCCGTCTTTATCCTTATATAAGGAAAACAGCATAGAAATCAAAATGGCGTTCAATGTTGCTATTAAAACTATCTTTAAGTTTGAACCTTCGGTTGCAGCATAAGAATATGCTGTTACAAAAATAATAACAGGAGATAAAATTAATAAAACAGTTTTGTCAATATACCAGTCACCTAAATTATCAGCTTGTTTTTTGAATTTATACCATAAATAAACAACCGGCAAAACAAAAACGCTATATAAGGAAAACCTAAATCTAAAGCCCGAAAATTTCGTTAAGGTTACAAATATGAAAAGCAACGCTATTACTATGAAGTTGAGTAACTTATTAGCCATAAAGCATACACCCTATTTACATAGTAGCGCGAACAAAGGTAGTCCCCTTGTGTGCCCCGAGTCTACTCGACCTCCGTTTGCCGCAGCTTTTCTTCAATATCACGTCCGCCATACATAATGCGGATAACCGCGACCGTCGTTTTTGTTTCCACAGGCAGATCGCCAAATAGTTGTCTACTGGCAAAACCCGCAAGCCTTTGCTGTTTAACGGCTCTTTTTCGTAAAGGGGATACCGCAGCGGCATTTTATTCAGTTTTGCGATCGCGTCCATGATCCGCCGCGATTGATTTTCTGCAATTTCCGGCTCGAGCAGGGAAAATGCAATATACTCGAATATAGTGTGCAAGTCGCGCTCCGCTTGCTCGGTGTAAACTACCTTCCATTCGCTCATATGCCATAGTCCCGACGCATTCTGTCGGCGACGTTTTCCGCAGAAACGACTCTTCCGGCGGCCACATCAGCCAGCCCATTCTCAATCTCAGTATTAAATTGCTCCTCGGTAAGCATAATCACTGATAGTGGTTTGCTTTGCGGGAGCTTCAATTCAAAGGGAATACCCCGTTGAAGCACAATCTGTTTGAGGAAAAGTCTGATTGCGTTTGACATCGGTATACCAAGCTGCTCTAAAATAAGCTCCGCCTGTTCTTTGACTTCCGGCTCGACACGGGCGAATATATTTGATGTTCTTGCCATAACGAACACCTCCTGTCCTGCCACAAATATACCAAAATGTATTGCGAAATGCAATCGGTTTGCTAAGGGGGAGACACAAGGAAGGGGACGTGAGCGACCGAGCAAGGTCGTGACATATAGTGGGTGAGAAGCCCGCCGAGAAAGGACTAGCCAACCACTCGTAGCCAGCCTTGAAGCGCAACTGGCAACAGAAGCGTTTAAGCGTAGGCAGGCGAGGTAATGGGCCGAAAGCCAGAGGCTGAAGGGAATGAGCCCCGAAATGTGTGTGTGTGAGGAGGCCGATGCCGTACGTCCAGCAGAAGGCAACAAATATATGGTGGATTATTCCATTTACACAGAAGGATTTACACTCCCTATCCCGCCTGACCGGTCAAGGTTTCAATATCATTAAAAGGGCTTAATGACACTACAAAAACGTCCCCTTGTGTCCTTGTGTCGCTATTGAACAAAAGCCCGCCCTTTTCGAGGGCGGACCTTTGCCTGCAGCTTCTGGCAACCAGGCTATCATAATGGCTTTCGCCATCGTAGACCCTTTGGCTTTGCGTCCCCGGTTTTCACCGGGTTTGCCCTTTGCATCATTTATGTAGTTTTAATTCGCGATGCACAACATCTATTTTGACAGCAGATTATACAGCACTTGAGCCATTTCTGCCCTGGTGGTTGTACTTGTCGGATTTAACTTTCCAGCATTACCTCCAATAGTTCCTGTTTTAACCAGCAGTGTCATGGCTTCTTTTGCCCATGAGTCGATCTGACCGGCGTCGGTAAAATCGGAGAGCGTCTTGTCGGAATCGCCCTGCGGCAGTTGCCCGATGACCTTGAGGGCGTTGTACAGCAAGGTGAACATCTCCTGCCGTGTAATCTCCTTCTCCGGTGCGAACATATTGTTTCCAACACCGTTGGATATGCTTAAGCGTTTTGCTGCCGCCAGATAGCCGGTATAATAAGTGCCCCCCGCATCCGAAAAATTATCTTTCGGGTTTGCATTTGGCGCTATGTCATAGGCTTTCATCAGCATGACGATGAACTGTCCCCTTGTCAGCCTCGCTTCCGGACTGAAATTGCCGCCTCCCGTACCTGTGGTGATCTCCCTTGCGGAGATAAAGCCTACAGCCTTGCTGTACCATGCGCTTTCAGCCACATCCTTGAAGCTTACTTTGTTATACGCCACTGCATAGTCGCTGAAATGGGTGGTGGTGAAGGTAACCATGCCTGTCGCAGGATCGTAGCGACCGTTGGGTACCGATACCACGTTGCCGCTGCCGTCGATGTACCATACAACGATGCTTTCGGGGTTGGCGAGCTCCGCCGCAGTCGGGGTATAGGGTATACTCACCGTTACAGGCGCGTTGGGATTACTCCAGTCGGTCTGCTTTCCGTCGATAGATAGTGAGATCTGTATAAGCGGCCTGTCGCCGATGGCGTCCCTGATATCCTCCGGCAGGCTTGATTTATCTCCCTGACCGATGGCAATCTCCGCTTTACTTCCGCTGATACCTGATACTCCTGTCAGCATATTGGACGGGACCGTAATGTTCCCCGCGTCTGTGTTGACAGTCAGTGTTCCCTGAATATCACTCGTTGACAAGTCCGGAACCGGTATGCCGACCGAATAGGTGTCAACGTCGGGAACCCGGGGTATCGTGATGATGGTTCCTCCCTGATCTAAACCTTGGGAACCTGCGTCTACAGAGGCGGTTCCAGCATCCTTGTCAACCGTGACCGGGAGCGTCGTTTCAGTGCCGTTTTCTATTTTTACATCCGCTTTATAAGCCGGGGCTGCTGGAGCTGCCGGAGTTGTGGGAGTGCTGCTCTCGCCGCCTGAACTGCCGGAGCTGCCCTTATAGCTCCAATTGGCGGTAACCGTTACGTTTTTGGCAGGCATGATAAAGGTGGTTGTCGCATTGTTTATATTCGCAAAGGGCACACCATCCGGAGAAGTCCAACCGGTGAAGCTGTAATTGCTCCTGCTGCCGGCGTGGATGGAGACCTGTGCGCCAGGGGCGTATTGATCTGCGCCGCTGGTTCCCGCATAGCTGCCGTTTACGGTCACCGTGTAGGCTGTCGCCGGCGTGGATGTCGGAGTAGCCGCTGCGCTTGCCTCAGCTCCGTTGCCAACACTGTTGACCGCCCGCACCTTGAAGGTGTACGCCGTGCCGTTGGTCAAGCCGGTGAAGGTGTGGGAAGTATTCAATCCCGCATCCGTCCAGTTTACGCCGTTGTCTTTCGACACCTGATATTTTGTAATCGCCCTGCCCCCGTCGCTGGCCGGAGCGCTCCAACTTAACGCCACCTGACCATCGCCGGAGGTGGCGGCGAAGCTCTGCGGCGCGGCGGGGGCGGTGACCGCTTCTGTATTCTGCCATCTCAGGAATGGGTATCCGTCATTATCGCCGGCGTTCATATCCCAAATCGTTATAAAATCCCAGTTCTCAAAAGTCACCTTCTGTTTCATCTCTGTTGTGGTCTTGCCTGTGCCGCCGTCTGAAGATGTCTGACTTGATGTTTCGGTGTCCCAGTAGCTGCCCGTAATGGTACCCTCAGAATGATTGAATCCTACCAGGCCGCCGATATAACTATCCCCAGATATTGCACCGGTCGCATAAGAATTGGTAATCGAGCCCGAGTTATACCCGGCCAGGCCGCCAACGTCTTCCTGTCCGGATACGGCTCCTCTGGCAAAAGAATTGCTAACCGACCCGATGTTGCTTCCCACCAAACCGCCGACATAGGTATAATTAGTGCCCGTTTCGGTACCTTTCACAGTGCCGGTGGCGTAAGATTTATCGATATTTCCCTCATCATAGTTAATTCCTACAAGACCTCCGACGCGATATAGACCTTCTACATTACCCACAGCGTAAGAATCGGCGATCGAACCATAATTCTGTCCCACCAGACCGCCGACATAATTACTTCCGGTTACATCGCCTGTCACATATGAGTTGGTAACCAGACCACGGTTCCCTCCCACCAGGCCGCCGACATAATTACATCCGGTTACATTTACGCCCACCAGCCCGAGATTCCGAATTTTTGCCGTTGTTTCGGCATAACCGAACAAGCCTATATCGTCTTGAGCCGGACGGTTAATAACAAGGCCGCTGATGGTATGCCCGCCGCCGTCAAAACTGCCGGTGAAATCGTCCGACATGCCTATCGGCTCCCAGCCTTCGCCGGTACTGTAGCCGCTCAGGTTTATATTCGCTGTTTGCCTGAAGTGCTTGTTAAGGTGGTTGCGGACATTGTTAAGGTGATCCGCTGTGGCGATAAGATAGGGATTATCCTCACTGCCATCGCCGCCAGCAAACTCCGCAGGACCGCCTACGCTCCCAATCCAAACATTGCTGCCGCCGTCCGAGTAAGTGAGAAAGCCGTCCAGAGTAGTCGGTTCGGTTATCTCGGCAGCAGTTTTTTCGGTGGTTCCAACTATGATAAATGGGATTCCCGCCGAAAGACTGCCGTCAATCTTCACCGCTCCATTCCCTTCAGTATATCTTGACCCAGCCTTTGCGCCTATGCCGGATGACACCACATCCCCGCCTACTTCAATGGTTCCGCCATCCGCATGAACGCCAATACAGTCGGTTCCCTGAACAGTTACATCACCGGTGACATAAACGGCGGTTTTCTCATCCGCATAGATTCCTTCACCTTCGGCCCCATTGCCGAGCACGGCGATATTCCCGTTCACAGTAACCGATGTACCGTCGACTACGGCTGTGACTACGCCTCTATGACCTGCCGTTATGTCACCGTTTATAACCACCTTACCATCTTTCGCATATACGCCGGTGGCGCTTTCGCCTGTCACATCCACATTATTTACTGTGACTTCCGAGTTCGCGCCGAGAACCCGTACGCCATCCCAAAGGTTAGAGGAAGAGCTCGTTATGTTGAACTTGCCCGCTCCTGTACCAGCAAGGTTTACTTTGCCGCCATTTTTTACTGTGAGTACTTCATAAACACTTGAATCTTCGCTGGTATCGACCCAAAGATTATAGTCCCCCAGTTCGAAGTAGATGGTCTTGCCATCTATTGCGATGGGTGAGGTGTAGGTAATATTGTCGAGCAGTTTGATGGTATCGCCGCTCTCGAAGCCGTTCAAAGCAGCTTCCAGTTGCGTGGCATTTGCTACTTCCCAGACCTTCGCCGCCCCGCCACTTACAGTCAGCGTAAGGCCGGTTTCAGTATAGGTAGGTACTAAGGTGATACCTACATCCTCCATATTATTTCTGATTTCGGAAAATTCATTTGCCCTTGAGCCGCAGGTCACGATCTCAAAGCTGTCGCCCGGTGAAGGGGCATACTCTTTTATGAAATCAATTTCCAATATGCCGCCCAGTGTCGCCGCACCGGCAACGTCGAGCTTGCAATACTGGTCTGACCCGTCCCCCCAGACTTTCAGGACCAGGGTGCTTTCGTCTTCCTGCCAGTAATCGGCGTCGAAACAGACGGACGACTTATTCCATATGGTCATTTCGCCGCTATTTACAAAATCCCCACCAATGGAATAGTTGCCTTGCCGAAAATGTAGATAAGCGCCACCTGAAACTGTGAAAGTCCCTGTGCCAGTACCGCCTCCCATAAGCAAAAGTTCTCCGTTAGTTAACATTACCTGCCCGTTATTCTCCAAAGGGCGGCTCATGCCTACATCGCGGGTGGTATCTATGACTAACCGGGTGTTATCTGCCACGGTAAATGTACCGCTTCCCTCAATGGTTCCGCCGCTCCACAGCAAGTTGCTGTCATCCTTTATTGTGACGTTTCCATCCCCGCTCAGTTTTCCGCCTTTCAGGTAGGAAGTGCCGGTAAGCCAAAGGGTTTTGCCTGATTCCACCGATACTTCCCCGAAGCAGTCCAGTGTTACGGACGTAGTGTCGTAAACTACCGTCGCTACTGTGGATGCGGGGATGACAGCTGTATCCCCAAGACCGGGTACTTGCTCCGGGTTCCAGTTGCCGGCTACATTCCAATTACCACTTGACGTCCCAGTCCATGTCATGGTGTCACCCGCCGCGAATACGGACGGGCACAGTGTAAACACCAGCATAAAGCATAGTGCTATTGAGATAATTCGCTTCATTTTAATTCCCTCCTAATTAATTAACCAGCCATGTCTGGCAGACGCAACCACAAATGAAAATCGGTATATTCAGTTGGCAGGATTAATTATCCTTACCCCTAACCCCTTACCCCTCACTCTAGACAACTAATCAAGTTCTCAATTCGAAGTTATTTACAAGACAACTTCGTTATCAGCACCTATTTTCTTATTAACCCTTCATGAGTGCGGGACACGCAACCATTTATGAAAATAGACGAGAGCGATAATCTCAGTTAAATTGTTTTTTTAATAACCCCGTATTTTGTTTCTAACCCATGGCGGAACGGCACAGGGGCCGTTCCCTACACATGACGCGATCCGCGTGAATTAAAATCTATTTTCTAATTAATACTCTTCATACGGTTGGACAAAAATCTCCACGCTGTTTCCCGTGCTAATCGCAACGGATACGCATATCTCACATCCATCCCTGATGCCGGAAACAAACTAGGGATTTCCGTCATCCTGTTTATGTGTAAAAAATTCTCCGCAGATATTTCATTGTAAATGTCGTATTTCCCGAAAATCGGCAGCCGTTTGGCCTCGCCGCCAAAACCGTTGGCTAAGCCGATAATGCCCAAAGTGACTTTGCTTTTATACGTCTTTAAGGCAATGCCCGTTATAATCCACTTATTTCTGTAATGATTGATTCGCTATTTTTTGTAATAGCCGATCGTTGCATAACCCTTATATTCGTCCCCGAGCTCCTGATAAAAGTCAATCTCAATCCAGTATCCGCCTTTTGTACCATAATAGTGAGAGTGCATGCCGATCATTGCGTCTAAATCTTTAGCATCCGCCATCACGCTGTAATAAAAGCCGTTTACCACACTGTCCTTCTGCCCCGTGTGATCGACAGTTACGAGATATCCTTTGTGTCCTCCGGTAAATGATTTTTCCTCAACAGAGGTAATTTTGCCACCCTCATATATAGATATCAGGTCAGATGGAAATCCATCCGGTAATTTTGCTCCTGCATCCGTAGATATGGTGTCGCTGTCCGCCGCCTTTCCCGACGAATTGTCAACGGGATTGGAATTGTCCGCACTGGAGGCTTTAATTTCCGGCGCTTTATCATGTGTTCTGACCGATAAGGCTATGGCCTGCTCTCTCGTTGCCATGCCGTAACCGGCGGACTCCTGTTTCGGCGTGGTTGCCTTGGGCATAAAATTGCCCTGGGCGTCGCCGGCAATAACACCGATTTTGTTCATATATTTTGTCGCTTCGACCGCCCAGCTTGAAATATGCTTCTGGTCGGGGAAATCCTTAACGCCCGCTACGCTGTAATCACCTTGAGGGTGAATGGCCTTAATTGCTCTGAACAGCATGGCTGCGCATTGTTCCCGGTTAATAAGCACTTTGGGCGAAAAGGTGGTTTGTGAGGTTCCTGAGGTTATGCCGAGGTTATAGGCCTTCAGTATTTGCGGGTTTGCCGTGTCCGTAAAGGGGTTTGGAGAAACCGGCCCGCTTTTTTTGTCCGTAACCCTTTCATAGAGCACTACCGCAAGCTCGGCAAACTCCTCGCGCGTGATCGGTTTTGTCATATCGGCGCCCTTTAATATGGCGGGGATCAGGCCGAGATCGTTGGCTTTCTGAAGTTCGGGTGTCGCCCAGTCAGATGCTTCCTTGTAGAACGCTTCGGTACCGATAGAAGCAACATTGGAAAATGGACTGTATATATAATGTTCTTCGCCATCGCTACCCTGATTATCTACATACGCGTATCTCACCCGGATATAATAGACATTTGTCTTGATATCGACAGTACCGTCCACACCAAGATTCTCGTTCAATTGTATTGGATCGAATACAACGTCATCTGTTACATAATTTCCGGGTTCATCAAATTCTTCTTCATCAAAATTAAGCCCATTCCCGAAAAGCTCTCCACTCGCGTCATAGCACCATTGTCCGTTGCCGACCTTTACATCAATCTGGCAACCCGCACCCCACTCGCCATGTTCTACACCGTATTTTTGCAATTCCCATATACTTTGAGGATTCAGCCACTTAAGCGCAAAATAGGGTCTTCCATCTTCCCATTCCTTGAGCTCCACCGTTAGGTTTTGAGGGGCCTCAAAGCTGTCGCCTGTCGGCAGATCGGCTGCGAATGCCGACAAACTCCCCATCATGGTAAACATCATCACTGCGGTGATTAAAAAAACTATAGATTTTCTTTTCATTGGTCTTACCTCCGTATAATTTGTTTTTGCTTGTTATTCACACAGCCGCCAGCGGCCCGTGTTTACTTGTTTGCTCACGGCATAAACACAATCACGCCGTGGGTGATTTTAGCGTCATCGGCCGGAACAGGAAAAATAACGACCCTATTGAAACGGTCAGGCTCCGCCGCGCTTTGCTGCGTAATTCCTGAAAACATGGAAAACGGGTTCTTTAAGTCCTCTAAAAAGAAGGTATTTCCGGCAAAGACCCCCCTGACGGCGGCAGCCAGTCGCATATCGTTGATCTTGTGTTGAAGAATGCGTGCGGCTCCTTTTTCCGGATACATGACCCGCGTTTTTGTTTCCGCCGCAAAAGCCTTATTTGTCATGGCCAGTGTATACTGTGGCGTAAATATAGCGAGGGGATAAGGGAGAAAGTCGATTATCTGAGAAAACAGCCCCTCATTTTCGATAAGCGTCTGAAATTTCCTTATCATATGACCTTGAGTCTCTGTTCTTTTCTCCAACATTTTCTGTACTTCCGACAGTTCCTCAAGCAGGTGCTCTTTCGTTTTGCCGCCCATATGAACGCTCCTTTCCAGCCAAAGTACCGATATTTTCATTATGGCTACCAATATTTTATTAGCCGGCTGGCTGTGAGGATAGGCCTGATATGCTTATAATTAGTAAGGAAAGTGCTATCTTGAAAATAAGAGCCCCTACCCGTCAACGCAATCAAGGATTGCTGACGGATCCCGGGAACCTTGTTTTATTCACAAAAAAAATAGCCGAGCTTGCGTACACACAAAAGCCTGGCTTTCTCTTATTATTTTTTATGGCAATTTTTTATTCTGACTTTTTCCGGTAAGCAGAAGGGGAAAGTCCGGTTTTATTTTTAAATACTCGGGCGGAATGGCCGTTATAGTCCATGTTGCAGGCGGCAAAGGCTTGGGCGATGGAAAGGTTGGTATCCAGCAGCTTCTCCTTCAATTTACTGATTTTATAATTAGTATAATACTCATGAGGCGTTACAGCGGTATGCTTCTTGAACAGCTTTGTGAAATGAGCTTTGCTGAGGTAGGCCGCCTTTGCTGTTTCGCTTAGGTCAAAAGGCTCCTGCCAATGGGTTTCTATGTATTCTTTGGCCAGGGCAATTTCTTCTTTCCCCCGGTATATTTTTTTAAAGATAAAAACAGCGGCAAAGCATTTTATGACACCATCAGCGTTTACCAAAGGAAAACAAGTAATGTCTGAGCTTATGGTCTGTATATCCCTGTCTTCCACATTAAAATACCGGATCATGTCCTGATAAGGCGCATTAAAATTGGTAAGATATACGGTTTTGCCCGTCAATACCTGCCTGACCCGGTCCATAACGCCAAGCTCACGCACGATGGGGTCCTCAAAAACATTGTATTTGCCCACATGCGATTCCATGCTTTTTATACCTATCATCTCCAGCGTCGCTTTGTTAATCATCCTCGCCGTACCGTCAAGGGAGAAAATCTGGATCGGATAGGGAAAGAACTCGATTACTTTCGCAAGCAGTTCCTGTTCCTCAAAAAGCGACTGGAATGATTTTGCCAAGCTCCTTTGCGCATCATCAACCTGGTCTTTCATGGATTATCCTCCGCTTCTTTTTGACTTGACAATTTCCGGTAAGCGGAAGGGGAAACACCGGTTTTGTCTTTAAACACTCGGGCGGAATGGCCGTTATAGTCCATATTGCAGGCGTCAAAAGCCTGGACGATGGTAAGGTTGGCATCCAGCAGTTTCTCCTTCACTTTGCTGATTTTATAATTGGTATAATACTCATGGGGGGTTAAGCCGGTATGTTTCTTGAACAGCTTTGTGAAATGGGCTTTGCTGAGGCAGGCCGCCCTTGCCGTTTCGTTCAAGTCAAACCTTTCCAGCCAGTGGGTTTCTATGTATTCTTTTGCCTTGGCGATTTCGTCCTTACCACGATAAACCCTCCTGTTGATCAAAAATACCGCCACATATATCACCCGTTTTTCGTCGTCCAGAAGAGGGAAAACCGTGATGTCCTGGTATACGGCCTCCACATCGAAGTCCTGTATGCCGTAACGCTCCGCAATTTCTTCCAAAGGCACTCTGACATCCGGAAAAAAGACGGTTTCGCCCTTAAAAGCCCGTTTTAACATGGGGAGCTGGCCCGAGGCGACAATATAAGGATCTTTGAATATATTGTATTTCCCGACAACCATGTCCGGGCTGATAGTATGATATTCAGCCAGCATAGCCTTATTCACCAGCACCGAGGTTCCGTCCGGAGCGTAAACCTGAATCGGATAGGGGAAGCACTCGATTACTTTCGCAAGCAGTTCTTCCTTTCCAAAGAGCGATTGAAACGACTCTATAGTATCGTTTTGCCTGTCTTCCATATTATTTCCCATTTTTTATCACCCTTTTATACCTGCCGTCTTCAGGCTTTTCTGCATTCTTGGGGATCAGCCACATATTGCCCATTTTCTCTGCCCCCTCGATCCGCCCATTTGCACAGTACAGTGTTACCATCCGGCTTCCGATACCCCATTTTTCTCCTGCTTCTTTCACAGTCATATAATTCAGCATGGTATCCCCCACATTGTTTTTTTTATTATACTACAGATTTTCAGTGTATTTCCATTTTTAGAAATATACTGAGGTCGGAAATGCCTGAACGCTCTGAACACTTTTAAGCACAACCCGCAATATTGCCTATTGTCTGTGCGTCCTTGATACGGTCAGTTGTGTAGCGGTACTGTCCGGCTTGTGATGTCCTTCTTTCCTCAGCTTCCCTTACTGACGTAAAGTTATTCTGGGCTTTGGACAGGACATCTTCGGGTTCGCCCTCGCCCCAGCGGTGGGATCAGTATACAGAAAATAGCCAATGTTATCTGTGAAATTGGAGGGCGGAAAATTGGGGGGCAAATGCCCCAAAAAGGCCGATGCCATGTGGCTTTGACCGCATGGCATCTATAACTACCTAAAATTTTGGTGGAGACGAGGGGATTCGAACCCCTGACCCCCTCGTTGCGAACGAGGTGCTCTCCCAGCTGAGCCACGCCCCCACGATGAGATTGTACCCGGCGCACCCGTTCTAGAATGCACCATACATATTATAATGGTCCGGCTGTGATTATACAAGAGTTGCCGCCGAATGTGCAAAATCGACAGAAATATAATAGAATATAGGTTTTACCGGGCATAGCGGCAGTTGTTAAAACCAATAAACGGCAGGCTATTCCGTGCCGGACGGGTGGAAAAGGCCGCGGTTGGTCTGCGTGTCTGGCATTCTATAGAGGGACCTGGCCAATGGTATAAAACAACCAGACCTTTTAAGGGCCTGGTTGAAGTATGCTTAGGACTTTTTTGGTTTTTTGCCGGATTTCTTATCTTCTGATGGCATTACATTTTCGCTGCGGGGTGGTGTGAAGGTGCCTTGTTCCATGACCTTATCTTTCCTGCCTTTTTTGGCCAAACCTCAAACCTCCTTTCAATAATAGCCTGCGATATTTGTCATAAAACCATACCTGTGACTTTTTAAGCTAATTGGGGGTGTATTGGGATTATTATGGCAGATATGATATCAGGTTATGTAAACCGGCTTATTAATGATTGCGGCCAGTACACTCTGCAGGCATTGCATGTGCTCCGGGCGGGGCGGCTGGATATCATCCAAAGCATAGCGCAGCTTGAGCAGCTTCCACTTGTGCACCCCCAGGGTGTGGTAGGCCAGGAGTTCGATGCGCTCAACTGTACGCAAGGGTTTTAATAGACGGCCCAGGGCGGCAATATCTGCTTCGCTGTCGGTGTATCCCGGAACCACCACGTAGCGAACCCAAAGCGGCACTCCAGCATCATTGATGATCTTCAGGTTGGACAGGTTCAAATCATTGAACTGCCCGGTCAAATCACGGCTGCGGGCGGAATTAATATGCTTGACATCAGCCAGCACCAGATTGGTGAAGGGAAGTACGCCTTCTACGCGGCTGGGCGATATGTACAGGGAAGTGTCCAGAGCGGTGTGAATCCCTTCGCCCTGACAGTGCTGGAACACCTCGCGCACAAAACAGTGCTGCAAAAGGGGTTCACCCCCGGAAAAGGTCAGGCCCCCGCCTGAAGCCTGATAATAATGGACTCCGCGCCGGATGCGGGCCATCAAATCTGCACTGCTGTACAGGGTAGCCCTGGCTGAATGGGGATCCCAGGTATCCGGGTTCTGGCAATAAACGCAGCGCAGGTGGCAGCCCTGCAAAAAAACCACGATGCGGATGCCGGGACCATCCAGGGTGGAAAAGGTATCAATAGAATGAATGCTGCCCTGCATATAACTCCTCCGACACACCTGCTGCAGCTTACATGCGGCGATAAAAGGTGCGGGTGATGATTTCCTCCTGCTGCTCGCGGGTTAATTTTATAAAATGAACCGCGTATCCCGAAACACGTATGGTCAAATCTGGATAGCGCTCCGGGTGTTCCATGGCTTCCTGCAGTTGTTCCACTTGTAATACATTGACATTGATGTGGTGTCCGCCCTGGCTGAAGTAGCCGTACAACAAGGCTAGCAGGTTATTGACCCGGTCTGTTTGGTTGCCCCCCAATGCCGAGGGGACAATGGAAAAGGTGAAAGAAATGCCATCCCGCGCGTAATGATAAGGCAGTTTGGCTACCGAGTTGCAGGCTGCTACAGCTCCGTTTTCCTCACGCCCGTGCAGGGGATTGGCGCCCGGAGCCAGGGGTTCGCCCTTTTTGCGCCCATCCGGGGTGGAGCCGGTATGCTTGCCATACATTACATTGGAGGTGATGGTAAGGATGGACAGGGTGTGCTCAGCGCCGCGATAGGTTTTATAGCGGCGCAGATAGCGGGTAAAGTTCTTGACCACTTCCACTGCCAGTTCATCAACCCGGTCATCGTCATTGCCGAATTTGGGATAATTCCCTTCAATAGTAAAATCCGTAATGAGGCCTTTATGGTTGCGGATAGGCTTTACCCGGGCATGGCGTATAGCGCTCAGCGAATCAGCCACCACCGACAGACCGGCAATGCCAAAGGACATGAAATAATGTACCCGGCTGTCATGCAAGGCCATCTGCACCCGCTCATAAGCATAGCGGTCATGCATAAGATGGATAGTGTTCATGGTATGGACGTATAGTTCCGCCAGCCATTGCATCTGTATTTTTAAACGGTGCAGCACTGCTTCAAATTCCAATACCTCGCCGGGGTAAATGCACATTTCCACACCGACCTGTTGCCCGGTGATTTCATCGACGCCGCCATTCAGGGCATACAGCAGGAGTTTGGCCAGATTGCAGCGGGCGCCGAAGAATTGGGTCTGCTGCCCCATAGCCATGGCCGATACGCAGCAAGCGATGCCATAGTCATCCCCGTATAACGGGCGCATCAAGTCATCATTTTCATATTGCAGGGTGCTGGTTTCAACAGAGACCCGGGCGCAGAATTCCAGAAAAGGCCGGGGCAGATGTTTAGACCACAGTATGGTCAGATTGGGCTCCGGACTCGGTCCCAGGTTGTATAGGGTCTGCAGCAGGCGATAACTGTTTTTGCTTACCAGGGGGCGTCCATTGACATCACAACCGCCTATTGCTTCAGTGACCCAGTTGGGATCTCCGGCGAAGAGTTGATTGTATTCCGGGGTGCGCAGGTGACGCACCAGGCGCAGCTTGATGACCAATTGATCGATAAGTTCCTGGGCCTGGGCTTCTCCAATAAGCCCTCTATCCAGATCACGCTGCAGATAGATATCCAAAAAGGTTGATGCCCTTCCCAAACTCATGGCAGCGCCGTTCTGTTCTTTGACCGCCGCCAGGTAAGCGAAGTAAAGCCATTGTATCGACTCTTGAGCCGTTCCTGCCGCTGCGGAAATGTCAAAACCATAGCTGTTGGCCATGGTTTTCATATCCTGCAGGGCCTGAATCTGGTCGAATATTTCTTCCCGCAGGCGGATGCTGTCGGCGTCCATAGATGTACTCAAAGCTGTTAAATCATCCCTTTTGGCTTGGATCAGGCGGTTCACCCCATACAAGGGCACCCGGCGGTAATCGCCGATAATGCGGCCGCGTCCATAGGCATCAGGGAGACCGGTTATTATACCCACCTGGCGCGCTTTACGCATTTCCGGGGTATAGGCACTAAAGACCCCTTCATTGTGAGTGCGCAAATATTGGTGGAAAAAACCGGCCATATGAGGGTTAAACTGATAGCCGTAAGCCTCACAGGCGGTGATGCTGGTGCGCAAGCCGCCGTATACCTGAATAGCCCGTTTCAAAGGTTGATCGGTTTGCAGACCGACGATGATTTCGGCTTCCCGGTCAATATATCCGGGGGCATGACTGGTGATGGTAATAGGGGTGTCTGCATCAATATCAAAGACCCCGCCCTGTCTATATTCTTTTTGTAGCAATTGCTGGCAAGTTTGCCACAATCGACGGGTGCGTTCACTGGGACCGTGTAAAAAAGCAGCATCTCCCTCATAGGGAGAAAAATTGTTCTGTATAAAGCTGCGCACATCGATTTCGGTCTGCCATCGTCCCTTTTTAAAACCATCCCAGACTTGCATGATTCCACCTCCATCAGCTTTCAGTGTTTATTATGAGCAATGAGTCTGGAATTTACTCCTGAGGTCTCATTCCTGCTCTCCTGCAGAGCGGATGACCAGCCCGGTTGGTCGTGTTATATTTGTATAGAAAAAACTTTGTATAGAAAAAACCGAATTAGGTGAGCTTGATGATTACTCTACAAAGCAGCGGGTTGTGCAAAAGCCTGGCTGGCAAAACCATACTGGAAAACATCAATATGACCTTGCAGGAAGGAGAAAAGGTGGGTCTGGTCGGCGCCAATGGCAGCGGCAAGACCACCCTTTTAAAATGCCTGGCCGGCATCCTGGAGGTGGAACAGGGCAGCGTAGCCATAGGAAAGCACCAGAGGTTGGGATTCATGGAGCAGCTTCCGCTGCGCAACCCTGAGGAAACGGTCTGGGATGCTATGATGAGCAGCTTTGACGATCTGCTGGAGCTGCGGCAGCGCCTGGCTGAATTCGAATTTGCCATCAGTTCCGGCAGCGGGGATGTGGATGTTTTACTTAAACAATACAGCGTTCTGCAGGATGAATACCATGACCGCAACGGCTATGCCTGTGAGACCATGGCCAGACGCATTCTAGCCGGTCTGGGCATTGATCCCTGCCAGTATAATCTGACCTTGAAGGTGTTGAGCGGAGGGCAAAAAACCCGCCTCGATCTGGCCCGGCTTTTGGCAGGTCAACCTGACCTGCTGCTTCTGGATGAACCCACCAATCATCTTGATATTGATGCCGTGGAGTGGCTGGAGGGCTACCTGGAGGACTATGGCGGTACGGTTCTGGTGGTGTCGCATGACCGCCGTTTCCTGGATCGGGTGGTGAACAGAATCCTGGAACTGCGCGGCCATAAGCTGCGCTCTTTTCAAGGCAATTATTCTGCCTATTTGGTTAAAGCAGAGGCTCAAGACCAGGCCCAGGCGAAGGCCTTTGCCAAACAGCAGGAACAGATCCAGGCCACCGAAGCCTACATCGAACGCTATCGCTCAGGCATCAAAGCCCGCCAGGCCAGGGGACGGCAGGCTCAGCTCAATCGTCTCCAACGGATAGATAAACCGGCTCGGAAAGCAGGTCAGGCTGAATGGAGACTGCTCGGTCAACAGAGCAGCGGAGAGACAGTGATAGAACTGCAGGGGCTTGGCAAAGGCTATAATGGTGAAGGTTTATTCATGGAGCTTGACCTGCTGATCCGGCGTGGTGAGCGGGTGGCCCTGCTGGGACCCAATGGCTGTGGCAAAACCACATTATTAAAGATTATCACCGGGGAACTGACTCCTGATCAGGGCACGGTCCGACTGGGGAGCAGGGTTAAACCGGGTTATTTTTCGCAAGGCTATGAGAACCTGGATGAGGAACGAACCTTGTTAGATGAAATGGTATACGGCTGCAATCTCAACCTGCAGCAAGGACGTGATATGCTGGCATTAATGCGATTTACTGGTGATACTGTGCATCAGCGGGTGGGCGAGCTCAGCGGCGGGGAGAAGGGCCGCCTGGCAGTGCTTAAATTGATCAGTGGCGGCGCTAATCTGCTGCTTTTGGATGAACCCACCAACCACCTGGATATTGCCAGCCGCCAGGCCATGGAGGAAATGCTGGCAGGTTATGATGGCACTATCCTGCTGGTAAGCCATGATCGTTATTTTATCGATGCTATCGCTGAGCGTATCCTGGTTTTTGAGGGCCGGCGCTTAAAGTCTTATGCGGGCAATTACAGTTATTATCGGGAGAAGGTGTTAGCGTCGGGAGGAAAACCTGATTCTGTTCAGACTGCTACTGCAAGCTCCCAGCAGCAATTTCGTATGCAACAAAAAGAGCAGCAGCGTCGTAAGCGCAGGTTGGAGCGGCAACTGCTGGAATTGGAACAGTTCATCGAAGAGCTGGAGCAGCAGCGAAGCGAACTCGCTGACATTCTGGCTGATCCTGCCACCTATCAGGATCAAGCCGTGGTCACCCAATATATAAAAGAACTTGAGGAGATCGAAAAACGCATACTGGCATCCTACCAGGACTGGGCCATATCACAGGAAACCTGGGAAGAGCTTAATGACAACGGAGGCGAAGAGGAATAGATAAGGTTAATTCACAGGTGCAAAGGGTCATACTGGCCGGACTGCGCAGCCGCAAAGACGGTTATAACCTTGCAGGCTATATGAAGGAGTTAAAGGCTTTGGTTGAGGCTGCCGGGGGCCGGGCAGTGGCAACCCTGGTGCAGACCCGGGAAAGACCGGACAGCAGAACCTTTTTTGGCAAGGGCAAGCTCCAGGAACTGTTGCATCTGGTGGAAGAACTGGAACCAGACCTGCTGGTGTTTGACCGGGAATTGTCTCCGGGGCAGCTGCGCCATCTTGATGAACTGATCCCGGTGCAGGTGATCGATAGAACCATGCTCATTCTGGATATTTTCTCCAGCCGGGCCCATTCCCTGGAGGGCAAGTTGCAGGTAGAGCTGGCCACACTGCAATACCGATTGCCACGGCTGATTGGCAAAGGGCAGGTTTTAAGCCGCACCGGCGCCGGCATCGGCACCCGCGGGCTGGGTGAACAGCAATTGGAATTGGACCGCAGGCATATCCGGCGGCGCATCAATGATTTGCAGCGGCAATTGGCAAAGGTGAAAAAAACCCGCGATTTACACCGCAAGCAGCGGCTGCGGCAGGGGTTAAAAACAGTATCACTGGTCGGCTATACCAATGCGGGCAAATCAAGTTTATTTAATATGTTGTGTCAAAAGGCGCATAGCAGCGGCCAGGATCAAGCCGAGGCCGATGAGCGCTTGTTTCACACCCTGGATACCACCATCCGTAAAATAAAACTGGCCGCCGGGCATGAGGTCTTAATCAGTGATACGGTAGGGTTTATACAGGATCTGCCCCACCACCTGATTGCGGCTTTCCGTTCCACTCTGGAGGAAGCGGTCGGGGCTGATGTTATTTTGCATATTATCGATGCAGCGGATGAGGCCTATTTTGAAAAGGTCGAGGTGGTCAATCAGGTGCTGGAGGAGCTGGGCGCTGACCGGGAGCAGGTCTATATGGTATTTAATAAGATTGATAAGGCGCCGCAGTTGGAGTCGGTCAATGGGGTGGTGCCGCGGATATCGGCCCTGACCGGACAGGGCATTGCAGATTTATTGTTGTTTTTGGATCAGCTTTTGTGGCCGCAAGATGCTGCTCATCGTCCGGTCCGGCCGTTAGCAGGGGATGTAAGCAAAGGCTTATGAGTTCTGCCCGGTGGGCAAATTCTTAATAGACATAGGCATTTAAAGTTGATAACATAAACTGGGTTTGATTAATAAACTGGACTGGAAACGGGGCATTATGGTGAAGACTAATAAGAATAAAATTGGTTTTGTGCTGGTTTTAATTGTGATCTACCTGGCCTTTTTTGGCATCGGTTCATTGCTGGGTGGCCGTTTTGGAGGTTTAAGCAACACCCCCGGACTGGCCTGGATGGGAGATGCTCAGGTCAACATTCTCTTCATGGGGATTGATGCCCGCGGCAAGGAAACCAATGCCCGCAGCGACACCATGATTCTGGCCAGTATTGATAAACGCAGCAATAAAGCAGTTTTGGTATGGATTCCTCGTGACACCCGCATTGAAGTGGGCAAAGGCCGCTATGACAAGATCAATAGTGTCAATGCCTTAAAGGGGCCTGAAGCGGCTTGCCAGGCGGTGGGTAAATTACTCAACACCAGGGTCGATTATTATGTGCTAACTAATTTCCAGGGCTTTGCTAAGATAGTGGATACCCTGGGCGGGGTGCATATTGATGTGGAAACCAACATGCGGCATTTTGACCCCGACCCGACCTTAAACATCAACCTGTCTAAAGGGACACAGCTATTAAATGGTGCTGATGCCCTGCGTTATGTGCGTTACCGGGGCGGCCCCACCGCAGATATTGGCAGAACCGCCCGTCAGCAAAAGTTTATCAAGGCGGTAATTGCGGAGATGTTCACCACCAAGAATATTTTCAAACTACCAGAACTGGTGCCGCAGCTTATAGCCCAGGTCAAGACCAATCTGCCTGCTAAGGAGGTAACCACATTGGCCAACCTGGCGCAGAAATTCAGCAGCGGCAATGTGGTTACACAGACCTTGCCGGGGTACTCCTTTACTGAAGCTTCTTCGGGAGCCAGCTACTGGCAGGCTGATGAAAAAGTAACCCCGCGTCTTATCGCCGCCCTTTTTAACGGGGAGACCTTCAAGGTAATTCAAGATCCACCCAATTGGGTGGCTCAGTTGCCCGCAGTTAAGCCTGCAGAAGGGGAAGCCCCAGTGGTTAAAACCCCGGAGGCGGTGGAAGAATTAGAACAGGCCGGACAGCCTGAAATTGATAAACCTGCTGATAAAGACGAGGATGACAAAGACGAGGCGGGTCAAGACAAACCCATGGGCGGCGCTGAAGATAATAATAATGACCAGGACGAAGAAACCAGGCTGGAAAACTCAGATGACACTAACCCCGGCAAGGAAACGCCAGAAAATTCAGATCCCGCGACCAAGCCAGGCGAAGTCAGTCCGCCACGGAATACGGGCGATTCCAGCAAACCCGGCGGCGGGGGCACGGCCGCAACTACTACACCGGACACACCGTCAGTGCCGGTTACATTGTAATTAGCATTGTTTCTGCTCATTTGGCGTTATATTGGGGTAGTATTTCCGGTCGTCCCGGTGCATCAGGTATTTGTCCCGTAGTACGGATAAAACATATAAGGAGGCTTAACATGTTAACAGGCAGATTATTTTCTATCTGCATTAGCGATGAGCGCGGGCAGCTCAAAAGAGAAGTACCAACCGCCCAAGTGATTACCGGCTTTGGTATCGAGAATGACGGGCATGCTGGGGATTGGGACCGGCAGGTTACCTGCTTGAACCGCGCCAGTGTGCTTAAAATGAACCGGGAAAAGAACCTCGAGGTAGAACCGGGGGGATATGCGGAAAACCTTCTCATTGAGGGGTTGGACTTTGCCCCTATAATAGTGGGCAGTCAGCTTAAGATTGGCCCTGATGTGATTTTGCAGGTATCGCAAATCGGCAAGGAGGATCATCCCAGTGTTGTAACCCGCACCCTGGGAGTCAGCCTTTTGCCTCATGAAGGATTGTTTTGCCGGGTAGTACAGGGCGGCACCATCAAAAAAGGCGATCCTGTAGTCATATTATAGAGCAGGATAAAATAACATATGAAATACTAACCACATTGCTTCCTTGTGCATACAAATAGAAGTAGAGACAAAACAAGGAGGCAAGAGCATGGCAAATTTCGATTACCGCTACACTACCGGGCCTATCAGCGTCAGTGAAAACAGCAATAACGTTCGCATCCTGGCCTTGAATAACGGCCAGAGAGAACACCAGGCGCGGGTGATCATTTATGATCTGAATCCAATACCCAAAACCTTATTATTGGATGAGACCTTCACCATCGCTCCCAAATCAAAAAACGACATCGAGTTTATCACCAATTTCAATTACTATGAGGTTCAAGTCCAAACCAACAGTTCCATGGTTTATTTCTGGATCGCTGGACGAGCCGGCAATGAAAACCTGGTCGGCAACGTATTCCTGCACAAAGACTTGATCAAGATCTGAAAAAACTGGCCGGGGTAAGACACTTCAGGTTGGGCCGTCATGGTTCTTACCCCCCGAAGGCATGCATATTAATGCTTATAGCATTGATACTAGGAGCATGCCATGAAAGCCTTAAAAAATCCCAGCTTAATCTTAACCCTGATCATAAGCTTAACCCTGGTCAGTGCAGAATTTAATATGCTTTTTCCCGTTACCCTGCAAGATCGCATCTCACAAGGAGAACTGGCCAACATCCTTCTTATCGGCACTGATGCGCGTCCTGGAGAGGTGCAGAGCCGGGGCGACACCCTGATGCTGCTCAGTATCAATGCAGAGTTGAACAAAGCTGCCCTGGTCTCAATTCCTCGCGACACCCGCATCAATTATCAAGGCCGTAACACCAAGATCAACATGGTCAACCAGCTTAAGGGCCCACAGGCGATGTGTACCGAAGTAGGCCAGCTTCTGAATACCAAGGTCGAGCATTATATCGCAACTGACTTTAAAGGTTTTGAGGAGATCATCGATCTTTTGGGTGGTGTATATCTGGATGTGGATATCCGCCTCTACAGTTATGCCGCCGGGGTGTATTTGGAGAAAGGTTATCAGCGTCTAAATGGCAAAGAGGCCCTGGCCTATGCACGCTTCCGCGCCAATCCGGATATGGATATAGGCAGGGTGCAACGACAGCAACGCTTGTTAAGTGCTTTATCCAAACAGATGTTGCAGGTAGAAAATATTCACTTGCTGCCGGAACTGATACCCAAGTTCAGAAGACACGTGCAAACCAATATAAGCCTCAGGGATATGATCTTCCTGGCAGGCCAGGCCCTGCAGATGCAGGATGGGGAAATCTTGTTGCAGACCTTGCCCGGCTATCACTATTTTGCGCCCTTTACCGGGGCCAGTTATTGGGAGGTTGATCGTAATATCTCCAGTGATCTTTTGAAGGGATTATTCGCCGGGCAGCAGTATGATGTCTACCGTCCGGCCCCACCCGGGGTTAATTCCTGGTGATATGGCAGGGCTGCTATGATTTAGACCCGGTTGTTGTAGGTGTTTACAATCTCGCCATAGTAGAGGACATGGTAGTCATGATCTTGGTAAAACTTGCTATCCAGAGTTGGATCCAGCAATCCGGGCTCCATGGCGTGTTTGTAAAGGATGCGGCATTCATAGATAAGGCCGCAGTTGTCAATTACCGGACTTTCGATACTTTTGGCCGGCTTAGCAATTAAATCGTAGACGCTAAATTTGTCAATATCACGACCAGATTTAGTTCCTGCGCCAGCCAGAGCCTTCTTCTGATGACCGTCTAAGGGTACACTTACCGAAAAATCAGGGACCTCCTTAATCAGTTCATGGGTATAGCGCGAATACCTGACCATAACCATCATTACCGGCTTATTCCATATGAAGCCTATAGAACCCCATCCTATGGTCATGGTATTTATATTCTCTCCTGATTTAACGGTTAGAAAGGCGCCCAGGGGTAATTGCTGCAGCATCTCCGTTACATTGGCAAGATATTCGGAGCGTATCGACATATATAAAATCCCCTTTCAAACATTTGCTTAATTATATTCCCACTGCACAGAAACTAGCAAACCTTTATAAAGGGGAAGCCACGTTGGTGCCAGTTACATTTATGGTGCGAGGCACCTGGTTACAGTTATTTTCCAAATAACTGTAACCAGGTGCCTCGCACCACTGGTATAATGCTGTTTTACAGGTCGTAGTACATCTCAAATTCTAATGGATGCGGCATATCATTGACCCGGCGCGCTTCCTGGCGCTTCTTGCAAATCCATATGTCAATTAAACGCCGGGGGAAGACACCGCCTTTAAGCAGGAAGTCCTGATCTTTTTCCAAGGCATCCAGAGCCTCATCCAGATTCCTGGGCAAACCTTGGATCTTGGCTTTTTCTTCAGCAGACAGGTTGTAGAGGTTCATATCATAAGGACCGAATCCCTCTTTGACAGGATCAATCTTATTCTTAATGCCATCAATGCCTGCCATGAGCATAGCTGAAAAGGCCAGATAAGGATTGCAGGTGGCATCAGAGGAGCGGAACTCAAAGCGCTTTTGCTCCGGTGCCTTGGCATAAGCAGGGATACGGATAACCGCACTGCGGTTGGAGGTGGCGAAGCATATACTTACCGGGGCTTCAAAACCAGGCACCAGGCGCTTGTAAGAATTGGTGCTGGGGTTGGTAAAGGCTAGAACCGCCGGGGCATGTTTGAGCAGGCCGCCGATAAAATAGAGGGCTTCTTGGCTCAAACAGGAATAGCCTTGCGGATCAAAGAAGATGGGCCGGCCTTTTTTAAATAAATGAATATGAACATGCAGACCACTGCCGGCATCGTCAAAAAGGGGTTTGGGCATAAAGGTGGCGGTTTTGCCTTCCTGGAAGGCCAGGTTCTTGATTAAGTACTTGGCCAGCATGGTCTTGTCAGCCATTTCGCGCATACCGCCGAATTCCACTTCAATTTCGATTTGTCCCGCACCGGCCACCTCGTGATGATGATATTTTACCGGGATGTTATTCTCCTCCATTAAAAGACACATACGCGCTCTTAAATCATAGAGGATATCCTGCGGCGGGGCGATATGGTAACCACCTTTGAGGGGAACCTTATACCCCAGATTTTCATATTCCTGATCGCCACTATTCCAGATGGCCTGCTCCGCATCAATGGTGTAGCCCGTCCGCTGGGGCAGACATTCATAGCTTACATTATCAAAAACGAAAAACTCGAATTCCGGTCCGATGCGCATTTCGTCCGCAATACCGGTGGATGCCATATACTCTTCGGCCTTGAAGGCGATGGAACGGGGGTACTGATCAAACCGATAATTGTGTGGTTCTGCTATAACAAAAACATCCCCGATCATACTCAGTGTGGGAACTTCTGTGAAAGGATCGTACACTGCGGTGGAGATGTCGGGGATGAAAACCATATCGCTTTTTTCTACCGGTACAAAACCATAATTAGAGCCGTCAAATCCTATGCCATCCTTAAGAGTGTCGGGGGTGAACCGAGAGGTGGGGATACCCAGGTGCCGCCACCTTCCATTCAAGTCAATCATCTTGAAATCAATCATCTTAATGCCATATTCCTGACAATAACCCATTACCTCTTCGTAGTTCTTAAACACTAATAGGCCTCCTTTGGCAAATAAATCAACGTGCAAATTATAGCAGATCACGCCATTTCATAAAAGGGCTTTTGCCCAGTATGTAGTATTAAAGATGCCGCCAGGGGATGTCTGCAGCGGCTACACCGGTTTAAGGACGGAAAAACTGTTTATAGCTGTAATATATGCATCGCCAGCCTAATACAATATAGTACTACGAAAGTGCAGGCAAGAGCCTTCACCAGGCTCCTTACAGAAAATGGGGTGGAATTCATCAAGCGCTTCTGGATTATTCTGCTGGCCATAATGGGTTTAATCAGTACTGCGGGGATACTATCCGCAAAAACCATACATAACCACTATGTCAAATACCGACTGGTGCCCGAACAATCATTACAAATGGCCAGCGATAATATGGCAGGCCTGACCAGCTATCGGTTTCACCTGGAGTCAGGCTTTACAGTGGAGCAGCGAGAGGAGGTGATAAGCAAGGTCGACGGCGAAAAGGCCGATGGAAACACGCACATAAAGGGGGAGATGGTAAACACACCTGTAGATATCTACTACATTGACCGCACCATCTACAACTATGATTCCTTGGCTAAAAGGTGGTTGATAATTGAAAGTGAGACCAACAATTCTGAGGAGTTGCTAGTGTCGGAGCTAAATCCCCTGTCAAACTTCAGATTGAAGGCGCTCGGTGAAGTGGAGAAAATCGGTTTCGAAAAAGTTGATGGTGCGGACTGCCTGGTAGTCAGATGCCAACCGGCGGTGGAAAGCCAGTTGCTGGAAAGCATGTGGAAGGAATTTGACTATCAGTTTTGGATTGATTATCGGCAAAACCTGATTAGAAAAGCCACATTAACGGCCAAAAACCAGCAAAACGAACAGACTAGTTTGAAGTTGACAGTCCATTTCGATGACTTTGATAAAAAAATAGTTATCATGCCGCCGGTCAGCGGCTGATTATAACAGCCAATTACAGGAGGGCTGCCGAGCCCTCCTTTTTTATATGCTGGTACAGGATGCTCCGGGGGTAATGACCACCTGTTTTGACGTGAAATATTGGCTCAAGACGGATGCTGGCCCAGTGCTGCCGGGCAAACTAAATTGCGCCGTTCCCCCGATAATTGCTATAATCCATTCATAGGGGGGGATAGGTATGAATATGAACGAGGTCGAGGTACTCTACGGACAACAACAGATTGCCAGGCGGGTTACCGAGATGGGCCGCCAGATTGCGGCCGATTATGCCGGCAAGGATCTATTGGTACTGGGGATTCTGAAAGGCGCTTTTGTATTTATGGCCGATCTGGTGCGTCAGATTGAAGGGGTGAACCTGCAATTGGATTTTATGAGCGTCTCCAGTTACGGTGCTTCCAGTCAGTCATCCGGCGAGGTGCGCATTTTAAAGGATTTGGATTCATCTGTGGAGGGCAAACATGTTCTGGTGGTAGAGGATATCATTGACACCGGATTAACCCTGGGATATATCAGAGGCCTGCTTCAAAAAAAGGGCGCTTTAAGTGTCAAGTTGTGCTGCTTTCTGGATAAGCCTTCGCGGCGCAAAGGTGACATTACTCCTGATTATCTGGGTTACGCCATTTCCGATCATTTTGTAGTCGGCTATGGGCTGGATTATGCTGAACGCTACCGTCATTATCCGGCGGTTTGCATATTGAAGCCCTGGGTATATGAAAAATAGGAGTGCAGCCTGGATGGAAAGAGAACTTGTTTTGATTTTGGATTTTGGCGGGCAATATAATCAGTTGATTGCGCGCCGGGTGCGTGAGTTGTCAGTGTATTGTGAAATGGTGCCTTACGATATCAGCTATGAAGAAGTGCTGGATAAAAAGCCGCTGGGAATCATTCTCACCGGAGGACCCGCCAGTGTGCATGTGGAAAACGCGCCAGTCTGTGATCCCCGGATATTTAACCTGGGCATTCCGGTTTTGGGTATCTGCTATGGTATGCAGCTTCTGGCCCATACCCTGGGGGGAGAAGTGAAAGGCAGCGATTGCCGCGAATACGGACGCGCCCAGCTTACGGTGACTGGTGATGACTTGCTTTTTGCAGGAATAGAGAAGGACATGCAGGTGTGGATGAGCCACGGCGATTCAGTTCTAAAACTGCCCGAGGGATTTACAGGCACGGCTCAAACCGGCAACTGCCCGGTGGCGGCATTATGCAACCCGGAGAAAAAGATTTATGGGGTGCAGTTTCACCCGGAGGTAAAACATACTATCTATGGCCTGGAAATCCTTAAGAATTTCCTTTATGCAGTCTGCGGCTTAAAGGGCGACTGGAACCTGAGTGATTTTATCGCTGCAAGTATAGCCGACATCAAGGTCCGGGTAGGCTCCAAAAAGGTGCTCTGTGCCCTGAGCGGCGGGGTGGATTCATCGGTGGCAGCCGTTTTAGTGCATCGCGCGGTGGGAGATCAATTGGTATGTGTTTTTGTAGACAACGGTTTGCTGCGCAAAGATGAGCCTCAGCAGGTTCTGGGGACCTTCAAAGGTCAGATGCATATGAATCTTATCTTTGCCGAGGCGCAGGAGCGTTTTCTAAAACGCCTGGCGGGGGTGATAGAGCCGGAACAGAAGCGTAAGATTATCGGGGAAGAGTTTATTCGTGTATTTGAAGAGGAAAAAGCTAAACTGGGGGACATTGAATACCTGGTGCAGGGCACCATCTATCCGGATGTGATTGAGAGCGGCACCCGCATGGCCGATACCATTAAAAGCCATCATAATGTGGGCGGTCTGCCTGAAGATATGGATTTTGAACTATTAGAGCCCTTGCGCCTTCTATTTAAAGATGAGGTGCGTTTGCTGGGCGAACAACTGGGCATTCCTCCGCACATTCTGTGGCGTCAGCCTTTCCCCGGACCGGGTCTGGGGGTGCGCGTCTTGGAAGAAGTCACCGCTGAGAAATTGACCATATTGAAGGAAGCCGATGCTATTGTGCGGGAAGAAATCAGTAATGCCGGTTTGGACCGTGAATTATGGCAGGCCTTTGCCGTTCTGCCCCCGGTACGCAGCGTCGGAGTCATGGGGGATGAACGCACCTATGCCTATCCCATCATCATCCGTGCCGTGGTAAGTGACGATGCCATGACTGCTGAATGGGCCCGACTGCCTTACGAGCTCCTGGATAATATGGCCCGTCGAATTGTCAATGAAGTCCGCGGCGTCAACCGGGTGGCCTACGACATCACTTCCAAGCCGCCGGGGACGATTGAGTGGGAATGATGACCGTGTGACAGTCATGCTACAGGGGGACGGGGGTGTTGAAACACTTTAGTGTTACAACACCCCCGTCCCCCTGGGGTTTCATGATTACCTTATGCTTATTAAATATTCATCATCAGTTCCTTGAATTTTCCGACCAGCATTGCTTTGTCTATTATTTCCCTGGTTATGGTGCTCTCTTTTTTAATCACAATATTGCCTTCATCATCGGCAATATCTTTCTTGATTTGCCTGCCGAGCAGGTATTCCTGCTGTTTTTGTTCAAAAAGATCAACAGCTTTGGAGCGGGGCACCGCATTGCTTTCTTCTGGTTCAGGAATGGCTGCGGCCTCAGGTTTGGATATGACGGTATTATCTTTTCCTATTTGTGTATCGGCCGCACTCTCCTCGGGGAAGACATACTGATCTATGCTGCTGAGCAGGTAATCATTTGCTTCATCCCCAACCACCAGGGCATCTTTGCCAAAGGTAAGCGTAATGTCAGCGGGGATTATCCCTTGCACATTATTGTCATTATCCACCAGCTCGCAGCCCAGTACTTGGCCTGTATCAGGATTTATATAAAACTCGCTGATTTTTCCAATCATATTGCCTTTTATGGTCAAAACCCGGTTGCCGATCAGTTTGATACCACTTTCAACCAGCTTGACAGCCATGGGATCATCATTAATGTTCTTTAGCGAATTTACAGTTTCCACCATAACAGCATCCCGCCCGATGCCCACGGCCATATTGAAGGGAATAACATATGAGCCTGAATACCAGTTGGAAATGTCAATAAGCAAGTAGTCCACAGATTTGCTGGCGGCATTTATTATCAGATCCCTTACTTTTCCGATATTATTACCGTCAACAATACTGAATACATCTAAACCCCTAATCTCCGCACTTTGCATCTCACAAAGAAACCTCCTAACTGGCGTCTGTGCAGGTGATTACTTTCTCAACAAATCGCGGATCTCGGTTAATAGCACCACTTCATCACTTGGCGGCGGTGCTTCTTCCGCGGGTTTGTCCTCTTTATTCTTGCGCCTGTTGGCGGCTTTCACCACCAGGAAGATGGCAAAGGCTATGATGAGGAAATCAACCAGGCTCTGAATGAAGGCGCCATACTTAATAACCGCACTATTCACCTGCCACTGCAAACCGGAAAATCTAAACCACCCAGCAAAAGCCCCACCAGGGGCATAATCAAATCTTGGACCAGTGAGGTAATGATTTTACCGAAGGCGCCCCCGATGATTACTGCCACTGCCAAATCGAGTACATTGCCTTTCATGGCGAATTCCTTAAACTCTTGCCACATAGTTGTCACCTTCCTCTAATCAGTTTGTTATTTAATACTAGCAGAAGGATTTGACTTTCACACCCTTTTGCACTATATATTTTTTGTCGTAAAGCAATCATCCCCACACAACATTTGGTCATCCCACTGTCAGCCTTAAAAATATTCCACTGTCTGGGGGCAGTGAAGAAGGAAGGTAAGCTTATAATAGCAGTGCTCATATGAGCACATTTAACGAAGCACCATGGCATTATTCCTGCTCCAGTAAATGCCGGATTGCTTGTAAAGAATAGATGCAAGTGCATTGCTTTGCTACCCTGGGGAGTATTAATTCAGAAGCGGTTAGAATATTCTGAAAAAGCTTAACCTTTATAATCATACAATCGATAAAAACTAGTAGCACATGAATTGGGGATGAATAGCCATGTACAAAATAGCTGTTGTTAGCCCTACGGCTTCCAGTCGGAAATTTATTGCAGATGCTTTGCAAAACAAAGGATATAAAGTGTGCTGTTGCAGCTCCTGGCAGGAGCTGCAACATAGCGATATAATGATCAGCAAGCAGGCGCTCTTTGTGCTGGATCACAGCCTGGGTGATGAGCGCGTAATTCCAATCATAAAGGCAATTCGCCAGGAACAGAATGAGTACCGCATTCCGATTATGGTGGTTTCGGCATCATCCCGTTCACAAGATGTGCTGCGTCTTTATAAACAGGGTATAGATGACTACTACTTGAAGCCGCTTGACAGTGATGTGTTTTGTAGTCGTGTGCGGCGTTTATTAAGCCTGTTTCCGACCCCGAGTGAACAGCAGTATCCTGGCTCCATCGAATTAGATTTGAACCGCTTGATTGATTTCGAAATCGCCCGGGCCAGGCGCGGCAATTACCCCTTTGCCATCATTCAACTCTCATTGGATGTGGATGACCTCAAACATAAACCGACCTTTAATCGACAGGAATTAATGAATACCTGCTATGAAGCCCTGCGCGAACAGTTCCGGGAAACAGATATTCTCATCGGCAGCGGGGATCGCCTGGTGGTTTTATGTCCTTTTTCTGATAGAATGGGAACCTGGGTAGTAATGCGCAAGATTATCGAACACCTTAATCAACATAAGGGCGAATATCCATTCAGCATCCTGGAGATGAGCTATGCCATTTACCCCTATGATGGTCAGGACCGGGCGGGGTTGTGGACCTTTGCGGCTGCGAATAAGGAATCACTGGACTTGTAAAGTGTTGACACGGGGACGGGGTGACAACAACCCCGTCCCCGTATCAACACGTGGATCTTACTTAATTATTTTTTGGTCGCGGGGTATGGGATTGGTTAAGTCCCAGTGCCCAACCAGGCTTTCTTGCTTTTGGCCTTCAATCAAGAACTGAACCTTTTCAATGCCGGGCAATTCAGTGAGACTGTTTACGATAGACATAATTGTCATGGTTTCGCCAGCGCTGCCGCCCCAGTGTTTGGTCTGGAGTTCTGTTGAAAAATCTACAACCGCGGTTTTATCTTGAATGTTGACTGATAACAGCCGGGCCTCCGGGGGTATAGTTTTGCTTAAAGATGTATCGCGCGGGCCGGCAATCAGTTCATTCACCACCGCTTTCGCTACCTGCTGCAGCTCGTCGACTGCTACCTGAATGGTGCGCTTTTCGGCCACCAGAAACTCAGCCTGTTTATCGGAGAAATACAGGGTCACCTCTTTGGTTACTGCGGCAGGTGCGGGGTTCTTGTTGACATCGGCGTTGTCTTGATTGGTCGGTTTGCATCCCACCGCCAACATCGCCATCATGGTTAAGATCACTACAAATAAGACCAGCCTTGTCCCTTTCATGTGCTCCACCTCTCATTGCAAATACTTTCATTTCTTATTATAAACCCAACAGATCAATGCTATCATGCTATTCTATACAATTCTTGAGTGGAAATCTTTCATCGGTACAAACATATTATGTTGAGAAAGCTGGGTATAATGGCTTGCCGACCCAGGGAATAATTAGCAAATAGAGCAATGCGGCTTTACTGAAGAATTGAGGTGGCTAAATGAAAGACCTGGTGAAGGCCCTGGTAGGCACTCTGGTAAGCCAATTAGAGGATATTGAAAAAGAGGTTGAGTCTGCGGCCTTACTATCGCAGGGCAGTACGGAAATAGGTGAAGAGGCCGGTTATCTGCAGCAGCAGATTAAAGAACTGAAGCAGCGCCTGGTGGATGTTATTGACGATACTGTGGCTTAGAGTGCAGGCCTGTTGTGCCGATAGAACAGAGGTGGTGGCACACCCGGGCTTGTTGACACTGCTGGTAGGCTCTGTTAATATCTACTTGTAAAAACAACATAATTAATGGACTCGAAAGTGTGCCTAGGGTTCCGCATGTGGGATGGACAGGTCCGAGTGGCACAGGTGCTATGCACTACACCGTATAGGGATAAAAGCCCAGGCGGACAGGTTTCGGTTACGAAACTACCCGTCTGGGTATTCTATTTTTGAAAACCGGGTCTTCATGCAAAGGAGGCTAATTGATGCCTAAAGTAGGAATTATTATGGGAAGTGATTCTGATCTGGCGGTAATGAAAGATGCGACCGGTATTCTACAGGAATTTGGGGTCGATTATGAGATTACCATATGTTCTGCCCACCGTTTACCCGTGGAGACGGCGCAGTATGCCACCACCGCTATTGATAGAGGTCTGCAGGTCATAATTGCCGGAGCGGGTGGTGCCGCCCACTTACCCGGAGTAGTGGCAGCATCCACCTTGCTGCCGGTAATCGGAGTGCCGATTCAAAGTGGGCCCCTCTCTGGTGTGGATGCCCTGTATGCCATTGTGCAAATGCCGCGGGGCATTCCGGTAGCTACCGTAGCCATAAACGGCAGTGCCAACGCTGCCTTGCTGGCGGTACAAATATTGGCCGTGAGTGACCCTGACTTGCGCCGGGCTTTGCTGGCTTATCGCCTTAAAATGGCGCAGACGGTGCGGGACAAGGATAGCAAACTGCAGCAACTGGGCATTGAACATTACCTGCAAGGTTAAGGAGAACAAACATGATCGAACGCTATACCTTGCCGGAGATGGGCCGGGTTTGGTCAGAGGATAATAAACTGCGCAACTGGTTGAAGATTGAGATTGCCGCCTGTGAAGCACAGGCCCGGTTGGGTCATATTCCTGCTGAAGCAGTGGAAATTATTAAAGCTCGGGCTGCTTTCGATGTGGAACGCATTCGGCAGATTGAAGCCGAAGTACATCATGATGTGATTGCTTTTCTCACCAATGTGGCTGAACATGTTGGTGAATCATCCAAATACATTCATCTGGGCATGACCTCATCAGATATTCTCGATACCGGACTGGCCATGCAGATGCGTGATGCCATCGATATAATTCAGATTAAACTGCACAGACTGCGTCAGGTTGTAGCTGTACAGGCCAGAAAATATAAATATACCTTAAACATGGGACGCAGTCACGGGGTGCATGGGGAACCCAGCACTTTCGGACTGAAGATGGCCTTGTGGTACACCGAACTGGAGCGTGATATGATAAGGTTGGTCCAGGCCCGGGAGATAATCGCCTACGGTGCTGTCTCAGGCGCCATGGGCAATTATGCCCACCTTGACCCGCAGGTGGAGGAACATGTATGCCGGTCTGTGGGGTTAAAACCCTGCCCGGTATCAACCCAGGTGATTCAGCGTGACCGCCATGCCCAGCTTCTTGCCACCCTGGCTGTAATCGGCAGTTCGTTGGAAAAGATGGCTACTGAGATTAGGAATCTGCAGCGCACCGAGATCCTGGAAGTGGAAGAACCATTTCGCCAGGGCCAAAAAGGTTCATCAGCCATGCCGCATAAGCGCAACCCCATGATGAGTGAGCGGGTAACCGGGCTTTCGCGGGTGCTGCGCGGCAATGCAATAGCGGCACTGGAAAATGTGGCCTTGTGGCATGAGCGGGATCTAACCCATTCCTCGGTGGAACGGATTATTATACCGGATAGCTGCATCATTTTGGATTACATGCTGGAAAAATTTACAGCGGTTGTCGAAGGCCTGGTGGTTTACGAAGATAAAATGATGCATAATATCGACATAACCGGGGGGCTGATTTTCTCACAGCAGTTGATGCTTCAATTGATTAATAAAGGCATGCTCCGGGAGACCGCTTATCGCCTGGTGCAGGAAAATGCCATGCTCAGTTGGTCCAAGCAGCGCAGTTTCAAGGAACTGGTGTTTGGCGACCGGCGTATAATGGAGCTATTAAGCCCAGCAGATATCGAAGCGGTCTTCGATATGGCAATTTATTATCAAAACGTGGATTATATCTTTAGACGCTGTGGACTGGAATAATGGAAACCAGGCTCCAGGCCAGGTTATAGCCAGTCTCAGCCCTGCCACCTTACAGCGCTGCAGGATACGGCCCACAAGTAGCGCATTAAAGTCTCACCTAGGGGGGGAAACGGCGGCACTATGCTGCAATAAAATTATGGAGGACAAACGGAAATGGCGGCAACATTGAAACAGGCGATCCGACACTGGGGGGAGGCCGGTCTATGCCACATGAGCTAAATGATCATTTTAAGGATGAATGTGGGGTTTTCGGGATTTTCCTGAATGAACCCGAACAGGATACCGACGCTGCTCGCACTGCCTTTTACGGCTTATATGCCCTGCAGCACCGCGGGCAGGAGAGCGCGGGTATTGCGGTTTCAGACGGTAATCAAATCCACTTGCAAAAGGATATGGGATTACTGGCTGATATAATTGATGTGGACCAAATCAACAAAATGACCGGGCATATTGCAGTGGGCCATGTACGCTATTCGACCAGTGGTGAAAGCAGTGTGGTCAATTCCCAACCCATGGTTTTCCATTATCTACAGGGTATGGTAGCCCTGACCTACAACGGCAATCTCTTGAATGGCAAGAAACTGCGTGAACAACTGGGCGCCTATGGGTCAGTGTTTCAAACTACTACAGATACCGAGGTTATTGCCAACCTGCTGGCGCGTTACTCTCATGACCGTATGGAACAAGCCTTATCCAAGTGCATGATCGACCTTAAGGGCGGTTATGCTCTGGTGATCACCACGGATGACCGCTTGATAGGAGCGCGTGATCCTATGGGAATCAGGCCGCTGTGCCTGGGCGAGCTGCATGGCAATTATGTGCTGGCTTCAGAATCGGTTGCCTTTGATACCATCGGGGCCAGTCTGATCCGGGATGTGAAACCCGGGGAGATCGTGGCCATTGACAAGCATGGCCTGCGATCCATTCAGTATATGCCTTCCCCGCGCCAGGCTACCTGTGTTTTCGAGTATGTTTATTTTGCCCGTCCCGACAGCACCATAGACAACATCAGTGTGTATCAGGCGCGCCGGGCCATGGGTCGTCAACTGGCCCGGGAGTGTAATATAGAAGCTGATATGGTCATATCCGTGCCTGACTCGGGTACTACTGCAGCCCTGGGTTATGCGGAGGAATCTGGCCTGCCCTTCCATGAAGGGCTGATCAAGAATCGCTATGTGGGTCGCACCTTCATTCAGCCTACCCAGAAGATGCGCGAAACCAGCGTACGCATCAAACTGAACGCGCTGGGCGAGGTGGTTAAAGGCCGGCGGGTGATCATGGTTGATGATTCCATCGTACGCGGCACCACCAGCAAGCAGATTGTACAGATGCTGCGCGATGCCGGGGCCAGCGAAGTACACATGGTGGTGGCTTCACCGCCTACCCGGCATTCATGTTTTTATGGTATTGACACCTCCAAGCGGGAAGAGTTGATTGCCAGCACCATGTCGGTAGTGGAGATTGAAGCCTTTATTGGCGCTGACAGTCTGCATTATCTGAGCATGGAGGGCATGTTTAACGCCTTAAAGGGCGGCGCCGCCAATTTCTGCGCGGCCTGTTTCAGCGGCGATTACCCCGTGGACGTGGAAGGGTATCAAGCCGATTCATGCTGCGGGTAAACCTGATTCCACTGCGATAATATTCGTCGGGAATCAATCGTCAGGAATCAGGCGTCAGGCGTCGGGAATCTATCGTTAGCCATCGGGCGTCGGATACTGTAACGGGCGTCGGGATACTGTAACGGGCGTCGGGATACTGTAACAGTCATCCTGAGCGAACTGCTGCTGTCATCCTGAGCGAACTGCTGCTGTCATCCTGAGCGAAGCGAAGGATCTTTCTCCGGGGGTTGTTCGCTTCGCGAAAGATCCTTCGGGCGTTACCTTCAGGATGACTGAAAAGGGGGGCCCTCAGGATGACCAAAGGGGCGCTTTCATAGCAATTACAGAAGCATGTGCTGCCGGCGGGCAAAGCTTAGGGGAGGTATTTTATGGATAAACCAGGTTGGGATTACAAACAGGCTGGGGTCGACATAGACGCCGCCAGTACCTCGGTGGAGATGATCAAGAAATGGGTCGGCATGACCAGGCGCCCGGAAGTAATGAACGACATTGGCGCTTTTGCTGGATTTTTTGCCCTGGATGTGGCTAAATACCAGGAACCGGTGTTGGTATCAGGCACCGACGGGGTGGGAACCAAATTGAAAATTGCTCAGATGATGGGCATTCACGATACTGTAGGGGTTGATTTGGTGGCTATGTGTGTCAATGACATCCTGGTGCATGGAGCGGAACCCCTGTTTTTCCTGGACTATATTGGCGTAGGCCAGTTGCAGCCCGCCATGATTGAGATGTTGGTCAAGGGAGTCAGTCTGGGCTGTGTACAGGCGGGCTGTGCCTTGATAGGCGGTGAAACTGCGGAAATGCCGGGTTTCTACAGTGAAGATGAATATGACCTGGCCGGTTTTGCAGTAGGGGCTGTGGAAAAATCCCGCTTAATTCGGGGCCACCGGATTGAGAACGGCGACGTCCTGCTGGGATTGCCTTCGTCAGGGCTTCATTCCAATGGTTTTTCCCTGGCGCGCAAAGTCCTCCTGGAGCATGCTGCTATTTCCCTGGAACAGTATGTGCCTGAACTACAGCAACCTTTGGGAGAAGCTCTCTTAACACCGACCCGTATCTATGTTAAGCCGATCCTGGAACTATTGAATACAGTAGATGTGCATGGCATGGCGCATATTACCGGCGGGGGGATGACGGAAAATCTGGCCCGGGTATTGCCGGCAGGACTGGGGGCCGGAATTGAACAGCGTTTAATTGATACTCCGCCCATTTTCAGCCTTATTGCTGAGCTGGGCAGGGTGGATTTGACCGAGATGTTCCGCACCTTTAATATGGGCATCGGCTTTATCCTGGCGGTTGCTCCAAACGATGCGGACCGGGTGGTGGATAATCTGCGTGGACAAGGCGAAACACCCTGCTTTTTGGGACAGATAAGTGATAACTGGGAAGGGGTAAGGCTGCTATGAAGCGCTTAATGGAACCAGGAAAACTGCGTCTGGGCATTCTGGCCTCAGGCCGGGGCAGCAATTTTGATGCCATCTGTGCGGCCATAGTCCGGCAGGATTTAAACGCCAGCATAGCCGTGGTCTTAAGTGACAATCCGGATGCGGCTGTACTCCGGAAGGCAGCTGTGCGTAATATTCGCAACTATTATGTTGACCCGGGTTGTTTTGAGAATAAAAAACAATATGAAGAGCATCTGCTCTCCATTTTGGAGGCGGGCAAGGTTGATCTGGTGGTTCTGGCCGGATACATGCGCCTGGTCGGGAGCGTTTTTTTGCAAGCCTACAAGAACCGGGTGGTGAATATTCACCCCGCCTTGCTGCCTGCTTTTAAGGGCCTGCATGCGCAGCGTCAGGCGGTGCAGTATGGTGTAAAATTCAGCGGCTGTACCGTACACCTGGTTGATGAAGGTATGGATTCCGGACCGATTATCATGCAGACCGTGGTGCCGGTAGCTCAGGACGATGATGAAGACAGCCTGGCTACCAGGATTTTGGTGGAAGAACACAACACCTATTGGCAGGCCTTGCAGCTTATCGCAGAAGGGCGGGTATGGCTGGAGGGACGCCGGGTATTCATACGCTAAATCCCGTAGGGGACAGTCTCTCGACCATCCTGTTGTAAGGGGAGATTGCTCCGTGCGGGTTGAACCTTGGTTCGAGTTTAGAGTGTTGTCAGATAAGTGAATAATCTGCAAAAGGGGGTTGCATCATGAAAAAAAGGGCCTTAATCAGTGTTTCTGATAAAACCGGATTGATTGTATTTGCTCAAGGCCTGGTGAAAATGGGTTATGAGATTATCAGCACCGGCGGAACCTATAGCGCCCTGCAAGAGGCCGGGGTAGAGGTCAGCAAGGTGGCCCGGGTGACCGGATTTCCTGAGATATTGGACGGAAGAGTGAAAACCCTGCATCCCAAAATACACGGGGGTATACTGGCGCGGAGAAACAGCCAGCATCTGGCTGAACTGGAGCAAAACCAGATTACACCCATTGATATCGTGGCCGTTAACCTGTATCCCTTTCGGGCTACCGTCAGCAAGCCCGGGGTCACCCTGGAGGAAGCCATTGAGAATATAGATATCGGCGGACCGAGCATGATTCGGGCTGCCGCCAAAAACTACCGTGAGGTGTTGATTGTAACTGATCCGTCGGGGTATCCCAGCCTGTTGCAGCAACTGCAGAGCGGTGGCGTCGATGAGGCCACGCGTTTTAACCTGGCCCTGGAGGCGTTTCGTCATACCGCCAGCTATGATGCCATGATCAGCACTTACCTGGTCGGACTGGCGGGCAGCCAACTGCCTGACACCTATGTTAATGCCGGAGAAAAGGTGTATGAGCTGCGCTATGGAGAAAATCCCCACCAGCGGGCGGCTTTCTATAGAGACATGCTGCCTTCCGGTGGCCTGCCTGATGCCGAGCAGCTTAACGGCAAGGAACTTTCCTATAATAATATTATCGATACCCAGGCAGCCTGGGATCTGGTGCGGGAATTTACCCAACCGGCCTGTGTGATTATTAAGCACAATAATCCGTGTGGTACCGCGCTGGGCAAAAGCTTAAGCGAAGCCTATGAACGTGCTTTTGCCGCTGACCCGGTGTCTGCCTTTGGGGGCATTGTGGCCTTTAATGGCCAGGTGGATGGTGAGACGGCCCTCAAGGTCTCAAAACCGTTTATGGAAGTCGTTATAGCACCGGGTTATGATGAGACGGCCCTGGAGATCCTGAAGAAAAAGGCCAACCTGCGGGTATTGCGTTTGGATATCAATCCCCCGGCAGCATGGCAGGTAAAAAGCGTGGACGGAGGCTTTGTAGTACAGCAAACTGATCAGGATCTTGTGCAAACCGATGATTTGCAGGTGGTAACCACAGTTGTGCCCAGTGCAGAACAGATAGAGGAACTGCTGTTTGCCTGGAAGGTCTGTAAACATGTAAAATCCAATGCTATTGTCCTGACTAAAGAGAAGCAGTCCATTGGGGTGGGAGCCGGCCAGATGAACCGGGTGGGTTCGGTGCGTATTGCCCTGGAAATGGCCGGGGGCCAGGCTAAAGACTCGGTCCTGGCATCAGATGCCTTTTTCCCCTTTAAAGACTCGGTAGAACTGGCTGCGGCAGGGGGGATAAAGGCCATTATTCAACCGGGTGGCTCCATCCGCGATGCAGAGAGCATTGAAGAGTGCAACCGCCACGGCATTGCCATGGTTTTTACCGGGATGCGTCATTTTAAACACTAAGAGCTATTGCTACTGGCGGGTTTTGTGGTATCCTATTATACTATATGCAATATGGGGACGGTTCTCAGGTGGTACTGTTGTGGAAAACATACATGAGGGGGGTTCGTATGGGTAAAAAGATACTGGTCATCGGTCAAGGCGGCAGGGAGCATGCCCTGGTGTGGAAGCTGGCGCAAAGCGCAGAGGTGGAAAAAATTTATGCCGCCCCGGGCAACCCAGGTATGGCTGAGCTAGCCGAGTGCGTTGACATTGAGGTTGACGACCTCAGTGAAATACTTTATTTTGCCTGGAGCAAGCAGATTGATCTGACCGTGGTAGGCCCGGAAGCACCTCTTATGGCAGGCATCGTCGAATTATTTCATGACCATGATCTGCAGATCTTCGGGCCTACTTCCGCAGCCGCAAAGTTAGAAGGCAGCAAGGTGTTTAGCAAAGATCTGCTCCGCAAATACGGCATCCCTACCGCCCGTTACGAGACCTTTGACAGTGTGGCTCCCGCCCTGGAATATGCCCGCGGTTTTGTAGAACAGGGCCAGCGGGTGGTAATTAAGGCGGATGGACTGGCGGCAGGAAAAGGTGTAATAATAGCCTCAACCGCCTCAGAAGCCGAAGCTGCTTTGATCAGCATAATGGAAGAAAGAAATTTTGGCGCGGCCGGAGACAGGGTAGTAGTAGAGGAATTCCTGGAAGGCGAAGAAGTCAGCTTTTTTGCTATCAGTGACGGCAAAGACTATATCCCTCTCATGGCTGCACAGGATCACAAGCAGGTTTATGATAATGATCAAGGTCCCAATACCGGCGGTATGGGAGCTTATGTAAACCCTCCCGTATATACGGAAACGATTCATCAACAGGTGCTGCACAGCATCGTTGAACCGGTGATAGCCGCCATGCAGTCTGAAGGCTGCCCTTATCAGGGGGTGCTGTATGCCGGGTTGATGATCACCGCTGACGGTCCCAAGGTGTTGGAGTTTAACGCCCGTTTTGGGGATCCCGAGAACCAGGCTATTATGCCCATGCTGGCCGGCGATCTATTGCCGCTCCTCGAGGCTTCCGCACAGGGCAATATTAAGGATATGAAGCTGGAATTGCAGCCGGGAAGCTGTGTGTGTTTGGTCCTGGCTTCAGGAGGCTACCCGGAGGCCTATCAAAAAGGAATACCCATTGAGGGTTTGCAGGATATCGATGCCAACACCCTGGTGTTTCATGCCGGCACGGCCAAAAAGGCCGGGCAATTGCTAACCAATGGGGGACGGGTGCTGAATGTGGTCAGCCGCGGCGCTAATATTCGTGAAGCCATAGAGACGGTGTATCGGGAAGCAGCCAAGATTAACTTCGAAAATATGCATTATCGCCGCGATATTGGCCGCAAGGCTTTGCTGAGGGAGGATTAAACCCATGGTCTGGTCAAGGCAGATTGCCATACGCTGGACTGTATTGCTGGTTGTGGGGGCTATGTTGTTTTACCTGCCCACCCGCGAATTTCTTAAGGCTACCTTTTTATTGGGTATGCCTTTTATTCTGGTTTTAGGCTATATGGTAAAAAAACGCCGCTACTCCGTGCCTTACATGGTTTGTCTGGTTTTGCTGGTGTTTATTGCCTGTGGATATGGATTTATGCTGTATACGCTGCCCGAGCGTGTTGAGGCCAGGCGTATTGTGATGGAGGGCAGCGCGCTTGTGGGCCAGGGACGTTATGGCGAAGCCATCGAGCGTTACCGGGGTTTAGAGGCCCTGGGCCGCACTGATGATATGCAGGAACGCATTGCCCATGCCGAAAAAGAGGCCTGGGCGGCTCAATTGCTGTCCCGGGCCGAGGCGCTCAATCAGAGCGGCCAGCGTGAACAAGCCCTGGATTTGTTGGAGGCCATTCCTAATGGCACCCGAGCATCAGGCCAGGCTAAAAAACTCATAAAGGAGTGGGGAGGGTAGTAATGATTACCCTGGAAGACATAAAAAATAATCAGGCCGTGCAGCGCTATATGCAGGTGGGCAACGATTACATTGGTACCATCGGTGCTATTGAACACAGCATGAGCCATGCCGATCTGGTCTCTCAGCTTTGTCATGATATCTTGACTAAACTCGGTTTCCCTTCACGCCAGGCTGAACTGGCCAGTATTGCTGGCTACCTGCATGATATTGGCAACCTTATTAATCGCTATGGCCACGGCATGTCCGGCGCTTTGATGGCTTTTCGCATCCTCCTGGATATGGGGATGGATCCGGAAGAAATCGCTATCATTATGGGCGCCATTGGCAATCACGAAGAACACGCCCAGGGCAGAAGCGTAAACAATGTGGCGGCTGCTTTAATCCTGGCCGATAAATCTGACGTAAAGCGCTCGCGAGTCAGAAAACGCGATTTGGCCGCGTTTACACCCCGGGACCGGGTCAATTATGCAGTGACTGAATCCCGCCTGGAGGTTGACGCTCCCAATAAAGTCATCAGTATGAAGATGCGCATTGATATCGAAGTGACTTCAGTAATGGAATACTTTGAGATATTTTTAACCAAGATGCTGATGTGCAGGCGGGCTGCAGAATACCTGGGCTGTAAATTCGAACTGCTGATTAATGATGCCAAATTATTATAGTTGTGAATCAGTGTTTTTATTATTCTTAAGCGAAGGCTCCCTATCATTGCTATTAAAGCACCCGGCTTTGTCATGCCTTAAGGGCAACGCCCGAAGGATCTTTCGCGCAGCGAACAACCCCCGGGGGAAGATCCTTCGCTTCGCTCAGGATGACAGCAGCAGTTCGCTCAGGATACAGCAGCAGTTCGCTCAGGATGACTATTGTATCCCGACGCCCGACGCCCGACGACTATTATAGCCCGATGCCCGATTCCTGACGACTGACGACTGTTTAAGGAGGCAGCGATGAAAAACCGAGAAGTACCCAAAGGCTTGCGTGATATGCTGCCTGATGAGGTAAAGGTTAAAAGACATATTGAAAACAAGGCGGCCCGCTTGTTTAGGAGCTACGGTTATCAGGAGGTTATCACCCCTACTTTTGAATTCCTGGAGGTGATCGAGAGCGGTGCCGGTAAGAATATACGCGGGGAGTTATTCCTTTTTATGGACCGCGAAGGGGGTATTCTTTCCCTGCGCCCTGAAGTGACGGTTTCCATTGCCAGGTTGGCTTCCACCCATTTAAAAGAGGCGCAGTTTCCTCAGCGCCTGTTTTATATCAGCAATGTGTTCCGCCACGTGCAGCCCCACCTGGCTCATTACCGCGAATACTGGCAGGCTGGGCTTGAACTGCTGGGTGCTCCGGGCCCCTGGGCTGATGCGGAAATTATCAATATTGCGGTGCGCTTACTGCGCAGCCTGGATTTGACCGGATTTAAAATCAGTATTAATCAGATTGGCATCTGCAATGCTTTATTGGATGATAATACGCTATCAAGTGCGGCCAAAGAACTGATACGCACCCTGGTGGAAAGCAAGGATTTGGTGGAATTGAACCGGGTATTAAATGATTTACCGGTGGAAGATGGCTTGAAAGAGGCTATTGCCAGTCTGCCCGTCCTACATGGCGGCCTGGAGGTATTTAAACACATTCCCTACCTGGAAAAAAACCGCCCGGCATCGATGGCGGTAGAGGAATTGCTGCAGGTCCATGATGCCCTGGGGAAATATGGGGTCCTGGATGACATTGTGATCGATCTGGGCGTATTGCGCCGCCTGGACTATTATACCGGGTTGGTTTTTGAAGGCTATTCACCCGATTTGGGATATGGCCTCTTGGGAGGAGGCCGTTATGACCGTTTGATGGAGCAGTTCGGCTTGCCCTGCCCGGCCACCGGGTTTGCCGTGGGAATTGACCGTCTGGCCCTGGTTTTGAAATGCCGGGAGTCGGAACCGCATCACTACCTGGTGGGGGGTGCCGATCCGAAGCGGGTCTTAGCCCGCTGTGAAGAACTGCGTAAAGCCGGATTCGTGGCGGAAATGGACGTACTGGGGCGCAGTCCGCAAGCCCTGGCGGCAGTGGTCATGGACCGGGAAAATTGGAGCCTGGAATACCTGCATGATTGAGTGGAAGAATTATGCATCCGGGAAAAAGGGAGAACAGATATGCAACAGCAATACCTCACTATCGCGTTATCCAAGGGCACGTTGTTGAAACCGACCGTAGCCCTTTTCGAGAAGGCGGGACTGCCTGCCCAGGGTGTGCACGAAGACAGCCGCAGTATGGTATTTGATTATGATCATGCCATGATAAAATATATTATGTGCCGCCCTACCGATGTGCCCACTTATGTGGAGCAAGGGGCTGCAGACCTGGGCATAGTCGGCAAGGATGTAATTGTTGAACAGGGTAAAGACATCTTCGAAATGGTGGATTTAGAGTATGGCTACTGCCGTTTTGTGGTGGCGGTTCCGGAAGTGATGCAAACCGCCAAACTCAAGGATCTCAATTATAAACGGGTGGCGACCAAGTTTCCGGTGGTGGCAGAACGCTTTTTCCGCGATCAGGGTCTGCAGGTGGAGATCATCAAGCTGCATGGCAACATCGAATTAGCCCCCCTGATGGGCCTGTCGGATATGATTGTGGATATTGTTTCCACCGGTCGAACCCTGCGTGAAAATAATCTGGTGGAATTGGTCAAGATTATGGATTCAACCACGCGTTTAATCTGCAACCGGGTCAGCTATAGGACCAAGTATGAGCGGATTCAGCCCTTGATCGAAGAACTGCAAAACCTGGTGAAAGGCGGTAATAGAAATGAAGATTAGGCGCATAAAGGCAGAGGCTGAAGCATTGCAGCAATTTTTGGCTGCCGGTGCGGACCGTCTGCACGATTATGAGGAACAGGTTCAGGCTATTGCCCGGCAGGTCAAGGAGCGGGGAGATGCGGCTGTATTTGAATATACGCGCCGTTTTGACGGTCCTATTGAGGAGCACAACCTGCTGGTCAGTGAGGCTGAATTTGATGAAGCCTATGAAATGGTGGATGAGGAATACCTTTATGCTATTCGCAACGCAATTGAGAATATCAGTGTTTTTCATAACCGTCAACTGAAGAACTCCTGGATAGAGCCGGACGAACGCGGCAATATTCTGGGTCAATTGCATCGTCCCTTGGAAAGGGTAGGTATCTATGTGCCGGGCGGAACTGCCGCCTATCCATCCTCGGTGCTGATGAACGCCATACCGGCACAGGTGGCTGGCGTGCCTCAAATCGCCATGGTCAGCCCACCGGACCGGAACGGAAAAATGAACCCCTATACGTTAGTAGCTGCATATGAGCTGGGCCTGGAGGAAATATATAAAATGGGGGGCGCACAGGCTATCTTTGCCCTGGCCTGGGGAACCGAGCTGGTGAAAAAGGTCGATCTTATTAGCGGTCCCGGCAACATCTATGTAACCCTGGCCAAAAAAATGGTTTATGGTAGTGTAAATATTGATATGCTGGCCGGCCCCAGTGAGATATTGATCATCGCCGATCACAACGCTGATCCGGTTTATCTGGCTGCCGATTTGATGTCACAGGCAGAACATGACGTCCTGGCCAGAAGCATCTTGGTTACACCTGATGCCAACCTGCTCGATCGGGTGGAGATGGAACTACAGCGTCAGGTTGGGATGCTGTCTCGTTGCGACATGATTAAGGAGGCCTTGGACAAAAATGGGGCCTTTGTCTTGACCCGCGATGTGGAAGAGGCCTGTCAGGTTGCCAATCTGATTGCCCCCGAGCATCTGGAATTAATGGTGGAGGCTCCGTTTGATCTGATCAGCAAGATCCACAATGCGGGAGCCATTTTCATGGGGAAATATACCCCTGAAGCGGTGGGCGATTATTTTGCCGGACCCAACCACATTCTCCCCACCGGCGGAACGGCGCGTTTTTACTCCCCGGTAACGGTTGACACCTTTACCAAATCCTCCAGCTTGATTTATTACTCCCGCCGGGGGATTGAGGAAGACGCCGACCATATTATTAAACTGGCCAATGTAGAGGGTCTGACTGCCCATGCCAATTCGGTCTGGGTGAGAAAAGGGAGTGATTGACTATGGAGAACACAAGAACGGCTGAGGTGATAAGGAAAACCAGCGAAACCGAGATTTTACTGCAACTGGAACTGGATGGAACCGGCAAACACCAGATTGATACCGAAATCCCTTTTTTCAGCCATATGCTTACCCTTTTTGCAGTGCACAGCCTGTGCAATCTCAAGGTAGCGGCGCGTGGCGACCTGGAAGTGGACGACCATCATTCCGTTGAGGATATCGGCATCTGTCTCGGTCAGGCCATCAAAGAGGCTATAGGTGATAAGCGAGGTATTGCCCGTTATGGTGAAGCCACTTTGCCCATGGATGAAGCCCTGGTCAGGGTAGTCCTGGATCTTTCCGGACGCTCCTGTCTGGTTTATAATGTGGCTTTAAATCGTGCCGAGATCGGCATTTTTGCCACTGAAAATGTGGTCGAGTTCTTCCGCGCGGTAAGCAATCATGCCGGGATGAATATCCATGTGGACTTGATTCGCGGCTCTAACAGCCATCACATTATTGAAGCGGTTTTCAAGGCTTTTGCCCGCGCCTTCAAGGTGGCCATAGCCTGCGAACCCCGTATAGAAGGGGTATGGTCATCCAAGGGCAGGATTTAAAGGATTCGCACTTGAAACGTGCTGATTAAAAGTCAGGTTCCTGGTTATCCAAAGGCAAGCTGTAAAAACGCTGGAGATAATCAGCACTGGGAGGATATTTTTGATTATTATTATCGATTATGGCATGGGTAATCTGGCCAGCGTGCAAAATGCCCTGCGTAAATTGGGCTATGACTCCGTGATCAGCAGCCAACCCGGGGAGGTCTTAAAGGCCTCAAAAGTAATACTTCCCGGGGTGGGAGCCTTTGAAGATGCCATGAATAATCTGGCTGCCAGCGGTCTGGATGAAGCCCTCAAAGAGGTGGCAGCCCGAGAGGTGCCCCTGCTGGGCATCTGCCTGGGAATGCAGTTGCTTTGTGATGAAAGTGAAGAAAATGGGCTGCATCAGGGCTTAAAACTGGTACCCGGACGGGTGACGCGTTTTCGCCTGCCGGCACAGTACAAGGTGCCCCATATGGGTTGGAATGAAATTGAATCCGCGTCCGGAAGCCGGCTGTTTGCAGGCATCATTCCCCGGAGTCATTTTTATTTTGTGCATTCTTACCATGTTAATCCTTTGGAACTGCAATATGTTGGCGCCTGTTGTGAATATGGCTATAACTTCGTATGTGCACTGGAGCACAACAACCTTTTTGCCACCCAGTTTCATCCCGAGAAGTCGGGGCAGTTAGGTTTGCGGGTTTTAAACAACTTTGCATGTATGTAGGCAAAGATAGAATTCAGACATGTGTAAGGCCAGGGCAGCGTTTCCATGAATATTGGCGGAGGCCAGGAAGCCCCCATGCCTCCCTGTGGAGGGTATTTTTATGATGATTTATCCGGCCATTGATTTGAAAGATGGCCAGTGTGTCCGTCTGGTAGAGGGGCGGGCCGACCAAAAAACGGTTTATTCCAGTCAACCGGCCCAAGTGGCGCTGGATTTTCAGGCGACCGGGGCCAGGTATCTGCATATTGTTGATTTGGATGGCGCTTTTCGCGGCATTCCCCAGAATGGCGCCGCTATACAGGCTATTGCGGCAGCGATTGATATCCCCTTTCAGGTCGGTGGCGGCCTGCGCAGCCTGGAAGATGTAAAGCGGACCCTGGCTCTGGGGGCAGAACGGGTTATTATAGGAACCAGGGCGGTTACTAGCCCTGATTTTGTAAAAGAATTATTGGCTAGCTTCGGACCGGATCAGATCTTGCTCGGGTTAGATGCCCGCGATGGCAAGGTGGCGGTGCAAGGCTGGGTGGAGGTTTCATCCCTGGAGGCAGTGGAATTTGGCCGGTACATGTACTCCCTGGGAATACGCACCGCTGTCTACACGGATATCAGCCGCGATGGGCGCTTGTCTGGCCCCAATATCGAGGCGGTTAAAACCATGTTGGAGAAGACCGGTCTGCGTATTATTGCCTCCGGGGGGGTTACAACCCTGGATAACATCAGGGAGCTCAAAGCCCTGGAACCTGCAGGGATTGATGGGGCCATTGTGGGTAAAGCTTTATATGATGGCAAAATGGACCTCAGCAAGGCTTTGGCCCTGGCTGCTGAAACGCAGAAGGGGGAGGATTAAGCAATGCTGGCAAAAAGGATTATTCCCTGTCTTGATGTACACGGCGGCAGGGTGGTAAAGGGTGTCAATTTTGTGGATTTAAGAGATGCCGGGGATCCGGTACATTTGGCCTCCTTTTACGATCAGGAAGGCGCTGATGAATTGGTTTTTCTGGATATCAGTGCTTCCAATGAACAACGCAAGACCATGATTGAGGTGGTTAAAAACACTGCCAAGGAGGTCTTTATCCCCTTTGCGGTGGGTGGTGGTATTGGCAACATTGATGATATCCGCAGCCTGCTGGCAGCGGGTGCAGATAAGGTATCGGTTAATTCGGCGGCGGTTCGCGACCCCAGCCTCATTTCCGATGGAGCGCGCCGTTTCGGCAGCCAATGTATGGTAGTGGCCATAGATGCTCGCCGGCGCAGCGATGCAGAAGGCTGGGAGGTTTTCATTAATGGCGGTAAAATATCTACCGGCAAGGACGCCTTGGAATGGGCACGGCAGGTGGAGTCCCTGGGAGCGGGCGAAATCCTTTTGACCAGTATGGATAAGGACGGCACCAGGGATGGTTATGACCTGGAGTTGACGGCAGCTATCAGCGATAATGTGAGGATACCGGTTATCGCTTCCGGCGGTGCCGGCAATCTCCAGCACCTCTATGAAGCCGTAAAATATGGGCATGCTGATGCGGTACTGTGCGCTTCCATTTTTCATTACCGCGAATATACAATACGCGAAGCCAAACAATTCTTAAAAGAAAAAGGAGTAGCGGTGCGAAATGATTGAGCATATTGATTTTGCCAAACAAGACGGACTGGTGCCGGCGGTTATTCAGGACGTGGACAGTGGGCAAGTGTTGATGCTGGCCTATATGAATGAAACCGCCCTGCAAAAGACAGTGGAGACCGGCAAGACCTGGTTTTTCTCCCGCAGCCGCCAGTGTCTGTGGATGAAGGGCGAGAGTTCCGGCCATGTGCAGGAGGTTAAGGAGATCCTCTATGATTGCGATCAGGACAGCCTGTTGATCAAGGTGCGGCAGGTAGGAGCGGCATGCCATACCGGTCATTATACCTGCTTTTATCGCAATTTGCAGGGGGAAGAGGTTTCATCGCAGCTTTTTAACGCTGAGGAATGGTTCCGGGCTGGTGCTGAAGGACCCGGAGTGCTCTTTGAATTGATGGATGTTATTCGCGAACGGCAGCGCACCATGCCGGAAAACTCCTACACCAGCTATCTGTTTAACGAAGGTTTGGATAAAATACTCAAGAAAATCGGTGAGGAGAGCGCAGAAGTCATTATTGCCGCCAAAAACCGGGAAAAACCTGAAGTGAGTCTATGAGGCCGCCGATCTGATTTACCATCTTTTGGTCTTGTTGGTGGAACAAGGGGTGGATCTGCCCGAAATCTTTGCGGAACTCAAATCCCGGCGTTAACCAGTCTGGTGCGGAGCTCCGGTTCGGCCTGAATCGGGGCTGTTTTTATTTGGGTAGACCCGCACCTGCTTGATCCTGTATGACGACAGTAGGCTACTTCCATTCCGGGCATCTGGTGGTCAGATAAGCGCCGCTGTTTCTCGATTTCTTAGCTCTCCTTGGCAGAAAAGCAGTTTTAAAGCCATGAGTTGGGAAAACCTGTCCAATTGGCTATTTGTGGAACCAATACCCCTGGGCAGGAATAATTATATAAAGAGAAAGACGCATTTGATAAAAATGAGAGGTGGTGGCAAAAAATGCCGGGAGATGCAATTGCCGAATATGGCATCGCCTTTTTCGCTATGGCCGGGCTGATTTATCTGTTTGCCCAGATGATTAGTCTGTGGTTTCAAAAAGGAGAAAAGGCTGACATGATAAAAACGGTGGCGGCTGTGACCGAGGTGGTTGAAAACAACACCATGGCGCTCAGCCGTTTGGAGAGCATGATAGAAGTCAGCCTGACCCGGCAAGAAGCCAAACTGGACGAATTGGTGGCCTACGCGCGGCGTGATAAGGGTCTGTAAAAGATTATGCCGTATAAATGGGCTGAGGGCATTAAGAAAAAGAAAGCATTCACAACATCCGTGTGATATTGACTTTGTGGAGACCTCTCCTTTAAAATATAAATACCAGGAAGTTGTAGCCTGGAACGCCCTGGAGGTTCTGGTGGCAGTGAACAAATAGGCCCGGATAACAGACCATCACCTTGGGTTACAATGTAGTTTTTGGAAAGGCAAATGCCGATAGATAACTGCAATGTAGATAAGGTGTAACCGGTTTAGATCGGAATATCTTGCGGGTGTATGGGACGGTCGGGTAAACCTCATCGAGGTAAACAGGATGCTTGACTGACAATGCTGTCAAGAGCACTGTTAGCAACCAGGAGCAGGTCGCGATTGTTGCCAGACAATCCGAAGCCTGGGGCCAGGGTCATAAAACAAAGGAGGAATACCTCTCTTGTACAACTCCACAACGTAGGAAGGCCGGCGGGCACGAAAGTGCAGAAGCTGGCCTTCCTATTTGCATACCTGCTGGAGACGTCCTCCCAATATGTTCCGCGGGAAACCATATCCCCTGACAATAACTTTAACTTTGGCGCCTGGCACCGACCGTTCGTCCCCCTAATACAAAGGAGGCCGCCCTTGTGGGACAGCCTCCTGTCAATTTATCTCCTTGTCAAACTTTAGAAGGAGGGAACGCAGCTTCCGGCGTATTTGTCTTCCAGGAATTTCTTTACTTCGGGGGATTGCAGGGCTTTACCCAGCTTTACGATGGCATCTTTGTCTTTATCCGCCGGTCTGACCGCCAGGACATTAGCAAATGGGGAATCCTTGGGCTCTGAGAAGATGGCGTCGGTTACCGGATTAAGCTTGCCTTCCAGGGCATAGTTGCTATTAATAACGCAGATATCAGCGTCTTCCAGAGTTCTGGGCAACATGGCTGCATCCATGGGAGTGATGTCAATCTTCTTGGGATTATCAACAATGTCTTTATCGGTTGCGGTAACGCCAACCCCGTCTTTGAGTTTAATCAGTTTGGCCTGCTCCAGCACCATCAGGGCCCGTCCGCCATTGGTAGCGTCGTTGGGTATCCCCACCTTGGCGCCTTCAGCCAGATCGTTCAGGTTCCTTATTCTTTTTGAGTAAACCCCCATGGGCTCATTATGCACCTTTACCGTCCACGCCAAATCAGCCTTGTTTTTAGCATTGTAGTCTTCCAGATAAGGAATGTGCTGGAAGAAGTTGGCGTCGATTTGCCCATCTTTCAAAGCCGGGTTTAACAGGGCATAATCAGTAAACTCCTTGATTTCCAGATCAACATTTTCCTTGGCCAGCAAGGGTTTAACAACTTCCAGGATTTCCGCATGGGGTTTTGCCGTAGCCCCGACCACCAGCTTAACTGCAGCAGGTGGAGCGTTTTTGTCCGCGTCCGCTGCAGGCTGTTGACTGCATCCAACCAAACTGGTCAACAGCAAAAGCAGACACGAAATAAGTATGAGAGTTCTTTTCACCTATGTTTACCTCCTTTTGTCTATCGACTTGGCTGCCATTTTGTCCCCCATAATTTGAATGCATTGGACAAAAACAATCAAGACGATAACCGTAACCCACATTATTAGATCCTCATAACGCTGATAACCATAGTAATAGGCCAGGGTTCCCAATCCACCCCCTCCCACTATACCGGCCATAGCCGAATACCCGACCAGGTTAATAGTAGTAATAGCCACTCCCAGAATGATGGAGGGTGTGGCTTCTGGGATTAGCACCTTGCTGATGACCTGCCAGGCATTGGCTCCCATTGAAACAGCTGCTTCAATCAATCCCCACTGTATCTCTTTAAGAGATGTCTCCACCAGGCGTGCTACAAAGGGTATTGCCGCCAGGGTCAGCGGCACCATCGAGGCGACAGTGCCTATGGAGGTCCCTACCAGCAAGCGGGTGAGGGGAATGACCAGGATCAAGAAAATAATGAAGGGTATGGAACGAGTAGCATTGACAAGTACACCCAGAACCTGGTTTATCCATCTGTTCTCCAGAACATGTCCCGCTTCTGTGATCACCAGGATTACTCCCAGGGGCAAACCGAGCAGGTAGCTGAGCGCTGTGGATATCACTACCATATACAGGGTTTCCCAGGTGGCGGCAACTACCTTGGGAACTATCCAGGAGTTCTCAACCCAGAAGGTGCTGGTGAGGAGAAAATCAATAAACGCAAAAGTAGATGCAACCATGACTTACATCACCTCAATTTCCAGACCGTTTTGCTTAAGAAAGTCCATGGATTGAGCCACCGCTTCCCGGGACCCGATTAATTCCAGGGTAAGGTGGCCAAAGGGCACATCTTTGACCCGATCAATGCTCCCGTGAAGAATATTGGCATCGATATCGTATTTCTTAACCATGGAGGAAATGATGGGGTCGCCTGCTGAAGAGCCGATAAAAGACACCCGCACCAGTTTGGAAAACCGGTTCTGGTGCTTTTTCAGCAGATCCTTTTCATATTCTTCAGGTTCATCTTTATTAATAATGGCCTTGATAAAGCTCTGCGAAGTCGGGGTTCCCGGATTGGAAAAAATGGATAGGACATCGCCTACCTCCTCAATCTTGGAATCATTGATAACTGCAACCCGATCGCAAATCTGCTTGATAACATTCATATCATGAGTGATAAGCAGGATAGTGAGATTAAGCTGCTCATTGATATCCTTCAAAAGCTTGAGAATGGAACGGGTGGTTTGCGGGTCCAGGGCCGAAGTGGCCTCGTCAGACAAGAGGATTTTGGGGTCGTTTGCCAATGCCCGGGCAATACCCACGCGTTGTTTTTGACCACCGCTGAGTTGCTCCGGATAAACCTGGGCCTTATCAACCAACCCCACCATTTCCAGAAGATGGTTTACCCTGTCACGGGCTGGCTTTTGTGGTACGTGGGCAATCTCTAAGGGGAACATGATATTATCGAAAACGGTTCGCGATGATAATAGATTGAATTGTTGAAAAATGATGCCGATTTTCTGGCGGGCCAGACGCAAATCCCTCTGTTTCAGGTTGGTGATGTCCTGACCATCAACCATAATTGAACCCTGGCTGGGCTTCTCCAGCATGTTTATACATCTGATCAAGGTGCTTTTCCCGGCTCCACTTAGACCAATAATGCCGAAAATCTCACCCCGCTTTACTGAAAGGTTTACATCATCCAAGGCTAAAATATCTTGATGAGCGGTATGATAGATCTTGGTCAGATTACGTATCTCAATCAAAAAGGCAGCCTCCCCAAACAAAAAAGCCCTTTGTCCAACGCAAAGAGGCAAGATGATTTATTCTCACGCTTATCTGCCAGACATAGACATCTGCAGGAGTTAGCACCATTGCCACATTCGTTGGCTGGTTGCTGGGCGTTATTGGGCCTGTCCCTCGGCCACTCTGGATAAGAAAAACTATTCAGTTCCATTTTACTCAATTCATATTAGCACAGGGGGCAATATGGCGTCAATTAATGGGAGTCACGGGGACGGTGACTTTCACTCACTTAAAAGTTCAAGCCCGTTGAATAACGTTCCTGTTTATCCCGGTCACACGCTCAATTTGCCGATGACTGACCCCAGGCAAGGCCTTTAATTTCTGCAAAAGCCTGTTTCTCTCGGCAGTTGGCATTTTCAACAGGTCATCTGTTGTTCTACTGACCAAAATCTGTTGTATCAATTGCTCCGCAAGCGCGTCTGTGGCTCGGGTAAAAACATCAATATCCAGCAAACCGCCATCACACGGCTCTTGGTGAAACTCGGCAAATCGCCGCGGTCCGCCTATGCTTTCTAAGCCAAGCTCAGTATCCGTTAGGCTTTTAGTCGACCTTCCTGAGTTTATGTAATCATGATAGCTACTCCAAGGATAGCTGGCGCAGCTGTGTGTAATCCCTGCCTTAACTGGGTTCTGATGGATGTAGCGTAGTGCTGTCAGCAGATAGGTCTCGACATTGACTGGCTCGCTAAGAAAGCGCCCTTGAAACAAATGGCCTACTCGCCCGTATTTTTGGTTATACCAATATGCGTAAGCGCTGCCTAGCCGCTTCATTATCTGACCGATCGTCTCAATACTTTCGGCTATAAGCAAATGCACATGATTGCTCATCAGGCAATAAGCATAAATGCTGCACTCGCTACACTCTTTGACAGCACCGAGCTTTTCTAGAAACACTATTCTGTCTTCTTTATCCCGGAAGATGTCCTGGCGATTAATGCCTCTGACCATGGCATGATAGACGCCTGTCTCGCTTACAATACGAGCAGCCCTCGGCATACGATCCCCCCCATCGAACTCTCCTGTTGGATAATTATACTATAACAATTAGTTGAACGATTCGGAATATGAAAAAAGAATGAGTCAAAGTCAACGTCCCCTTGACTCACCTTGACTCAGGTCGAATAAAGAAGGATTTGGGGTTGTTTCATAGAATAGATAAAATAAAAATCTCCGAACCTATGTGTCTGGGGCTAATGAGTTATGGTGCATAGGTCGTTAGGGTACAATTGGAAACGATTGTGCCTCCCGTTGGAAAGGAGAAATAGAAAAGGCGCCTGTGGCTGTCGATGTTTTTTCCTCCATTTTGTGGAGGAATTTTCATTAGTAGGCGTTGTGCTTCTTCTCCTCCTCCTTCATTTGTAGGTTTTTTGTTTTTAGGGGGTGAAGCTATTTAGTTTTCAAAGAAATTAGCATCTGGCTACATGGCCTCTTTTGATAGGGAAATAGCTTGCCGTTCAAAACACTAGTACATTGATGTTTAGTGGGGTTATTCGGTGGAACAAAGAAAACTATGCGAGGAGTAGAGCTAATGAAAAAGATAACCAACTTGCTAATCTGTATGCTAATGATTATGTCATTGCTGGTGGTTCCGGGCTGCGCTAAGTCTCCTCAAGAGCCCGCCTCTACGGTACCGGCAAATCGAGTTGTAGTTGATCTGGCGGGTAGGTCGGTAACTATTCCTGCCAGTCCAAAGAAAGTAGCGACAATGCAGGGCCCAACCTATGAAATGCTTTTCATGCTAGGCGCCAAGGATCAGATAGGCCTGGTCAGAGATGATCATACCAGTGCTTATCCTTTGGCTACGCTCACTAACCCTGATCTGGCTAAGTATCCAAGTATTGCTGATGTAGGACCACAGACCCCGATTAATGTCGAAGAATTTATCGCTAAGGGGGTCGATCTGGTAATTTACTGGAATATACCACAGGAGCTGGAGAAGTTTGAGAAGGCTGGTATTCCGGTTATTGTAGGCACGGAAACTGGCCCCAAGGCCCAAAATCTTGAGGAAGCCGTTGCCGGCACCAAAAAACAGTTTGCATTCATGGCTGATGCACTTGGTGGTAATGCGCCTAAACACTATGCGGAATGGGCAGCTTACTACGATAAAACGGTTGCATTAATTCAGTCCCGTACCGCCGATATTCCCCAGGACCAGATCCCGGTGGTATACTGGGGAAATACCTGGAACACGAATATACTCTCGACCTATCAGCTTTATCCAAGAATATATGAAGTTGCCCTGTGCGGGGGCAAGCTGGTAAGCGCTGAGAAGGGTGGACAGTTTCCGGAAATAAACAAAGAGCAACTATTGGCCTGGAAACCTGGTGTGATCGTGGTTGATAATCATGGCCGCAACCCGGAAAAGGTAATTGACGAACTAAAGTCCAACCCCGACTGGGCCCCCTTGCCTGCAGTCAAGAATGATCGCATCTATCGCATTCCCGCCGGGGTTTTCTTTCTGGACAAGGGATCAGCTCGGCCTTTGTATTATTATTGGCTAGCCAAACAACTGCATCCGGATAAGTTCCAGGATGTTGATCTAATAAAGGAAATGCAGTACTACTACAAGACATTTTACAATTACGAATTGAGCACAGCAGAGGCGGAAAATGTGCTGGCGGGTTGGGTGAAAGGCATCTAATATATGGATACGAGCAGGTTCAAAGGCTCTATACATAACAATAAACCTGACCAAGCTCAGATAGAGAAAGCAGGGGATCAAGCAGGGGTATCCTCCTTATCTGCGGAGAAAACTGTAATGCTTATTGTTCTTCCCCTAATCTTTTTCTTCATTTCACTATTTTTAGGGCGCTTGTTAATTGATCCTTTGATCGTATTAAAGATACTGGGTCAGAAACTGCTCTTTTTACCCATTGAGACCACCTGGACTGATACTGTGGAAACAGTGGTCATGCGCGTTAGGATGCCCCGTGCTATCATGGCCGGTGCAGTGGGGGCAGGTCTCTCCATATCCGGTGCAGCCTTTCAAGGCATGTTTCATAATCCCCTGGTGAGTCCGTTTATACTGGGGGTGTCAGCCGGGGCTGGCTTTGGAGCAGCCCTGGCTATAGTACTGGAAGGCTCCATGTTCCTGATGCAGTTTTTAGCATTTGCTTTTGGTATATTAGCCGTAACCATTACCTATTTCACCAGCCGCATCTACAAGACGACGCCAATACTTATGCTGGTTCTATCTGGAATGGTTGTATCCGCCTTTTTTCAGTCTTTGCTCTCCCTGCTTAAATACCTGGCGGACACGGAAGACAAGCTGCCCGCCATTGTATTCTGGCTGATGGGAAGTATGGGCAGCGTAGGCATGGAGGACCTGCCGGCGGGTATTCTGCTCATCGCGATAGGCAGCGGCCTGTTGTATCTTATCCGCTGGCGTTTGAATGTACTCTCCATGGGGGAGATGGAAGCTCGGGCCATGGGCATAAATGGAGAATTGCTGAAAGCTATCATCATCGTGGCTACAACTCTGATTTCTTCCACGGTCGTGGCCTTCTGCGGGATCATCGGCTGGGTGGGGTTAGTCATTCCCCATCTGTGCCGCATGCTGGTGGGTCCTGACCACCGTGTGCTCATGCCTACCACACTCTCGGTAGGCGCTGCCTACCTGATACTTATTGACAACCTGTGCCGCATTATATCTCCGGCAGAAGTGCCCCTGGGTATTCTTACGGCGTTGGTGGGCGCCCCCTTCTTTGCCTATCTGCTCAGGAAAACGAAAGGGGGATGGGGATAATGACCACCAAGTTATCGATACGCTCGGCCAGCTTTAGCTATGGTGAGAAGGAAGTGTGGCGAGATATTAACCTTGACGTGAAGAAGGGCGAGACCATATGCCTTTTAGGGCCTAATGGCTGTGGCAAAACGACGCTCCTCAATTGCATTCACGGTGATCTGGCCTTGAAAAGCGGAAATATCCATATCAATGGGCGGGATGTAAGGACATTGTCGGTTACAGAGGTAGCCAAGTCAATGGGTTATGTGTTCCAGGAGCATAGTGCGCCATTCCCGTATTCTTCGCTGGAGGTAGTGAGAATGGGGCGTGCCCCGCACCTGGGCCTTTTCCAGGCGCCATCTCAACAGGATACTGAAATGGCAAGAAGCATAATGGAAGAGATGGGAATTGGTCATTTGGCTGCACAACGCTATACCAATATATCAGGCGGCGAACGTCAATTGGTGCTGATTGCCCGGACTCTCTGCCAGGAACCGGAGATGATCCTCTTTGATGAACCCACATCGCATCTCGATTTTAAAAATCAGGCCCTGGTTCTTCACACCATGAACAAATTAAACAGCAGAGGACTTACTATCATTTTGACCAGTCATTTTCCTAATCATGCCTGGCTGTTAAGCAGTAGAGTAGCGATGATGGGTCATAATGGTTTTGTGGCGGTGGGTCCGGTAGAAGAGGTAATGACCGAAGCCAACCTGAGTGATACTTATGGGATAAGAGTGAAAGTATATCTGGGGGTGTCTGGAACCAGTTCAGTGAATTTTTGCACCCCGGAATTCTCTGTGCCAGCAGATGGCTTCTGATGCTAACCCCAATTAGCAAGGGTTTTAGTTGATGAAGTTGGAAGCGCTCAATCTGCCTGGATAGCCCATAATTGGCATGGAATTGGGATCAGAATAAGGGCGCAAACAATGAAATAAAAGAGGTGAGCCAACGGTGAACCGCATAGTCATTCATACTCCTATGAACCACAGAAAGGCTCTGATAGAAGCCTTGAAAGAATATTTAAGAGAATTTAATAGAAAGTACGGAATGGAAACTAGCATAGAAACACCAGAACACAATTACTCCGAAAATTGGTTTCTCAAGTCTCTTGAACAGGGTTCTATTCCAGATATGGTAATAACTCATGCCACTGATCTGGCGGTTTTGAGCAGGGACAAGATTTCCGAGATATTTGCGCCTTTTCCGGGCCGTTTTCCGCTGCGCCGGGAGTTGGAGAAGCAAGAATTCGTGGACCAAGAAGGGACTCTTCATCCTTTTTGCCTGGTTCCTTATGTTATGATCTGCAACAGCAGGCTGATAAATCAGGAACAAAGGCCGACCAAATGGGAAGATCTATTAGAATCGCAGTGGAACAATATGATTGCCTTTCCAGACCAGGGCACCCCTATATCTCAAGCGGTATTATCGTTTTTACGGGCCTGCTCTCCAGAAAAATTCAAGGACTTTTTCCCCGCTGTCACCTTTCGGAATTCGGTTGTGGAGGTCTTGAAATCTGTAGCAGAGGGGGACTTCCCCCTGGGCATTGCCAATATTGCGTTTGCCAAAATCCTGGGGCAAAAACATGTAGTCTCCATATGGCCCCGAGAAGGAGCGGTATGCATTCCCCAGGTTATGGCCTGGTCACGGAAAGCTGATAAAAGGCTTCTGGAACTGGGGGATTTTATGCTCAGTCCCCCCATCCAGGAGATATTTGCCCGGCAGGCTTTTATCCCGGTTAATTCCGCAGTGCCCTTGCCTGAAGAACTGGGAAACCCTGCTTTTCTATGGGACGGATGGGATGGCTATTTTGATATTTTAAGAAAAGGCTGCGAAGTATTATGAAAATGCTTAGTGTTTGCGGACCCCCGTCTTCGGGGAAATCCTCTGTCATTATCAAAGCAATTGAGGTGCTTCAACATCAGGGATTGAAAATCGGGGTGGTAAAGTTTGATTGCCTGACTACCTTCGACGACATGTTATACCGGGGAAAGGGCATTAAAGTCGAAGTGGGCCTATCCGGCAGTCTCTGCCCGGATCATTTTTTCGTCAGTAATATTGAGGCATGCCATCAGTGGGGCACTAATAAGGGATTAGATCTCCTTATAAGCGAAAGCGCCGGGCTATGCAATCGATGTTCCCCGCACATAAAAGATGTTTTGGCGGTATGTGTAATTGATAATTTGATGGGTGTTAATACCCCCGGGAAGATTGGGCCTATGTTGAAATTTGCCGACATTGTGGTTATTACCAAAGGGGATATTGTATCCCAGGCGGAACGAGAAGTTTTCGCTTTTCGGGTTAGGCAGGTCAACCCCAGGGCCATCATTTTACCGGTAAACGGCATTACCGGGCAGGGTGCTTCGCGATTGGCCAGACTATTCAGGGAGGCCAGGGATATAGATTCACTGCAGGATAGGCAACTACGGTATTCAATGCCTTCGGCACTGTGTTCTTATTGCCTGGGAGAAATGAAAATTGGCGATAAATTTCAAATGGGAAGTGGCAAGAAGATGAAATTTCATGAGGTCTTAGATGAACGACTATAGAATAAGCCAAATAATAAAGCAATATCCTCCGTTAAAAGGGTTTTTGGAGAATATGGGACTGCCTCTGGAGAATATTGATCTGCTTATCGAGGATTATCTACGTTTGTTGGATGATTTACTCTTAGAGGAAGTGGGGTTAAAACGGGAAGAGTTATTTGAAATAATCGAGTCTTACCTGCATTTCCTGCAAGAAATCAATGAGCAAAAAGATAGAATTGAATCCTTGACCATACAGGGCGGTGAGGATAAATCAGGTAATAATGAGGATATAGCATTTAATGTTAAAGTAGGGGAAATCGTATGTATAGTCGGACCAACTGGTTCTGGCAAAAGCCGCTTATTAGAAGATATTGAATGGATGACTCAGGGAGACACTCCCACCAAAAGGAAAGTCCTGATCAATGGTGCTGACCCCGGGGTTAAATCGCGGTTTTCCTATGTGCAGAGGCCAGTAGCCCAACTGTCACAGAACATGAATTTCGTTATGGATATTACCGTTGGAGAGTTTATCAAGATGCATGCCGAAAGCCGTATGATGGAGAACATCGCATATCTGGTAGATGTAGTAGTTAATCAGGCCAATCTGCTGTGCGGCGAGAGAATTCATAAGGAAATGCCGCTTACTTCTCTAAGCGGCGGGCAGTCTCGTGCTTTAATGATTGCCGATACCGCTTCGGTTAGCATTTCACCGATAGTTTTAATAGACGAAATTGAAAATGCGGGAATAAATCGGAAAACCGCTTTGGAACTGCTGATTAAACATGACAAGATCGTATTTATTGCTACCCATGACCCCATCTTGGCCCTTATGGGCCATAAAAGGCTGGTGATGCAAAATGGCGGTATGGCAAGGATTATTGACAGGACCGCAAAAGAACAGGCGGTTTTACAGAAACTTGAGATAATGGACAGTATGATAAATGAAGTGAGGCAGATCCTGCGCGAGGGTCATTCACTTGATGAAATTGAACCATTAGCGCTTCTGCGGTAAAGAGAAGCAAATACTTCTTTATCATCTGCCATAACATTTTACTTATCCATTTAAAATACGCTGAATTTTGATAGATATTTGCCGGGAGGCAGGAGTGGGTCGGTTTGTTGTTCGAAAACAGCTTTGAAGATAGGCAAGGTATTTCACGAAAAAAAGGAGGCCCAAACCTCCCCAATTGTCGTTGGTGCGGGTAAAGGGACTCGAACCCCCACGCCTTGCGGCACATGATCCTAAGTCATGCACGTCTGCCAGTTCCGTCATACCCGCATGTTTTCTTTGTACCAAAAGTATTATACCTTTATTGTGGTGATATTTCAACTAAGCAAGGTTGAGCAGCTCTGAACACGTTCCGATGGGTTTGTCAAGAATATTCTGGCCAAGTATTTGCCATTATACCAGGATATGTCTATAATTAATAATGATATAGTTTCCAGGAATATTCTAACGGAAAGGAGAGAAAAGTGAATACTTTGATCATGTTGTCACCCATTGTAATTGTTTTGATCGCTGCAATCTACTTTTTCTATGCGGTTCGCTATCGCGATAAGAAAAACGAGATCAAAAAGCAGATTATAGCCAGTGGGGACAGAGGAGAACACAAAGTCAGAGCAGTCATGGGCAGCCTGGAAAGCCCCAAGTCCAAATATCAGGTTTATCACAACATCCGACTTGGTCCTGATTCGGAACATACCAATGAATATGATACGGTGGTTATTGGCCCCAATGGGATATTTCATATTGAAACCAAGAATTATGGTGGCGAACGGGGCGGAATTATCGATATCGACAGTCAAGACAACTGGATTCTTCACAAGAAGAGTGGTTATTCAAAAATGATTACCAATCCGATAGGCCAGGTTGATTCCCACGAATACAGACTGCGCGGCTTTTTAATGAAGGTAGTAGGAGTTAAGAACCTTCCCACACAGGGTATCATTGTACTATCCTGCGATAAGATAATTTTACGGCAGAATCAGAAAAAGAAGCTAGAAGTTCCGATTATTAGCCGTCACCAACTGGTAGACTATATCAAAAAGTACAAGCAGGGGAATGTGGTAATTTATCCCCGCACCATAAAAAAGATATGTCGCAAGATAGAGAGCATGAACCAGATGGCGAAAGCCAATTAGGGTTTGCAGGTCAGATACACATATGCCTGCAGTAACAGCCGGTGAGAAAAGGCTGTTGGTTTCTTAATCAAAGGATTGGTTCATCGCTTATAGGTCTACAGTCAAACCCGGTCAGGGCTACAGCGGCGATGGATTTAAAAAGGGCCAGAACAATCGTGAATAATCCGAGCCGCGAGGAGAGGGGACTCTCCTCGTTTTGTAATTTAAGACGGCTTGGCCTCTTGGCGTATGTGTAAGGTCGCAAATTCTAGTCGGATGACGTGCGGCCCACTGCATTGGGAATGAATGCATAGACGTTCTGGATAATCTAAATATGATCAGGCCGATCGATAATATGACAGATTGCTGCAACGAGGTGAAGGCATGAGGGGCAACGCCCTTTCCATAAGATTGATTGTGATGCTGTTGCTGTTTGTGCTTACTTGCTTGGGGCTATGCGGTTGCTCCAAAAAAGAGGCGGAACAGAAGCCGCAGGGCGAAAACAAGCAAACTGGATCTAAAGAGCCGGAAGCCTTTTCCAATATGGTTAACGAGACCGAGACCTTGATCATGGAGATAGGCAAAACGGTTAAGTTCATTGAGATACCCGTATCAGCCCAGCAGCAGGGCCGAGCAGCAGGGGCAGCGTCAAGCAGCAGCAGGGCCAGCAGCAGCAGGGTCAGCAGCAGCAGGGTCAGCAGCAACAGGGCCAGCAGAAGCAAGATCAGCAAGGTCAGCAGCAACAGGGCCAACAGCAGCAAGATCAGCAAGGTCAGCAGCAGCAGGGCCAGCAGCAAGCAGGGTCAGCAGGGGGAGGGTCAGCAAGGCCAGCAGGGTCAGCAGCAGCAGGGTCAGCAGCCGGACAGGGCACTACCTGGAGCAAAGCAGAGACCGGTATCCGTAAAATCCATCAGGAGTGGAACAGCCTCGAACCGGAAGCGGTAAAAGCGGGACTGCTGCCCGAGGTAAGGGATCGCTTTGAAAAAACCATGGAAGACCTCACCATGAGCATCAGCGCCCAAAAGGCTGAAGACAGCCTTGTTAGTGCCATTGAAATGTATGGGTTCTATGCGGATATAGGCGGCTGCCTTGAAATCGAAGCTGCCCGCCCCGGCCTACCGGCTCAAATACGAGATTATGATTATGGCGGCGTACGCCCATATGCAGAATTGGACCCTGGCCCAAAATCACAGCAGCGGCTTGACGCAACAGTGGGAAATGTTGAAGATGAAGGATGAAGGCACCAATAGTGAGGCTTTTACCCAGAGCGAGTATGCCCTGACCGATTTCAGGCGGGCCGTGGAGATGAAACAAAAACAACTGGTTTTAATTAAAGCAGAGATTGCTCTAAAAAACCTGGATGAACTGAGTAAGAAGCTGGCTCAAGCCTCGGTTCTGCAAAATAATGGCAACAAAGGCCAGGACTCGGGGCAGGGGAATAAGTAAGACACGGGTCGGGAAGTCAAGCGAAGCGGGGAGCCGGTGATCCCAGTAAGGAGGTATTAATCAGGGCAGGAAGGATTTGGCGGGGTAAAGCATTTAAGCGCTCTATTCGAAATATATTAAGAAGAAAGTAAGGTTAAAGGGGATGGGGATATGGTGAAAAAAAGGATTCTCGCAGCGGTTTTATGCTGTCTATTACTATGGGGTGCTTTTCCGGCAATTTGTCAGGGTAATCAGGCCAAGACTCAATTTGTTAACAGTCTGCAACTTCTGAGTCAGCAAACGCCTGTCTTTCACGGAGACCAACCGGTTACAGGAAGCTGTAATCTAGAGTTTTCAATGCCAGATATTCTGAGTTTTAAGGGAAACCTGTTTCTGCAGGTCGATCCCAACCAAAAGCAGGCCATGCTGAAATTTGAAGGCACCTTGCAGGAGCAAGATGGAACTCAGAATATGGCTGGTACGATTTATCTCAACCAAAACCGCCTGATCATTCCCAGAGCCACTGCACAAGCTTTGATGCTTGATATACCTGACTGTCCAGAGTACGTTTACCTTGAAAATGAAGTCGATGTCTGGTCAAACCCTTATCAAAGCTATTCCCCTGCCCAGGCACTAGCCATGAATCAGGCTGTCACTGATCTGCTGTCGACCTTCTTAGAGCCTATTCCGGAAAGGTGTTTTGTCACTTCGGGAAGCAGCAGCACCATGAAGCTCGACAAAATGGCTCTGCTCAGCCTCCTAAATGCTTTTCGGGATCCCGATTATGTCGCGACCATAGCTGAATCACTGGCCATCATTTTCTCTCAACCCAATGATGTAGTGTCGGAACTCCTTTCCGGCCTGCTGGCAAATGAATTGGAATTATCGGCATTAAACAATATTGTCATGAATGAATTCAGCATCACGATAAGCCCCTCTGCAATCAAGAGTTCGTACGACCTGGGGTTTAATACGACCGACATGTATCTGTCGCTTACCGGTCATGACCAGACTGATTACAGCCCCAATCTGGTTACTCAGGTTCAAAACATATCCCTATTGCTGCAGGAGCCGGGGAGTGATAATCAGCTCCAATTATCCGTGCAGGTGCAGGGCAAGGCAACACCTGACAGCATACAGGGTCGGGCTGAGATAGCCCTGAAGGGAGCTATTGATGCTGAAGAAATGCAGGTGCAGATGACTGTAGGCGGGATCATGAAAACAGTCCCGGCAGTGCAGGTGGTGATGCCTGTATTAACCGCATCCAATAGCTTGAATATAAGCGAAGATGAACTGGATAACACCGTAATGGTTAACTATAATGGAGATTTCTATCATTTCTCCGGCGCTTACCTGGCTGAGGGCCGCCTGATGGTATCTGTATTTGATTTAAGTCGCATCTTTGGGCTGCAACAGGATCAGGATCGCATTGATGCTGTTGTCTTGAGCCAGGGCGATAAAGAAATCAAGATAATTGTCGGCAGTGACACCTGCCAGATTAACGGAGTAAGCCAATCCATGGGGAATGCGGCGGTATTAAAGGATTTTGAAATCTATGTTCCCCTGCGCTTTATAATGGAGCAATTTGGATATCTGGTAAGTTATGATGAAGCAAGCGGTGTTGTAACCCTAGAATAGCCACGGAAGCAAACAATGGTGACACGGGAGGTGACACGGGGACGGGGTTGTTGTCACCCCATCGCGGGGTGACAACAACCCCGTCCCCGTGTCACCTCCGAGACGGTCGGCCTGGCTGTGAACAGGGGTTTCGAGCTTCTTGGCGGGGTGGGGCACGTATAGGAGGTTTTTGTGTTAATTAGAGAAGCAAAATTATCTGATGCGCCAGGTATAGCGCGGGTTAATGTGGATACCTGGAGAAGCACCTACGAAGGAATTCTTCCTCCGCATCACCTGGCCCTGGTTACCATGTCTGATCGCAAGCGATATGCCAGGGAACTTATCAATGCCCCGGAATCATCCATTATGGTAGCGGAAACCGAAAGTGGCAAGATTGTGGGATTTGCCGCCCTGGGCCCCGAGCGGGTCGGCAATCTGCCCTTTAAAGGTGAATTATATGTTATCTATGTTTTGAAACCATTTCAACGCAAAGGCATTGGTCGCCGCTTGATGGCAGCGGTGAGAAATAAACTGGTCCAAATGGGAATTCATTCATTTATGGTATGGGCTTTGCACGACAACCCTTACCAGAGGTTCTACCGGACCTTGGGAGGGACAATCGTGTTTACCAGGACACTGGATATAGAAGGCTTCAAAACCCTGGAAAGGGCTTATGGATGGTGGGATATAACTGCTATGTCCCTGGAACCTGACCACCGCAGCCAGATTTTATGATCGCAACGGGAATGTATCGTATAGACATTATTCGTCATAAGAAAGTTGCTATGGCATATGAATGGCATAGCCCCATTTAGCCGATTCCGTTATAATAAACCTAAACATACCTTTTAGCTACGCACAAGATACCTGCTAATATTGCTTCCAATCACTAGAAGACACGCTACTGGGCTTAAGGGTAAGAATGCGAGTTCTGTGAGAGGATATGGAGGCGATCTTGAGTGTCGAAATTTCCATTTAACGAGATTACCGCAGTCCTGGAAGGGTTGATTGAAAGCTGGTATATGTTTTATGTAATCGTGGACAAGAACGGTTACATTAGTTCTATGAACAAGCCGCTCCTGGAAGCCCTGGGGTATACCAGAGAAGAGGTAGAGGGCCGATATATCCTCGATGTGATTCCCGATTGTCAAATCAGCAATGTACTCCGAACCGGTCGGGCGGTCGGTGCTGATATCTGCTCCATAAAGGGACGGGATACTATAGTTACCGCTCTTCCGATTGTGCATCAGGGAGAAGTATTGGGAGCCTTAGCCCGCAGTCTGTTTCTTGATATGTCCGGGGCTCAGGTATTTATGAAGCGTTTGCAGGAGGTCGAACGCGAATTTTCAGTAATCCTGGATACGCTTTTTGAAAATCCCCATATCGGATTTGTCATGTTGGACCGTGAGGGGATGATCACCCATATGAATAAGAACTTCATGAATATTATGGGTGGTCTTTGTAAAGAGGAAGTAATCGGTAAATACGTTCTGGATGTTGTGCCTAATTCCGAATTGCCTCAAATACTGGCAACCGGTCGGATCGACCAGGCCAGCTTGTGGAATGTAAACGGCCATGATACCCTGGTGACCCGTATGCCCATAAAAAGGGACGGGGAGATAATCGGTGCTATCGGACATTACTTCTTGCTGGATATGTCGGGTACACAAGTCCTAATGGATATGCTGAAGGAAACTGAAGAACGATTTACCATGGTTATCGAGGGGTTGATTGAAAGCCCCCATCTAGCGTACGTAATAGTGGATAAGAATGCTAACATTACATTCATCAATCAGACCTATCTGGATATACTGGAGAGAAAGCGCGAAGAATGCATCGGGCGCCCCATACTGGAGCTAACCTCCCACTCACTGCTGCCCGAGGTGCTCAAGACAGGAAAGATATACAAGGCTGATTATTGGCCGGTAAATGGCCGTGATCTTGTGGTAAGCCGCCAGCCCATCATTAAGAACGGTGAAATAATCGGCGCTATTGGCCAGAGCGTTGTGCTGGATATGAGTGGCGCCAAGATTTTGACCCGCAAGCTGGAACAGATTGAAAGAGAACTCAATATATACAAAGACGAGGTATGGTCAATTTACAACGCCCGCTGGCAATTTCGGGATTTGACCGGGGATAGTACGGAATTCTCCATGACCAAGGATATGGCCCGGCAGTTCGCCGCTACTCAGGGCCGTTTATCCGCATCAACTGTGCTGCCTTGCCCGAAAACCTGCTGGAATCAGAGCTGTTTGGCTATGAAGAAGGGGCTTTCACAGGGGCTAAAAAGGGCGGCAAGCCAGGTAAATTTGAACTGGCCAAGGGCGGCACCATATTTCTGGACGAAATAGGGGATATGCCCCTGACCATGCAGACTAAACTCTTATCGGTTTTGCAGGAGCGGGTGGTGGAAAGGGTGGGCGGAAACTCTCCCATTCCTATCAATGCCCGCATTGTTGCTGCTACCAATCGTGACCTTGAAGATCTGGTAGCCAAACGTGAATTTCGCGAAGATCTCTACTATCGCCTCAATGTGGTGCGCCTGAGGATACCGCCTTTACGAAAACGCATGGATGATCTGCCCCTATTGGTGCACGATTTGCTGACGCGCATCAACCGGAACCTGGAGACCAGTGTGAATAGGATTTCTGCATCGGCTTTGCAGCTTTTGCAGCGCTATTCCTGGCCGGGCAATATCCGCGAATTGGAGAACCTGCTGGAGAGGGCGGTCAACCTGGCCAGCATGAATAGTGAAACATGTCTTAATCCCGATCATTTTCCCTCTCTGTCCGTTGAGGATGTAAAACAGATCAAAATACCACATGAATTGCAGCAGGGGCTTACAGAAACAGTTGAAATGATAGAAAAAGAAATCATTACTCAGGCCCTCAACAAAACCGGCGGCAACCGGACCAAGACCGCCAAGGCCCTGGGGATACACAGCTCAGCCTTATATCGTAAACTTGAAAAATACGGTTTGAGCTAAGCCGTGCTCAATCAGGGCGGGGTGGGACAGGGGAACCGGTCCCTTGTCCCGTCCCGCCCCCGATTTTTAGAACCCTTCTCCTATTTTGAGATACCTTGTTCTATATCCTTCGCAAGATTCTCGGAATCCCGCCATTCTGCTCTCCATAGCAATCCCAGTGCCTGCTACTATCCCATAATGGGATAAACATACCGCCACGCAGCATCAAGCACCATGTAGAATCAACTCTGAACAATTGCCGTTATCTCCGGCATTTGCCGTTCAAAGGCTGCCATGATCTTTAATTGGCATGCTTTTTGCTCTATATACGGGAAAGCGTTTAAGGAGGTAATGACATGGCTCCAATCAATGAAGTAGTAATGGTAAGTGCTTGCAGAACGCCTATTGGTGATTTTTTAGGTTCATTAAAATCGGTAAGAGCTAATGAATTATCAGTTGTTACGGCAACCGAGGCCATCAACCGGGCAGGAATTGATCCTGAAATGGTCGATGAGCTTGTGTTAGGGATGTGCTTGCATCACGGTAATGGCTCCCTGCCGCCCCGGCAGGTGGCTATGGCGGTAGGCATGGATGCCCGCTCTGGCTCCACCATGCTCAGCCAGAACTGCGCCTCCGGTATGAGGGCTTTAGAAGTAGCAGCCAACAGTCTGGCCCTGGGGAAAACCGACATTGCCCTGGTGGTCGGGACCGAAAGTATGAGCAATATCCCTTATATCCTGCAGCAGGGCCGCAACGGTTTCCGCATGGGGGACAGCAAGGCGCAGGATGCGATGTTATCGGACGGTTTGATCTGTGCGCTGGCCGGTGGGCACATGGGTATCACCGCTGAAAATGTGGCTGAAAAATACGGAATTACCCGTGAGGAATGCGATGAACTTGCGGTCTTAAGCCATAACCGGGCTGTGCAAGCTATTGCCGAGGGGCGATTTAAAAGGGAAATTATCCCGGTTAGCATGAAATCCAAAAAAGGTACGGTTATGTTTGAAAACGATGAACATCCTATTCAGGGAGCCAGCTTGGCAACTATGGCCAAGCTGCCGCCAGCTTTTAAAAAGGAAGGTGTGGTCACTGCCGCCAATGCCTCCGGCATTAATGATGGTTCTGCTGCGGCGGTATTAATGACGAAAAACAAAGCCGATGAGCTGGGTCTCAAACCTTTGATGAAATTGATTAATGTCTGCACTGAAGGGGTGGAGGCTAAAGTGATGGGTTTGGGCCCGGCTGTGGCTATTCCCAAGTGTCTTAAACAAGCTGGTATGAAGTATGAGGATGTCGAGTATTGGGAGATCAATGAGGCCTTCGCAGCGCAGTTTATCGGGGTTGACCGTATGATTCAAGAGGATTTTGGCCTAAAGATCGACCTGGAAAGAACCAACCATAACGGCTCTGGGATTGCCCTGGGCCATCCGGTAGGATGCACGGCCTTGCGCATCATTGTAAGCCTGTACTACGAAATGGAAAGATTGAACCTCACTGTAGGAGGAGCGTCCTTATGCGTTGGCGGCGGATCTGCCATGGCCTCCCTGTGGACCCGGGACGTATAAAACGTGTCAGAGGGACGGCCGCTGCAACACGGTTTTCGGCAAATTCACGCCGTGGGGACGCTTCCCAACTATCAATAAAAGGCTACCCATATTACCTCTCCAAAATATTTCAGAGTCGGGTGATGGCAAGGGCAAGCTGCCATCACCCGGCGGTGATAAAGATTTCCTGATTAAAAGGCGGTTTCCACTTGTAGGGGACAGCCTGAAACGGAGGGATTTTAAATATGTCAGCTAATTTTGCTTACCAGAATACCCGCGATTTTGAGTTCATCCTGCAGGAATGGTTGCCGACTGAGGAGATTTTCAATTATCCCCGCTTTGCTGGCTATTATTCCAAGGATGATGTCAAGGCATTCTTAGCCCCCATCTTAAAGATGTCCAAAGAGGTGATCGAACCGACCAATACCGATGGCGAAAAAAATCCGGTCCGTTTTGAAAACGGTCGGGTTACAGTGCCTCCTAGTTTTGGCCCCTTGTTTCACAAGCTGCAACAGGAAGGGTGGGGTACCAGCAATATCGATGAAGCGGAGGATGCCATGGTGATGCCGTATATCCTCCATGCTATGGTATGGGAGATGTTTAATGCCGCCAATCCAACCTTCGGACCCTACATTATACTTACCAGCGGGGCAGCCGACTTAATCCAGAGCTTTGGCAGCCAAAAGGTCAAGGAATTGTTTTTGCCCAAAATGATGGATGGATCATGGTCAGGAACCATGTGCCTCACTGAACCTAGCGCAGGTTCGGACGTGGGTGATATACTATCCCGCGCTTATCCTACCGAAGATCCCGGGGTATTCAAGATTAAAGGACAAAAGATATTCATCACCGGCGGAGACAACGATTTTACTGAAAACATTATTCACCTTTACCTGGCCCGGGTGGAGGGATCACGGCCCGGAACTGCAGGTATTTCCTTGTTTGTGGTTCCTAAATTGTGGATAAATGAGGATGGCGGCACGGTGGACAATGATGTGCAGACAACCGGCATCGAGCATAAATTAGGCCAGTATGGCTCAGTAACAGCGGCCTTAAATTTTGGCGAAAACGATGGCTGCCGGGGCTGGCTGCTAGGCCAAAATCCCTTAGACAACGAAGGCAAAGGCCAGGGCATGGCACAGATGTTCCAGATGATGAATCTGGCCCGCATGGAAACAGGCCATCTGGCTTTATCCTGTATTGCCAACGCTTTCTACAATGCCAGGGATTATTGCAAGGAGAGAATTCAGGGACGCTTGCTCACTAATCCCAAAGCAGGTCGGGTGCCTATAATTCAGCATGAAGACCTGAAGCGAACCCTTTTGATGGGCAAGGCTCATGTGGAAGCAATAAGGGCTATGCTCTACAAGACCTATTTTGCTTTTGATATCCGCCGCCATGACACCGATCCCATCCGGCGGCAGCAAGCCAATGATCTAATTGAAGTCACTACCCCCTTATGCAAAGCCTATCCCAGTGATGAAGGCTGGTGGCTGTGTGGTGAAGCCATCCAAGCCTATGGCGGCTATGGCTATTGTGAGGAGTATCCGGTTGCGCAAATAGCCCGTGACATAAAGATCTATTCGATTTGGGAAGGTACCAACTACATCCAGGCCCTGGATCTGGTGGGCCGTAAAATGACTATGAAAAAAGGCAGTGTTTTTGCCGCCTTTATCAAGGAGATAAAGGATTTCTACGCCGCCAACCAGGACAATGCAGAATTTGCACAGGAATTCGCCCATCTAGGTAAAGCCCTGGCCGCTTATGGTAATATGCAAAAGACCCTGCTGGGTTTTGCTGGCAACAACCAGATGGAAATGCTCCCCGTTTATGCCCGGCGCATCCTGACTGCAACCGCACAATTATACGGTGGCCGGCTCATGCTTGATCAAGCCCTAATAGCGGCCCGCCGTGCCCGGGAGGTGGGAATCGATCATTATGACTACGCCTTTTATCAGGGCAAGGTGGAGGCAGCCCGCTACTACCTGCGTAATGTAGTCCCCGATGTATGGAAGACAGCCGAGATCATTATTGATGCCGATCGTTCGGTCTTGGATGTGCCCGCTGCGGCTTTCGACTACTAGACAAAAACCGCCAACCCGATTCCCAAAACCATAACCTTATTTGAGCCAATTCGGAAACGTTCCCCCGAATTGGCTCAAATGCTTTTAGTTGCATTCTGTTCCCCGGGTCTCCGTTTTTGCGAGACAGCCTCTCCCAATTTGGGAACCTCCCTGTGATGCTCAATACAGGCCATGGCTGGCGGCTTTGCTTAATGCCAGGTCATCTCTATTAGGAGTCCCACAGGTATTAAGGGCTGCCCGCTCTTGCACGAGAATGCCAAATTACCGGGATTCACAAGCAATATTATGGATCGCTTTTTACCTGGCACGGTTCTTGAATAATAATGGAGTAATGGTTGTTCAAGTTTGAAAAAGGGGGAGGTGTTGGCAGAGGGTTCTTTAGTTGTTAAGCAGAGCATAAGCACAATGCAAGCAATATTTTTACAGGGAGGAATGGATAAATGGATTTTAATAAAATTGCCGTTATGGGTGCCGGCACCATGGGACAGGGCATCGCCTGGGCTCTGGCCGCTGCCGGCAAGGAAGTTATCCTCTTCGATATTTATCCTGAATTTTGCGAGAAGGCTATAAAGGCAATAGGCAAGGGCCTGGGCAAACAGGAAGAAAAGGGCAAGGTTCCTGCGGGTACGGCCGACGCTGTGACCGGAAGAATTCAGGCCACCGGGGAATTTGACCAGCTGGCTGAGGCCGATTTCATCATTGAGTGTGTATTTGAAAAGATGGAAATTAAGAAAGATGTTTATACCCGCCTGGATGCCATACTAAAACCCGAAATTATCATTGCCACCAACACCTCTTCCTTGTCCATCACCGAAATCGCGGCCATTACCAAACGCTCTCACAAGGTTATCGGCATGCATTTCTTCAACCCGGCCAATGTCATGAAATTAATCGAAGTCATCCCCGCTGCACAGACCTCGCAGGAAACCATAGATGCGGTCTTGGAGTTATCCAAAGCCATAGGCAAAACCCCGGTTCTGGTTAAAGAAGGACCTGGCTTTGTGGTTAACCGTATTCTCTTGCCGGGCATGAATGAAGCCGCTTTTATTCTTAATGAAGGCCTGGCCAGTGTTGAAGATATTGATACTGCAATGAAGCTGGGGGCCGGTTGGCCAATGGGCCCATTAACCTTGTGCGACCTGGTTGGTGTCGACATAGCCCTGGCAGTTTGTGAGACCTTGTTCGCTGAAACCGGTGATCCCAAATACCGCCCCGCTCCGCCCTTGAAACAACTGGTCAGGGCAGGCTGGCTGGGCATGAAGACCGGCAAAGGTTTCTATGATTACAGCAAAAAATAGTCTTTTGCCGTATTGGCAGCAAGAAAAGGGGGTAACGCCGTGCCATATGCAAACCTTATTCTGGAGCGCCAAGATGAAATAGCTATTTTATATATTAACCGGCCCAAGTTCTTGAATGCGTTAAACGCCGAAACCCTGGGGGAGATTTCGGCGGTGATCGATGAAGTCAAACAGGATCCCCATATCAAGGTTTTGATAATAACCGGGGCGGGAGACAAATCCTTCGTGGCTGGAGCCGATATCAATTTCATGTTTCCTCTATCTCCCGCTGAAGGGCGCTATTTCTCCGATATGGGGGAAAAGGTGTTCCGCAAACTGGAACTGATGGAAAAGCCCGTTATTGCAGCCATTAACGGCTTTGCCCTGGGGGGCGGCTGCGAACTGGCCATGGCCTGTGATATTCGCCTGGCGGCGGATAATGCCTTGTTCGGCCAGCCTGAAGTAGGACTGGGCATTATTCCCGGTTTTGGCGGCACTCAGAGGCTGCCGCGGCTGGTCGGGGAAGGACGCGCCAAGGAATTGACATTTACTGCTGACACCATTAAAGCCGATGAAGCCTTTCGTATGGGTCTGGTAAATCATGTCTATCCCGCGGCTGAACTTATGGAACAGGCTCGGAAAATGGCCCGCAAGATCGCGGCTAAAGCCCCGCTGGCGGTAGGCTATGCCAAATTTGCCATTGGTAAAGGTCTGCAGGTGGATATTGACACCGCTATGAGCATTGAGTCGGACATGTTTGGCCTGTGCTGCGCTACAGAAGACAAGAACGAAGGCCTGGGTGCCTTTGTGGAAAAACGCAAGCCGCAATTTAAGAACAAATAGAAAGCAATAAATTGAAAGGGAGGAGAAAACTGTGAAAGATGTTGTAATCGTCAGTGCCTGCAGAACGGCTATTGCCTCCTTTATGGGCAGTCTCAAGGATGTCTCAGCCCGGGACCTGGCCATTGCCGTCGGGAAAGAGGCAGTCAAACGGGCTGGCATTGATGCCGGCATTATCCAGGAACTATGCATGGGTCAGGTCTATCCCCATGGACAGGGCTCGCTGCCGGCCCGCCAGGTAGCCATAGCGGTTGGATTGCCCCCCGAAAGCACCGCCTGCAATGTCAACCAGAATTGTGCTTCAGGAATGAGAGCATTGGATGTAGCCATTCGCAATATTCAGGTTGGTGACACTGATGCGGCCCTGGTCATCGGGGTGGAAAATATGACCAACACCCCGTACATGGCCTTGAAAGGACGCATGGGATACCGCATGGGGCCGGGAAAACTGGAAGATGTTATGATCCACGACGGTTTATTTGACAGCCTGGTGCCCGGTCATATGGGACTTACCGCAGAGAATATCGCTGAGAAATATGGTATTTCCCGCGAGGAAGTGCGATCAGCTGGCCTTAATGAGCCACCAGAGAGGCCACTCGAGCCAGGGATGATGGCACTTTCGAGCGGGAAATTATTCCCTTTGAAATAAAAAACCCGCAAAGGCAGCACCTTTTATGCCACTGATGAGCATATGACTCCCCGACGCCAGCCTTGAAAAAATGGCTAAACTGCCCCCGGCCTTCAAAAAAGGCGGGGTGTGGTGACGGCTGCCAATGCTTCGGGTATAAATGACGGTGCCGCTGCCGTGGTGATTATGTCCAAAGATAAAGCTCTGGAACTCGGTCTTAAACCGCTTATGAAGCTGGTTGAAATCTGTCATGCCGGTGTAGTGCCTGAATTAATGGGGCTGGGTCCCGCCTTGGTTATTCCCAAATGTTTGATCCGGGCGGGGCTAAAGTTCGAAGATATTGAGTACTGGGAAATCAATGAAGCCTTTGCCGCCCAATTCCTGGGGAGTGGGGCGCATGCTTAAGGAAGAGTATGGCCTGGAATTGGATATGGATAAATGCAACCTCAATGGGTCGGGTATTGCCCTGGGGTCATCCGGTGGGCTGCACGGCCTTGCGCATTGTCGTCAGCCTGTACTACCAGATGGAAAAGATGGGTGCAACCCTGGGCGGAGCTTCCTTATGTGTAGGGGGGCGGTCCAGCCATGTGCTCACTGTGGACGCAGAAATATATAAATGTTGTTTATAGCGACTGCCCCTGTGCAATCGAGGCGCAGTCCCATGAAGATGTGAGGAGGGAAAAGAAATGGATTTTCGTCTCAGTGAAGAGCAAGAAATGATGAAACGAATGGCGCATGATTTTGCTGCCAATGAAATCGCACCCTATGCCGGAGAATGGGACCATAATCATGTCTACCCCCAGGAATGCCTGGATAAAATGCAAGAATTGGGCTTTATGGCCATCGGCGTGCCCGCCGAGTATGGTGGCCCCGGCCTGGATCACCTCACCCAGAACATAGTCGCCGAAGAAATCTGCTGGGGGGATGCCGGTATTGGCACTATTATGGTTGCCAGCACGCTGTTGGCCACCGACCCTATCCATGTAGCCGCCAACGAGGAGCAAAAGAAAAGAATGGTTCGGCCGCATACTGGACGGGGAGACTGGGGGCCTTCTGTTTGACCGAGCCTGGCGCCGGTTCAGATGCGGGTGGTATTTCCACACGCTGTCAAAAGGTGGGTGATGAGTACATCCTGAATGGCTCCAAGCAGTTTCATCAGCAATGGCGGAACCGCTGGAATGTATACGGTCCTGGCCACCCTGGATAAGAAAATGGGCACCAAGGGCATGTGTTGCTTCATGGTGGACCGCAATTCTCCCGGTATAACGGTGGGCAAAGTGGAAGACAAACTGGGCATAAGAACCTCCAATACCACCGAGGTTATCTTTGAAGATGTCAAAGTCCCGGCTAAAAACCTTATCGGGAAAGAAGGCCAGGGTTTTTATATTATCATGAAAACCCTGGATATCTCCCGGGCCAGTATTGCCGCCATGGCCACCGGTGTAGCCCAGCGCTGCCTGGATGAATCCCTTGCCTATTCGCAGTTGCGCACCCAGTTCGGCAAACCCATTTGCAACTTCCAGGCCATCCAATTCAAGCTGGCCAATATGGCCATGCGCATTCAAGCCTCACGCCTGCTCTATTATGAAGCCTCATCACTGCAGGATATGGATGTACCCCGTTTTAGCAAATCGGCCTCATTATCCAAGGCGTTTGCCGGTGATACAGCCATGTACTGTGCCATTGAAGCTGTACAGGTATTTGGCGGTTACGGCTACACCCGGGAGTATCCGGTGGAAAAACTGATGCGTGATGCCAAGATATTCCAGATATATGAAGGTACCGGCGAAGTACAGAGGCTGGTCATTGCCGGTGACCTTTTAAGAGGTTAGTTAAGCAGATTTCAATTGGGGCTGATGAGGTGCCCGACACCCGCCCCATTTGGAATTCTATACCAATAAAAGGAGGAGGCTTAAATATAATGAATTATTCTGAAGAGTACGCCCAGAAACTGGTGAGCGCAGATGAGGCGGTTAAATGTGTCAAGTCGGGGGATTGCGTGCAGTATAGCGAGTTTGTGATGAATTCACATGTGCTTGATGCCGCTTTGGCCAAACGCAAAGATGAACTCAGGGATGTGGTAGTGCGCACCACCACCTGCCCCTTTCCCCCGCAAATCGTACAGGTAGACCCCGAACGGGAGCATTTCACCTATATTGATCTGCACTTTAGCGGGGCCAGCCGCAAATTGCACGATAAGGACCAGTGCTTTTTTTCTCCCTTGACTTACCATGAAATTCCTTCCTGGTATACCCGCGGCTATGTGCCGGTGGATGTGGCCATGATCAAGGTAGGCCCCATGGACAGGGATGGCTTTTTCAGTCTCGGCACCTCCCATTCCATTACCTCGTTTACAGTACGTGCCGCCAAAAAGGTCATCATTGAGGTTAATAATACCATTCCCCGTACCCGGGGCGGATATAATGAAAACATACACATTTCACAGGTTGATTATATTGTAGAAGGGGACCACCGTCCCTTGATTCAACTGCCGGAAATACCTGTTACCGATGTAGACAACAAAGTTGCCGAAATCATCGTCAATGAGATACCCGATGGGGGTTGCCTGCAATTGGGCATTGGCGCTATGCCCAATGCCATCGGGGCTTTGATTGCCAAATCGGATTTAAAGGATCTGGGTGTGCATACCGAAATGTTGGTGGACTCTTATGTGGATATGTATCAAGCGGGGCGTATTACCGGCAAGCGTAAACAGATCAATCCGGAGAAGATGGTCTATACCTTCGCCATGGGAACCAATAAACTGTATAACTTCCTGGATGACAACCCGGCCTGTGCCATATTCCCGGTGGATTACACCAATAATCCCTTTGTAATCGGGCAAAACGACAATATGATGGCCATTAACAACGCTATTGAAGTTGATCTCTTTGGGCAGGTGTGCTCAGAGTCGTCCGGAGTTCGCCAGATCACCGGAACTGGGGGGCAGTTTGACTACATCTTTGGTGCCTACAAATCCAACGGGGGCAAAGGCTTCATCTGCCTTAGTTCAACCGTTAAGGGCAAGGACGGTGAACTGATCTCCAGAATAGTGCCTACTTTGCCTAATGGCGCTGTCGTGACGGTCCCGCGCAGTATTACCTCCTATGTGGTTACGGAATATGGCATCGTCAACTTGAAGGGCAAAGCCACTTATGAACGGGCTGAACTGCTGATCAGCATCGCCCATCCACAGTTTAGAGATGAGCTGATCGAGCAGGCCGACCAGATGAACATATGGCGCCGCAGCAACAAGATTGTATAAACCGTGGAAAGCTGCCGCCCATGGTTGCCTGGGCCGGACAATATCAAACCAAGAGGTTGTAAAGGCAGTCAATTGCCCCACATTGGCCTGGGAAAATAGGCTTCCTGAAGGAGCGCAGGTGGGCGGAGAAACTGGAGGGTGACACGGGGACGGCAGACTGTGTGGAAAGTCTCTTAATTCATCAAATGCATCTCCAAAGTGGGGGACGGACGCGATGTTATGGGTCAAATAATAGTCAAAAATCGGCCATAAGTGGGGGCAATTAAAAACCACTACACGGTTTTTGCACAGTCTAACGGGGTTGTTGTCACCCCATCCCCGTGTCACCTGAAGCCAATATAACAAAAATGGCGGGAGCACGCTCCCGCCATTTTGATGCAAAGTTATAACTCGCGCGACGTTTCTGCCAGTTTCTCGGCGATATTGGCCATTTCCATCACTGATGCGGTAACCTCTTCGGTAGCGGCAGCCTGTTCCTGGCTCTGCTTCAAAGTCCCTTCCGAGGCATCCTGAACCGCCTTGATATTGCTGTCTGTTTCCATCAATAGCTTTCTAATCTGTTCAGCGGTCTGTTTGGACTGATCACTTAATTTTCGTATTTCGTCGGCTACCACACCGAAGCCGCGGCCGTGTTCACCGGCCCGGGCCGCTTCGATAGCGGCATTTAAGCCCAGCATCTTGGTCTGGTCTGCCACCACCTTGATAAACTCAATTATTTCACCGATTTGGGTGGAGACCGCGGCTACCTCCCGGACTCGCTCCGAAAGATGGCCCTCATTGGTTGATATCTCGCCGGCAGAGGCAGCCACCTCTTCCATTACCGAAGCAATTTCCTGTGTGCTGGCACTGATATTGGCGGCCAGGCCCTGCAGTTGTTCGGCAATGGTTCTGGAGGTAAAGAGGGTAAGGGTTCCCACCAGGTCTTTATCATCGGGATCAAATAGCGGTATGGAGATAGCCTGAAGGGCTTCACCATATACACTGGCATCGACCTGTTTGGCGATAACCTGCTGCTTGCGGATGGCCTCTTTTGAGACCCCATTATCCAGCAGGGTAGCATCAACCTTCAGTGCCGGCAGATCAAAATGGCTGGAGCCATTGCGCATAGCAATTTTGTCCAAACTGGTAATGGCCATGAAGGCTCCGCCGGGATAGGCTTCACAAAGGTGCGGCGCAAAATCCGGAAAAGCCTGCGCAACCGGATGCAGCTTAGGGATCATAACCCCGCAAGACCCCGTTACATTGCCGTCTTCAATGATAGGCTGCACCCACACCTTGAGGCGGGTTCCGTACACATTGCGCTCCACCGTTTCAACATATTGTTTACGGTCGCGCATACTGCGGTGAATCAGACCGCCCTGAACCAACGGATCTCCTTCTTTGAATAAATCCAGGCCGTTGCTCTGCACGAAGGTGTAGCGATTTAAATCGGTAACGTACAAGATGCAACCTCTTTCGTAGGTCTGTGCCAGTTGCCGTGATAATACTTTGAATGATGTGACCAGATCGCTCATCAATGCCCCTCCTTCAAGAATATTGTATTTTGTCTGGGAAATTGGTGGTGCGAAAATATTATATTTTCACCAGGTACAATTCATGTAAAGCCAGACTAGCTGGTGCTTAGAAGCGAATTGTTCCAAATTCCCAAACAATTAGTATTTATAGTTATATCGTCAATAGTTGCCATACCATTTATACAAAAACCTAAAAAACATGGAGATAATTCATAAGCTAGTAAAATTATGACAGGACATCTCCTCTTATATCCCGTTTCGCAGACTCTACTTTTGCTACTGCGGCCATCCGCCTGGCATGGGGCTTTCTATGCTGCCTATTCCCCTGAACGAATTAAGGAAATAGCGAACCTTTCCATCAATTGCTCAGCGCCAGGGTTTTGGATGGGGTGGTGCGTTTGAGGCCACTGCTGAATATGCTAGTAGTGCGGGAGTGCAAGCAGGGAAAGGAGGACCACATGAAAATTGGAATTGATCCCGGCCACGGCGGGCAGGATCCCGGTGCTGTCGGTCTAAGTGGAAGCAGGGAGAAGGATGTAAATCTGGCCATTGCCCAGAGAGTACAGTTTTTGCTGAACCGGATGGGGTTAAAGACGGTTATGAGCCGCAGCGATGACATTTCTATGAGCCTCCCGGCAAGATCCAATCTATTCAATAACAGCGGGGTGGATTATGCTGTCAGTATACACTGCAACTCCTCGCATGACCCGGCACCCAACTATATCAGCACTTATATACAGGCGCCCGGCGGTGCGGCAGAAAGGTTGGCGGATAAGGTGCAAAAGTGGTTGGTTGGAGCCACTGGCTGGAAGGATGGGAGGGTTCGGATACAAAACCTGCATATGACCCGAGAAACACGAATGCCGGCAATTTTATGCGAATGCGGATTTATCAGCAATCCTGCTCAAGAGGCGGTACTAAACAGCAGAGAGGGGCAGACCCGCATTGCCAGGGCGATAGCCGCCGGTTTGGGCGAATTTTTAGATATCGATGCCGGGGCCGGGGAAAGCCAGCCGGTAGAAACATGGAAGCAAGATATTATGGATAAGGCTATTGAGACTGGTTTAATTACCGCTGTACACCAACCCGATGACATTGCGCCCAAGTGGTTTGTGCTGCAAGTAGCCTTAAATTCAATGGCTGTGTTGCCAAGGAAGCAATAGTGTCGGTGAAAAGCCGCAAAGAGGTGTCAGGGCCATAACCAAAAGCCCCCGACCGGGGGCTTTAACAATCAAGTTACTTGTTAGGGTGGTGAAAACCTTAACCGACTGCCATGGCGCTGATGCTTAAATTGGTAAGCGATGCTGACACGATATTAACGGAATTGACATTTACGATTTCTACAACATAGGTATAAGAAGAATATAAATGACCCATAATTGGAACAAAAACATTATTCTGCCATTTATGCCGTTAATGTATGCCAAAACCCTTTAATTTGTTACTGGCCTATCTACTGGGTGTTAGACAAGCATTTAACTGCGGAATGATGAAGCGAAAAATAACATCATTTGGTAAAATAAATTGTAACAAGTATTTGATTATCGAGGAGATTTCAGTTAAACTGTTTGTAGCCCTATAACATGCGGATGAACGAACCTTCTCGATTGCTTCAATCTTGGGGAGTAAAGATGATAGGCGCTTCCCTTGGTAGGGCAAAAATCAAGGAGGTTTTTTTATGTATTCTGACAAAACGTTAAACTGTAAGGATTGTGGACGGGATTTTGAGTTTACTGCTTCCGAGCAGGAGTTTTACGCACAAAAGGGGTTCACCAATGAACCAGGTCGGTGTCCGGAATGCCGCGCCGCGCGCAAGGCTCAAATGGGTGGCAGTCGCGGCGGCTACGGTCAATCAGAACGCCAGATGTATGCGGCAGTTTGTGCCACTTGCGGAAAAGACACTACCCTACCGTTCAAGCCGAGCGGAGATAGACCGGTTTACTGCAGAGACTGCTACAAACCGCAGCCCCGCAGAAATAGCTGGTAAATAGAGACAGGCAAAACTCCCTGGAATACCGGGGAGTTTTTTTATTGGCTGGCGGATAGGGTGCTTGTGTTGCGGACAGTATTTTGTGGGTCAACTGAAATAAATTGAGGGTGTTAGCCTGCGCAAATAATTGAGCGAAAATAAGTGATGGTAGCTGGCGGGTTTTCTGATTGAGATAGGGGACAGATTGCCCGGATGAGTTCCTCTTCTTTACGGCTGCCAAAAGGCTGCTATCCTTTGGACCAAAGCCCAACCAGGGTTCAAATCAGCAACTGGCGAAGCCAGTATTGTTTCCGGGACAAGAATAGGCGCATAATCCAAAATATATTAAAATCGCGCCAAGCGGCGCGATTCATAATTTTCAAATGGTGAGCCATGGAGGATTCGAACCTCCGACGCCCTGATTAAAAGTCAGGTGCTCTACCTGCTGAGCTAATGGCCCGTAAAATAATATGGCTGGGGTGGATGGATTCGAACCAACGCATGACGGAGTCAAAGTCCGTTGCCTTACCGCTTGGCTACACCCCAACAGTCAAGAGTATACTAGGATAAAGCCGACAGTGTCAAGATTAAATTGGGGTGGGTGATGGGACTCGAACCCACGACTCCCAGAGCCACAATCTGGTACTCTAACCAACTGAGCTACACCCACCACAAAAAAGTTAGTTCGAAAGTGGCGTCCCCGGAGGGATTCGAACCCCCGACCCACGGCTTAGAAGGCCGTTGCTCTGTCCAACTGAGCTACAGGGACAAAAAAAATGGAGCGGGTAGAGGGAATCGAACCCTCGCAACCAGCTTGGAAGGCTGGGGCTCTACCACTGAGCTACACCCGCCCGCAAAGTGTATTATACCTTTTTTAATGGACCATTACAAGAAATAGTTTGAATTGTTTAAGATTTCGGTGCTCCGGTAAGGCATCATAGCCCAAATTATATTATATGCTCCGGCAGCCAACCGTATACATGATGGCTGAACTCACCATGTCGAAATAAATAATAATTTAAGGACAGGGAAGCGACAAAACATGTCAAAATCTCTAAAGGTGTTCATCTCCCCGATAGCTAACTACCATGTTTAGATATGGCGAAAAGGGTGGGGGGATAAGTGAAGGCGAAAAAGCAAACCTGGAACAGATCTAAAACTTGTCATTGCCAAATCGATACAGGCAGAGACAGCATTGCTTTGGCGAAATGCGACTATTCGGCAGAGTATGTTGAATCCGACCGGGGTGCATGTCGAAGCCTGGATGTCAATCAGGAACTGGAAGAACGCTGGCATTTAAGTGAAGCACGATATAGCCATGCGGTGAGCAATCAAGAACAACTGGTATGCCGAGTGCAGCCAGACTCCACCATTATCTTTGTTAATGAGGCCTTTTGCCGCTATTTTGGGGGTATGGCCAGCGATTACAAGGGGCTGAGCTTCCTGGCCATTGCTGCAGAAGTGGATCGACAGGGGATTAAAGATGCCTTGCAGTCATGCCTGGCGAGGCAACTCTACGGCGGGGTTTATCCGTGGCGGATGATGGGTGTGCAAGGGCAGGTAACCTGGATGCAGTGGTCGATGCAGGCTCTGTACAATCATCGGGGCTTGCTGGTGGAGTTGCAGCTGGCGGGGCGGGGTACACACTGGAAGATGCATGAGGCGGTGCGGGAATCTGAGGTTTGTTATCGCACCATCTTTGAAACCACGGCCACGGCCATGATCATTTATGGTGAAGACGGCATCATCGCCAGGGCTAATTCAGAATTCGAAAAGTTGTGCGGCTACAGCAAAGCGGAGACTGAAGGCACCAAACTCTGGACGGATTTCTGTTGATGATGAAGAAGCCTAGCCTTTATTGAACGCTGTGATCACTTGCGCGAGTTCAACCTGGAAGGGGTGCCAGCCCGGTTTGAAGGGCATTTTCAGGATCGTTACGGGCGGGTAAAAGATGTTCTGGTAACGGTCGCCTTTATACCCATGAATCGCAATCGGGTGGCTTCGATTGTTGATATCACCGAGCGCAAGCAAATGGAACGGGAACTGCTGCGCCTGGATCAGTTGAACCTGGTGGGGGAAATCGCGGCCAGTATCGGCCACGAGGTGCGCAACCCCATGACCAGCATTCGCGGGTTTTTGCAGATGATGAGTGAAAACGAAAAGTATGCCGCAGAGCGGGAGTATTTTGACCTGATGATTGAAGAACTCGATCGGGTGAATATGATCATCACGGAATTTTTGCTTATGGCGCGGGACAAGCAGGTGGATCTTAGGCCGCAAAGCTTAAATCTCATTTTGAAAAACATCTCCCCGTTGATTTGTGCCGATGCTCAGGTCACAGGATAAGAACGTGCAGCTTGAGTTAGGTGATATTCCCTTGCTGATGCTGGACATACAAGAGATCCGCCAGATGGTATTTAACCTGGCCCGCAACGGGCTGGAGAGCATGAACAGCGGTGGGATCATTAACCGTACGCACCCGGCAAAAAGGGGAACAGGTTCTGCTGGAGGTTATAGATCGGGGCCAGGGCATTCCCCCTGAAATCCGGGAGCGAATCGGGGTGCCCTTTTTTACCACCAAGGACAATGGGACTGGATTGGGATTGTCGATATGTTACAGCATTGCAGCCCGTCACCAGGCCATACTCAAAGTGTATTCGAGTTCACAAGGAACTTGCATTACAGTCTTCTTCAATCTTCAGGCCTAATCACACTGTCATTACTATGAAAGCCCCTTGTTTTTGTTATGCCTTAAGGGCAACGCCCGAAGGATCTCCGATTTGGAGTAACGTTTTCGTTTATCGTGATGTGGTAACACATGGGAATTCTGAGCGCAGCAAAGAATTTAAGGAAGTACGGAACGTGGATTATTATAAAGAGGCTATCCTCCCTGGGACAGCCTCTTTTGAATTCTTTTGAATGGTTACTGGTTGCCTGTTAACGGTTGACTGCTCTGCAGATAGGACCTTACAATCAAGCGGTCGTATTGCCCGTTGATGGGATGCAGCGGTGTGCAGGTGGTCAGGGTCAGGGCCGGCCGTGGTGTGGGCGCGATTACGCTCCAGTCCCGGCTGTGGGTTTCAAACACCGACTCTACGCTGTAGAGATAAACCACATTCCGGTAGGTCAAGCTGATTTCATCCCCAGGGGCCATTTTATCGAGGTGATAGAAAGGTGAACCATAAGCATTGCGGTGGCCGGCTATAGATAGATTCCCGGTAAGAGGGTCGCCGCTCTGGGTGTAGATCCCCGGCCATTTCTTCAGATCAGCCTCGGAAGTCCCATACCCTACCTCCAGGTTAAGGCCCAGTTTGGCAATGGCCAGGCTGCCGACCACAGTGCCCTCAACGGGTGGAGCAGGGGGAGACTCAGGAACAACGGCAACTGGTGCCTCCACTTCAGGAGCCGACTCAATGACTGCTTCCGGAGCCCTGAAATACCCGTAGTAGATGTCTTTTAAGAAAGGGAAGAGGGCCAGGGTGGCCCCGGCGAATATGAACAGGATGGCTGCGATGCTGATGATTCGCCTGGATTTTCTAGCCCTCTTCTTGCCTTGCGGCATTTAGTTCATTCCTTCCATGAATATTAGGATCTTCTTCTCAGGATCATGCCTCCACCGGCCAGGAGCAGTCCCATGGCAGTCAGCAGGATATTGCTGGCGCCGGTCTTGGGCAGTTCCGGCAAGACTTCGGGGATGATAACCGGTTCCAGCGGTGGTGTTACCACCGGGGGTTGCACCACTGGAGGCTGAACAACCGGTGGTTCTGGAGGAATTACGACGCTTTCTTCACCGCCGCCACTGCTGCCGGGATCGTCGCCGCCACCACCGCTTGTGCTGAAGCGGTTGGTAATGACTATGCTGCGAGTGTCATCTTCACCGACCACAAAGGTGTCCGCAGGATCGTAATTATCGTTGTTCAAGGTATAGTCTACACCCAGGAAGCGGGAATGATCAACCGCACTTTCTTGGACTGAATATACGCCAGGTTCAACTTCGGTGCTGATGGTCTGGCCATCGCGAATGGTAAAGGTCTTGACTACGGCGGGTTCTCCCTCGGTCTCATATCCCTCATATCCGTAGATGGTTACCTGGTATCCGCCGCTGGGGCCATCGCCGGTTACATTCTTGCTAACCTTGATATAGCTCTTTTTGCTGTCGCCGCCACCGCCAGATTGCCCTTTATAATGGTTGGTTACTCTGATAGTCCTGGTTTCATTTTCACCGATGGGCACGCCTTCTGCGCTGATTTCATCATAGATTCCATCTCCATTCAGTAAATCATAAGTAACTTGATCGGCGCCGCCAATTTGGTATTCCACCACCCTATAGGAAGCATAGGGGTCAACTTCTATGGGGTCTGTGGTTTGCCCGGCGGTTAAAGCGATGTTATCCATAAATGTCTGCCAACTACCGCCAATTTGACGGAGGATCACTTCGTCAACCCATTTTTCAATGCGGGCCATGAAGCCGGTTGGTTCAGGATCGGGAACCTCCCCGGTCAAGCGCTTCTCAATCTGCAGGTAGCTATGATATACCAGAGGTGGATTGTAGGTGTTGGTAACTGTAATGGTAACATTGGCACCTTTCATCTTCCGGGAATAGGAATACTCCATTCTCGTCAATTGCCACATCCGTTGATGCAAATGTTACAGCAACATTTGCAGCTGCGGTTTCCTGGAGCCTATATTCACCAGGTGTCAACTCATATAGAGTCCAGGCTGCTCCGCTGCCATTAAATGTGTGGGTACCAATTGTTTCAGCAGGGTCGGGGGTTGTGAACATCAGGCTGAAATCTGCTGTCTCAGCGATATCATTATCAGCATAGTTCACGAAATTCTTGACAATTTTCAATTTGTTTGATTCCGAGGGTGGATTATAGGTATTGGTCACCGTAATGGTAACATCGTCAGTCTGACTGGCCGGGATGGTGAACGATCCATCATTATTAATGTTCCACCTGGCCAGAGCCGAAGCTGACAGTCAACACCGGTTAAAGGATCTTCTGCTGATGGTATAGGTTTCGCCAGAGGTTTATTTCAGTTACTTCCCATGTGCCATTGGCGGTGAAGGTGTTGCTACCAGAAAAATCATTCCCGCCGCTTACCGTCACCGTAGCGGTTTTGGTTACATCGTCGGGATAGTCTACGAAGGTTTTTTCAACGATCAGTTTGGGGTTTGAGCTTGGCTCGAAGGTGTTGGTAATAGTAACTTCAGGATTAGCGGGGATTATTGAACTTACTGTAATAGTGTTGCTTTGGGGGTGACTATTACCAGGATGACCTAGTCTTTGATCAACAACAAATTTGTATTTACCGGGAGTATCATCTTCAGTCAGATAATATTCAATAACATCAGATTCGCCGGAGTCAATTGGGCCAAAACTGCCTTGGGAGATAAGTGTTCCGTTGCCATGATCATAAGGATCGCCATCGCCAGGGGTACTGAAATATAAATACCAGTTTACTGGGCCTGTCATATCGCTGCCGCCGTTAGCGAAACTGGCCCATATGTATTCAGTACCTGTTGTAATTGAGAAATTGCTGGGTGTTACATCAACATCGTCAGCGTTATGAGAATCAGTTTCTGTGATAGTGTAACCTCCAACTGAGAGGTTATCTATGGTGTTATTGCCTACAGATATGGGATACGTTGATCCGTCTTCCTGGCTATCCGCCTTTATAATGCTAACTGAATAATCGCTATCGTCAGGATCAGTACCTTCCACTACCTTGGTAACCTTTAATACATTGATGCCAGTCCCACTGCCCTGGCCGTTTTCCTTAAGAGAACTCTTATCCCAGTTAGGCTCGACATCAGCCAAGACTACTGTGCATGAGAACAGCAACGCCAGGCATAGAACGATCGATAACCAGGTGAAGTTTTTTCTTTTAAGTAGTCGCATAATTTGCCCTCCTCTCTTCGTATCTCCTAATTCCCGGGTATTTAACCGGTATTCTAATAACTGCCCGGGGAGTTTGACCTTTTAAGGTTAGATTTCCATCATCACCTCCTTGAGTTATTCATCCTTGAAAGCCTGGTTTGGCTTTACTGAAGCTTTTCTTACGAGACCTCCTCTTGGTCGTCCCAGGTGTGAAACTGGATGTCGACACAGTCGAGATTGGCTTCTTTCTGTGCTTCCTGAATCAGCATGATCAGCTCCAGAACACTGCGGAACGGTTTGCTCTTTTTCCCTTCCAACCATTCTATGCGTCCTTGCCAGGAGGTGTTGTCGCGGAACTGGACACGGACCAGGAAGGTGGTCGTTTTTGGACGGGACGAAGGCTTTTCCGTCATGGCCGTACCTCCTTGGTATGGATCATTCCTTCCAGGATCGAATCCGGGTGGTTGCTTGAGGAAAATCCATGTCCTCCAGTTTTTGGTGCATGAGATGCAGCATCTCCAGCAAACTTCTAAAATACTGCACCTGTCCGCTTTGAATATGCTCCACGGTTCCCTGGTAGGCGGTATTTTCCTGAGATGTAATCTTGATCATGAAATCCGATGATCGATTTCTCCGGTTTATTTTGCTATCTCCGAATTCCATTATTAGCATCTCCTTCAGGCAAATTTCCCTTTTCTATCTTCTGGTGATATTACTTTAACCTTAAGGGGTAGCATCTCAGTCATAAAAAAGTCACAGCCCAGTCACAAAAACATGTGATACAAATCACATGTTATGAGCAACCTGGCGCAAAAGTATAAGAATGTGCAGATGGTTAAGACTATAACCGTTAAGAGTTAGCGGTTATGACATGAAAGACATTACCGAAAAAATGCATAAATGGTTGCCGATATTAACAATGGGCAAAATTATAGATAAGGTTATTCCCAATCTTAATTACCGTTTCTTGTATATGAAAATGCTTTATGGTAAATTGACACTATCACCCACTGATTATGTTTGTAAACTGCGATTTCTTTAGGAAGGAGGTTAGCTAATGCCCGAGGAATTCAAACCAGGATGTCAGCGACCACCAATTATAAAAATGGAGACAGAGACGGATGTGGCAGTCCAACTGGAAGCAAAGGAGGCAAAGAAATCAATGATAAAAGTGGGCAAGCCAGCTCCTGATTTTATGGCATCAGCTTTTTATCAGGGTAAATTTGTTAATATCAGCCTCTCAGAGTTAAAAGGGAAATGGGTTTTACTCTGTTTTTATCCTGGAGATTTCACCTTCGTTTGAGCTACAGAAATCTCAGCAGTTGCTGTGAAATACCCCGAATTTCAAAGCTTAGGTGCGGAAGTATTATCCATGAGTGTTGACAGCGTATTTGTCCATAAAATGTGGAACGATCATGAATTATCTAAAATGATCGGAAATGATGTCCCCTTTGCGATGTGTTCAGATCAAGATGGAAGCATTGGCAAAGCATATGGTATCTATGATGAAGATAGCGGTGTGGAAACACGTGGTAGATTCATTATCGATCCGGACGGAGTTATTCAGGGATTTGAGGTTTTGACCCCACCGGTAGGTCGAAATGTTAAGGAGTCAATTCGTCAATTACAAGCCTTTCAATTAGTGCGCGCTTCCGAAGGTACAGAGGCAACACCGTCGGGTTGGAAGCCTGGAAAACAAACCTTAAAGCCAGGTCCAGATCTTGTGGGCAATGTATGGCAGGTGTGGAAGGTCGAACAGGCATTTGATGAATAGTACCCGTTTCCATGGTTGGCTTGGACATAAATAAGGATAACAAGTGATGGTAAACTGGTAGAATTATCAAGCCGTCAGCATATAAAGGGGATAGCCGGTTAAATAAACATGGCCATCCCCTTACTTTGTAAGCTAACAGTGGTTTCTTAATAATTCGAGCAGACGCTGGCTGGTTTAAGAAGGTCGGATCATAGCTGAATGACCATGCCAGTGGGCAGTGTGGAGTGGATTAAGGATTGAAAGGAGGGAGTGGCTAACGGGTGGGGATGCTGTCTCCCAGAACCGGTTTAATGTCATTGTATAAGTTGTAACCTTTTAACTGTGGGTTGGATTTAATAGGCGTCAGGATTCGCTCCATGACCATTTCGGCCTGCTCAAAATTAAGACCGGGCAGGATCATTAATATTTGACTCTCATTCCAGCGTGTGACCACATCGCCCCGGCGCAGTCCGGCTACCACCTGCTCCTGCAGTTGGGGCATAATTGCCTTGATAGACTGGCCCGGGGTCCCATCGGGGTGTGCCGCAGCCACAGTCAACATGGCAAGAAAGACCGCCTTACCGGTTCGTTCCACCCGCCGTGCTTCCAGTTTATATAAAAACCGAAACACTTCGGGATCACAAAAAAAGGCACCGTCTAAAGCCCGGCGATCCAGCAGGGAATCCTGTATGGAAGTCAGGTCCAGTGCAGCCGCAGGATCGTCGGCCTGCATTAACCGACGCAGCTCCCGCAAAGCGGGGGACGGCTTGATACCCAATTCTCTGTAAAAAACAGAGGTGGCGTATTCATAGTGGTTTCGAGCCTGCCTGGTCTTGCCCTCTTTTAGCAGGGCTCTGAGGAAGCTGAGATGAAAATCCTCCTCAAAAAATTCAATTAAAAAGGCCTTCTCACAAACATTAATAACTTCTGCGTAACGCCTGGATTTTTCCAGCAAGGCGATCAGATCGAGAACCGATTGCAGGTAGAGGCGATGATAGTAATTGCGGATGGGAATAACCCACTCGCTGTAAGCCAATTCAGCCAGATAGTCGCCTTTGTATAACGATAGTGCGGCCAGGTACCGTTGGATGGCCTCATGCGGGTTCGTAATCGACAGGTCCTGTCCTTCACGGGCCAACTGTTCAAAGGCTTCCACATCCAGCCAGTAGGGTTGCTCACTATTCCAGCTATAGGTGCCATGGGCAAATTTAATATAGGATTGTTCGGTGCCTGCAGATTTGCCATCCAGCACCTGGCGAAGCCGATATATAAGGGTGCGCAAGGTATGGCGGGGATCTGCATATTCTTGTTCAGGCCAGAGGTTTTCCAGGATAACTTCGGAGTAGATTTCTTTGTCACGGTTGGTGATCAGGTACTTGAACAATTCCCATAAGCGGTAAGAACGAGCGGTGTCTTTGGAAATGATAACGTCATTCCGCTGTACCAGAAACTGGCCAAGAGTAAATATCTTAACCTCTCCGGTGTCCCCTTTATTAGCCTCTTTTTCTGGTTCTATCAGTGACATATTCAGAATCCTCTGTTAAGACATGACGTACAAACCGGTGAACAGGGTATAGTATTCCAAAACAGGTAGTTTGTGCAATTGTATATTTAATATACAGTAAACCCCGCCAAAATCCAAACTACTATTTTACGAATTTTTCCTAAAAAGGAGTCAGGAGAAGACCTGCCAGCAACTAAATGAGAAAAGGAGTAAAAACCTGTTCCCAGGCGGCGGGCTACCCTGAAGTAAACTTTACTGCTGTTAAAAAAATGCATAGACAAGTGGGCGATTTGGTTATGGGAAAGGATAAGGTGGCGGTCCGCGGTCTCCTGATAAGGCACCTGGTTCTTCCCGGTGGAATGGCCGGCACAAAAAAGGTGATGGAATTTATTGCCCAAAGCATTTCCCGGGATACTTATGTCAACATAATGGCGCAGTACAGACCGTGCTATAAGGCCGTGGGCCATCCGGTGCTGGGAAGAAGAATTAGAGATGCGGAATATCGTGAAGCCTTGCAAATTGCTGCTAAGGCCGGATTGACCAGAGTGCAGGCGTTATAGTTTTTTAAAAAGGCCCCCTTTGATACAAATTAGGTGGAAAGAAAATGGTGTAAGCTGCCGCTAGCCAACCAGCGTTTGCCAATATGGATATGGTATAGGTGGTTCTAATCGGGCACACCGATGTTTTCACCTCAAAATATGTTGAGAGTATTCGGTTAGCTAAAACACAAGATTGTCAAAAATGTGTTAATAACACATACTGACTTACAAGCAAAAAAACCGTGAGAAATCTCACGGTTACTATCCTAACATGGTCGGGGCGACAGGATTTGAACCTGCGGCCTTCTGATCCCAAATCAGACGCGCTACCAAGCTGCGCCACGCCCCGAACTATATCATATTATCATTGTACACGAGGGCATGTCAATTTGCAGTGCTGGTGAGCTATTGTCAAGATTAAGTCGGCAAACTTCCGGATATATTATATACCGACCGGCCTTTCAGCACCTACTAATGAGTCCTTACAGCACCCGCTATGGATAGCGGCGAACCCGGGGACGGCGGCGCCTGTTTCTTTATCCGGTCAGGCAGATTGCAGGGGTGCCTTTATGTATATTATAAATAGAAGCAACGGCTTAATCATGGGTCCAGTTCATTGCTGCGTATATCCAGGGCCTTTTGCAGTGCAATATAGGTGTTGGGTCCAACAATTCCATCCGCAGACAGATTGTGGTTTGTTTGAAAGCGCTTGACCGCTTCCGTCATCTTAACGCCAAAAACACCATCGATTTTATACCTGTAATAGCCCAGACGGCGCAGACGGCGCTGTACCCGGGCCACATCCTCTCCCCGCGCCCCTTGCTGCAGCAATCTCCCGGTCAGGGTTGGACCCATAATATATACCGGCGTTCCCAGGGGGACCTTATCATATATGGCGATGACATCCTTATTATACATCCGTATGCAGCCATGGCTGGCCAATCTGCCGATTGATCTGGGATTGTTGGTGCCGTGTATCCCATAGCCCCCCCAGGGAACACTCAAGCGCATCCAGCGAGCGCCAAAAGGGCCTCCCGGGTTTAGGGTCTTCTGTACAATGGTCCAGTTGCCCGATGGACTGGGGGTGCTTTTCTTACCGATGGCCACCGGGAAGGTGCGATATTTATCAGGGCTATTAAAAAAATACAAACGGCGGCTTTGCAGATCAATACTGATCAGCGGATAGCGCTGGGCAAAACTCCCCAGCTTCTCATAGGGCATACCGCACTGCTGGCTGATGCGGCACCATGATTCCGGACCGACCACACCATCGGCATTTATTCCGACAGTTTCTTGCCATTCCCGCAGGGCCTGCATGGTTTCTTTATGGAAAATGTCATCGATGTCGTCATGCAGGTAACCCAGGCTGCCCAGGGCTTGATTAATCGCCAGCACATCGGGCCCTTGCATGGCCGGCTGGGCAAGGCGTAAGAATCTTGATACATACATGAAAATACTCGACCTCCTTACATTAATCTTCTTATATCTTATTTGTGCAAAGCCAGGCTGATGACAAACCTGGCCGTTTTATGGGGGAATTTGACTTACAGAAATTGGAAGGTATTTATGGGCGTTTGTTGAAGATAGCAATAAGGGGGTGGTTGCATGAACAACGCCGATAACAAGGAGTATTTGGACCTGGCGGCAAGCAAAATTGCAGAGCACGAGATTTCTGCAGCTCTGGAATTGCTGAACAAACATATTAATGAAGAGGATGGACAATGGCTGGAGTTGGCAGGAGAATGCTATTTCCGTTTGGGTGATTTTAAACAAGCGCAAGTCTGGTGGGGGCAGGCCCGGGAAATAAAGGCGGCCAACCAGGCCGTGTTGAAGCGTTTGGCAGAGATGAAGCAGCCTTCTTTTCAGTTCTGGATGAAGCGCTTTGATGAAGCCATCGATCAGATGGAACGCAAGAACTATGCGGCAGCCATGGCGATGCTGCAGGAACTCAAGGTGGAACAGGATGGGTTTGTGAGATTGTATCAACTGCTGGGCTTATGTTACCTTGCCACCGGAGATTGCAGCCGTGCACAGCAAGCCTGGCGCAGGGGCCTGGATATGGATCAAAACAATGTAAATCTACTCGGTTATTTGGCGGCTGCACCTTCATTGCCCGGGTCACTAGTGCATGAAGCGGCAGGCAAACCCCGCCTTGCCGGAGGGGAAAAAAAGACCTTAACGGTCAGCCCCGGGCTGCTGATTGCCGGAGCTGTTTGCTTGATGCTGCTAATAACCGGGGTGGCCATGCAGAGGAATACTGTGCCTAGGGAAGCGCAGCAGATGGAAATGCCTGTGGAAAACATGCTTGCCAGTGTGGAGAACGACGCTCCCACAGCAGCTCCCGTGATGGATGCACCGGTTATGGAGACCTTCAGCACCCCCAATTATGCGGAAGAAGATCTGGGAGGCTCTGATTATGATCCTGGTCATGAACGCTTCTACTATGAAAAAGGTTACAATGCATACCTACAGGCTGATTACAGGACTGCAGCCAGTAATTTAGGCGTGGTAGTAGCTATGGGCAGTCAGAGTTATTTGCATCGTGAAGCCTTGTATTATCTGGCCAGGGTGTCTTATCTGCAAAAGGATTATGCTCAGGCAGAACGATTATATAATAATTATCTGAAGCTGTTTCCCAATAGCAATTACTATGATGATTCCCTATTCTATCTGGGATGCACCTACTATTACCAGGGGGAGCCGGAAAAAACCAGAGATTGTTTTCAGCGTTTAAAAGACCTCAATCAGCCCGTAGGCTATCAATCGACCCCGATATACTACCAAATCATGAAACAATAGCCCGTAAAGCTGGAATTCACATCTAAATCCTTGCCTCTGCTGTAACGATATATAGCATATGGATATATGCCTGCAGGAGAGGTGTTTTGCTGTGCGTATTAGAGGATGGTTTTTACTCCTGATCATACTGGTCTTATCGGGATGCGCCACTGAGTCGTGCTATCCAGAGCCTATTGGCATTGCCGGGTCGGAAGCATCGGATGAGGTCATGCAAGGTCTGGAGAAAACTGTGGAAATGATTTTACAGTATGAGCATGACGCCAACCGTGATTTGCAGGAACTGCAGCAGTTAAAGGTAAGCACTGAGCAATACCGGCGCAGCGAATCCTTCAGCCCGAGCTATGCTGAAGCCCGAATTGAACTGCTCACTGAGGATGATGTCGCCGCTGCCCTGGATAAACTGGTCAGAGAAGGCTATCTCAGCGCAGCTAGCAATGATGCACAGGCGGTCATTTCAGCCCTGGCAGCCTATCAGCGCCAGCAACAATTGCCGGTCAGCGGACAATTTGACTCTGCCACCATTAGGCACTTGCAGGGGGAAAGTTAAATTTGTTGTGCGGGCAGACTTGACTTATGGATGCAGGTATATATACTGTATATTATAGAAAAGCGAAATGCGGAAGTGGCTCAGTGGTAGAGCATCGCCTTGCCAAGGCGAGGGTCGCGAGTTCGAATCTCGTCTTCCGCTCCATTTGCAATCAAACCTCGGCAGGTGCCGGGGTATTGTATTTTTGTTTTAATTGGGTTACAGTCTTTATCAGGGTTTATTTCTATTTACAAATGGGTAAATCAGGGATAATCTATTAACGTTGTGGCAAAGCTGAACAATGACAATTATGGGAGCAGTTAGGAGGAGCATAAATGGAAGCCAGGTTAGAGAAAATAGAAAACAGTGAAGCATACATATCCGTAGAGGTTGATGCCGAGCAATTGGAGGAGGGCTTGCAAAAGGCTTATCTAAAGGTTGTTAAAGAGGTGTCCTTGCCTGGATTCCGCAAAGGCCGCATTCCCCGCCAACTATTGGAAGCCCGTTTTGGAACTGAGATCCTCTACCAGGATGCTATTGAATATATCGTACCCGGGGCTTATGAAGCGGCCTTGCAGCAGCTGAAAATTGAGCCGATTGCCCAGCCTACTTTTGATATCGAAGAGATCAACAGTGGGCAGGCTTTTTGTTTTAAAGCCCGCATTCCGGTCAAGCCCGAGGTGATTCTGGGTGACCTGGAAGGCATCGAGATCTCTGTACCTGATTTTAAAGTCACCGATCAAGATGTTGAAGATAAGATCGAAGAGATGCGGGCCCGCTATGCTCGTTTGGTGGAAAAGGCCGCAGACGAACCGGCCGCTAATGGGGATACCGTATACCATGATTTTGAAGGGTTTATCGATGGGGTCCCATTTGCCGGTGGCAAAGGGGAGGATTATCCCCTGGAATTGGGCTCCAATACCTTTATACCCGGCTATGAGGAACAGGTGATAGGTGTTAAAAGCGGGGAAGAAAAGGATGTTATTGTTAACTTCCCCAAAAATTACCAAGCCGAGGAATTAGCCGGTAAAGAAGCAGTATTTAAAATAAAGGTAAATAAGATAGAAACCAAAGAGATTCGGGAACTGGACGACGGTTTTGTGCAGGAGATCAGCGAGTATGATACGGTTGACGATTTGCGCAACGGTATCAGGGATAACCTGTTGGAACAGTTGGAGGAGAGACGCCGGGGAATTATGCGTCAGGAACTGCTGAATCAAGCCCTGGAGCGCTGTGAAATCCCGGTAGCCCCGGCAGTAATTAGAGAACATGCTAATATCCTGCTGCGGCAGTTTGAATATCGCATGGCCTCCCAGGGTTTAGACCTGAAGCAATACATGCAGATGTCCGGAAACACTGAGGACATGCTGCTGGAATCCCTTTATCCTGAAGCAGAAAGTAAGGTAAAATGCGATTTTATGATGGAAAAGTTGATTGAAGAAAAAGGTATTGAAGTTACAGACGAAGAAATAAATAAACATGTAGAAGAGGTGTCCAGGAATACCGGCATGTCTCTAGAAGAAGCCAGGGAACGCCTCGATGAAGTGATGGACGGCGTAACCATGCAATTGAAGGTAGACAAGGCTATAGACCTTTTATTGGAAAAAGCCATTATTACAGAAAAGACCCCGGAGACGGAAGATGCTCCTGCAGGGTCAGGCTCCACAGAAGCAAAGACAGAATAGTTTTTGCACCTGATTGAATAATCTAAGTACTAAGAGGTGAATAATCATGTCATATCTGGTGCCAATGGTAGTGGAACAAACCAATCGGGGTGAGCGGTCTTATGACATCTACTCCCGTTTATTGAAGGATCGCATAATATTTTTGGGCAGCGCGGTAGACGATACCGTAGCCAATCTAGTCATCGCCCAACTTCTGTTCCTGGAAGCGGAAGCACCCGACAAGGACATATCCCTGTATATTAATAGCCCGGGGGGATCCATTAGCGCCGGCATGGCCATATATGATACCATGCAGCATATTCGCCCGGATGTATCCACCATATGTGTAGGTTTGGCAGCCAGTATGGGTGCTTTCCTGCTAGCTGCCGGGGCTAAAGGCAAACGTTTTGCCCTGCCCAATGCAGAAATTATGATTCATCAACCCTGGGGCGGTACTCAGGGTCAAGCCACAGATATCGAGATTCGCACCCGGCAAATCTTGAAGCAAAAGGAAACCCTGAACAGGATTCTGGCTGAACGTACCGGGCAAAAATTGGAGAAGGTTAAGGCGGATACCGAAAGAGATTATTTTATGACTGCTGATGAAGCTAAAGAATATGGCCTTATCGATGAGGTGTTCAAAAGAGAATCCCAGAAAAAATAGGGAAGCTCGCCAAGAGAGGTGAACTTATGCACAAGTACGGGGATGAAAAAGGACAATTGAAATGCTCATTTTGTGGCAAGACCCAGGATCAGGTCAAGAAACTGGTCGCTGGCCCGGGTGTTTACATCTGTGATGAATGCATTGAGTTATGCAATGAGATCATCGAGGAAGAACTGGCTGATGATCTGGGTTTTGAAATGGGGGACATCCCCAAGCCCAGTGAGATCAAAGAGATCTTAGACGATTATGTCATCGGACAGGAGAGAGCCAAAAAATCGCTTGCCGTAGCCGTATACAATCACTACAAGCGTATTAATCTGGGCATGAAACTGGATGATGTGGAACTGCAGAAGAGCAATATTATGATGCTGGGGCCTACCGGCAGCGGGAAGACCTTGTTGGCCCAAACCCTGGCGCGCATTCTTAATGTGCCTTTTGCGATAGCAGACGCCACCTCTCTTACGGAAGCCGGGTATGTTGGCGAAGATGTGGAGAATATCCTTCTCAAGCTCATACAGGCGGCCGACTACGATATTGAAAAGGCCGAGAAAGGCATTGTATATATCGATGAAATCGATAAAATCGCCCGGAAGACCGACAATCCCAGTATTACCCGCGACGTATCCGGGGAAGGAGTACAACAGGCCTTGTTGAAAATCCTGGAAGGCACGGTGGCTTCGGTTCCCCCGCAGGGTGGACGTAAACATCCCCATCAGGAGTTTATACAAATCGATACCAGCAACATCCTGTTTATCTGCGGCGGTGCTTTTGAAGGCATTGATAAGATCATACAAAAACGCATTGGGCAGCAAGTGATGGGCTTTGGAGCTGATATCAAGGTGCGCCAGGAAAAGAAAATCGGTGAAATCCTGGAGATGATCCTGCCTCAGGATTTGCTCCGTTATGGCTTGATACCGGAGTTTGTGGGCCGCGTACCCATTATTGTCACCCTGGATGCGTTAGACGAGCAGGCCCTGGTGAGGATCTTGCGCGAGCCCAAAAACGCGCTTATCAAGCAATACAAGAAACTGCTCGAGTTGGACGGGGTGGATTTGGAATTTATGGATGATGCCCTGGAATCCATTGCCGAGGAAGCCCTGCGCCGCAACACCGGGGCCAGGGGTTTGCGGGCCATCATTGAGGACATCATGCTTGATGTTATGTATGATGTGCCTTCCCGCATCGATATTACTAAAGTGGTTGTAACCAAAGAGGTGCTGGAGAAAAAGGAACGACCTTTGCTGGTCACAGTTGACGCCAAACGCAAGGTTAATTAAATATTACACCTGGTACCTGAGGAAAAGGCAGCGAAAGCTGCCTTTTTTTACTTGCTGATTTTCCTTATACCAAAGATATGCGCTCGGGAATAATACTACAAAATAGATCAGGAAGGAAAAGCAGCCTTGAATGATTTCTTTATAAAATATGGTGCTATTTTATATCTGATACAATTGACTTTCGCTGTTATAATTGGCCTGTATTTCTGGAACCTGTTGAAGAATCAGCAGTCTCGAAAGACGGTGGTGATAAGAGAGGCCGAGAAGGAGACCCATAAGCTCAAAAAGATGCGCAATATAAAATTGAGTGAACCGCTTTCCAGCCTCACCCGGCCTGCTCATTTAACGGATGTGGTAGGGCAGGAAGAAGGTGTTGATTTATTGCGCTCTGCCTTGTGCGGCCCCAATCCGCAGCATGTGATTATATATGGACCACCGGGGGTGGGAAAAACGGCTGCAGCCCGCCTGGTGTTGGAGGAGGCCAGGAAGAACCAGGTCTCACCGTTTGGCAATGATGCCAAATTTGTGGAGATCGATGCCACCATCACCAGGTTTGATGAACGCAATATCGCCGACCCTTTAATCGGCTCGGTTCATGATCCCATATATCAGGGGGCAGGTGCCATGGGCTCGGCCGGTATACCGCAGCCCAAACCAGGGGCCTGCACCAAAGCCCATGGAGGCATGCTTTTCATTGATGAGATCGGAGAACTGCATCCGACCCAGATGAATAAGCTCCTGAAGGTATTGGAGGATCGCATCGTCTTATTGGAAAGTGCCTATTACACCGAAAATGATCCCAACATCCCACAGCATATCCATGATATCTTTACCAACGGATTGCCCGCTGATTTTCGTCTGGTGGGGGCTACTACCCGCATGCCCTCTGAGATAGCGCCAGCCTTACGCTCACGTTGCATGGAGGTCTTCTTTAAACCATTGGACAAGGAAGATATTCGTCGCATTGCCTTGAACGCGGTGCAAAAGATTAAGTTTGAAATTGAGGATGAAGCTTTACAGGAGATCAACCGCTACGCGGGCAATGGCCGTGAAGCGGTCAACATTGTGCAGCTGGCCGCCGGTATGGCCCAGATGGAACAAAGCAACTGCATCAGCCTCAGTACGGTAGAGAAGGTGCTCAATAATGGGCGCTTTTCGCCCCGGCCGGAAGTGAAATTGAAATCGGGTCCGGCCGTGGGCATAGTGAATGGCCTGGCTGTTTATGGAGCCAATGTAGGAACCTTGATTGAGGTGGAATGCAGCAGTATACCGGTGCAAGATGGCAAGGGAAATTGGACGGTGACCGGTGTGGTGGATCAGGAAGAAATGGGGGGGCCGGACCGAAAATTCAGCCGTAAAAGTATGGCCCGGGGGGCCGTAGAAAATGTCCTCACCGTTTTGCAGGCTCATTATAACCTTAAACTCAGTGATCATAACATTCACCTCAATTTCCCCGGTGGAACCCCTATTGACGGTCCCTCTGCCGGAGTGAGCATTGCCACCGTCATATATTCTGCCACCCGCGGCCTTCCTATTGACCATTTGCTGGCCATGACCGGCGAGGTATCCATTCATGGTAAAATTAAAGCAGTGGGCGGAGTGATGAGCAAAATTGAGGCGGCCCGCAAAGCCGGCATCAAACGGGCCATTATACCCCGAGATAACTGGCTCAATATTTTCGACAGCTTTGAAGATATCGAAATTATCGCGGTTAATGATCTTCAGCAGGTCTTTGATAAGGCTTTTATCTCTACAGATATAAACATATAATGAAATTATGGACATACATTTGACGTAAAAATACAAACCTATGCAATATTGCCCCTTTTGAACACATATAGTAGAATAGATTTGCCTGGGAGGTGTTGAATATGTTGCAAGAATTCAAAGAATACCGCCAGATAGCCATGCTGCCCCTGCGTGGAGTACTGGTTTTTCCATATACTGTAATTCACCTGGATGTGGGGCGAAAGAAATCCATTAAAGCCATTGAAGAGGCCATGCTGGACAACAAGGAGATTTTCCTGGCTACCCAGAAAGAAGCCCAGACTGATGAACCGGAGGAAGAAGATATCTTCGCCATTGGTACCGTGGCGGAGATCAGACAGATCCTCAAAATGCCCGGGGGAACCATGCGGGTTCTGGTTGAGGGGTTGTATCGTGCAGAGATCAAGGGTTACGCTGCTCATGATCCCTACATAAAGGTGGCTATTGCGGAATACCAGGATGACACCCAGGAAAAAAACGCCCAGGTCGAGGCCTTGATGCGTACCCTTATTGCGCAGTTTGAACAGTATGTGCGCATGAGCAAAAAGATACCGCCGGAGACAGTGGTATCGGTAGTAGCCATCGACGAACCGGGACGGCTGGCAGATGTAATCGCTTCTCACCTGAATTTACGCATACAGGAAAAACAGCGCATCCTGGAAGCCCTGGAGGTGGGGCCGCGTTTGGAGTATCTTTGCGAAATCCTGGCAAAAGAGATGGAAGTCCTGGAACTGGAAAGAAAGATAAATATCCGGGTGCGCAAACAAATGGAAAAAACCCAGAAGGAATACTATCTGCGTGAGCAGATGAAGGCTATTCAGAAGGAACTGGGGGAAAAAGACGATCGCAGCAGTGAAGTGGAAGAACTGCGGGAACGTATTGAAGAGGCCAATATGCCCAAGGATGCGCATGAAAAAGCCTATAAAGAATTGGAACGACTGGAAAAAATGCCGCCCATGGTTGCTGAAGCAGTAGTGGTGAGAAACTATCTGGACTGGATTTTGTCCCTGCCCTGGTCAATCGAAACCAGGGACCGCCTGGATTTAAAGGCTGCTGAAAACATCCTGGAAGCAGACCATTACGGTTTGGAGAAACCTAAAGAACGGATTCTTGAATACCTGGCCATCCGCAAGCTGGCCAAGAAAATGAAAGGCCCCATACTATGCCTGGTAGGACCACCCGGGGTGGGGAAAACTTCGCTGGGGAAATCGGTGGCACGCTCATTAAACCGCAAGTTTGTACGCATGTCTTTAGGGGGGATCCGTGATGAAGCGGAAATCAGAGGACACCGGCGCACCTATGTAGGCTCAATGCCCGGCAGGGTTTTGCAAGGCATCAAACAGGCCGGCTCCAGAAACCCGGTCTTTCTCCTGGATGAAATCGACAAGATGACCATGGATTTTCGGGGGGATCCGGCTTCCGCTTTGCTCGAGGTTCTGGACCCGGAGCAGAATTTTACTTTCAGTGATCATTATTTGGAGATTCCCTTTGACCTTTCCAAGGTCATGTTTATCACTACCGCCAATTCGACCTATAATATTCCGCGGCCTCTTTTGGACCGCATGGAAATCATTGAAATCAGCAGTTACACTGAGGAGGACAAGGTTCATATTGCCATGGACTATTTGATTAGCAAGCAGATCAAAGAACACGGGCTGAAACCAAAGCATATCGAGTTTTCTGAAGGAGCAGTGCGCAAGATTATTCGCGAATACACCCGAGAAGCCGGGGTGCGCGGTTTGGAACGCCAGATTGCTTCGATCTGCCGCAAGGTGGCGCGTCTGGTAGTGGAGGATGCGCAGACCTTTGTCAGTATTACTGCCGGCAATATTACTAAATTTTTGGGCAAGGAAAAATACCGCTTTGGCGTGGCGGATAAGGAAGATCAGGTAGGTGTGGCCACCGGTTTGGCCTGGACCGAAACCGGCGGCGACATTCTCTCTATCGAGGTGGCCTTGCTTAAAGGCAAAGGCAAGCTGATTCTCACCGGTAAACTGGGAGATGTGATGAAGGAATCTGCACAGGCCGCACTCACCTATGTGAAATCAAGAACGGATGAACTGGGTATAAAGCCTGAAATACCAGCTGAATATGATGTGCACCTGCACGTACCTGAAGGCGCTATTCCCAAAGATGGTCCTTCAGCGGGGATAACCATTGCTACTGCTTTAGCATCAGCTATGTCCGGCAACGCCACCCGCAGTGATATTGCCATGACCGGGGAAATAACCCTGCGCGGAAGGGTGCTGCCCATCGGCGGGGTAAAGGAAAAGGTTTTGGCCGCCCACCGTGCCGGGATTCATACCGTAATCCTGCCCGTGGAAAATAAAAAGGACCTGGAAGACATCCCCGGTAATGTACGTCGTAAGTTGAATTTTGTTACTGTATCGCACATGGACGATGTATTAGCTCAAACTTTGATAAGATCGGAGCAACTGCCTCCGTCATAGAAGGAATAGGGGACGGGTAGGAAACCAGGGTAAGACAGTGTACCCGTCCCTTTTCGTGTTTGGGAAAACGGGAAATAAACCCGTCCCTTTTGTTTTCTGGGTGAGAGACTGATTTGTTGCTTCCATCCAATAGATGCGAAGGATGGCTTATTGAATATGAAGATTAAACAAGCCGAGCTAAAGGGAATATACGCTCATATAAAGGATTTGCCTGCGGGTGATCTGCCGGAGATTGCTATTGTGGGGCGTTCCAATGTGGGCAAATCTTCACTGATTAATAAATTGGTCAATCGCAAGAATCTGGCCCGTTCCAGTTCTACTCCGGGCAAGACCCGTACTATCAATTATTATTTGATTAATGGGGATTGGTATCTGGTGGATCTGCCCGGCTACGGTTATGCCAGGGCAAGCAAGCAGGAGCAGGCTCGCTGGGGGAAAGTAACCGAGGAGTACTTGACCACGCGTAAGCAGCTGCGGGGTATACTGCATCTGGTTGATATCAGGCATCCTCCCAGTCGGGAGGACATAATGGTGCAGGAGTGGCTGATACATAATCAATTGCCGCTGCTCTGTGTGGCTGCCAAGGCCGACAAGATATCCCGTGGGGCACGGGATAAGCATATCAATGTCATTAAAAAAAGCCTGAACCTGCCCCCCGGGGTGGAGCCGCTGTGTTTTTCAAGCGTTACCGGTATCGGGGTGGAAGAATTGCGCCAGGCTCTGCAACAGATTATTGAATAACCTTAACTGTGCTGCCTGGCACCACAGTCAAAGTTATTTAGGCGCTCTCTCATATAGGCTGCCAGGTCTTTTTCTTCCTCGTTTTCGCGGGTGCTTTCGAAACGGGCTAATATGTCTTCCAAAGCTGCGCGGCCCCCGTCCTGAGCCAGCATTTGCCGAGGGGTGATTCCCTCTTCGGGATGGGGTGTATCCAGCCAGCGCTCAGTTTCCTTGTCCTTGATCACCAGAAACCATAAGGGCACCATGTCTGCAGCAGGCGGTTTAGGATACAAAACACTGCTCATAAAGATCGGTTCCTGGTCAGGCCAGAGCTGCCGTAAGACCTGTTGCTGTGTATTGATATCGTCGATCAGATCAGCACAACTTATTATTAGTTGGGATCCAACCGCCAGACGCGCATAAGGACCGGAGCCCGCCCCTGTTGCCAGCCAATACCACTCCTGGCTACGATGAAGAAGCCGGTATTCAGGGTGGGCTGATAATATGCGCTGCAAAGCCAGCGGTTGTGTGGTATGGTGTTGCAGGGTGCGGATATCATTTAATTTAAGCAGGGTTTTCTGCTGGGCATGATTGAAGATACCATAAATAATTTCGCCCTGCTGTTTGAGGAGCACATCAGCCGCATCTTTTGGGTAGAGGCTCAACAAGTATTCCAGGTGTTCACATAGAAATGCCTTTTCCAGGGATTGGTCCGCTATCATCAAAACCATACCCGAAAAGATATTGTCCTCGGGCAGATGTACCAGGCGTCCCAGGAGCAATATCTTTTCGCTGTCATCAAATTCCAGCGGTTCTTTGAGCAGCGTGCTTACTTCTATACCGGTGGCCAGATCCTTTAATATGAGGTGCATATCGGCATATCCTATAGCCTCATACAAGCCCAGGCGGGATTGATTCAAGGATTTGAGACATTGGCGCGAAGCCGCATCCATATAAGCTCCGTTTTCCTGCAGGTAGGCCTCGCCGATGCTTAAGCCTGACTCGCTCATGACATCGAACCACAGCCAATCAGAAAACAAGGTCTCGTGCTCGCGGGGCAGGCACTTGTCTACCGTAAAGCGCACAAAACGCGTCTGCAGACTGCGGCGATGCCGGCGAATGTCTTGATGGTGAGCTTGATCCAGCTTGAGTTTTAAGGCCGTCATGATATCGCTGTAGCGAATAAAGGGATCTACGGAAATTGAAGTGATTTCCTTCAGGGGGCCACAGCAATGCTTGTATTTTTTGCCGCTGCCACAGGGGCAGGGCGTGTTGCGACCGATTTTTTGTCTTGCCACTTTATTTTCCTCCCTTGAGATCTGCTCCGTTTAGCTTATCATAATGATGGATGGCTCACAAACCACGTTGATAGCGCGAAACAAACATTGTCATCCTGAGCGAAGCAAACATGGTCATCCTGAGCGAAATAACATGTCATCCTGAGCGAAATAAACATGTCATCCTGAGCGAAATAAACATGTCATCCTGAGCGAAGCAAACATGTCATCCTGAGCGAAATAAACATGTCATCCTGAGCGAAGCGAAGGATCTTCCCCCGCAGGTTATTTGCTTCCCGCAAGATTCTTCGCTGCGCTCAGAATGACAGAAGGCTGCGCTCAGAATGACAGAAGGCTGCGCTCAGAATGACAGAAGGCTGCGCCCAGAATTCCAATGTGTTACCCACATCACGATAAATGAAAACGTTGCTCCCGATATACATTCCTTCAGGCGTTGTCCTATGGTGTCATCCTGAGCGAAGCGAAGGATCTTTCCCCGGGAGTTGTTCGCTTCGCGAAAGATCCTTCGGGCGTTGCCCTTAAGGCATGTCAAAACCGGGCGTTGCCCTTAAGGCATGTCAAAACCGGGCGCTTACCTTAAGGCATGACAAAAACAGGGACTTTCATAGCAATGACAGGAGCATGCGCTTAAAATATATTTGGCGGCATAACTTGCGCTTTTGGGTCTATATTCAGTAAAATTGACATTATACAGCTTATAAGGAAGCGTTTGGAGCCGGCTGCTATAGAATGGAGGAGGTCATCTTATTATGTCAACCGGTTATGATATGCCGAGTGTGTACAATCCTGAAACGGTGGAAAAGAAATGGTATGCACATTGGGAAGAACAAGGCTACTTTACGCCTCAGCCTGATTATAGTAAGAAATCGTTTTCTATCGTTATGCCGCCCCCCAATGTCACTGGCGCTCTGCATCTGGGCCATGCTATGGATATCACCCCGCAGGACATCCTCACCCGCTGGCACCGTATGCAAGGTTATAATGCCCTCTGGGTTCCGGGAACCGACCATGCGGGCATTGCCACTCAGGCACGAGTGGAAGAGTCGCTGGCCCGGCAGGGGATTTCCAAGCATGATCTGGGCCGTGAGGGTTTTCTGGAAAAGGTGTGGGAATGGAAACATCTCTACGGCAGCCGCATTACCAGCCAGTTGAGGCTAATGGGCGCTTCCTGTGACTGGAGCCGGGAACGGTTCACCATGGATGAAGGCTGCTCCCGGGCGGTGCGCGAGGTTTTTGTGCGTCTCTTTGAGAAGGGTTTGATTTACAAAGGCGATTATATTGTCAATTGGTGTCCGCGTTGCCACACTGCCATCTCTGACATAGAAGTGGAGCATGAGGATACCGCAGGCCAATTATGGCATATAAAATATCCGCTGGTCGATAGTGATGATTATGTCGTAGTAGCTACTACCAGGCCGGAAACCATGCTGGGCGACACAGGAGTGGCGGTTCATCCTGAAGACAGCCGATATCTTAATCTGCTGGGACGCCAGGTTGTGCTGCCTTTAATGGATCGCTTAATCCCGGTGGTGGCGGACAGCTTTGTTGACCGTGAATTCGGCACCGGGGCGGTTAAGGTCACACCTGCCCATGACCCCAATGATTTTGAGATGGGTCTGCGCCATAACCTGGAATCGATTGCGGTTATTGATGACCGTGGGGTGATGAACGAAAATGCCGGGGCATATCAGGGCTTGAGCCGTGAAGAGGCTCGCCGCCTTGTTGTGGAGGATTTAACCCGGGGCGGCTTCCTCCTCAAAACTGAAGAACATCAGCATGCGGTAGGGCACTGCCAGCGTTGTGACACCATTATTGAACCGCTCATTTCCACGCAATGGTTTGTTAAAATGAAGCCTCTGGCCGAGCCCGCCATTCAAAAGGTGTTAGACGGTGAAATCCGTTTTGTGCCCGAGCGCTTTACCCGCATTTACACCAACTGGATGGAAAATATCCGTGACTGGTGCATTTCTCGGCAGCTTTGGTGGGGGCATCGCATCCCGGTATGGTATTGTCAGGATTGCGGCGAGGTTATCTGCAGCCGCACTGATCCCAGCGCTTGCACGCGATGCCAATCCTCAGGTCTAATACAGGATGAAGATGTATTGGATACCTGGTTCAGCAGCGCCTTATGGCCTTTTTCCACCCTGGGTTGGCCCAATGATACCGATGATTTGGGCTATTACTATCCGACCAGTGTACTGGTCAGCGGGCGGGACATTATCTTCTTCTGGGTAGCCCGGATGATTTTCTCCGGCATTGCCCAGACCGGGCAGGTGCCGTTTTATGTGGTCAATATCCACGGGCTGGTTTTGGATGGGCTGGGCCGCAAAATGAGCAAATCGTTGGACAATGGCATCGATCCCCTTGAAGTCATTGAAAAATATGGGGCCGACACCCTGCGTTTCTCCCTGACAACCGGGGTGACTCCGGGCAATGATGTGCGCTTCAATTGGGAGAAGGTGGAGAACACCAGGAACTTTGCCAACAAGATCTGGAATGCCTCCCGTTTTGTAATGATGAACCTTAATGGCTATGAATCTATTGAAGTTAAGGATGAGGAATTGGCCCTGGCCGACCGCTGGATTATTTCTGTCTTGAATAAGCGTGTGGCAGCCATAACCGCACACCTGGAAAAATATGACCTGGGGGAAGCGGCCCGTGAACTATATGAGTTTATATGGGATGAATTTTGTGATTGGTATATTGAACTGGCCAAACCAAGGTTGTTTAACCAGCAGAGCGGCCGGACGCGCCTGGTAGTGCAAAACATTTTGGTGCAGGTTTTGCAGGATATACTGCGGGCTTTGCACCCTTTCATGCCCTTTATCACCGAAGAAATTTATCAACACCTGCCCGGTCATCAAGCTACCATCATGTTGGATGCCTGGCCGTCCGGAGATCGCATCTGGCCGCAAGCGGTGCAAGACATGCAGCTTATTATGCAGATGATCCGCTCTATTCGTAACATTCGGGCCGAGTTTTCTGTTAACCCCGGGGTTCCCATGAAAGCCATTGTGGTGGTTAAGGATGAGGATTTAAGGAATATGCTGACCGCTAACCGCAGTCTGATAGAAGATATGGCTAATCTGGAGGAGGCCCATATGGCAGCTTATTTGGAAGATAAGCCGCAGCAGGCTGCAATAAGCTTAACGGCAGAAGCAGAAATCTACATCCCATTAGAAGGGGTCATTGATGTGGAAAAAGAGATTAAGCGCCTGCAAAAGGAGATGAAGGCGGCGGAAGCGGAAGCGGCTAAATCAGACGCCAAGCTGAATAATCCCCAGTTTCTTACCAAGGCCCCCGCAGAGGTTATCGCCAAGGAGAAGAGTAAATCGCAGGAAGCCAGTGCAAAAAGAGAGGGGATTATCAAACGTCTAGCGGTGTTGAAGAGCTAATTGAAGAGAAACTGCAGGAGCTGTGCCGGCTGGGCATAAAACCGGGTCTTAAGCGCATTTCCCGGCTTTTGTCGGCCCTGGGCAATCCCCATAGGGATCTGCGCGTGGTGCAGGTGGCCGGAACCAATGGCAAGGGATCGACCGCACTGATTATTGCCAGAGTGCTTAGCGCAGCCGGCTACCGCACCGGTCGTTACAGTTCCCCGCACCTGCATTCCTATTGTGAACGCTTTGAAATCGATGGTCAAATAATTACACCCGACAAGTTACACGCCTATCTAAAACAGGTGCTCCGAGTGGCAGAGTCCCTGCCGGTAGCAGACCAGCCCAGCGAATTTGAAATACTTACCGCGGTCGCCTTGCTCTATTTTAAAGAAGAGGGAATAGATGTGGTGGTGCTGGAAACCGGCCTGGGAGGACGCTATGATGCCACCACCGTTGCGACCCCCCTGTTGTGTGCCATCACCACGGTAGATTATGATCACACCAGCTGGCTGGGTGATTCCCTGGCGGAAATTGCCGCCAATAAAGCCGGCATCATCAAAGCGGGGATACCAGTTGTGGTAGGGCCTATGGACGAAGAGGCTTGGCAGATTATTGCAGTCCGGGCGCACTCCTTGCACAGTCCCCTGCTATCAAGCGCAGCAGTAAGCATAACATCCGGCCAGCCACATGATTTACGCGGACAGTGTATAAGTATGCAGGCTGGGAACCATAATTTGCAGCAGATATGGTTTTCACTACCGGGTGCTTTTCAATTGCAGAATCTGGCAGTAGCAATGACTGCACTGGTGGAGTTGGAAAAATATTCGTTTATCATCACGGACGAATATATTAAATCAGCACTGGGAAAATTGCATACTGAAGGCCGCCTGGAAGTGCTCTCGGAAAGCCCCCTGATTATATGTGACGCCGCCCATAACCGGCAGGCGGCACAGGCTTTGCACTCTGCCCTGGCAGAGCTCTTGCCGGGGCGGGAGAAGGTGCTGTTATGTGGTATGGTTGATGATAAGGATGCTGGCGGTATTCTGGAATACCTGGGTTCTGACAGTAAGGCCTGTGTGGTAACCCGACCACTGGGGCAGCGTAGCCAATACTGGCAGCGCACCGCTGCCGAATGGGGCCGATTGTATCCCCAGATCCCTTGCCGGCAGGAGGAAGACATTGTGAAGGCTGTCGAGTTGAGCCTGTCGTTTTTGTCAGCAGATGCTTACCTGTTGCTGACCGGATCCTTCTATGTGATCGACAAAGCCCGACAGTATTTACTTGCCACCCACTGTCCTTTGTAAACCCTCTGTTAAGAGAAGCGGATTTCCTTAACACATTGTTAACAAAGTTTTGTTGTGCAAATTGTTATAATTAAAGCAGTAAGGGGTAAATGTATACGGGGAGGTATACACAGTGGTTATCAAATTAAAGCCACGGGATGAAAAATTTTTTGCCTACTTTGATGAAATCGCTGTAGCTATCTCGGAAGCGGCTGATATACTTAAGGATTTTCTCGAGCATCAGACTGATCCGGTATATAACCTGGAACTCATAAGCGCTGTTGAAGAACGAGGCGGCGTAACCATGGGCAAGGTTATGGATCAGATCAACAATTCTTTTGTGACCCCGTTTGATCGTGAAGATATTCTGGCCCTGGCCCGGGAATTAAATAATGTCCTTGACCACATACAGGGGACCATGGAGAAAATCGTGATTTACAAAGCCGGTCAGCCCAAAGAAGGCTATGTGCTAAAACTGGCTTATGTGCTGCAGGAAGCGGCCCGGGAAATAAAGTATGCCGTTGCGCAGCTGCCCGATGTCAGGGGCAACCACAACAGCATTATCGAAGCCAGCGAGAAAATCAGGTCATATGAACACGAAGGTGACTACCTGTATCGAGCAGGGATTGCCCTGCTTTTTGAGAATACCCGCGATGTAGTAGATATCATCAAGTGGAAGGAGATCTACGAGCATCTCGAAACGACCCTGGATTATTGCGAAAATGTAAGCAACATCCTCAAGGGAATAGCGGTTAAGTATGTCTAGTATGACAATGATTGGCATAGTCGTCATCCTGGCCCTGGTTTTTGATTATATTAATGGATTTCACGATACCGCCAATGCCATTGCTACCTCAGTATCCACCAAAGCCCTTTCACCCCGGGCGGCTATTACTGTGGCTGCTACCCTCAACTTTGCCGGAGCGCTCAGCGGCACAGCTGTGGCTGCGACCATCGGCAAGAGCATTGTAGCTCCAGAACTGATCACCCCCCTGGTTTTAATCTGTGCCTTGATCGGAGCGATATTCTGGAATCTATTTACCTGGTATTTTGGCATACCAAGCAGTTCTTCGCATGCCCTCATCGGCGGTTTGGTGGGAGCAGTCATTGCCGCAGTAGGTGCTCAACGTGTACTATGGGGCGGTTTCATAAAAATTTTGACCGGACTTTTGACCGCACCTGTCATAGGCCTGATAGCAGGGAGCCTGGTTATGACCCTGCTTTTCTGGATTTTCAGGAAAGCCTCACCGGCCAAAACCAACCATCAATTCCGCAAACTGCAAATCATTTCTGCCTGCATGGCTTCCTTTGCCCATGGCAGCAATGATGCCCAGAAATCAATGGGCATCATTACCATGATGCTGGTCAGCGCCAGCCTCCTGCCCACATTTGAAGTGCCTCTGTGGGTGAAAATGGCCTGCGCTTTATCAATGGCGGCAGGTACAGCTATTGGCGGGTGGAAAATTATCCGCACCATGGGGGGCAAGATATTTCGTATTGAACCGATCAATGGTTTTGCCGCTGATTTCACTTCATCCCTGGTAATCTACGGGGCCAGTCTATTGGGTGCTCCGGTCAGCACTACCCATGTGGTGTCCTCTTCCATAATGGGGGTAGGGGCTGCCAAGCGCCTTAAAGGGGTACGCTGGAATATTGCCCGGCAGATCATAATTGCCTGGTTTGTTACCATTCCTTCTTCCGCCCTGGTGGCAATATTGGTATACAATATCATTAAGGTTTTGATATAATAAGGCTAATTCTTACATAAATAGTGAAAGAGTTACTTTTCATTAAGCAAACGCTGGTTCATTAACCTTATTACATGGATCATCGCAGGCTAGCCAAAGGAGTTGAGCCCTTGAAAGCATTCAAGATACCTGAAGCAACCGTGATGAGGCTGTCGATTTATTCGCGTTATCTTCACCAGTTGATGGAAGACGGCGAAGAGACCGTATCATCAGGGGAGATTGCCAAAGGTGTGGGGGTTAGTTCCGCTCAGGTTAGAAAAGATCTAGCCTATTTTGGGGAATTCGGAACACGTGGGGTCGGTTACAAAGTTCAGGAACTATATTGTCAATTAATGAAGATATTGGGCCTGGATCAGCGCTGGAACATAATCATCCTGGGGGCCGGGAAACTGGGTTCTGCCCTGGCCTTATACCAGGGGTTTGTTGATCGGGGCTTTAACATCTGTGCCATACTGGATGTAAACCCTGATATTATCGGTACCAAACTGGGATCCTTGAAGGTTTGCGCCCTGGATCAGCTTGAAGAGCTGGTAGAACAATACAATATTAATATTGGCGTGGTTGCGGTGCCGGCAGCACAGGCCCAGGATGTTACCGAACAGCTTCTTAAAGCCGGTGTAAAGGCGGTATTGAATTTTTCACCGCGGGTATTAAAGGTGCCTTCTGATATTATTTTAAGGAATGTGGACCTGTCTGTTAATTTGGAGGTTTTGAGTTTTAACCTGGCCTTGACCCGGTAGATTTCCCCCAGTTTTATGCATGGTCAAAAGATCAATGGAAATGGCGGAGAATACTGAATAATCCAGGTATTCTCCATTTTTGCCTTGCCTTGTCAATAGGTTATGGTAGTGCTACACTGGTTAAAAACATGAGATAGTTGGAGGTCTATAGTGGCTGGTCGCAGCAAGATACAACCTGGGTGGCAGATCCTTATGCTGCTGCTTATTCTGGGGGGTATCATTGGAAGTTTTATCGGGGACGCTATAGTCAAAACGTGGCCGGGAGGGCAGGTTCTGGGGCGGATGCAAAACCTGGGATTTGCCCCTTTTACGCTTGATTTAAAGGTTATTTCTATTACAGTGGGCTTGATGGTGCATGTAAGCATCTTTACACTGCTGGGCTTCCTGATTGCCTACATGCTGTATAGAAAGCTGTAAAGAGAGGATAACTGTCATGCGCGTGGTGTTAGCTTCACAATCGCCCCGGCGCAAGATGCTTTTAGAGCAACTCGGCCTGCACTTCGTCTGTAAACCCGCTGTTGTGGATGAAACTATCAATATTGAGGCGGACCCTGCCCGAACCTGCATTAAACTGGCCGCTATGAAAGCAAGGGAAGTTGCAGAACAGGAACCTGAAGCACTCATTATTGCGGCTGATACCATTGTAGTCTTAGATAATCGCATTTTAGGAAAACCGCGCCATCAGGAAGAGGCCTTTCAGATGCTCTCTTTATTAAGCGGCCGGGAACATCAGGTTATAACCGGCTTATGTGTGCTCAACACCGGCAATGGAAGTATCGACAGCGTTGCTGTAATTACCAGGGTTCGTTTTCGTACTATTCTTGAGAAGGAGATTCGAGCTTACATTGACAGCGGAGAGCCGTTGGATAAAGCCGGATCCTATGGAGTTCAAGGCCTGGGCGCTGTATTCGTAGAGCATATGGAAGGTTGTTTTTATAATGTAGTAGGATTGCCAATTTACACCCTGTATTTGATGCTGCAAAAACAAGGCGTACATCTATTGGGGGGTGTAGGGGATTAGTTACCATGCGGTTAGTATGAAGGAATTGCCCGAGGAAATGCGCCCTCGGGAAAAGCTGGTCAAACTGGGTGAAGGTCGTTTGGATGAACACGAATTGCTGGCTATTATCCTCGGTATGGGCACTGCCAAAATCAATGCCCTGGATCTGGCCAAGCAGCTTATGATCAAATACAAGACCTTGCGGTGCCTCAGGGAAGCCAGTCTGGAGGAATTGATGGCTGAGCACGGCATTGGCACGGCCAAAGCGGTCAGCATAAAAGCCGCCATTGAATTGGGGCGTCGCCTGGCCTTGTGCCAGGAGGACAGGCCGGTTATCACTTCTCCGGAAGATGTAAAAATGCTGGTTATGGAAGAAATGCGCTACCTGGATCGGGAGCATTTTAAGGTGCTTTACCTGGATCGGAAAGGCGGCATTATAATTGCAGAGGATATTTCCGTGGGGGGCTTGCACAGTTCTATGGCACATCCCCGCGAGGTTTTTAAGAATGCCGTTAAGCGCAGTGCCGCTTCAGTTATACTGGTGCATAACCACCCCAGTGGCGATCCCAGTCCCAGCCACGAAGATGTGGAAACCACCCGCAGGCTGGCCGAGGCTGGCCGGATTGTAGGCATAGAAGTCCTTGATCATGTGATCATAGGTGATAATAGATATTGCAGTATGAAATCCAGAGGTTTAATTTAGAATTAAGGAGGCAGCACAATTTTGGCTTTCGGTAAAGATATGGGCATTGACCTGGGTACTGCCAACACCCTGGTTCATGTAAGGGGAAAAGGTATTGTATTAGAAGAACCGTCCGTAGTGGCCATACAGAATGATACCGGACGGGTGCTGGCGGTGGGAGAAGAAGCCAAGCGTATGATCGGCAGGACGCCTGGTAATATTGTAGCCATTCGTCCCATGAAAGATGGAGTAATAGCTGATTTTGATGTCACCCAGGCCATGTTGAAGTATTTTATCAGCAAGGCTCTGGGGCAAAAGAACCCGTTTGTCCGGCCACGGGTGATTGTCAGTATACCAACCGGCTGCACTACCGTGGAGGAAAGAGCAGTTCGGGAAGCAGCTTTAGCAGGCGGCGCCAAGGAGGCCTACTTGATTGAAGAACCTATGGCAGCGGCTATTGGGGCCGGGATGCCGGTGCATGAGCCCACGGGCAACATGATGGTTGATATCGGCGGAGGCACCACCGAGGTGGCGGTGATTTCCCTGGGGGGCATTGTCACCTCCAAATCGGTGCGCATCGCCGGGGATAACATGGATGATGCCATTATTCAGCACCTGCGCAAAAATTATAATCTCTTAATAGGGGAACGTACTGCAGAGGATATTAAGATTTCCATTGGTTCGGCCCTCTGGGAGGGAGAAGAAGAGCAATATGAGGTGCGCGGTCGCGATTTGGTAACCGGCCTTCCAAAAACCATCAGCATTTCTTCTAAAGAAATCCAAATAGCCCTGCAGGAAACGGTGCAGCATATTGTGGACGGCATCAAGGTATGTTTGGAAAAAACCCCGCCGGAATTGGCTGCTGATATTATGGACCGTGGCATCATTATGGCTGGAGGTGGCAGCTTGCTGCGTGGTCTGGATAAATTAATCAGTATGGAAACCAATATGCCGGTATATGTCTGTGAAAACCCCCTGCTGGCCGTCGGATTGGGGACGGGGAAAGTTCTGGAGAATATCGAAATACTGAAAAGGGTGCTGGTATCGCATAAACACACCCTTTAAGTTGGGTGAGTTAATTGTTTACAATTTTAAAGAACAAATACCTATGGCTGCTGGTGCTGATATTTTCGGCGGCTTTCATTGTAATGCGCGCAACCGCTGTGGAGCGGGATACCGTAACCTGGGCGGAGACAGCCATTAGGGATGGATATGCTCCGCTGCAAAGTGGGTTCACCGGTTTTAAAACGCAGTTCTCTGATTTCACTTCAGGTTTAAGCAGCAAGCGTGAATTGCTGCGGCAGATTCAAACCCTGCAAGAACAAAATGATGTCTTAAGGCGTGAAAATCAGGCATTATATGAATATCGTGCCGAGGCTCTGCGCCTGCAAAGGCTGATATCTTTCCAGAATGACAACCTGGAAACCTACAGTTTGGTGCCGGCCCGGGTCATTGCGCGCAGCCCCAGCACCTGGTATAAATTCATAATTATTGACCGGGGTGCGGCCGAAGGGGTAAATAGGAATATGGCCGTGATCAGCCCGGCAGGATTGGTGGGCCGGGTAGCCAGCACCACCCAGCATACTGCACAGGTCAACCTGTTGACAGACCGTGAAATGGCGGTTGGTGTGGTTGCGCAGGATAGCAGGGAAACCCGTGGTATTGTGGAAGGGGTAGGGGATGATAATCTGCTGCGTATGGCCAATATTCCCTACTACTCTGAAATCCGTGTAGGTGAAAAAGCCGTCACTTCAGGATTGTCACAGATTTATCCCCCGGGCATCTTAATAGGAACCATTCAGGAAATAAACGATGAAGCGGGAGGACTTTTAAAGTCGGCCGTAGTGAAACCGGTGGTTCACTTCGACCAATTGGAAGAGGTGCTCCTGATTACCTCGTATCGAGGCACCCCCGCGGCAGGAGAGTAGAATGTGCGTTACCTGATATTATTCTTCTTGCCAGTTCTGGCATTGTTTTTGCAATCGACCTTTTTTGCGGTCTACAATATAAAGAATACTCTGCCGGATCTGGTCCTGATATTTGTGATTTTTTATGCCTTGCTCAATGACGCCCGCAAGGCGGCTCGTTATGGCTTTTTATGTGGTTTGTTGGAGGATTTGCTGCTGGGGCGTTTTATCGGTATGAATGCTCTGGCTAAAGGAATGACTGCCTATATCATTGGCATCCTGCAGGGTAATGTGTTCAAAGAGAACCTGTTGGTAGGCGTGCTTTCAGTGCTTATAGGCACCTTTCTGAATCTATTGTTTTTATTTATAGCCAGCCTGGCCTCCACGGTGGTGTTAAACCTTGATCAGGGTGTCTTTATTACTCTGATTTACCAGGCCCTTTTTAATATGATATTAGCCACTCCGCTGTATGTATGGTATTATAATTCTTCTCGATTCGGGTTGCTCCAGTCCAATAGGGAGAGGTAAATGAAAACAGAAGAAGTCAGGCCCAGATTGAAATGGTATTATTATTTGGTCATCGCATTGCTATCAGTTTTACTGCTGCGGTTGACCGTAGTGCAATTATTGTTTAATGAAGAATATCAGGCGCAGGCTAAAGAAAATCGGGTGCGCCTGGTGCCAATCAAAGCCCCGCGGGGAGAGATCTACGACAGCAAAGGAAATGTACTCGCTGCCAATGAGCTGGTGTATACCTTAAGCCTTAATTATACCGGACTCAGTGATCGCAATGAAGCGGTGCCCCGCCTGGCCGAACTGCTTAAATCAGCCTACCCGGAAATCACGGAACAATTCGTCAATGAAAAGATTGCTTTGCAGGAATTCCGCTTATTTGAACCGGTGGTAATATTGCGCGACATACCCTGGGAGCTGGTGGTGCAACTGGAGGAGCATCGCCAGGAACTGCCTGGAGTGACGGTGGCGGTTGAACCGCTGCGCAACTACCCGCACGGCGCTCTGGCCGGACATGTCCTGGGCTATATTCACTCCATCACCCCTGAAGAAATCAAACAGCAAGAAGACTATCGATATAGTATCAGCAGTCTGATTGGCAAATCGGGAATTGAAAAGCAATATGAAAAGGAGCTGCGCGGTCAGGATGGGGCCCGTAATGTGGAAGTGGATTCGGGCGGCCGCCCGGTCCGGGAACTGGTCACCCTGGAACCCCGCCAGGGAAACAGCATTTATCTCACCCTGGATAGTGATCTGCAGCAGGTCATGGAACAAAGCATGGAAAATATGCTGGCCGCGCTGCAGCAAAAGCATCCCCGCGCCAAGGTGGCGGCTGCGGTGCTGCTCAATGTTAAGACCGGGCAGGTTTTGGCCATGTGCAGCTTCCCCGCCTTGTATCCTGATGATTGGAAAGGCAATATCAGTTCCAAGCGGGCGGCCTATTATTTCCCCCAGGGTGAGCAATATGATGCCATGCATCCGGGGGCCTTTCTAAACCGGGCCATTCAGGTCAGTTATCCGCCCGGCTCTACATTTAAGCCCATTACCGGCATGGCCGCCCTGGAAAGTGGAGTAGCCAGGGCAGACGACTATGTAAATTGCACGGGCGCTTACTGGGTGGCGCCTTATATCAAGTGCTGGAGTGTGCATGGCAATGTCAACTACTACTCCGGTATGGCCGGTTCATGCAATGTATATTTTCAGGAAATGGGCCGGCGCTGTGGACAGGAAAACATCGTACGTATTGCTCGCGAATTTGGCCTGGGAAGCAAGAGCGGCATCGACCTTCCTTATGAAACCTCTGGATTGCTGCCCACCCCGCAATGGAAACAGGAATTGAACTCAGTATTAATCAACCGCAAGTATACGGCTTTGAAACAGGCAATCGAGAACAAGTATCAGGCTTTGCTTGATCAAGAGGTTGATCCTGAGCAGCGTCGTAAATTGGAAATCCAGAAGAACAACGAAATCGCCAAAACCGATGCACAGTATAGGATTGATTACAATTGGGATACCACCTGGCAGGCATTTGACACCTTCAATATGTCGATTGGAGAGGGTGACAACGAGTATACGGTTTTGCAATTGGCCAATTATGCGGCCACGATAGCCAATGGCGGCAGGCTTATGCAGCCTTATGTGGTAGATCGCATCTGTACTCCGGATGGCCGCACTGTTCAGAAATTCAGCCCCAGAATGCTTCATCAGGCAGCGGTATCCAGCCAGACCCTGGCCGAAACCAAACAGGCTATGCTGGCAGTTACTGAGCCTCGAGGAACCGGGTACTTTCTGTTTAGCCATTTTCCGTCTTCAATCAAAGTGGCGGCAAAAACCGGTACGGCGCAGAACCGGCGCGCTCCGGATGGTTCATCCCAGAATTATAATGGTGTCTTCCTGGCTTTTGCGCCGGTTGACAACCCTGAAATCGCCTTTGCCGGCGTGGTGGAGTACGGTTATCACGGCAGTGAATCAGCTGGACTGGTGGCCCGTGATGTTTTTGAGCAATATTTTGGCATCAAGGATCACCGCGATGATAGCCTTGTTAAGGAAGACAGCGCGCAAAACGTGTCGAATATAGTTGCGGAATAATGGCATAATTTGATGGCTTAGAAGCGACCAGGATAGGGGTTATATGTGTTAATTACCCCTATCTTTTGTTTTTTCGCTAAAGGAATATACTGGCAACAATAGAATGTTTAGGAAATAGGACCTGCCATAATGTAAAGGGGGTGGTTAAATATTGACCGCAGTACACGAGCTACCTGTGCAGGAAATCCTTGATTTAAGCCCTTATCATCGCTTCATCGATATGAAGCAGGGCTTGGACCAGCAATTGGCCCTTCTGAAGTACCCGCAGGGAACGGAGATTTGTCTTGATATCGGTCAGCGCCGGTTAACCAACCGAGAACTAAAAGAATTGGAATTGGTGTTATTGTCACACGGCCTTTATCTGTCAGACATGATCCACCATCAAGAAGATAAAGATGCGGTTGAGGATAGACCGCTGATAGATAAGATGCCACATTATCAGGAAACCCTATTGCTCTGCAAAAATGTCCGTTCAGGGCAAAAAATGGCCTGCCGGGGGAACATTGTAATACTTGGTGATGTAAATCCAGGCGCAGAAATTGTCGCCGGCGGCAACATTGTGGTCATGGGATGTCTGCGGGGCATGGCACATGCCGGGGCTCTGGGGGACGAAAACGCGGTTATTTCCGCCTACCGCTTGAGTCCAACCCAGTTACGGATTGCCAACCACATTACCCGGCCTCCTGACAATGAGGTGGTTGTAGCAAAAGATCCCGAACTGGCGTCTATCAAGGATGGCAAGGTTGTCATAGAAAGGCTAAAAATATGATTGGAGGCTTGGGGATGAAGAGTAGGGTTTTGGTGGTAACATCTGGGAAAGGTGGCGTGGGCAAGACCACAACTACAGCAAATCTGGGCACAGCGTTGGCTATGATGGGCAAAAAGGTGGTCATGCTGGATACTGACATTGGGCTGAGGAATCTGGATGTCGTCATGGGATTGGAGAATCGCATTGTATTCGATATTGTGGATGCAGTTAATGGGACCTGCAAAATAAAGCAAGCGCTTATCAAGGATAAGCGTTATGAAGCCCTCTTCCTGCTGCCTGCGGCCCAGACCAAGGACAAAAATGCAGTGACCCCTCATCAAATGAAAAATCTTACCAATGAATTGCGCAACGAATTTGACTACATACTGGTAGATTGCCCGGCAGGCATTGAACAGGGATTCCGCAATGCCATTGCCGGTGCCGATGATGCCATTGTGGTAGCCACACCAGAGGTATCTGCGGTTAGAGATGCCGACCGCATAGTGGGCTTATTAGAAGCCGCCGGACTGGCTAAAAGCAAACTTATCATCAATCGCTTACGCAGTAAGATGGTAAAAAGAGGGGATATGATGGATATTGAGGATATAATGGATATCCTGGCCATCGATCTTTTGGGAGTCGTGCCCGAAGATGAGACTATTGTAGTATCAACCAATCGTGGTGAACCTGCGGTTATTGAGAACAGCTCCAGGGCCGGCGGGGCATATCGCCGAATTGCCCGACGGCTGACAGGTGAGACTGTGCCGATTGCGGTGGAAAACCATGACAATCTGGTTGACAAATTTATGAAGATGCTTAAATTAGCAAGATAGGAGGAGGGGGTATGGCTTTGTTGGACGTATTAAGCAGAATATTCTCCAAAGATAATGTGAGTAGCAAGGATGTGGCTAAGGAACGTTTGCGTTTGGTGTTGGTTCATGATCGCTCTACAATTACCCCCGAATACCTCAATCTTCTTAAAGAAGACCTGCTGAAGGTAATCCGCGAATATCTTGAGATAGATGAAGAAGCCTTGCAGGTGAATCTTGCCAATGAGGACTCATCCTTCGCTCTGGTAGCCAATATACCGGTAAAAGGTTTTAAACGGCATCACATACTGGAGATGCAGAATCAATAAGTGTACCCAATCCTCCTTGCATTAATTCCTTGAGCTTCCAAAGTCTCGGCAAGCCCGGGTTGCCCACCCCGGGCTTTGTCATGGGAAGGCAAGGGGGGCGAAGCGCAAGGAAGCAGTCTGACGGTTCTCTTGCTTCCCTTGCCTTGTCCCCCACTTGTCCACTCTTCCCTGCCGGCGCCAAAGCTATCCCTTTGCAGAGAACCTGGATTTGTTGTGGACAGTACATTTTGCCGCATTCTATAATGGTTTGGGAGGGTTCAATGTGGATGTTAAGAGGCTCAAATTCGTGGATCGCCCATTTTTGCTGGCTTTAACCGCTATTCTGATCCTGGGAATTACCATACAATTCAGTGCCAGCAGCGGCATAAGCAGTGATCCTTATTATTTTGTCAAGAAACAGCTGGTGGTAATTGCGGTTGGCCTGGCGGCCATACTCATTATTATCCGTTATGACTACCTGCAACTCAAGAGCATAAGCTTTGTCCTCTATGGCTTGTCCATCTTGATGCTGGTGGCGGTGTTGTTATTCGGACATGAGGTGCGCGGCACCACCGGGTGGATTGCCCTGGGGCCTCTGCCTGCGCTTCAGCCGGCCGAGTTTACCAAGATTCTGCTAGTGCTGGCCTTTGCCGACTTTTTACAGCAGCGCCGCGGGGAAATGAACACCCTGGCGGGGATGTTGCCCTGTTTTATCTTTATGGGGGTGCCTTTTGCCCTTATTATGATGCAGCCTGATTTGGGGACTGCTCTGGTTTACATTGCGATTACCTTCATTATGATGTTTGTGGCCGGCGCCAACTGGCGCTTGTTGCTGTTCATCATCCTGGGTGGACTGGCCTGTATTACTTTGATTTTGCTGTTGCATTTTAAGGCCGGCATGTGGATCCCGTTGAAAGATTATCAATTACAGCGTCTGATTGTGTTCATTAATCCCTACAATGACGGCGAGGGCGGCCTCGGAGCCGGGTGGAACATCATTCAATCCCTGGTGGCGATTGGATCGGGCGGGTTTGCCGGCAAGGGCTTGCATCAGGGCAGCCAGGTGCAGTTGAATTTTCTGCCCGAACGCCACACGGATTTTATTTATGCGGTTATAGGCGAAGAGATGGGTTTTATCGGGGCTGCTCTGGTCCTGGTGTTTTATGGCGTGCTGATGATACGGGCGCTCAATATTGCCGCCAATTCCCGAGAATTATATGGTGCCCTCATGGTCACCGGCATTACCGCTATGTGGTTGTTCCATATTTTTGAGAATATCGGCATGTGTATTGGCATGATGCCGGTTACCGGTATACCGCTGCCCTTCATCAGTTATGGCGGCAGTTCCATGTTGACCAATCTGCTGGCGGTAGCCTTGATTTTGTCCGTTAATGTACGGGGTAAGAAAATCGTCTTTTGAGCATGATAGTAAAAAAGAGCGGAGGAGCGCAATATGCCATTTGAAAACGCCTCGGGCGGCAACCCTGATCAAATGGGCGGGACCATGCGGGAAGCACTTTTCTTTATTCCCAACCTGCTCAAGATGGTATACCGCTTGTTGAAAGACGAGGCTGTCAGCCATACCGACCGTCTCTTGCTGCTGGGCACGGCCACTTATGTGGTGTCACCCTGGGATTTCCTGCCCGACATGATCCCGGCCCTGGGGCAGGTAGACGACCTCCTTCTGCTGGCCCTGGTGTTAAAGAGACTGATGAACAGTGTATCCTATGAGCGACTTGAACAATACTGGGATGGCAGTGAACCGCTGTTAAAGCTCATGAATAGAGTACTGGATCTTTCCCGCCACGTAATCCCACACAATATCTACGACAAGGTTGTAAAACGGGCTCAGGCCTGAACAAAACAGACTACCGGGGATGTTGTCCTTATTTGCTCATTGTGCAGACGGGAATAACGTTCCCCCCTGTAAGGTCATATCAAAAGGCATACATTTTGACCTGCTTTTATATACTGTAGCATGACGCGATGTTGGGATTAAAAGGGGGTCAAGCCGGTGCTGGGCAGTTTTCGGACGCGATTATTGGTGGTTATCGTTATTGTTACCCTGGTAGGATACTCGCTGCAATCCGGTTATGGAAGCAGGACCTGGGTTGAACCTGCCCTGCGGGTGATATTCTATGAAGATCAGTGGGCCAATCGCCTGGTAGCTGCCATTAGTGAGCACCTGCCCGGTTATCAGCCACAAGCGGTGGTGTCTGATCAGGTGCTGCAGCTTCCCTGTGCTTATACCGGCATCATTCAGTCATTCGGAAGCACCTGGGATGCCGGCCAGAACAAATCAGTGCTTTTTCCCGGCATCCTCTTGCAGGTGAATCCCAACAGTGCTGTTAAACCGATACTGCCGGGCAGGGTGATCCTGGTGCAGGGTGAAGCCGAGCAGTACAAGGTAATAATTGAGCATGAGCAGGGACTCGATTCTGAGTATGGAAAACTGGAGCGAGTCCTGGTTAAGACGGGTATGACCGTAAACAAGGATACTGTGTTGGGACGCTGCGGGAGTCAGCTCTATTTTGCGGTAAACTCCCCGGAAGGCCCCCTGGATCCGGGTAATCTGTTTCCCTAATGATACCTGTGGCCAAGCTCGCCGGCATTAACTATCGGATTCACTGGCTAGTGCTGGTTTTGATAGGTTTGTCCATCTATCTGGGTTACGGCCACTTAATGCTGCTGCTAATGGCGGCGCTGTTATTTCACGAGATGGCCCATGTGATTGCGGCCCGCTCCCTGGGGGTCCGGGTGCAGGCCGTGGAACTGACCCCTTTTGGGGGGCAGGCTCAGATTGATGATTTTACTGCCATTGAACCGGATAAGGAGATATTGATGTCCCTGGCAGGACCGTTAAGCAGTTTGAGTTTGGCTGCTTTTTTTTATTTTTTACCCACTGCCTGGGATGCTGAAACCACTCTATGGCTGGTGGGCTGCAATCTCTTCCTGGGGTTGTTTAACCTGCTGCCGGCTTTGCCTATGGATGGCGGGCGCATGCTGCGCTCCTGGCTTTCCCCCCTGATGGGCTTCAGACGGGCCACACAGTTGGCTGCCTTTATGGGAGTGGCCTGTGCATTGGGTATCATCTGCCATGGAGCTCTCTATGCTGCCGGGGGGATAAACATGGCCTGGGAACTCCTGGCGGGGCTGATTCTACTCTGGTTTGCAGTACGGGAAAGCCGGTTTTTGGCCTACTCATTTCTGCGCTGCCTTATTCACAAAAAGTCGGAGCTGAACCGCCGGGGGTTTTTAGAGTCCAGGCAGGTGGTCAGCTCCTGGAAAACGCCGGTGCGGGCGCTTCTAAAAGATATCCGCCCCAAATTTTACCTGATTGTGGTGGCAGTCGATGATGCTCACCATATAGTGGGCATATATACCGAAGCCGAACTGATTGAATGTTTTATGGAGAATGGTCCGCAAGCAACCCTGCGGCAGTGCTAGACAAGGCGTGGTTGTCACTGTGACATTGCATTTTGCCAGCGAAAACCCTATGATAAAACATGAGCATTAAGCGGATCTGACCTTCGTTCTTAGCGTGCTATGTCGTTCTGAGCGAAGCGCCCTGAAGGATCTTTCGCAAAGCGAACAACTTCCGGGTTAAGATCCTTCGCTTCGCTCAGGATGACAAATAAAAGGCTCAGGATGACAAATAAAAGGCTCAGGATGACAATGTAGGCCGCCAGGATGACAGCGGCAGTATTTAAGGGCAGCGCCTCTGTCATTCTGAACGCAGTGAAGAATCTTTCGCGAAGCGAACAACCCCCTGGGGAAGATCCTTCGCTTTCGCTCAGGATGACAAAAAAAGGGCTCAGGATGACAAATAAAAGGCTCAGGATGACAAATAAAAGGCTCAGGATGACAATGTAGGCCGCCAGGATGACAGCGGCAGTATTTAAGGGCAGCGCCTCTGTCATTCTGAACGCAGTGAAGAATCTTTCGCGAAGCGAACAACCCCCTGGGGAAGATCCTCCGCTTCGCTCAGGATGACAAAAAAAGGGCTCAGGATGACAAAAAAAGGCTCAGGATGACAAAAAAAGGGCTCAGGATGACAAAAAAAGGCTCAGGGTGACAACGGTAGGTTATTCAGGATGACAACGGCAGCAAAGCTGGAGGCTATAAATGCAAAAGCGATTGTTTCGTGAAATACTTCCCCGGGTTAGCAAGCCGGCCCGCTACACCGGCGGTGAGCTAAATATGATAAAAAAGGATTGGCAGGCTGGCGGGGTCAAAATGATGCTGGCTTTTCCCGATGTTTATGAAGTGGGCATGTCGCATGTAGGCAGTAAGATCCTCTACGGTCTGGTAAATGAGAGAAGCCCCCATATAATGGAGCGCTGCTATGCCCCCTGGCCAGATATGGAGGCAATTATGCGTCAGGAAGGGATTCCCCTATATTCACTGGAGAGTTTTCGTCCCTTAAGGGACTTCGATTTAATTGGTTTTACCCTGCAATATGAACTCTCCTTGACCAACATCCTCAATATGCTGGATCTGGGGCAGGTTCCGCTTTGGGCCAAAGATAGAGAGCAAGGCCATCCCCTGGTAATCGGGGGCGGGCCGGTGGCAGCCAACCCGGAGCCATTTGCGGAGTTCTTTGATGCACTGGTGATTGGTGATGGGGAAGAGGTGCTTCTGGAGATTTTGGATCTGTATGAGCAACGGCGCAGCCTGCCGCGCGGCGAAATGCTTCTGGCGTTGGCGCAGCTCAAGGGTGTCTATGTGCCTTCTTTATACCGGGTCAATTATGACCAGGAGGGCTTTTTCCAATCTATTCAGCCCGCTGAGCCCGGGGTTCCTGAAAAGGTGCAACGGCGAGTGGTCAAGAGTCTCGATGCCAGCTATTTTCCGGAGAAACCGCTGGTGCCATATATGTCAGTAGTTCATGACCGAGCGGTTCTTGAGGTCATGCGCGGTTGTCAGCGGGGCTGCCGTTTCTGCCATGCCGGTATGGTATACAGACCGGTCAGGGAACGCCGGCTACCCACATTGCTGCGCCAGGCTCGGGCTCAAATCCGCAATACGGGATATGATGAGATATCCCTGGTCTCGCTCAGTACGCTGGATTACTCGCAGGTGAAAGCGCTGGTGTCTGAATTGGTGGCCTGTTATGGAGCGGAGGGTATTGGAGTCGCCCTGCCTTCTTTACGGGTGGATCGTTTCTCGATTGAGCTGGCCAATGAGGTGCAAAAGGTGAGGAAAACTACCCTGACCCTGGCCCCGGAGGCCGGCACACAAAGACTGCGCGATGTCATCAACAAGAATGTGAGTGAAGAGCAATTGATGGAGGCGGTTGCTGCAGCGTTTTCCTCCGGTTGGACAGCCCTGAAATTGTATTTTATGGTTGGCTTGCCGCAGGAACGGTATGAAGATCTGGACGGCATCATTGATCTCCTCATGAAGGTAAAGCGTTGTGGAGATGAATTGGCGCCCCGTCGTGTGGAAATAAGAGCCAGTGTGGCTTGTTTTGTACCCAAAGCCCACACCCCGTTTCAATGGCAGCCACAGGATTCCATGCAAGAGTTGAAGGAAAAACGGCGTTATATGAGTCGGCGCCGCTTAAAGGGCATCAAAACCAGTTTTCATGATGAAACCACCAGTTATTTGGAAGGAAGCATCGCCCGCGGTGACCGCAAGATGGGGCCGGTTATCTACCGGGCCTGGCAAAAGGGCTGCCGTTTTGACGGCTGGAGCGAGCATTTTCGCTATTCTTCCTGGGAAGAAGCCTTTACGGAGTGTGGAGTCGACCCGGGCTATTACGTCACCCGGAGACGCAGTTATGATGAACCCCTACCCTGGGAATTCATTGATACCGGTATTGACCGGGAATTCCTTATCGGGGAAAATGAGCTGGCCCTGACCGCCAGCAGCAGCAGTGACTGCCGCTATGACGGATGCAACGCCTGCGGGGTGTGCCCGTCCCTGGAGGTGGATTTGGATATCGGGGAGGACAGGAATGCGTATACGAGCGGAATATAGGGTGGGGCCGGAACTGCGTTTTCTGGCCAACCTGGATATGATTCATGTCATGGAGCGAGCCCTGCGCCGGGCCAGACTACCTTATGCGCTCAGTGAGGGTTTTAACCCTCATATCAGGCTTTCTCTGGGTACAGTATTGCCGGTTGGATTGTGGGGAGAGCGTGAATATTTCGACCTTGAACTGCAGGCAGATATGAGCAGCGAGGAATTAATCAATCAACTCAACCCGGTGCTGCCGGTCGGTTTGACCGTGACCCACTGCGCCCCCATAGCCGCTGATGCCCCCTCTATTATGAGTCTGGTGAATGCCGCCAGCTATGCATTTAAGGTCCGTTTTCAAGATGAAGCGGTACTGAAAAAGATCGAAATGATGATGGCTGCCAGTCAATTGGTGGTGGCCAGCCGGGGTAAAAAGAAAGACCGCCCCAAAGATCTTAGACCGGGGATGCACAAAATTGCCATGATGAGGCAAGGTCAATTTGATATTATAGAATTGTGGGTCAGTACTGGTGAACCGATCAATGTCCGTTTTGATGAATTGACTGATCTTTTGCTAGCCATGGGTCTGCCCCGCGAGCAGATTGATGATGTATGGCGCAGCGGCAACTATTGCCGCAGCCGGGACCATTTTTATACTCCAATGGAGCAGGTGAAGCTGTTTTGATAAGGGAGATAATAGCTGAAGTATATCCCTGGGAATCACGGGTGGCTATAGTTGAAGACGGTCGCCTGGCTGAGGTTTTCTGGGCAGATCAAAATGAAAGCGTGGGCAATATTTATAAGGCTCGGGTAAAAGACATCATTCCCGGGTTGTCCTGCGCCTTTGTTGATATCGGTTTGGCTAAAAACGCCTTTTTATATGCCGGAGACATCATTACACCCGGAAAGAAACGCGGGGGACAGGTGTTTGACCTACTGAAAAGCGGGCAGGACATCATGGTGCAAGTAAAGAAAGAGGCTTTTTCCGAAAAAGGCGCGCGGGTAACCGGAAATATTACTATTCCCGGACATTTCCTGGTCTTACTGCCCTATCAAGGGGAGGTTTCCATTTCCCGCAAAATCACCGACAGCAAGCGCCGTGAATACCTGCGCAGTGTGGTGGAAAACTACAAGCCTGGAGATTTTGGCGTAATTGTGCGCACTGCCTGCCAGGAGGCTGATGATGATGAAATTCTGGCCGAACTGGATGAACTGCTCAAGGTATGGGAAGAGATCAATCAGCGCTATCAACGCATGAAAACCCCCAGCCTGATTTATGAAGATATTGATGTACTCGAACGCACCCTGCGAGACTATCTGGATGTGGAGATTCAGCGGGTCATACTCAATAATGAGCGTCTCAAAGAACGGGTGCTGGCTTACATGCAGCATAAAGCCGCCGTCTGCAGAGGGGTGGTTTTCGAAGTTGGGGATCTATTTGAAAAATATGGCCTGGAGAAGGATATCCGTCGTGCCCTGCGTCGCAAGATCTGGCTGAAAAACGGGGGCTATTTGATTGTTGATGAAACCGAGGCCATGACTGTTTTTGATGTAAATAGCGGCAAGTTTACCGGCAAAGATGATTTCGAAGATACCGTCTACCGCATCAACCTGGAAGCCGCCATGGAAATACCCCGGCAACTACGGCTGCGTTGCCTGGGAGGCATTATCCTGATTGATTTTATTGACATGAAGAATAAAAATAATCAAGATGAAATCGTAGAAACCTTGAAGCGGGAACTGGCCAAGGACAAAGCCCACACCCGCATTATTGGCATGACCGGGTTGGGATTTCTGGAGATGACCCGCAAAAAATCGCGCTACGGTATTTCAGAAATTTTCACCGATGAATGCACCCGCTGCAACGGTAAAGGTCGTACTATTAACCTTCCGGCTATCGCCTGCGAGATCAAACGCAAATTGGTCAACATGGATTACATACAGCAGGACACCCTGATCTGCGAAGCCCATCCAGACCTTATCGAGGTAATGAAAAACGATGAAAAAGGGCTGGCCTATATCGAAAGACGATCCGGCAAGAAGATCCGACTGTTGAGCAGCGGGAAAATGGCGCCTCTGGATTACAAGCTGCTGGGGGATTAAGCTCCGGCATGCTGACATAATTGCCTGATGTCAGATACTGCACACACTTTAAGCACAGCAAATAAAGCCAAAGCGACCGGATGGAGCGACCACAAGGGTGCAGATCCGGTCGGCTTTTGTATTTGCCCTGGGGGCTGCAGCTCTATAAACGGCTGAGACATTCGATGCAGAAAAGGGTTTAAATCTCGATAAAGGTAACCTCGCCGGAACCAAGATGATACTTGGCCCCTACGATAGTGAGTTGGCCCTGTTCTACCATATGGTGAATGATAGGGCTTTTTTCTATCTCGTTAATTACCGCCAGGATATTTTCGTCCTCCACCTTGCGGTATAAATCCTCCCCTCTGACACCGGCCTGTTTCAGCAAATCAACAGTGGGTTTGATGCGCTCCACGATCGCTCCAATGCTGCCCGGCGCTTCACCTCCGTCTACAGTGGCCTTTACGGCACCACAATAATCATGGCCCAGTACCAGCAGCAATGGTGAACCCAGGTGTTCAGCACCGTATTCGATACTGCCCATGGTTACATCATCAACCACATTGCCGGCAACGCGCACCACAAACAGGTCGCCCAGGCCTTGATTAAAAATGTGTTCTGGAGGTACCCGGGAGTCGGAGCAGGTCAGAACCACAGCGAAAGGCTGCTGGCCTTTGCTGCGCAACACCGAGCGCCGCGCCGCGCTCAGATCCGGTGGATCGGTCTGCCCGGCAACATAACGGCGGTTGCCCTCAATAAGCCACTTCAAGGCTTGTTGAGCGGAGGTGCAGCCGCTTTCCTTTCCGCCGGCATGGTTTATGTCTGTCATCTTTTTCGTCACCCCTTAACTCTTAATTAAAATTTATTTCTCCTTGAATACTTCTGTATTCAATATGATACTCCTGCTATAAAAAAACCTGGATATATTTTTACCCGGCCAGGGTTTCAATAATTTTTCCCCAGCTTAGACCGGCTTGCGAAGTGGTCAATACCCTTTAATCACCGCTTACTTTACCGGGCGCAGATTCAGAATATTGGGCGGTTTTCAGCAGGCTTGACTTGCGGCTGCCTTATGTGGTAAATTGTCATGTGGGTTGCGAGTTTTTGCAACCGCACGGTGAGGGCTTCCCAAAATGGCTGAAAAGAGCCTGCCTGTTCACCGGCGAGTCTAAAAACGGAGGTGCTTCAAGAATGTATGCCATTATTAAAACTGGTGGCAAGCAGTACCGGGTCAGCGAAGGGACCGTACTGAAAATTGAAAAGGTACCCGGAGAAAAGGGCGACAAAGTCTCTTTTTCAGAGGTGCTGCTGATAAGCGCAGATGATGGGGCCTTAAAGGTCGGCGATCCGCTGGTAGCAGGCGCGGTAGTTACAGGCGAAATTTGTGAACAGGGCAAAGAGAAAAAGGTGGTAGTGTACAAGTACAAGAAGAGAAAGAACTATCGCCGCAAGCAAGGCCACCGGCAGCCCTTTACCAGGATTAAAATCGACAAAATTGTAGTGGAATGATAACGGTAGCGATTGAGTATCAAGGAGAGCGAATCGCGGCATTTTCCATCAAAGGCCATGCCGGCTATGCGCCGCAAGGCCAGGATATATATTGCGCCGGGGTTTCCGCCATTTCCCAAACCGCGGTATTGGGACTCTTGAAACATCTATCCCAGGTTCCGCAAGTTAGAGTGATTGAGGGAGAAGACAACCTTTTGGAATGCCTCCTGCCCCGGGATTTGAGCGCAGATGACCAGTACAAGGCGCAGTTGATATTATCTACTATGGAAGCGGGTTTGTTATCCCTGGAGGATGCATACCCGGGTCATGTAAAAGTGAGAATAAGGAGGTAGAAACCATGTTTACATTCAACCTGCAATTATTTGCCCATAAAAAAGGAGTGGGCAGTTCCAAGAACGGACGTGACAGCACCTCCAAACGCCTGGGCGTGAAAAGGGCAGACGGGCAGTTTGTCAAGGCCGGCAACATTCTGGTCAGACAACGCGGCACCAAGATTCACCCCGGCACCAATGTGATGATCGGCGGAGACGATACCTTGTTCGCAGTTGTAGACGGCGCGGTAAAATTTGAGCGCAAAGGACGCGATAAAAAACAGGTCAGCGTTTATCCCCTGGAAACTGCGCTGCAGTAGATTCAACATCATAAATAGCCTGTTTTAGAGACCCCTGGAGTTTTTCAGGGGTTTTTGTTATCATTAGTTCACGTCTTAAGGGGGATAATTATGGAAGCAGAGCGAATGGTGAACCTGTTGAGCATATTGCGGCATGATTACGACAACCAGCTACAGGTCATGATGGGATATATTGATTTGGGTAAACCGGATCTGGCCCGGCGATATATGCAGACCCTGGTTGAACAGCACAGGGAAGACCGCCTGCTATTTGAGCAGCTTTCGGCCGAAGCCGCCCTTTACTTTTATGAACAATTATTATTGTGCGGTGATTTAGGAGTCATACTAAGATATAGAAATTGTCAGATGGATTCCCATGCCGTATTTGAACAAGGTCAAGAGCCGTATCGCAGCCTGAAACGATTGGCCGGGGAGGCATCCTTCTGTACCGCAGAAGACCCCCTGGTTTATGCTACCATGACAGCCAAAGAAGGCAAAGGCCAGGTGGTGCTCTTTGGGCCGGGTTTGGGCAGGGAAGTGCGGGTGCAAATAGAGGAGTGAAATCATGTTCTTAGATGAGGCCCGGGTGTATGTAAAAGGCGGCGACGGCGGCAACGGCATCATTGCCTTCCGCCGCGAGAAATATGTGCCCCAGGGAGGTCCTGCGGGCGGCGATGGCGGCCGCGGCGGCAATGTTATATTCCAGGCTGACGAGGGTTTGCGCACCCTGATTGATTTTAGATATAATCGCCATTTTAAGGCTGCCCGTGGACAGCACGGCCAGGGGAAAAACATGCATGGCGCCTGGGGACAGGATCTGTTGGTGCGGGTGCCGGTCGGCACCCTGGTCAAGGATGCGGATAGCGGGGACATCATAGCTGACCTGACCACACACGGTCAGCAAGCCCTGGTTGCTCAGGGGGGACGGGGCGGTCGTGGCAATGCGCGTTTTTCCACTTCTGTCAACCGCGCTCCGACCATTGCTGAAAACGGCGAACCCGGGGAGGAAAGATGGCTCCTCATGGAGTTGAAGCTTTTGGCTGATGTCGGTCTGGTAGGTTTCCCCAATGCCGGCAAATCAACCTTGATTTCCCGGATCTCGGCAGCCCGTCCTAAGATTGCGGATTATCCTTTCACCACCTTGACACCCAACCTGGGGGTAGTGGAAACCCGTGAGCGTGACAGCTTTGTGGTGGCGGATATACCCGGTTTAATTGCCGGGGCTCATGAAGGGGCCGGGCTGGGACACGGCTTTCTGCGTCATATTGAGAGAACCCGGGTGTTGCTATATATTCTGGATGCTGCTGAAACCGATGGTCGTGATGTTCTTCAGGACTACCAGACCCTGCGCCATGAACTGGGCAGTCATAATTCCCAACTGCTGCAGCGCCCCGCCTTAATAGTAGCCAATAAAATGGATCTGCCCCGGGCGGTGGAAAACCGGACCCGCTTGCAGGAGGCGTTTGGGGATGAGCTTATGTTTATATCTGCGGTAACGGGACTGGGAGTCGCGGAATTAATAGAGCGGGTATACCGACTGCTACAGGATACGCCGAGGCCGGAAGTTGAGGAAGTGGAAGAAGTTGTGGTGACACGTTTTGTTGAAGAAGCCCCCTTTACCATTACCATTATCGATGGGGTTTATGTGGTCACCGGCAATCGTATTGAAAAGCTCTTAACGATGACCAATTTTAGCACTGACGAGGGCCTGCAGAGGTTTCAACGCACCATAAACCGCATGGGACTGGAAGACGCCTTGAAAGCGCAGGGTATTAAAGAAGGCGATACCGTGCGTATCAAAGATATGGAGTTCGATTACAGCGAGTAAAACAGAATACCAAAAGGGATGGGAGCTTTTGCTTCCTGTTTGTCTGACAGGGGAAATTTGAGGCAGCGGCATGAACAGGGGAGACAAGGCCGGAGATGCCGTGAAAATAAAGCTACAGGAAGTGTTCGGGAGTGAATAAACGCAAAAAACTGGCGATTGCGCGCCGGATTGTTATCAAGGTCGGCACCAGCACCCTAACCTATGCCAACGGCAAGCTCAATCTGGGTCGGATAGAGCAACTGGTGCGAGAGATGGCTGACCTGCGCAACCGCGACCTGGAGGTTATCCTGGTCAGTTCGGGTGCCATTGGGGTAGGAGCCAATCGTATGGGCTTAAAGAAGATCCCCAAGACCATTCCGGAAAAACAGGCCCTGGCAGCTGTAGGGCAAGGGGCCTTGATGCAGCTCTACGAGAAGCTGTTTTCAGAATACAATCAAACCGTGGCCCAGGTATTGCTGACTCGGGGTGACTTTGATGAGCGCATCCGCTACTTAAACGCCACCAATGCCCTCCTGGCCATACTGAACATGGAGGTTATCCCCATTATCAATGAAAACGATACCGTGGCGGTTGAGGAAATCAAGTTCGGCGACAATGATACCCTCTCCGCCCTGGTGGCAGGGTTGGTGGATGCGGACTTGTTAATCATTCTCTCTGATGTCAATGGATTGTATAATGTCGATCCCCGCTCAAACAGTGATGCCCATTTGCTGACGCGGGTTACGGAGATCAGCCGCGAAATGGAGGAGTCTTCACATAACCGGGGCAGCGGCTTTGCCAGTGGGGGCATGTTCACCAAGCTGAAAGCGGCACGGGTCTGTATGGCCTCGGGAATCCCCATGGTTATTGCCAACAGTGCTGAAGAGAACGTGATTCGACGGGTGGCAGCAGGCGAGGAAGTGGGCACCCTGTTTGTGCCCCGGGAAGGGAAAATGCATGCCCGTGAAAAATGGCTGGCCTTTGGCAGCCTGGTGCAAGGTTCTATTGAGGTGGATGAAGGCGCCGCTGCCGCTTTAACCAGGAAAGGACGCAGCCTGCTGGCTTCCGGCATCACTGCTGTCACGGGCGAGTTTGAGCGTGGGGCAGTGGTGGGGGTGAGTACGCCCTCAGGCACAGAGATTGCCCGCGGCATTGTGCACTACAGTGCCGGAGAAATCCGTTTAATCGCAGGGAAAAGGAGCACCGATATCGAACATATACTGGGAGAAAAAGACTATGATGAAGTGATTCACCGCAACAACCTGTGGGTGGTGCGATAGGTTTATTGGTGAGGTTAGGAGTGATCGAATCAATGGATGAAAACCTTAAAAGAACGCTAATGGAACAGGGTCAGCGGGCCAAAAAAGCCTCCCGGTTTCTGGCTACGGCTTCTACAACGGTTAAGAATAAAGCCCTTTATGCCATGGCTGATGCCCTGCAAGCCAATCAGGTCCGGATAATAGCGGCCAACGCCATGGATTTGGAAAAGGGGCGGCAGGCGGGACTGACCGCCGCCTTGCTGGAAAGGCTGGCCCTGGATGAGAAACGGGTAGCCGATATGGCCCAGGGCTTGCGTGAAATTGCCGCCCTCCCGGATCCGGTGGGAGAGGTTTTAGGTATGACCCGCCGCCCGAATGGTCTGGAAGTAGGACGCATTCGGACTCCTATCGGAGTAATTGGCATCATTTATGAATCTCGTCCCAATGTAACCGCTGATGCGGCCGGATTATGCTTAAAATCAGGCAATGCCATTTTGCTGCGGGGGGGAGAAGAAGCCCTCAATTCCAACCGTGCCATTGCTGAGGTAATAGCTGCTGCCGCCTGCAGTCAGGGCATTCCGGAAGGGGCTATCGAACTGGTGGACAGTGAGGATAGAGAAGCAGCGGTCTTCATGATGAAAATGCATGACACCCTGGATGTTTTAATACCCCGGGGAGGCAAGGGGCTTAAGCAAGCAGTGGTGGAAAATGCCAGTGTGCCGGTGATCATGACCGGCATGGGCAACTGCCATGTTTATGTCGATGAGTATGCTGATATCAAAAAAGCCGTGCCCATTGTGTACAATGCCAAGGTGCAGCGTCCATCGGTATGCAATGCCGCGGAAACCCTCCTGGTGCACACCAAAGTGGCGCCGGTTTTCCTGCCTGTGATGCTGCCCCAATTGCAGCAAGCCGGGGTTCAGATCCGCGCTTGCGAACGCTCCCGCTCCATAATTGAAGGACTCCAGGCGGCCACTGAAGAGGATTGGAGTGAGGAATACCTGGACTTGATCCTGGCGGTCAAAATGGTCGATGATGTGGAAGAAGCCATCAACCATATCAACACCTATGGCACCGGGCATAGTGAGGCTATTGTCAGTGAGAATTACGGCCATGTGCGGCGCTTCATGGCGGCTGTTGATGCTGCGGCGGTATACGCCAACGCCTCCACCCGCTTTACAGATGGCGGTGTGTTCGGCTTTGGCGCCGAAATGGGCATCAGCACTCAAAAGCTCCATGCCCGCGGCCCCATGGGCCTCACCGAATTGACCACCATCAAATTCATCGTCTACGGCGATGGTCAGGTAAGGGAATAGCCGGGGACGGTTCTTAAAGGGGTCAATCGGAAGTTTTACGCATAAAAAAGGCTCAACCATCGGATTAAAGCTGGTAGTTGAGCCTTAAACAATTACTGCTCAAAATTTTCGATTGAACCCTTTCAACAATCGTCCCCTGAATCTAGTGCTTATCCTGTGTCATGATCAGTTTATAGATAACGGTTGCGGCTTCTGCCCGGGTTGCATTCCCCTGCGGTTTATAAGTCCCTTCCGGATATCCGCCCATGAGGCCTGAGGATACGATCTTTTTCACAGAGTCGGCAGCCCAAGGATTGATCTTCGCACTGTCCGTAAAGGCAATTCCCGTATTCGTTTGTGGAAGAATTAAGTCGATACTGTGAGTGAAATTATCCAGCATGGTCGCCATTTGCTCTCTGCTTATCGGGGCACTGGGGGCAAAGGTAATATTATCCATTCCTCGTACAATTCCTTTTTCAAAACCCCAGTTGACATAATTATAGTACCATTCCGCAGCGGGTACGTCCTTAAAGTCCGCCGGCATAGCCTGGGTTACGTCTAAGCCCTCGACCGTATTTGCCAGCATGGTCAGGAACTGAGCTCTGGTGAGAGAATCATCCGGCAAATAGTAATTGTTGCCCATTCCATTTACGATTCCCCATGCTGCCAGCTTCCCGATATAGTCTCTGGCCCAATGTGATTTGGTGTCCGCAAAATCAATGCTGGCAGGGCCGACCTGAACGGGTATGGCCTGTTGTACACCGTTGTATGCTACATAGATATTGCCGGATATTCCGGATCCGGGCGTGGCTTGAAAGAGTCCGTTCTCATCGATCGTACCGATGTTAGGATCGCAGCTCCAGATAAATAGGCTGTCCTTGCTTGCAATCGGAGCATACCCGTATTGGGCGCTTACATTGATGTCGAAGCGTTCCCCCGGATCAATCAGCAGATTCTGCACACTGGGTGTAAAGGTTATATTATTTTGAATCTCAACCCGGGCGGTTGTACTCAGATTTCCGCTTTGCACTTCAATCACGGCAGTTCCAATGGCGTTTCCAGCGGTAAATAGGCCGTTGGGGTCAACGGAGCCGCCCGAATCGGGATCAACGCTGTATGCTACACTTTTTCTCAATGGAACCGGCTCATATCTATGGTTGGTCGCGTTAGTCTTCAGTTGAACATCCGCCCCCGGCATGGCAAGCGGCTGACTTGGATAAGTATGCAAATGCTCTGCCTTGGAATCCCCACGTTGGTCGTATATCAAAAAGAGGCCGTTGGTTGTTTTTCTCTGGGTTGGGCCGGAAGGAGAATTCTTGGCAACTGCCCGGGAATCCATTCCTCCCGCCCTCACCGCCATGACTGTAGAGCCGCCTCCGTCCATATTCACCACCGTGCTGCAACCCAGATCAATCAGGTGCATGGCCACGTCGGTCAGGCCCAGACCTTCCGAAAAACCCGGCTGTCTGCCATCCAGCACATACAGCATAAGGGTTCCGTCCGGTTTGATACCGATGACGGTTCTCGGATGCAAGGTGGTTCCGCTGGAAACATATTGACCCTTATCGTAAAGCACGTGGTTTACACCGATCGCTTCCTGGCTGTAGGACAGGTTGCCGCCGTTTTCATCGTATACGGAAATCTCCACCTGGCTTCCGGGAATCAGCTGAGCCAGCTGTACCGCACAGGCCGAATCACCCACTGTTGATAGTACCAGTTGACTGTCACCGATGGGCGTATCGTAATTACCGTTTCTGACTTCGGCCACAGTGGCGGTGATCGTACCCCCCACCTGCAGTTCCGCATTTTCCAGCGAAACCGCATCCAATACTACCTCAACAGAAGTTTCCCAGGTTTTGGTGGAGGATGCATATTGGCGGTTATACAAATGCAAAGCCTTGGACTCACCGTGCGGAACGTTAAAATGGCCGATATCCGCATTATATTCTGTGGGTGTGTAAACCATCTGCGGCAGGGGGACAGGATCTGCTGACTCGGTCGAATCTGGCGGTTGGGTAGTATCTGTAACAACTACGCTGGGAACGTTGATGGTTCCCTGCAATGTATATCTCAGATTTACCTTTTCCAAAGAAGCGGCACCGTTCTCGTCGAAGCATATCACATATTGCGGAGCATATCCGGAAGTTTTGATTTTCCCGTCATGAATGGTCAGTCCCTTGGGAGTGCCAGTGCCCATGTCATAAATATCTCCGTTGATTCCCGCTATTACAGTGTAGCCCTGGTTCTCCAAAATGCTCATCATGGTATTCATAGTATAGGTTGCGGTGACTTCACCTTCGAAAACATAGGGCTTTAAATCGGTGTTTTGGGTATCCGCATTGACAAAATAGGCCCGCTCAATTCCGTTGACATTATGCCCCGCCAATTGTTCGTGATAAGTAGCGTTATGATAAATTTCCGATTTGGTCTCATAATACACATACCCTATGCCGGGCTGATATGTAAAACCGGTTGAAAACGTTACCGACAATATCCAGAGGACAACTGCTATAAAATTACTGCGCTTCATTAATTCCATTTTCCACTAATCCTTTTTATTATAATTCTGCTCCCTCATGGTGTTCCGACCTTTACCAGTATATCAGCAATATTCCTGGGTTTCCAAGGCACACCTCCTCTGCCCGGGGGATATCCTGTGGTTCTCTGGACATTTCCCTCCAATAGACTGTTGTTTCCAGTCGATTGGGGAAAAAATAAACGAGGGTGATGTTGCTCTAGCTTACTAGAGCAACATCACCCACTCGATCTTATTGACTAATTGAAACCTGGTTGGTTCTTTAGACGATGACCTCAAAATCATACTGTGCCAGTTTATCCAAATCCTCAGCAGACAAGGCATATTCCCGTTCCAGCAAGGTGCGCTCCGCCGGGGCGCCGCATAGCTCGGTGGAAAGGTAGCGCAGCCCATTGTCATTGATAATGGTCGCGATGCATTTGCGATCCGGATAGGCCTGGGCAACCTTCAAAGCTGCAGCCACATTGATGCCGGAGGAGGGGCCGCAGAAAATGCCCTCCCGGGCGGCTAATTGCCGGGCGGTCTCCATGGCCTGATCGGAGCTTACCAGGACGATGCCATCCACATACTGCAAATCCAATATCTCAGGGATGAGGCCGTCAGCAATGCCCTGCACCTTATGCTGGCCAATGCGTCCACGAGCAAGGATGGGGGAATCCTCAGGTTCAGAAATGAAAACCTTAATATCAGGATTTTTCCCCTTCAGGTACTTGGCATTACCAGTAACTGTGCCTCCAGTACCCTGACACATAATGAAAACATCTACCTGGCCCTGGGTCTGTTCCCAGATCTCCGGACCGGTACGCTCATAGTGGGCCAGCACATTATCGGGGCGGGAAAACTGGCCAATTTGAAACACCTGATCACCGTAATGTGCCTTGAGGCGGTGTACCTCTTCTAACACCAAATCCACATCCGTTTCGGCGCCAGGGGTCAGGACCAGTTCGGCACCGTAGGTGCGAATGGTTTTTTTGCGTTCTTCGGTCATGCCTTCGGGCATGACAATAATAACCTTGTAGCCCTTGGCCGCTCCAACCATAGCCGTCGCAATGCCGGTATTGCCGGTGGTGCCTTCCAACAGGATCATCCCGGGTTTAAGCTCGCCACGCGCTTCCGCCTCTTCCACAATAGCCGCCACAATGCGATCCTTAAGACTCCCGCTGGGATTGACGAATTCCAATTTCACGCAAATGTCGGCATTCACCTCCGCCCCCACTCGATTCAGACGAATTAAGGGGGTGTACCCAACCGCCTCCAGCACACTGTTTTTAATGCTCTTGTTAGAATCCCAATCCATGACAAACCTCCACATACTTTCTCCATGTTAGTTAACGAATCTTACTGAATAATTCCCAAGCCTCTCCATAGCTTAAGGTCCGGGTCAAGCAGGCCTCTGCTTCTGCTGCCTGTTCCACCAATTGACGGGGCAGAGGGCAGGTTTCCTCCAAATAGATCTGCTCCAGGGTCTTAAAATACTGGGCGCGTTTAGACTCGTCACGAAGCGTTAAGCCTCTGGACCGCAGTCTCTCCGCGATGCGCTGATTGAGGGAGATTTCATACTCCTCTAAGAACTCAAAAAACTGTCTCCAGGGCTGCAGGCTCTCCTCCTGTTCCCATCCAATGCCCGGACAGACAAAATGCCGGCAAATCGATTCGCGGTTTTCCTGCTCCAGGATGCAGCCGCCATCGCGTTGATGAAAACGACAACGATAACTGTCTCCATCGATTTCATTATTTACGGTGACAGAAGCATCCAATATGGTTAAATGGGGCTGACTGAAAATCAGATCAATTAAATCCCTGCGCTGCAGCCATAAATAAGCCAGGTCAGTACAGTAGAAAACCGGTGAGTAATGCCCGCAGCAGCCTTTGCCATCCTGACGCGGGCACTGTCCGCACAAGTCAACTTCGATGTAACTGCGCAAACCGCAGTTATGGAATCGCAAGTGAATATCCTGAGCTGGCGGCATTGATTCTAAACCCCTTCTGACCAGACTAATATTTCTATTATAGATTCTTTATGCGCCGGGGAAAAGGATTAATTGCTGGAATCGTTATACCGCACCGACAATCTTACCCTGTTTCCTGCCTTTTGCTTCCGGATAAGGGTGCTGTTCAAACCATTTGACGCGGAAAACAGACCTTTCGCTCAGCAAAATGAGCTATCCTGTTCAGGTCGGTAAATCAGCATGATAAGAAGCTGTTGTGATATGATATACAAGACAGACTGATTTTGATGCGGTCTGCTGTCAGAAAGGAGGTGCGAAAGATGTCCGCACTTCAGTGGGTGCTGGTGGCCCTGGCCTGTTGCCTGATTGAAATATTTACGGTGGGGTTGTGGTTCCTGTGGTTAGCCCTGGCGGCACTGCTGACTGCCCTGGGGGTGAGGCTGGGCGTCTTGACAGGCTTGGAGGCGCAGCTCCTGATCTTTTCAGTGTTTACCCTGGCTTTCCTGGTTTTTACCCGCCCGCTGGCCTTGAAGTTTTTCAAGACTAACGATACCCCCAGCAATATGAAGGCTGTCATTGGTCAGCACGGGGTGGTAACCAAAGCGATCTCCCCTCTGGAGTATGGCCAGGTTAAGGTGAACGGTGAGATTTGGACAGCGTCTGCGCAGGAAAACCTGGACCCGGATGTTCGCATTCAGGTGGTCGCCGTGCAAGGAGTCAAGTTGGTGGTGGAGAAAGCCTCCGAGCAGTAACTTTAACTTTGATGACAGGCACCACCGCTATTCAGTTATTGCAGCCAGGCAAAGGAAATCTTGGAGGAGTGAGAATTAAAGCTTGATTTCAGTGGCAAAAACATTTGATGCATAACAGGGTTATTATGATTATGAAGGGCGCTTTTCCCCCAAAAAGCTATAATCATCATTTTTAAGCCTTTAATGGTTGCTTATGCAGTAAAATCGGGTCTGGGCTCACAAGAAAGGAGCGATGCAAGTGCAGATATTTGTTAACCTGTTGCTGGTGATAGTGGTGGTAACCCTATTATTTTCCTCGATTCGCATTATTCGCCAGTCCACCGTAGCGGTGGTGGAGCGGCTGGGGAGATTTCACAAGTTGGCCGAGCAGGGCATCAATGTCATTATCCCGCTGATTGACAAATTTCGCGCCGTAGTGGATTTGCGCGAACAGGTGGTGGATTTTCCGCCGCAGCCGGTCATCACCAAAGACAATGTGACCATGATGATTGATACCGTAATCTATTATCAGGTTACCGACCCCTTTAGTTTCATCTATGAGATTGCCAATCCCACCATGGCCATTGAGAATCTCACTGCCACCACCTTGAGGAATATTGTCGGCGACCTGGAGCTGGACCAGACCTTGACCTCCAGGGACCTGGTCAACAGCAAGCTGAGGGTTATTCTGGATGAAGCCACTGACAAGTGGGGCATCAAGGTAAACCGGGTGGAATTGAAAAATATACTGCCTCCGAAGGATATTCAAAACGCCATGGAAAAGCAGATGCGCGCCGAACGCGAAAAACGTGAAGCCATTCTGCTGGCGGAAGGCCAGAAAACCGCAGCCATTCTGGAGGCGGAAGGCATGAAACAAGCGGCCATCCTGAAGGCTGAAGCGGTGCGGGAAGCAGCCATCCGCGAGGCCGAGGGGCATCGCCAGGCACAAATCCTCAGTGCTGAAGGCGAGGCCCAGGCTATTCTCAATGTGCAAAGGGCTTTTGCGGACAGTCTGGTGATGCTGCGCGAAGCTGCGCCGGACCAGAAGGTGCTTTCCTTGAAGTCTCTGGAGACTTTAAAGAGCATGGCCCAAGGCCAGGCCACCAAGCTGATTATTCCAGGCGATTTAGCCGGCTTGGGCGGGGTTTTTGCAGCGCTTAAAGAGAGTGCGGGAGAGTTTAACGCCAAGCCGACAGAGTAATAGGCACCAGATTTACAGCAGATGGTGTTGCCCATGCGAAGGTGAGCGACCAATATTTATGCATTCAAACTTGTGGATTATACCTTTTGCAGGGGCATCATAAATTAATTGCATAAACGTTTTCCTCGCGTTTATATTTGGCATGAGGCTGTCGGTTATAATATGCTCCCCCATAAATTGACAGGGTAAGCAATTAAACCTTCTACTTTATGGGGGATTATTCCATGACCAAATATGAATCATACTGCTGCCCAAACAGGCTGTGCGCCGAGAGGATGCGGTTTGCAATTTTACCATATGACAGGTATCATTTACCTTAGATTTAATTGTGCTAAAAGACCTGGCTAACTGTTATAGAGGTGAAGCCGGCCCTGACAGGGGGGACAGTGCAGATTGTATGCAGGCACCAAGCTGGCAGTCATGGGGGGGACTTTTGACCCGGTCCATTATGGGCACCTGATTGCGGCAGAGCATGCCCGGGTGGAAGTGGGCATCGATAAAGTTATCTTTATTCCGGCAGGCACCCCGCCTCACAAAGATGTCACAGAGGTAAGTGAATGGGAGCACCGCTGCCGTATGCTGCAACTGGCTATTGCAGACAACCCGGCTTTTGAGCTTTCCTCGCTGGAAGTGCGGCGCCCGGGGTTTTCTTATACCATTGACACCATTCGCTGTTTGCAGTCTGTTTTTCCCAATAGTAGGATTTATTTTATAATGGGCGCTGATGCCTTGCTGACCATTGATACCTGGAAAGATTATCTGCAATTGACGGTGTTATGCCGCTTTATTGTAGTAACCCGCCCCAATTTTATTATTCAGCGCAGCCACCCGGTTTTGGCCGCTCTGCCGGATGAGTGGTGGCAGCATATGAAACAGGTGGAGATTCCAGCTTTGGATATTTCATCAACCGATATTCGCCAGCGGGTTGCCGGCAAAAAGACCATCAAGTATCTGCTCCCGGACCAGGTGGAACAATATATATTCCAAAACAACCTCTATCGAGGGGGAATGACATGATGATCACTCCCAAGGAAGCCCTGGAGATTATCCGCTTCAAATTATCGCGAAGCCGCTTCAAACATTGCCTACATGTGGCCAGTACTGCTCGGGAGATGGCGGCCCAATATGGACTGGATGAAGAACAGGCTTACCTGACCGGGTTGCTGCATGATTATGGCAAGGGCATCTCCGGACAGGACTTAATCGATTTGGCCGAGGAATTCGGCATGGTTTTGACGCCTATTGACCGTGAGGTTCCCGACCTCTTGCATGGCCCGGTAGGGGCTTTCCTGCTGGCCGAAGAACTGGATATTGATGATAATGAATTGCTGCATGCGGTGAGCACTCACACCCTGGGCGCTCTGGATATGAATGCTCTGGACAAGATTGTTTACCTGGCCGACATGGTTGAGCCGGGGCGGGATTATCCCGGCATGGAGAGGCTGCGCTGCCTGGCTATGCGCAACCTGGATTCCGGTATGCTGCTCGGTTTGGAAACCACCATCAAGTACTGTATTGAACGGGGGCGCTTGCTGCATCCTCGTACTGTCGAGGTAAGAAACCAGTATTTACGCTTATTCGGGAAGATGAAGGATTTGGCCTAAGCTTGGGAACAGAATAAGGGGGATTATGATTGCTGACAATGGAGCAGATGGTTCAACAGATTGCTGAGGCTTGCTGGGAAGAAAAAGCCCTGGATGTGGTGGTATTGGATGTAAACCATTTGACCGTGGTTGCAGATTACTTTATAATTGCTGCCGGGCGCAATATACTGCAGGTAAAAAGCATTGCTGAACAGGTTGAGGATAGGCTGGCGGCGGAAGGGATAATGCCGCTGCGCCGCGAAGGGCACAAGGAAGGAATATGGGTGGTATTGGACTACGGCTGTATCCTCTTTCATGTCTTCCGCCAGGAAGAGCGGGAATATTACAACCTGGAAAATCTGTGGGGAGATGCCCACCAGGTCACCCTGGAGCGGGTGGAATAAAAGGGCAAGGATACGGTAAAGATACGCAAGGCCTGATGGCTCAAATCAATGAGCCGCCAGGCCTTTTTGCTCCAGTTCCAGCAGAGCTTGTTTATAAGTGACGCCACCCGGTGCGGAAAAACCGGCCGGACCGTTGACCGCCACCACCCGATGGCAGGGCACCACCAGTGGAAACGGATTGGATGCCATCACGCGACCCACCGCACGTGCGGCGCCGGGAGAGCCGGCTCTTCCAGCCAGTTGACCGTATGTTCTGGTTTCTCCGTAAGGTATGGCTGCCGCCAGCTCCAATATTCCCCGGGCAAAAGGGGAGAACCTGCGCAGGTTTAGATTAGCCTCCCAGCGCAATATGATTTTCCCCGAAAAATAAGCCTGAATCTGCGCGGCCAAACCGGCCACCGGCCGCGTCAGTATTTCCGTATCGGTCGGTATCAGCGCATGGCGGCTCAGGAATTCATGCCTGGAAACCTCCAGCGGCAGTATAAGCTGTTGCAGAAGCCCGTCGTTCTCTTGATAAGCAGACCATCCCCAGTCGGTGTGGAAAACATACCACATGGCTTATATACCCCTTATTTGACCACGATATTGATAAGTTTGCCGGGCACAACGATAAATTTATGAACCGTTTTGCCGGCAAGCTGTTCCTTTACCCGGGGGTTGTTCATGGACTGCTCGCGGACCGCTTCCTCGCTGCTGCCCACGCCTACCATGATGCGGTCCCTGACCTTGCCATTAATCTGTATCACCATTTCCACTTCATCCTGAAGCAGGGCTTTTTCATCATATTGTGGCCAGGGTTGCAGGCAGATGCTTTCCTCATGACCGATCATCTGCCATAATTCCTCGGCTATATGCGGCGAAAAGGGGCTTAATAGCAACAATAAGGATTCCAGGGCCTCTTTGACGACGCCCGGATGGGGCGCAGCTTGCTCGCGGTATGAGCCCAGCATATTCGACAGCTCCATTATGGCGCTTATAGCGGTATTGAAATTGAAGCGTGCTTCAATATCCTCTGTAACCTTTTTAATGGTTGCATGGGTTTTAAATTGCAGTTGGCAGGCCGCATCATCCATGGGCGCATCTGCTCCGGCATGGCTGCGCAGCAAGGGGGCGTAATCTCCAGCCAGGCGCCAGACCCGGTTTAAGAATCGATAAGCCCCTTCCACGCCCTTATCGTTCCATTCCAGGTCGCGTTCCGGCGGGGAAGCGAAGAGGATAAATAAACGGGCTGTATCAGCGCCATAGGTGTTAATGATATCTTCCGGGCTGACCACATTGCCTTTGGATTTCGACATTTTAGCGCCGTCTTTTAAAACCATGCCCTGGGTGAGCAGGTTGGTAAACGGTTCCTGGCAGGACAGCCATTTGATGTCATAGAGAAACTTGGTGAAGAAACGGGCATACATCAGATGCAGAATGGCATGCTCGACCCCGCCGATATATTGATCCACCGGCATCCAGTAATCCGCCGCCGCTTTACTGAAGGGCTGTTCTGTTTCCCCTGGACTGCAGAAGCGGTCAAAATACCAGGATGAACAGACAAAGGTGTCCATGGTGTCGGTTTCACGGCGGCCTTCCTGCCCGCAATTGGGACAGGCGGCGGTATAAAAGGAACTCACATAGTTCAGGGGTGATTCACCCGACGGCCTGAACTCCACATCTTCAGGCAGCACTACAGGCAGATCTTGTTCGGGGACCGGTACCGTTCCGCAATCCGGGCAGTATATGATGGGAATGGGAGCGCCCCAATAACGCTGCCGGGAAATCAGCCAATCCCGCAGGCGGTAGTTGATGGCACCATTACCAATGTTGTTTTGTTCCATATAAGATATCACTGCGGCTTTGCCAGCCTCCACACTGAGTCCGTCAAACACCCCGGAATTGATCATATGTCCCTCCCCGGTGTAGGCTTCTGTTAAAGCTGCTCCATCGGAAGGGGTATCTTCGCCCTGAATCACCACCCGTACGGGCAGATCATATTTGCGGGCAAATTCAAAATCGCGTTGATCATGGGCAGGAACCGCCATAATAGCACCGGTGCCATAATCCATCAAGACATAGTTGGCCACCCATATGGGAACTTCTTCGCCATTCATGGGATTAACGGCATAAGCTCCGGTAAATACGCCCTCCTTTTCGGCTTCGGTGGAGGTGCGGGCGATGTCGCTGACATGTTTCATTTTCAGTATGAACCCTTTTACAGCCTCAGCCTGGGGCGTGTTTTGCGCTATCTTTTCTACCAGGGGATGCTCAGGCGCCATCACCATGTAGGTGACCCCGAATACCGTATCCGGGCGGGTAGTAAAGACCGGGATGGTTTCATCAGTACCGGCAATTTTCATATCGAACTGACAGCCTTCGCTGCGGCCGATCCAGTTGCGCTGCATGATCTTAACCTTTTCCGGCCAGCCCGGCAACTGCTCCAGGTCATCTAAAAGGCGCTCTGCATAATCAGTAATCTTAAAAAACCACTGCTCCAGCTGTTTCTTATCCACTCGGGTTTCACAGCGCTCACAAGCGCCATCCACCACCTGTTCATTGGCCAGGACGGTTTGACAGGAGGGGCACCAGTTGACGGCGGATTTCTTTTTATAAGCCAGACCATGTTCATAAAGCTTCAAAAACATCCATTGTGTAAACTTGTAGTAGTCCGGTCTGCTGGTGGCCAGTTCCCGATCCCAATCATAACTGATGCCCATGGTTTTCAACTGCCGTTTCATGTTCTCAATATTGGCAGAGGTCCAGATAGCGGGGTGGGTAGCGTTTTTAATAGCGGCGTTTTCAGCCGGCAGGCCAAAAGCATCCCAGCCCATAGGATGCAGGACATTGAAACCGTTCATAGTCTTAAAGCGGGCCACCACATCACCTATGGCATAATTGCGGACATGTCCCATATGGAGATTGCCGGAAGGATAGGGGAACATCTCCAAATCATAGTATTTGGGCCGATTGGGGTCTTCAGCGACCTTGTAAAAACCATGCTCTTCCCAGTAGTGCTGCCATTTGGCCTCAATTTCATTAAAGTCGTATCTATTTTCCATTGACTCAAACCTCCTGGCTGTCAATTCAACTAAAAAAGCCCTCATCCCATGAGGGACGAGAGCAGAGTTCCCGCGGTACCACCCTTGTTGACAGATCTGCATATAATTATGGTGGAGCTAGGGGGATTCGAACCCCCGACCTCTTGAATGCCATTCAAGCGCGCTCCCAACTGCGCCATAGCCCCACGTCTGTCCACTTCAACCTGTAACGAAGGTTGCGTCACAGGCTTGTCGCCTGTGCAGCTCCCCGGCGAGTTCAACCGGCTGCTGCCGCCTTACACCAAACGGCGGCTCTCTGCGGAATGCCGGCTTACTGCTCCGGTTCCTAGCCTTTGCTGATACTATTGTTTGACAATAGCCATTATATGATAATAAACGCGCAAAGTCAACAGACTGCGAAGGGCATTTGTTGTAGTTCTAGATATTGTCACTTTACAATAGTTCTGCGATTATCAACCACCCCGTCTCTCTGTGTTAAAACCATATTGTACTTTTCGAAAGCGCTATTTACGGCCCAGTTTCCGGTTGGTTTTTGGGATAAACCCAGAAATTTGGTTGAATATTTCAGACCATCCCTCCATTCAGGGGCGTCAGCTTGACGATTTGGGAGCTTTCATTCAGACTGCCGTCCCCCTGCCTGGTTCCTCTGTTTTAGCCCAGTATGATAGAAATAATAACAATATTTGGATAAATTTGCAAGATAAGCTAAAATTACAGCAGGGGGTGGGGGCGTGAATGTCGATAGGCGTTATCTGATTGGATTGGCGGTGGTGCTGGTTTTCATTGCTGTGGCGGTAAGCTATGCTATGCAGCATCGCCACGCCTCCACGCTGATGCCGAGCGTATCATTGCCAGATTCCACAACCCTGGTCATAAGCGATGATAAAGGGTCCAAGGAAATACAGGTCTATGTGGGAGGTGCAGTAAGCACACCCGGGGTATACCGCTTGCAGCAGGGGGACCGGGTGCATCAGGCCCTGGCTCTGGCTGGGCCGCTTCCCGGTGCGGACCTGCGCTATCTGGGTATGGCCAGAGAACTTATTGATGGTGAGAGCATCCTGGTGCCGGATCTTCAGGCCATGGCGGCAGAACAGGGCCAGGGAATAGCTGCGCCGGGCATTAACGCTAAGATTAACATTAACCGGGCTACAGCCGCAGAATTGGATGCCGGGCTGGATGGCATCGGCATGGGTCTGGCGCAGCGAATTGTGGATTATCGTGTTGCCAATGGCCCGTTTAAGAAAATTGAGGACATTAAAAAGGTCGGCGGGATAGGAGAAAAACGCTATGAAGCCATTAAGGACCAAATATCAGTCTACTGAAGAAGTTGATTTTCGCCTGATGATCAAGTGATGGAACAGGCATTAACCCGCTCCTGGTTGATGAATGCCCTTTGTTTTGCCACAGGTATCACTTTGGTCTATATACCCTGCTGGGTGACCGGGCTGGTAGTGGGCCTCACCGCAGCGCTGCTGTATTGGCGGCTCTCCCCGTATCGCACCGATATCATCGCCGCCCTGCTGATAGTAGCCTTAGGCTGGGGATATGCCAGCTGGCATCAATTACCTCTGGCTCCGCATATGTCACCACAGGATGATATCTTAATATCTGGAACCGTCCTGGGCTATCCCCGGGTCCAGGAAGAGCGCAGCAGTTTTGTGGTGAAGACAGAACAGGACAGCCCCTACTTGAAGCGATTGCAGGTCTTCTGCAACTTTGAGGTCAGTCTTCAACCGGGTACAGCTGTTCAACTGCGCGGATCCCTTAAAAAACCGTCAGAACCAGGCAACCCCGGAGAATTCGATTATCCCCGTTACCTGGCCAGGCATCATATCTATTACCTGCTCCAGGTGCAAGATCAAATCGATTTACAGGTGCAAATCGCACCAACCGGCCTGTCCCGCCTGGCCCCGCTGCTGCGCAGCCGCATGGTGGAAAAAACCCGCCAAGTACTGCCGCCACAGGAGGCGGCACTCACCCTGGGTATGGTTTTAGGCATCATTGACAACCTGGATGAGGACCTCTACCAGGATTTCCAAAAGACCGGCCTGGTCCATCTCTTTGCCGTTTCCGGCCTCAACATAGGCTTTATTGTGATATTTGCCGTCTTGATCAATAGGATAGGAGGACTGTCTCGCCGGGCCGGTTTCTTTACCACTATGGCCTTGATCTTTCTATACAGCAGTCTGACCGGTTGGCCGGTGTCGGTGCAGCGTGCCTTCATCATGGCCAGTTTATCGCTGTTGGCTGTTTACCTGGGCAGAGGTCACCTCCCCACCAATGGGCTGGGACTGGCTGCTCTGGTTATACTGGTAATGGATCCATGCGCCTTGTTCACCATTTCTTTTCAGTTGTCCTTTCTGGCTACCTGGGGATTGGTAGCCTTGTATCCCGCCATTAAGAAATTTCTGCATTATGAGAACCGCTGTTGGGACCTGGTATTGGTGCCTATTTGTGCTCAACTGGCGGTTTTGCCGTTGATTGCCTATTATTTCCACCTTATTACACCAGTCTCCCTACTCAGCAATTTACTGGTCACCTACGTGGCGGGGGGGATCGTTATTCTTGGTTTTGCGGCGTTATTGCTGGTTCTGCCCTGTCCGGCCCTGGCGGCCCTGCTGCTTATTCCCACCGGGATCTGTGCCCGTTTGCTGTTATGGATCAATGCTGTCTGCAAAAGCCTGCCCCTGGCCTACTGGATTGTTGCCACCCCACCGCTTTTTTTCATCGTTGCATATTTTGTCGGTCTGCTCTGGCTGCTGTGGGGATTGCAGCATCAGGCCAGTCCGGCCCGTCTCAAAATGCCTGTGCTGCTGATGGGGCTGGCCGTATTGATGCTGCTTGTACCGCCCTGGTGGCTGCATAAAAATGAGGTTTGGCTCACCGTTATCGATGTCGGACAAGGGGACAGTATTTTAATCAAAAGTCCGCATAATCGCTTTATCCTTATTGACGGCGGGGGGAGTATGTTCAGCGATATTGGCCGCCGCAAAGTGTTGCCTCTTCTAAACCATTTGGGGGTAAACCGGCTGTTTATGGTTATCAACACCCATGCGGATGTGGACCATATCAAAGGATTGGAAGAGGTTATGGCTGACCGTAAGGTGGATCATGTAGGTCTGGCAGCCGTTTCCATGCAAGAGCCTGAGGCGCAAAACCTGCTTGGACTGGCCAGACAGCAAGGCAGTGAGGTAGTCGCTTTACAGCAGGGCCAAATCCTGAAAATTGATGATCTCAAACTTGAAGTGTGGTACCCCAAGGGGGCTCTACCCAGTACGCTCCCATTAAATGATCAGTCCCTGGTGCTGCACTGCCGGTTTGGCAACTTCACGGCTCTGCTTACCGGGGACCAGAGCCGGGAGAACCTGGAGCAGGTGTGGCGTCAATACAGGGAAAGGAGCCTGGTAGTCAAGGCGCCTCATCATGGCAGTCGCTATGCCTGGTTTTCTGCATTGGGCCGGCAGGCGGAGTGGGTCATTATTTCGGCGGGAGCCAATAATATGTTTGGGCATCCTCACCAGGAGGTTTTACAGGATATAGCCCGGGGCAAGGCCAGGTTATTGCGGACCGATCAGCATGGAGCCATAACCATGCATAGTGACGGCCAAACAATAAAAATCAAAACCTTCAAATAGAGGCTGCCCCTGGATTGCTCTTTGCCTGCCTATAACCCGCAGCGCTGCCGCACCCTGGCCAGGGCTAAACTGGCATTGGCTTTAACCTCGGCTTCGGGGATAGTATGAAGCTGCCCCTGCTCCATTAACACCCGCCCATCGACTATGGTAGCGCAAACATCCGTGGCCAGGGCTTGATAGACCAGGTGTGCATAGACACCGGCGCCCCGGGGCGGATAGTGATGCCACCCATCCAGGGACACAATGGCCAGGTCAGCCTTTTTGCCCACTTCCAGGCTGCCGATCTGATCAGCCATTCCCATGGCCCTGGCGCCACCCAGGGTAGCCATGGCAAATACTGTTTCCGCCGGCATGGCCGTGGGGCCATGCTGCGGCTTTTGAATCAGCGCAGCCAGGTGCATCTCGTTAAACATACTCAGGAGGTTGTTGCAGGGAGCGCCGTCGGCGCCCAGGGAAACTTTAGCCCCCCTGGCCAGGAGATCGGGAATGGGAGCAATGCCGGAAGCCAGCTTTAGATTTGATCCCGGGCAATGGGCGATATGGGTCCCGCTCTGAGCCAGCAGATCTTTTTCACTGTCAAGCAGGTGAATGCAATGAGCCAGGATAAGATTAGGGCTGCACAGGCCCAATTTGTCCAGATAAAGCACATTGGGCAGGCCGCGTTCTCGTTCTACCAGCAGCACTTCGGCTCGGCTTTCAGAGGCATGGGTATGCACCGGGATGTTACTGGCAGCGGCGATGCGGGCTACCTGCTGCAAGAGCCGATCACTGCAGGAAACCGCAAAACGAGGACAGAAACAGTAGCGGATGCGGTTGTCATAAAGGCCGTTGAAGCGCTGGTATAAGGCCATGCTTTCATCAATAGCGGCCTGAGGATCATCCCGCAGGGTCTCCGGCAACTCTTCGCCACAGTCCATCAAACATTTTCCGCCCAGGTAGCGCAGCCCGGCCTGCAGAGCGGCCTGGAAAATCATCTCGGTATGACGAACGGTGCCCATGTCAATGATGCCGGTAGTGCCCCCGCGGAGCAGTTCGGCGCAGCCCAGCAGGGCCGAATAATAAAGCGAATCTTTGTCATGGGCGCCTTCCAGGGGCCAGATGCGCTTTTTAAGCCAATCCAACAGCTCCATATCGTCAGCCATACCGCGGAACAAAGCCTGACAAAGGTGCACATGGGTCTGTATTAAGCCGGGAATAACCAACTTGCCGGTTGCATCAATCACTTGAGCATCGGTAGAATCGATGTGGGCCGCAATGTTGATAATCCGGTCTTTTTTAATATAAATATCCGCCTGGCCAATCTCTCTTTGCGGGTTCATGGTGACCAGCAGGCCATTTTTTATCAAAAGCGCCATAATAAAGCTCCTTTCGGAGTATTGATTCCATAATACTATTCTTCGCCCTGCTTTCATAGCTTTTAGGCAGGGGGGCGATGCACATTCAACCTGCTGATCTGCTGCAAAATAAAGTCGGCGTGCTGCTCTTGCGCCTATCCTGCCCGGCCATGGGCGGGATGGTTCTGTATGGGGCCTTCAGCCTGGCTGACACCTATTTTGTAGCTCGCCTGGGTGCAGCAGCTTTGGCAGCTTTAACATTTTGCCTGCCGGTGCAGGTTTTGATTATTTCCATTGCTGCTGCCACCGGGACGGGCCTTTGTTCCCTGATTGGCCGGGTGCTGGGTTCCGAGGAATATAAACATGCCGACAATATCGCCTGGCACGGTGTAGCCATAACCCTGGCCTACAGCGTGCTTTTTCTCTGGCTCGGCTATCACTATCAGGATGAATTATTGTTGCTCTTTGGCTGCACCCCGGAAACCCTGACCCTCAGTAAAGGCTATTTAAGTATTGCCTTGCCGGGATCGCTTTTCGCACTGGTCCAAATAGTATTGGGCAACATCCTGCAAGGCGAAGGGGAAACGGTGCTACCGGTAGCAGCCAGCCTGCTGGGTATCATATTCAATGTCGCTTTAGATCCGGTTTTTATCTTCGGGGTGGGGCTGATCCCCGCCCTGGGATTAAACGGAGCGGCCTGGGCGGGGTTGCTGGCGCAATTGGTCAGTTTGGCCCTTATGATTGCATTTGTCATATATAAAAAGACTTATTTGAGCTGGTCGATAAGTCATTTTCGAGCCAGGCCGCGCATTATCCTGGCCATATATAAGGTAGGGTTTCCGGCTCTGGTAATGGAATTGGTCGGGGTGTTGATTATTGTTTTCATCAATAGGACCCTGGCCTTTTATAGCTATGAAGCGGTGGCGGCCTTAGGCGTATTCCTGCGTATTCGTTCACTGGTTTTCATGCCAGTAGGGGGACTTTTGCAGGGCACTATGCCGATTGCCTCCTTTGCTTTCGGAGCAGGGCGATTGGAGCGGGTCAAAGAGGTGCTGGTAAAGGCTTCGGCCCTGGCCTTGCTGATCATGAGCCTGGGCTGGTTGGGTATGCAGCTTTATCCAGAGTGGATAGTGGGATTCTTTTCCCGGGATGCCCACCTGACTGCTATTACTATCAGCGCTCTGCACCTGGGCACCCTGTTCCTGCCTCTGGTGGGGCCGGTCATTATTCTCAGCACGGTTTTGCAGGCCATTGGCAAGGGGATGGCGGCGATGTGGCTGTCACTGGGCCGCCAGGTGCTGTTTTTCCTGCCGGGTTTGATTTGGCTCCCGTCTGCCTGCGGCTTAATGGGAGTGTGGCTGGCCTTTGCCCTCTCAGAATTGCTTTCTGTCGGTTTGTTTTTGGTTTTTTGGAGCTCTTTGTGGCAAGAATTACAACCAGGGCGCAGCACTCCGGTATTGCTGCTGATCTGGAAAGGAACCTTGGTCAAACGCCTGTGGGCCTGGCTGCGCTGGCAGGGGCTATATTTCTGATAATATGCCGGGCCATTTTCCATTTATACCATACCACTTGCAATCCCCTGTAGTGGGGCATTTCATTATTATGCCGACCCGGAGTAACAGAGGTGTCAAGGAAGGCCGTTTCATAACGGTTTATCCAGTTTGCATTGCGCTAATATGGCTTGAGCAGCAATTACTCCAGAAACACTGGCCTGAATCAGTCCCCGTGTCACACCGGCGCCGTCGCCGATAGCCCACAAGCCTTCAATAGGGGTCTGCAGCTCATCATTCAGTTGGGGGCGGGCAGAATAGAACTTGGCCTCCACCCCATACAACAGGGTATGATCAGAGGCCACCCCCGGAAAGACTTGTTCCAGAGCTTCCAGGCATTCCATGATTCCTATCATATAGCGATGCGGCAGGACCAGTGATAAATCACCGGGCACCGCTCCCTTCAGGGTGGGGGTTACCAGGCCACGAGCCAGGCGTTGGGGCGTGGAGCGGCGGCCTCGTTTCAAATCACCGTAACGCTGGATAATGATATTACCGCTGAGCATGTTGGCCAGGCTGGCGATGCACCGTCCATAGAGAAGAGGCCTGTCAAAAGGTTCGGTAAATTCCTGGCTCATCAGCAGGGCAAAATTGGTATTGTCGCTTTGACTGTTGGCATAGGAATGGCCATTGACGGTAATAATACCATTGGTGTTTTCCATGACCACATGACCGTTCGGATTTACGCAAAAGGTCCTTACTGTATCATCAAAGGTCCTGGTATTAAACAGGATTTTAGGCTCCCAGACCGATGCTGTCACTTCTTGCATCGCGACCGCCGGGACTTCAACCCGCACCCCGATATCCACCTGATTATTATACATAGCAATATTTAAATCCCGGGCCTGTTGAGAAAACCACTGTGCCCCTTCACGGCCCGGAGCAGCCACCACAAATGGAGCATAATAGCTCTCTGCAGCACTGCGGACTCCAATCACCCGGCCGGCATCGGTCAGGATTTGTTCTATGGTCATCCCGGTCTTTATATCCACCCGTGATTCCAAATACTGATACATGGCAGTCAATACCTGTTTGGTATTTTCAGTGCCCATGTGCCGAATCCGGGCGGGGATCAGTTTTAAACCGGCTTTAGCCAGGTTTCTCGCTATTTCCCCAGTCCGGTGGTCATCCTGCCCGAATACCCGTTGCGGGGCCCCGTAGTGCACATACAGACCATCGACATATTCAATTAAGGCTTCCAGACGGCTTTTGCCGATGTAGCCCTCCAGCCAGCCGCCGAATTCGCTGGTAAGGGTCAATTTGCCGTCTGAAAAGGCTCCCGCACCCCCCCAGCCGCTCATTATGGAACATATCGGGCAGTTCTGACAGGTATCAAAACCATTCCCGATTAAGCAATGGCGTTGACTGACCTTTTTGCCCTTATCCAATAATAAAATCTTCAGGTCAGGATGACGGCTCAATTCCAGGGCGGTAAATATACCGGCCGGACCTGCGCCTATTATTATGACATCATAATGCGACAAGATCATACCCCCCGTCCCGGCTCCCAAAATGAAATGCCTGAAAAAGCCGAATTTACCCCATTATAATCTATGTGATCTATATATAAATTATCACATTACGGTTCGGAATGCTTATGGTATGATGATTTTGTAGGCTTTCCCCCAAAGGCAGAACATAGAAGGAGACCTGTGCTATGTCAACAGACCAACTCATTCTTATCCATGGTCAGGAACGCTACCTGGTCGATAGAGAAATCGAGCGTGTGCAGGCGGCTCTGCGCGACAGCAGCGGCACCGATCCAGAGCTGGTTTTTATTGACGCCGATGAATCAACCCCGCAGCAGATACTGGAGCAGCTGGATTTCAGCCCGCTGTTTGCCTTAGAGCGCGTGGCGGTGATCCACAGGCCGCAATGGCTGGTCAAAACCCGCCGCAAGGCAGGCAAAACGCAGCAGCTCTTTAATGCCCTGGCTGATTTTCTTAGTGAACCCCTGCTCGGCCAGGTTGTCATCTTCACCAGTGACGAAGATGTTTCTGCACATCCTTTGATGAAAAAGCTGTCCTCCCGACTGCGTAAGATTGCCTGTGTGAGACCAAATACCGGGGATATGGAAGTCTGGCTGAAAGATCAGGCTGCTCAGCTGCGACAACCGATAACCCCGCAGGCAGTAAAGCTGCTGGCCAGAAGCGGGCAGGATATGTATTACTTGCAGCAGATGATGCAGAAATTAAGCCTGCAATGTGATGGGGCCAGCATATCTGAGCAGGATGTTATGGGGGAACTTGATCAACAAGCGGAAACCAGTGTTTTCAAGCTGACCGATGCTCTGCTGAACAGGCAGGTCCGGGAAGCACTGCAGTTCTATTATCAACTGTTGCGCCAGGGCGGGCACCCTACCTTTTTCTTATACATGATGGTCAGGCAATTTGCGTTATTGGGCAAAGTCAAGGATTATTCTGCGCAAGGGCTGAGCCGGCAGGAGATAGTCAAAAAAACCGGAGCTCGGGATTTTGCGGTGAGGAAAATGGTGACCTGTGCCAGCAAGTTCAGTTGGGCGGAGTTGGAATACTTTTTTAATCTGTTCCTCAAAACAGATATAAGTCTTAAAAGTCGCAGCCGTGACGGAGAAATCCTCATGGAGGCTTTGATTATAGCCATATGCAGCGAGCGTTTTTGACTACCCTGAAAAGATCATAATGATACAGATAAAAAAACCTGTCCATTTGACAGGTTTTTTGTTTATTTTGCTACTCCGTTAACGCGTTTTGCCAGGGCTGACTTTCTTCTGGCTGCCGTGTTTCTGTGCAGGATACCCTTGGAAACGTTTCTATCGATAAGGGAGGTTGCCGCTATCAGGCTCTCCTGAGCTTTTTGCTGGTCGCCGCCCTGTAATGCTTCCTCATATTGTTTAACAGCCGTTTTTAACCTGCTCTTATTGGCTTTGTTTCTCAGGCGATTGGCTTCAGCCCGTCTTGCCCTCTTGGCCGGGGTTTTGCTTTTTGCCACCTCTTCACCTCCTTATGGATCAGACTAACAGGAATACTATAGCATTACGGTATATAAATTGCAATGACTTGACGGTTATTTTTGCATCTTTCCCCCGACAAGTATTGAATTCAGGTTCTAGTCTCTATCCCATAAAAATAAATTTAATAAGAATGGGAGGTGAGATCCATGAAACGTCGGGGGATTATGTCATTGATAAAAAGTGTATTTCTGGTGCAATTATTTTTGGTCATTATGCTGGCAGGGGTTACAGGCAGCTTTCAACAGTTCAGCCTGCCTGGTACAGAGCAGTTCCCCACGCAATATCTGGCTCCCTTCAGCCGCATCGTTATTGACGAAAACCTGGCATTCAAATTGTTCCTGGACAGCAGTTTCCTTCCGGGAGAAGAAAATTTGCACATATTTGATCCCGAATACCTGGACGAAATCTTTCCCCAAACCCTTCTAACTGCCAGTATTCAAGCCCTGGCTTATACCAGCCCGGCAGAGGAAGAAAGTTTTATAGAATTTGAGGATGAGGCGCCCTTAAGGGAAGATATGCCCGAGGAACCGCTGGAAGCGGTCAAACCGGTGGCAGAGCTGCGCGGCGGCAAAATTCTGTTATACTGCACCCACAGTGCGGAAACCTATATTCCCGATCAAGGCAAGGCCAGGGTGGATGGAAAAAGGGGCCTCGTCAATCAAGTGGCACAGTATCTGGGCAAAGAACTTCGTGAGGCCGGCATGGATAGCGAATTCATCGACACCATTCATGATTGGCCTGACTACCTGATAAGCTACACCAAGTCGCGGAATACTATAAAGGGTTTCCTGGCCAGCCATCAGTCGGTAGCGGCTGTCTTTGATGTTCACCGCGACAGCATCCCCGGGGCCAAAGAAAGCGAGACGGTTATAATCAACGGCAAGAAATGTGCACCGATCCTCATTATAGTAGGAACCGATGAACGTAAACCGCACCCTCATTGGAAAAAGAACCTGGCTTTCGCCCAGGCGCTTTATCAGGCCGGAGAGGCTAAATATCCGGGTTTGATCAAAGGGGTGCGCACCAAGGCAGGCACGTATAATCAGGAGTATCATCAACGAGCCCTGTTGCTGGAAATCGGGTATGATCTCAACTCCCTGGCCGAAGCCCGCTATGCAGCCGAGCTTTTCAGCGATGTGCTGGCAGAAGTAATGAAACAGGAAGGATCATGAAAGCGATGAGATTCATGCTGGGCCTGTTTTCAATAAGCATTTTGATAATGCTGGTTGCGGCTGGATTAAACATCAGCAACCAGGGCATCAATGATCTGACCATGAATAATCAAGGCCCTGTCATTGCCATACGCATTGAAGGGTATGAAGCGTGTATTGAAGCCCTGGGCAACACCTATCACTTTAATGAAGACACACTGAAGGATGGACAAGCCCGCCTGCACAAAGAAGCTGCCCGTTGCCGTCTTTATGTGCAAAGTTTTTGGCGGCATTGCCAACAGCAGTGGCTGCCTGCCCATTAATAGCAGAAGCATCTGCGGGGCCAGGAAAGGGCCTCCTTTTTTACTGCCTGGTGCACTGATATGTTGTCTTCCAGTATCATGCCTGATCAGGAGACGAGACCCGCAAAGAAGCCACCGGCTATACGGATCATAATGGCCTGTTTAATGTGCTGATGCCATAGGCTTGCCTCTTGCCTGGCTTTCATGGTGAAAAGGCTCAATTCCAGCGGCTGATCGGGGAGAGCCCGGTCTGTACGGAACAGGATGGAATTGCATCACGACGTAATAATCGGTTATAATCTAGGCGGTATTTAGCTGATTACTATTTGGAGGGCACTTATTTGTCATCGGACCATATTCGCAATTTCAGTATTATAGCCCATATCGACCACGGCAAATCAACCCTGGCCGATCGTCTGTTGCAGGTTACCGGCACCCTGAGCGGACGGGAAATGCGTGAGCAATTCCTGGATAAGATGGACCTGGAAAGGGAAAAAGGCATCACCATTAAACTACAGCCGGTTCGACTCAAGTACCAGGCCAGAAATGGGCAGACCTATATCCTTAATTTGATAGACACTCCGGGACATGTGGACTTTTCCTATGAAGTGTCACGCAGTTTGGCGGCCTGTGAAGGCGCCTTGCTGGTGGTGGATGCTTCCCAGGGCATTGAAGCACAAACCCTGGCCAATGTTTATATGGCTATGGACCAGGATTTGGAGATCATCGGCATAATCAACAAAATCGACTTGCCTGGCGCCGATCCCGAAAAGGTCAAAGGTGAGATGGAAGATGTACTTGGGCTAGCCGGTGAAGAAATCATCTCGATTTCGGCCAAAACCGGCCTGGGCGTGGATGAGGTCCTGGAAGCCATTGTGGCTCGTGTCCCCGCTCCCCGTGGTGATGAAAATGATCCGTTGCAAGCCCTGATTTTCGACTCTTACTTCGATCCTTACCAGGGTGCCATTTCATACATTCGGGTGGTCTCAGGTCAGATAAGCCGCGGTGACATAATAAAGATGATGTCAAGTGGCAAAACATATGAAGTTGCTGCCCTGGGGGTGATCTCCCCATATATGACCGAGGCCCTCTCGCTAAGAGCGGGAGAGGTGGGCTATCTGGCGGCAGGCATCAAGAATGTGGCCGATACCCGCGTGGGTGACACCATTACATCGGCTTCCCATCCGACCCCGGCCGCTCTGCCGGGTTATCAAGAAGTAAAGCCCATGGTGTATTGCGGCATCTATCCCCTGGAAAACAGTGATTTCGAAAGGCTGCGTGACGCTTTGGATAAATTGAAGCTCAATGACTCTTCTTTATTCTATGAACCGGAGAGTTCGGATGCCCTGGGTTTCGGTTTTAGATGTGGTTTTCTGGGGCTTTTGCACCTGGAGATTGTCCGCGAACGTCTGGAACGGGAATATGATTTGAGCTTGTTGGCCACCGCTCCCAGTGTGGTGTATAAGGTTATATTGAGCGACGGCAGTGAAGTGGATGTGCAGAACCCCAAATTGTGGCCCCCGCCACAGCGCTTGCTGGGGGTCAAAGAGCCCTATGTAAAAGCCAGTATGATGGCCCCCAATGAATATGTTGGCGCTATCATGGAGCTATGCCGGGAAAAACGGGGTCAATATATTAATATGGAATATCTCACCTCACAGCGGGTCATGATTACTTACAAACTGCCCCTGGGAGAAATCCTGTATGATTTCTTTGATGCCTTGAAATCCCGCACCCGCGGGTATGGCTCCCTGGATTACGAAATGAGCGGGTATGAACTATCCGACCTGGTAAAGCTGGACATTATGTTAAATGGCGAGACGGTTGATGCCTTGAGTTTCATTGCCCACCAGGACAGCGCCTATATTCGCGCCCGGGTCCTGACCCAGCGCTTGCGGCGCATCATCCCCAGGCAAATGTATGAAGTGGTCATTCAGGCCTCAATCGGGGCCAAGGTCATCGCGCGGGAATCCATCAAAGCTCTGCGCAAGGACGTTCTGGCCAAATGCTACGGCGGCGACATTACCAGAAAGAAAAAGCTGTTGGAAAAACAAAAAGAGGGTAAAAAACGCATGAAACAGATTGGACAGATCGAAATCCCCAAAGACGCTTTTATGAGTGTGCTCAATATTGAAAAAGAGTAGCTGCCATTAAAGGTCAAGTCAGGGGAGACGGGAGAGTCCCGTCCTTTTTGTTTCTCCTAAAGAAAGAAGGGGCATCAAGGGTTATTATGAAATCAGAGTGGCCATTGGGCAGTCTGGGGCTGTATCTTCATATCCCCTTTTGCCGGCAAAAGTGTTCCTATTGTGATTTTTATTCGGTGCCGGGCGCCAGCTTAGAACAGTTGGCAGCCTATGTCGAATGTTTGTGTGCGGAAATCGCTGCGATATCGAGTATTGATAGGGCTGTGCCGGTGGACAGCATTTATTTTGGGGGGGGAACCCCCAGCCTGTTGCAGTCTGCGCAGATAGGTCTCTTGCTTGATGCCATAGCCTCCCGATTCAGCCTGACCGGGGATGCTGAAATTACCATGGAGGTAAATCCAGCCACGGTTGATGGAAAAGCCTGGCCGGCTTATAAACATGCTGGTATCAACCGCATTTCGCTGGGGTTGCAGAGTTTGCACAATAATGAGCTGGCAGTTTTAGGGAGGATTCATTCCGCCCGGACCGCCCGGGAAACGATACTTGCTTTAAGCGCAGCCGGATTTGACAATATCAGTTTTGATTTAATTTATGGCATACCCGGGCAAACTATGGCTGCCTGGATGCAAACCCTGCGAGAAGCGGCCGGCTATAGCCCACAGCACGTGTCCATGTACCTACTGCAATTGGATGCTCATGTACCCCTGGCTGAATCCATTGTTTGCGGTAAATTGGCCTTACCCGGCGAGGAAATTATAGAGACCATGTATTATCAGGGTATAGACTATTTGCAACAGCAGGGATTAGTTCAGTATGAGATTTCCAATCTGGCTTCTCCCGGGTATGCCTGCCGTCACAACCTGCGCTACTGGCAGTGCGGCGAATATCTGGGCATTGGAGCTGCTGCGGTAAGCTGCCGGGGTGGCCGGCGCTGGATGAATGCTGCCGATCTTCAGGTCTATATGTCAGGAGGCTCCCAAGCCCCACAGGTAATTCTCGAAGATATGGACCCGAGGCAGCAGGCCGCAGAAGCCATTATTCTAGGTCTGCGGCTCCGAAAAGGCATTAATATCGAGGCATTTTCCCGGCGTTTTGGCTTTGATATAATGCAGCATCACCAGGAGATTGTGCAGCGCTTGATAAGCAGCAGGCTGTTAGAATTGGAACATGGCTGGCTAAGGTTGACGAAACGGGGCTTTCTGCTCTCCAACCAGGTTTTGTGCCACTTTGTGGCCTGATTTCCAAGCTTGACAAAGAAGTCAGCCTGATGCTATTTTTTATTAAGTAGGATTAGCACTCAACGAAAGAGAGTGCTAACAGGGGTGATCGATATGACCTTGGACGAACGTAAAAAGAGGATACTGGAATCGATCATTAAAGACTACGTTGAAAGTGCCGAACCGGTTGGTTCCAGGGCCATTGTTAAAAAGCATAACCTGCGTATCAGCGCGGCTACAGTTCGCAATGAAATGGCTGATCTTGAGGATATGGGCTATTTGGAGCAGCCGCATACCTCTGCGGGACGGATTCCATCAGAGATAGGATTTCGCTATTATGTGGACTGCATGATGGAAAGGGAGAGTTTAGTTGAAGATGAAGTGGAAATTTTGCACAAAATTCTCAAGGAAAACCTGCAGGATTGGGATGCGGTTATTCAGTCTATCGGCAATTTTCTTTCCCAGGTGACCCGGTATACTTCATTTATTATTGTTCCCACCATTAAAGTAGATGATTTTAAATATATTCAATTGGTTCCGGTGGAGGCGGGGAAAGCTATGATCATCGTTATTACCGATACCGGGGTCTTGATGCACCGCAGGATAGATGTTCCCGAATCAGTGCAGGTTAAAGACCTGCAGAGCATCAATGAGGTCTTTAACCGCCTGTTTGCAGGGAAAAAATTTGCCGAGTTGCGCCATACCGATATGCAGTCTTTAAGGGATGAACTGAAGCATCGCAAAAGGATTATCGATGGAGTGCTGGACGCCATCAACAACATGATGGAGAATACCGGGGAAGAGAAGATTGTTATCAGCGGCATTCTCAATATACTCAATGAACCGGAGTTTAAAGACCTGGAGAAGCTCAAAAAAATCCTGGCGCTGCTGGAAGAAGACACCATGCTCAAGAATATGCTGCCGGAAACTACCGGGGAAGCGGTGGATATTACCATTGGCAGTGAAAACCGGGTGGATGATGCCAAAGAGATCAGCATAGTCCTGGCGGGTTACAAGGTTGGCAGCGAGATTGGACGTATGGGTGTGATCGGGCCGGTGCGCATGGAATACTGGAAGGCGGCCGGCACAGTCGATTCGGTGCGCACCATAATTGATGAGGTACTTAAAAAGCACTACTAACGCAAGATAATGCCGGGGTAGATAAATTGTGCCGCCGGGCATAATTTAACCCCGGCCCACATTTGAAAAACAGAGGTGATCTAAATGAGAGCGGAAGAGCAAACCTTTCCAAATGCAGAACAGAACGGCAGGGAGTATGACCGTTCTCCTGGCGAAGTGCCCGGGGAAACCGCCCCCGAGGCCGCAGAATCAGTAGCCGAGTTGAATGAACGCCTTCAACTGGCCCGGGAGGAGAGCCAGAAAAATTATGATCTCTTTCTACGTGCCGTGGCTGAGACTGAAAACCTGAGAAAACGAAGCCAGCGAGAGCGGGAGGAATACCTTAAATTCGCATCCTTGCCCTTGATTAAGGAGCTTCTCACCATAATTGACGACCTGGAAAGAGCCCTGGTCATGGCGGGTCCAGAGCAGGACTATGCCAATTTGTACAAAGGTGTTGCCATGGTCCATCAACGCCTTCAGGAGATCATTGCCAGGGCCGGGGTTGAACCGGTGGAGGCCCTGGGGCAATGTTTTGATCCTCAGTATCATCAGCCCCTATCTGTTGAAAGCTGCGAAGGACATCCTGAAAATATAGTGATTGAGGAGTTGCAAAAGGGCTATGTCATGCACGGCAGATTGATCAGACCCAGTCTGGTCAAGGTCAGTGGTTAGGCCGCGGACCCCTGCATATAAATAGAATTGCGCCAGAATGTGGAGGTGTTTAGATTGCCCAAAGTAGTAGGAATTGATCTGGGAACAACCAATTCAGTCATCGCTCTCATGGAGGGCGGCGAAGCCAAAGTAATAACCAATGCGGAAGGGGAGCGTATAACCGCTTCGGTGGTGGGCTTCTCTAAAAGCGGCGAGCGGCTGGTAGGACGGGTTGCCAAACGGCAGGCCATCACCAACCCGGACCGCACGGTGTTATCCATTAAACGTCGTATGGGCACCGATTTTCGAGTAAAAATTGATGATAAGAGCTATACCCCGCAGGAGATATCAGCCATGATACTGCAAAAGATGAAGATGGATGCAGAGGCTTTCCTGGGGGAACGCATCACACAGGCGGTCATTACCGTACCGGCCTATTTTACCGATTCCCAGCGCCAGGCAACCAAAGATGCGGGGAAAATTGCGGGGCTGGAAGTCCTGCGCATTATTAACGAGCCGACCGCTGCCGCTTTGGCATACGGTATGGATAAGGATAACGCCCAAACCATTCTGGTTTTTGACCTGGGCGGCGGCACTTTTGATGTTTCCATCCTGGAAATAGGCGACGGGGTTTTTGAGGTCAAGGCTACCAGCGGCAATAACCGCCTGGGTGGAGACGACTTCGATGATAAGATCATCAGCTGGTTGATAGCCGAGTTCAAAAAGGAACAGGGCGTCGACTTGACCAATGACAAAATGGCCATGCATCGCCTCAAAGAAGCGGCAGAAAAGGCCAAGCACGAATTATCCAGCTTGATGAGCACCGATATCAATATTCCCTATGTTACCGCGACCCAGGACGGCCCCTTACACCTGGAACAAACCCTGACCCGGGCACGGTTTAATGAAATGACCGCAGAGCTGGTGGAAAGGACCATGGGGCCCACCCGCCAGGCTTTAAAAGACTCCGGCCTCAGCGCGGATCAGATTGATCGGGTTATATTGGTGGGTGGATCAACCCGTATTCCGGCAGTTCAGGAGGCTATCAAGAATTTTATTGGCAAAGAACCTTATAAAGGCATCAATCCTGATGAGGTAGTGGCAATCGGAGCCGCGATTCAGGCCGGGGTTTTGGCCGGAGATGTAACTGATGTGGTGCTCCTGGATGTAACCCCCCTGTCCCTGGGGATTGAAACCCTGGGCGGGGTCTTTACCAAGATAATTGAGCGCAATACCACCATTCCCACCGCCAAGAGCCAGATTTTTACCACCGCTACCGATCAGCAGCCTTCGGTTGATATCCATGTCTTGCAGGGAGAAAGGAAATTGGCCCAGCATAATGTCACCCTGGGAAGATTCCAATTGACGGGTATCCCCCCGGCTCCGCGCGGGGTTCCGCAGATTGAAGTCGAATTTGATATTGATGTCAATGGCATTGTGAATGTTACTGCCAAAGATAAGGCAACCAATAAAGAACAAAAGATAACCATTACCTCGTCCAGCGGTTTGAGCGATGAGGAAATCAAAAAAATGATGGAAGATGCTGAACGTCATGCTGAAGAGGATGAACTGCGCTTTAAGGAAATCGAAGCCCGCAATACCGCAGATGGCTTGATCTATCAATCCGAAAAGGCCTTGAAGGAAAATGAAGACAAGATTGACAGCGAATCCAGGCAGAAGGTTAATGATGCTATTGCTGCACTTAAAACAGCCCTGGAAGGCAGTGATGTGGAAGAGATCAAGTCCAAGACCGAAGAACTCACCCAGGCCTTTTATGCCGTGAGCAGCAAGCTGTATGAACAAAGCGGTGCGGGACCGGGGGCTCCGGGGGAAGCAGCAGATAATGATGTGTTTGACGCTGATTACCATGTTGAGGATGAATCCAAGTAATTCGGGCCACTATAGCCGGTTATAGAAAAAACCGTTGACATTGTATAATATAAAGGAGAATCTATACCTGCTTCCCCGCTGGGGGGAGTGAGTTTGGATGATGTAAAAACAAGCGCGACCCGGAAGCCCGTCGGTTTTCGGGCGCAGCCTATTCTCCCGGGAAGGTGGATTGGTATGTCCGCGAAAAAAGACTATTATGAGTTGTTGGGGGTTGGCCGCAATGCCACTCAGGAAGAGATCAAGAAGGCCTATCGTCAACTGGCGCGCAAGTATCATCCTGATGTAAACAGGGAAGACCCTAATGCCGCTGAGAAGTTTAAGGAATTCACCGAGGCTTATGCTGTGCTGAGCGATGCGCAGAAGCGGGCCGCCTATGATCAGTATGGTCATGCAGCCTTTGAACCGGGTCAGGCCGGCCCCGGGGGCTTCGGCGGATTCGATTTCGATATTAGTGATTTCGGTTTTGGGGATTTATTTGATATTATTTTTGGCGGCAGCACCACCGGACGTGGCAGACGAAGCGGTCCCAGACGGGGTGCTGACCGTGAAATGCGTGTGGACATCAGTTTTGAAGACGCTATGTTCGGTATTGAAAAGGATCTGGAATTATCCCGCATTGAAACCTGTGAACACTGCCAGGGCAGTGGAGCTGAACCCGGTTCAGCCACTAAAAGCTGCCCCGCCTGTCATGGCAGCGGACAGATGCGCACTGTGCAAAATACACCCTTTGGGCGCTTTGAGTCGGTCCGTCCCTGTAATCAATGCCGGGGTGAAGGCAAGATAATTGAAAAACCCTGTAAACGCTGCCGCGGCACCGGACAGGAAAAGAAGATACGCAAAATAAATGTACGCATTCCCGCCGGGGTCGACAGCGGATCAAGGCTGCGCATTCAGGGTGAAGGCGAAATGGGCAGCCATGGCGGACCGCCCGGAGATTTGTATGTTTTCATTGTGGTCAAATCCCATCCCCGCTTTCAGCGCGAAGGCTATAACCTGATTACTACCCTTAAGGTCAGTTTTGTGCAGGCCGCTTTAGGTGATAACATTGCCGTGGAATTGCCCGGCGGCCAGGTCCACAACCTGCACCTCCCCGAAGGCACGCAACCGGGAACCGTGCTCACCGTTAAAGGCAAGGGCATTACTCATGTACAAGGCCAACGTTGGGGAGACTTGAAGGTTATCATTGAGGTGAGGATTCCTACCCGCCTCAGCAAAAAACAGCGTGAAATGCTGGAAGCCTTTTACGAAGATGGTGAAGAGCAAAAAACCGGGCGTAAAGGTTTATTTGATAAGTTTAAGGATGCTATTGGTTAGGAGTATGCCAGTTGAAATGGATAGAATATTGTATACTGACGGCAGGCTGTGGAGTGGAACCGGTAGCAGCCCTTTTTCACCGGCTCGGTTGCGGCGGGGTCATGATAGAAGAGGCGCAGACGCCAGATGACGAGGATAAGGCCGTCGCTCTCGATTTATCCGGACCGGGGTCGTTTGTAATTAAGGCCTATTTCCATGAAGACCGTCAGGTTATGGCTCAGATTGAGCAAGGACTGCAGCAGGTGGAGAACCTGTTCGCTTGCACCTGCAAGCTGCAAACCGGTCAGGTTCGGGATGAAGACTGGGAGGAAAGCTGGAAAAAATACTTCCATACCTTCCGGGTGGGGAAACGTCTGGTCATCAAACCATCATGGGAAGAGTATCGTGCCCGGGCGGATGATGTGGTTATCCAGATTGATCCGGGTATGGCCTTTGGAACTGGTTTACATGCTTCAACCCGTTTTTGTCTGCTGTTTATTGATGAGTATGTGCAAGGCGGCGAAAAGGTTATTGATGCCGGGTGCGGATCGGGCATACTGGCCATGGCTGCCGCCAGATTGGGTGCATCTGAGGTTCTGGCCATGGACAACGATACCGTGGCGGTAAAGATTGCGCAGCAAAACATTGCCTTAAATGGACTTGCTGACCACATTAGGGTGGTCAGCGGGGATATTTTTACAGACCTTGGCCAACAGCAGGCCGACATTATAACGGCCAACCTGACCGCTGATATTATTTTGCCGTGGCTGCCGGCAGCTCTGGCCGTATTGCGTAAGCCCGGGTACTTGTTTGCTTCCGGCATTCAGGACCGGCGCTGGCCGGAAGTTAAACAGGCTATGGAAAAGGCCGGCCTGGCCATTGCCCAGGTGGTTTTCGAGGAGGACTGGGTAGGGGTGGCCGCCTGCCGGTTATAGTTATAATAGAGGATCGAATCTTGATTCCACTGCAAAAAGGTATAATTCTCAGGTTTGAATGCATAAATATTCGTCGCCAGACTTCGCATGGGCAACACCATCTGCTTGTCTCGCGACGAAAGGGGTACCGGGCTAATTCACATCCATGTTCAATAGCCCTCTCGCCCCGTCCATGGGGCTCGCCCCCTTTCGTCGCTCGCCTCCGCAGGGTGTTGCAACCATGCTGCGTCTAACGGCTCCTACATATTTATATATTCAAACATTGTAATTGGGGGCTTTTGCAGTGGAATTAATCTTTGTTTTAAGGGGGGGTGTCTATCATCCGCTTTTTTGTTGCACCACAGAATATCGTGGGAAATCAGGCTGTTCTGGATGAAAATGAAACCCGCCATGCCCTGAAGGTGATGCGGCTTAAGCCCGGTGATGAGGTGGTCTTATTCGATGGACAGGGCAGGTCTTATCAGGCCTGCCTTGAGTCTATTCAGGGCAAATGCCTGGTCGCTGCCCTTATAAAGGCCGGCAGCGCTGATGCCGTCCCATCTGTCAATATACACCTGGTGCAAGGCCTCCCCAAAGGCGACAAAATGGATCTTATAGTGCAAAAGGCGGTTGAAATCGGGGTGCATTCTGTCTATCCTTTGCAGTGCCGGCGCAGTATACCGCAAATAAAAGAAGGTGCAGCGGCCAAAAAGCTGCAGCGCTGGGAACTGATCGCCCGGGAAGCCTGCAAGCAGTCAGGCCGCAACCGCTTGCTGAACATAAAACCGCCTCTTTACCTCTCACAGTTGCTGTCTGCTATGCAAGGCCGCCCCGGGGTGGTTTTATATGAGAAAGAGCGTCTGAGTGGTTATAAACAGATGCTGCAAACCTTGATTCCCCGGTGCCGGCAAAAAGATCTATTCCTCCTGGTGGGACCTGAAGGCGGATGGGATGATGGCGAAATAGAGGAGATGCTTAAGCAGGGCATTTATGCTGCTACCCTGGGGTCCAGGATGCTGCGCACCGAAACCGCCGGGCTGGTGGCTGCCGCCCTGGCCCTTTATGAAGCCGGGGAATTGGGGATGCCATAGTTTTAGGAGAGAAGTGTATGAAAAAGGCTGCCTTTTACACCTTGGGGTGCAAGGTCAATCAGGTTGAAACCGAAGAGTTGAAAGAAGCCCTTCTCAAACAGGGCTTTGCGGTGGTGGATTTTGATGATATCGCCGATATATATATTATAAATACCTGTACCGTCACCCATGTAAGTGACAAAAAGTCGCGAGCCGTGATTCGGCGGGCGGTACGGCGCAATCCCCGGGCTTTTGTTGTGGTGACCGGGTGCCTGGCACAAACCAATCCCGAGCAGATTGAAGCCATCTCCGGGGTCTCTCTGGTAGTGGATAATCGCAGCAAGGAGAAAATCCCCCTTATGGTGGCTGAGCTGACCGGGCAGCCCATACCGGAAAGCACCGCTGAAGGTTTGCATCCGGTGCTCTATGGCAGCAGGCATGAGCGCACCCGCGCTTTCATCAAGATACAGGATGGATGCCATAGTTACTGTACTTATTGCATTGTGCCCCATACCCGGGGCGGGGTGCGCAGCAAAAAGGCTGAACACGTCCAGCTTGAAATGCAACATCTGCTGGAATTGGGCTATCGGGAAATCGTTTTGACCGGAATCCATACCGGGTTATACGGATATGATCTGGAAAATACGGATCTGACCGCCCTATTAAAGCAATTATTGCAGCTTGATGGGGATTATCGCCTCAGGCTGAGTTCCATTGAACCGTTGGAAATAAGCCCCGCACTGCTAGAGGTAGTGCAGCATGAAAAAAAGGTTTGCAAGTATTTGCATATTCCTTTGCAAAGCGGCAGTGACAGCATATTGAAGGCTATGAACCGGCGTTATAACAGGGAGTTTTATTATGATTTGCTCTATAATATTGCCCGGCAGATTCCGGGCATCGGACTCAGCGCCGATGTGATGGTGGGTTTCCCCGGTGAAAGCGCAGCAGATTTTCGGGCCACCTACGATCTTTTGGCCGAATTGCCCTTGCATAATCTGCATGTTTTTAAATATTCGCGCCGCGAGGGCACCCCTGCTGCCGGTATGGCCGGGCAGATCGAGGAAGCGGTCAAACAGGAGCGCAGCCAGACTTTACTGAAACTGGCCCGGCGCAAAAGGAATGAAGCCATAGATAATATCCGGGGTCAGGTTTTGAGGGTGTTGGTGGAAAAACGTATGGGGGATTCAACCTATACCGGTCTGAGCGACAATTACATCGAATTAAGCTGGGACAGCCGGCAGGACCTCCGCGGGGAGTTCGCCCTTATTCGGATCGTAGGCCGGCAGCAGGGCCTGGCCCTGGGGTGTACGGTGTAATAAGCGCCATGAGGAATAATCTATTGAAAGCAGATGCCCCTGCAAAAAGGTATAATCCACCCCGTCCATGGGGCTCGCCCCCTTTCGCCGTTCGCTTTCGCAGGGTGTTGCTACCATGCTACGTCTAACGGCTCCTACATATTTATACATTCAAACAACGTAATTGGGATTTATTGCAGGGTCATCAAAGCAGGAATATAAGAAAAGTAGTTTTTATTTCGGCAGAATATCTGGTAAAATGAATGGGAACATCATCAAACATAAGGAAAAGCAGGTTAATTCGAGGCTTGAGGGGGGTGACAAGGTGAACGCTGAATGCATATTCTGCAAAATTGCAGCTCAAGAGATCCCGAGTAAAATTGTATATCAGGACAGTGACTTGATCGCTATTGAAGATATAAACCCCATGGCCCCGATACATATCCTGCTGATACCCCGCAAGCATATTCCGTCTCTTAACGAGGCTGGTCTGGACGATGCCGTTTTGCTTGGCCATGTACAGCTGGCTGCGGCGGCGATTGCCCGTGAAAAAGGCATTGCCGCTGATGGCTATCGACTGATTAATAACTGCGGAGAATGGGGTGGGCAGACGGTTATGCATGTTCACTACCATTTACTCGGCGGCAGAAACCTCAAATGGCCCCCGGGCTAATGTTGACGGAAAAGCCCAGGAATAGTACAATATAAAGGCCTTTATTCAGCCCAGTCGGATGAGGGGAGGGAAAAAATGAGCGAAGTTAAAGTAGGTAAAAATGAATCGCTTGATTCTGCTCTCAAGAGATTTAAACGTTCTTGTCAGAAATCAGGCGTGATGCAAGATATTAGAAAACATGAACATTATGAGAAACCTAGTATAAGGAAAAAGAAAAAATCTGAAGCTGCTAGAAAGAAAAAGAAATACTAGAATATTACAGCACTGATTCCTTAAGCTAGAGAAGCCAGTGGTCATTATGAAGGAGAACATAACCGAGAGCGTTGCCAGCGCTAGCGCTCCATGGAACAACCCTTGCAAGCGGCTGGTTATTGAGTAAACCTGATCGTAATTACTGTGCTTCAATACGCCATCAAAAGTCTGGCAGACATTAAGGTTGCCAGGCTTTTGTTATTTCCAGGAGACAAATGAGTAAGGGGGTGGCCACCGTGGCATTCTTAAGAAAAGGCATACGATCCAAGCAACGCTTACTGGTTTCGATCATTGTCGGTGTAGTCATCGTTTCGTTTATGGTAAGCATCCTGGCCTTTCAGTTTTATTAAATTATTAAGATTCAAAGGGATCTTTCGCCATAAAATTTACGAAAAGAGAGGTGACAAAGCCCGGTGCGGAATAAAGCCAACCCAAGAATCTTTGCACCAGGCCCATTATGAGCAAAAAAATTGTTATCATTGGTGGGGTTGCAGCAGGCGCCAGCGCCGCAGCCCGGTTGAGAAGACTGGATGAAGAAGCGGATATTTTGATGTTTGAAAGAGGTCAGGACATCTCCTTTGCTAACTGTGGATTGCCCTATTATGTCGGGGGCGTTATTGCCAAGAAAAACCGCCTGCTGGTACAGACCCCTCGAGCCATGGCCAGACGATTTGCCATCGATGTGCGGGTATTAACCGAGGTGCAAGAGATCATACCCGCTGAAAAGAGAGTGGTAGCCCATGATCTGGGCAGTGGCGAAATGTACTCGGAAAACTACGACTACTTGATACTGTGCCCCGGCGCCCAACCTATTGTTCCCGATATACCGGGTATAAACCGCCCCAATGTATATACGGTGAGGAATATCCCTGATAGTGAAAAGATCAAGGCTCATGTTGAAGAAAGCGGAGTTCGCAATGTAGTCATCCTTGGAGCTGGTTTCATCGGCATGGAAATGGCAGAGATGATGCAACTGCGGGGGCTGAATGTGACCGTGGTTGAAGCGGGTTCGCAGATACTGGGTATATTGGACCCGGAAATGGCGCACCTGGCCGAAAAATATGTGGCCTCCGAAGGGGTCAAATTTATCAAAGGAGATATACCGGTCGAGTTAGCCGGTGATCCGGCGGTTGACAAAGTCATCCTGCAAAGCGGCGCTGAAATCCCTGCCGATCTTGTAATCCTGGGCATTGGGGTGCGGCCTGAAACCTGGCTGGCAGAGCAAGCCGGGCTGAAATTGGGGGAGACCGGCGGCATCCTGGTGGACGAGTATTTACGGACCTCAGATCCGTTTATTTTCGCTGCCGGAGATGCTATTCAAGTCAAGGATTATGTAACCGGTCAAGACACCCTCATTCCCATGGCCGGACCGGCTAACCGCCAGGGCTGGGTGGTTGCCAATAATATTGCCGGACGTTCTATAGCGTATCCCGGCAGTCAGGGTACGGGCATCATCAAGCTGATGGATCTTGTAGTTGCGACTACCGGTAGAAATGAGAAGGCCTTGCAACGCTTGGACGTGAAATACCTAACCTGTCATGCTCACCCCAATTCTCATGCCACCTATTACCCGGGCAGCAGCCAGATGACGGTTAAACTTATTTTTAGCTCACCTGAGGGCAGGATTTTGGGGGCGCAGGTGGTCGGCTTTGAAAATGTCGATAAAACCATTGATGCCCTGGCAACCGCTATTCGGGCTAAAATGACGGTATATGACCTGCAGGACCTGGAACTGGCCTATGCGCCGCCGTTTTCTTCGGCCAAAACCCCGGTCAACCTGGTGGGCTATGTAGCCGGGAATATTCTGGATGGCATGGTGGACACAGTCAGCTGGGAAGAGGTAGAAGCGCGGGTCGAGCAAGGATCCCTGCTGGTCGATGTCCGCACCGAGGATGAGAATAAGAAGATGCCGGTTCAAGGAGCGGTGAACCTGCCCCTCGATGATCTGCGCAGCAATTTGGATCAATTGCGTGAGGACCAGGAAATCCTGGCTTTTTGCCAGGTAGGCTTGCGCTCTTATGTGGCTAACCGCATCCTGCGCCAAAAGGGCTTCAAGGTTAAAAACATCAGCGGCGGCTACAAACTCTATCCTAAAGGTGAGTAAACACTGATCCACTGCAAAAGGTATACTTTGCAGGTTTGAATGCATAAATATTCGTCGCTCACCTTCTCCGGGTGTTGCTGCCATGTTGCATCTAACCGCCCCCACTTGCCGGTAGGGGCGTAAACAATCTATTTTCATAAATGTTATATGCTATTAATGAGAGGTCATCTTTTGTCAAGATGGCCTCTTATGCATTTGTGCACCGTTAATCATGATCAATCAGCGTTATTCCGTCTAATTATCCGATTATGCCTCGGCTGCTTGGGACGCTCAGAGGGGGAAGTCATGATGGCCTGGCGGCCGGCATATACTTTTGTGAGTGAAATTGACCGGGGAGAGGTGAACGGAATGGAGCGCAGGGAGGCCTTTAATAGAGCCCTGGCTGATTTTTTGGAGATACCGCATGACCTGGTGCTTGATATACCCAAATTGACCCTGGTGGGAAGAAATGATTTATACCTGGAAAATCACCGCGGCATCATTCAATACAATGCCCATCTGCTGCGTATAAACCTTAGCCGGGGTTTTCTGGAAATCGAAGGTCAAAACATGGAGATCAAGGCCTTGCTGCCGGAGGAACTCCATGTTGTGGGCGAGATTCACACCGTGAGATATCGTGATTAGGGGGTAAGTGGGCCATGAGCAACCGCTTTTTTGAGCAGTTTGGGGGAGTGATAACGGTTTCCCTGCAAGGCCGGCACCCGGAGCGTTTAATCAACATGGCTTTGTCACGAGGAATCTATATCTGGAACATCAAGCCGCTTGATGAGAAGATGATATTCGAAATCAGAAGCAGCGGCTATGAGGCCCTGCGTGCCATTGCCGCAGAAAACGGCTACCAGCTAAGCATCGTATCCAAGCACGGTTTACCGGTATATAAAAGCATTTTAAAAAGACGGGTCGGGTTTATGCTGGGAGGCCTGTTTTTCATTGTCGCTCTTTATATTATCGCTTCTTTCGTATGGTTTGTAGAGGTAACCGGCAATGAACGCATACCCGCAGAGAGAATTCTGTCCACCGCTGCCAGATACGGCATCCATCAGGGTGCACCCAAATGGAGTTTTAACCGCCTCCGGGCAGAGGAACAAGTTTTGCGGGATATTGGGGATTTATCCTACATCAAGATAGATATTCGCGGTGTAAAAGCTAATATTGAGGTGGTAGAAAAGATTGTAATTCCGCAGCAGGAGATTACCGGGCCTTGCGATATGGTTGCTGCCCGCAACGGTGTGGTGGAAGAGATCCTGGTACTGGACGGGCAAGCCCGGGTGCAGGAGGGGCAGCCAGTGGCCCGGGGAGATATCCTTATTTCAGGCAACGTTACTCCGATTTTGAGCCCCTATTCGCCGCCTCCCAAGGAACCGCTGCTCCCCTATCAGGTTCGCGCCCGGGGCGTTGTCAAGGCGCGGGTATGGTATGACGGCTATGGAGAATGCCCTATGAAATTGGAAAATATGGTTCTAAGCGGGCGGAAAGCCTATCAAGTGAAGCTGCTGACTCCATTAAAAGAGTTGTCCTTATGGGGAAAACGCCGTACCCAATTTGAACATGAGCAGGTATCAACCAGCACCAAAATGCTTAACACTCCTATCGGGCCGTTTGCTTTCACCTATCAGAAATACTGCGAAGAAAAGGCTGAAGTTGTTATCCATTCAGAGCCGGAAGCCACCCAGATTGCTCGTGATAGGGCATTGGAATCCCTGCAGAGCAAAATCGGGCCTGCGCCCAAAATCACCGACAGCAAGATGAGCGTGCTTTCTTACCCCAGTGATGCCATCCTGCGCATCAGAGTATCGGTTGAAATTATTGAAGACATAGCCATATCCCGGCCTATCAGCGAAGGCGGGACGGGAGCAGGTGCAGGCACGGGGACGGTTCCTTGAACCAGGGCAGGCACGGGAACGGCAGGCACGGGGACGGTTCCTCAGCGGAAATAGTACTTCCTCATGACATGTGCTATAATAACTAGCATAAATGACGCATTATTATCCAGGGAGGAAAGGCCGTTTGATCGAGAAGGAAGAACGTATATCCATTGCCAGCAATCGTACTGCGGCGGCTTTTTTCGGTTCTGGAGATGAAAATTTTCGCTATCTCAGGAGCCTGTGTCGAGCTGATATTTCTGCACGGGGTTCTGATATCCATGTTAAAGGGGCGGAAGATGAGGTCAGCCAGGCCAGTGAACTGGTCAACAGCCTGATTGATATAGCTGACCATGAAGGCCAGTTAACCATCAATGATATCAATTATGTGGACAAATTGCTCAAACGCGGCCAGAAGGCCGGCCATAATGAGGTATTATCGGGGACCATTATCACCACTGTCAGGGGAAAAACTGTCAAGGCGAGAACCCAGGGGCAAAAGAAGTATGTACAAGCCATTATTGATAATGATGTAGTCTTTGGCATCGGTCCGGCCGGAACCGGGAAAACCTATCTGGCGGTAGTAATGGCGGTACGGGCTTTAAAGACTAAGGAAGTGGAACGGATCGTACTGGTTCGTCCGGCAGTTGAGGCCGGAGAAAAATTGGGATTTCTGCCCGGAGATTTTATGGAAAAGGTCAATCCCTACCTGCGGCCCTTGTATGATGGACTCTTTGATGTGCTGGGGGTTGAGGTCACCCAGCGCTATATAGAACGCAATATCATCGAAATCGCCCCTCTGGCGTATATGCGGGGGCGCACTTTAAACAGCGCCTTCATCATCCTGGATGAAGCACAAAACACCACCCCTCAACAGATGAAAATGTTTCTTACCCGCCTGGGATTTGGCTCCAAGGCTGTGATTACCGGTGATATCACCCAGGTGGATCTGCCCAAGGAAGAATTTTCAGGCCTCATAGAGGTGCAGAAAATACTGGGCCGGGTTGAAGGAGTGGCATTTGACTACCTCACCAAGGAGGATGTGGTTCGCCATCCCCTGGTGCAAAAGATTATTGATGCTTATGAAACCTATGACAGTTAAAATCCACTACCAATCTCATTACTATTGAGTGAGTAGAGGAGCGTATCATGAAGATACCCACTTTTATGCAATACACCTGGAGACATATTAAACTCTTTCTCCAGAATTCCCGAACCAAAAACGTGTTAGGTGTATTCCTTTTTTTCAGTATTACCATCTTGATCCTATTTAGCAACTTCAATCCCAAACAGGTATTGTTAAAACCGGATGAAGTGGCCCGGCGCAATATTCAGTCGGATATTAATGCCGTGGTCGTTGATACCCAACAGACTGAACTGCTCAAGCAACAAGCTGCCGATAAAGTACAGAAGGTGTATCAAGAAGATAATTTTGCCCTGGCCAACACCGAGAAAGATATTAATATGTTTTTTGCCGGCCTGGGCGAGATTATAGCCGGACCGGCAGAAAAAAGGGATGTTGACCTGCAGAATTTATTGATCAAGACCAATATAAAAAAAGACTTATTTCAATTGCAGTACACCCCAGCCCGACTTTCTGAGTATATACAAGCCACCTCGCCGCAGGACATCGAAAAAATGAGGCAGAGCACCCTGAACATTGTTCGGGTCTTGATGGGCAACCCCATTACCGACGATACCCTGCCCGGCATTTATGAACAGGCCTTTGGCAAAATCAGCACTCTCGGTTATGCGCCTGAGGCCCGCGATGTGATCAAGATTATCGCTATAAACTCCATGCGGGCCAACCTGATCTATAATGAGAGCGCTACCAACAAGGCGATAAGAGAAGCCACCGATGCGGTGCAGCCGGTGCAAAAGACCGTTAAGGCAGGTGAAATCATCGTCCGTGAAGGCGACCGGGTCACCGCCGAGCAGATTTCCATATTGGAACAACTAGGAATACAACGCAGTAAAAGCTATCCGGTAACCCTGGCCGGTACGGCCTTGTTTGTGCTTTTAACCTTCTGGCTGGTGTTGGAATTTCTGCGCCGCTATTATCCCCAAATCTATCGCAATGAAATGATGATGCTCCTTATTGCTCTCATCTTTATTTTAATTCTGGCCATAACCCGCTTCGTCACCGTAATCAAGATTGGCAATGAACCCGAATTGCATCTTTTAACCGGATATCTGGCCCCGGTGGCGGCAGGATCTATGCTGATTGCGATCCTCCTCGACAACCGCCTGGCCTATTTCTTAACCATGATTATGGCTCTTTATGTGGGCCTGCTCACCCAGGGTGATCAATTATTTTATGCGGTTACCGCTTTTGTTGGCGGAACGGTTGGCATTTTTAGAGTGCATCGCCTTACCCAGACATCGGATTTGGCTAAATCAGGACTGCACATTGCTCTGGCCAACATTGTCACCATTATTACCCTGAACCTGATTGGCGGCGAGCTGAATCCGGGCGCTATGATGTTAAGCGTACTTATGGGAGCTGCCAATGGAATAATTTCCGCGATATTGATGATAGGGGCTTTGCCTTATCTGGAATCCGGGTTTTCATTGACCAGTATGATAAAACTCCTGGAACTGTCCAATCCCAACCATCCCCTTTTGCGCAGACTGCTGCTGGAAGCGCCTGGCACCTACCATCACAGCTTAATGGTGGGCAATCTGGCCGAGTCTACCGCCGAGGCGGTAGGCGCCAATCCCTTGCTGGTCCGGGTAGGTGCTCTTTATCATGATGTCGGTAAGATAAGACGACCGGAATATTTTGTGGAAAACCAGCGCGGCTTTGAGAATCCGCATGAAAAGATCGCTCCGGCCTTAAGTGCCCTGATCATTACTTCTCATGTCAAAGAAGGGGCGGAATTGGCCCGCGAAGCCCATCTGCCCCAGACTATTCTGGATTTTATTGAACAACATCATGGCACCGGTCTGGCCAAATATTTTTACAGCCGTGCCCTGGAGGAGGATCCGGACGGCAATATTAATGAAGACAATTTCCGCTACGAAGGCCCCAAGCCGCAGAGCAAGGAAGTAGCACTGGTCATGCTGGCTGATTCCATTGAAGCAGCGGTGCGCTCCCTGCAGGATCCCACCCCGCAGAAAATCAATCAAATGGTGCGCATGATCATCCGTGATAAGCTCAATGATGCCCAATTGGAGACGGCCGACCTGACCTTCAAAGACCTGGACACCATCTCTATGTCCTTCTGTAAAGCACTGGAGGGTATGTATCATAAACGCATTGAATACCCGGAAATAATGGTAAGGGAGTTTGAAAAAAGGAGGGAGCAGGATGGAGACCCTGATCATCAATCAGCAAAATAAAGTGATTTACACCCGAGCCATGCAAAAAATTATCATCAATGTTGCCGATGCTGTGGCTAAAATGGCCAAAATAGGCAAAAATTCGGAATTAAGCATCTTGATTGTGGACAACAGCTATATTAAAGAGCTCAATTATATATATCGTCATCAGAACTGCCCCACCGATGTACTCTCGTTCTCTATGAACGAACTGGTTGATGAAGATGAGGTCCTGGATGTAGAGGGTGAAATCAATGCGTTGGGGGATATTGTAATCTCGCTGGAACAGGCCTATTGCCAGAGTCAAGAGTATGGGCACAGTCTGGAACGCGAAATCGGTTACCTGGTTGCACATGGCATGCTGCACCTGCTGGGCTATGATCATGAAACCGAAGCGGAAAGGGAATTAATGAGAACCCTGGAAGAAAGGATCATGCAGGCGGTGAAACTGGAAAGGTGATCATATGTCTGTAAATAGCCTCATGCGCAAATTTGCCTGGGCTTTCAGCGGATTGGCGTTGGTGGTAAAAGAAGAGTCCAACATGAGGTTTCACCTCCTGGCCGCGGGTCTGGCCCTGGGTTTGGGATGGGTGTTGGGGTTGAATCTGATGGAATGGGGACTCTTGATTGTGGCCATCTTTCTGGTTTGGATAGCGGAGGTTGTCAATACCGCTATTGAAAGAGCAGTTGATCTGATCACACCCCAATACCATCCCCTGGCTGAACAGGCCAAGAATATGGCCGCAGGCGCAGTATTACTCAGCTCTGTCGCTGCGGTTCTGCTGGGGCTGTTCATATTTGGACCCCATATTTTTAAGGCTTGACCATCTTGCGGCACTGTTACATGATATTACAGGAGACATGGAAAAGGATGCTGGCATGAAAACTATAGATTTAATCAGAATGGCCCGGGAGGCCAGAAAAAACGCTTATTGCCCTTACTCACATTTTGCGGTGGGGGCAGTGGTTGTAAGCCGGAAAGGCCGGGCTTATACCGGCGCCAATGTGGAAAATGCCTCCTATGGATTGACTATATGCGCCGAGCGGGTGGCCATTTTCAAGGCGGTTAACGCTGGAGAGCTGGAATTGGAAACACTATGCCTGTGCGGCAGCGATGCCGGCTATGTATATCCCTGCGGTGCCTGCCTGCAGGTGATGGCTGAGTTTGCACCGCAGTTAAAGGTTATTGTAGCCGATCAAGGCGGCCATTTTAAAGAGCATCGTTTGCAGGATTTGCTCCCTTATCAGTTCCAATTTGATGTGGAGGAAAAGTAATTTGAAATCGGGTTTTGTAAGTATAGTTGGACGGCCCAATGCCGGCAAATCGACTTTAATGAACCATATTGTGGGGCGAAAGGTGGCCATCGTCTCTGAAAAACCACAGACTACACGCAATCGCATCCAAGGCATCTATACCACTGCCGAGGGTCAGATTATATTTGTGGATACCCCCGGGATACACAAACCCAAACACCTCCTGGGTGAATATATGGTCCACATCTCCACCCGGTCCATCAATGAGGTGGATGTGATCTATTATATGACCGATGTGACCAGGCCTTTTGGTGGAGGAGAGCGCTATATTATCGATTACCTGCAGGGGGTCTCCGTGCCGGTATTCCTGCTGGTGAACAAAATAGACCTGGTGGATGTTGAACAGGCTAATGAGCATATCAGAGATTTCAGCGGCTATATCAACTTTGCGGAAACCATCTTCCTTTCGGCTATGCAGGGCACCAATATCCCTACTTTGTTGGAGAAAACCTGGTCATACCTGCCGGAAGGCCCCATGTATTACCCGGAAGATGATTTGACTGATCAGCCCATGTCTTTTCAAGCCGCAGAGTTAATTCGGGAAAAGGCCCTGTGGTTGACCCGGGATGAGATACCCCATGCCCTGGCCGTGGATGTGGAAGAACTGCGCCGGTCCAATGGCGGCAAAGCCTATTTGCGGGCCGTAATCTATATAGAGCGTGATTCCCAGAAGGGTATTGTAATCGGCAAGAACGGGCAGATGTTAAAACAGATTGGTGAACAATCACGCCAGGAACTGGAGGGGTTGTTGGATAGCCCAGTGTATTTGGACCTGTGGGTAAAGGTTAAGAAGAATTGGCGTGACAGTGAGAACAACCTCAACCAGCTGGGTTATCATCGCTAAGGAAAGGTGTTGTAGATATGCTGGCCTCATTCCTGGACAGCACCAATTTAAAACCGGATAGCAGCGCCAAAGACATTATCAACCTGTGTGAACAGGCCGCCCGGTATTCCATGGCTGCTGTTTGCGTTAACCCCTATCGGCTGCCTCTGGCCAGGACGGTCTTGGCTGGGAGCCCGGTCAAAGTGTGCACCGTGATTGGCTTCCCCCTGGGGGCTGATGCCGCCCTGGTCAAGCGGCAGCAGGCAGAGTGGGCCCTGGAAAATGGCGCTGCTGAACTGGACATGGTCATCAACCTGGGGGCTTTAAAAGACCGCCAAATAGAGGTGCTGAATGAAGAACTGACTCAAATAATGGGACTCAAGCAACATTGGCCCTTTGTGCTCAAGGCGATCGTTGAAACTGGTTTATTAAGCCCAGGCGAGTTGCTGGAGTTATTACAGCTTCTGGAAGCTCAGGGGGTTGATTTTATTAAGACCTCAACCGGCATCAATAGCCGGGGTGCCTCTTTGGAAGACATATTGACCATCCGCCGTCATCGCCGCAGTATCAAGATTAAGGCCAGCGGGGGGATCAAGACCCTGGCCTGGGCGCAGCAGCTTATTTCCGCCGGTGTTGACCGTATTGGCAGCAGCAATGCGGTCTCCCTGGTTTTGGAAGAAATGGCCGGCAACGGGTGCTCTTAGGGTCGGGGAAGGAATCGCCATGCATTTCCACAGTCAGGGTATTATTTTAAAGAACCTGGATTATCAAGAGGCAGACAAACTGGTAACGATCTTTACCGTCGTGCGTGGTAAAACCCAGGCCCTGGCCAGGGGGATAAAAAAGCCCGGCAGCAGCTTAAGGCCTCTGGTCCAGCCCTTCTGCCATGTTCATCTCTACCTGGCACGGGGACGCAGCCTGGATATACTTGCACAGGGACGGATGATTAACTTTTATGGCAATATCCGCCAGGATTTATCCCGCACCATGCAAGCCCTGTACATCATGGAACTATTGGATAAAGCCCTCCTGGATCAGGTGCCCCTGACTAATCTTTTTAACACCACCATTGAGGTGCTGCTGAACCTGGATGAAGAAGGCAGCCACCCCCTCTTACTAAGGTATTTCGAATTGCGCCTGTTAATCGAGCTGGGATATGCTCCGGTTCTCAGCCACTGTGTAATGTGTCATTCAATTGCCATCGCAGATGGATTTTTCAAGCTTTCTGAGGGGGGACTATTATGCGCCTCTTGTGCCCAAAAGGAGGGAGGCTGCATCCGGCTTAAGCCTGACAACCTGGCCCTGCTGCGTTTAATGCAGAATGCCGGTCTGCAGATAGTGAAAAGGGTGCGTATTACCAGGTCAAGTTTGGAACAGTTGGAGAGGTTTTTGGAACAATACCTGGAGTATTATCTGGAAAGGCGTTTTGTCATGAAAAACACCATCCGTGTCCTCAAGCAAAAATTTATTATCACGGAGCCATGAAGAGTGGAACTGCCTGGCGGAGGCTAATTTCCTGCGAAAAACCTGCGTTGTTTAAATATCCTGTAATTACTATGAAAGCCTCTGTTTTTGTCATCCTGAGCGCAGCGAATAACCCCGGGGTAAGATCCTTCGCGGCGCTCAGGATGACAGAGAATGCTGCGCTCAGGATGACAGAGAATGCTACGCTCAGGATGACAGAGAATGTTGCGCTCAGGATGACAGAGAATGCTACGCTCAGGATGACAGAGAATGTTGCGCTCAGGATGACAGCAGCGGGCTTCGGGCGACGATTTGGGGCGAGCCCCGTGAACGGGGCAAGAGGGTTACAATAAGGAAGGCTTCTGGGGAAGCTAAGGCCAGCCGGCACATTGACAAGCCGGGGGTGCTGTTGTTAAACTAAGGCATAGTTTCAAATAGCATATGTGATGATGGAGAAGAGTACAAAGTGTGCCGCCTTTTTAGAGAGCCGGGGGAGCTGAAAACCGGCAGGGCAGGCTTTTGGAAGGCGCTCCGGAGCATCGGGAGGAAAGCCAATTAAGGTGAGTAAAACCCGAAATGTTCGAGGTGGGCTTAAAGCCAACCAGGGTGGAACCGCGGGTTAATGACTCGTCCCTGCAAAAGGCAGGTTTTTTTTATTTTTACCAAGAAAAACAGGAGGCGTTAGCAGTGAATTTTCAGGAAATAATACTTCGCCTTGAAAAATTCTGGGGCCGGCAAGGTTGTATCATTCAACAGCCTTATGATGTAGAGAAGGGAGCCGGCACCATGAACCCGGCTACCTTTTTGCGCAGCCTGGGACCGGAACCATGGAATGTAGCCTATGTGGAGCCATCCCGCCGGCCTACCGACGGGCGTTATGGTGAAAACCCCAATCGCCTGCAGCATTATTATCAGTATCAGGTCATCCTGAAGCCATCGCCGGACAATGTGATCGAACTCTACCTGGACAGCTTGCGCGACCTGGGCATTGATCCCGATCATCACGATATCCGCCTGGTGGAAGACAACTGGGAGTCGCCCACCCTGGGAGCCTGGGGACTGGGCTGGGAAATCTGGCTGGATGGCATGGAAATTACGCAGTTCACCTATTTTCAACAGTGTGGCGGTTTTGACTGCCACCCGGTATGCGCAGAAATAACTTATGGCCTGGAACGCATCGCCATGTATATACAGAACAAGGAAAGTGTGTATGATATAGAATGGGTTCAGGGTATCACTTATGCTGATGTGCATCATCAGGGGGAAGTGGATTACTCCCATTACAATTTTGAGGCGGCCGATGTGGAGGCCTTAAGCTCCATGTTTAATATCTGTGAAAAGGAAGCCTTGCAGGTGGCCTCACGGCATCTGGTCCTGCCCGCCTATGATTATGTTTTAAAATGCTCCCACCTGTTTAACTTGCTGGATGCGCGGGGGGCTATCAGCGTCACCGAACGCACCGGATACATTGGACGGGTGCGGAACCTGGCCCGCACTGTGGCCGGGGAGTATTTAGCCCAGCGCAAGGTCATGGGTTACCCTTTGCTAAAGGACCCCCTGCTGCGGCAGCAGGTATTATCAGAAGAGGAGGTGGGTTAGGCCATGTCAGCTGATTTGCTCTTGGAGATAGGGGTGGAGGAAATCCCGTCCGCATATATGAACCAGGCCCTGGAAAACCTGCGCAGCCTGGCCCTTAAAACTATGGAGGAAAACCGCTTGACCCATGGGGAGATTAAAACCATGGGCACCCCGCGCCGCCTGGTATTATTGATCCCAGGGCTGGCAGAGCGGCAGACCGACGCCTTTATTAAGAACCGCGGTCCCAGAAAAAGCGCGGCTTATGATCAACAAGGCCAACCCAGCAAGGCTGGTCTGGGATTTGCCCGTGGGCAGGGCCTTGATTTCAGCCAGCTTACCATCCTGGAAGTGGATGGGGTTGAATATATAGCTGCCATCAGGCGGGAAGAGGGACAGGCAGCCAGGGAAATCCTGCCCCAACTGTTGCCCTCCATCATTCAGGCTATGTCTTTTCCCCGCTCTATGCGCTGGGGATATTATCAAACCCGTTTTGCCCGTCCGATTCGCTGGTTGTTATGCCTGCTGGGAGATGAGGTCATACCGGTTGAGATTGAAAATATTACCAGTTCAAGGCAGACTTATGGGCATCGTTTCCTCTCCCGGGGTGCCCTGGAAATAAAGCATGTTGACGATTATTTCACCCAACTGCGGGATAATTATGTCATTCTTGATCAGACGGAACGCCAAGAGATGATCTGGCAGCAGGTAGTTGACATCGCCCGAGAAAAGGGTGGACAGCCGGTGGAAAATGAGTCTCTGCTGGGAGAAGTCAATTTCCTGGTGGAGTACCCCACTGCCTTTTGGGGAGCTTTTTCGCCCGATTACCTGGATGTGCCCCCTGAGGTTTTAACCACCTCCATGATCGAACACCAGCGCTATTTTCCGGTATTTGACGGGCAAGACCAGCTTTTGCCCGGATTTATCGGGGTGAGGAATGGCACTGATTTTGCTATAGATACGGTTATTGCAGGCAATCAGCGGGTTTTAAAGGCGCGCCTGGAGGATGCTTTGTTCTTCTGGCGGGAAGACCGCAAAAAGCCTCTTAAGGATTATGTTCCCGGGCTGGCTCAGGTGATGTTTCATGAGCGCCTGGGCAGTGTGCTGGATAAAGTGGAGCGATTGCGGACCATGGCCGTGTTCTGCGGAGCACAGGCCGGTCTGAGTTCAGCTGAAAAGCTGGACCGTGCTGCATTGCTGTCTAAGGCAGATTTATTGAGCAGCATGGTTTATGAATTCCCTGAGCTGCAGGGGATTATGGGCCGTTATTATGCCCGCCTCAGCGGGGAAGATGAGGAAGTGGCCCAGGCCATATTTGAGCACTACCTGCCGCGCTTTGCCGGGGATGAGCTCCCTCATAGCGAGACCGGCCTGGTAGTCAGCCTGGCTGAGAAGATTGACAATCTGGTGGGCTGTTTCGCCCTCAATATAAAACCGACCGGCTCGCAAGACCCTTATGCGCTGCGCCGCCAGGCCATTGGCCTGATTAACATCATCCTGGATAGGGGGCTGAAGCTGGACCTGGCAGAGCTGTTCAATCAAGCCTACCTGGGCTTTGCCGCTGTTAAATTGGAGAATGAACAGGCTCAGACTACGGCTGATTTGCTGGATTTCATTCGCCAGAGAATGCGCGGCGTTCTGCTTGAAAAAGGTTATTCATATGATGTTATTGACGCGGTGTTGTCAAACCCCGCTGCTGCAGCAGACCTGCATGCCTTGTGGACATTGGTACAGGCAATACAGGAGGCCAAAGGGAGCGACTTATTCGCTGATTTCATGGTGGTCTTCAACCGTGCCTATAATCTTTCTCGCAAAGCCGAAGCCGGGTTGTCCATAGATGAAAATCGTCTGCTTGATGACAGCGAAAAAGCCCTGTACAGCCAGTTGCAGGTAGTCAGCGCTCCTTTTGCTGCTGCCGTGGCTGGGCAGCAGTACCGCCAGGCTATTGATTTTATCGGCAGTCTGCGCCCCAACCTGGACCGTTTCTTTACAGCAGTGATGGTGATGGTGGACGATAAAGAGGTGCGCCAGGCTCGCCTGGGAATGCTTTGCTCAATTGCCAATATGTGTCAACAGATGGCTGATTTTACGAAAATCGTACAGTAAAATTGTCTCTGCAACAGGATTTTTTTCTCGGATATAGTATATATAATTTAGGTTGTAAAACCTAAACAGTATAGCATAATGGATGGTGCAGCGGATGGAACTAAATGAGAGACAAGAGAAAATACTGCAGATCGTTAAGGAACATGAACCGATTACGGGAGAAAAGATAGCCGAAATTCTTTCTGTAACCCGTGCGGCCCTGCGTCCTGATTTGGCTGTACTCACCATGTCTGGATTCCTGGAAGCCAAACCGAGGGTTGGCTACACTTTTAAGACCGAAGGCGTAGAGAATAAGATGCGCAAGATCCTCAATCGCTATCGGGTTAGAGATATACAGTCACGCCCGGTGGTGATGAAAGAAACCTGCAGCATCTATGATGCTATTGTTACCCTGTTTATTGAAGACACCGGCAGTATTTACATTGTGGATGGTGACAACTTTCTTACCGGGGTGGTGTCACGCAAGGATTTCCTTAAGACCACCCTGGGGCAGGCTGATATCCATAAGGTGCCGGTAAGTGTGATTATGACCCGTATGCCCAATATTGTCACTGCCAGTATGGATGAAACGGTTGTAGAAGCGATTAAAAAGATCGTAGAACAAGAGATCGACAGCATGCCGGTGGTGAAGTGTTTTATCAATAAAGACGGTGACGAGAAGCTCGAAGTAGTGGGGAAAATATCCAAAACCAACATCGCCAGGTTGTTTCTTGATCTGGCGGATAAGAAAAATGAGGGGGGGTAAACTTTGGTAAACCGTTTACCAGGGGTTTACATTGTATCCGATTCAATAGGGGAAACCGCAGAAATGGTGGTTCGTGCTGCTGCCAGCCAATTTAATTCAGGCAATATGGAAATCAGGCGGGTGCCCAATATTGCTGATTGCGACACCCTGGATGAAGTAGTGCATCAGGCGGCCGGCAATCACTTCTTGATTGCCTACACGCTGGTGGTGGATGAACTGGCCGTACATCTGCGCAAGGAAGCTGATCGCTATGGGGTCACTTGTGTGGATATACTGGGGCCTCTGATCGATGCCTTCAAACAGGTCAGTCATATCGATCCCAAACGGGAACCCGGCCTGCTGCGCAAGCTGGATGAACTATATTACCGGCGCATTGAAGCGGTGGAGTTTGCGGTGCGTTATGACGACGGCAAGGATCCGCGCGGCATTGAATTGGCTGATATAGTCCTGGTGGGGGTTTCGCGGACCTCAAAAACCCCGCTTTCGATGTATTTGGCCCATAAACGCATTAAGGTGGCTAATGTGCCGCTGGTGCCGGAAGTTAATCCGCCCGAAGAATTGTACCAGGCTGAACGGGGCAAGGTTATAGGCCTGACCATACATCATGAACAGCTCAATCATATCCGCACGGAGCGCTTGAAAACCCTGGGCTTAAAAGGACAAGCCAATTATGCCCATCCCAATCGTATTGATGAAGAATTGGATTTTGCCAATAGCATCATGAAAAGACTGGGCTGCCCGGTCATCGATGTGACCAACCGGGCGGTCGAAGAAACCGCCAGTAAAATTCTCGAGATATATTATCGCAGGATAAGTAACATTTAAGGAATTTAATCGGGGAGGGTCAATAATGTCTGGCAAAAAGTATATCTACCTGTTTGAAGAAGGCAACTCGGACATGCGTATGCTCCTGGGAGGTAAAGGGGCCAATCTGGCAGAGATGACCTTGATAGGACTGCCGGTGCCTCCTGGTTTTACCATTACTACCGAGGCCTGCAACGAATATGTGGCCGCAGGCGACCAATTACCCCCCGGGCTTTTAGATGGTGCTTTCGCTGCCATGAAAACCCTGGAAAAGAAAACCGGCAAGCTGTTTGGCAGCAGGGAGAATCCCCTGCTGGTATCGGTCCGTTCGGGGGCGGCGGTGTCCATGCCGGGTATGATGGATACCATATTAAACCTGGGCTTAAATGACGATACGGTGCAAGGGCTGGCAGCATTGACGGGCGACATGCGGTTTGCCTATGATTGCTACCGCCGCTTTATTCAAATGTTCAGCAATGTGGTGCTCGAAGTGGAACATCACCTTTTTGACCATATCGTTGAAAAGTATAAACGCAGACTAAGCTTAATTTTCGATTATGAGATTCCTGCCGTTGAATTACAGAACATCATAGCAGAATATAAAGCCCTGGTGAGAATGGAGAAGGGGTTTGACTTTCCACAGGATGTTAATGAACAGCTATCCAGAGCTATTGAAGCCGTTTTCCAATCCTGGCATAATCAACGCGCCATAGTGTACCGGCGTCTAAACAAGATTCCAGACTCGCTGGGCACCGCAGTTAATATTCAGAGCATGGCCTTTGGCAACATGGGCCTGGATAGTGGCACCGGGGTAGCTTTTACCCGTAATCCCTCTACCGGGCAGCGTGAATTATATGGAGAATTTCTCATTAATGCGCAGGGCGAGGATGTGGTGGCAGGCATACGTACCCCCACTCCCATTGCCAAACTTAAGGATGAGCTGCCCGGAGTTTATCAGCAATTTGTGGATACCTGTATGAAGTTGGAGCAGCATTACCGGGATATGCAGGATATCGAATTCACCGTGGAAAAAGGCCAGCTCTATATGCTGCAAACCCGCAGCGGCAAGCGCACCGCCAAGGCTTCGGTCAAGGTGGCCATAGATATGGTCAATGAAGGTTTGATTACCATAAAGGAAGCCATATTGCGGGTTGATGCCGAACAGATTAATCAGCTCTTGCATCGTCAAATTGACAGCAGTTACAAGGTCGAGCCAATTGCTGTCGGCCTGCCTGCGTCACCTGGCGCGGCCAGCGGCAAGGTCATATTTGACGCTGATCAGGCCGAAAAACAAGGCGGAGCCGGGGAAAAGGTGGTCCTGGTGCGCAGCGAAACCACCCCGGATGATATCCATGGCATTATTTATGCCCAGGGGATATTGACCTCACGGGGCGGCATGACTTCACACGCAGCGGTGGTAGCCAGAGGTATGGGCAAACCGTGTGTATGCGGCTGCGAAACCATTAGAATTAATGCTGAACAGCGCTGTTTTGCGGTGAATGGGCTATTGGTAAAAGAAGGGGATATCATTACCATTGACGGGGCTACCGGCAATGTCATGCTGGGAGAGGTGCCCATGATTGAACCCGCTCTTTCAGAAGAATTTGAGACCCTCTTAACCTGGGCCGATGAATACAAGAAACTGGAGATAAGGGCCAATGCCGACACCCCGGAGGATGCGGCTAAAGCTCGCCAATTCGGCGCCAAAGGGATTGGTCTGTGCCGCACGGAACACATGTTCATGGCTGCGGAGAGACTGCCGGTGGTGCAAGAAATGATCCTGGCCGAAAGCCTGAAAGGCCGGGAAAATGCCCTGCTCAAACTGCTGCCCTTCCAGCGTGAAGATTTCTATGGTATTCTCAAAGCCATGTCCCCTTATCCGGTTACGGTGCGATTGCTGGATCCGCCCCTGCATGAGTTTTTGCCTGACCGTGAGGTCCTCCTGGTCGAAATCATAGAAATGAAACATAAGGGCATAACAGACCGCAGCCTTTTGGATAAAGAGGACCTGCTCAAAAAGATACATAGCCTGTCGGAAGCAAACCCCATGCTGGGTCACCGGGGCTGCCGTCTGGGCCTTACCTATCCGGAGATCTATCGCATGCAGGTACGGGCTATTTTTGAAGCCATGGCCATGCTGAACAAAGAAAACATCCCTGCTTGTGTGGAAATAGAAATACCCCTGGTTATTGATCAGGCGGAATTAAGCATTTTAAAAGAGGAAATCGCTGCTGTACACCGCGAAGTTAGCCAGCAGGCTGGAGCAGAGTTGGAATACATGCTGGGAACCATGTTAGAACTGCCCCGGGCTTGCGTGGTGGCAGACGAACTGGCGGTGGATGCTGAATTTTTCTCCTTTGGCACCAATGATTTAACCCAGACCACTTTGGGCTTTAGCCGTGATGATGCGGAGGGCAAATTTATCCCCGTATATCTCGAAAAAAAGGTATTAAAAGACAATCCCTTTGCGGTGCTGGATCGCAAGGGCGTCGGCACCTTGATGAGATTGGCGGTGGAAAAGGCCAAAAAGATCCGGCCCGACATCCTGCTGGGCATCTGTGGTGAGCACGGCGGCGAACCCAGCTCAGTGGAGTTCTGTCACATCATCGGTCTGGATTATGTCAGTTGTTCTCCCTACCGCATTCCCATCGCCCGCCTGGCAGCCGCACAGGCCAGCCTTAATAATCAATAGACAGGTCTTACTTGAGTCTGCCCCGGGCCCAAATTGGCCCCGGGGCCAGCCTCATTATTCCACGGCTTGTTTGTTCCCTATAACTCATTCATAATAATGCACCGGTTATGCGGATAAGGCAATGGCAGGATTCACATGGCCTATTGTAGTATTAGTAGACATCAAGCTATGCTTATGCTGAGCTGTTCATATCGTTTGTACAGGGGGTGTGGTATTGATTCGGCAGGAAATTGAACAGCGTGAAAAATCCTGGATGGGGCCCCATGCGATGCTGGCCGTCAATTCGCGAGGCCGTTTGCGCAGTGAGCCGCCGGATCCGGTGCGAACCTGTTTTATGGTTGATCGGGACAGGGTAGTGCATTCCAAATCCTTCCGCCGCTTAAAACACAAGACCCAGGTATTTATTGCACCGCGGGGGGATCATTATCGCAGCCGCTTAACGCATACCCTGGAGGTTAATCAGATTGCCAAGACCATCGGCTCCGGCTTAAACCTTAATATCGATCTGATCGAGGCCATGGCTTTAGCCCATGATGTAGGTCACACCCCTTTTGCACATGCCGGGGAACAGATATTAAACAGCTTGCTTCCGGGGGGGTTTCGCCACAATGAAAACAGTATTCGGGTGTTGACCCGGGTGGAACAACACAGCCGTGGCCCGGGTTTGAATTTATCCCGGGAGGTCTTGGACGGGGTGCTGCACCACAGCGGCTATGGCGGGCAGGAAAACCTGGCTAACAGTGCAGAAGGTCGTGTTATTAGGCTTAGTGATAAAATCGCCTATGTGCAGCATGATATTGATGACAGCATCCGAGGGGGATTGCTCACTTTGCAGGATCTGCCTCGTGAACATATAGATGTTTTAGGCAGCAGTCACAGCCAGCGCATTGCCACCCTGGTAGTGGATACCATAAACTACAGCCGTCAGCATATGAAGCCCGGGGAAATCCCCATCATAGAGCCTTCACCACCGGTAGAAAATGCTTTGCGGGGTTTGCGGCAATTTATGTTTGAGGTTATTTATAACGGCCCGGTATGCCAGGCCGAAAGAAAACGGGCGGCCTTTGTAGTTGAACACCTTTATGGCTATTTCATGAAGTATCCTGACCAGATGACCCCTTTATATATAGAAATTGCTGAACAGGAAGGATTAGAGAGAGCGGTTGCAGATTATATTGCCGGGATGAGCGATGAGTACTGTATCAGTATTTTTGAAAACATCTATGTACCCAAGTCGCTGGTACCGGATCAGGGCAAGATTTTCCCCGGTCATGACAAGTGAAAATGCAACCGGCAAGGTAAATTCCGCCACAATCAAGCAGGATTTGGCAGATAAACAGAGAATAGTAGGTGGAGACCGTGGGCGCTTATTATGATGAATATATACTGGCTGAAATAAGCAGTCGCCTGGATATTTTGGATGTGGTAGCAGAGTCAGTGAAATTAAGCCGCAAAGGCGACCGCTACTGGGGACTGTGTCCTTTTCATACTGAGAAAACCCCGTCTTTCAGTGTGAGCCCGGGGAAGAACATGTTTTACTGCTTCGGCTGCCACAGCGGCGGCAACCTGTTTACATATATAATGAAGCGGGATGGGTTGGATTTTCCGGAAGCAGTGCAGAAACTGGCCGACCAGGCAGGTATTCAACTGCACAACCGCCAGGCGCGCCAGGGGGTGGACCGCTTTAAAAAAGTGGTGGAGGTTAACAAAGCGGCTGCAACCCTATTCCAGCAGTTCCTGGGGGATGACTACAGTGCTGCCAGGGCCAGGGACTACCTTGCCAAAAGGTATCTGCAGGAAGAGATTATCAAGCGTTTTCAAATCGGTTATGCGCCCAATGACTGGTCAAAGCTCTCCAACCTGCTTTTACAGAAAGGATTCGAACAGGAATGGATTAAAGAATCTGGATTGATTAAGCGTAGTAAGAATAGAGACAGTTATTATGATTTATTCAGGGATCGTATCATTTTTCCGATACTTGATTATCAGGGTAATGTGGTTGGCTTTGGTGGGCGCGCTGTGGAGGATGCGGTGCCCAAATACCTTAATACTCCAGAGACTGAGGTTTATGTTAAACGCCATCACCTCTTTGGACTGTACCAGGCCCGGGAAACCATCCGTAAATGCAATGAAGTCATCCTGGTGGAAGGTTATATGGACTGCCTGAAGCTGCACCAGCACGGCATCAATCAAGCGGTGGCTTCACTGGGAACCGCGGTTACCAGAGAACAAGCCTTGTTATTGCGCCGCTATGCGGAAAATGTGATGGTCCTGTATGACGGTGATGAAGCCGGGCAGAGAGAAACCTTAAGGGCAGTCGATTTACTGAGTGCACAAGACTTCAATGTTGACGTCCTCACCCTGCCTGCAGGCCAGGATCCGGATGATTTTCTGGACCAGTATGGAAAAGAGGAATTCTTGCAATATATCCAGAATAATAGAGTAAGTTATATAGAATTCAAGATGAAACGATATATTGCTGCCGAAAATAATCTCAATTTGCAGGCCAAAATTAGGGTTGTGAATGGGGTTAAAAATGATATCGGCAGACTACAAAGCGCCATTTTACGTGATAACTATATTAAAAGGTTATCCAGGCTGCTGAAAATTGAAGAAAACCTGATATTAAAAGAGATAGACAGCAATAACGGGTATAAAAACCCGCCTCCCAGGAATAAAAGTCCAGTAAACAGAGATAATATACAGTACGGAAATTATAGTCTGGAGGAGAAAATACTGGCAGCAATGCTGCATAATAGGGAAATTGCCGAAACCATCGCCGCCCAAATCGGGGTTCAGTGCTTTGCATCAAGTAATTTCAATCAGCTGGCCACAATTTGTTATGAAAGCGGCGGCACCATGGCAAGCCACTATTTAGAGTGGCAGCAGGCCATACAGGATGAGGGGCTGGAATCCATATTAGCCCGGCTTGATACTGGATGGGACGAAGGAATTCGCATTAATGATGCCGAATTATGGTACTTTATTCGTAGTGTCGAGCGGCAGCGCCAGAAGGCCCCGTGGAGGAAATTGCATCAACGGTTGGAACATCTTCACGCTGAAGGAGACTTTCATACTGTTTTGCGTTTAATACTTGATCTGGATACATTCCTACACCATACCCGGGAAGGGGGGATACAATGAAGATGGAACGGAAATTAGCAGAAGCGGTCGGTGTTCTAGCTGAAAAGGGTAAAAAGAAAAAGATGCTTACCTATGATGAAGTTATAGAAGACTTGCAGGGTTTCAACCTGGAGTCCGATCATTTGGATGACATCCTTGAACATCTCCAATCTCTGGGTATTGGTGTTGGAGCCGAATCTGATGACGGCGAAGAAGAACCGGAAAGCGAAACTGCGGAAACCGAGGAAGTCGCGGTTCCAGAAGGCGTAGAGATAGATGATCCGGTGCGCATGTACCTGAAAGAAATCGGCCGGGTGCGGCTATTGTTGGCTGAGGAGGAAGTTGACCTGGCGCAACGCATTGAAGCCGGGGAAGAGGAGGCCAAGCGGCAACTGGTTGAGGCCAATCTCAGGTTGGTAGTCAGCATCGCCAAACGCTATGTAGGCCGGGGTATGCTTTTCCTGGACCTTATTCAGGAAGGCAACCTGGGATTGATGAAAGCCGTAGAGAAATTCGACTATCGCAAAGGTTATAAATTCAGCACTTACGCAACCTGGTGGATCAGGCAGGCTATTACACGCGCTATTGCGGATCAGGCCCGCACCATCAGGATTCCGGTGCATATGGTGGAAACCATAAACAAACTGTCCCGGGTGCAGCGCAATTTACTGCAGACCCTGGGCCGAGAACCTACTCCGGGAGAAGTTGCGGAAGAGATGGATATACCGGTGGACCGGGTGATAGAGATTATGAAAGTGGCACAGGAGCCGGTTTCACTGGAAACGCCTATTGGAGAAGAAGACGACAGCCATCTGGGTGATTTTATCACTGATGAAGATGCTGAGTCTCCTGAAGAATCAGCTTCGTTTGTCTTGCTGCGCGAGCACCTGGATGGTATATTGAATACACTGACAGACCGTGAAGAGAAGGTTCTGCGTCTGCGCTTCGGTCTGGATGATGGGCGGCCTCGAACCCTGGAGGAGGTTGGCCAGGAATTCGGCGTCACCCGCGAGCGCATCAGGCAGATTGAAGCCAAGGCATTGCGCAAGCTCAGGCATCCTTCCCGCAGCAAAAAACTGAAAGACTATATAGAATAGAATGGACGCTGTGGTTGACAACCACCCGGCGGCAATATATAATAATTCCTGTTGGGGTGATCCTCGATAGCTCAACGGTAGAGCATCCGGCTGTTAACCGGAGGGTTGTAGGTTCGAATCCTACTCGGGGAGCCAATGACTACTACAGGCGGCAACCGAAAAGGGAACCGCCTTTTGTATGCAAAACCGGTCAGGGAAGGTTAGTTTTTATTTTTCTTGACCTTTGCAGGGATATTTAATATACTAACTCTTGCGGGGTTGCCGCACCACGGGCCTATAGCTCAGTTGGTAGAGCTACCGGCTCATAACCGGTTGGTCCCAGGTTCGAGTCCTGGTAGGCCCACCATATCGGAAGTCAGAAGGCGGAAGTCAGAAGGCGGAAGTCGGAAGGCGGAAGTCGGAAGGCAGAAGTCGGAAGGCAGAAGTCGGAAGGCAGAAGTCGGAAGGCAGAAGTCGGAAGGCAGAAGTCGGAAGGCAGAAGTCGGAACGTAGCTTGGTCCGGATCCGATCTCCGACATCCGACATCCGACATCCGTTAAGGCCCCTTGGTCAAGCGGTTAAGACACCGGCCTTTCACGCCGGTAACAGGGGTTCGAGTCCCCTAGGGGTCACCAGGGCGATTAGCTCAGTTGGGAGAGCACCTGCCTTACAAGCAGGGGGTCGGCAGTTCGAGCCTGTCATCGCCCACCATTTTGAAACAGAAGAACCGCGAGGTGTTCGTGGTTCTTTTTTCTTTATATTTCTGCAGATGAGGGTCAATATTAATATGGGGTTCACCCCAAACCTTCGGGCGTTGCCCTCAGGATGACAAAAACAGGGGGCTTTCATAGCAATGGCAGGAGCTGCTGGAGAATGACAGAAGCATGTGCTAGAGAGCATAGGCCTGGAACGGAAGTAATCCACTGTTGTCATCCCAGGAGAAGCGACTCTTCTTGCAGGGCGTTGCCACCAGGTTACGTCAAACGGCTACTACACATTCATGCATTACAGGGGCATTCAAACTTGTGGATTAGTGCTTTTCGCAGAGGAATCAATCGCGGGTTATTTTGGGCCAGAGCGGCAGCAACCGGGTGCTGCGCAGAAGGGAGCAGTTATGCGCTATGCAAAGGTTAGGGAGATTTGTGACACCTTTGCGGTAGAATCAATACAGGCCGTTGCTGAAGCCTTTACAGAAGAATTGGAAAAGGCATTACAGAACCAAAGCAGTTCATTAAAGATTTTGCCCTCTTATCTATCATCACCCAGCGGCCAGGAGCGGGGAGACTATATTGCCATTGATTTTGGCGGCACCAATGTTCGGGTCATGCTGATATCTCTGCTGGGAAATGGCCGCTATGCCATAGGCAAAAGGATGGGCAGGCCTTTAGCCGATGCCGCCCGGAGTTATGACCTGACCGCCCCCGATGCCACCGGTGAGGAACTATTCGCCTTCGTAGCCGAATTGGTAGAAAATGTGCTGGATGCAGAACGCGATTACGCTCTGGGGCTTACTTTTTCGTATCCTATGCGCCAGGATGCCATCGACAAGGCCTGTTTAATCGAATGGACCAAAGAAATCAAAACCAGTGCAACGGCCGGCAGGGACATCAAGTCCATGTTGAGTCAGGCTTTACGGGGGCGGGGTCTGCATAGAATCAATCCGGTAGCCATTATTAATGATACCGTAGCGGCCTTTATGGCCGGGGCCTATTCCCATCCTGATGTATGTATGGGCTCTATATGCGGAACCGGCCACAACACCTGTTACCGGGAAGCATCCCTTTATACCGATGCCGGTCTGCCCATGGTCGTAAACATTGAAGCAGGGAACTTTTCTCTTGCTGCGGGCAACCCGTATGACCGGTTCTTAGACAGCAGCAGCCTTGACCCGGGTAAACAGCTCTTCGAAAAGATGGTCTCCGGCAAGTATATGGGGGAATTGTTTCGCCTGCTTCTCCTGGACCTGGTGGATAAAAAACTCCTGCCCGCGATGCATAGCGCTGAGGCCAGTATTTCCCGACCCTTTGTGGCCGGCGCCGAGATATTGAACTGGTTGAGTGTCGATGGCCCCGCGGAAAGGGTATATATTGACAATTGGTTAAATGAACATGGCTTTCCCCCTTATCAAAATGATGACCGGGAGATACTTGCCATGGCAGCAAACGCCATTTTGAACCGGGCTATCCGGCTGATTGCAGCCAGTTTCCAGGCAGTATTGAGCAGGGCTACGGATAAACAGTCCGACCTGGCGGTGGCCATAGATGGAAGCGTGTTCGAGAAGATTCCGGGTTTTTCCCGTAAAATTGAAATGCTCTTAAATCAAAACCTGCCCGGATCTACCATTAAGCTTATTCATACCGCACATGGTTCCAATATCGGAGCAGCCGTAGCCGCTGCGCAAAAGGCCGTATTTTCCCTCTGATCGGCATTGCCAACAATTATGCTGAAAATGGTTTGGCATAATACCTATTCGATATCGGGGCAACCCGGTTCGCTTGAATCAATTTTCACTTCTCCATGCCTTCCGCATAGCTTTTATAGCTATTGGCATCCGCCTGCTTGTGCAAAAAACTCACTTTAAATAATACTAATTGATGTCCTGTCAAACTGCCGGTATTTTCCTTGAGATACTGAAATAGAGGAATGAGTCGGAAATAGAAAGAATAGCGGGATGCTAGTACTAATCCCAGGGGTATAAAGAATTAATAAGGCCATCACCTGAATGGATGATATAAGCCACTGGTTTGGTGGTAAGTGGCGTATCGGGAACAACAGTATAACCTCGCGCAGCTGTGACATTTCGGGTAACAGATCAGCATTTTGGTGAATATTGATTTTTACCGAAAAGGATTACTTCAGGGATGAGAAATGGTTACATACTGGACAGTTTGTTTGGTACTTGTGGACAATAGAAGTTTAGAGGCAGATATTATATCCTGAACATGAGCATTTGGCATTGTCTGGTAATAGAGGTATTTAAATGAACGCTATTACTCATGGGATGCATAATCGAATGGCGGCTTATACGCTTGCTAATAGGCTGCTGCAGATGCTTGTGCCCCTTATTGATCATTTGCATCCTCATAGGCTTGACCCGCTCTCTCTGATCAAGCAGTATTTGCATCTAACCCGCTGGGTTTTGCTGTTGCTGACCACATCATTATACCTGGTCGAACCGCCAGGCTCTCCCTGGTTGGTTCAAATCGCGGTAATAGCCTCTATGTTGGTAGCTACATTATTGGCACAGAGCCTGTATAACGGCGAAGATATGAAGGCGGTTTTTGCCGCGGTAATGCTGGATAAAACCCAGGCTCGACGGTTTGTTCCCCGATGGTCGAGTTTAGCCAATTTGCGCTTGCTTATCATCGCTGAAACCATGGGCATTGCGCTTTTAATCTTGCCCACCGGAGGGATCGGGAGCCCCTTTGTATGGTACGTCATTAATCCATTATTGGCGGCAGCAATATTTCTCCCCTGGGCCTACTGCTGGGGGATACTTTTATTATTCCTGTTTACCGCTGTGGGTGCTGCGGCCTTATACCCGGGTTTACCGGCACCGTTGCCTGCATTTTTGGCCCAGCAGGCAGTGATTGTACTGGTCTTCGTATTTCTTTGCGTTTTGGTGCAAGTGGTGGCCTATCTGTGCCGCAAACTGCTCAGTGCTTATAACAGTCTGGGCGAAGCTCATGCCAATGCCCAGGCCGCATTTGCACATATCTCCTCTCTGTATCAGGCTCTGGAGGCTTTGTCCGGTCAGGAAGAGGAGGGCCAATTGGCGCAGTTGCTGTCTGATTATACTGTGAAGCTATGTGCGTCTCCAGGGATGTGCCTGCTGCTTGGCCCGCAAGATGACGGGCTAAAAACGAGCAAATTTACTGTAATACGGGCATCGGAAGCCATGCCCACCGCAATGATCCTTCCTATTATGCACCAATACTGGCCTGAAGCAGGGCCCGGAAGGGATATTATCAGGCACCGGATCCCCGCTATGCAGGCCATTCTTTATATAGCACCGATTTATCATCAAATGGAATGCCTGGGTTTGCTGGCCTGCCTGGGGCCGGCTGCAGACCAAACTGCCGGGCAGGATTCATTGGCATACCTGGCCCGGCTGGGGGGCATGACACTGGGGCGCCTCAGAGCCAATCAGCTTTGGGGACGCCTTCTGGTGACAGAAGAACAAAACCGCATCGCCAATGAAATCCATGATGGGGTAGCCCAGTACTTATTCAGTATGGTCTGTGCCCTGCACAGTCTGGCCCGTCAGGATTTACCCCTGCAAGACCAGGCCGTGCAGGAACAACTACAGCTGTTAACGGATACCGCCCGGCGTGCCTCCCGGGAGCTGAGGGCTTCCATTTATCAATTGAGCCCCAGGCAACGGGGAGACAACACATTTATAAATAATCTGGCCTCATATCTGGATGAACTGGGCCGTTTGCACTGTATCAGAGTGGACCTGCAGTGTGAAGGCCAGGAGGAGAACCTTAGCCCCGTTCTCCGTCAGGCCCTGTATCGCGTGATAAGGGAAGCCAGCAGCAATGCGCTGCGCCACGGCAAATGCAGCGCTTTGCAGGTAAGTCTGGGTATGCATCCGGGAAGAACAGAGATGGCGGTTGCGGACAACGGCAAGGGTTTCAATCCCCGCAGCAATGCGGGGCAAGGCATGGGCTTTACCAATATGCGGCAATTGGTAGAGCGTTTGGATGGAACCCTGACCATTGACAGCAATGTTGGCAAAGGAACCATTGTACAGTTACGTATACCCCGCTAGCAGCTTTTGGAACGGGTTGGCGGCGGGGTAAACAGGCGGTTTTTAAAAGGGCAAATGAATAAGGAGGCGTTTGTTTATGAGACTGGTACTAGTGGATGACCATCCCCTGGTTCTGCAAGGCATGCGCTCTGTGCTGGAATTGCATGGGGATATGGAAGTGGTCGATACAGCGACCTGCGGTGAGGAAGCTTGCAAAGCCCTGGAGTTGCATCAACCTGATATAGCCCTGGTGGACTTGCGCCTGCAGGGCGAGTATGGCCTGGATATTGTGCGCCGGGGAAGAGCCCTGGCCCCGGGCTGCCGTTTTATCATCTTAACCTCATTCAGTGAACGCGGCGACATCAAGAGCGCCCTGGCGGAAAAGGTGGACGGTTACGTCCTCAAAGAAGCCGTGCCGGAAGAATTGGTCGCAGCGATTCGCCTGGCCTTCAAAGGAAGAACCTACATTGACCCCAGCATAATTCAGCTCCTGGTGGAGGATCGCGGCAATGATCCCATCGAGCAACTAACCCCGCGGGAGACGGAGGTCCTGGTTGCCCTGGCCCATGGTATGGCCAACCGGGAAATAGCTGATTCCCTCTATGTGACTGAATACACCATCAAAAAGCATGTCAGCCAAATACTTGACAAATTAAATCTGGCGGACCGTACTCAGGCTGCCCTGTATGCCTATTCCCGTGGCATGGGCCGACCCGGTTTTCTGTGCAGCTAGCCCGCGTCTCATAGGGGCGTTGGGAACTTCCCGGTAATGGTCCCAGGTCCTATACATACGTGGCACTAAAGTTTACCTTGAGAAGTGTGTTTTCGGTTATCTGAACTATAGACTGCAGAGTGTTGGGCTAAATATCGGCAGTTCATATACTGATTACAGTAGCCCCAGACCAGAATAATCAGGCTGCTGGTATGATCCTACAGCATTTATGGAAAGGAGGTCGGTTTTGATTAGCAGCAAAAAGATTAGAAGCGGCAAAAGTGGCAAATGGCCGGTTTTCATAGTCTGGTTCGCCCTGGTGGCAGGGCTGGGCTTTATCGGACCGGCGATGGCCCTCTGGGGTGACAGCTTGCTTATTGTTGAAGATGCAGATTTAGGTCATATTAATTTATATTTCAGTGATATTGACAATGACTGGTGTGACTGGGGTTTGAAGTCTATTGAGATCGTGGATGACGGCGACCATCAAGACGGCAGGTTGAAGATTGAAAGCCAGGATCTCCGGGCGGGCATTTTTACCGGGACATGGTTGGGGATAGCTGTATGGGGCTTTGAGTATGAGATCACCAACAACGGCTCCGTTCCCGTCAAACTGGGCGAAATACAATCGATTCAGAAAGATATCGGTGATGGCGGCATATTGATTGATCCCAACCACCGCCAGCACCTTGATGAGGAACTGGACCCGGGAGAATCGACCACCGGCATCATGACCGTAACCTTCTGGGGACCGCTGGGGATTGGGGAGCACCAGTGCCAATTTACCCTGCCCTATCATCAGTGGAACCTCAATGACCCTGATGCTGGATGGCATGACGAGCTGGCGGTTGAAGTTGTTATTAATGTTGAAAAGAGCAATTGGGGCTGGTAACCCCAAAGTCGCAGTTATGTAACTGGCCCCTTTGGGCCGTATATAAAAGAATTTGCAATTTATAAGGAGGTAGAACAAAGTGAAGAAGATGAGAGTTTTGGCCCTGGTGCTGGTATTCGCTTTCGCCGCCCTGGGCGGAGCCTATGCCATGTGGCACGACACCCTGATTGTTGATGAGACTGTAAAGACCGGCATCCTGGATCTGCAGTGGGCCAATCTGCATGTGGTCGACCCCAGTCCCAATTATGATGGCTATAATGGTAATGTCTATGGAACCGACCAGAATAATGACGGTATTGACACCATGGATATTGGCAATCCCAACAGCGTCGGCGACGGCTTCAAAGACCACAAGAACATCGGTTCGCTTGATGCCGAAATCGTTGAGGTTGATAGTGAAGATGGCGGCGACCAGGATAAGGTTTCCAGTGCTGACAAACTGGTGTTGACCCTGAAAAATGGCTATCCGGGCTATCAGGAATACGTTGATCTCGATATTAAGAACGTGGGCACCGTGCCGGCCAAGTTTGCTGTCACCGCTGAGGGCATCCCCAGCTGGCTGATTGTTGAGATCCGCACACCGGGTAATGATGGGGAAGTTCTGTTCAACAGCCAATTGGACATCAATAAAATCGAAGGCCTGCAGATCGAGCCCGGGCAGAGCATCCCGGTGATGATCGTCAACCGGGTGCTACAGAGTGCTCCCCAAATGTTGCCAGAAGATTCCGCAATCCAATTCATTCTTAACTTGAAAGCTATCCAGTGGAATGAATACAGTGCAGATGGTAAGTATGTATTGCCTGACGAGATTACCTTCCCGAGAGACGATGTATATGATTATCATGAGAACACTCAAGTCTAAACAAGCATAAATCCGCTGCCAGCACAGGGGGGAGTATAACACTCCTCCCTTGCTCTGGAATTAGCTGGCAAGGGAGCCATTATTCGACGATAATATATTTAAAACAGATCGAGGCAACCAAGCATGCAACTGCTTATCCCTATGCAAAAGCAAAAATCCAACCGCTATAGCATCATCCTGGCCGTTCTTCTCCTGACGGCCTTTCTGTGCGATAATTTTGTTTTCGGCCCGGTGCTGCGCGGTATAAGCGGCAACTACCTTTATCCCACCGTGATGTGGGGGCTGCTATTCATCCTCATGAAGCTCTGGCTGCCGGGTGTTAATCCCGGGCTTTCTTACCGTTTGCGCACCCTGCTCAACTGGCTGGCTCTGGTGTGCGTCCTTATCGGCATCCTGGCCCTTATGGTACAGGGCGGCATGGACGGCTTTGGCAAAAGTCCCTTTGATCGCCGCATTATGGGGATATCTATCAACATTGTTAGTGTAGGCGCCTTCATAGCTGCCACCGAGATGAGCCGCGCCTGGCTGCTGCAGCGCCATTTTTTGCGCCGGCCGGTAATGGGGGTGGCCTTGCTGGGCATTGTCTATGCATTCTTATCCATTCCCCTGAGCCGTATGCTGAACCTGCACAGTTTGCGCGGGGTGATAGAGTTCACCGGATCAACGGTTTTGCCGGAAATATCCCAGAGCGTTCTGGCCTCTTACCTGGCCTTGCTGGGAGGATTCTGGCCCGCCTTTATCTACCATGGCGGCTTAAGCCTTGTGGAGTATATATCGCCCCTTCTGCCCAATGCCGGTATTATCAGCTCTACTTTAATTGGAACCCTGACCCCGCTTATCAGCCTGATTATTGTACAGCAGATATTCACTGAAGAAACCCTTCATATCCATTCCCACCGCAGCGAGAACCAGCTGCCCTGGGCCTTGTCCGGTATGGCCGCCATTGTTTTGATCTGGTTTTGCCTGGGGGTGTTCAGTTTCATGCCTCGCGTGATTATAAGCGGAAGCATGGTTCCCACTATGAAAATCGGCGATATAGTTATTGTGAAAAAGATTTCCGGTGCAGAGGTAAACGAAGGTGATGTGATCATGTTTCCCCTCGCCAATATGAAGGTTACCCACCGGGTGGTGGCGGTTGAAGGGGATGAGAATGGCCGCAGGATGTTTACCACCAAAGGGGATGCCAATCAGAGCGCTGATTCCGATCTGCTTAATGAAAAGGCGGTTATCGGCAAAGTAGTCCTGGTGATACCCAAAGCCGGTTGGCTGACCATCGCCCTGCGGGGGTGGAGCACATAATCTTTTTACCCGCTTGGCGGGCAGAGCTGTTATCGAAAAATGCTGTTTTGTCAGGAGGAGGACCATTTTATGGTAGAAGAGAACTATTCCCGTTGCAACTCGCTTGGCATTAATCATTACCCTGGCCGCGCTTTTACTGCTGGCCGCAGGTTATACTGCAGGGCGGTTTCTGCAACCCGGACAAACCCAGGTGCAAATCCCCATATATAACGGCAGCCACAAAGCGCAGGTGGATTATCGGGTCATTCTGGAACCGAATGCCTTTTTTGCCGATGAGAGTGCCGGTCCGGGCCAAGCCTACCTGGTGCCCCTGACCCAATCGGTTGAAAGCACCTTAAATTACCGTTTTGAAGGGGAGGCGCCGGCGGAGTTGTCCGGCGAATACCGGGTTACCGCGGTGTTGACCGGGTATGTTATGAAAGAAGCCTCCGGCGGGCAGGCTATGGGGCAGAAACAGCGCATCAAGGTCTGGGAAAAGAGCAGCGATCTGCTGCCCCCCACCCCATTTAATACCCGGGACAAAGCCTTTGCCATTCAGCAGACCGTGCCGATTATGCTCAAGGATTATGTCAACTTTGTGGATGGACTGAAGCAAGCCCTGCGGGTTTCGGTTGATCAGGTCGAACTGGTGGTTTATTACCGCATCAATGTAAGCGCCCAAACCCCTGGCGGAGTGGTTGAAAGCCAGTTGACTCCGTTCTTGGTGATCCCGGTTAAGGATAGCACCTTCATGGTGGGGGGCAGCCTCAGCGATCAAAAGGCCTGCACTATCAACGAAGACAACTCTGTTCCGGTTCCCGGGTTAAAGCAGGCCCGGGCTATCGGTGCAGCATTCTCTTTGTTATTATTGCTGGCCTTGCTGGGGGTATTGAAAATGACCCGTGCGGAGCAGGCCAGTCCTTCCCGAAAAGAACTCCTGGCTATTGTGAAGAAACACGGTAATCGCATGGCTGAGCTGCAAGGTGTTCTCCCCAACCTGGAGCGGCACTTGCTGGAGGTCACCAGCTTCGAGGACCTCGTCAAAGTCGCTGATGAGTCCGGCCAGCCCATACTATATGAAAATGTGCATACTGGCTGGCACCGCTTCTTTGTTGTCGGCGATAGCTTTACCTATGGCTACAGTTTGAAAGTCGATGAGAGCAGGGAAGAAATCCCGCTTATAGATGCATAGATGCTTATTTTTACAGTTGTATTTATGGTACTTTTGTCTATTGTTTTATTATCCGCCTGAGTAAGGCGAGAATAGACCAGAGAGGTTTCCTTAACGGGAGAAGGCCATAGTATATTGAATATAGTTTTATTAAGCCAGGCAGATTAATTTAAAGGGGGTAAACCTATTGAAGACAGTACAATGTTTGCTGATGATATTGGTCTTCGGCCTGATATCGGTTAGCCCCGCCGTTGCCGTTGATGAATATAAGAACCTGGTAGAGTGGACCGGTATTCCCACCTCCAGCGATCCGCCCGGTACGCTGGATTTTATGGATCCCGGCAACCCAAATAGCGCTGATTGCAGGGATATCGGTACAACCACCTGTGCGGTCAATGGGGCCGGCGACCTGGTTTGCACCATGAGCGGTACCTATCCCGGCTACCAGGCGCATATTAATGCCACCATCACCAATATTACCAAACAAGCGGTAACTATTACCGCAGTGCGGTTTGAAGACAAGCCTGAGGCGCTCCTGGTTGAAACAGGCCACCTGGCCGGTGAAAACCTGGTCGGAAAGGTGCTCCCCAAAAATACCAGCCTTGACATTCGCATTGTTACCCGCATGGGAGATATCGCCCAGGACAGCAGCTATCAATTTAAAATAATCATTGAAGCCCGGCAGAAGATTGAGGAGAGCGGCGGGGGTGACAACCCCTATGATGATTACACCGGCGGGGATTCCGGTGAACCCGAAACCGTGGTCAAACGCGAAGAACCCCGGGTCGCTGCACCACCCGGGGAAACTTCCCGGAAGATGCTGGAACCGATCAAGCTGCCGATTGAATTGCCGCTGGAACTCCCCAAAACCGGCGCTGATATGCTGGTGTTCCTGGGCTCAGGATTGGCCCTGGGCGGCATCGGCTTCCTGTTAAGACGCACCCGCTAAAACAAGCCTGCAGAATACCATAAAGACCGGTCATCTCACAGACGGCCGGTCTTTGCAAATTTCTATATGTCTTCTGACCATTGTATAGGGGCTTCGGTAAGTGATAAGGCGGTGATTTTCCAGCGCTGATCGATAAGGCGAGAAGTGATTCGGTAACAGTACCGATCGCCGGGTTGGTAGCAGTTTTGTAATGGCATTTGTATCACGGTGAGGTCCGGCCCGGGGATTATGGTGGCCTGTGCGCGGTCGGAGGCGGTCAGCAGGGGGATGCCTTCACAGGGGATAATCATCAGGGTGCCGTCAGGGCCGGCAAACGTATAGGTGCCAAGAATTGCCGCCACCATGCTGTCATCGAAGCCCGCCGTAAGATATTCATAGGCCGCGGCATAGCTGTTGCCGTGTCTGGATATCGGGTAGATGCCCTGGAAGTCGGCCTCATTGCAGAAGGAAGCCAGCAGGGCAAACGATTTGACAGCCTCATCAAAAGCATCACCGGGCAGTACCGGCTCGGTTGTTTTATCAAATGCAGACAGATGTGATGTTGGGCTCATAAACAAGCTGCCCCAGCACAAACACAGCAACAGTATAAAGCCAACCCACCTGGCTCTGCTGCGCAAACAACCCACATCCTTTCCAATGGCCCGTAATTACCATTATAAGGAAAGAGGTGCCGTTCACAAGCAGATTCTTGCGCCAATTTACACCATTTACCGGGTAAGATGCCAATAGAATCGAAAAATAACTCCACAGCAAAAAAACCTATTTGTGATTGCATATCTCAACATCATAATTAATCAGCGTTATCTGCGTCATATTATATGGTCGAATGAATTTAATTTTACTTTTTGTAAGGTCAGGGCAACCGGACTTTAGCCAGCATAGCTTTTGCCTAAACCTCGTAGAAACATACCCCCAAAAGGCCGGGGCCGGTGTGCACACCTAAAACCGGGGTGATCTGTGAAGATACGATCTCCCTGATATTGGGAAGCTGCTTCAAACGCTTTACCAGCAGTTCGAATTCCTTGGGAGCACCACCATGTACTACCGCCAGGTTGATCTCTCGCTCGTGAACCGCTTTCTCCACTATTTCCACTAACTTTTCAATGGATTTGCGCCGCCCCTTGGCCTTGCAATAGGTAAAATACTCCCCGGCAGCATTGACCGATATCACCGGCTTGAGGTGCAGAAACTCCGCGATCATCCCCGCGACCTTGCCGATGCGTCCACCTTTGCGCAGGTATTCCAGGGTTTCCAGGATATAATACACTTTAACCTTTTCCTGAATACCCTGCAGGTTGGCCAGAATATTGTTAAAATCCAAACCGGCCTTAATATTTTGGGCGGCGTTCATTATTATCCAACCGGTGCCCATAGAAAGGGTGCGGGTATCGATGACCTGAATTTTAAGACTATCAATCTCCTGCGCCATCATCTTGACGGCTTCATAGGTGCCGGACAGGGCACTGGAAATATGTATGGCGATACAATGGGTAAAACCAGCCTGCACCAGGTCTTCAAAGGCGGCACGGATATCATGCGGGGAAGGCATGGAAGTGGTCGGAATCTCTTCCGGCATACGGCTGTAAACCTCATCGGGCTGAATCTCTATGCCGTCAGTATATTCCCGGTCGGGATAAATCAGCCGCGCAGGTATGACCTTTATACCATACTCTTGCGCGAAGTTTTGGGGCAGGTCACTCATGCTGTCACATAACAGGGCAATTTTTTCAGACATTTTCCGTTCTCCTAAGACAATTATTATTGCTACCATTGTAGTGTATACAGGGCTGGTGGTAAAGCTAGTTTGCGTAAACAGGTTGACAATTGATGTTATTGCCGCTACAATTTAACGGGTAAAGTAAAACTACTTTACATGCTACGAGGTGTCATTTAATGCTGGAGAAATTGGAACGGGTTACTATTCAAAAGGATTTATATGGCCCCCTGTTGACTGATAAACAGATGCAGGTTTTGAATTGGTATTATGAACACGATTTATCATTAAACGAAATCGCCAGGCATATGAAAATCAGCAAACAGGCGGTCTATGATCTCTTAAAGCGCAGCGAAAAAACCCTGGCTGAATATGAGAAACGATTGGGGTTGGTACAGCGCTTTCAGGAAAATCGGCAGCAACTGGAAGCTGTGTGCTCATTGCTTGAAGGCCCCTGTGATGCTGAAGCCAGAAATACGGCTTTACAGACCCTGCGGAGTCTGCTGGAGTCCATGTAAAGGAGAGATTCTGTGGCTTTTGAAGGCTTGTCGGATAGGCTGCAAGACATTTTTAAGAAATTGCGTGGCAAAGGCAAGATCAGCGAAGATGATGTCAAGCTGGCCATGCGGGAAATCCGCCTGGCATTGCTTGAAGCCGACGTCAATTTCAAGGTGGTTAAGGATTTTGTGAATCGGGTGCGTGAGCGGGCTGTCGGACAGGAGGTCCTGCACAGCCTGACTCCCGGGCAGCAGATTGTTAAGATTGTGCATGATGAAATGACAGCCTTGATGGGGGGAGCGGAGAGCAAGCTAAACCTGTCATCCCGTAATCCCACTGTCCTTATGGCAGTTGGCCTGCAGGGCGCAGGCAAGACAACCACTGTGGCCAAATTGGGGAAAAACCTGGTTAAACAGGGGCGTCACCCTTTGCTGGTGGCGTGTGACATATATCGTCCGGCAGCTATTAAGCAATTGCAGGTGTTGGGCGAACAAACCGGCATTCCTGTGTTCAGCCTGGATGAAGCTCAGCCTGTGGAAATAGCCCAAGCCTCCATGGAATATGCCCGCAGCCATAATCGTGACATTGTAATCTTGGATACCGCGGGGCGATTGCATATTAATGAAGATATGATGGCAGAGTTGAAAACCATCAGCGCAAGCACCCGTCCTGATGAAATCATGCTGGTGGTTGATGCTATGACCGGGCAGGATGCGGTAAATGTAGCCGAGCATTTCAACGCCCAGTTGCAGTTAACCGGAGTGATTCTCACCAAACTGGATGGAGACACCCGTGGCGGCGCGGCCCTTTCGGTAAAAGCCGTGACCGGATGCCCTATCAAGTTTGTGGGTATGGGCGAAAAATTGGATGCCCTGGAAACCTTTCATCCTGACCGTATGGCCTCGCGTATACTGGGCATGGGGGATGTGCTCAGCCTGGTGGAAAAGGCCCAGGCCAACATCGACCGTGAGAAAGCCCTGGAAATGGAGCGCAAGATCCGCCAGCAGGAATTCACCCTGGAGGATTTCAAAGAACAGATGCAGCAGGTTAAATCCATGGGTCCCCTGGAAGAGCTGTTGGGTATGATCCCCGGCATGGGGAAACAGCTCAAGAATATGCAGATCAGTGTAGATGAAAAAGAAATTGCTCATATTGAAGCCATTATCAGTTCCATGACCCCGCGCGAACGCAGAAATCCTGAGATCTTAAACGGCAGCCGCAAAAAACGCATTGCCCGCGGCAGCGGCACCCGGGTACAGGATGTCAACCGCCTGGTCAAGCAGTTTGAGGAATCCCGTAAAATGATGAAGCAGTTTTCAGACATGGGAAAAAAGGTAAAAAAGGGTGGGCTGCCCCCTTTTAGATTTCCATTTCAATAAGCGATTGGATCTATCCTACTGGTGATAGCTTAAGGAGGTGAAAACGATGGCAACAAAAATCAGGTTGAGAAGAATGGGGGCCAAGAAAAGGCCTTTTTATCGCGTGGTAGTGGCGGATGCGCGCTCCCCTCGTGATGGCAGGTTTATTGAGGAGCTGGGTTTCTATGATCCCAATACCACCCCGGCTACTGTCAAGATAGATGAGGCCAAAACCCTGCAATGGCTCGCCAGCGGTGCCCGGCCTTCCGATACTGCCAAATCTCTGTTGAAAAAGCAAGGTATCATGGCCAAATATAATGAAAGCCGTAAGTAGCCAAAACAGGGGGTGAAACCTATCATGAAAGAACTTGTGGGATTTATTGCCAAATTACTGGTGGACAAACCCGATGAGGTCGATGTGCAGGAGAGAGAAAATGATAACTCCGTGATCATCGAACTCCGGGTAGCCCCGGAAGATATGGGTAAAGTGATTGGCAAGCAGGGCAAAATAGCCAAATCAATCCGTACCCTGACCAAAGCCGCCGCAGCCAAGGAAGGCAAAAGAGTAGTTGTGGAAATTCTTAAATAACTTTAACTTTGGTGCCTGGCACCAAAGTTAAAGTTATTCCGAACATAGAGGTGTACAGCGTGGATGACAACCGGGTCAGTATAGGCAAAGTGGCGGGTGTTTATGGTGTCAAGGGGTGGGTCAAGGTTTTTCCCCTCACGGACTTCCCGGAACGCTTCAAAATCTTAAAAGATGTCTGCTGCAACCGCAACGGAACGGTGCAGATGTTGGCGGTGGAAGCATTCCGGCCTCATCAGCAGGGATACCTGCTCAAATTCAGGGGTATTAATAATCCTGAACAGGCCAAACTGCTCCACAATGCATTGTTGCAGATTGATGAAGCTGATGTATATCCACTCCCCGCAGGGGTTTATTACCATTTTCAACTCCTGGGTTTGCAGGTTTATGACCACAAATTGGGGTATCTGGGGGTATTGTCAGAAATCCTGGAGACCGGGGCCAATGATGTCTATGTGGTAGAATCGCCCCGTTTTAGGGAAATCCTCATCCCGGCCTTGAAGGAAGTTATCCAAAAGGTTGACCTGGACTCAGGCCGGATGGAGGTTGCTCTGCTGCCAGGTCTGGTGGAAGATACTGACGACTCTGGCCCGGATCATTCTCTTGACTAAAACGGAGTGTGCAAGTTGAGGATAGACATTTTAACCCTTTTCCCCGCCATGTTCTCCTCGCCATTTGGGGAGAGTATGATCAAAAGAGCGCTGGAAAAAGACATTCTGGCCATTAATATTACCGACATACGCAGTTTTGCCACCGGCAGGCATTTGCAGGTCGATGACTACCCCTACGGAGGTGGGGTCGGTATGGTTATGAAGGCTGATGTACTGGGCCGTGCCCTGGCTTACTGCCGCAGTTCCTCTTCCCACACTATTTACCTGTCCCCGCGGGGCAAGAAGCTGACCCAGGAGCAGGTACAGCGGCTGTCGGCACGGCCTCATCTTATTATGCTCTGTGGTCATTATGAAGGCATAGATGAGCGTATAATGGCCGAGATCGATGAGGAAATATCCATTGGTGATTATGTGCTTACTGGCGGAGAACTGCCAGCCATGGTCCTGGTGGATGCGGTGGCCCGCTTGCTGCCCGGAGTATTGGGAGACGACCTTTCCAGCCAGGAGGAATCATTCAGCAACGGCCTCCTGGAATATGCACAATATACCCGTCCGGCGTCATACCTGGGGAAAGAGGTTCCAGCGGTGCTGCTCTCCGGTCATCACGAAAACATTCGCCGCTGGCGATTACAGGACAGCCTGCGTCAAACCCTTTTAAAAAGACCCGATTTGCTGCTGCAGCGCCGCTTTAATGCAGAAGAACGCCAGCTCCTGGAAGAAATCCTTTTTGACGGAAAGCAGGTGGAGTAATGGTGGGGGAACGCGTTTATGTGGCCCTGCTTCACTACCCCATGTATAACAAACGCATGGAGGTGGTGGCAACTTCTATAACCAATCTGGATTTGCATGATATAGCCCGGGTTTGCCGCACCTTTCAGGTGAAGCAATTCTTTATGGTTCATCCTGCCAGCGGACAGCAGCAATTGATTCAGGATATACTCAGCTACTGGCAGGAAGGCTTCGGCGGCCTGTATAATCCGGACCGCCGCGAGGCCCTATCCACCATTGCGGTGTGCAATGATCTGCAGGAGGTCTTAATAAAGATCGGCCAGCAGACAGTGCGCGAGATAAAGACCGTGGCTACCGATGCCAGGGTATATCCTAACACCGTTTCCTACAGGGGCTTGCGGGCTCAGCTGGAGAACAACGATAAAACCTGGCTGCTTCTGTTTGGAACCGGTTGGGGAATGAGCCGCGAGATGATGGCCATGTGTGATTATATATTGGAACCGATTGGCAAGGGCAGCGATTACAATCATCTCTCGGTGCGCAGCGCGGTCTCCATTATCCTGGACCGATTATTGGGTGAAGCTTGGTATTCAGCCTAATTTCTTCGTGAAGCTGGCTTGTGATATAAGCATGACAATGGTATAATCACTTTGTTCTTTGTAAACAAAGGTGGTCCGCTGCATTCAATATATAATGTAAGAACACCTGGTATAAGGAGGGAAAACAGTGCAAGACATTATTAGATCCATTGAAGAAGAACAGATTAAAAAGGATCTTCCTGACTTCAGACCCGGAGATACGGTGAAGGTTCATGTCAAGGTCGTGGAAGGCACCCGCGAAAGAATCCAGATTTTTGAAGGAACCGTCCTTAAGATAAGAGGGGCTGGTTTATCCCGCACTTTTACGGTTAGGAGAATAAGCTATGGAGTGGCGGTGGAAAGGACCTTCTTAATTCATTCACCGCGCATCGCCAGGGTTGAGATTACCAGACGCGGCAAGGTGCGCAGGGCCAAACTGTTCTATCTACGCGGTTTGACCGGCAAAAAGGCCCGGGTGAAAGAAAGACGCAGATTTTGATTGTCTGCGGGCAAATTAGTATAATGAGAGGTAACCGAAGAGAATACCACAAGGTATTCTCTTTTCTTTAGCAGGGAGGATTCGGGTTGATACAGTGGTTTCCGGGTCATATGGTCAAAGCCCGTCGAGAAATAGAAAGCAATATAAAACTGGTGGACGTTGTCATTATGCTCCTTGATGCCCGCGCCCCAATTGCCTGCCGCAACCCGGAACTGGAGAATATGATCCGGAAAAAACAATTACTCTTGGTGTTGAACAAGGTTGATCTGGCTGATGCCAGGGCCACTGCTCGCCACCGGCAGATGCTGAAAAAAGAGGGTTATATGGTCGCCAGCATGGATTCCCTGCATGGCCGGGGCAGCAAAAAGGTCCTGGAACTGATACAGCAGGCCTATGCACCGCAGGCCACCCAGATGCTGAAAAAAGGTCGCCGCGTCAGACCGGTTCGTGTAATGGTGGTCGGGGTTCCAAATGTGGGTAAATCAACCTTTTTAAACTGCCTGGCCGGTCGCAAAATAGCACGTGTAGGCGAGAAGCCCGGCATCACCCGGGGCAAGCAATGGCTGCGTATCAGAGACGATATTGAACTGCTTGATACTCCTGGATTAATGTGGCCTAAAATCGAAGATGAAAAGCAGGGTTTAAAGCTAGCCTTGTTGAATATAATAGGTGAAAATGCATACCAGGATTATGATGTCGCTCTCTATCTGGTGGAACTGCTCAAGGAAAGACACCCTGTGATTCTGCAAGAACGTTACCGGGTGGAGGATATAACACTACCGGTGGAGGATATCCTGGCTGCAATTGCTGTGACAAGAGGCCTGCTTCAAAAAGGTGGCGAACCCAATCTGGACCAAACCAGTCGTTTGGTTTTGCAGGAATACCGCCGGGGGATGATGGGCGCAATAAGCCTGGAGTGAGTCGGGTAATTATGGGGGATATAGGAAAGAACGCGGAAACTTCAACATTTTTAGAGCAGGAGAAAAACTATTTTACACAATGCAGCAATGTGATATATAATATACATTAATACAGTTGGGATACAAACAATATCCTGAACACGCCTCAGTTATCAGACCTACATTTAATAATAAATAAGCAGCCATTATTATATTTGTTTTGAACCATTCTTTGCAACAGCCTACATTACGGCTCGTTTATTCAGCGAGAGCCTTGAGCCCCTACGGATGTATTTATCATGTCTATTTTTATGGAGGGGGGTGAACGGCAGGTCGTTATGTCCTACACAGGCTGGTACGGATTTTTGTACCTACCCGTACCAAAACGCAATTTCTTTTTATCTAGCAGACAGTAACATTATCTCTTCGCATCATGCTCGCTACCCGTGATAGTGAGCAGACGCACCATTGAATGACCAACGAGTTCCAGGAAGTGTCTTCGTACGACTGGATTACCGTTGCAGGAAACGGGATTCAAAAAGGCAGCTTGCCAATTGTTCTGCCCGCTTGAATTTCGAGAAGGAGATGAATGCTATGCCCATCGAGGTAAAGGCAGACAACTTAGCGAAACAAGGCCTGGTAATGGTAATAACAGGCGACGGCAAGGGCAAAACCACTTCGGCTTTTGGCCAGGCTTTAAGGGCTACTGGACATGGCTATCGGGTCTGCATCATTCAATTCATGAAAGGCCGTGCTTATGGTGAAGTGCTGGCCATTCAGAAATATCTGCCCACCATTGATTTGTACCAATATGGGCTGGATAGTTTTGTGATGCGTGATAAACCGGCACCGGTGGATGTGGAACTTGCTCGACAGGGATTGGAGAAAGCCAAAGAAGTAATTGCGAGTGGCACGTATGACATGATCATCCTGGACGAAATCAATGTAGCACTGGACTTTAAGCTGATTCCCGAAGAGGAGGTGTTGGCTCTGTTGGCAGGCAAGCCGGCAGAGATGGACATTGTTTTAACGGGAAGATATGCTACCCCAAGAATTCAGGAAATAGCTGATATGGTTAGCGAGGTTAGGGAAATCAAACACCATTACAATGCCGGAGTGAAGAATCAAACCGGTATTGAGTATTAACAGGCCCAAACGCGAGTTGGGTAAGGGGTAATTAAAACTAAATTTGAGGAGGGGTAACATGTTATTTACCCAAGAATTGTTGGACAAATCTAGTTTGCTGCGCAAAAAATGGGAAGATGAAGTTAAGAAAATCGTTGCCAAGAGACCAGATCAGAAAGAAAACTGGAGTACCGTTTCCGACCTGCAGATCAAGCGGTTATATGGCCCCGAAGACATCGCTGGCATGGATTTTGAAAAGGATATCGGATATCCGGCTCAGTTTCCATATCTGCGTGGCAACCAGGCCACCGGCTACAGGGGCAAATACTGGACTTTCCGTATGTTCTCCGGGATGGGTACTGCTGTAACCACCAACGAAAGATGGCATTATCTCTTAAATAATGGCCAGACCGGTCTCTCCACTGCGTTTGACTTCCCCACCTTGATGGGTTACGACACTGACTCTCCCAAGGCCAGAGGTGAATGCGGCAAATGCGGTGTTGCCATTGACACCATTGAAGACTTCTTTGACCTGACCAAAGGCATTCCGCTGGGAGAGGTTTCGACTTCTATGACCATCAATCCTCCGGCTACCATCCTGTGGGCTATGTATTGCGCCACCGCCGATATTCAGGGTATTCCTCTCAATAAGATATCCGGCACCATCCAGAATGACATGCTGAAGGAATTCATCGCCCAGAAGACCCTGATGTGCCCACCCGAACCCTCTGTTAAGCTGATTTCCGACACCATTGAGTTCGGAACCAAGTATGTTCCCAAATGGAACACCATCAGCATCAGCGGCTATCACATCAGAGAAGCCGGCGCCACCGCCGTTCAGGAGTTGGCCTTTACCCTGCGTGATGGCATGGAATATGTGGAAGACGCTATCCGTAGAAAAGGACTGCCAGTTGACAGCTTTGCACCGCGCCTGTCCTTCTTCTTCAACTCCCACATCGACTTCTTTGAAGAAATTGCCAAGATGCGTGCGGCCAGAAGAATCTGGGCTCGTGGCATGAGAGAACGGTATGGCTCCACTGATGAGAGATCCTGGTGGATGCGCTTCCATACTCAGACTGCCGGTTGCTCACTGACTGCACAGCAGCCTTATAACAACGTGGTAAGAACTGCCACCGAAGCTCTGGCTGCCGTACTGGGCGGAACCCAGTCCTTGCACACCAACTCTTTGGACGAGGTGCTCTGTCTGCCTTCCGACCATGCAGTGCAGATTGCGCTCAGAACCCAGCAGATTATCGCCGAGGAAACCGGCGTATGTAACACCACCGACCCGCTGGCAGGCTCCTATTTCGTAGAAGCGCTCACCAATGAGATGGAAGAGCAGGCCTGGGATTATATCCACAAGATCGACGAAATGGGCGGCATGGTTGCAGCTATCGAACAGGGCTTCCCGCAGCTTGAAATCTCTGATGCTGCTTACAAATTCCAGCGCCAGATTGATGCTGGTGAGAAGATCATGATCGGTGTCAACAAATACAATGTTGAAGAAGAAGTTGATATTCCGCTGGTAGAAATCGATGACAGCGTTGAAAAAGAACAGCTCGAAAGATTGGCCAATGTTAAGAGAAGCCGCGACAACAAGAAGGTCAAAGAGTGCCTGGAAGATATCAAGAAAGCCTGTGAAAAGGGCGAGAACGTAATGCCGTACTGCATCGAAGCGGTTAAGGCTCGCGCCAGTGTTCAGGAAATCTGCGACGTTTATCGGGAAGTTTACGGCGAGTACCGTGACCCCGGCATCTACTAAAAAATGTAGTTTAGAAGGAGGTTAATGTTAAATGGCAAAGAAAATCCGTATATTACTCGCCAAGCCCGGACTTGATGGACATGATCGTGGAGCGAAAGTACTGGCCAGATGCTTCCGTGATGCAGGTTATGAGGTTATTTACACCGGTTGCCACAATACCCCGGAGCAGATTGCAAATGCCGCTATTCAAGAAGACGTCGATATGGTCGGCTTGAGCTGCCTGTCCGGTGCGCATACCTATCTGTATCCGGAAGTAGTGAAACTGTTGAGAGACAGAGGTGTGGACGATATCCCCGTAGTAGGCGGCGGCATTATCCCTGAACGCGACATGCAGCCTTTATATGATGCAGGGCTGAAAGCAATTTTCACCCCTGGTGCAACCTTAGACTCCATTGTGGATTGGATCAATGCCAATATAGTTGCTAAGGAGTAAAGACATGGAAGAACTAGGTAAAAGGGCGCTGACAGGAGACATTCGGGCTGTTTCCCGTCTCATCCGCAACATTGAAGACCAGATCCCGAACACCCATGAAGCCATTAAGCATATTTTCCCGTTTACAGGCAAGGCCCACGTGGTGGGAATAACCGGTGCGCCAGGGGCTGGGAAGAGCACCTTGACCGACCAATTGATCTGCAGTATTAGAGCCAAGGAAAAGACTGTGGGCGTCATGGCGGTTGACCCAAGCAGCCCCTTTACCGGTGGAGCCTTACTGGGAGACCGGATAAGAATGCTGCGGCATGCTGATGATCCAGGTGTATTTGTACGCAGCCTGGCCACACGCGGCGCCATGGGCGGGCTGTCAAAGGCGGTAGGCGATGGCATTCACGTCCTTGACGTTATGGGCAAAGATGTGGTCATCGTTGAAACCGTCGGTGTTGGCCAGCAGGAAGTGGATATCATCAATCATGCTCACACCATATTGGTTGTCCTGGTCCCCGGTATGGGCGACGAAGTGCAGGCTATTAAGGCTGGCTTGATGGAAGTTGCTGATATATTCATCATCAATAAGGCTGACCGTGAAGGAGCACGCAAGCTTTACAAGGAAACCTTGAGCATGCTGGATATGGGGAGTTTCCCCAGCGGTTGGAGGCCTCCCATCGTCATGGTTGAAAGCAATATGGAGCCTCATTCCTTTGCCAAGAGCGTTGATGAACTGTATGAGAAGATTGAAGAGCATTACCAGTTCTTGCTGGATAAAAATCTCCTACAGGAAAGAGCTCATCGCAAGGTAATGACTGAAATCAATGATGCCTTACGGTCGGCTGTTTTGGAACCAGTGTTGAACAAGCTCATAGAGACCGGCGAATTTGATAAGATGGTAGAAAAACTGATGAAGAAAGAAACTGATCCATACACACTGGCAGATGAAGTAGCATCCAATTATCTTATCAAGTAATTTGCAGGCGAAAAGGCGTTAAGAGTATGAGCCAAATAAAAGTATTTTTGGCTATGACCGGCTTGGATCCGAATAACAAGAGAATACGGTTACTGGCCCGGAATCTTAAAGATACCGAGGGGGTCGAGGTGTATTATTCCGGTATGTACAAGAGCCTGGAAGAGAATGCCGCCGAGGCTGTAAAGCTGGGAGTGGATCTGCTGGGCTTGAGTATATACACGGGATTACACCTGACCGTATTCCCGGAAATGCGCAAGGCATTGAATGAAGTCGGCGGGCAGCATATCGCCCTTTTTGGTGAAGGGCTGATTCCGGCGCAGGATGCTGCCTCCCTGGTGGAATCGGGGTCTGTAACGGCAATTTATGCCTCCACGGTCCCGATTAACACTATTGTTGCTTGGATTAAGGCCTGGCCGGCCAGCTAATTCAGTAGGAAAAACCTATAGAGAACCAGATCTTCCTGAAGATGAACCGGGAGGGACCGGGTGTGAAACAACCTTTGTTGATGCACATTGACAATACAGTTTTCCTAAGGGGTGACCAACTGGTGATAATAGATCGCCGTTTGTTTCCTCATCGGGTTGAAGAGTTGGTGTGTCGCAACTACCAGGATGTGGCCCGGGGCATTGAGTTGATGGCAGTTCAGGGGGCCGGTGACATAGCTATTACCGCTGCGTACGGCTTGTATATGGCGGCCCGTGAGTTGGAGCAACAGCAGCAGAACCCGGTACAGATCAGGAACACTCTATTCACTGTTAAGGAACGACTATTTAACACCCGCCCTACCGGGTTTCACCTCGGTGCTTTGCTCAACAAGATCTGGACCCGCATTGTATGGGAACGAGGGGACATTGCGGAACAGATTATGGTGTTCATTGCCGCGGCAGTCGCAAAGCAGCAAAAGCGTTCTGAATTAACAGGGAAATGGGCAGAGCAGGTTCTGGAAGACGGTGATACTGTTTTGACCCACTGCTTTCCAGGACCTGCTCTGCTTTATATGCTGTGCTTTGCCACCGACAATGGGAAGAGGTTGTCAGTCATAGCGACCGAGACCAGGCCATATCTGCAAGGTGCCCGCCTTACTGCCTGGTCAGCCTCACAGCTGGAGCTTCCGGTGACATTGATTACGGATAATATGGCAGCTTATTGCATGGGGTTAAAGATGATTAGCAAGGTTTTTACCGCTGCTGATCGGGTGGCTATGGACGGTACCGTGGCTAACAAGGTTGGCACTTTTCAATTGGCCATCGCAGCCAGGTATCACCAATTGCCATTTTATATCCTGGGCTACGGGGGGCCTGATCGGGCCTGCTTAAGCGGCCAGGACATACCGATTGAATACCGGGATCCTGAAGAAGTTACCAGTTTTGCAGGCCTTAAAACAACCGGGGATCTGGTCACGGGGTTTTACCCGGCTTTTGATTTGACACCGCCCCATTTGGTTGAAGGAGTTATTACCGATCGTGGTATATTTGAACCTGAACGGGTAGCGGATTATTGGGAGCGGGAGTAAGGTTATATCCGTTGTCATTGTTTAATGGTTGATCGCAAAGGGGGTAAATGATAATGGCGATTATTAAAGAAGACTATTTACTTCCATTGGGAAGACAGCTTTTTATTCCCAAAGAAGGATTTGAGAGCAAAGATGATCTCATAATTGAAACCGAAGGTGATTATATCGTTATTGACAGGCCTGATCATGTCATTGTGAAAAACGATGATTGCTGCCGCAGCATAAAGTTAACAGTTAGAACCAAAGACTAGATTAAGCCTTTATAGTTGAATCTTGCTCCTACAACTATCCCGTCTTGCGACGGGATGTTGTATTTTAGTTACTTTGCAGGCAAAAATAAGGGTCATAGCGAATATTATTTGTTACAATAGAGAATAGAATACATCCCTAAAGCAGATCTTTGTTTCCGATGCTGACATCGTGGCGGGCCTGTTATGGGGTTTAGAGGCTGTCAGGTTGTGCCGTATGCTGCTTACGATGCAGTCCATCAAAAAGAGGATCTGCGCTGAACAGATTAATGTCAACGTGGCTACATGGAGAGGAGGAGCAACATATGGCGACAGTGGACAAATGGGAAGACAAATTCACGCAGGAGGATTTGGCCCGCCTGGTCGTAGACATGATACACCGCACGGTGGTGCATCATGTTTTCTGGTTTAAAGAGGTCGAATACCAACTGGGCACCGAAGAGGCTATGAAGGTCTTTGATACTGCTTATAAACGCAGCTATGATACCCAGATGAAACGCCTGGGCAAATTCTTCGGCTTTGAAATGGTTAATGGGGTACCGAATTCATTGTTGGAAATGCCCAGAGAGAAACTTTTACAGCTAATGACCAATCTGGGTGTAAATTGGCTGGCCAATGATGGGATTTGGTTCCAGGCGGTAGAGTTCACCCATGGCATGAATGATGCCAAACGCTGCAATGACACCTGTTGGGTCAAGTTTTCTCCTTTTGAAGCCTGGTCTATCAAACGTTTCTTGAATCTCCCCGAACAACCGGGTTTGGAAGGCATTAAACAGGCTCTGCAGTTGAGGATGTATGCGCGTATCAATGTGCAGTCCATCATTGACGAAGGACCGAACAGCATAGTATTCCAGATGAATAACTGCCGCGTACAGGCAGCCCGCAAGCGTCAGGGATTAGATGATTATCCCTGCAAATCAGCGGGTTTGGTGGAATACAGTTCATTTGCCCGGACCATTGATTCCAGGGTGAAAACCGAATGCATTGGATGCCCGCCGGATAAACATCCTGAAGAATGGTTCTGCGCCTGGCGTTTCTATATCCCTGAAGAAGCCTAACATGTTACATGGGGACGGGGGTGTTGTGACACTTTTCCAAAGTGTCACAACACCCCCGTCCCCATGTAAGAATACGGTCTATTATGATTAGTTTATGGATGCGACGAGGAAGGGAGAATGCGGGTGCGCAAACTGCTATATGCCATGCTTGTGCTGGCCGTTTTGCTGGCCGGATGGAGCTTTTATCATCATCAAGGTCAGGATGTTGTGGCTCCGGTTCCGCCTCAAAGCGTACCAGATAATAAACAGCATCTTACTATTACTGCCGCTGGGGATTGCCTGATGCATAACACCCAGATCTGGTCCGGGCAGGAGGGTAATACCTATAATTTTAATCACTTTTTCCAGGATATTAAACCGTATCTGGAAGAAGGACAAGTTACAAGTACCTGTTTTGAAGCGCCCATGGCAGGACAGCAGGCGGTTTATGCCGGTTATCCGCAATTCAATAGTCCTGATGAGATGGCGGATGCCTTTAAATATGCCGGTTTTGATATTATTGTTACGGCCAATAATCACAGTCTGGATCGCGGCGTTAACGGGGCCATACGAACGCTGGATGTCCTGAAAAACCGTGGCTTGGATACCCTGGGGACCTATGCCAGCGCTGAAGCCAGTCGCAAACCCTTGATCAAGGAGGCCAACGGCATCAAGGTGGGCTATTTGGCTTACACCTATGGCACCAACGGGATCCCGGTGCCGGAGCGCTATGCTTATCTGGTTAATTTTATCGATGCCGATAAAATCGTAGCGGATATCAAGGTTTTGCGGCCTCAGGTGGATATTGTTGTTTTGGTGCTGCACTGGGGTGTGGAGTATACCCGTACACCCACTCCTGAACAAAAGCTGTTAGCCCACCGCTTTCTTGAATCCGGAGCTGACGTTATTCTGGGCAGTCACCCCCATGTTATTCAAACCATGGAGGTCATACCGGCAGGGGGGCAGCAAAAATTCGTTATTTATGGAATGGGCAACTTTATAAGTCATCAAAAAGGGCAAGAACGCAACAGCGGTATTGTACTGAAGATTACTTTCAGTAAGGATTTAAGCACAAACCAGACCCAAATTGACAGTATAAGTTATACCCCTACCTTTTCGCACTCCTATAAGGAAAACGGCAAAACTCGTTTTCGCGTTATTGCGGTAGAAGAGACCATTAATCGCCTGCAGCAGGGGCGGGAGAGCATCCTTTCGCCAGAGGATATCCCCCTTTTACAAGCGGTTCTGGATGATACCCGCAAACGCCTGGGACCGTACTGGCAACGGGACGACGCTATACATAATGAGTAAAGGTGGCAAATAACTACCTGTTGCATTATTACACCATTTGCTGCATAATGGCAATAAGGTTTGTTTTCGGCATTCAGAAACACTTGAAATTTATTGGGAAAGTATACCAGATGTCTTTCCTTTTTAATAATTACACTCGCCTATGTCCCGGAAATGATGATAAAATATACTGATGCAGGGTGCATTTTACGGTGCAGTATCATAGATATTATTAATGTTTCTGTAAAATGTTAAGGGGTAGAGATTATTAATGAACGATTTAAGATGCAAGAAATGCAATAAGCTATTGTGCCGCTATCGGGAATGTCTAGAGTTGGAAATCAAATGCCCACGCTGTGGCACTATTAATAGTCTTTCCAATCACGCCCATATAACCAGGCCAAAAACAACCAAAGAGGACCGATCAGTAATCCCAGTTAGATCCGATATCAACGTGGGATAACCAGCTGTTTTTGCAATATAGCAATATACATATTATAGAGGGCCTTGAGCACCGTCATCATTAGAAATTTAAGAGGGCCTTTGAGCACCGGCATTAAAATTGCCGGTATTTTCTTTTTTGGCCCCATTACGGAAATTCTTGGCAAGGGTATCTTTAAGAATTTACGGGTAAGGTCTTCTACCCGGGTCTTATCCATTTCCGAATATATGGTGTTTCCCAAATCCCTAACTTAATTGCATATCCTCATTGGAGGAGGGCCGAAGAGCCCCGTCGTGTACAAAGACGGGGTTTTCATGTGCATGAGAGGAGGTGGACAGGAGAACAGAATAAGACCTCTGGTTCTGTTTGAAACCGGGCTCGGTAATTGAGCGAGCCTTACTTGCTATAGCAAGTGAGACCTGACTCGGCAGCCTTTGTCCCAGTTTTGTTCTGTCCCCGAGTTGGTTGCATGTGACCGGGCACCATCCCGGAGACCTGCCTCAATGAAATCACAATTGTTGTTCAATTTTTTGAAGAGTCGGAAAGAAGAGGAGGAGGAGAGTAATGGGTTCCATAAACCAACTTTCTCTGCAAGAAGCGGTCGCTCTTATTCAAGACGGCGATTGCTTAGCATTTAGCGGTTTTACCATCTGGCGTCGGCCTACAGCCATGTGCTATGAGATTCTGCGCCAGGGTAAAAAAGATCTGCATCTGTTTGAAGTACAGGGCGGTTTCCACAGTGAAGTATTGGTCGGCGGCGGAGCCGTAAAGCTCTGGGAAGGCAGCTGGATGGGCCAGGAAATCCTGGGCAAAACCGGTGTTAACCTTTCCAGAAAACAGGTCGCTGGAGAAGTCATTGTTGACGACCTCAGCCATGGCCACGCCGTAGGTCGTATTATGGCGGGTGCGGTAAATGTGCCCTTCTTCCCCACCGCATTGGCCATGGGCACCGACATTTTGAATCCTGCCTATGATGGTTTTGCCAAGGCTGGTCTGCGCACCGGGGCCAATCCCAAGATACCCAAAGAAAAATATGTTATGTATAATGACCCCTTCTTTGATATGGGTGAATTGCTCTTAATGCCGGCGGTGAAACCGAACTGGGGGCTGATCTATGCACCAATGGTCGGCGATGAAGGCACCGTTCGCATGCTGGCCCAGAGCTACAATGACTCTGATGTCATCAAAGCCTGTGACAAAGTTATCGTAATTGCTGAAGAAATCGTTCCTGATGAATACCTGCGGCGCGACCCGTCTGCAAACATAGCCACTGGATATGAAATTGACTACGTGGTGGTATGCCCCTGGGCAGCCCATCCCACTGGATCTCAGTTCTACTATGATACCGATGCTGACTTCCTCAGAAGTTTTAATGTCAACACCAAGAAACAGGATGGCTTTGATAAATTCGCTGAAGAGTGGATTTATGGGGTAAAAGACCATTGGGAATACCTCGAAAAGCTCGGTGTGAAACGCCTGGAAACCTTAAGAGCCAGTCAGGCAACAGGCTATTCCAGCAGGGTGAAAAGGGGGACGAGATAGATGACTGCAAGCAATGAGTACGCAAAAGTTGGAGAGTTTAAGCCAATTGACTTGCTGGCCGCTGCTGCTGCCAGAGAAGTTCAGGATGGCGACGTGGTATTTGCGGGCACCGGTCTGCCCATGCTAGCCATCGCCCTGGCCCAGAATGAACAAGCCCCCAATGCCGCATGCATCTACGAAGCTGGCAGTATTGACGGCAGACCGATTGATCTGCCTACTTCCGTCGGCGATGCCCGTTGTGCTTACCAGGCTGCTAAAGCAGGCGGATTGTTTGAAACCTTTTACGGCCAGCTTCATGCCGGCTATGTGGATCTAGGCTTCCTGGGCGGTGCCGAGATTGACAAATACGGCAATCTTAACACCACTTACGTTGGCACCCATGCCAATCCCAAGGTTAGATTCACCGGTAGCGGTGGCAATGCGGACATTAACTCCTTCGCCAGAAAAACCGTTTTCATTATGGTGCAGGAAAAACGCCGCTTCACCGAGCAACTGGAATATGTGACCTCCCCCGGGTGGAGAGTCAAAAAGTGGCCCAGCGGCGAGTATGTGCCCAAACAAGAAGTGTACGGCAAATACTTCTATGGTGGACCGACTGCCTGTATTACCGACATGGCCATATTCAGATTCGACGAAAGCGGCTTAATGTATCTGGATACCGTTCATCCCGGCTTCAGTGTGGAGCAGGTCAAGGAGAATGTGGACTTCGATCTGAATGTTTCCAGGTGCAGTGGAGAAACCAAGCCACCTACTTACAAACAGCTGGAAATCCTCTATAAGATCGTTGACCCGGAAGGCATTTTCCTTCCCTAAGCGCACCCGACGCAATAACGCTAAAAAAGGCCCTGGATCATATTCCAGGGCCTTTTTCCCTATAAACCGTTTTGATAACAACAGCCTGAAGGAAAAAGATCGCCAGGCAGGGGGACAGTTTGGTGCTTTTTGAAAGCTCTGGTCGTGAACGTCAATATATGGCAGCGGGGAACAAAGCCCATTTAGCCCAATATTTACTTGCCGTCAGCCACTTTGGAACAACAGACGATCCTAATAATTGCCACACAGCCTGAATGTTCTTGCTTCTAATTTCTCGCCTATTTGTCCGGCGCCTGTAAGAGTCAGTGAACGGGAGCGTATAAACGTATATACAATAATATGCAGAACAGGCTGAAAAGTGAAAGGAGGCGTACTTGAAGGGCTTTGAACCGATCTTATCCAGATTGCCACAAATATACCATCAATGTATAATTGTGAAAATACCCGTCAAGTAAACGGGTTGCCAGGAAACTGACGGTTTTATAAAAATAATGGAGAAATGGAGGATGAGAAAGAATGCGGAAGGGCACCAGGGTAGGTATGGCAGCGATCACAGCAATTGCCTTTATTTCATGGATATTTCTATTTTCGGCAGGCTCAGCCATGGCGGCCAGCAAACCAACCGTAAAGAGTTACAGTGCATATGTGCAGGATGATTATGTGCTCCTGGAAGGCTATGTTGACTTCGATGGCGATGATTATATTACTGAATACGGTTTCTATTACGGCTCCGATGAAAACCGCATGAGCAAGAAACGGGTAGGATATGAGATCCGCGAAGGTGTTGATTTCGAGCTTGAACTTGATATGTATGATCTGGATAGCAACACTACTTATTATTTCCAGGCCTATGCCAAGAACAGGGCTGGTCTTATTGGTTACAGCACGACGCGTGAGTTTACCACCAGTCGGAGCGGGGGGCGGGGCCTCCCTGAAGTGAGCACTGACAGCGCCAGGGTGGGCTACGACTATGCTACCCTCTACGGCAGCATTGACGACGACGGCGGCTATGATATAACCGAATATGGATTTTATTATGGCACCAGCCAGAGTGCGGTGACCAAAAAACTTCGGGTTGGCTATGATATTGATGAAGGCGATGACTTTGACTATGAGCTCGAAGACATTGATGAAGATACCAGGTATTATTACAAGGCCTATGCCAAAAACTCCAGGGGAACCGCTTACGGTAGTGTAAAGAGCTTTACTACGGATGAATATGGCAGCAGCGGAAGATATAGTGATCGCCCTGAGGTAACCACCAAAACCCCCAAATTGGGTTACAACTATGCTATTTTCTATGGCATCGTAGATGATACAGGGGATTCCAGTATCCGCGAATATGGATTCTATTGGGGAACCGACAAGGATACCCGCAACAAAGTGGAGGTCGGCTCCCGCATTGAAGTTGACCGCACCTTCAGCTATGAATTGGATAATCTGGAAGCGGGCAAAACCTATTATGTGAAGGCTTACGCGCGCAACTCTTCCGGCACCTCATATGGAGATACCATAAGGGTTGGGTCTGCCACCAGCGGCACACTTCCCACCCTGGGCGTTAAGGTGAATGATATCAGAGCTGGAGGGGCAACCCTGCAAGGCGTTGTCGAGAAAAGCGGGGGCACCATTACTGAGTATGGCTTCTATTATAGCCCCAGCGGCGGAACAGAAAGACAGGTACGCTTTTTTGGCAGCATCGGTGTGAATATGCCTTATCAATATATCCTGGGCGGATTAACCAGCGGCACCTATTCTGTCAAATCCTACGCCATCAGCAGCGCCGGGGTGGCTTTCAGTACCCCCATCACCTTTAATACCAGCGGGACGGTCACACCGGCACCCGCACCGGTAACGCCGGCGCCTGGAGTGATAGGACAGGCACCGGTTGTGTTGATTAGCAGTCCGGTGGCCGGCATGGTGATTACCCGCGGGCAGACGGTAGAAATAGCTGCTACTTCGACTGACGATGTACTCGTGGAGGCTATGGGTTTATATATCAATGGCGTCAAAAAAATGCGCTGCGGCGGCGCCAATTTTCAATACTTTTGGAACACCGGCGAAGTGCTGCCAGGGGTATATAAAATCCGGGTTACCTCCTGGGACGGGGCACTGGCAGGTGAACGCAACATCACCGTGACCGTAAAATAATGCCCGGTTTATTGTGAACTTTGATTTCCTTGCTGACAATGCCAGCAAGGTCAAGTCCCCCATTAAAATGACTGCAGGGGCGAACCGATGTGTTCGCCCTTCTGTTATTTCTTAATTGAGAGCCTTATGGGATAATATATGGCATAGATAATAGAAGCTGATTTGGAGGAGCAATATGTCTTTACCATTATCAGGAATCCGGGTGTTGGATCTGAGCAGATACTTACCCGGTCCTTTATGCACGCAAATGCTGGCTGATTATGGAGCAGAAGTCATCAAGGTTGAGGACCCTCAAGGCGGGGACCTGGGGCGCTCTTTGACCCCAATGGTGGCAGGTTTAAGCGCCCTGTTCTATACTGTTAATCGCAACAAGCAGAGTCTGACCCTTAATTTGAAACACCCGCAGGGACAGGATATTTTTCGCCAACTGGTCAAGGACAGTGATGTGGTGGTGGAACAATTTCGCCCTGGGGTGATGAAACGACTGGGATTGGATTACAGTGCCCTTAAGGAAATCAATCCCGGCCTGGTCTATTGTGCCATCAGCAGCTATGGGCAAACCGGGCCCTTAAGCCATTGTGCCGGGCATGAAATCAATTATCTGGGTTTATCCGGGGTGATGAAGCTGACCGGTGGTCTTCAGGGCCAACCTGTCATGCCGGGGGTGCAGATTGCCGGCATAAGCGGGGGCACACACCATGCCGTTATAGCCATTTTAATGGCTTTAATGCACCGACAGAATACTGGCCTGGGTCAGTTTTGCGATGTTTCTATTATGGACGGAACCATTACCCTGTTGGCTTATGCATTGGGGGAATGGTCCGCTCTGGGGCGCCTGCCGGTGTTGGGGGAGGAATTCTTATCGGGCGGATACGCTTGCTACAATGTTTATCAGTGTAAAGATGATGAATATATGAGCCTGGCGGCAGTGGAAGAACGTTTTTGGGCCGTATTTTGCAGCCGGCTTAAGCTTCCCCGGTTTATACCTGAACAATGGAACCCCAGTTTTCAGGCCGAGATGAAAGCAGAGATTAGCCGGGTGATACGGTTAAAGGACCGCGCCGACTGGGAAAAGGCCTTTGCTGGACTGGATATCTGTTTTACGCCGGTTTTAAACCTGGATGAGATGATCCATTACCCACAGGTTAAGGCCCGGGACATGATTCACCAGGTTGGTAATGTCAGGGGATCAGGCCTGGATATTGCTGTAACCGGCCTTCCTATAAAATTGTCGGCTTCCCCGGGGCAGGTTCAGTTATGTTTTCCTGAGTTGGGCGAACATAATCAAGAAATTCTTGGCGCAGCAGGCTATAGTGAGGAGGAGCTCAGGGTATTAAAGGAGAAAGGCATTATATAGAGAAATAAAACGGCACCAGGTGAGAGTAAGCCCGGTGCCGAATAAGGGGTGAGGTATAGTGAATAATTATCGACATCTTTTCTCTGCTTTGCACGTAGGCAGTATCACCTTAAAAAACCGTTTGGTGATGGCGCCCATGTTGATGGGATATGCCAACTCGGGGGGCGAGGTTACTGACACGGTGCTGGACTACTATGAGACCCGGGCCAGAGGAGGCCTGGGAATGATTGTGGTAGAGGCCAGTTGTGTAAGCCTGCCCGAGGGCAAGGAAGGCTATGGCCAAATACATATTGATAATGAAGGATGTATTCCTGGCTTGAGCCGCCTGGCAGCAGCTATCAAGAAATATGATTGCAAAGCATTTATCCAGCTATTTCATGCCGGCCGCCAGACCTCCAGCAAGGTCACCGGGTCACAGCCGGTGGCCCCCAGCAGTCGTGCCTGCAAAACCATCAGGGAAATTCCCCATGAATTAAGCGGGGCCGAGATCAGACAACTGACAGCTCGTTTTATCCAGGCCGCTCAATATGCTTATGAGGCCGGATTTGACGGCGTTGAACTGCACGCCGCGCATGGCTATCTTCTGAATGAATTTCTGTCACCCAATATCAATACGCGAAAAGATGAGTACGGCGGATCTCTTGAAAACCGCATGCGCATTCTGCTCGATATCATTACCGGGATAAAAGCCCGGACCAATGAACTGGTGGTTTCGGTGCGCCTGAATATAGATGACTTTACTCCGGGTGGTTTGCATCCTGAAGAAAGCGTGATCATTGCCAGAGAAATGGAAGCCCACGGTGTAGATATAATCCATTGTACCTGTGGAACCTATGAATCGGGATTAACCAGCATTGAACCAGCCTCATATCCTGAGGGCTGGCGGGTTTATCTGGCTGAGGAAGTTAAACGTTATGTCAGCATACCGGTAGTAACCGGTGGTATGATAAACAGTCCCGCTTTTGCGGATCAGGTAATAGCGGAAGGACGTGCCGATCTGGTGTTTTTGGGGAGGAGCCTCTTAGCTGACCCGGAGTGGCCTAACAAGGCCAGTCAGGGAAAGACGGATGAGATCAGGCCCTGTATCCGTTGTAATGGCTGCATCAACACCCATTTCGCCGGAATGCCTGTAAGTTGTACGGTCAATCCCAGAACCGGCCGTGAAAATCAATACCGGATCAAAGCCCTGCAATCGTCTTTTAAACCCGGAGTGCATATTATTGGTGCAGGGCCGGCGGGCATACATGCCGCTTTAATCCTGGATGCGATGGATTATAAAGTCAGCCTTTTTGAACAAGCCACTGAACCCGGAGGTTTGTTGCCCCTGGCAGCTGTTCCCCCTCACAAAGACCGGTTGCGGGATTACTATAATTATCTCCTCAGACGTCTTGCCGCCAGCAGGGTTGAGCAGGTCTATGGGCACCATTATCGAATCGCTGATATAGAAAGCCATAAACCTGACCATGTGATCATAGCGACCGGATCTCGCCCCCAAATTCCCACCCTGCCTGGTATAGAGCAATGCTTGCAGCTTGAAGATGTCCTTTCGGGAAAGATAAACATCAGTGATGCAGATGTAATTATCATTGGTGCGGGCAGCAATGGATGCGAGCTGGCGGATTATCTCTTGCAGTATCGCAACCGTATAACCCTCCTGGAAGAGCGCCCCACTGTGGCAGCAGACATGGACAGGAAGAACCGCCGTGATCTTTTAAACCGTTTAGATGAGGGAGAGGCTGACCGTCTGACAGGTCATAAGGTGTTGCGTGTCACCCCTTTTGGGGCTGTGGTTTGCGATTCAAGTCAAAATATAAAGGAAATACCCGGTCAGCATGTCATACTGGCCACAGGCTACCAGCCTGTCAATCACTTGTATCATGAAGCCTGCCGGTTGATGTCTTCAGTATATGTGGCTGGGGATGCCTTGCGGGTCAGAGGGCTAAAGAGCGCCATAATGGAGGCCCAAATGGTCGCCCATATGATCTGCCGTTCAGACCAGGACAAAGCCGGGGGGGGCCGTCTTGAACCAAGATAAGCTGGACAAAGAAAAAAGTCGTTTGGATGCCATGATGAAATTTGAGCGACAGGCCTACAGCTATGGTCATCGTATGATTGCAGGCCTCGATGAGGTGGGGCGCGGGCCATTAGCCGGGCCAGTGGTGGCTGCGGCTGTCATTCTTCCGCCGCGATTCTTTCTGGCCGGGGTAGACGATTCCAAGAAGCTGACGGCATTAAAACGCAATCGTTTGGCTGTGGAGATAAAAAAGCAGGCCGTATCATGGGCGGTAGCCAGCGTATACCCGGCTCGATTGGATGAGATCAACATCCTTAATGCCACCCGCGAAGCCATGCGTCTCTGCATTATGCATCTATCTCCCCAACCGGATTTATTGCTAATTGATGCCCTTCGTCTCAACGATATAAATATTAAACAATTTGCCCTGGTTAGAGGTGACAGTGTTAGTGCCACCATAGCCTGTGCTTCCATCCTTGCCAAGGTGGAGCGGGATCAGGCCATGGAGGGCTTTGATCAGCTTTACCCCGGCTATGGACTGGCCAAGCATAAAGGCTATGCCACCCGTGAGCATATAGAATCAATATGGCGGCAAGGTCCTTGTGATATTCATCGCAAGAGTTTTGAGCCCATTAAATCCTGGCTATCAGGAGGATCTCATGCACAACAACCCGCTCTTTTTGAACAGAATGAGTCTTGATGCGGCCTTCCTGCCTGGAGATGGCGACACCGTTTTTCATAAAGGGGAGCTGCTTCAGGGCCTGGTTAAAGGAATCAATGCCGACGGCTTGGTGGCCTTATGGCTGAAAGGCCGACTAATAGAAGCGGCCACTCAGGTAAAAGTAGAAGCAGGTCAAACCCTTATGTTGATGGTGGATGAGGTCGAAGCCGGTCAGATACGTTTGAAGGTGATGACCCCAGCCGGTTTGCAGAAAACCGAAACCGAAACCATTGCTGCACGACTGATGGAAATAGGCATATCGCCACGGGACATCCATATTCAATTGGCCAGGTATTTACTGGCCTACAACCTGCCTCTGAACCGCTCCACCCTGGAACTGATGCTAAAAGGCACCGCTATTCTGGGTGGAGCAACCCGGGAAAACATGAACCTGACGGCCTTTCAACTTTCGCAGGGCCTTCCCCAGCACCCCGCCGTCCTGCTGGCCCTGGCCCAGTATGTGAATCCTGGATCGAATGTGAATTCGCTCCGCCAGGATATCATTCAACTATTGTCTAATGCTCCCAATATAGAATTCCTCCTGCAACAAGCCGGAGCTGACAATCCCCGGGCGAGCGCTCCACAAGCAACAGCCAATCCTGCCCCGGTGCCGGTTGATACAGCCCCGGCACCAGGCCCGGCAGCAGATTCAGGTACAAACAGAACCCCGCTATCTGCGAACACAAATATAGCCTCCAGTACACCGCCGCCTTCAAATTTGAACACAACCTCAGCGGGGCTGACTATGATCGGCAAAGATCTTTTAAACCAGGTGTTGACCCTGGTCCGTAACGAGTTGACCGTGCAGGAGGTGCAAGCTTCGCAAAGCACCCCTGTGCTGGCCTCCCGCATAGGCGAGATGCTGCGCAGGCAGCCCGAACTGCTGCGAGGCTTGTTGTTATTGCAGAATTTACTTGAGATATCTGTAAAAGATGGCCAGCAAAGCCTGGCTTTAACTCTGCAGACCAAGCTGCAATCGTATAGCCGCGAACTGCTGGGACAGCAGGTGATAAACCTGGTCCCTCCACCTTCTCAAGGAGACGCGCCGCAGTGCTATTTCTCTTTCCCGGTGCAGATAGGTGAGCAGCAACGCCTGTGCGAATTCAGGATTTACGGTGAAGAAGGACAGGCCAGCCTCAAGGATCGGGAGCAGATCAATGTGGCTATCTCCATGGATACCCCCAGGTTAGGACCAGTCGCATTCCACCTCTCCTGGCATGCATCAAGGTTGATTGAAATGCGCAGTGTGGTTACCAAACAGGCCAGCTACCGCCTTATGGCGCCTCACTTGCCGGAATTGCACCAGGCCCTGCGGGAATTGGGTTACACAGTGAGAGATCACGGCCTGAAGATTGTTCCGCCAGGATCGGCCGATACAACCCTCAAAGTGTTGCCTCAACCCCCGGCGGAACCGAACCGCGGCCCCTGGCTGAAGGTTGATATAAAGGTATAGGAGGGATGCCGCCATGACAGAAGAACAACCCCTGCCCAGGGCAGTGGCGTTATCCTATGATCAAGAAAAAGACCTGGCTCCGGTTGTGGTTGCTAAAGGCCAGGGTTTAATTGCTGAACATATCAAGGCCCTGGCAGTGGAACATAATATCCCCATCCAGGAGGATCAGGTGTTGCTGCGCTACCTGATGGCCCTGGATCTCTATGAGGAAATACCACCCGAGCTATATCAGGTGGTGGCGGAAATATTGGCTTTCATATATCGTATCAATCAACGTTATTAATGGTGGTGAGGTAATGACCAACCCATTGGGTCAACATGGCGAGAATCTGGCCGCAGAATACCTGCAGCGCAACGGTTATCAGATTATAGAACGCAATTATCGCACCCGTTACGGTGAGGTTGATATTATCTGCTCCCAAAAGGGCGACCTGGTCTTTGTGGAGGTCAAGACCCGTCGCAGTACCCGCTTTGGATCGCCCGAGGAGGCAATCACCTATCGGAAAAAAGAACATATTAAGAATACGGCCTTAAGTTACCTCAAACAAGTGGACAAATCCTACCGCAGCATCCGCTTCGATGTCATAACCATAATGATTCAACCCTCCCCGGTAATCAACCACATTCAAGGTGCCTTCTAAAACCGTGTTGTGGGGACGGTCTCCATAGTATGCACGCTTTTAGATATAGTAAGGACGGGGCAAACAAAGGGAGTGCTCTGTGCAGGGATGACAGGGGTACGGGGGTGACAACGGGTGTCAACAACTCCGTCGTCACCCCCGTACCCCTGTCATCGGTCAACCCCTATTTTTGGTTTGCCTAAAAGCAATTGTTATACTTATAGCAGCCACAATGAAATAAAGCGAGGAGTGAAGATGATGTCTCCCATTGGAGCCCACCTGGGAATTGGCCGTGGCTTGAAGCACACTGCAGATGAGGCCGTCCAATTTAAACTGGAGTGTTTGCAGATATTCCTGCGCAATCCCCGCGGCAGCAAGGCCCGTCAGTTAACCGCTGCTGAGGTTGACCATTTTAAGGAAATCACCACCCTAAACAATATTGACCCCATAGTTGTCCATGTCAGCTATGTCTGCAATCCGGCCGCCGCAGAGCCTGGCTTGTACGAACTGGCCCATGCCATCATAGCTGAAGACCTGCAGCGCTGTACACTGATCGGGGCTGAATATCTGGTTATGCATCCCGGTTCATATACCAGCAGCTCATCCCAGCAAGGCATAGAAAGGGTGGCGCAATTGCTAAACAAGGTGCTCGATAACAACCAAGGCGAGGTTACCATTCTCCTGGAAACCATGTCCGGGCAAGGCACTGAACTGGGCAGGGATTTCAGCGAATTAGCCGAAATTATTAAAAGGATAAATCGCACGGACCGTATCGGGGTTTGTTATGACACCTGTCATACCTATGCGGCCGGATATGATTGCAGCAGCCGAACCGGGCTTGACGCTGTTTTAAGCGAAATTGACCATAGCCTGGGCAGAGAGCACATCAGATTGGTCCATGCTAATGACTGCCAGTCTGCTTTAGGATCACATCGCGATCGCCATGCACACATCGGGGCAGGATCAATTGGCCTTAATGGATTTGCACAGATATTTGCCGATCCCTTCTGGGCCACCTTGCCTATGATTGTAGAAACTCCAGCCGCAGGACTGGGGCAGGATATAGAACGGCTCAAAAAGCTGCGCCAACAGAATTGGAGAGGATGAGAAAACATGTTGGTATACGGGAAGGAATTACGCGAAGAAATTAAGGCACGCATTAAACGGCAAGCCACGCAAACACCTATGCAGATGGCGGTGCTTAAAATCGGCGCCGACAAGGCATCGCAGTCCTATGTTAATGGACTGGTTAATTTTGGCGAAGAGGTGGGCATCCCGGTTGAGGTCATTTACCTGGATGAAAAGTGTACCTTGCAAGCAGCCCGGCAAGTTGTCAGCGGTTTAAATCGCAGGCCTGAAGTCACCGGCATTATGATACAGAAACCACTGCCGCCGCAAATAGACGACAACACGCTGTTACACACTATCGACTACCACAAGGATGTTGAAGGCCTGCATTACTATAACCTGGGCAAATTACTGGCTAATGAGCCCGGGGTCTGTCCTTCCACCCCCAAGGCTATTATGACTATGCTGGCCGCCAACCAGATTGATCTCAGCGGTAAAAAGGTGACTATTGTAGGGCGCAGCACCATAGTAGGCAGCCCGCTGGCGGTGATGATGACGGCGCGGGACGCCACGGTCACCCTGTGCCATACCAAAACCCGTGATCTGGAGGCTGAGACCAGGGCGGCTGACATCGTGGTAGCTGCGGTGGGTAAAGCCGGTTTTATAACCGCTGATATGGTAAGTGAAGGCTGCATTATTATGGACGCCGGCATCAATGTTGATGACAGTGGAGCTATTCATGGAGATGTGCACCCCGAGGCCGCCGCCCGGGCCAGCATAGCCAGTGCAGTTCCGGGGGGAATCGGGGTGATTACCGTGGCCGAATTATTTGATAATCTGATCACCTTAAGGTTGCAGAATGCCCAGGACCTGTTCTAACTCCATAAAACCGTGAGTCAGGATTTAATTTCTATACAAATTATTTGCCTCGATAAGCAGGATTTCGGGGCTTTTATCTAAAATACATGGGGTATTGGAAGCGATGCGAGTGACCAATAGATAATGCTAAAGGAGGGGTAACTGATGAACGAAGAACTATTGCAAAAAGGTTATGTTCAGGTCTACACCGGTAACTGCAAAGGGAAAACCACTGCAGCACTGGGATTAGCCTTCCGGGCCATGGGCAAAGGCCTCAAAACCTATGTGGGTCAGTTCATGAAAGGTGGGGAATACGCAGAACTGGAGTCTGCCAGGATGGTCAGCCCCTATATTACTATTGAACAATATGGTAAAAAGGGCTTTATCAGATTGACCAACCCACCTCCACAGGAAGCGGTTGACATGGCCAGTGCAGGACTCGAAAAGGCCAAGCAGGCTATAGCTTCGGGAAAATATGACATTATCATCCTGGACGAAATCAATACCGCCAACTATTTTAATTTGGTACCCGTAGAATCGATTCTGGAATTGATAAAGAACAAGCCCAATGGTATCGAGTTAGTGTTGACGGGTGGGCCTAAGGCTCATGATCAGGTTATTGAGGCGGCTGACCTGGTGACACAGATGGTTGAAGTCAAGCATTACTACCAGCAGGGTGTGCCGGCGCGAGAAGGAATCGAGAAATAGTCTACCCGGCTATTATTTGTCCATATTGTTCAGGTATTAAACGCGAACCCCATCTTGCCGATCAGGGTTCGCGTTGCTCTGTTCTGGATACATTGAAACCAGGTGCCTTTTATAGAGCATGCGCCCGCCGGAGGGTTGCTGAAAGAAAAATTCCCGCATTAAGCGGGAACAAAGAGAATGGGATCATATGCTAAAGCTCCAAAGAGCCAAGCAGTCAATAAAAACCAATAAAAAAGCCATACCCGCATAAGGTATGGCTACCATGCCCAAACCTACAAATAACACCCGAATATCAGGTATTTGCAGACCACCAAATCACAGACATATTTGCACATAGAACATATACGACCGGATAAGGTACAGCACAATAGACTCCTTTCCAAAAATACGGGGAGGCACAACCGTTTCCAGTTATACCCATTGGCTACTTATCATAGCGTGGCCTTAGAATAAGCAGCTCGGAGTCATATTCAATTCTTCGATATTTTACATACTATCATACCTGTTTCGATTTGACCAGTATTTATAGCACATCACTGAGTCTAATTAGAAAATATATTAGTGCTGCCGCCAACAACAGGGTCAGAAGACCCACCAGAAATCCCAGCTTGTTATGCTGCCAGGTCTGTTTGAACCTTGATAACATTGCCATCCACCCCACTCCTCAACCATGGTTCCCCGATTATTTATAACCAATGCCCGCTTGCCTATCCTTATTGTAATATAAACCAATGCTTGCGCTCCAAACCTTTTTTGAACCATCAGGTTGAAAAAGACAATGGCAATTCCAATTTAGGAGGTGGGTAGCACCGCCGCAGGCATAGCGGCTGGCATAGGTATTATCTAATGATGCCAGTATTTTCGATCCAGGCTTCGATAATGGATCGCTTCAGCCAGATGATCGGTTTGGATCATTTCACTCTGCTCCAAATCGGCGATGGTACGGGCTACCTTTAAAACCCGATCATAGGCGCGAGCACTCATTTGTAAACGTTTGAATGCCATTTTCAACATCGTTTCAGCCTCCTGATTCAGTTTACAATGCTGCTTGATTTCCACTGGACCCATGCTGGCATTAAGCATGCCTGGCTGCCGCTTAAAACGTTTTGCCTGCATAGTCCTGGCCTTAACAATCACCTCCCGCATCATAGCGGTGTTTTGCCCCTCGCTGCCAGCGGTTAAATCTTCAAACTGTATGCGCGGTACCTCCAGGTGAATATCCATACGATCCAACAGGGGACCGCTGATACGGTTCAAATAGCGTTGCACCTGCAGGGGGGTGCATTGGCATTCCAAATCTGATCCTAACCGGCCACATTGACACGGGTTCATGGAGGCAATTAAACAAAAGCTGGCCGGGTAGGTATAGGTGGCCTGGGCGCGGGCTACGGTTACAGTTCGATCCTCCAGGGGTTGGCGTAAGGCTTCCAGTACATCACGATTGAACTCGGGCAGTTCATCCAGGAACAGAACTCCATGCAAGGCCAGACTGATTTCTCCCGGGCGGGGGACCCTGCCGCCCCCGATAATGCTGGCTGAAGAAGCATTTTTGTGAGGGCTTCTAAAGGGGCGGTTTAAGATCAGCGGCCTGTCTGTACTGAGCAGGTTGGCGACTGAATAGATACGGGTGGTCTCCAGGATTTCTTCCCGGGTCATGGGGGGAAGTATGGCTGGAAAACGGCGCGCCAGCATGGTTTTGCCCCCTCCCGGAGGCCCAATCATGAGTATGTTATATATGGTTTTATAGTATAAAGCCTTAAGCGAAAATGAATAGGACTGTATAATAAGGTTAAGGCTTTATATCACCCGAAGCGTAAAAACGCAATATAGGCGAAAATAACCCGCTTAGAGGCGAAATTATAACAAGGGAAGGAAGAATAAAATTTTTGCCGGGGATAGGCCAGCCTTGCAAACTGGCTGACAAGCGAAGTCTCCCAGCTTCCCCGGCAACAATTTCAAATAGGGAGACAGAGAGGGAGACGAAATTATGGAATCTATGAAAGGGAAAGTCATTCGGGACATTAGGAACCGGGAAGCAAAAAGAAAGCAACTCCAAAAGGAGGTGTTCAGGCAAGTGTACAATAGGCCAAAGGAGAAGACTTTTTCTGATGATATAGACCAACTTAACATGGACAGCTTTCGGGCTATCCCTAAAGACATAATTTCCTATGAATTATCAAAGGCTGCCCTGGCTGTTTATCCGGTGCTCTGCTCTGAGGCCGATTTTGAGAAGGATGAAGCCTTCCAGATATCCCAGGCGAATATTGCCTTATTTGCAGGAGTGAGCGAGAACAGCGTCCGCAATGCCTTGAAGGAATTGGAGAACGCCGAACTGCTAACAAAAGAAAAGGTTACAGATGGCCCCCGCCATTTCTACATCTACCGAGTGGACTTCTTCCGCAAGCCCATGCTGGACGAGACCAGACAGCAAGGAGGAGCAATCTATTTCTATACCTGCATTATTAATAACGGGATATGGGCGGAGCTTCCCTTGGGAGCCAAGGCCATCTATCTATTCCTGCGAGCAGAGGCAAAGCAAGACTTGGATATCTACTCTGAAATTGAGGGAATCACGACTGGAGAATTCTACGAGCCAATGGAATATCCCGAATACATCAAGGATCGTAAATGGGATATCTGCGAAACATCCCTGACAGAAATAAGCAAGGCAGTGGGAGTCGACCGCTCTAAAATTGGTGCGTCTTTGGAAGCTCTGGAACGATTCAGATTAATTGAGAGGGTTGACAGATGGATAAAGGTCTATCTGAAACCAGGACGATTCCTCAAACACTAAGATATGAGTGCTTAGGGTTGCCCTATAGCTTTTTTAGGGTTGCCCTATAGCTTTTTTAGGGTTGCTCTTATGGGATTTTTAGGGTTGCCCTATGGGATTTTTAGGGTTGCCCTATGGGAAAGTACGGATATATATAGAATATTATTAGAATTAAATTAGAATTTATTAGAATTTATTAGAATTATTTAGGCATTGAATTACAAATTCAATGGATGCACATGATTAATTAAATTTAATTTCCTCCAATAAAGATAAGACAGGTTTCCTCCAATTAAAGATAAGATAGGCTTCTTCAATAAAAATAAATAAATTAAACGTATTCAGCCATCCTGCTTTCAGCAGCCCGGCCCATTATAAACAAAGATATTCTTTCCATGAAAAATATTAGTGGGTTGGGCCATCCCTGCTTTCAGCCGCCCGGCCCGTCCCATAATAAAGGTTTCGGCAGTTCCACCAGCCCTACTTACCACCAATTTACCGCCGTTTTAAGCCATTGAAAGAGTAAAATATCACTCCTCCCCTTAAAACAGCTTATAGAGCAAGGTAGACGGCTCACAATTGAAGTTATAAGTCGATTGCTGCCAATTATTGAGAATAGCGATTACAATTTTATTTAAAACCTATTATAATTTTATTTAAAACCTATTATTACAATTTTATTTAAAACCTATTATTTTTATTTAAAACCTATTATTACAATTTTATTTAAAACCTATTATAATAAGATATAGACAGATATTACCATTAAAATAAACTTAACGACATTTCAAGCAAAGAACCGGAACAGGCTAAAAGCCCTGGATAGGGCCGGAAGCTTTTATATAAATAAATTAAGTTAACTCACCGCAGGGGTTCTCCCGGTAAAGTGGATACAGACCCGGGAGCGTGTTGGTCAAGCTGGATAGCTAGCCAATAACGAATAAAGCCAGCTGGATAGCTTTAAGCGGCACACAAATTAAAATCAAGGAGTGAAAACAATGTTTGAAAAGATAAAAGAGATGATTAACAAGAAACAAGAGCGCAAGCAGGAGATATATGCGCAGGCCAAAGCCAGTACGGATATCGACGAGCTTAAAAAGTATAACAAAGAAATGGACGAACTCAACGCTGAAATTCGAGAGTTGCAGGACGTTCTAGACAATTTTTCAGAAGGATCAACCGCAGGAGTCGCAGAACGGACCTTAGCCGTTAATGGAGAAATTCCCGGAGTAAGCGTAACTAGGGAATATAACCCTAACATTATCCCTGGCATTACCAAGGCCAATGCCAGGAGCCAGTCCGCTGGATTTGAGAAGTATGATATGGACAAGGTTGTTTTTAGAAGTGGCGAATGGCTCTCCAACAAATACAATACTGCTGGCATTAATGCGGAGAAGTGTTTAAGGGCGGCTATCACTGGCAACCGTAATGACTTAAACGAAGCAGAACAGAGGGCTTTAACCCCAACAAATACGGGGGCAATATTAGCACCAGTTGTATCCTCAATAATAATCGATAACTTACGCCAAACCGATTGGATGGCATTATTCGAGCCTTCCATTGTTGTCATGGAAACTGGAGAAGTGAAGATCCCAAATATCACCACAGCACCAACCGCAATTATGCATACTCCAGGGGAACAAGAAAACGTCAGCAATCCCGTTATTACCCCAGCAACGCTCAAGGCTAAAACAATTATGGTCTTATGCGAGGTTGCTAACGAACTATTACAAGATTCAGCAATTAGCCAGGGAATTATCTTACAGACAGCCATTGGCGCAATAAGCAACAAACTATTACAGCAAGTCCTTTACGGGACAGGACAAAGCGCAGAAATCAAAGGCATTACCAGATATAGCGCCGAAAGCTTCGCAGATGCAGGAGATAAAGCAGCAGAGCTTGATATATTCAAGCTGGTAACATCGGCTAGGGCGGCTATTACAAAGAATAACGGCGATATAAATGCAATGCTTTACGATTGCGATCTTGAAACCAGGCTTGATGTCCGTACTGCTGAAGGACAATTGATAACTCCACCAAGATCCCTAAGCGCATTATACGAAGCTGGGAAAGTATTGGCTCATCCAAGCGTGGCAACGGGCGATATGCTATTTATGCAGGCAGATGCCCTATTCCTGGGGATAAGGCAAGGGCTTGAAATACAGCTTGACCCTTACTCTAGCTTCGATAGCAATAACACAAAGTTTAGGGTAATTCTCAGGGCTGATGCCTTCGCAAATACAGCCAAGATGGTATATTACAGCAACATTCCAGCAGAAGAACCTGTAGCGTAATTTAAGCAAGTAGAAGGGCCCTTTTTCGGGCCCTTCGGTATTATCTTATCTAACATCCCCCCCCCGGGTAGTAAGTAAATTGTAAATGCGGCTGGACTGGGAGGGGCCTTTTCTCTGATATATGCAGGAGTCCAAAAAGTTTAGGGGTGTAGGTGGAAAATATCATGGATAAACGAAAAATTACGAGAATTAAAAACCAAGAACGCAAAAGGTTGGAAAATTTCCTACAAGATGCCCCTATTTCGACGAAAGGGGCGGTTGAGAGCATTATCGAGGAGCTATGCGACATCAAGGCATATATGGCAGAGGTTAAGGAACTTCTCAATGAAACGGGATTCGTCGAGGAATATCAGAACGGAGCCAACCAACGTGGCAAGAAAAAATCAGTTGCTTTTGAGGTATTAAACACTTTGCAGAAAAATTACGGCATGTTGCAGGGACGTTTAAGTAGCCTTATTGTGGCGACTGTTGTGGAGGATGATATTAATGCGAACACGTAGAGTTAAGAAAGTTAATCTACAAGAAGAACTCGAGTTTGAATTATTCAAGCTTGAGTATGGCGATAAAACAAATACCTACTATAAGGAACGTAATAAAGAGAACTGCGCATATAGCAGCGATTGCGCGGAGGAATGTAAAAATCCATTTATGTGTAAAAAGTTTCAGTTTAAGCAAGGGCATGAGTTTGCTATATATAACGAAGTGTTATAAAACAGAACACCATCCATAATGTAAAGAATATTGGCCTGCTGGGAGCCTTATCCCAGCTTTTTATTTATGCGATTTAACGAAAAGGTACAATTTAAATAATCAAAAAAAACCATATAAAGGATAGAATTACAATTAAAAATATATTATAATAATATTAGGCAAGCGAGTTTTCATCAAAAAAGGAACGAAAGGAGGGAGGGAGCTATTATAGCTACCAACAAGACTAATAAACAACACATTTATGGTTACCTAAGAGTTTCTATTATTGATCAGGATATTGAAAAGAATAAATCAGATATCCTATCATTCGCCAACGCTAAAGGCATTTTGGGGGAAGTAGAATTTATTGAAGATAAAGTTAGCAGTCTAAAATCCTGGAAAAAACGCAAGCTTAATGATCTTGTTCAATCAATGAATAAAGGGGATGTTCTTCTTGTTCCTGGGCTGTCCTGGCTAGGTCGGTCATTGGTTGAAGTCCTGGAAGTCCTAAGCGAATTAAATGATAAAGAGGTTAAAGTATTTTCTGTTAAGGAAAATTTCCAATTAAACGGAGATGATACCCAACCAAAAGACATGCGGAAAATGCTAGGGCTATTTACTGAAATAGAAAGGGGTTTAATTTCCGCAAAGACAAAGGAAGGCCTACAAGTAGCTAAGGCATCCGGGAAACGGCTAGGCAGGCCAAAAGGCCCGGGTAAATCAAAGCTAGATAAGCATAAAGAAGAAATTATTGCATTACTAAAAAACGGCTCAAAAAAGACATTTATTGCCGAACGCTATGGAGTCGCCCCCGCCACACTTACAAACTGGATAAGACGGCATGGGCTGGATAAATTGAAACCAGAACCATAATGAAAGGAGGGATATTAATGGCGCAACCGCGAGCTTATAGTTATATCCGTTTCTCCTCCCCTGAGCAGGAAAAAGGCGACTCATTAAGACGGCAAATTCAGCTATCAGAAGAATATACTAAAAAACATGGCTTAATCCTGGATGATACGCTTAAATTGACAGATCGTGGCCTATCTGCTTATAAAGGCGTTCATCGTGCTAAGGGTGCATTAGGCGAATTCCTTAATCTCATCGAAGAAGGCAAGATTGCTCCAGGTTCCGTATTAATAGTTGAAAACTTGGACAGACTTTCCAGAGAGCAAATCCTTGACGCTCTTAATCAGTTTACCAGCATTATAAGGGCAGGAATTAAAATCATAACGCTTCAGGACGGGATGGAATACGACCGGGAAAGTATTAATCAAAATTGGGCGCAATTGATTATTTCAATTACATATATGGCAAGAGCACATGAGGAGTCTGAAACCAAGTCTAAACGCCTGTCTTCTGTCTGGGAGAACAAAAGGAATAAAGCCAATAATGGAGATAAAAAAATAACTGCAAGAGCCCCAGCCTGGCTAAAACTGTCCAAAGATAGAACTAAGTTTATCTTAATCCCTGAAGCAGTTAAAACACTTGAATTAATTTTTCGTAAGAAGCTGGCTGGAAAAGGAGTGGGAACAATTGCTATAGAGCTAAATGATGACCCTAATGCTTGGAAGCCTGATAAAACAGGCCCTAAAAAGACAGGGGGCTGGAGAGGTTCATATATAAATAAAATCCTTAGAAATCGGGCTGTTATAGGGGAATTTCAACCGCATAAATTAGTCGATGGAAAAAGACAACCTATAGGCGATCCAATACCGGATTATTTTCCACCAGCTATTGATAAAGATTTGTTTTATCAAGTCCAGGCCCAGCTAAAAGCTAATGCCGCGAAAAACGGAAATGCTGGAGGCAAGACAGGCAAGGGTTCAAACCTTTTTACCCATGTCGTAAAATGTGGTTTATGCGGTTATCCCATGCATTTTATTGACAAAGGCAAACCACCAAAGGGCGGTAAATACCTAGTTTGTGATGCTTCAAGACGCTTACATACTTGCTCAGCAAAGGCGATTCGCTATGAAGAATTTGAACGATTATTCTTTGAAAACTTTGAGGAACTTGACATCAGCCAGATAATTCCCGGAAAAGACGAAACACAGGCCCAGATTAACGAATTGGAGAAAAAACTAATAACCAATAGGCAACAAATCCTCGAAATTAATGCTATGATTGAAAATCTAACAGATTCTATTGCCAGCACTAAGGACCGTCGAACCAGGGAACAATACGACAAAAGGCTTACCAAGCTATTTAATGATAGGGATGGCCTAGAATTTGAGAGCAAAGAATTTGAGCGAGTGATAACAGAGCTCCGGCAACAAAAGACTGAAATTGAAAGTAACGCCGAGCAAATCAAAGAAGTTTATCGCTTACTGGAAAATGCAAAAGATGAGAAAAAACGAATTGAGATGCGATTAAGACTGCGCCAGCAGATTCGGAAAGTTATTGATTGGATTAAAATCTATCCATTACAGGAGTCGTACCAAGATATTCAAGAGACAGAAGATCCCGACATCGTAAAGATAATGAAAAGCAAGTATATTGACAAAGTGAGAATTAAATTTAATGGTAGTCGGGAGCTACGAGCACTGTATTTAAAGAACCATGCAGAGCTTATTGAATAAGGATTAAAACCGTATATAATATT
>JBMNGL010000002.1:0-27042 GCA_050949825.1 Syntrophomonadaceae bacterium | reverse complement strand
TTAATTAGAAAGAAGCGCTTGTTCATCTTTTTAGCTATGTTGATGATGATTTCATTAATAAGTTCCAGCATAGCATTTGCCAACGGAAATCCGAGCGGGGCTTCATTGCAGGTTACTGAGAGTGGAAAGACAGAAGGCCTCAACAAGCTGATCGTAAATAAAACCGTGGTTGGAAGTGATTACGAAGGCCCCTTTTCCATTTTGATCAACGATGAGGAGTATTCAATTTTCGAAGGGGAAAATGATAATTTCGGTTTAGCCAAAGGCACTTATTCTCTGGTGGAAAATCTCGGCGGCACAGGCTTTGAGGCCAGTCCTTCCGGGGCGCAGAACTTTTCCATATCTGAAGGTGTAGTTTCAGTATGGGCAAGTGTTTATAACCATACTACTAACAATATGCTTGATAAAGGTTTTTGGTGGGTTTTAAAAGATGATACAGTCATTGGCCAGGGGCAGTTTGGGCCCTTGGTTGCTGGTGAAACATTTACCCTGACGTATGACATTACTGAAGCTGGGAACTACACTATCGACTTTGATGGTGAACCTAGTCACCCCGGAACCGGAGGCAATGGTGAAGCGCCGGTTTCAGGCATGAAGGTAGACTTCACAGTTTCTGCAAGCGACCTTGTGCCGGATGACATAGTCATTGACATTACCAACACCTTCGAGCCAACCTCGACTCCCAAACTGATCGTTGAAAAAACCTTCGTAGACTATCCCGACGATGTAACCAAAACCGCTACGGTAACGGTAAGCGGCGGGAATGATTTTTCTGGTAGCAACACCTTCACCGAGAATGGCACATGGGATGTATGTGAAATAACCTCTGGTGAAACCTATACCATCACAGAAGATTCTTTAACCGGTGTTGACTTCAGCTTCGGCTCTGGCCAGGTAACAATTAATGATGGATCATTCACCATTCCGGTCAGTCAGACTGACGATGTCACCATTACGGTTACCAATACCTATAATCCACCCTCGGAATCAAACAAATTGAAAATTGTCAAGAATTTCGTTAACTATGCTGATAATGATATCGCTGAGACAGCAGATTTCAGCCTGATGTTCACAACCCCCGACCCTGCTGAAACAATTGGTACCCACACATTTAATGGCAGCGGAGCAGCCTGGACTCTATATGAGTTGACACCTGGTGAATATAGGCTCCAGGAAAGCGCAGTTGCTAATGTTGCTGTAACATTTGCATCAACTGATGTGGAAATTGATGAGAATGGAGTATTCCTATTCCCGGAAGATGAAAGTGCCAATGTTACCATTACAGTTACCAACACCTACAATCCACCTCTGGTATATCATAGCTACCTGCAGATTGAGAAGCGCTTGACCGGGGAGGTTCCCGATCCTGAACCAACCGGCTTCATGGCCCGCATTGAAAAATGGGTTGACGAAGTGATCCTCCGTCAAATTGGCGGTAGTTGGCAGACATTTATGGATAACATCGCTTTAACCGCCGGGCAAACCACAGACCCCATAGAAGTTGACCCCTATGCTTCCTATAGGGTGGTGGAATACCAAATTGGCGGCGCCGATCAAGTTACTTATGATTTACTGAATGGAGATGGAATCTATGATGAAATCAGCGCAGAAGGCGTGCCCATCGGTGAAAATGAAACCAGGACTATCAGAGTAACCAACCATTATAAAGGGCAATCTGGCGGTGGCGGCGACAGCAAAAAGAGCTATATCAAGGTTAGCAAGAATGTAACCGGCGATGGCCCCAGCGGCGGATACCAGGTAACCATCTACGGATATGAGGGATATGAGACCGAGGGAGAACCCGCCGTAGTCAAGACCTTTACCATTCGCGATGGCCAGACCATCAGCACCGAAGTTGAACCTGGCGTATATTCAGTCCAAGAAAGTGCGGTTGATCATTCCCGCTTCCTGGGTGTAGACTATACCTTGAACAACGATAATTACGATCCTGCGGACACCTTTGTGGTCGGTGAAGATGACACTCGCAGCATAGTCATTACCAACCGCTTCAGCACAAGCGGTGGTGGCGGCGACGATCCCGGCAGCAGTGGCGGCGGTGAAGAAAGCGTCGTAATTCCTCCAGAACCACCGGTTGTTCAGCCTCCAGTGGTGCAACCCCCGGTGGTAACACCACCGCTGGAACCGGTTATCATCCCCGAAGTCTTGCCGGAACTGCCCAAGACCGGCGCCAGCAATATCCTGCTGACTGCCATGGGACTGCTCCTGGCCGGTGGAGGCATGATCCTGAGAAGAAGATCCTAATATTCATGGAAGGAATGAACTAAATGCCGCAAGGCAAGAAGAGGGCTAGAAAATCCAGGCGAATCATCAGCATCGCAGCCATCCTGTTCATATTCGCCGGGGCCACCCTGGCCCTCTTCCCTTTCTTAAAAGACATCTACTACGGGTATTTCAGGGCTCCGGAAGCAGTCATTGAGTCGGCTCCTGAAGTGGAGGCACCAGTTGCCGTTGTTCCTGAGTCTCCCCCTGCTCCACCCGTTGAGGGCACTGTGGTCGGCAGCCTGGCCATTGCCAAACTGGGCCTTAACCTGGAGGTAGGGTATGGGACTTCCGAGGCTGATCTGAAGAAATGGCCGGGGATCTACACCCAGAGCGGCGACCCTCTTACCGGGAATCTATCTATAGCCGGCCACCGCAATGCTTATGGTTCACCTTTCTATCACCTCGATAAAATGGCCCCTGGGGATGAAATCAGCTTGACCTACCGGAATGTGGTTTATCTCTACAGCGTAGAGTCGGTGTTTGAAACCCACAGCCGGGACTGGAGCGTAATCGCGCCCACACCACGGCCGGCCCTGACCCTGACCACCTGCACACCGCTGCATCCCATCAACGGGCAATACGACCGCTTGATTGTAAGGTCCTATCTGCAGAGCAGTCAACCGTTAACAGGCAACCAGTAACCATTCAAAAGAATTCAAAAGAGGCTGTCCCAGGGAGGATAGCCTCTTTATAATAATCCACGTTCCGTACTTCCTTAAATTCTTTGCTGCGCTCAGAATTCCCATGTGTTACCACATCACGATAAACGAAAACGTTACTCCAAATCGGAGATCCTTCGGGCGTTGCCCTTAAGGCATAACAAAAACAAGGGGCTTTCATAGTAATGACAGTGTGATTAGGCCTGAAGATTGAAGAAGACTGTAATGCAAGTTCCTTGTGAACTCGAATACACTTTGAGTATGGCCTGGTGACGGGCTGCAATGCTGTAACATATCGACAATCCCAATCCAGTCCCATTGTCCTTGGTGGTAAAAAAGGGCACCCCGATTCGCTCCCGGATTTCAGGGGGAATGCCCTGGCCCCGATCTATAACCTCCAGCAAAACCTGTTCCCCTTTTTGCCGGGTGCGTACGGTTAATGTCCCACCGCTGTTCATGCTCTCCAACCCATTGCGGGCCAGATTAAATACCATCTGGCGGATCTCTTGTATATCCAGCATCAGCAAGGGAATATCACCCAACTCAAGCTGCACATTCTTATCCTGTGACCGAGCATCGGCACATATCAATGGGGAGATATTTTTTAAAATGAGATTTAAGCTTTGCGGCTTTAGATCCACCTGTTTGTCCCGCGCCATAAGCAAAAATTCCGTGATGATCATATTTACCCGATCGATTTCTTCAATCATCAGGTCAAAATACTCCCGCTCCGCAGCATACTTTTCGTTTTCACTCATCATCTGTAAAAAACCGCGAATGCTGGTCATGGGGTTGCGCACCTCGTGGCCAATACTGGCCGCAATTTCCCCCACCAGGTTCAACTTATCCAGACACAGCAGTTCCTGTTCCATTTGCTTGCGCTCGGTGATATCAACAATTGAAGCCACCCGATTGCGATTCATAGGTATAAAGGCGACCGTTACTAGAACATCTTTTACCCGCCCGTAACGATCCCGGAAATGCCCTTCAAACCGGGCTGGCACCCCTTCCAGATTGAACTCGCGCAAGTGATCATAGCGTTTAATAAAGGAGGGTTCTTCATCATCAACAAATTCTGTCCAGAGTTTAATGCCTTCAGTCTCCGTTTTGCTGTAGCCGGACAACTTTTCAAATTCTGAATTAGCCCTGGTGATGATGCTGTCTTCATCATAAATAATCATGGCCATGGCTGTGGTTTCAAAGATAGTGCGATAACAAAGCTCAGATTCCCGCATCGCTTCATGCATCTTCCAATGTGTACCCCGCCCTGCCAGCTCCAACTCCACCAGCATGCCCCGATTATTGTACAGAGTCTGCATCGACCACTGCATCAAGGTTAGCTGCCCTTGTACACCCATCATCCGCCACGGATAAACCCCGCCGGCGTTGCCCGCCTGGCATGACTGCAAGGCATCTTTAATCCCCTGTCGATCTATTTCCGCAGCAATGGTCAAAAAGCTCAGCCCCTTATAATCGCTGGCTATACCCCCAAAATAGCGGCAAAAAGCCTCATTAACAAAGATAATGGTGGAGTCCGGCTTTATCCGGCATACCAGCTGCTCTTGATTGCTCACCGCATAACTATATCGAGCTTCACTTAAATGCCAGTGTTCTTCCATTTCCTGGTTGACATCCAGGCTTCGACATGCACCCCGGTCGGATTCAACATACTCTGCCGAATAGTCGCATTTCGCCAAAGCAATGCTGTCTCTGCCTGTATCGATTTGGCAATGACAAGTTTTAGATCTGTTCCAGGTTTGCTTTTTCGCCTTCACTTATCCCCCCACCCTTTTCGCCATATCTAAACATGGTAGTTAGCTATCGGGGAGATGAACACCTTTAGAGATTTTGACATGTTTTGTCGCTTCCCTGTCCTTAAATTATTATTTATTTCGACATGGTGAGTTCAGCCATCATGTATACGGTTGGCTGCCGGAGCATATAATATAATTTGGGCTATGATGCCTTACCGGAGCACCGAAATCTTAAACAATTCAAACTATTTCTTGTAATGGTCCATTAAAAAAGGTATAATACACTTTGCGGGCGGGTGTAGCTCAGTGGTAGAGCCCCAGCCTTCCAAGCTGGTTGCGAGGGTTCGATTCCCTCTACCCGCTCCATTTCTTTGTCCCTGTAGCTCAGCCGGACAGAGCAACGGCCTTCTAAGCCGTGGGTCGGGGGTTCGAATCCCTCCGGGGACGCCACTTTCGAACTAACATTTTTTGTGGTGGGTGTAGCTCAGTTGGTTAGAGTACCAGATTGTGGCTCTGGGGGTCGTGGGTTCGAGTCCCATCACCCACCCCAATTTAATCTTGACACTGTCAGCTTTATCCTAGTATACTCTTGACTGTTGGGGTGTAGCCAAGCGGTAAGGCAACGGACTTTGACTCCGTCATGCGTTGGTTCGAATCCATCCACCCCAGCCATATTATTTTACGGGCCATTAGCTCAGCAGGTAGAGCACCTGACTTTTAATCAGGGCGTCGGAGGTTCGAATCCTCCATGGCTCACCATTTGAAAATTATGAATCGCGCCGCTTGGCGCGATTTTAATATATTTTGGATTATGCGCCTATTCTTGTCCCGGAAACAATACTGGCTTCCCCAGTTGCTGATTTGAACCCTGGTTGGGCTTTGGTCCAAAGGATAGCAGCCTTTTGGCAGCCGTAAAGAGAGGAACTCATCCGGGCAATCTGTCCCCTATCTCAATCAGAAAACCCGCCAGCTACCATCACTTATTTTCGCTCAATTATTTGCGCAGGCTAACACCCTCAATTTATTTCAGTTGACCCACAAAATACTGTCCGCAACACAAGCACCCTATCCGCCAGCCAATAAAAAAACTCCCCGGTATTCCAGGGAGTTTTGCCTGTCTCTATTTACCAGCTATTTCTGCGGGGCTGCGGTTTGTAGCAGTCTCTGCAGTAAACCGGTCTATCTCCGCTCGGCTTGAACGGTAGGGTAGTGTCTTTTCCGCAAGTGGCACAAACTGCCGCATACATCTGGCGTTCTGATTGACCGTAGCCGCCGCGACTGCCACCCATTTGAGCCTTGCGCGCGGCGCGGCATTCCGGACACCGACCTGGTTCATTGGTGAACCCCTTTTGTGCGTAAAACTCCTGCTCGGAAGCAGTAAACTCGAAATCCCGTCCACAATCCTTACAGTTTAACGTTTTGTCAGAATACATAAAAAAACCTCCTTGATTTTTGCCCTACCAAGGGAAGCGCCTATCATCTTTACTCCCCAAGATTGAAGCAATCGAGAAGGTTCGTTCATCCGCATGTTATAGGGCTACAAACAGTTTAACTGAAATCTCCTCGATAATCAAATACTTGTTACAATTTATTTTACCAAATGATGTTATTTTTCGCTTCATCATTCCGCAGTTAAATGCTTGTCTAACACCCAGTAGATAGGCCAGTAACAAATTAAAGGGTTTTGGCATACATTAACGGCATAAATGGCAGAATTATGTTTTTGTTCCAATTATGGGTCATTTATATTCTTCTTATACCTATGTTGTAGAAATCGTAAATGTCAATTCCGTTAATATCGTGTCAGCATCGCTTACCAATTTAAGCATCAGCGCCATGGCAGTCGGTTAAGGTTTTCACCACCCTAACAAGTAACTTGATTGTTAAAGCCCCCGGTCGGGGGCTTTTGGTTATGGCCCTGACACCTCTTTGCGGCTTTTCACCGACACTATTGCTTCCTTGGCAACACAGCCATTGAATTTAAGGCTACTTGCAGCACAAACCACTTGGGCGCAATGTCATCGGGTTGGTGTACAGCGGTAATTAAACCAGTCTCAATAGCCTTATCCATAATATCTTGCTTCCATGTTTCTACCGGCTGGCTTTCCCCGGCCCCGGCATCGATATCTAAAAATTCGCCCAAACCGGCGGCTATCGCCCTGGCAATGCGGGTCTGCCCCTCTCTGCTGTTTAGTACCGCCTCTTGAGCAGGATTGCTGATAAATCCGCATTCGCATAAAATTGCCGGCATTCGTGTTTCTCGGGTCATATGCAGGTTTTGTATCCGAACCCTCCCATCCTTCCAGCCAGTGGCTCCAACCAACCACTTTTGCACCTTATCCGCCAACCTTTCTGCCGCACCGCCGGGCGCCTGTATATAAGTGCTGATATAGTTGGGTGCCGGGTCATGCGAGGAGTTGCAGTGTATACTGACAGCATAATCCACCCCGCTGTTATTGAATAGATTGGATCTTGCCGGGAGGCTCATAGAAATGTCATCGCTGCGGCTCATAACCGTCTTTAACCCCATCCGGTTCAGCAAAAACTGTACTCTCTGGGCAATGGCCAGATTTACATCCTTCTCCCTGCTTCCACTTAGACCGACAGCACCGGGATCCTGCCCGCCGTGGCCGGGATCAATTCCAATTTTCATGTGGTCCTCCTTTCCCTGCTTGCACTCCCGCACTACTAGCATATTCAGCAGTGGCCTCAAACGCACCACCCCATCCAAAACCCTGGCGCTGAGCAATTGATGGAAAGGTTCGCTATTTCCTTAATTCGTTCAGGGGAATAGGCAGCATAGAAAGCCCCATGCCAGGCGGATGGCCGCAGTAGCAAAAGTAGAGTCTGCGAAACGGGATATAAGAGGAGATGTCCTGTCATAATTTTACTAGCTTATGAATTATCTCCATGTTTTTTAGGTTTTTGTATAAATGGTATGGCAACTATTGACGATATAACTATAAATACTAATTGTTTGGGAATTTGGAACAATTCGCTTCTAAGCACCAGCTAGTCTGGCTTTACATGAATTGTACCTGGTGAAAATATAATATTTTCGCACCACCAATTTCCCAGACAAAATACAATATTCTTGAAGGAGGGGCATTAATGAGCGAGCTGGTCACGTCATTCAAAGTATTATCACGGCAATTGGCACAGACCTACGAAAGAGGTTGCATCATGTACGTTACCGATTTAAACCGCTACACCTTCGTGCAGAGCAACGGCCTGGACTTATTCAAGGAAGGAGATCCTCTGGTTCAGGGCGGCCTGATTCATCGCAGTATGCGCGACCGTAAACAGTATGTTGAAACGGTGGAGCGCAATGTGTACGGAACCCGCCTCAAAGTGTGGGTACAGCCTATTATTGAAGACGGCCATGTAACCGGAGCTTGCGGGGTTATGATCCCCAAGCTGCACCCGGTTGCACAGGCTTTTCCGGATTTTGCGCCACATCTTTGTGAAGCCTATCCCGGGGGTGCCTTCATGGGCATTACCAGTTTGGACAAAATTGTTATGCGCCATGGCTCCACCCATTTTGATCTGCCGGCACTGAAAGTTGATGCTCCCTTGATGGATCATGGCGTCTCAAAAGAAGCCATCCGCAAGCAGCAGGTCATCGCCAAACAGGTTGATGCCAGTGTATATGGTGAAGCCCTGCAGGGTATCTCCATACCGCTATTTGATCCCGATGATAAAGACCTGGTGGGAACCCTTACCCTCTTTACCTCCAGAACCATTGCCGAACAACTGCAGGGACTGGCCGCCAATATCAGTGCCAGCACACAGGAAATTGCTTCGGTCATGGAAGAGGTAGCCGCTTCTGCCAGTGAGATATCCGCCAACGAGAACAACCTTGCGGAGCGGGTTCGGGAAGTAGCCGAGGTCTCTACGCAAATCGGTGAAATAATTGAGTTTATCAAGGTGGTGGCCGACCAGACCAAGATGCTGGGGCTAAATGCTGCTATTGAAGCAGCTAGAGCTGGTGAATACGGGCGCGGCTTCGGTGTAGTGGCCGATGAAATCCGTAAATTGAGTGATCAGTCCAAAGAAACCGCTGAAAAGATTAGAAAGCTATTGATGGAAACAGACAGCAATATCAAGGCGGTTCAGGAAGCCTCGGAAGGAACTTTGAAGCAGAGCCAGGAACAGGCTGCCGCCACCGAAGAGGTGACCGCATCAGTGATGGAAATGGCCAATATCGCCGAGAAACTGGCTGAAACCTCGCGCGAATTATAACTCTGCATCAAAATGGCGGGAGCTTGCTCCCGCCATTTTGATTGTGTTGGCTTTAGGTGAAACGGGGACGGGGTGACAACAACCCTGTCCCCGTGCCACCCCCTAAAACCGATTTATCAATAAACCTTTTGTAACAGCTATTCCTCTTCCCACAGCAGGCCCATACATACATCTGAAGGGCAGAAATGGCCTCTTGGGATTTCCACTTGTGTTTACCCAGAGACTTTAAGGCAGACTGCTATGCACGGTACTTCTTATGGTTATACAATTTTACTGCTGCGACGCCATATGTTCATCTCTTCAGCCTGCTTGATCAGCTCATCTCTAAACTGTGGATGGGCGATGCTGATCAGCAGTTCAGCCCGTTCATAAGTGGCTTTGCCCTTCAAGTTGACGATGCCATATTCCGTAACCACATAGGAGGTAATACTGCGCGGGACCGTCACGACAGCGCCATTAGGCAAAGTAGGCACTATTCTGGAGATCAGTTCACCGTCCTTGCCCTTAACGGTTGAACTAAGGCAGATGAAGCCTTTGCCCCCGTTGGATTTGTAGGCACCAAAGATGTAGTCAAACTGCCCCCCAGTTCCGGTGATCTGGCGAACTCCGGACGACTCTGAGCACACCTGCCCAAAGAGATCAACTTCAATAGCGTTGTTAATGGCCATCATATTGTCGTTTTGCCCGATTACAAAGGGATTATTGGTGTAATCCACCGGGAATATGGCACAGGCCGGGTTGTCATCCAGGAAGTTATACAGTTTATTGGTTCCCATGGCGAAGGTATAGACCATCTTCTCCGGATTGATCTGTTTACGCTTGCCGGTAATACGCCCCGCTTGATACATATCCACATAAGAGTCCACCAACATTTCGGTATGCACACCCAGATCCTTTAAATCCGATTTGGCAATCAAAGCCCCGATGGCATTGGGCATAGCGCCAATGCCCAATTGCAGGCAACCCCCATCGGGTATCTCATTGACGATGATTTCGGCAACTTTGTTGTCTACATCGGTAACAGGTATTTCCGGCAGTTGAATCAAGGGACGGTGGTCCCCTTCTACAATATAATCAACCTGTGAAATGTGTATGTTTTCATTATATCCGCCCCGGGTACGGGGAATGGTATTATTAACCTCAATGATGACCTTTTTGGCGGCACGTACTGTAAACGAGGTAATGGAATGGGAGGTGCCGAGACTGAAAAAGCCATCCCTGTCCATGGGGCCTACCTTGATCATGGCCACATCCACCGGCACATAGCCGCGGGTATACCAGGAAGGAATTTCATGGTAAGTCAAGGGAGAAAAAAAGCACTGGTCCTTATCGTGCAATTTGCGGCTGGCCCCGCTAAAGTGCAGATCAATATAGGTGAAATGCTCCCGTTCGGGGTCTACCTGTACGATTTGCGGGGGAAAGGGGCAGGTGGTGGTGCGCACTACCACATCCCTGAGTTCATCTTTGCGTTTGGCCAAAGCGGCATCAAGCACATGTGAATTCATCACAAACTCGCTATACTGCACGCAATCCCCCGACTTGACACATTTAACCGCCTCATCTGCGCTCACCAGTTTCTGGGCGTACTCTTCAGAATAATTCATTATATTTAAGCCTCCTCCTTTTATTGGTATAGAATTCCAAATGGGGCGGGTGTCGGGCACCTCATCAGCCCCAATTGAAATCTGCTTAACTAACCTCTTAAAAGGTCACCGGCAATGACCAGCCTCTGTACTTCGCCGGTACCTTCATATATCTGGAATATCTTGGCATCACGCATCAGTTTTTCCACCGGATACTCCCGGGTGTAGCCGTAACCGCCAAATACCTGTACAGCTTCAATGGCACAGTACATGGCTGTATCACCGGCAAACGCCTTGGATAATGAGGCCGATTTGCTAAAACGGGGTACATCCATATCCTGCAGTGATGAGGCTTCATAATAGAGCAGGCGTGAGGCTTGAATGCGCATGGCCATATTGGCCAGCTTGAATTGGATGGCCTGGAAGTTGCAAATGGGTTTGCCGAACTGGGTGCGCAACTGCGAATAGGCAAGGGATTCATCCAGGCAGCGCTGGGCTACACCGGTGGCCATGGCGGCAATACTGGCCCGGGAGATATCCAGGGTTTTCATGATAATATAAAAACCCTGGCCTTCTTTCCCGATAAGGTTTTTAGCCGGGACTTTGACATCTTCAAAGATAACCTCGGTGGTATTGGAGGTTCTTATGCCCAGTTTGTCTTCCACTTTGCCCACCGTTATACCGGGAGAATTGCGGTCCACCATGAAGCAACACATGCCCTTGGTGCCCATTTTCTTATCCAGGGTGGCCAGGACCGTATACATTCCAGCGGTTCCGCCATTGCTGATGAACTGCTTGGAGCCATTCAGGATGTACTCATCACCCACCTTTTGACAGCGTGTGGAAATACCACCCGCATCTGAACCGGCGCCAGGCTCGGTCAAACAGAAGGCCCCCAGCTCCCCGTCCAGTATGCGGCCGAACCATTCTTTCTTTTGCTCCTCGTTGGCGGCTACATGGATAGGGTCGGTGGCCAACAGCGTGCTGGCAACCATAATAGTGCCAATACCGGCATCTCCCCAGCAGATTTCTTCGGCGACTATGTTCTGGGTGAGGTGATCCAGGCCGGGGCCACCATACTCGGCGGGCACGCCGATGGCCATAAAGCCCAATTCTTGCATTTTATCCAGGCATTCCTGGGGGTAGACATGATTATGGTCCCATTCTCCGGCATAGGGTGCGATTTCATTGGCAGCAAAATCATGCGCCATTCGTTTCATCATTTCTTGCTCTTCACTGAGACGAAAATCCATTTCTTTTCCCTCCTCACATCTTCATGGGACTGCGCCTCGATTGCACAGGGGCAGTCGCTATAAACAACATTTATATATTTCTGGTCCACAGTGAGCACATGGCTGGACCGCCCCCTACACATAAGGAAGCTCCGCCCAGGGTTGCACCCATCTTTTCCATCTGGTAGTACAGGCTGACGACAATGCGCAAGGCCGTGCAGCCCACGGGATGACCCAGGGCAATACCCGACCCATTGAGGTTGCATTTATCCATATCCAATTCCAGGCCATACTCTTCCTTAAGCATGCGCCCCACTCCCAGGAATTGGGCGGCAAAGGCTTCATTGATTTCCCAGTACTCAATATCTTCGAACTTTAGCCCCGCCCGGATCAAACATTTGGGAATAACCAAGGCGGGACCCAGCCCCATTAATTCAGGCACTACACCGGCATGACAGATTTCAACCAGCTTCATAAGCGGTTTAAGACCGAGTTCCAGAGCTTTATCTTTGGACATAATCACCACGGCAGCGGCACCGTCATTTATACCCGAAGCATTGGCAGCCGTCACCACCCCGCCTTTTTTGAAGGCCGGGGGCAGTTTAGCCATTTTTTCAAGGCTGGCGTCGGGGATCATATGCTCATCAGTGGCATAAAAGGTGCTGCCTTTGCGGGTTTTTATTTCAAAGGGAATAATTTCCCGCTCGAAAGTGCCATCATCCCTGGCTCGAGTGGCCCTCTGGTGGCTCATTAAGGCCAGCTGATCGCACTCCTCGCGGGAAATACCATATTTCTCAGCGATATTCTCTGCGGTAAGTCCCATATGACCGGGCACCAGGCTGTCAAATAAACCGTCGTGGATCATAACATCTTCCAGTTTTCCCGGCCCCATGCGGTATCCCATGCGTCCTTTCAAGGCCATGTACGGGGTGTTGGTCATATTTTCCACCCCGATGACCAGGGCCGCATCAGTGTCACCAACCTGAATATTGCGAATGGCTACATCCAATGCTCTCATTCCTGAAGCACAATTCTGGTTGACATTGCAGGCGGTGCTTTCGGGGGGCAATCCAACCGCTATGGCTACCTGGCGGGCCGGCAGCGAGCCCTGTCCATGGGGATAGACCTGACCCATGCATAGTTCCTGGATAATGCCGGCATCAATGCCAGCCCGTTTGACTGCCTCTTTCCCGACGGCAATGGCCAGGTCCCGGGCTGAGACATCCTTGAGACTGCCCATAAAGGAGGCAATAGCCGTTCTGCAGGCACTGACGATTACAACATCTTTCACAGTTTTCTCCTCCCTTTCAATTTATTGCTTTCTATTTGTTCTTAAATTGCGGCTTGCGTTTTTCCACAAAGGCACCCAGGCCTTCGTTCTTGTCTTCTGTAGCGCAGCACAGGCCAAACATGTCCGACTCAATGCTCATAGCGGTGTCAATATCCACCTGCAGACCTTTACCAATGGCAAATTTGGCATAGCCTACCGCCAGCGGGGCTTTAGCCGCGATCTTGCGGGCCATTTTCCGAGCCTGTTCCATAAGTTCAGCCGCGGGATAGACATGATTTACCAGACCCATACGAAAGGCTTCATCGGCTTTAATGGTGTCAGCAGTAAATGTCAATTCCTTGGCGCGTCCTTCCCCGACCAGCCGCGGCAGCCTCTGAGTGCCGCCAAAACCGGGAATAATGCCCAGTCCTACTTCAGGCTGGCCGAACAAGGCATTATCCGCCGCCAGGCGAATATCACAGGCCATGGCCAGTTCGCAGCCGCCCCCCAGGGCAAAGCCGTTAATGGCTGCAATAACGGGCTTTTCCATCAGTTCCAGTTTGCGGAACACCTTTTCCCCCATATCGGAGAAATAGCGCCCTTCAGCGGGAGATAGAGGAAACATGAAATTGATATCGGCTCCAGCCACGAAGGATTTGTCTCCCGCCCCGGTTATTATCAAAACCTTGATATGGGGATCCTGTTTGACTTCATCGATCACCGCCGAAATCTCCCCCAGGGTTTCGGCGTTTAACGCATTCAAGAACTTGGGCCGGTTAATATATAAAATAGCTATTTCATCTTGGCGCTCCAGAATAAGGTTTGCATATGGCACGGCGTTACCCCCTTTTCTTGCTGCCAATACGGCAAAAGACTATTTTTTGCTGTAATCATAGAAACCTTTGCCGGTCTTCATGCCCAGCCAGCCTGCCCTGACCAGTTGTTTCAAGGGCGGAGCGGGGCGGTATTTGGGATCACCGGTTTCAGCGAACAAGGTCTCACAAACTGCCAGGGCTATGTCGACACCAACCAGGTCGCACAAGGTTAATGGGCCCATTGGCCAACCGGCCCCCAGCTTCATTGCAGTATCAATATCTTCAACACTGGCCAGGCCTTCATTAAGAATAAAAGCGGCTTCATTCATGCCCGGCAAGAGAATACGGTTAACCACAAAGCCAGGTCCTTCTTTAACCAGAACCGGGGTTTTGCCTATGGCTTTGGATAACTCCAAGACCGCATCTATGGTTTCCTGCGAGGTCTGTGCAGCGGGGATGACTTCGATTAATTTCATGACATTGGCCGGGTTGAAGAAATGCATGCCGATAACCTTGTCAGAGCGTTTGGTAATGGCCGCGATTTCGGTGATGGACAAGGAAGAGGTGTTGGTGGCAATGATAATTTCGGGTTTTAGTATGGCATCCAGGCGGGTATAAACATCTTTCTTAATTTCCATCTTTTCAAATACACACTCAATGATGAAATCGGCCTCAGCCAGCTGGTCAAATTCCCCGGTGGCCTGAATTCTTCCGGTCACAGCGTCGGCCGTACCCGCAGGAACCTTGCCCTTTTCTTCCTGTTTGCCCAGGCCCTTGCCTATTGCCTTTATAGCCTTCTCGCAAAATTCAGGATAAATATCGAAGAGGATAACTTCCTTGCCGGCAGCGGCCAGAGCCCAGGCGATGCCCTGTCCCATGGTGCCGGCACCCATAACGGCAATTTTATTAAAATCCATTTATCCATTCCTCCCTGTAAAAATATTGCTTGCATTGTGCTTATGCTCTGCTTAACAACTAAAGAACCCTCTGCCAACACCTCCCCCTTTTTCAAACTTGAACAACCATTACTCCATTATTATTCAAGAACCGTGCCAGGTAAAAAGCGATCCATAATATTGCTTGTGAATCCCGGTAATTTGGCATTCTCGTGCAAGAGCGGGCAGCCCTTAATACCTGTGGGACTCCTAATAGAGATGACCTGGCATTAAGCAAAGCCGCCAGCCATGGCCTGTATTGAGCATCACAGGGAGGTTCCCAAATTGGGAGAGGCTGTCTCGCAAAAACGGAGACCCGGGGAACAGAATGCAACTAAAAGCATTTGAGCCAATTCGGGGGAACGTTTCCGAATTGGCTCAAATAAGGTTATGGTTTTGGGAATCGGGTTGGCGGTTTTTGTCTAGTAGTCGAAAGCCGCAGCGGGCACATCCAAGACCGAACGATCGGCATCAATAATGATCTCGGCTGTCTTCCATACATCGGGGACTACATTACGCAGGTAGTAGCGGGCTGCCTCCACCTTGCCCTGATAAAAGGCGTAGTCATAATGATCGATTCCCACCTCCCGGGCACGGCGGGCCGCTATCAGGGCCTGATCAAGTATGAGCCGGCCGCCGTATAATTGTGCAGTTGCAGTCAAGATGCGCCGGGCATAAACAGGAAGCATCCCCATCTGGTTATTGGCGGCAAAACCCAGCAAGGTCTTGCGCATATTTTTATAAGCGTCAAGGGCTTTGCCCAGATGGGCGAATTCCTGCGCAAACTCTGCATTATCCCGGTTGGCAGCATAGAAATCCTCTATTTCCTTGATAAATGCGGCAAAAACACTGCCTTTTTTCATAGTCATTTTACGGCCCACCAGATCAAGGGCCTGGATGTAGTTGGTACCTTCCCAAATTGAATAGATCTTGATATCACGGGCGATTTGTGCCACCGGATACTCCTCACAATAGCCATAGCCACCGTAGGCCTGAATGGCTTCGCCACACAGCCACCAGCCTTCATCACTGGGATAGGCTTTGCATAAGGGGGTGGTGACTTCAATTAAATCATGGGCTTGCTGCCGCCGCACGGGATCGGTGTCATGGCGGCGGATATCAAAGGCGAAATAGGTTTTATAGAGCATGGCACGCATGACTTCCACATGAGCCTTGCCCATCAAAAGGGTGCGTTTCAGGTCTTCATGCTGTATAATAGGCACCCGGCCCGCTTTAGGGTTGGTGAGCAGGCGTCCCTGGATTCTTTCCTTGCAATAATCCCGGGCATTGTAAAAAGCATTGGCAATACAGGATAACGCCAGATGACCTGTTTCCATGCGGGCCAGATTCATCATCTGAAACATCTGTGCCATGCCCTGGCCTTTGCCTTCGTTTTCCAGGGGATTCTGGCCCAGCAACCAGCCTCGGCAGCTTTCATTTTCGCCAAAATTCAAGGATGCTGTCACTGATCCGTACTGGCCCAGTTTATGCTCGATGCCGGTTGTTTGCACATCATTGTCCACCAGGCTGCCATCCTCGTTTATCCACAATTTGGGCACCACAAACAAGGAAATACCCGCAGTTCCGGGTCGTGCTCCTTCCAGCCGGGCCAGGTAAAGGTGAATAATATTTTCCGTAAAATCGTTATCCCCCCCGGTGATGAATATCTTTTGTCCTTTAATCTTAAATACCTCGGGGTCTTCAGTAGGATAAGCACGGGATAGGATATCACCCACGTCAGAACCTGCGCTGGGTTCAGTGAGGCACATGGTTCCTGACCACGAACCATCCATCATTTTGGCTAAAAACAACTCCTTGAGCTTGGGGCTGCCAAAGCTCTGGATTAAGTCGGCGGCCCCACTGGTAAGTATGATATAAGGCCCAAAGGTGGGGTTGGCGGCATTAAACATTTCCCATACCATGGCATGGAGGATATGTGGCATCACCATAGCATCCTCCGCTTCATCGATATTACTGGTACCCCACCCTTCCTGTTGCACCTTGTGGAATAAGGGCCCGAAACTGGGAGGCGCTGTGACCCGACCATTTTCAAAACGGGCCGGGTTCTTTTCACCATCGCTATTGGTCGGTTCGATCACCTCTTTGCTCATCTTTAAGATGGGGGCTAAAAATGCCTTGACATCATCCTTGGAATAATAGCCGGCAAAGCAAGGATAATTAAAAATCTCCTCAGTCGGCAACCATTCCTGCAGGATAAACTCAAAATCACGGGTATTCTGGTAAGCAAAATTAGCTGACATATTGAAAATCCCTCCGTTTCAGGCTGCCCCACTAAACGGGAACCGCCTCTTAATCAGGAATTACAAATTACCGCCGGGTGATGGCAGCTTGCCCTTGCCATCACCCGACTATAAAATATTGAGGAGAGGTAATATGGGTTAACCTTTTTTGATTTAGTGTGTATTAAGCTGACATCTTTTTGCCAGGGCTGTCTTTATAAAACACGGTTTATATATCCCGGGTCCACAGTGAGGCCATGGCAGATCCGCCGCCAACACATAAGGAGGCTCCGCCTACAGTGAGGTTTAATCTCTCCATTTCGTAGTACAGACTCACAATAATGCGCAAGGCCGTGCATCCCACCGGGTGGCCCAGGGCAATACCGGAACCGTTATGATTGGTTTTGTCCAGATCGATCTTCAGGCCGAAATTCTCCTGAATCATGCGGTCAACTCCGATAAACTGTGCTGCGAAGGCTTCATTGATTTCCCAATAATCGACATCCTCATACTTCATGCCAGCCTGTTTTAGACACTTGGGAATAGCCACAGCCGGGCCCAAACCCATCACTTTAGCCTCCACCCCTTCAGTGCAAACATTGATCAATTTCATCAAAGGTTTGAGGCCCAGCTCATCGGCTTTGTTTTTCGTCATTAGCACCACTGCGGCAGAACCATCGTTAATGCCGGAGGCATTTGCAGCTGTAACCACCCCGTCTTTCTTAAAGGCTGGCGGCAGCTTGGCCATGGTTTCTATACTGGCCCCCTGAATGGGATGTTCATCGTTTTCAAAAATAACCGTACCCTTTTTGGATTTCATACTAACTGGAACAATTTCTCTTTTAAATCGGCCCTCGGCAATGGCTTGCACAGCCCGATTATGGCTTAAGACCGCAAGCTCATCGCATTCCTCACGAGTAATTCTGTATTTTTCAGCCACATTTTCAGCGGTGATACCCATGTGCCCACCGGCCAGAGTACATATCAAGCCATCCGATAACATTGCATCCTGCACCTTGCTCTCCCCCATGCGGAAACCACTGCGGCCCTGCTGCAGCATATAGGGGATATTGCTCATACTCTCGGTCCCTACCACCAGGGCAATATCGGTTTTCCCCAGGGCCAGGCTGTGGGACGCCACTTCCAAAGCCCTCATACCGGAGGCGCAGTTCTGGCTGAGCATGGTGGAGCCGGAGCGGGCATCCAAGCCTACTGCCATAGCCACCTGCCGGGGCGGCAGAGAGCCATTGCCGTGATGCAAGCACATCCCCATCACAATCTCGTCGACCATTTTAGGATCAATCCCTGCCCGGTTGATGGCCTCAGTGGCCGTCATCACCGACAGTTCATTAGCCCGCACCGATTTTAATGAACCTAAAAAATCCCCAATAGGCGTTCTACAAGCACTTACCATTACTACTTCATTAATGGGAGACATGTCATTACCTCCTTAAACGCTTTCCCGTATTTAGAGCAAAAAGCATGCCAATTAAATGTCAGGGCATCCCTTGAACGGGAAGTGCCGGAAATAACGGCCATTGTCCATAGTTGCTTTTACATGATACTTGTTACTGCGTGGGCGATTATTGTCCCATTATGGGATAGCAGCAGTTGGTTGAATGGTTTGAAAAAAGCAGAAATGCGGGATTTATTGAATACCGAGAAGGTAAAAAAGCGGGTATCTCAAAATAGGAGAAGGTTACTAAACAGAAATCAGGGGGACCTGTCCCCCTGGTTTTTCATATGCTTGACGCATGGTTTCAGTTCAAACCGTATTTTTCAAGTTTGCGATATAATGCTGAGCTGTGTATCCCCAGGGCTTTGGCAGTCTTGGTACGGTTGCCGCCGGTTTTGCTGAGGGCCTGGGCAATGATTTCCTTTTCTATCATTTCAACGGTTTGGGTGAGCCCCTGCTGCAATTCTGGTATTTTGATCTGTTTTATATCCTCAACCGCCAGGGAAGGAAAATGATCGTGATTGAGACAGGTTTGACGATTCATGACAGCAAGGTTGACCGCTCTCTCCAGCAGGTTCTCCAATTCGCGGATATTGCCCGGCCAGGAATAGCACTCTAAAAGCTGCAAAGCCGATGGAGAAATCCTATTCACACTGGTCTCCAGGTTCTGGTTAATGCGCGTCAGCAAATCGTGCACCAATAGGGGCAGATCATCCATGCGTTTTCGTAAAGGCGGTATCCTCAGGCGCACCACATTGAGGCGATAGTAGAGATCTTCGCGAAATTCACGTTTGGCCACCAGATCTTCAAGGTCACGATTGGTAGCAGCAACAATGCGGGCATTGATAGGAATGGGAGAGTTTCCGCCCACCCTTTCCACCACCCGCTCCTGCAAAACCGATAAGAGTTTAGTCTGCATGGTCAGGGGCATATCCCCTATTTCGTCCAGAAATATGGTGCCGCCCTTGGCCAGTTCAAATTTACCTGGCTTGCCGCCCTTTTTAGCCCCTGTGAAAGCCCCTTCTTCATAGCCAAACAGCTCTGATTCCAGCAGGTTTTCGGGCAAGGCAGCACAGTTGATGCGGATAAACGGCCCCGAGCAGCGGCAGCTAGCATTGTGAATAGCCTGCGCGAACAGTTCTTTGCCGGTGCCACTTTCTCCGGTTATCAACAAGGTGGAGGAGGTGGCGGCGAACTGCCGGGCCATATCCTTGGTCATGGAAAACTCAGTGCTATCTCCAGTCAAATCCCGAAATTGCCAGCGGGCGTTGTAAATTGACCATACCTCGTCTTTGTATATATTGAGTTCTCTTTCAATCTGTTCCAGCTTGCGGGTCAAAATCTTGGCGCCACTCATATCCAGCACAACGCTCTGGCCAATAGCGCCGATTATTTCACCGTTCTTAATGATGGGCTGGCGGCTTACCACAAGATCACGGCCATTTACCGGCCAATAATCAGCCTTGTATATCTTTCCTGTCTTGAGCACCTCGGGCAGCAGTGAGTGGGAGGTTAGCTCCAGTATGGGGCGCCCGATGCATTCTTCGCGCTTTCTCTCCAGTATATCCAGATAGGTCTGATTGATGAATGTAATGTTAGCATTCTTATCCACTATTACGTACGCTAGATGGGGGCTTTCGATCAACCCCTCGATAACCATGGTAAATCGTTCTTCAGTTTCCTTCAGCATATCCATTAGGACTTGTGTACCCGACATATCCAGCAAGAAGTAATGTCCGATAGCGCCGATTATCTCCCCGTCCCTTTTTATGGGCATACGGGTCACCAGGGTATCATGGCCGTTTACATTCCACAGGCTGGCCTGGTCGATCCGACCGGTTGCCAGTATTTGAGGCAATTCGGAATTAGGCACCACATCCAGGATACGTATTTCCCGATTACGTCCTCTTTACGCAGACCACCCATAATATTCATGAAGTTCTTATTCATATGGGTGATCATCCCCTCACGGTCCAACATGACAAATCCGATATGGGGATTTTCAAAAAGCGTATCCAGGATGACTGCAAATTCGCGTTCGACCTCCTGCAAACGCTTCATAAACACCTGAGCCCCGGACATATCAAGAAACAGGCTGCGGGCTCAGTGCTCCCAATACTTCTCCCTGATGCACAATCGGGAGGGCGGTAACTATGGTATCCCGCCCCTTTATGGAGCAGATATCAGCACCGACCGCCCGGCCGGTTCGGAGTACATTGCTGATTTGACAATCGGGGATCACATCGAGGATATATCGGCCCTCTACCTCTTCTCTGGTATACGGCCCAGGGCTTCCAGGAGCGGCTTGTTCATAGAAGTAATGTAACCGCTCTTGTCCACGATTACATAAAACATGTACCAGCTGTCAGTCAGCCCTTCCAGGACTGCGGTAATCTCGTCAAATGGAAATTTCGACAACTCAAGATCGCCTCCATATCCTCTCACAGAACTCGCATCCTTAACCCTTAAGCCCGGTAGCGTGTCTCCTAGCGATTGGATGCAATGTCAGCAGGTGTCTTGTGCGTGGCTAAAAGGTATGTTTAGGTTTATTATAACGGAATCGGCTCAAATGGGGCTAATGCCATTCATATGCCACAGCAGCTTTCTGATGACGAATAGTGTCTAATACGATGCATTCCCGTTGCGATCATAAAATCTGGCTGCGGTGGTCAGGCTCCAGGGACATAGCAGTTATATCCCACCATCCATACGCCCTTTCCAGGGTTTTGAAGCCTTCTATATCCAGGGTCCTGGTAAACACGATGGTCCCTCCCAGGATCTGGTAGAAACGCTGGTAGGGGTTATCATGTAAAGTCCATACCATAAATGAATGAATTCCCATTTGGACCAGCTTGCTTCTCACCGCTGCCATCAAGCGGCGGCCAATGCCTTTGCGCTGAAAAGGTTTCAATACATAGATAACATATAATTCCCCTTTAAAGGGCAGATTGCCGACTCGCTCGGGGCCCAGGGCGGCAAATCCTACAATCTTGCCACTTGCGGTTTCCGCTACCATAATGGACGCTTCCGGGGCAGTTATAAGCTCCCTGGCATATCGCTTGCGATTAGACATGGTAACCAGGCCCAGGTGATGCGGAGGAAGAATCCCTTCGTAAGTGCTTCTCCAGGTATCCACATTAACCCGCGCTATACCCGGCGCGTCAGATAATTTTGCTTCTCTGATTAACACTATAGCCTCCCATACATTATGATACCGGTGGTTTTAAGATATTTAGTGCTTGGCCCAATAACGGGGCAACCAGTTTAATGGCACCTTCTGGGCACAGTTCCTGGCAGCAATAGCAGCGAATGCAGCGATCATAATTATAGACCGGAGGCTCGCAGCGTTCTTCACCTTCACCTGGACCTGTCCATTGCAGGGCTTTCGGAGTTACCGGACAAACCTGTACACAAATTCCGCAATGTATGCATTCATCTTCCTGAATTTCCGGCCTTTGCACCAGGATGTTGCGCAGGCGATGATTGCTTAACCTGGCCATGATTGAAGCCCGAGATATCTCGAAATCAGTAGTGATAAAAGAGGCCATGGCATCACCAAGCAGAACAATGGACTCCTTATCCATGCAACCCAGGCCATACTGCTGACCGATGCGCAACATATCGAGTGTATCGGGAAGAAGACCGACCATCCTGGCAGCGGTAGCATCAAGGGCTACCGGGTCGGCACTTAACAATAAGGCTCCGATTTTTCGGGGTTTGCCACTGCGCGGTCCATTACCCTCCATGGCCAACACTGCATCCATGACATACAAGCGAGGTTTTAGCAAGCGGGTCAATTCCACCAGCATGGTGATAAAATGCTCCATTTCGGGAAGTTTGGCGTGATACTCCCCTTTTAGAAACCCGGGAATGCATCCAAACTGATTCTTTATGGCCCCGGTAAGTATGGTCAGACCATGAGACTTTAGCTTGGGCAGGCTGATGATGCCCTGGCATTCGTTAACGGCCCGGGCTATGACAAAACTTTTGTTTTGTATTCCCTCGCTGAACGAAATGCGCTCCCCCTCGCTAAAGTTGCCTGTATCTATACACAATTCTTCAGCAACTGCCGCCAATCCCGATTTGTGTGCCGCTTTGGCAAAGCTGCCAAATCCGGGTGAGTCGCCATACATTAGCTTTACTCCGTTATTCAGAAATGCCTCAGCCACCGCTCGAAACACGGCAGGATGAGTGGTCACACAGCGTTCCGGAGGATCAGCCGCCAGCAGGTTTGGTTTTAGTAAGATCCTTTCTCCTTTACAAGCAAATCGATTTGCCCCGCCAAGAAGCTCCAAACCCCTGTTGACAGCCATGCCAACCGTCTTGTATTCATAATCATCACAGCCTACAATGGCAACAATAGCCAATCATACCCCTCCAACCTGGCAACGCTCACAGTATTTAAATATTATAGTGCTTTCTTATGCATCGAAACAAGAAATAAAATGCAGGACGAGGTGACATGGGGGGGGTTGTTGTCACCCCACGATGGGGTGACAACAACCCCGCCCCATGTCACCGTCCCCCGGTGTTTGTGAGCTATTCTACGTTTACAATACCGCTTGCTTCGTCATAACTTACCAGATATCCGAATTGTTCCATTATAAAGCGCAGGGGAACATAGATTTCAAAATCCTTTAATACCGCTGCATTCCCCATAGAGTAGCTTACTCCATCTATTGAGCAGATGTCGCTGCCGGCAATTATTTTAATCTCTTTACCGCCCTGGCTCAAGGCAACCGCATCAATGCGATCCTGATCCTGCTGCAGCCCAAAGATGCGACTCAAATCAAATACTGATACCATCAGGCGGCCCTCAGCCAGGTAAGCACCGGAGAAATGGTAGAAATCCCCATTGTAATTAACCATTATGGTGTTATCCAGGCCATATTCGCCTATATTCAGGCTGTTGGATGCGGTTAGCACAGGCATCACCACCTGCACTGCCGGAGCTGTTTTCATGATCCCGTCCACAGTCATCTGCACCTGCATTTCTTCAGCATCAATAGCTCCCTTCAGGGCTATTGCAATCCGGCCCTGTATGCTGTCAGGTGTTCCCCGGCCCTGCGCCTGCATGGATAATTGAAGCTGATTATCACTCCCCGGCTCCTGCAGCAATAGGGATATGTTCTGAATCTTAGTAACCAGATTGGGTCTGTAATCAGTCTGGTCATTACCGGTAAATGACAGGCACATGTCGGTCGTATTAAACCCCAGGTCGTACGAGCTCCTAATCTTGGCAGGGCCTACCGTAATGCTGAATTCATTTATGACAATATTGTTTAATGCCGATAATTCCAATTCATCTGCCAGCAGACTGGAAAGGAGTTCCGACACTACGTCACCGGGTTGAGAGAAAAGGATGGCCAGTGGTTCAGCCAGGGTCGCAACATAATCGGGATCCTGAAAAGCATTGATAAGGCTGAGCAGAGCCATTTTGTCAAGTTTCATGGTGCTGCTGCTTCCCGCAGTGCCAAAACACCTGTCCGGAATAGGCTGTAAGAGGGCCAGCAGCAGATCCGTGGCCGCCTGATTCATAGCTAATGTCTGGGCAGGGGAATAGCTGTTTTGATAAGGGTTTGACCAGACATCGACTTCATTTTCAAGGTAAACGTACTCTGGACCGTCAGGTGTATCTAGCATCAAGGCTTGTGCAGTAGCTCTGGGAATGATCAGGCGGTTTTGGTTGAGATAAATGGTACCAGCCATATTCTGGGTTCCATCTTGCTCCTGTATGGCGCCTTCAAATTTCAGCATGGCCTGCTTTTGATTGGGATCGGCCTGCATAAAAAGGTTACCCTTGAAATTCAGCAATTCTGGCAGCATGGAAAGTTCTAGATTACAGTTTGCTGTAACTGGTTGGTCTACGGGAAAGACAGGCGTTTGCTGACTCAGAAGCTGCAGATTGGCAACAAATTGAGTCTTGGCCTGATTACCCTGACAAATTGCTGGAAAAGCACCCCATAGTAACAGACAGCACAAAACCGCTGCGAGAATCCTTTTTCTCACCTTAACCCCTCCCCTTTCGACTTACTTGCTTCTAATATATTTCGAATAGAACACTTAAATGCTTTACCCCGCCAAATTATTCCTGCTTTGGGATACCTGCTCCCCACTTAGCTTGTCTTCCCGACCCGTGTCTTACTTATTCCCCTGCCCCGAGTCCTGGCCTTTGTTGCCATTATTTTGCAGAACCGAGGCTTGAGCCAGCTTCTTACTCAGTTCATCCAGGTTTTTTAGAGCAATCTCTGCTTTAATTAAAACCAGTTGTTTTTGTTTCATCTCCACGGCCCGTTTGAAATCGGTCAGGGCATACTCGCTCTGGGTAAAAGCCTGACTATTGGTGCCTTCATCCTTCATCTTCAACATTTCCCACTGTTGTGTCAAGCCGCTGCTGTGATTTTGGGCCAGAGTCCAATTCTGCATATAAGCGTACGCCGCCATAATCATAATCTCGTATTTGAGCCGGTAGGCGGGGGCGGGCAGCTTTGATTTCAAAACAGCCCCTATATCCGCATAGAACCCATACATTTCAATGGCACTAACAAGGCTGTCTTCAGCCTTTTGGGCGCTGATTTTAATGGTGAGATCTTCCATGGTTTTTTCAAAGCGATCCCTTACCTCAGGCAGAAGTCCCGCTTTTACCGCTTCCGGTTCAAGGCTGTTCCACTCCTGATGTATTTTACGGATACCGGTCTCTGCTTTACTCCAGGTAGTGCCCTGTGGCTGCTGACCCTGCTGCTGCTGACCCTGCTGCTGCTGACCCTGTTGCTGCTGACCCTGTTGCTGCTGACCCTGTTGCTGCTGACCCTGTTGCTGCTGACCCTGTTGCTGCTGACCCTGTTGCTGCTGACCCTGTTGCTGCTGACCCTGCTGCTGCTGACCCTGCTGCTGCTGACCCTGCTGCTGCTGACCTCCCTGTTGTCGGCCCTGTTGCTGGGCTGATACAGGTATTTCAATGAACTTAACCGTTTTGCCTATCTCCATTATCAAGGTCTCGGTCTCGTTAACCATATTGGAAAAGGTTTCCGGATCTTTAGATCCAGTTTGCTTGTTTTCACCCTGCGGCTTCTGTTCCGGCTCCTTTTTGGAGCAACCGCATAGTCCCAACAGTATGCAAAACAGTAACAGCATAACAATCATTTTATGGAAGGGGTTGCTACTCATGCCTTCACCTCGTTGCAGGAATCTGTCTATTATGATCGGCCTAATCATATTTAGATTATCCAGAAGTCTATGCATTCATTCCCAATGCAGTGAGCCGGTCTGCGCTGATACTATCATCGCAAGGGCCAAGCCCAAATACAAAACGAGGAGAGTTGCCTCTCCTCGCGAATCGGATTATTCACATTATTGTGACCTTTTTAAATTCATCGCCGCTGTATCCCTGAACGGGTTTGACTGTAAACCTATAAGCGATGAACCAATCCTTTGATTAAGAAACCAACAGCCTTTTCTCACCGGCTATTACTGCAGGCATATGTGTATTGACCTGCAAACCCTAATTGGCTTTCGCCATCTTGTTCATGCTCTCTATCTTGCGACATATCTTTTTTATGGTGCGGGGATAAATTACAACATTCCCCTGCTTGTACTTTTTGATATAGTCTACCAGTTGGTGACGGCTAATAATCGGAACTTCTAGCTTCTTTTTCTGATTCTGCCGTAAAGTGATCTTGTCGCAGGATAGGACGATGATACCCTGTGTGGGAAGGTTCTTAACTCCTACTACCTTCATTAAAAAGCCGCGCAGTCTGTATTCGTGGGAATCAACCTGGCCGATCGGATTGGTAAGCATTTTGGAATAACCACTCTTCTTGTGAAGAATCCAGTTGTCTTGACTATCGATATCGATGATTCCGCCCCGTTCACCACCATAGTTCTTGGTTTCAATATGAAAAATCCCATTGGGGCCTACAACCACCGTATCATATTCATTGGTATGCTCCGAATCGGGGCCAAGTCTGATATTGTGATAAACCTGATATCTGGACTTTGGGCTTTCCAGGCTGCCCATGACCGCTCTGACTTTATGTTCCCCTCTGTCCCCACTGGCGATAATCTGCTTTTTGATCTCATTTTTCTTATCACGCTTGCGAACCGCGTAGATAAAGTAAATTGCAGCGATCAAAACAATGGCAATGGGAGACAACATGATCCAAATATTCACTTTTCTCTCCTTTCCTTTAAAGTATTCCTGGAAACTATATCATCTATAATTATAGACATATCCTGGTATAATGCAAATACCTGGCCATAATATTCTTGACAAATCAATGGTTTTGTCCATCAATTTATTCAAACTGGCTCAGTTGAAATATGCCCACGATAAAGGTATAATACTTCTGGTATAAAGAAAACATGCGGGCGTGGCGGAACTGGCAGACGCACATGACTTAGGATCATGCGCCGTGAGGCTTGGAGGTTCGAGTCCTCTCGCCCGCACCAATGATAATTAGGGAGGTTTAGGCCTCCTTTTTTAGTTAGCTCTGCCAAGCAACAGACTAACCCAATCCTGCCTTACCTGTCTCATAAACGACCTTTTGCTTTTCTTATTTCAGCAGGGTCTAAGC
>JBMNGL010000001.1:0-465268 GCA_050949825.1 Syntrophomonadaceae bacterium | reverse complement strand
GTTGAATCACAACTCTGGTTTTGAGATGATTTTCTCGATAGAGTGGAGTTCGCCGCACGTTCCCCTGAGGTTCTATCCTCGCGCTGTAGACTGGCGCCTCCGCTTTACGGGATTTTACGAATGAGCTGGATGTTGACTGGCTTTTTAGCCTTTTCTCCGTATATCGCGCTAGGTTGTAAGCTCGTAAAGTTAGGAGAAACACTCTCAAATATTACCGGAGGTGTTTACATTGATAATCGGTATTGATATCGCTAAACGCAACCATGAAGCTACTGCAATTGATGATGCAGGTCAGATCCTGGGCAGAATCACTTTTGCCAATTCCAATGCCGGTGCAGCAAAGCTCTTGGATTTCATTGCCAGGCTAAAGTCCGAAGATGAAAAAGTCGTGTTTGGCATGGAAGCGACCGGTCATTACTGGCTTGCCATTTACTCCTATCTGGTTGAAAGAGACTTTGATGTCTTTGTCATCAATCCTATTCAATCTGACAGTCTCCGCAACTTGTTTATCCGGAAAACGAAAAATGACCAACGAGATTCCTTTATCATTGCTGAGATCATCCGCTTCGGCCGCTATACCGAAACGCAACTGTCAGATGAAAACACCCTGGCCTTAAGGCAGCTTTGCCGTTATCGTACTTCCCTGGTGGATCAGACCACGGAGCTTAAGCTGCAAGCAATCGCTGTTTTAGATCAAATCTTTCCTGAGTACGAAACCCTTTTTGCGAACATCTTCGGCGTTAGTTCCAAGGCCTTATTAATGGAATACACCACCCCGGACGACATGTTAAGTGTCAGTGCTGAAAAGCTGGCTGAAGTAATTGACAAAACAAGCCGGGGAAGATTTAAACTGGAAAAGGCTAAAGAGATCCAAGAAAAGGCTCGTAACTCTTTTGGCATTACCATTGCCATCGATGCTTTCGCTTTTCAGTTGCGGCAGCTCATCGAACAAATCAAGTTTATCGAGGAGCATATCAAAGAGATCGAAGACCATATTAAAACCTACTTTGATACCCTTGATTCATGCCTTCCGACCATTCCGGGCATTGGCATGATCACGGCTGCCATCATTGAAAGTGAAATTGGCGACATTAATCGCTTTGCCAGTCCGGAAAAGCTGGTTGCCTTTGTTGGCATTGACCCCAGTGTTAAACAGTCCGGAGATTTTACTGGCAGTCAAAATCGGATGTCTAAACGAGGGTCTCCCCATCTTAGAAGAGCAATTTGGCAAGCCGCTGTCCGGGCCGTGCAAGTTGATCCGGTACTTAAAGCCTTTTTCGAGAAAAAACGTTCCGAAGGCAAAGCCTATGGTACTGCCATTGGGGCTGTAGCCCGTAAATTAACCTATATTATTTTTGTTATTATGCGGGACAAAAAAACATATGTCCCCATGGCTTGATTACATAAAAAGCCTCCAAAAATTTAATAAATATTGTTGACTTTATATAGCTGGTCTACAATTTTTCGGCATAAATCCATGCTCCATCTTCGGATGCGCGCCCTTACATTTTTTACCGTGGGCTCGTGCTCCTCAACCTATTGACCAGGGTGGTCATTAGCAGTAGAATTAAATCATGACCAGTATGGTCAAATATTTATTTTACTAATTGACGATGGCGGTGATTATCATTTACTCAAAATTCAACAGCCTGGAACCGGAGAAACGAGCACGCATTATTAACGCGGCTCTAAAAGAATTCGCACGAAATGGTTACGAAAAGGCATCTACAAATGAAATCGTTAAGGAATCAGATATATCGAAAGGATCATTATTCAACTATTTTAATAGTAAAAAGGAACTGTATTTATTCCTGCTTGATTATGTGGCTGAGATAGTCGAAAAAATCTACGCTGAAGTAGATTGGAGTGAGACGGATTTTTTTGAAAGAATGCGGCAGCTGGGGTCGGTTAAATTTAAAATCTATAAAAAGTTCCCCCAGGCATTTCATTTTTTAAAGTCTCTGGCCAATGAGGATGCTGCTGAAGTGAAATCTGAAATTAAAAAAACTGGTGAAGATATCATCGCAAGCGGTTTGGAAAGAGGTTATCAAAATATTGATTTTACAAAATTCCGGGAGGATATCGACCGCGAAAAAATGATCAATATCATTAACTGGACCATGCTGAGTTTTGCCGAAATGTATATGGATAAGGTCGATTCCATTGAAGATGTGGGCATGGAGGTTCTCAGTGAATCGGATGCATATTTTGATATTTTGAAACGGTGCTTTTATCAAAAGGAGGAGCAATAACATGTTTATTGATGTTGCGAACTTGAAGAAGAGCTACACCACCGGGGTGATCAAAACCGATGTGTTAAGGGGAATCGAAATGAATCTGGGAAAAGGTGAAATCGGTGTCATCCTTGGTCCATCGGGTTCGGGAAAATCCACTCTTATGAATATTATCGGCGGCATTGACCGCGGCGACAGCGGCAAGGTGACCGTGGACGGAACCGAGATCAGCAAATTGAGCGACGATGATCTGACCGAATATAGACGCGAAGAGGTGGGTTTTGTTTTCCAGTTTTACAATCTGGTTCCCAACCTTACTGTGGGAGAAAACATCGAGGTGGTATCAAACATCAGCAAATCCCCGTTAAATGTGGACGAAGTATTAACGGCGGTGGAAATGCTGGACAAAAAGCACCGTTTCCCCAGAGAGCTGTCAGGCGGTGAACAGCAGCGGGTCTCTATTGCCAGGGCCATCGTTAAAAATCCCAAGCTGCTGCTCTGTGACGAGCCAACGGGAGCACTGGATTATCAGACATCCCGCAGTATCCTGAAGCTGTTGCAGGTGGTGAATAAAAAGTTCGGAACCACGATTTTGATGATAACACACAACGCGGCCATTGCCGATATGGCAAACAAGGTCTTTCGGCTGAGAAGCGGGGAGATCGTAGAAGCTTCTGTGAATCAGACGACGGTTGCGGCGGAAAGGATTGAGTGGTAATGGCACTGGAGAAAAGAGTTTTTCGCTTTTTGAAAGAAAACAAACTGCGCTACCTGAGTATACTTGCGCTGATTATCCTGGGGAGCTATACCTTTGTTGTGGCTGCCGGACTTTCCCAGAATCTTTCTGCCCTGGTCACGACCTTTACAGAGGGGCATATGCAGGAAGATCTGTCCTTTAGAGCAGACGTTGCTGTTCCTGATCCTGACCTCGCGGAACTGCAAAAATCGGCTGACGCCATCATCGAGGAGTACATGAGCTTTGACGTTGCCCTGTCTGATACGCTAACACTCAGGCTGCTCAGTCAAACTGAGAAGGTAAATATTCCGGCTGTCACCGAGGGGCAGGCGCTTTCAGGGCCGGGAGAAATTCTCCTTGATCCTGCCTTTGCCGAAGCCAACGGCTACCCGGTGGGGAGTCAGATAGAAGCCGCGGGGAAAACCTTCACGGTGGCGGGCTTTGTGTCCCTGCCCCACTATATTTATCCGCTGAAGAACGTGAATGATATCGTGTATTCGCCCAATGATTTCGGGGTGGCGGTTATAAGCCGTGAGGAATTTTCCGACATAGATAATGCTGTAAGCACTTATTCGGTCAGGTTCAATGACAGGACCCCGAGCCTTAAGGAGCAGGCGGTACAGCTGCGGGAGAGTTTACAGGCAGAAGGCATAACCGTGTCCGACTGGACTGACATTATGGACAACAAACGGGCCAGAATGGTCTGGGCCTCCATAACCGGTATGAAAACCATGAGCGTACCGCTGCCGGCCGCAATGTTTCTTCTGTCCTGCTTGATCATCGGCATCATGTTCTGGCGCATGATCCGCCAGGAATCGGTGATCATCGGGACCCTTTATGCCCAGGGTTACCGGCGGCGGGAGTTGATGTGCCACTACATGTCAATCCCGCTGCTGCTGGCTTTGGCGGGCGGAGTGATGGGAACGGTGTTGGCGCTGCCCTCTATCGGGCCAATGGTTATGGCCATGGTTACCTATTATAATGTTCCTGTTCCGGGCATTCAGTTAAGCTTCATAAATGCCTTGGCCGCCATACTGACACCTGTGCTGTTTTTAGGCCTCAGCAGCTATCTGGTTATATGTTCAGAGCTGAAACGTGCTCCGGCGGAGCTTATGAAGGGAGACCGGCAGAAAACCAGGGTCAACGCCCTGGAGCGGGCCTTTAAACTGGAACGGTTCAAGTTCAACACAAAATTCAAGCTGCGGGAGCAGTTCAGAAGCATCTCCCGGCTGGTGTTTCTTTTCCTGGGTGTTACCAGTGCTTCTGTCTTGATGCTCTTTGGCTTCACTCTTATGAACTCCATGAACCATGTATTCAACACCTCGGACGTATATCAGTTCGAATACGAATATGCCTTCCGGGATTTACAATTCGGTGAGGCGCCGGAAGGGGCGGAGGCCTTTAATGCCGGCAAGTTTTATCCTGAAAACAATGAACAAATTGAGTTTTATATCACGGGAATCGAGCCTGATTCAACCATCGTGACTTTAAAGGACCGGAAAGGAAATCCTATTCCCAACGATCAGACCAATATTACGAAGTCTTTGGCCGATCGGTTGGGCATTGAAGCCGGGGACACTGTGACCTTCATCAGCAAAGAGGACGGCAAGCCCTACACCTTTCATATTGACGCTGTTGCTGATTCCTACGTTGAGCAGTTTATCTATGTGCCGATAACAGAGTTCAATGAACAGATGGGGCTTCCGGGAAACAGCTACAGAGGGCTTTTCAGCATGATCAAGCTTGATATCCCTGATGAAAAGCTGTCGGGCATGAAGTCCATGAGTGAACTACCGAATGCAATGGATGAATTTATGGGACAGATGAATTCCATGGTGGCCTTGATGACGATTGTCTCCAGCATTGTGGCCTTAATCATCCTCTATCTGGTCACATCGCTGATTATCGAGGAAAACAGGAACACCATCTCCCTTTTCAAGATATTTGGCTACAGGCGCCGGGAGATCCGGTCCCTGATCCTGGACAGCTCCACCTTTGTCATCGTGGCCGGATTTATTTTGGGAATTCCTGCAGCGGCGGCATCAATGGGTGCATTGTACGGCTATCTTGGCAATATGATCAATTTAGTGCTGCCGGCCATCGTCAGCCCCCTTTATGTGCTGATATCTTTTGCAGCCATCATGCTGACCTATCAGCTCAGCAAACTGTTGTGTTCCAGGAGCGTGGAAGCAGTTTCCATGAGCGAGGCCCTAAAAGCAGGAACGGAATAAGAAAGACGCAGGCCTGTGACCCAGAAGGGTATGCCCCGATGGGCTACGCGTCCACTTCGATATAATTTATGCGCCAACAGCGTAGGGGCGGCTATTAGCCGCCCGCCCCATTTTACCACCGCACCCCTGTCCGCTTTCCGCTTCCTTCTCCGAAAGCTTACTCCTTCGGGCGCGTAACTCATGCGGGAACGTAATACGTTTCCCTAGTATAATCAAGTCAATAATTAATAGTTGAATCACAACTCTGGTTTTGAGATGATTTTCTCGATAGAGTGGAGTTCGCCGCACGTTCCCCTGAGGTTCTATCCTCGCGCTGTAGACTGGCGCCTCCGCTTTACGGGATTTTACGAATGAGCTGGATGTTGACTGGCTTTTTAGCCTTTTCTCCGTATATCGCGCTAGGTTGTAAGCTCGTAAAGTTAGGAGAAACACTCTCAAATATTACCGGAGGTGTTTACATTGATAATCGGTATTGATATCGCTAAACGCAACCATGAAGCTACTGCAATTGATGATGCAGGTCAGATCCTGGGCAGAATCACTTTTGCCAATTCCAATGCCGGTGCAGCAAAGCTCTTGGATTTCATTGCCAGGCTAAAGTCCGAAGATGAAAAAGTCGTGTTTGGCATGGAAGCGACCGGTCATTACTGGCTTGCCATTTACTCCTATCTGGTTGAAAGAGACTTTGATGTCTTTGTCATCAATCCTATTCAATCTGACAGTCTCCGCAACTTGTTTATCCGGAAAACGAAAAATGACCAACGAGATTCCTTTATCATTGCTGAGATCATCCGCTTCGGCCGCTATACCGAAACGCAACTGTCAGATGAAAACACCCTGGCCTTAAGGCAGCTTTGCCGTTATCGTACTTCCCTGGTGGATCAGACCACGGAGCTTAAGCTGCAAGCAATCGCTGTTTTAGATCAAATCTTTCCTGAGTACGAAACCCTTTTTGCGAACATCTTCGGCGTTAGTTCCAAGGCCTTATTAATGGAATACACCACCCCGGACGACATGTTAAGTGTCAGTGCTGAAAAGCTGGCTGAAGTAATTGACAAAACAAGCCGGGGAAGATTTAAACTGGAAAAGGCTAAAGAGATCCAAGAAAAGGCTCGTAACTCTTTTGGCATTACCATTGCCATCGATGCTTTCGCTTTTCAGTTGCGGCAGCTCATCGAACAAATCAAGTTTATCGAGGAGCATATCAAAGAGATCGAAGACCATATTAAAACCTACTTTGATACCCTTGATTCATGCCTTCCGACCATTCCGGGCATTGGCATGATCACGGCTGCCATCATTGAAAGTGAAATTGGCGACATTAATCGCTTTGCCAGTCCGGAAAAGCTGGTTGCCTTTGTTGGCATTGACCCCAGTGTTAAACAGTCCGGAGATTTTACTGGCAGTCAAAATCGGATGTCTAAACGAGGGTCTCCCCATCTTAGAAGAGCAATTTGGCAAGCCGCTGTCCGGGCCGTGCAAGTTGATCCGGTACTTAAAGCCTTTTTCGAGAAAAAACGTTCCGAAGGCAAAGCCTATGGTACTGCCATTGGGGCTGTAGCCCGTAAATTAACCTATATTATTTTTGTTATTATGCGGGACAAAAAAACATATGTCCCCATGGCTTGATTACATAAAAAGCCTCCAAAAATTTAATAAATATTGTTGACTTTATATAGCTGGTCTACAGCTGGAATCCAAGCAGTGATTCTCGTAAAAACACCCATAGTTACCGCTTACCCTACGGGTATGGCAAATACTATAACTCTGGTGCTGTAGATTATAGTATTGGTACTAGGGGCGTAATGATCAAATTACCAGCATTACTGCCGGTACAATCGTCATTGGTGGTTGAGTATATGGTAACCAGTGGTAATACGAGACCTATTAACACTCAATACGGTATCTGGCATGTGGCGGCTTAGGAGGGAGAATCATTGGAGATAAATGAAAATGGTCTTATCTATGAAATACAGATGGAAAACGGGGTTGAGGTGGCCAGATTCATCAAGTGTGCCTTCCTGCGGCTTGATATATGCTGCGCGGACACAGTGGTTGTTAATCAGGAACTAAATGTAACCATCGCCTACTTGGACTACGAGGGTAATCCCCAGGTTAACAGCGAGGATATTACAGTACAGGTAATTATAGAGGGTGAGGTTGTTGCCGAAAAAACGATTACCCCTATCAACGGGACTGAGAATCTGGTCCTGGAATTTGCCGGTCCCGGAGAATATCGAATCAGCGCGATAGGGAACTGCACCTGCGAACCCGCGGAAAAGAAGGTGATCGTCAATGGCTGAGAAGCTAGTGGTGGCTAAGACGCAAAAGCACCTGGCGGCTGAAGCGGAGGCGGTCAAAATATCCGACAGAGCGGCTAAAATAAAAGCCTTAACGGGCAAGGCCAACAAGGATGTGGTGCTTACTGATATCTATGAGCAAAATAAACTTATTTTAGAGTTTCAAAACGAAATACTGGGACTATTGAGAAACAAATAGTACCTGTCAAAGATGTGTGAGCCGCAGGGCTCTTTTTTTATTGCTATAACCAAGGAGGAAAGAAAACGCATGAAAAATGCCATTAATACAATTCAAATTGCCCTTTCGGCCTTTGGCGGCTGGCTGGGCTGGGTTTTGGGGGGCTGGGACGGCTTTTTATACGCGCTGGTAACCTTCGTGGTTATCGATTACCTGACAGGCGTCATGTTGGCAATACTGGAAAAACGCCTTTCCAGCGAGGTAGGTGCCAGGGGCATCTTTAAGAAGGTGCTGATTTTTGCCATGGTGGCAGTGGGACACATTATCGACGCCCAGGTAATAACAAACGGTAGCGCTGTCCGTACCGCGGTCATCTTCTTCTATTTATCCAACGAAGGGATCAGTATTCTGGAAAACGCAGCCAAGATCGGCCTGCCTATTCCGGAGAAACTTAAACTGGTTTTGGACCAGCTGAATAAGGAGGAAAAGATTAATGGCTAGATTATGTTTCGACTACGGTCATGGCGGCAATGACCCGGGTGCAGTATATAAAGGAAGAAAAGAAGCCGATGATGTGCTGAGCCTAGGTCGGGCCGTAGCAGCAGTGTTGAGACGCCATGGAGTAATCATCGATGAGACCAGGACGGCTGATGTTAGTGTAAGCCTGAAAGCTAGATGTGATTTTGAAAACAAGGGTAGCTTTGATTACTTCATATCCTTTCACCGTAATGCTTTTAAACCGGAGGCGGCTGCCGGTGTAGAAACTTACACTTATTTAAATCCGGGAGCCAAGTCAAAGGGGCTGGCCGAAAAAATTCAAAGCTCCCTGGTGGGGGTCGGTTTTGCAAACCGGGGGGTTAAAACTGCTAATTATCAAGTATTAAGAGAAACCAAGGCTCCTGCAGTTCTAATTGAAATCGGCTTTATTGATAACAGCCAAGATAATGCACTGTTTGATGCCAAGAGAGATGAAATTGTCAAAGCAGTTTCTGGCGCTATCCTTTCCCAACTGGGGTTAGCATACATAGAAGAAAACAAGAATGGTCTGGAAGGAGCTTTGGAGGTGTTGGTAAGAAACGGCATACTTAAAACCCCTGAATATTGGCTGCAAAATGCAAGAAAAGGCCAGAGCGTAAATGGCGAATACGCCGGGATGCTGATTGAAAGAATGGCCGAGTACATTTCATCCCTATAACCTTAACGATTATTACCTAAAAGAACTATCCTTGAAGCATTAGCTCGGCTTTTACTTCTTTAATAAAACCTAAAAACTGATTCCAAATCGCCGGGTGATTGATTTCACCCGGCATTTTTTGCTTTAACCCTAAGCTACTGGTACTCAAACCGCCCTTCGTTGTCCTGTGGATTGTGAGGGAACGATTCACGCCCTTCGAAGAGAGGAACCGATATGAACGGCTTGCAAAAAGAGCGGATTGCTCTTCTTCGCGCCGAAGGTAAGAGTTACACCAAAATAGCCGATACCTTAGGTTTATCGATAAACACGGTGAAGTCTTACTGTCGCAGAAACAATCTGGGCGGAAATGCTACTATAATGTCTGACTCTGTGGACGGTACATTTTGCTGCCAGTGCGGAGTGCCGCTTAATCAGACCATCGGGAAGAAGCAGAAAAGGTTCTGTTCGGACAAGTGCCGTATGGCGTGGTGGAATGCCCATCCAGAGGACGTTAACCACAAAACCATCCGGTCATTTACCTGTCAGACTTGTGGCCAGTCCTTTGAAGCGTATGGCAAACGAGAGCGCAAATACTGCTCCCGCGCTTGCTACGGCAGGTCGAAGGCGGTGCGGCATGAATAGTAAGGCATTAGCAGTCATCTACTATACAGCCACTATGGCAGTTTTAAAGAGATGGCTTGCAGCAGGCATTATCCGAGAAGATGAATTGATTAAAATTGAGGCAACTATCGCTCAAAAATACGGGCTTTCCGAGCGCAGCATATATCGCCAAAACACTTGATAATATGGGCTTTTGGAGCGAATATGTCATAGCGAAAGGAGGTCATTATGGAAAAGATAGTTACGAAAATATCCCCTTCGGTGCCACCAATCCCTGCTAGATTACGGGTTGCCGCCTATGCCCGCGTATCATCCGGAAAAGATGCGATGTTACAATCTCTGGCAGCTCAAGTCAGCTACTACAGCAAACTCATTCAGCAGCGCTCGGATTGGGAATATGCTGGTGTATACGCCGATGAGGCACTGACAGGAACCAAAGACACTCGCCCGGAATTTCAGCGTCTAATTGCTGACTGCAAGGATGGCAAGATTGACCTGATCATTACAAAATCGATATCACGTTTTGCCCGCAACACGGTAACACTGCTTGAAACAGTGCGAGAGCTAAAACTGCTCGGTGTTGACGTTTATTTTGAGGAGCAGAATATTCACTCCATGAGTGGGGATGGCGAACTTTTGCTAACCATCCTCGCATCCTATGCTCAGGAGGAAAGCCGTTCGGTTAGTGAGAACTGTAAGTGGAGGATTCGCAAGCGGTTCCAGCAAGGTGAGATTGTAAACCTGCGTTTCATGTACGGGTATCGGATCAACAATGGTCAAATTGAAATCGATCAGGAACAGGCCGAAATCGTTCGAATGATCTACGCCGATTACATTAAAGGCCTGGGATGCGATCGGATTGCTGCCAGGCTGCGGGAAATGGGTGCTCGAACGTTCAGCGGTAGGCAGTGGACAGCAAAGCGAGTCCTGGCCATCCTAAATAACGAGAAATATTCTGGCAACGCGCTGCTTCAGAAAAAGTATGTAGCCGACCACTTGTCAAAGAAGCTGGTTTATAACCGGGGAATTCTGCCAAAGTACTATGCCGAAGGAACCCATCAACCGATTATAGACATTCTTACCTTTCAAAAGGCGCAGGAAATCATGGTTCTACGCCGGGAGAACAGAAATGTCAGGCAAAACCCGGCCAACCGTTACCCATTTTCAGGCTTAATCTTCTGCCCTCGCTGCGGCAAGAACTACCGGCGGGTAACCTACAAGGGGCATGCAGCGTGGAACTGTTCCACCTTCGTCAATTACGGTAAGGACGCCTGCCCAGCGAAGCAAATCCCGGAACCAATCTTATTGTCGCTGACCGCTGAAGTGTTGGGCCTGCCGGAATTTGATGAAGTAGTTTTCCGATCCCAGATCAAGCAAGTGCAGGTGCCGCAAGCAAATAAGGTCATTTATATTTTTCAAGACGGTCATGAAGTTGAAGCCACTTGGCAAGACCGGTCACGCAAATCAAGCTGGGACGACAAAAAGAAACAGCAGGCGCGGGAAAGGGCGCTTGCCTACCAAAGGGGAGATTTGAAGTGAAACCAGCTCGAGCCGTTACTGTTATACCACCAACCATAAACCGCTTTGCGCCAGAAACGACTGGTGTGGCCACAAGAAAAAGAGTAGCTGCATATGCCCGCGTTTCAACAGATTCTGAGGAACAGCTTACCAGCTACGAAGCCCAGGTAGACTACTACACCAAGTACATCAACGAACGTGCTGATTGGATATTTGCCGGAATCTACACCGATGAAGGTATCAGCGCCACCAATACCAAAAAGCGCGATGGATTTAAGCAGATGGTCGCCGATGCACTGGACGGAAAAATCGATCTGATTGTTACCAAATCAGTCAGCCGCTTTGCGAGAAATACAGTTGATTCTCTGGTTACGGTTCGCCAGCTAAAAGAAAAAGGCGTTGAGGTTTATTTCGAGAAGGAGAACATTTACACGCTGGACAGTAAGGGTGAGCTTTTGATCACCATTATGTCCAGCTTGGCACAGGAAGAAAGCCGTTCAATTTCTGAAAATGTAACCTGGGGCCAACGCAAACGTATGGCTGATGGGAAAGTAAGCATGCCTTATCGTCATTTCCTTGGCTACGAAAAGGGGGAAGATGGCTTACCTAAAATTGTTGAAAAGGAAGCGGAAACAGTGCGGCTGATTTACAGAATGTTTCTTGAGGGCAAAACGCCTTCAGCCATCGCCAAGCACCTTGGCAATCTGGGTCTCCCATCTCCAGCCGGGAAAAAAACCTGGCAAGTGGCGACAGTAATAAGCATTCTGACTAACGAGAAATACAAGGGTGACGCTCTGCTGCAAAAAAGCTTCACGGTAGATTTTCTCACTAAAACCACCAAAGTCAACGAGGGTGAGGTTCCTCAATACTATGTGCAGAATAGCCATCCTGCCATTATTGAGCCAGACGAATTTGATGCGGTGCAGCTTGAAATGGAACGGCGTAAAAAACTCGGTAGGCCAGTCAGTTGCCATAGCCCATTTTCAGCTAAAATCGTTTGCGGTGACTGCGGCGGTTTTTACGGCTCCAAGGTTTGGGGTTCCAACACCAAGTATCGGCGCACGGTATGGCGGTGCAATAACAAATATAACTGGGATAAACCATGCCAAACACCGCACGTTACTGAAGATGATATAAAGCAACGATTTCTGACGGCATTTAACATGCTGATTGGCAACCGCGATGAAATACTCGCCAACTGCCGCCTTGCCCAAGAAGTCTTATGCAACTGCACAGAGATTGATGCTGAACTAAAAGGACTCCAGCGGGAAATCGATGTGGTAGCTGAATTGTTGCGAAAGGCCGTTTATGAGAACGCCCGTATCGCCCAAAACCAGGACGAGTTTAATGAACGCAACAACCGCTATTGGGAACGCCACCGTATAGCAACGGAACGTTTCAACCAATTAGAAGAAATGAAGCGAGAGCGGCAGGCTAAAAGCTTATCACTTGGAACCTTCATCCGCGAACTGGAAAGCAGCCCGTCCGTGGTCGAGGAGTTTGACGAGCGACTTTGGGCGGTAGCAGTCGATACAGTCACTGTCACCAAGGACGGCAAGTTGCACTTTCGCTTTAAAGATGGCACGGAAGTATGATAGGTGCTTTAAAGGAATCCTCAAAAAGCGTACAGGGCTTCGGCTTTGTAGGCTTTTTCTTTTCCAATGACCGGGCTTGACTGTTTGCACACCCCTCTGGAAAATGCACACCCCCTTTGCACACACCCTGCTAAAGTTCAACGATTACCTCCTGGCGCGATGACAATAAGTGGAAGGATTTCCCCTTATCAAAAGAGAATAACCCACCAGAAATCGAGAAAGCCGCTCCGCTAAAACGCAGGAACGGCTTAAATACAGGCTTTTCAGGCAATATAAAAACCACCTACCGATAAAATTCTTTTTATCAATAGATGGTAGATAATCTGGTGGAGGCGGGGGGAGTCGAACCCCCGTCCGAAAGAAAGACCAGAAGAGTCTCTCCGAGCGCAGTCTGTGTTTTGAATCTCGCGCGCGGGACGCCCACAGACAGGCTTCCTTTGCGCTATCCCCGATTGGTTTCCCCTTAAAGCCCCTCAGGGAGGAAGGCTTCAGGGTACCCTAACTAAGTGACGCCCTGCACCAGGCCGTTAGGAAACCTGGCCGGACGAGCCGCTTAAGCGGCTAGTGCGAAGTTATCTTCGGCAGTTATTGTTTTTTCACCTTTTTAACGAGCTGGCGACAACTCGGCTCGCTACTCAACCCATCTATTCCCCCGTCGAAACCATTACGCCCCCTTTTTAAAATTATATGCTCACTGCACAAGCAATATTAAACCCTGTAAACAACTTTGTCAAGCCCGCCGGCCTCTGAATTGGCCCCTCAAATTAGCCCATAATACCTGATGTTTCCGGGGTTTTCATTATCGTCTCTTTTAACTGAGTGCAAAAAACCAGTACCAGGTGCCGGACGCTGGCCCTAAATATCGTCAAAACAAGGTGGATAGCGTACCGTGCCGGTGACATTATCCAGCACATTGGGCATAAGTTCCAAAACCATATAAACCTCATCCGGTACCGCGAAAGGCGCATATATCCTCTTTTCAGAGGCTCTGACAAATCCAAAGCGCGGGTAATACTCAGGATGCCCCAGGACTACCACAGCGGGGTATTTGGTTCCCTCAGCGCGCTTTAAGGCGGACTTGACCAGCTTGGTGCCTATACCTCTTCTCTGGTATGCGGGTATGACTGACATCGGGGCCAGGGTAAGAAGCGGCATGGCCTCATGACTGCTTGCCAGCATGGCCGAGCTCATGAGAATATGGCCCACAATAGCCTCACCATCTAACGCTACAATGGATAATCCGGGTACATAAAACCGCGAACCGCGTAATAAATCAACCAATTTCCCCTCTGCGTCACGGCCAAACGCGAGTAGGTTAACCTGCCGTATGGCTTCTTCATCTCCAGGCATTTCTGGCCTAATTGTGACCAATTTCTCATCCCCTATCTCAAATTAAGTCTGCAATCGTGATTTGATCACCTGTTCGAGATTGCGCCGAGCATCCCGCTCTGCGATATCCTCGCGTTTATCATACAGCTTTTTACCTACTCCTACGGCCAAATCCAGCTTGGCCAACCCCCTTTTGAAAAATATCTTTAAAGGGATAAGAGCATAGCCCTTCTCCCGTTGAAATCCCTGCAACTTATTAATCTCGCGGCGGTGCAGCAATAATTTCTTGGGTCGAAGCGGATCATGGTTAAAGCGATTACCTTTATCGTAAGGACTGATGTGAAAATTATGCACCCATACTTCCCCATCTTTTACCGTAGCATAAGCGTCCTGCAGATTGCCCCGGCCCATGCGCAAAGACTTAACCTCAGTGCCAGCCAGCACCAGGCCGCATTCAAAGGTCTCTTTTATGTGATAATTATAACGAGCTTTGCGGTTATCTACTACCGGCTTTATTCCGCCCTGCTTTTTACCCACGGTAATACCTCTCTCTTTTTCACTTGTAGAAGCCAAAGCGATGAAAAATTATACCCTCGCCTAACATGCCAGCTTGCAAGGCCAGGGTTTTCTAACTCTGATTAATGCTAATTAATTATACCGTACCTTTCGGCATTGAGCAATAATTGTCCATTAATATGCTCTTTCACCATAAACTGCCTTTGCCAATATCTTCGGGATAAGTGTTATTTGCAGTCCGGTTTAAAGCCTCACCGGTTAGATTCCATTGGTTCTTTTTCCCGTAAAAATAATCCTCATAACATTTACCCTGCTATGTTCTCTTTCGCAAAATGTCTTCAATTCCTATGTTCAAGTGAAAGCCATTTACGGCATATCATAAATAAAAACCCCCTGGGATTTCAGGGGGTTTTTATTAGCCAGGCTAGGCCGCTTTTTCCAATGCTCTCAGGATAACGGTTACTGATTCCGCCCTGGTGCTGTTCTTCTGGGGTTGATAGGTGTTGTCACCATACCCACCGATGAGCTGGTTGGCAAAGGCAGTATTGACGTAATCCAGCGCCCATGCCGAAATCTGGCTGTTGTCGGCAAAGGTTGCGGCTGTAGAGACCGGCGCTAGTTTAGTTGCTTTCACCACCATAACTGCCATCTGTTCCCGGGTTATACTGTCATCGGGCCCGAAGCTGTCAGCACTGTAGCCTTCAACTATTCCCAGGGCATTGGCGATGGCGATTTCCTTTTTGGCCCAGTGATTGGCGGTGTCGGCAAAGGTTTTATCGCTTGATGCTTCCAGTTTGAAGGCCTTTACCAGAACGGTGACGAATTCAGCTCTGCTAATGACCTTCTCGGGTAAAAATGTCCCGTCGCCATAGCCGTCTATGGCTTCTATGGCCACCAGTTGCTTAATATTATTCTCGGCCCAGTGTCCCTGTATATCCTTGAATTCCGCTTGCACCGGTGGCTGAACCGGATCTACCGGCGGCTCTATGGGATCTACCGGCGGCTGAACTGGATCTACTACAGGCTCAGCTGCCGCAATGGTCACCTTAATATCTGCATCCTTATAAGCAGTAGCCTTGACCACTATGGCATATTCTCCGGCGGCAGTGAAGATCTCTGCCGGGATGGTGATCTTGCCATCCACTATGGCAAATTGACCTTTATAAGATACATCGTTGACCTTCACATTGGTAATCTTGGCGGTCCAGTCAGGATTGCCGGCAAATGTGATCTCGACCGCATCACCCAGTTTGTTCTGTTCATTATTAACGCTTAAAGCCGGGGGCTGCGCTATTTCGCCAATCTGGTAAGTAAAGTTCTCCACCACTTCACCATCGGTGGACTTAATCTGCAGAGCCGCATCGCTGTTCCGGGTATAGGTAATGGCGATCATCTGGCCAGCCTGGGCCTTCTTTTCCAGTACCAGTTTTATTTTTCCCGGGGTGTTGGTGAGTTCTACCGCGGTTACATTTACCGCTGCATCGTTAACGCTCACCGCAAATTGGGCCTGAATTCCAGCAGGATCGGCTATGGTCTGATCAAAAGTTATACTTAGATCGCCTTTGGTGGTTACTTCTGCCGCTTTAATCTGCGGTCCCGTAACTTCCTGCCCCCAAGCAGGCTGGGCTGCCACCATAGAAATGGTGAAAAAAACCACCAATAAGACCGCGATAAATGGGGTTTCCCTCCATTGCATACTGTTCAAGTTGGATTCCTCCTTTATTCGTTACCATTGATCGCATCGAGATGTTAAAAGCTATAGCATCACCTCCATAGAATTCTATCAGGTAGTGATAGCTGCTTTCGTTTCCACTACTATCAATCGTTCTTTTACTCGGCCACATCAACTCGTAGCCACCCTATAAACCCCACAAATAATGAAATCGTCCTGTCCTAATAAGCCCTTAGCTCATCCTTGCTGCAGGATCGCCAAACAGCGCCCCGATCGCCGGGAGTTGCCAAAGGATTGACCAGCAGCACAGCTTCCCGTTCAATCAGCACTGCTTTGATAACCTCGCCCACTTCCACCAGTTCATGTTCCTGTAAAATATATCCGTTATTCTTGCTTTTGACCTTGGTGATAAAGGTTTGGGCACAAATATCAGCTACACTCAAAGCCTGCCCCGGTAAAGCAATGCTGAATTTGCCCCGAAAACGGCCATCATTGCCGCTCAAACGCAATCCGGTTCCGGCCAGGGCGCCCACCACACCGTCCCCCGTACCGCCGTGCTCGGAGAGGTGAATACCCATCTCCGCAGCTAACTGGTAGGCATAATCTTTGTTTAAAACCTCCTGTTTGGCGGAAAAACCGTAAGCAATCAGCCAGCCGGGGTTGGTCAAACGCTCGGGGATGACTACACATAAACCGGGATCGGAGCCGACCGCCCTCTCCCGCTCTAAGAATTCACCTCCATATTTGATAATTTTCTCATAATAGCGAGCATCGATGTCCGCAGCAAAGCACATGGCGCTGTTATGCGATGTATAGGGCACATCCGGGTGCACAAATAATTGATGACGGGTAACCGGTTCGCATTTCCCCCAGCCCTTTTGTTCAATCTCTTCAGCCAGCAAGGAGGCCAACTGCCCGGTGCCGCGTTTGATATCAATGTTGTCGGTGTCGTCGATGCATATTAGGACTCTCATTAACTCATCTCCACCTTTTATAATTAACAGAAACAACTTAGCTTTTGGCTTCCCTCATACCCCTGCCGCTCAATATTTTTTCAATGGTGGCATCATCAAGTTGCCAGTCAAAAAACTCCTGATAGAAATCCCGGGTTGCTTCTACCATGTCCCAATCGTTAAATAGCTGCGGGTAGGCTAGTTTGGCGGTCCATAATGCCGCCAACGGTGTTTCCAGTGAAGAGGTATGCCCCCAGCGGGAAATACCATTGGGAAGCGGCAATACCCGGTTGTTTTTAACTGCCTGCAGAGGCCGCCAGTGTTCGTGCCCCATAATGTAACCCGCCACGTTGGGATCATTAACCAGTATATAATCAGGGTCCCACAACAGGATTTGTTCCAGACCGGCATAATGATCGCCATCCATGAATTTTAAACTCTGGCCCACCGATACATTTATCACCCCGGCAGCTTTAGTCCAGTCTGCGGCCAGAGTGCCAGTGGTATCGGTGCGTGTAGCTTCACTAACGGAATGATAGATTTTAATCCGATCCTTATGGGGAACAGCGGCAACCCGCTCCTGCACCTCGGCTATCATTTGCTGGTAAAATTCAGTATATCTTTGCCCTTTTTCTTCGCTGCCCACAATTTTTGCCACCATCTGCAGGGCATATTGTTGCTCCGCCATACTGGCATACTGCAGGGCTATTACCGGTATTTTCACCTTGTTCAACTTTTCCATTTCGGCTTCATTGCTGGTAGTATCGCCTTTGACAAATACCAGCTCCACCCTGGTATTGATCAGCTCTTCGATATTTATCACACCGCTGGTTTTGGGGATCGGCAATCCTTTAATATGAGGATACATCTCCACCAGGAGGAGATCTCTCTGCATTCCCCCGGTAGTTGCGACAATCTTATTTCCCTGTCCATACATAGCCAGGGCATAGGCTGATTCCGGGCACAGACAGGCAATGCGCTCCGGATTAACCGGCACCTCTACCTGACGTCCCACGCTGTCGGTAATAAGCTGGGTCTTTTTGTCGACAGGTATTTTACTGCCAATCTGGCCATTATTACAGCCTGTCAGTGCCAATACCAGCACCAGCAAGAATACCAGACTGATCTTTGTCCACTGTCCCGAACGCTTCCTGGATATTAATGTAGTCAATTTATTCCCCTCCATCAACTCTGCTCAAAACTGTTCAAGGTACTTAGCGGCACTACCTGTTTCAATTGCCCCCCATCATCAAGTCCGCAGTTTATGATGCGGGTTCTGATGCTGTAAAGCTCCCCCAGGTTTCCTTCGGAGAGAACTTCAGATGGTCTTCCCAGGGCCATAATGCGGTGATTCTTCACCAGTGCAGCCTGGGTCTTGATGCCCTGGTTTTCAAAATAATAGCAATGGTTCGGTATATGGGTGGCCATCAGAACTGACAGCCCGGTTTGCCTGACTAATTCCACAACTGTTTCCAGTATTATCAATTCGTGTCTGTAATCGAGGTGGGCGGTGGGTTCATCCATTACTATCAAGGGGCTGTTCTGCGCCAGGGCCCGGGCCACCATGACCAGCTGTCCTTCACCGCCGCTTAATTGTGTATAGGGACGGTCTTTCAACCTGGCAATGCCGACTTTGTCAAGGGCTTGTTCGGCAATAGCCAGGTCTTCTTGCGATGGCGTCTTGAAGGCGCCCAGAAAAGAAGCCCGGCCCATAAGCACAATATCCTGTACCAGATAAGGAAAGGTCTTTTGGTGAATCTGGGGAACATAGGCCAAATGCCTGGCAATCTGCTGTGCCGACATGTTTTCCAGGGAACTGCCGTTTAGCAAAACCCTGCCCCCGCAGGGCTTTAACCAGCCTAAAATGCAGTCCAAAAGGGTGGTTTTGCCGCAGCCGTTGGGCCCCAGTAAACAGAAGACCTCCCCGGAACTCATGCTAAACCTTATCTTATCAAGTATAAGTGCTCCGGGATATTTGAAGCTGACATCCTGGACCTCCAACAAAGGTGCCATTTTACCAGCCGCCTCCTTTCGTCTTCTTTAACAAGTAGACAAAGAAAGGTCCCCCTAAAAGGGCGGTAAGAATACCCAGCGGTATTTCGGAACCGGTTAATATGCGGCCAAAATCATCAACAATGACCAAAAAGGTTGCCCCCAGTGAAAAACTTACCGGAATAAGTATTTTGTTATCATTACCGACCAGCATGCGGCCGATATGGGGAATGACCAGGCCCACCCAGCCAATAATACCGCTGACGCAGACTGCTCCGGCAGTGGCCAGAGTGGCACAGGCTATTACTATGCCTTTATTCACAGCCGTATTTATCCCCAGGGTGTGGGCCTCACGGTCGCCCATTGACAAAACGTTTATTCTCCATCTGATCAGCATTAAACCGGTTATCCCTATCAACATGGGAATACCGGCGATTATAATGTCGCTGTAACGTGCTGAAGCCAGACTGCCCATCAGCCAGAAGACAATGGTGGGCAGTTCGTTTAAGGGATCGGCCAGGTATTTAATCAGGGAAATCAAGGCGGAAAATACCGAGGAAACTATAACCCCTCCCAGAACCAGCATAATTGTGGGAGTGGCATTGTATACCTTGCCGATCAAATAGCTTAAGATTACGGCCAGGATTCCAAAACCAAAAGCAAAAGCATAAGTGGCGGCTACCTTATGAAAGAGGATTATGGCCAGAGCCGCTCCAAATCCGGCCCCGGAGCTGACCCCGAGTATCCCCGCGCTTACCAGGGGGTTGCGAAACAAGCCTTGAAATGCAGCTCCGCTGATGGCCAGACAACCGCCTACCATTGCTCCTAAAATGGCCCGCGGCAAACGTATATCCCAGACTACCGTTTGGTAGATGTCTTCAACATAGCAGGGTTGCATAGTGATCCGACAGCCGATTATATGGATAACGGTAGCAATATCTACCGGATAGCGCCCTATTAACAATGATATCAAAATGATCAGCAAAGGTGCCGCAATGAAGAGCAAAAACATCCATGGTTTTTTCGTAAGATTCACCCCAACCATCAGTCATATCATCTATTTGTCACAACAGATACCCAGCCCCCATTGATTCTGTGGGTTCACCCCAAGGAGTTCATCTAGTCCGGGGGCAGCAATCTTTTACGGGTGGCGCCATTTGCGGTAAAACCACCAGGCCGCCAGCCCGGCTGCTATTACAATGATAATGTCTATAATAATCCTATTATTCCTATCCTTTTCCTGTGCAGCGGCATTTGGTTCATTTTGCTGAGCCAAAACTTGGTTTTGATCCGGTTTAAGGGCTGCAGACGCATCCACCGTAGCGATTTCCGGTTCTGTCCTGGCAATAGCCTGGCTGCTGTCAGTGGCAGCAGCTTCCATTTGGGGAGCAACAGTCCTCTCCTGGCTGTCAGTTGGGGTTGGAACTGACGGTGAAGCCTCAGTAGCCTGCTGACCGGTTTTATCGCTGGCTTTGGTGCCGGCAGTAGTGAAACTGAGCGTGGCTTTTTGGCCCAAAGTCACTCCGCTTTTGGATTCCAAGCCCGGCTCCACTTCCACTCTGTAGGTAGTCCCGGGCTGAAGCTTTGCCAGAGGTTTTATAATAACATCATTACGTTTTTCCCGTTCAATCTGATCATCCGCCATGATAACTTCGATCGGCACCCGGGTATCCCCATTCCATAATGAAAAACAACCCCGGTTATTCTCCCTTACCGTCATGTAGACCACATTCTTGCTGAAGGTCAATTTAATCTGGTCGGAAAGACCCACCCCGGTGGCGCCATCGGCAGGCAGCGCATTGGTAATCGCCAGCGGTTGCAGCTTCCCTCCCCCGGAACCATCGCCAGTACCGCCAGCAGCAAAGACCGCTCCGGGAATACATAACAAGACCAATACCGCCAGTAATATAGCTACATTAATCGGTTTTCTCATCTTAAGCCATTCCCCTCCTGTTCATAAATTGGCGAAAAAGTGCTTAAAAAAGCCAGTTGTAGAAAACAACTGACACAGATAGCCAGGACAACGCGCTGCTGGTCCAGTTTTCTTTCCACACTGGGAGGCACAACCGTTTCCCGCTGTACCCTATCGGTTGCTGCCCATCGCCAATGCATTAGGAAACAACAACTTGAAAACTTTAACAGATTATTTTATTCTATGTGCTGTCATTCTACTTCGACATAGTATCATGAAATCCTTTATGATTATACTGTTAATCAATGGGAAGGGCGGAATCAAGGGATGTCCGCCTACTTTATGTTAGTTTTTTCCCTTTGTTTAACCTCTTCTAACCCCTGAGCATTCAGGTGCAATCACCCGGGTAGGTCGCAAAAATCCCCCGGGGGTTAACCCCGGGGGATTTTTGAAAACGTCGTTGTTTATGCGGCTTTTTGCAATGAATTCAGGATAACCGTTACCGCCTCGGCTCTGCTTGCACCTTTTTGGGGACGGTAGGTATTGTCCTCGTAGCCGCTGATCAGCTGGTTATGGCTGGCGGTGGCAATCGCCACTGTAGCCCAACTGGAGATTTGGCTGCTATCAGCAAATTCCCTACTTCCGGTCACCGGTGGCAATTTGGCCGCCTTGACAATCATGATCGCCATCTGTTCCCGGGTAATGCTGTCATCCGGTCCGAAGATATCATCACCATAACCATTGATGATGCCCTGGGCGGTGGCTATGGCTATATCCTGTTTGGCCCAGTGATTGGCTGTATCGGCAAAGGTTTTGCCTGATTCTGATTCCAGCTTAAAGGCTTTAACCAAAACGGTGACAAATTCTGCTCTGGTGATGCCTCTATCCGGGGCAAAGGTACCATCTCCATAGCCATTGATGGCCCCCATAGCCACCAACTGCTCGATGCTCTTTTGCGCCCAGTGTCCCTGGATATCAGTTAACTCCAGGACTGGTTTGACCGGTTCAGGCAATACGGCCTTTTGGGTTGCGATTACGGCAAATTTGGTAAAGTGAGCGATTTCCCCACTTATCGTTGCTGCCGTAAGATCGACTTTCACATTATCAAGTGCCACCCATTTCCCGGTCTTTTCGTCCAGGAAATAAAGTCCAATATCTTGCTTGTCGCTGTCAAATTTTGACTTATCGAATTTCAGGGTAATAATAACCGGTTTTTTAAATTCGGCGGTCTCGTCAGTGGATATCTCAACTACATCGCTTAACCATTCACTATTCTCAGCCAGAGGCAGGTTGGCAGTGTTCGCTACAATCTTGATAATCACTTTAACCTGACTGCTGAGAGCCGCTGCGGGGATTTCCACTGTCACACCATTTCCGGTAAGTATGCCGCCGCTTGAACCTATTCCCTGTTCAACAGGTGTCTGCCCACCTGCAGCCACTCCGCTGGTTGTAAACCCGAAAGTCTTCTTGGTGCCTAAAGTACTGCCATTATTGGCCTTAATGGCGGCGCCCAATTCCACAACATAGTTCGTGCCAGATTTCAGGTTGTCAAAATAGAGTTCCAGGCGACGTAGTTTTCCACCCGTGTCTTTATTGCCTTCCTTGATGTACTTGTAATCGGAATAATTGGCAACATTGCCGCCGGCTTTTTCATAAGCCCGGATCAATCCCAGTGTGGATTCCAGGTTTTCATCCATACCATTGCTGAAATCAAACTGCAGCATGGTATCCTGGGGAGAAGTCCTGACTGCAGTAAAATCAACAGTTAGGCCACCGGGGGTTCCGGAACCGGATCCTCCACCACCATTGGATCCACTGCTGCTTTGCACATAAGTGACAAATTTGGTGAAGTGTTTGGTCCAAATAACCAGGTCGTTGCCCTCGTCAATCTTACCGTCGCCACCCTCGGGAATATTTGCGTCTGCCCAGGCTTGAGAGTTTTCACCACATACACGGGTGATCTTGGTAAACACTCCGTCGCGATAATACCCCACTTCCCTTCCTGCCTGGTCGGGAATTATCAGCTTCACCGCCTGGCTGAAAGTCAGCGGAATATCGCCGAAGCCTACTTCAATAACTGCCTTCACCGTAGCCGTCTTGCCCTTATCCGGGGTAACGGCAACGCTGGAGTTGGCTTGCACAGTTGGCACATTAATGGTTCCATCCCAACCAGCCGGAGCCTTAACAGTTGTCGCCGCTGGAATCTCCACCCGTACCGGAGTGCTACTGATAGGCGTATCCGCTGAGATGGTCAAAGCAGCAGACAGCGCCCGGGTCTCAACTTCATCCCCCACCGGTTGTTCAAGTAAACCGGCCACATTAATGGTAGCATCGGTTATACCCTCGGGAATGGTTATAGTTGCCGCCGGAGTAGTGGCAGTAATGGCCAGGTTCTTGTTGTTTTGGTCAACATTAACCTGAGCATCAGCTATCGGTTTATACAATCTTAGGATTACGGTAGCATCTACATAGCCAACAGCCTTAATCACAATGGTGTAATCTTTAGCCTGTGTAAATACTTCCTGCTTCAATGTAATCTTGCCAGTACTTAACTGATAGGTAGTGCTATCCAATTCAATTCCATCAAGGGCGATAGAGATCTTCTCTCTCCAGGCTGAATCATCATCAAATTTAATCTCTACCGGTTGCCCGATTATATTATTCGTAACTAAACTTAATGCTGGCGCTGCAATTAAGCTGCCAGTATACTCCTTTATCACCGTTTTCATTGCGCTGTTCCCGGCTGCATCTTTGGCTTTGATTCCGAATTCATACTCCTGTCCAGGAATCAATCCGGTAATCGTAAATGTCTGCTCTTGTCCTGAAACCTCCCCGACCTTGTCGTTGTCCCGCCAGATTTCATAGGTAGTAACACCGACGTTGTCAGTCGCTTCAGTCCAGATTAGCCTGGCACTATTGTCTGACAGCCAATCTACATGGATTGTAAACCAGGCCGGGAAAGATGGTGCTTCCGAATCGACATAGCCTGCAAACAGAATTGTCTTTGCCACTGTACTCGAAACGGTATTACCAATTCCAAGCTGACCCTGATCATTTGCTCCGAAGGCATTAGCCTTTATGCTTGCTGATGCATCATCCGCTAAAACGATACTATACAGTCTACCTGCATCAATAGCCTCAATTCCGGTCACTCCAGTTGCTGCAACAGGTAAGAGCTGAGTAGCCGTGCTGCCGTTGCCGAGCTGACCTTTATCGTTCTGCCCCCAGCCCCATACAGAGCCGTCTTTTTTTAGGGCTAAGCCATGAGCACCGCCGGCACTTATGGCAACCACCCCTTCCAGACCGGTTACCTTTTTATAGGCAGCAGCAGTAGCCGGGGTCGGGTTGATTCTGGTCCCGTTTCCGAACTGCCCCTGAGAATTATCGCCCAGGACAGCAACAGTTCCATCCTCCAGTAAGGCCATCAGGAAATCATCACCAGCACTGATCGCCTGAACGCCCATGAGACCGGGATTATACAACATTGTCCAGTAGGTTCTTGCTCCTACATTGTCGATAAAGTAACCGGAACGGGAAATCGTACCGTCGGCAAAAAGTACAGCGTAGAAATTTCGGCTTGCCGCAGCACTTTTTACATTTTCATAATAGTAATTAACGGCCGGACTCGGTGTCCCGTATTTCATCTGGCCCGGTGTTTGTCCGTCAATACCAGAAGTACCGTAATTGAGGTTGGCCTTGCAAGCCTCGCCCCAACTCCAGAGTGTTCCATCAGTTTTAACCGCCAGGTTGTAATTACCTGCAGCTGAGATTACCTTAACGCCGCTGATAGTGGTCAACTTAACAGGTATGTTACTGGTTTCGGTAGTCCCCAGTCCGAGTTGGTACTTGTCGTTGTTACCCCAAACCCAGACATTACCTTCACTATCGAGAGCCACGCTGTGGGTATCCCCGGCAGCTACTGCTTCAATGCCACTCAGACCATTGATCTTAACAGGAGCGGTTTGGTTGTCATTGCTGCCGATGCCTAGTTGGCCGAATTCATTCGCTCCCCAGGCCCAGACATTGCCATCTGCATCGATCATAAGCGTATGTCCAACTCCTGCTGCTATCTTACCGGCTCCCTGCATGGTAGGATTCCAGTCGGTCAAGGTCACTGATGCAGAAGGTCCATTAGTCGTATAACTGCTTCCTGCCAGGCGCGCTTCAACCTTGTAGGTGTATTCTGTACCCTTAACCAGTCCGGTTATACTATGCGACAATGAACTACCGGGAAGAGTTTTGATCAATGAATCGTTCTGATATACTGCATATGCTGAAATATCTGCTCCGCAACTATTCCAGCCTAAGGTCAGGCCTTTTTCAGTAAGGTTGCTGAATGTAACCGCACTTTCGTCAGGCCATACCGGCGGTTCCACTGTATCCATGCCCGGGTCGATGGGCACTACAGCATCTGCAACGAACTGCATTAATGTCCCGTCCAGCTTCAACGCCAGCCCGCCCGAGACCGGGTTCGTTCTGGAAGAGGTGGTGTAAACCGCTAACTTAGAAATATCCGTCAGATTGCTGATTACATCGCCGAGGACCGCGGTTTTTGACTCAAAGTCAACATTTACACTTCTTACCGAACGGTCATTGGTTAAAACAGCCATGCTCTTGGTATAAATTTCTTTTACGTCTTCGGTACCCTCTACTTGCATGAGGTCAACAACTAGCTTGTTGCTTGGGCCAGGAATAGTAACTACAATTGTGCCCTCGCCCCAATACCAAACGGTACCGTCCTTCTTCAAGACCAGATTGTTTTTGGTATAGTTGAAACTGTCGCAGGCCACCGATTTTACTTCGGTCAGGCCGTCAACTACCGCTGGGGTACCATCTATGCCTGCCCACTCCATAACCCTTCCATCAGCGGTTACAGCCAAGGACGTTTGGTAACCAGCGGCTACATCCTTGATATTGCTTAGGAATGGAACCTTGGCCGGAGTACCGGTGCTTAGAACGCCGTAATAATCCTGGTACACACTGGTTCTAAATCCCCATGTCCATACATCGCCGTTAATATCTAAGGCGACACAACGGTTGAAACCATAAACCAGTTTAACAATGGGAGGTAATCCGTCAATTTTCTGCGGAGTTTCGTTTCCGTATCTGCCGGATGTGCCGGTCGGCAAGATGCCTCGTCCTAACTGTCCGTGCTCATTAGAGCCCCAGCCCCAGACTCCTCCGTTAGCATCAACGGCAAAGGCACTATTTACACCGGCCACCACTTTGACTATGTTCTGCAGGTTCAAAGCCTGTACCGGAACGGTAGAATCCTGGGTAGTGCCGTCACCTAAATGGCCGTAGAGATTGTTCCCCCAACCCCACACGGTTCCATCGGATTTCACCATCAGGTAAAATCTGTCTGCGGCTCTTTCAAATGCGCTGTAACTGTTCATTCCGGCTGCTATGTCCTTGATTCCGTAAAGCCCTTGTGCCACGTTGAACTCCCAGATATAATCCTTGTTCAGGGTACTGCCATCCTTGGCAGCAAATGAAGACATGAGTTTAAGCTGATAGCTGGCTCCCATATCCACTATTTCCTGAGGAACTTCCAGCTTTAAGGTCCCGGTCCCGTCCACGAAGGTATAAGAGAAATACTCTGCTTTCACCTCGATGGGATTTTCCACATTATCGTTTTTGACTAATACGATATTAGAAAGCCATGTGGAAGCCTCCAGATCCTTGGCGAAATTAAATATAAAGGCTACATTGGTATCCAGCAAGGGTTCTGTCACCCGGTTGAGCATGGTATTCCCGCTCTTGCCGACATTTTCATTGGCTGGAGAGGTCATGGTAAATTCTATACCTGCTCCCTCGGTAGGGCCTGATACGGTAGTAGACTGCTCAAAGACGAGATTTTCAATAGTCTTATTCCCACTCGTATCCACCGCTTCCACCATGAAGGTGTACTTGGTAGTGGCCTCCAGGCCGGTTACTGGATATTCGGTAATGGTTCCGTCTGCAGTGGAGCCTATTAGATCGCCATCCTGGTAGATATTGTATTGGCCTATGCCGACGTTATCCAAAGCGGCCTGCCAGTATAGTGTAAAACTGTCACTCTTTAAATCCTTGGCATTTAAAAATGCGTTGGCTGGCCAGGTTGGATTGACATCATCCACAGCCGTTGTCACATTGTTACTGAGTGGATCCGACAAATTACCCGAATAATCTTTGGCCACAATTTTGAAGGTGTAGTTGGTTTCTCCTGTAAGTCCTCCGACCTTATAGGTCAGGATATCGCTGTATACGACAGCCAAAGGCTCACTCTCATCATTCTTATACACCAGATATTCCTTTACCGCATACTCCCCGGCAGCAGCGCTCCAATTGAGAGTCACATTATCCGAATAGATATCGGTAAAGGTAAGGGCACCTGTAGCCCAGTTGGGTGGGGTTGTGGATGCCGGCGGTGTGGTTACCGTTTTTTCCAGGTAGGTGCTCCAATTACCCAGGTAATCCCCGGCCTGTACCTTAAAGGTGTATTTAGTTGCAACATACAGGTTTTCCACCAGGTATTCTCTCGTATCTCCTGGTAAAACCCTAAGAGCGTCGTCATCTTTGAATACTTTATATTGGGTTACCTGCTCGTTGTCAAACGCTGCAGGCCAGCTCAGGGTTGCGGTCGTTGGAGATACAGGGAATTCAACTTCGAGTGCTGCATCATTTCCCCAGGTGGGAATTTCCTTGTCCGCTTTGGCAGTGGTGAATTCCCAGCCCAGATCGAAACCGATGGCAACGCCTGCCGAGGATGAAAAGTCTTTGGAGAACATAATCACATAGGTTATTTCAGCAGCCAACACCCCAGGACTAATGGTCAGCTGCGATGAATCGCCGTTTTCTGCATAAACAAAGTTTTCCGAAGTAAGGTCAACCGCTTCATTGGTTGCTTTATTGTATAATGTAATGCCCTCAACATAATCAGCCGGAAGTTTGCAGGCGAAATCGAAAACAAAACTTGTCAGTTCAGGGTCAGTAGGATTGTTCACCCGGTTCATCGCGCCGGTAAGACTACTAAGAGTTCCCCTGCTGTTTTCTACATTAGTGAGCGCAAATGCGATCCCCGAGCCGGCAGTAGGATTCGTGCCGGGATAGAAAGTCAGCTTGGGTCCACCGATACTGGAATTGCCTGCAGCATCGTATGCCTTCAATGAACAGGAGTACGGCACACCTTCAATTAGTTCCAGGTTTGCTCTAGGATGGTTGTAGGTCAGGCCAAGCGGATACAGCTTATCCAGGTCATACCAGATTTTTCGCTCGGTATCTGTAAACTGGAAGTATCCCGGATAGTCTTCTCCCCGGTTAAGCCAAATAACCCACAGCTGGTCTCTCTTGAGCAGATACGACTGGACTCCTTTATTGTCCATTGCCTCTGACCAGCTTATTACAGCCGTTTTGTCCGTAAAATCGGAAATAATGATTTCGTTTCCAGCTGGCCAATACGGTGCGATAAGATCATCAGGGACCTGTCCAGCCAAAACGCTAAAGACCTGAGGTTGGGCTGAGCTATTACCCGCCGCATCGTAGGCGTATACTTCATAGTTATGGTATTTGCCATCTAAGGGGAGGGTACCGGAGTAAGTGTTGGAGGTATCGCTTACCGTCGCAATCAACTCGCCCTCCAGGTAGACCTGGTATCCCTTAACTGCCACGTTATCGGTTGCCCAGGGCCACTGCAGAGTAACATAGGTTTTGCTTAAATCCATCCTGGTGGTGGTAGAGCGGCTTCCCCCGCCATTCCATTGGGGCGCTTCGGTATCAGCCTCACCCTCCAGGGTACGAATAACGTAGGTCGGACCGGTGGAGCTTTCATTTCCAGCCTGGTCTACTGCTTCGATCCTGAAAACATAAGTGGTTGCGGGATTCAGGTGGATGATGTGCAACTGACATGCTGTTGTCTCGGCTAACAGTACATCACCGTTGTAGACCTTATAACCCGTTACTTCTACATTGTCATCGGCTGCTGTCCACAGCAGATCTGCGTTGTCCGCGGCAATATTTTTTACGGTTAATTTACTTCCGTCCGGCCATGTGGGTGCGATCTCATCTTCTAAAAGTGTACGGATACTTGTTTCCAGCGGTACGCTCTTATTATTTTTAGCATCCACGGCTTCTACACGGATAGCATATAATGTATCACGGGTAAGCCCGGTAAGCTTGTAAGTTGATCCGGCCTGCGCATCTATTACAATCGGGGTGCCCTCATTAATAGTCAGCCAATATTCTTTGAGAATCTGGTTGTCAGTAGCGGAAGGCCATTTAATGACCATACTCTCCGGACCGACTTTGTCCGCCTCAAGTAAGGCTCCTTCAGGCCATACCGGCGCTTCATTATCTTCCGGAGCAACGCTGAAGGTGAAGGTAGTTATTTTACTGAGAGTGTTTTTATCATTGTTGCTTACAAAATCCGGCTGCATTTCTAGAACGTAGTCAATTCCTACCTTGAATTGGGCCAGAGTATCTGCTGATGGTTCAAATATCAAAAGCCGCAGCTTGGTTGCATCTCCAGCACCCTGGTCACCGCCGCCGCTCTTGGTATATCTGAAATCTCCCGCCAGTAATGAACCGTCGGTATCAGCCGGATAGGGAGCCATCCCTTTATCCATGAGGATCTCATCTCCGGTTTCCTTTTCATATATTCGGATTCCGGCCAGATTTTTTTCCAGGGAGGTATCAAGGCCGTTGGAGAAATTCCATCCCATACGGAAGTTTGCTAAATCTATGGGGTATTTTACAATATAGTTCTTGTAATACTCTCCTCCGGCAATTTCTTCCACGGCAAAGGTGGTGGTGAAAGTCAATAAGGCTGCGCCGTCGGTAACAACCATTGCCGAAAGGGCCTCCCCGAATTCACCCTGCTTATTAAACGGTTTTAATTCAAATACATACTTGGTACTGCTGAGCAAACCACCTAAATCGCAATAGTAATCTGAGGGGAGGAAACGCTCTGTTTCTTTGCCGTTTACAAATAGAGCATAACCAGCCACGTTTTCAGGCGTATTGCTATAGGGCCAGTTAATGGTAACATCCGTTGCCATAACGTTGCTGATTACTAGCTTGGCGTCCGATCCCCAGGTGGGAATGCCCTGAAGGGTGCTGGCATTTTTAGTCAACGCGGCTGATTTATTGCCGGCCGCATCTTCCGCTTCAACCGTAATATTGTATTCGGTAGCTTCGTCAAGGTCTGTAAATACTATGCTTAAATCGCTTATTGACTGACTGGAGACGACGATACCGTCCGCCTTCAGCGCTACATTATATTTTAAGACACCCCCAACATTATCGGATGCTGACGGATAATTGACTGTGAATCCGCTTGTGGTAACATCACTTACCAGAATTTTCGCTCCCACAGCCCAGGTTGGTGCATCCACATCTTTGAAAAGAGTAGTAATTTCGGCACTCAGAGCCGGAGATTTATTTCCCGCGGCATCCTCTGCAACTACTGTACAAGTGTAGGTGGTGTTGTCAGCAAGACCTGTAAATGCTTTCGTCAAACCCAGGGCATATCCGGATTTTAGTATATTGTCGCCTAAGCTTACCTCAATCTTATATCTGCTTATACCCACATTATCGTCTGCCGCAGTATAAGTTACGGTAAAGCCATCAATTGTAATATCGCTCGGTGTTATAACGGCTTCGCCTGGCCAGGTAGGAGCCTCTGTATCAGTGGGATCTCCACCCGGGTCTTCGGAGCCTTCCGGCGCCTGCCAGGTTAAAATGGGATAACGTCCGTTGATAGTGGTGGTATCCATAACCCAGGGTGCCGTTTCCTGTTCTCCGTTGAGCAGGTTAAGGAAGGAGGCATCCTGCATTTCCGAGTCGGTTTTCAGACTGACGTTTGCTCCCACAGCACCTTGCTTGCTTGCATCGTTCGAGCTATTGTAATAGCAGTCAAGTGCAGTGCCGGCATTGATCCTGCCGATAATGCTACCTGTACGATCTGCCCTGCTTGCGGATAAATCTCCGACATTGTAGCAATATTGCACGACTGCCGCTACGTTTTCACTCCACCCGGCAATACCGCCCGACCAGTTGGTTCCGGTAATCGGCCCTGCGTTATAGCAGTTCAGGACTTTACCGTAGTTTCTTCCCGTAATGCCGCCTACCCATGTCCCACTAATGACGCCGCTATTGAAGCAATACTGTATTGTGCCTGTGGTTGCGTTGCCAGTTACGATACCACCAGTATTGCCTGTAGAACCATTCGTAACATTCATCTCGTTATAGCAGTTTTCAATCATACCATTATTGGTCAGTGCAATGGGTGCCCCGGCGACGCTGGCGGTACCTGTAATGCCAAGATTGCGCACAACACCTGTAGCTCCGATGGTTGCAAACAAAGTAGCATCAGGATTGCTAATAGTATGTCCATCCCCATCGAAGATGCCGTTAAAGCTACCCGTGATAGTCGCCCAGACATCAGAGGTCAAATCAATATCCGCGGTCAACGCCACAGTCTCGCCCTCGTAGGTGTAACCACCATTGACTACTGCCGCGAAGGCTATAAGATCTGCCGGGCTTCCGATTGACGTCGGTGGAGCCAGGGCTGCTACATTGACTGTTCTGCTGACTTCTGCAGCTGCGTTTTCGGCGGCATCGCTTACATTGTAGGTAATCGTATAGGTCCCTGTTCTGCTTGTGTCAACTGTATCCCCGCCAACAGCTACATTATCTGTAATATCGCCATCTACATCATCAGTGGCGGTATATCCAGGCTCGATGAATGTATCACCTACGGTCAGGTCAATGACTGTATCACCTAACAGTGTGATAACCGGGGCAGTCGTGTCCAGCTCTCCTGCTGTGACATTAACCATTCTGCTGACTTCTGGCGCCGCGTTTCCTGCAGCATCAATTACATTGTATGTAATCGTATAAGTTCCAACTATATTTGTGTCTACTCTATCTCCGCCAACAGCTACATTATCTGTAATATCGCCATCTACATCATCAGTGGCGGTATATCCAGGCTCGGTAAAGGTATCTCCTACAGTCAGGTTCATGATAGCTTCACCCAATAGGGTAATGACCGGCAGGGTGGTGTCCCCGCTTACGTTTATTATGGTTTGGTTCACAGTTGCCACGCTGTATCCAACCGCTTTAACCGCGATCGTATATTCACCAGCCGTGTCAAATACGCCGGCAACAATATTTATGTTGCCTGCCGTAATGGTATACTGCCCATCGCCAATAGCATCGCCATTGACTGTGATGCCGTCCGCAGGGATGGCACTCCGCCAGGCCGAATTGTCGATAAAAGTAAGATCCACTGCTTGGCCGACATGATTGTCCGTTTCATCCGCAGTCAAAATAGGTGGTGCCCCCAATGCTAAACCATTGGTGACTTCCACAGCGCCGAAGCTCTCCAGGATTCCACCCGCTGATGATTTGATCTGTTTGGCCATATCCACATTAAAATCAATACTGACGTCCCCCCCGTTGTTTACGAAGGGGTTTGCCACTACTGGAGCATCTGCGGCATAGGCTGTTGCGGACATTAACATACCGCCGGAGCCCAACAATAATGCCAACATCAATACTATCGAGATATACTTTCCCCAATACTTTTTAATACTAGTCCTTAGCAAAAATAATACTCTCCTTTCCACCAATTGTTATATAGATAATCTTTTTGGGCACCAATACTGCGGTTAATTTGCCCAGGTTTCAATTGGCTGAATATCCCCTCCCAATTTTATAAACTTCCACAACTTCATTAGTCTTATCGACCTCCTCAAAACCTAATGCCATACATCTGCAGTCCTATTTATTCAACAAAAAAGCCAGTTGCAGAAAGCAACTGGCTATACCTCGATTTTGCCAATACAAAAGGTACTGACCTAGTTTTCTTTCCACATTGGGAGGCACAGCCGTTTCCCACTGTACCCTATCGGTTGCTGCCCATCGCAAATGCATTAGGAAACAACAACTCGAAAACCTGAACAGTAGATTTATTTTTTATATTGCTCTACTTCGACATAGTATCAGAAACTCCTTTATAATTACGTCTTATTTCCCAATAACGATAAATATTGGGAAGCAGAGTAATGCAGATAAAGAGGGCATCGTTTCCTTAGTCAAATAACAGTACCCGCCTCTTTGTTGGCGCTATTTGGCCTGCTAAACCCCCGCTTTGCTTTTGGCGCTTCTTCTGCGGCGGCCCTTGGAGCCCGGGCGGGGCTTTTTATACGACCGGAAGCTCTCCGGATCCGGTTTGACATCTTCTACTGCCAGCTCAAAATCGATCTTGGCTTCATTGACATCAACGCGCACCAGCTTCACCTGCACCTGATCGCCAATGGCGAATTTCCTCCCGCTATGAATGCCACGCAAGGTGTAGCTGCGGTCGTTAAACTCATAATAGTCGTCAGAGATGCTGGAGATATGCACCAAACCTTCAATAGTATTATCAAGCGCAACAAAGATTCCAAAAGGGTTGACCGAAGAGACCCGGGCGGCGAATTCTTCACCCAGGAATTGCTGCATATACTGCGCTTTTTTAATATCAAGCAGGTCGCGTTCCGCTTCTTCGGCTTTAATTTCCTGGAAGGTGGCATGTTCTCCCCAATAAGACATTTTGCCCTCCAGGGCCGCCCGGCGGCGTTCATTCATGCCGCCCTCCAGCACCAGGCTCAACACCCGGTGCACAATCAGATCGGGATAGCGGCGAATGGGGCTGGTGAAATGGCAGTAAAACCGGGATGCCAGACCGAAATGCCCCAGGGGCTGCGGCAGGTAACGGGCATGCTTCATGGAACGCAATACCATCAGGGAAACCATTTGTTCCTCGGGACGGCCTTTGATGTCCTGCAGAATGCGCTGGAAGGTCATCGGTTCCAGCTTGTCTCCCTCAACCTTATGCCCAAATACGCCCAATATGCGGTTGAGTTTAAACAGCCCATCCTCATCGGGCTTCTCGTGCACCCGGTACAAAAGCGGCATCTTTAAATGATAGAGATGCTCGGCCACGGTCTCGTTGGCCATAATCATGAAGTCCTCGATGAGCATCTCCCCAGGCCCCTGTTCACGGATTTTAACATCAATGGGAACCCCGTTCTCAGCGGTGATGATTTTAGCTTCGGGAAAATCAAAATCCAATACCCCACGCTTTATGCGGGCCGCTCTGATAACATCGGAGAGTTCTTTCATTAATTGAAAGTCCTCCACTAAATCCCGGTAGCGGGCCTTCAGTTCAGCATCATTATCCTTGAGGATGCGGTTTACCACAGTATAAGTCATGCGTTTATTAACCCGGATGACCGATTTGCACAGTTCATGACGCATCACTTCGCCGTTGAAGTTGATGTCCATGATGCAGCTTATGGCCAGGCGATCCTGCCCTTCATTAAGGCTGCAAATATCGTTGGAAAGCTCCCGGGGCAGCATGGGCAGGACCTTATCCACCAGATAGACACTGGTGCCCCGCGTGCAAGCCTCCTTATCCAGTTTGCTATCTTCCCTGACATAATGGGAGACATCAGCGATGTGCACCCCCAGGCGATAACCGTTGAGGATGCGGTCAATTGACACCGCATCATCCAAATCCTTGGCGTCTTCCCCGTCAATGGTAACCATCTTGACAGCACGTAAATCCCGCCGTTGACTGATTTCCGCTGCACTGACCGGTTGAGCTACCATCCGGGCTTCTTTGACAACCCCGGGGGCAAATTCAACCTTGAGATTATGCTTGCGAATAACCACCTCTACATCCAGGCCCGGCTCGCCAGGGTTGCCCAGAACCTCAACAATCCTGCCTTCCGGGGATTTATTCTTATCAGGCCAGGCGGTAATCGCCACCACCACCCGGTCGCCGTTTTTTACTGCCAGCTTACGGGGGCGGCTTACATAAATGGGATAAATCTGCCGGGGATCGTCCGGTATGACCTGAATAGCATGCTTGCCCTTTTCATAGGTGCCGACCAGTTCTTTATTGACCCGTTCTATGGCCCGCACCACCTCGCCTTCGGGGCGCTGCTCAGCGTTGCCGCTCTGACAGATGCGCACCATCACCCGATCATTGTGCATGGCGCCATTAAGGTTTCTCCCATACACAAATACCTCGGGCCGTCCCGGTTCATCGGGGACCAGAATACCATAACCCCTTTCGCTGAGGCGGATAACGCCCTTGATCAGCTTCATCATTTCCGGCACCCCATATTTGTTTTTACGGGTTTTCAATATGTCGCCGTCCTTTTCCAGGCGGCCCAGCAGCTTGCTAAATTTTACTTCTTCTTCATTATCAATTTCAAACACCGCCAGCAAGTCGCGGTAGCTCATGGGACGATAGCTATCCTGGCGCATGTATTCCAACAGGGTTTCTTTATTGACCATAACAACCTCCTTAGGGCTGGTCTTGATTAATATAGTATTTCCGTTTGGCTGCTGTTTTTTACCTACAGACCGATTTCGCCGGCAATCTTTTTCATGCTCTGCAGAGCTACCTCCAGGAAGGCATCCAGTTCCATGCCCAGGGCTGAACAGGAAGCCATCTGCTCCCGGCTGGCACCGCGGGCAAAGGATTTCTCTTTAAAGCGTTTGCGCAGTGATTTCAGTTCCACTGCCGCCAGTTGTTTATCAGGGCGTATCAAGGCGGCGGCGGTAATAAAACCGCTGGCCGGATCCGCCGCATACAGGGCATGGTCCATGACCGTGAGCCGGGGCAGGCCATGGGCTTCATTATGCACCTTGACCGCATAGCAGATCTCGGCGGAAAGACCGTTATCCTCGAGGATGGCAGCCCCTATCAGGGAATGCCGCTGGGGATCGTCCATGGTCTGGTCATAATCAATATCATGCAATAGCCCGGCCAGGCCAAAGGATTCGACATCCTCACCCAGATGCCGGGCCAGGCCGGACATAATGGCCTCTACTGCCAGGGAATGGTTGATAAGGTTTTCCGTTTTCAAATGCTGGCCAAGCAGTGCCAGGGCTTGTGTTCTTTGCATTTAGCTGTCTCCTTTTGTCTCAATAGTACGGGCCATAAATTGGCCTATGGTTTCGGCAATCAAGGCCTTTTCAGCACCCATGGTGGCTACGTGTTCGGAGTGCTCCAACTCCACATAATTAACCTGAGCATTTTTTAATCTGTTGGCCAAATATCGTCCACTGCCTTCATTGACGACCTCATCCTGCATGCTCTGCATTAGCAGCACCGGACAGCGGATAAAATTCAATCCGCCCAAGACCAGCCGGCGCAGCTTGAGCATATTGCCAAAGGCTTTAAGCGGATAGCAGTGATAAGCCTGCCGGCCCAGTTTTTCCAGTTCTAATCCGTTTTCAATACCAGCCTTGGGGTAATAAGGTTTTATGAGGCCTAATAGGGGGGTTAAAGCGGAAACGAACCAGGAGGTTGTACAAGGATTCTTGACGAAAATAGGGGCATTGATACTGATGACCCCACTAATCTGTTCCTGCTGTGTCGGGATATATAAGGAGAGCAATCCCCCCATCGACAGGCCGCCAACAAATAAGTGTTGATACATCGAGCCTAATCGTGTTAATTCATTTTCTACGGCTGCCGTCCAGTCGCGCCAGGAGGTATTATCCAAATCTTCCGGAGTGGTGCCGTGGCCGGGCAGCATGATTCCACTAACCGTGAATCCATACCTTTCGTGGAGCAGCACAGCGGTGGGGGATACCTCTGAGGGCGAACCGGTAAAACCGTGCAAAAAAAGCAAGGCCGCATTACCTTCACCCCGCAATTCAAACGGCTGCGCTATAATCTGTTTTTCTTTCATGGCAAATCCTTCTCTTATAAAGCCCGGAATTGTTGCTTGTTATGCCATTATATAATAAAAGCAGGCGCCTGTATGCACCTGCTTAAATATCATTAAAAAGCTATCCCGGCAGTTACTTTATCACCGCCAGGGCCAGCGTCACCACCATGAATAAGACGGCCAGCCAGGCGGTAATTCGGCTCAAGAGGTCATCCAGTCCTTTCTTTTTGCCGCCAAAAATGGCCTGGCTCCCGCCGGCGATGCTTCCTGACAAACCCGCGCTTTTGCCCGACTGCAAGATGATGGTGGAGATGAGACCCAGTGATATCAGCACCTGGAAAATAATTAAGATTGTTTTTAACAAATTTTCACCTCCATTCAGATCATAGCATCAGAACAAATTAAATTTTAACATATGCATGCGGAGATTGACAAGCAGAGCTCCAACCCCGCCTCATTTCACTATTTGACCCGTTTACTCCGTTACTCCCCAGCCTGGCGCCGGTGACTACAGTAGGCTACTGCCATGCTTAGCGCATGCTTCTGTCATTGCTATGAAAGTCACTTGTTTTTGTATCCTTAAGGGCAACGCCCGAAGGATCTTTCGCAAAGCCAACAACCCCCGGGGGAAGATCCTTCGCTTCGCTCAGGATGACATAGGGGCTTCGCTCAGGATGACATAGGGGCTTCGCTCAGGATGACATAGGGCTTCGCTCAGGATGACATAGGGGCTTCGCTCAGGATGACATAGGGTTCCGCTCAGGATAACATCAGTAGGCTTCTGCAATTGCTATAAAAAGCCCTCACGCCTCACCCCTTACACCTCACTACTTTAATCACGCTTGGCGGCGAATACCTTGAGACCTCGGTAATCGGCAAACTCATCCAGTTCCTCTTCAATCCTCAACAGCTGATTGTACTTGGCGACCCGATCGGTCCGGGCCGGCGCCCCGGTTTTGATCTGCCCGGAACCGGTAGCAACCGCAATGTCAGCAATGGTCGAATCTTCGGTTTCTCCCGAGCGATGGGAAATTACCGTGGTATATCCGGAACGCATCGCCATTTTCACCGTTTCCAGGGTCTCGGTCAAGGTCCCGATCTGATTTACTTTAATGAGAACGCTGTTGGCAACCCCGCGCTTAATGCCCATGGATAAACGTTCCGTATTGGTAACAAAGATGTCATCCCCAACCAGTTGAATTTTGCCCCCCAGGCGGCGGGTAAGCAGGGCCCAGCCTTCCCAATCGTCTTCAGCCAGGCCATCTTCAATGGATACTATAGGGTATTTCTCCACCAGATTCAGGTAGTAATCCACCATTTCTTCCGAACTGTAGACTGAATCATTGCTCTCCAGGTGATAACGCCCCTCTCTATACAGCTCGCTGGCAGCCACATCCAGGGCCAGGTAAACATCCCTTCCGGCCTCATATCCGGCTGCTTTGATCGCATCCAGGATGACTTCCAGGGCCGCCTCATTGGAAGGCAGGTTGGGAGCAAAACCGCCTTCATCGCCGACGGAAGTGGCTAATCCCCGCGATTGCAGGACCTTTTTCAAGTTGTGATAGATTTCCACCGCCATGCGCAGACCTTCTCGATAGGAAGGAGCGCCGGTAGGGACTATCATAAATTCCTGTATATCCACATTGTTATCCGCATGTTGACCGCCATTGAGGATGTTCATCATCGGCACCGGCAATTCCCTGGCATTGACGCCGCCGATATACTGGTACAGGGGCAGATCGAGGTGATTTGCGGCAGCCCGGGCTACGGCCAGGGAAACCCCCAGGATGGCATTGGCCCCCAGTTTGCCCTTGTTGGGGGTGCCGTCCAAATCGATCATCAAGGTGTCAATATCAACCTGCCGGCGGGCATCCATACCGATAATCTCGGGAGCGATGATATCATTCACATTATCTACCGCTTTGAGCACCCCTTTGCCCAGGTAGCGCTGTTTGTCTCCATCACGCAATTCCACCGCTTCATGCAGGCCGGTAGAGGCGCCTGAAGGCACAATTGCCCGGCCCATGGTGCCATCTTCCAATATGACTTCTACTTCGACAGTGGGATTGCCCCTTGAATCCAGCACTTCCCGTGCAAAAACATCAATAATTGTACTCATATTAATCTCCCTCCAGAAATCGTGTATTGTTTTATTTTTTCAACATCAGGGATGTCCCGGTCATTTCCCGGGGGACATCAATATTAAGGAGCTGCAACAGGGTGGGGGCGATATCGCACAGGGCTCCATCCTCGCGCAGACGGATATCCTGCAGGTGCTTGGAAACTAATATAAACGGCACCTTATTGGTGGTGTGTGCCGTAAAGGCCCCCCCGGTGACAGGACATTGCATAGTCTCACAGTTGCCGTGATCAGCGGTTATCAAGGCTACACCATCATGCGCCAGTACCCGCTCAACTACTCTGGGCAGGCATTGATCAACCGTATGAATGGCCTCGATGGCTGCCTCAATAATACCGGTATGCCCCACCATGTCCGGGTTGGCGTAATTCATAATAATCACATCATATACATCTCGGTCGATTTCTGTCAGCACCCTCTGGGTAACTTCCGGGGCACTCATTTCCGGCTTCATATTATAGGTCTTTACCATCGGAGAGGGTATCAGGATACGATCTTCACCGGGATTGGGTTTTTCCACCCCACCATTGAAAAAGAAGGTCACATGGGCATATTTCTCGGTTTCAGCGATACGCAACTGGCGCAGGTCATGCCGGGCCAGAACTTCGCCCAGGGTCTGGCTTAGATTCTGGGGTTCAAACGCCACCGGGGCCTGGATGGTAACATCGTACTGGGTCATCATGACATAATTTACCTGTGGCCAAAGCCGGCGCTCAAAATGGTTAAAGTCGATATCGACAAAGGCCCGGGTGATTTCACGGGCACGGTCAGCACGAAAATTGAAGAATATGACACTGTCGCCATCCTGCACCGTGGCAATGGGTTCTCCCTGCCGGTCTACAATCACCACGGGCTCCACAAACTCATCCGTTATCCTGGCCTCATAGCTGCTTTCCAGGGCAGCGGCCGCATTGGGAGCCAGGTTGCCCTGGCCATAAACCATGGCGGCATAGGCTTGCTCCACCCGGTCCCAATGGTTATCCCGGTCCATGGCGTAGAAACGACCGCTGATGGTGGCAAACTGGCCCACACCCAGGGTTTTCATATAGTGGTCCAATTGCTGCAAGTACTGGGGCGCGCTTTTGGGGCCGACATCGCGGCCATCCAGGAAAGCATGCATATAGACCTTGTCAACCTGTTCTCGCCGGCACAGGTCCAACAAGGCCAGAATATGTTCCATATGGCTGTGCACGCCGCCGTCTGAGACCAGGCCCATCAGATGCACTGCACCATGTCCGTCACGAGCTGCGTGCAGCGCGGACAGCAGCACAGGATTGCTAAAGAATGATCCATCCTCTATGGCATTGCTGATGCGGGTGATCTCCTGATATACTATGCGCCCGGCGCCTATATTGAGGTGTCCGACTTCGGAGTTCCCCATCTGTCCGGCCGGCAAACCGACCGCTTTGCCGCTGCACTGTAACTCGGTATAGGGATATTGGTCCCGCAATTTATAGAAGTTCACCGGATTGGCCTTGCTAATGGCATTGCCGGCACAATTCACACCGCACCCCCAACCGTCCATTATCATCAATAATGCTGGTTTATTCGGCATTTTCGCCCACCCCAACTATTGCCGCCAGTGAGGCCGCCTGTAAGCTGGCGCCGCCTACCAGGGCCCCGTCGATATCGGATTCATTCAAAAACTGAGCAATATTATCGGCTTTGACACTGCCGCCATACAGTATTCTTACCCGGTCTGCCATTTCCTGATCGTATAAATCCGCCAGGCTGTGGCGGATAAAGCGGCACATCTGCTGAGCATCTTCATGACTGGCATTTACCCCGGTACCAATAGCCCAAACCGGTTCATAAGCTACCACCAGTTGTTCCGCCGCAAAGGATAAGCCTTTGAGGGCCAGCCGCACTTGCTCCTGCACCACCTGCATGGCCAGGTTCTTTTCACGTTCCTGCAGGGTTTCGCCCACGCACAGGATGGGAATCAAACCGCCATCCAGGGCGGCGGCCAATTTCTTATTGACAAGATAATTATTCTCGCCCAAGATGTGGCGCCGTTCGGAATGGCCGACAATGACATAACGGCAGCCCGCATCGCTGAGCATGGCCGGGGAGATTTCCCCGGTAAAAGCCCCCTGTCCTTCCCAAAACAGGTTCTGCGCTCCTAGCATAACCCGGGAACCGGCCAGGGCCGGCTGCAACGCCCCCAGGCAGGTATAGGGCGGACATAAAACCATATCAACCCGCTTCACCCCTGCTACCAAAGGCAGATATTCGCTCACAAACTGCCGGGCTTCAGCCTGCAGTTTATTCATCTTCCAATTGCCGGCAATCAACAATCTTCTCATCTGCATCACTCCCTACTGCCAACTTTATGCAGTGGCCCTGGCCTCACAGACCGCCACTCCGGGCAGTTCTCTGCCTTCCAGGAACTCCAGGCTGGCGCCTCCCCCGGTAGAAATGTGGGTAATCTCCTTTTCCAGACCCAGATCGTGTACTGCCGCCGCCGAATCTCCGCCGCCGATTACACTCAGGGCCGGTGAAGCGGCTACTGCCCGGGTTACTTCGCGGGTGCCATGGGAAAACGGTTCATACTCATAAACCCCCAGGGGGCCGTTCCATATTATGGTGCGGGCCTCGAGAATGGCCTTTTTAAAATTGGCCACAGTCTTGGGCCCGATATCCAGTATCATCATATCTTCCGGGATGGCGAAAACATCAACCGTCTTAACCGCAGCCGAGGCCGAAATCTCAGGAGCAATAACCACATCGACCGGCAGCATCAAAGCCACCCCTTTTTGCTCCGCCTTGAGCAGCAGGCGCCGGGCTTCCTCCAGCAGATCATCTTCGACCAGGGATTTGCCCACCTGCAGTCCCTGCGCCTTCAAAAATGTATTGGCCATGCCCCCGCCCACTTCAATGACATCCATTTTATCAATCAAGTTATCGATCAAACCGAGTTTATCAGCAATCTTGGCCCCGCCCATGATGGCCATCCGCGGCTGCTGCCCCTCTTCCAGCACCTGGCGCAGCATAGCCACTTCCTTCTCCATCAATAAGCCTGCATAAGCCGGCCGATAATGAGCTATCCCGGTAGTGGAAGAGTGGGCGCGATGGGCGCTGCCAAAGGCGTCATTTACATATATATCCCCCAGCTCGGCCAGCGCCCGGGAAAATTCAGCATCATTCTTTTCTTCTCCAGGATAAAAGCGCACATTTTCCAGCAGCAGTACCTCGCCGGGCTGCACACCCTGCACCAGGCGCGATACCTCCGGACCGATGGCAGCAGGAGCCATGGCCACCGGTTTATACAGCAACTGGCTGAGACGTTCAGCAACCCTTTTCAAGCTGTATTTTTCCACCGGGGCGCCTTTGGGTCTGCCCAGATGGCTCATCAGAATGAGACGCCCGCCCTGTTTGATAATATACTCGATGCTGGGCAGCGCCTCCCGAATCTTGGTATCATCAATAATTTCATTGTCCTTATCTGTGGGCACGTTAAAATCCACCCGCATTAAAACGCGTTTTCCCTTAACATCAGCATCCCTTATACTGCGCATTGATGCACCTCCAAAACTTTATCCCGGATATTCTTACCAGCCTTGCCGGGCTATATATTGAGCCATGTCAACACAGCGCACCGAATAAGCCCATTCATTATCATACCAGGCCACTACCTTTGCGGTTCTATCTCCCATGGTCATGGTCAAGGGCCCGTCAACGATGGCAGAATGGCTGTCGCCGCGATAATCTGCTGAGACCAGCGGCACTTCCGTGTATTTCAAAATCCCCTGCATAGGTCCCTGGCTGGCCTCCAGAAAGGCTTGATTGATGTCCTTTTGGCCGGCCGCTCTTTCCAGCTCAACGGTCAGGTCAACCAGCGAAACCACCGGGGTGGGCACCCTTATAGCCAGGCCGTCCAGTTTGCCGTCCAATTCCGGGATAACCAGGCCCAGGGCCTTGGCTGCTCCGGTGGTGGTGGGAATCATCGATTGTCCCGCAGCGCGGGCGCGGCGTAAATCATTATGGGCTAAATCGAGAATACGCTGGTCATTGGTATATGCATGCACCGTAGTCATAAGCCCTTTGACGATGCCGAATTTATCCAAAAGAACCTTGGCTACCGGGGCCAGACAGTTGGTGGTGCAGGAGGCGTTGCTGATAAGCTGATAAGCGGGCTGGTATTTATCCTCATTTACGCCCATCACCATGGTTAAATCGATGTTATCACCCGGCGCCGTTATGATGACCTTTTTGGCTCCTGCCTGCAGGTGCAGGCCTGCTTTACTGCGGCTGCGGAAAACACCGGTTCCCTCGATGACAATATCCACGCCTAAATCAGCCCAGGGCAGCCGGGCGGGATCCTTTTCACTGCTGTAAAGAATCTTGCGGCCATCTATGATGAGGGCATCGGTATCCGTTGATACCTGGCCCGGGAATTCGCCGTGCAGGCTGTCATACTTAAATAGATGCGCGCTGGCCTTGAGGTTGCCCAGATCGTTTATTGCCACCAGATCCAGCTCGGGCCGCGATACAATAATTCGGGCCACCAAGCGGCCAATTCTACCAAAACCGTTAATCCCAATTTTTACTGTCATACTCCGACCACCTTTCCTTATTTCAAATGCCCACTATCGCCTGTGCTGCACCTTCATCCGTAACCAGTACGGTTTGCTGTCCCCTGCTTAACACCGCTTTGATAGCCGGGGCTTTGTTGCTGCCGCCAGCTACTGCCACCACGGTATGAATATGGGCCAGGTCATGGAATTCCAATCCAATTCCAGGAACCTCATGTACTATATTGCCCTGTTCATCAAAATAATATCTAAAGGCTTCGCCCACCGCGCCTTTGGCCTGCAGGAGCGCTATCTCTGCAGGCGTTAAACCTCTGCGATTGGCCATTTCCATCGCCGAACCAATACCATGGAAAAGGATCTGACTCGATTTTATGAGCTGCGTAATTTCCCTGATATAGGGATCCTGTTTGAGCACCTCTGCAGTGGCTTGCTGCAGTTTATCGGGTATATGCAGCATACGGTACTGCGCGCCGATGGTTTTAGCAATCCGGGCTGCAATCGATCCCGCCTGCTGCTCCATATCTTCTCCCAAACCGCCTCGGGCCGGAACCACCATCAGGTTGGAAAGCCCCATGCCATCCGTAATAGCATCGGCGACTTCAGCCAGGGTGCTTCCCCCGGTAACCGCCAGGGTGCAGCCCGAAAACAGCCTTTTTTTCATATAGGCAGCCGCAACCCGGCCCAGGTCCTTTTTTACCATCTTATCGCAGTACGAGTCCCCCGGCACCAGAATCACTTCCTCCAGGTTGAAACGCTTCTTAATCTGTTCGGCCAGGCTGTGGATATTAAAAAGATGGGGAACGAAAACATCAATCTCGTTTATCATATCCTCCCCGGCCGGGCTGAGATAAATGCCCGCAGGTGTGGTGTGGATTAAGCCGGAGGATTTCAGAATATCAATCTCGGCACGAACCATACGTTCGGTTAAGTTCAGTGCTTTGCAAAGCTGCCGCCTGCCCACCGGTTGCTGGTGCATAATCTGCTTCAGCATTTTATAGCGGTTGGTGATAATTGCCATGGCATCCGGTGTAAAGCGCTCTATAATAGTAAACAGTCTTTCCATATTCTCTCCAGCAGCCTGCCAGAGGCCGCTCTTGGGATGTCAATACCCCTCAGGGGCATTTTTGCCCCATTACAAACACACTTAACCCTTGAACTATACATATTATATCATATTGCAGGAAAAATAATACAACGGGCGGGAGGCTGCGGGCTTGAAAGTGCCTATCTTCCAACCGGTGCCATATCAAGCAGCACCATTCAGGGTAATAATGCCAGTTCAATAGCGTCGTCGCGCTGAAGTAGGCGGAATATTGAGTTCCTGGCGGTATTTGGCCACAGTGCGGCGCGATATGCGGATGCCCTGCTCCCGCAGCAGTTTGGAAATGGCTTCATCACTGATGGGGCGCAACGGGTCTTCACTGACGACGATCTCCTGCAGCATGTGCTTGATGCTTTTGGAAGAGACCTTATCCTCACCATTGGATTCCACGCCGGTGCTAAAGAAATACTTGAGTTCAAATAATCCCTGTGGGGTTTGCATATATTTGTTGGTGGTAGCGCGGCTCACGGTCGATTCATGCACATTAATCAACTCGGCTACCTGACGCAGGGTCATGGGCTTCAGATGTTTTACCCCTTGATCGAGAAAATCACTTTGCAAATCCACTATGCAGCGTGATACCCGGTACAGGGTCATGCGGCGCTGTTCGATGCTGCGAATCAGCCAGACGGCAGAACCCATTTTATCTTCCAGATATTTGCGGGCCTCCTGAGATTGGAAGTCTGCCTGTTTTAACAGGCTTTCATACATATTGTTGACGATCAGGCGGGGAAAGTTGAAATCATTGATAATAACCACATATTCCCCATCAATCTTTTCCACAATCATATCCGGGGTCACATATTTAGTCTCATCGCCACCAAACTGCAGGCCGGGCTTGGGGTCAAGGGTTCTGATAATGTCGCAGATTTGTTGGATCTTTTGCACCGGAACACCCAGCTTTTGCGCAATATGATTCAAGCGCCCCCGGGCCAAATCAGGAAGATAATCGTTGATGATACTGCGCGCAATGGCGGAGTCTTTTCCGTACTGACGCAACTGCAAGAGGAGGCACTCGGCCAGGTTGCGAGCTCCCAAACCCGGCGGGGTAAAAGACTGGATCAATTCCAGAGCCTTATTGACCTGTTCTATATCAACGTTCAACTGTCGGGCTACATCCTCCAGGTTGGCGGTCAGATATCCATTCTCATCTATGCTGCCAATAAGATAATGACCGATGATCTGGTCTTCGGGCGAGGTGCTGTAAAGATGCAGCTGAAACTCCAGGTGTTCATACAGGCTGGGCTTTTGGGCCACATAACTCTCCAGGGATTTGTCTTCTTCCTGGTAGTTGACCGCAGCATCGTAAGAATCATTGTCGCCGAATACATCCAGCCACTCGCTGATATCATCATTGACCTCTGTGGTCATTTCCTCCTCATTATCAGCGCTCTCCTCCGCTTCGTCTTTTTCTTCCAAAAGAGGATTTTCAGCTAATTCATTACGGATATACTCGGACAGTTCCAGGGAGGACATCTGCAGTATGGCAATGGCCTGACGAAGCTCCGGGGTCATGAGTAGTTTTTGTTGTTGCGCCAAAATCACATCATGAACAAGCCGCATGATTACTTTCCTCTCCTATCAGCAGGTCTCTCTCTATCTCTCTAGTCTATCTATCTCTTGGGGAACAGGGGGACGTTCTTCTTGCTTCCCCCGTGCAGCTTTTTAGTAGGTATCAATAATGTCTTCCGCCCACTGTTCTAACTTGCGCATCCGGTAGGCAGCGCCGGATTTGCTTAAGGGCGGGTCTAACATGGCTCCCAATTCTTTTAAGGGCTGATCGGGGTGCTCTATACGCACCCGGGCCAGATCGCGCAGTTGGGCGGGGAAGAAATCCCAGCCTTTCAACTCTACCATTCTATTTATCAATTCAATCTGGCGCACCGAAGCATGTACGGTTTTAGCGAGATTGGCGGTTTCGCAATTCACCTGGCGGTTGATGCTGTTGCGCATGGATTTTAGAATACGTACATTCTCAAAATCAAGCAAGGCTTTATGGGCTCCAACCACTCGTAGAAAGTCTCCAATCTTCTCGCCCTCTTTTATATATAATACCAGGTTCTTCTTGCGTTCGACTATCCTGCTGGGCAGGTTAAATCTCAACAACAACCGCTGAATCTCTCGGGCCAGCGGCATTTCCTTCAACACTATCTCCAGATGGTATTCTCCTTCCGGGCGATTGACAAAACCCCGGCTCAAAAACACCCCCCTTATATAAGCACGCTTGCAGCAGGTTCTTCCGATAAGCGAGGCCTCCAGGCGTTTCCTCCGGCTGCCGGCCAGGTTAAGACTGGACAGTTCCTGCCATAGGAGAGTATCCTTTTGACTAATCATAGCATGTACTTCATAAATACGGGTCTTTTTAAAACGTCTCCTTTTCTTTACCTGTACCTTGGTCTGTAAACCATAAACCGATTTCATCAGGGAAAAGATCTTGCGGGCGCTGGCAGCCTGCTCTGCCTGTACTACCAGTATACACTGATCCGGGCCTGTTTTGCTGATCCGCCCGCTAACATGAATCAAGGCTGCTATTTCAGCCCGCCGGCAACAAGTTCTATCAGGTATTTCCCGAGCCAGTTCTTCTTTTACCTGATTGGAAAAACTCATGCTTGCTTCCTCTGATCTGATTATTTTTCAGCATTGGCTTCAATAATATCGATGATAACCCGGGCCAGTTTATCCGGGGCATGCCAGGCCACATCAGTGTCTGACACCAGATCCTGGGCAATTAAGACCATGCCCAGGGCGATAATCTCATCGCTGGTAGTCTGTACGGGCACCGCTTTTTCTTCCCGGTAACGTTCCAGGCGGTCTTCGTCAATGGGTCCGGAGTTAACTATCACATAATCGATAATCTGTTGGCCCAGATGCTCCAGGATGACACGGAGATGATCAGCGGCGCTGTAACCATCAGTTTCCCCTTTTTCAGTCATGATATTGCTGACATAACAGGTCACCGCCTTTGACTCCTCAATAGCAGACACCACCCCATGCACCAACAGGTTGGGAATAATGCTGGTATAAAGGCTGCCGGGACCAAGAATGACAGCATCTGCCTCCCGAATGGCTTCCAGGGTTTCTGGAGCCGGCAGGCATTTTCCCGGAATTAAAAAAACCTTTTCTATCTTCTGATCATGGCGGCGTATGGAGGTTTCGCCGGTCACAATGCTGCCGTCCTGCATTTTCGCCGCCAGGGTCACATATTCCAGGGTTGCCGGCAGCACCTGCCCGCGAACCTTTAAAACCTGGCTTACTTCCCGGATGGCGGAGACGAAATCACCGGCAATATCGGTCAAGGCCACCAGGAGCAGATTGCCCAGATTATGGCCTTGCAATCCGTCGCCAGCGTTAAAGCGATGCTGGAAGACCTTGTCCATCAAAGTCTCTGTCTCAGCCAGGGCCACCAGACAGTTGCGTATATCTCCGGGAGGCAATACCCCCAGTTCAGAACGCAGCCGGCCGGAACTGCCGCCATCATCGGTTACTGTGACTACTGCGGTGAGCTGAGAGGTATATTTCTTTAAACCCTTAAGCATCACCGATAGCCCGGTACCGCCACCGATGACCACAATGCGGGGTTCAGGTTTGAACCGCTTCATCTAATCCTCCAATTTATACTTTGCAATATCTCTATGCCTGATAATAACGTTATATCCCATTTGTTTGAGCTGTTCACCGATAAAGACCGCCAGGACCACGGAGCGATGCTGACCGCCGGTGCAGCCAATGGACAGAGCTAGATTGGTTTTACCTTCATTGACATAATGGGGTATCAAGAATTTCAATAGATTTACAAAGCGCCGCGTAAACGATTTGGTAATGGTGGATTCCAGCACATAATCGATCACTTCACGGTCCTCTCCCGTCATATGGCGCATAACCGGGTTATAAAACGGGTTGGGAATAAAGCGCACATCGATAACAATATCGGAATCGATGGGTATCCCCAATTTATAGCCAAAGGAAACCACGTTCACGGTGAAGCCATGCATCTGGCGATGACTGTAAAGACTGGTCAACTTCTCCTTGAGTTCGCGGGGTGTCAGGGTGGAGGTATCAATAACCACATTGGCGGAACCGCGCAGCTCCTCCAGCATATTCTTCTCCACCTGAATGGCCTCCTGCAAACGCCAGGTGGTGGATAGGGGATGACGACGACGGGACTCCTTGAAGCGGCGGATGAGAACCTCGTCAGCAGCCTCCAGGAAGAGGATTTCATAAGGTATTTGTTCCTGTTTGAGATCGTCTAAAGCCCTGGCCAGGTCAGAGAAAAATTCCCCGCCGCGAGCATCGATAACCAGGGCTACCTTGTCTATCTTTCCTTCCGATTGAAGACTCAATTCGACAAATTTAGTCAATAAAACCGGCGGCAGGTTATCAACACAGTAGTATTCCATATCTTCCAGGCAATTGATTACCTGGGTCTTGCCGGCTCCTGATAAGCCGGTGATGATGAGTATGTGCAGACTCTCTCTCTTTTCCCCCACAGGGCAATCCCCCCCCCGGAAGCACGGTTGACAATCCGTTCTGGCTCCAGGCCTATGCTCTTGACCAGCCTGCTGCCATATGTTAACTCCCCTACTGTTTCCTGAAAATGAGCATCACTATTAACAATGAAGCAAACCCCGGTCTGCTCCGCTTCTATTATATCAGAAATAGCGGGGTGGCTATGGCCGCAATTTATTTCAAATAAGACCTCATATTGGGCACAGGCTTCAGCCACAGCCGCCGTATCAACGTCAAAGAATAACCCGGGATGAGAGAGGATATCCAGGCGGGGGTTGTTCTTTATGGCCGCGATGCAGGCTTGGGTATTGGCAGCTACGGCTTTGCGTGACTGTCCCGGGCCCAGGTGGCGCAGCGAGTTTTGCACCCACAGGGCTATGCCGTCTTGAATAGAGGTGGGGCGGGTATAAGGATGGATGCCGGCAATGAGCAGGTCCAACTCGGCGATAATCTCATCAGGGATGTCCAGGCTGCCATCCAGATCGCGGATATTGGCTTCGGCTCCGACCAGAATGCGCACATCCGGGTAGTCCTTTTGCAGTGCGGCGGCTTGCTTTTTCATATGCAGATAAATTTCAGCATCTTTGATGCCAATAACCGCACACATGGGACCATGATCGGTAATGGCAACTTCGCGCAGGCCCTGTTGGCAGGCTGCCGCCACGATATCGGGCAGGTCCTGCCGCCCATCGCTGTATTTGCTATGGGTATGATAATCTCCGTAAAAGCGCACGCAACCACCTGTTTCTAAGTGCTTCCAGGCACCAGAGTTAAAGTTACTGCTACCACAAAAAGTAATGATTACGCATTTGACCATATAATTTGACGCAGATAACGCTGATTTATTATGATTAACGCTGATCTGCTTCTGAGGGCACGCTCCTGTCATTCCGAGCATAGCTCCTGTCAAGCTATCAAACCCCCCTGTTTTTGTCATCCTGAGGGCAACGCCCGAAGGATCTTACGCGCAACGAACAACCCTCGGGAAAAGATCCTTCGCTTCGCTCAGGATGACAACAGTAGGCTTGGAGCTACGCATATCTATGCATTCGAACCTGCGCATTATTACTTTTCGTGGGGGAGCCCTGGTTATATTTTGGCCAATTCTTGCTTCAGATAATCAATAACCCTGACCGGGGTAGGGTCAATGCCATACTCCAGGGCCAGGTAATAGCTGGCATAGTCCCCGATATAGATAAGGGAGTACAAGCGGGCCAGCAGTGACTCCCCAGCGCTTTCGACCTCTATCACCTTTTTAACCTTATCCTCAATCAAGCTGCGGGTAATCCTCATGCGCTGCTGCACCCGCTCGTGATCATAACGGTCTTTGAGAATAATAATCACCATCTGTGCCAGAAGACCGGAAGGGGCTTCAAAGCCTACAATCTCGTTGTGATTGAGTTCGGGAAAGACATTGTAATAGGCAGGGCTTTTGGCATTTTCATTGATCTGCGCCTTCCAGCGCAGAGCAGCCGCTTCGGTGCAGTTGGCGCTCCCCCAGATGACCGGGATGGCCCCCTTAATAGTGGCGGCGATGGCCTGAGCCGGATTGCTTTGCCCTTCATGACCGGGCTGGAGCAGGTCGCGCAGACTTTCCAAGACTGCCACCGTCTCAGCTATATCACCTTTGACACCCTGCAATATTCCCAGGCTTTCCAGGGATAACAGCAATGGGGCTAAAAGGAAGCCGCTGGCAGCCCGCGGAGATAGACCCCCGGGGATAGATACCACCGGATAACCGTCGGCCCAGGCCGCCTCGGTCAGCTTGCCGCCGCTGCTGATGACCAGGATCTGTGCCCGACGGCTTTTGGCGTGCTGATAGGCCTGCAGGGTCTCCTCGGTGTTGCCGGAATAGCTCACCGCTATAAAAAGGGTGGCTTCATTGACAAAATTGGGCAAATTGTAATCACGATTGACCAGTACCGGTATTAAAGCCCGGGGGAAGGCATAAGCCCTTAGTATGTCGCCCCCGATAGCCGATCCCCCCAAACCGGAGACCATCACGTTCTTATAGGGCTTTTGGCACTGTCCCACCTCCTGATACGACATCCTCAGGCAATGGGCAAACTGTTCGGGCAGACTGTATAGATAGATTTTCATCGGTTCTGCAGGGGTGTTGCCAGTCATTTGACATCCTCCTTTATTTATAATGTTATATAGCCGGACTGGATAGTAACAGGCATTATATATGGGCTTTTGCTCCATCTTAATTTCCTATTATTTTCCCCAGTCCTTTTTCCACTATGCTCGGGCCGCTGCCGGATGGATAAACGGAAACCGAGCATTAAAGCCCGGCCTCATCCTCCAGATTATTAAAAAGCAATTTAGTAAGAAGATATACTGTAGATTAACGCTGACCCTTGGGGCGCAGATATACACTGATACTATCTTAAATAAATCATATTAAATCAGCGTCAAAATTTCTTCGTACTTGTTGTTCACTATTTTCAGCGGTGGTTGCGATCCCCGGGCCATGGGGGGTTAAGATAGCTGTTCCAAGATAAGCCGAATTACTTAAAATGGAACATACGGTCTTCCACAAAATAGCTTCCCAGAGCACTGATGATGCTAAGTACAATGGCGCTCACTATCGCCCACCCAAAGCCGTCGATATCGAAGCCGCGGATGGTGACCGAGGTAATCCACAGCATAAACCCATTGATCACAAAGGTTAATAGGCCTAGCGATAGGATGTTTAAGGGCAGGGTCACCAGCAATAACAAGGGGCGAATAAAGGCATTGATAATCCCCAGGAACAAGGAACCTACCAGTGCTGCCCACAGGGTTAAGTGAAAAGCGGGAATCAGGCCGGCGGTTAAGATAATAGCCAGGACATTGATCGCCCACCGCAGGATCCATCCCTGAATCATGTTACCTCTCCTTTCGTATCAGCAATTTTGTGCTTGGTCTATTTTAATCATAGGGGATTTTTCCGATTTTTTCTATTATTATTCCACTGCAAAAACCCCCAATTGCGTTGTTTGAATGTATAAATATGTAGGAGCCGTTAGACGGAACATGGTAGCAACACCCTGCGAAGGCGAGCGACGAAAGGGGGCGAGACCCATGGACGGGGCGAGAGGGCTATTGAACACGGATGTGAATTAGCCCGGTACCCCTTTCGTCGTGAGACAGGCAGATGGTGTTGCCCATGCGAAGTCTGGCGACGAATATTTATGCATTCAAACCTGCGAATTATACCTTTTTACAGTGGAATCCTATTATTATTTGTCACATTATTGGTCAGATTTACCCCGGTTCAAGGCCTGATGTACGGCCCGGGCAGCCCGAGGACCAATGCCCTTTACAGCAGCAATTTGCTCCTCTGAGGCCCGGCTTAAGGCAGCTACTGAGCCAAAGCATTCCAAAAGCAGTTGTTTTCGCCGCGGACCAATCCCTGCAATGTCATCCAAAATCGATTTGGTTAATTTTTTACCGCGGCGCCGACGATTATACTCTATGGCGAAACGGTGCGCTTCATCACGCACCCGCTGTAGCAGCATCAGCCCTTGATTGCGGCGCGGCAGGATCAATGGTCTGGCGTCAGGCTGATAAATAGTCTCTTCCCGCTCGGCCAGGGCCACCACCGGCACATCCACCTGCAGGCTTTGCATGACCTCCCGGGCGGCGTGCAATTGCCCCACACCACCATCAATCAAAATAAGATCTGGTTCAGGCAGGAAAGCGGGATTACCTTGCCGGGCTTCCGTAAAACGCCGCCGCAGGGCTTCGGCCAGTGAGGCGTAGTCATTGTTTTGCTCCAGCTTGATTTTGAAACGGCGGTAATTCTTATGATCAGGCCGGCCGGCGGTGAACACCACCATGGCCGCCACGGTGTCCTCCCCACCGAGATGAGAAGCATCATAGCCTTCAATGCGCTGCGGCACCACCTCCAGCTTCAGATCAAGGCTCAACTGCTGCAGGGCGGCCTGGCAGTGCTGGTCGGAACGCTGTTTTTCCTCCCACAACAGCCGGGCGTTCTCCAGAACCATATCCAGCAGCCCCTTTTTGGTACCGCGCTGGGGCAGATGCAAGCGTACCTTTTTACCGGTTAGTTGCTTAAACCAGTCCTGTAAAAGGGCCAGATCGGCAGGGAGCAGGTTCATTACAATTTCCCCCGGGATATCCGGGTTTTCAGCATAATAGCGACGCAAGAAGAAGCTGCTCATCTCTTCGGCAGGTTCATCCATGGCCTGGTGCAGCCAAAAGGTATCCTTGCCCACCAGGCGGCCCCGGCGAATCTTGAAAACCAGTGCCAGGCTGGGCCTGGCGTCCACTATCATCACCGCTACATCGAGATGATACGGCTTTTCCAAGCTTACCTTTTGGCGGGCATTGAGGCTGTTGATACTCTGCAGTTGATCCCGCAGTCGGGCTGCTTTTTCATATTCCAGGGCCTGAGCCGCCGCATGCATTTCCCGCTCCAGTTGTTCAACGATATAATCTTGATGACCTTCCATAAAACGGATCAGGCCTTCAACATGATGAGCGTATTCTTCCACGCTCACCGCACTGCTGCAGGGGGCCAGGCATTTTTCCAGATCCCGGTTCAGGCAGGGGCGTAGCTGCCTTTTCAAGGTTTTACAAGTGCGCAGGGGAAATATCCCGGTCAGCAGTTTCATCGTCTCTTTCAGGGCTGCTGCATCGGTGTAGGGGCCGAAATAACGGGACACTCCATCCTTTTTCTCCCGGGTTATGTAGACGCGGGGATACGGTTCAGCAGTGGTGATCTTCAGATAAGGGTAGGTCTTATCATCACGCATAAAGATATTGTAGCGGGGATGGTAAGATTTGATCAGGTTGTTCTCCAGGATTAAGGCTTCCACTTCACTGCCGGTGACAATATAGTCGAAATCGGCCACCCGGCTGACCATAGCCTTTACCTTGGGATCCAGGCGGTGGGGAGGCTGAAAATAGGAGCGCAGGCGATTTCTGAGGATCTTGGCCTTGCCTACATAAAGAACCCGGCCATCCCCATCCTTAAACAGATAAACCCCTGGTTTGCAGGGCACATCTTTAAGACGTTCTTTTAGCTTTTCCACGGCCTGCTCCTAATAATGGCTTGAGATACCTGCCGGTGTATGAAGCGGGACAATCCGCCACCTCCTCAGGGCTTCCGGTCACAATAATCTGTCCGCCCTGCTCGCCGCCTTCCGGCCCCAGGTCAATAATATGATCGGCTGATTTAACCACATCCAGGTTGTGTTCAATAATCACCACGGTGTTGCCGGCATCGACCAGACGGTTCAAGACCTGTAAAAGCTGCCTGACATCATCCTTGTGCAAACCGGTGGTAGGCTCATCCAGGATATACAGGGTCCTCCCGGTAGAGCGTTTGGATAATTCGGTGCCCAGTTTGACCCGCTGCGCTTCCCCGCCGGACAAGCTGGGGGCTGGCTGCCCCAGTTTGACATAACCCAAGCCCACATCCTGCAATACCTTGAGTTTGCGCAGTACCGGCGGGATGTTAGCAAAGCAGTCTACCGCCTCATCGACAGTCATTTCCAGCACATCTGCAATAGTATAGCCTTTATACCTTACTTCCAGGGTTTCGCGGTTGTAGCGTTTCCCCTTGCAGACTTCGCAGGGGATATACACATCAGGCAAAAAATGCATCTCAATCTTAATAATGCCATCGCCAGAACAGGCTTCACAGCGTCCCCCGCGGACGTTAAAACTGAAGCGCCCCGGCTGGTAGCCGCGTATGCGGGCTTCGGCGGTACTGGCGAAAAGCTCGCGAATGCCAGTGAAAGCACCGGTATAGGTAGCCGGGTTGGACCTCGGGGTACGTCCGATAGGAGCCTGATCAATGTTGATCACCTTATCAATCTCTTCCACCCCGGTAATATCCATATAACGGCCTTGCTGCTTGTGGCGGCTGCCGGAGTGAGAGCGGCGGTTGATGCGCCAGGTCAGGGCGGGATAAAGGATTTCCTCCACCAGGGTGCTCTTGCCTGATCCGGAGACTCCGGTGATGACCACCATCTTTCCCAGGGGGATCTCCACATCAATATTCTTTAAATTATGCTGCCGGGCGCCCTTCACCACTATCTTGCGGCCCGTGCCGGGGCGGCGCCGGGCGGGCACCTCGATGTTCATGAGACCAGACAGGTATTGTCCGGTCAGGGATTCGGGTGTCTGCATGATTTCTTGCAGGGTGCCCTGGGCAACCACCCGCCCGCCATAAATGCCGGCGCGCGGGCCAATATCCACAATACAATCAGCCCGGCGCATGGCGTCTTCATCATGCTCCACCACAATCACCGTATTGCCCAGATCACGCAGGCGACACAAGGTGCCCAGGAGTCGGTCATTGTCGCGCGGATGCAATCCGATGCTGGGTTCATCCAGAACATACAGCACCCCTACCAGGCTGGAGCCTACCTGTGTGGCCAGGCGGATGCGCTGGGCTTCGCCACCGGATAAGCTGCCCGCAGCTCGATCCAGGGTCAAATAGTCCAGACCCACATCCATGAGGAATTTCAAGCGTTCCCGGATCTCTTTGATCACCTGCCGGGCAATGGTCTGCTCGCGGGGGCTCAGCACCAGAGTTTGCAGGAATTCATAGCTGTCACGGATGGACAGGGCCGTCACATCGGTTATGGCCCTGCCGCCGATCAAAACCCACAGGATTTCATCACGCAGGCGTTTGCCCTTACAGCGCGGGCACAGGGTGGTGGTCATATATTTTTCGATTTCCTGCCGGGAGGCATCGGATTTAGTTTCGTGATAGCGGCGGCGCAGATTGGTGATAACCCCTTCATAAGTGGAACTAAAGCTATTACGTTCCCCATATGAGTTGATATAACTGATACGGATGCGTTCCCCGTTTTTTCCATAGAGAATGGTACTGATATGCTCCTCGCTTAATTCATGGAGGGGTTTGTCCATGGGGATGCCGTTTTTTTCCGCCATCCCGGCCAGGATTTGATTGTAATAGGTATAGAAATTGTTGGACCAGGGTATTATCGCGCCTTCTTTAATACTCTTATCCCGATCCAGAACCAGCTCCGGATCAATAATGCGCTTTTCTCCCAGGCCGTCACACTCCGGGCAGGCCCCAAACGGGCTGTTAAAAGAGAACATGCGCGGACTTAGTTCACTCAGGCTGAAGCCGCAGTCGGGACAGGCAAAATCACAGCTGAAGATATGCTCTTCTTCCGCATCGTCACCTATGATGTGGATGGCCACTACCCCTTCGCCGAGTTCGAAAGCCAGCTCCAGGGACTGCGCCAAACGGCTCTGGATGTCATCCTTTATCACCACCCGGTCAACCACGGCCTTTATATCATGTTTTTTGTTCTTTTCCAGCTTTATCTCTTCATCGGAGGTGTATTCATAACCATCCACCAGCACCCGCACAAAGCCATCCCGGAACAGGTCCTGGAGCAGCTTTTTATGCTCCCCTTTCTGCCCTTTGACGACCGGCGCCAGTACCTTGAGACGCGTTCCTGCTGGCCAATCGAGCAGGGTATCCACCACCTGGTCCACGGTCTGGCGCTGGATGGGCTGATGGCAGTGCGGGCAATGGGGCCGGCCCACCCGGGCGAATAACAGGCGCAGATAATCATATACCTCGGTAACCGTTCCCACTGTAGAGCGGGGGTTGTTGGAGGTTGATTTCTGATCAATGGAGATGGAAGGTGACAACCCCTCGATATAATCCACATCAGGCTTCTCCATCTGTCCCAGGAATTGCCGGGCATAGGTGGAGAGCGATTCCACATAGCGGCGCTGTCCTTCGCTGTAAATGGTGTCAAAGGCCAGGCTGGATTTGCCTGATCCCGATACCCCGGTGAAAACCACCAGCTGATCGCGAGGAATCTTGATATCGATGTTTTTTAAATTATGCTCACGAGCCCCTTTTACAAATATATGATCTCTCATATTACCTTCCTTATAATTTCCAAAGTCGTCGGGCGTCAGGGGTGAGGAACCCACCGAGCTTAATCCACCCCCCGCTGTTTAACGCGGCCTTTCGTGGTTTGACCCGCAGTCATTGCAACTGCTCCGTAAAAGGTCCGCTCTTTTGCTGGGCCACCGTTGTCTATACTAAGGTGGACTCGATTTAATATGGACGGTCTCGGCTTTCTGATCGCCTTTACCCCCATTTATTCCGGAGCTGCAATGCCTGCTGGCTGGTATTCAACCCGAATTATAACACCCCCGCGCCATCCCGCTATCTGCGCCGTGACCCCTTCTTTTTGGCCCTGCCTGCCGGCTCTAACAGCCTTTTAATCATATCCCTCAACTCGGCAGCGCGCTCAAATTCAAGACTCTCGGCCGCTTTTATCATTTCTGCCTGCATCTCCCCGGCCAGCTTGATGCGCTCCGCTTTTTCCAGCTGGGAAAACAAGGCCAGGTCATATGAGGCCGGGTCCTCGGCTATAGTAGCTTCAATAGAAGCATGAATCTCCTTATGAATGGTCTCCGGGGTTATCCCGTAAACCCGGTTGTGTTCTATCTGCTTGGTGCGACGGCGGTTGGTTTCGTCAATAGCGCTTTGCATAGAAGGGGTGATGCGATCCGCATACATCACCACCTGCCCTTCCACATTGCGGGCCGCCCGGCCAATGGTCTGTATCAAGGAACGCCCCGAACGCAAAAAGCCTTCTTTGTCCGCATCGAGAATGGCTACCAAAGCCACCTCGGGGAGGTCCAGGCCTTCGCGCAAGAGGTTTATACCCACCAGGACATCAAATTCACCGGCCCTTAAAGCACGCAATATTTCCAGGCGCTCCAGGGCTTGGATATCTGAATGCATATAGCGCACCTTGATGCCGTTGTCGGCCAGATAGTCGCACAGGTCTTCAGCCATGCGCTTGGTCAGGGTGGTGACCAGAACGCGGAATCCCCGGGCGGTTTTTTGTCTGATCCGTTCCATCAAGTCGTCGATTTGATGGTCGGTCCCCACTATTTGTATGTGGGGATCAACCAGCCCGGTAGGCCGGATAATCTGCTCGGCTACCCCGGCGCTGCGCTCCACCTCGTAATCGCCCGGGGTGGCGCTGACATAGATGACTTGATTGACCTTTTCCTGGAATTCCGCAAATCGCAAGGGCCGGTTGTCCAGGGCCGAAGGCAACCGGAATCCATACTCCACCAGGTTTTGCTTGCGGGAGCGGTCCCCTTCATACATACCCCGGATCTGGGGAACGGAAATATGCGACTCGTCAATAAATAAGACGAAATCCGGAGGGAAAAAGTCGATCAAGGTATAGGGCGGCTCCCCGGAGGCCCGTCCGGTAATATAGCGGGAATAGTTTTCAATCCCCTTACAGTAGCCGATTTCTCTAATCATCTCCAGATCATAGCGGGTGCGCTGTTCAATGCGCTGCGCCTCCAGGAGCTTGCCTTCCTTCTTGAACCGTGCCACCTGAGTATCCAATTCGGCTTGAATATCCTCGGCGGTGGCCAGCATGCGCTCCCGGCTGGTTACATAGTGTGAGGCCGGGAATATCATGGTATGCAGCCGGCGGCCAAAGATCTCCCCGGTTATTGGGTTGAACTCCAGCAGCCGCTCCACTTCATCGCCGAATAATTCCACCCTGAGGGCTTTCTCTCCCGCCGAGGCCGGGAATATTTCTATTACATCCCCCCGCACCCGGAAATTGCCCCGATTAAAAGCGTAGTCATTACGTTCGTAATGGTTTTCCACCAGACGGCGCAGGATGTCGTCCCGAGACACTTCCATCCCCGGGCGTAGAGAAATAGCCATACGATAGTAATCGTCCGGCGCCCCCAGGCCATAAATGCAGGATACACTGGCTACAATAATGACATCACGCCGCTCCAGCAGTGCAGCCGTGGCTGAGTGGCGCAGTTTATCGATCTCATCATTGATAGAGGAGTCCTTTTCAATATAGGTATCAGTATGCGGCACATAGGCCTCGGGTTGATAATAATCATAGTAGCTGATAAAATACTCCACCGCATTGTCGGGGAAGAATTGCTTGAATTCGGAATAAAGTTGCCCGGCCAGGGTCTTATTGGGGGCCATCACCAGGGCTGGTCGCTGTATTTCAGCAATAATGCGGGCCATGGTAAAAGTCTTCCCTGATCCGGTCACCCCCAACAATGTCTGCTCCCTGTGCCCGGCAGAAAGCCCCTCCGTCAAGGCCCTGATAGCCTGGGGTTGGTCTCCGGTTTCATGATATGAAGAATGCAATTTAAATTCCATTATTAACCTCTTATTTCCGGTCTTCGCAGCCTGGACTTCACCTCTTCATAATAACAAATGTTCGCCCTCCTGTTAAAGGGGACGGAGTCAGGGGGACGGTGACTTTGACTCACCCGAGGGTGAGTCAAAGTCACCGTCCCCCTGACTCGCCGTCCCCCTGACTCCCGCTACCTTCCTTAATCGGTGAGGATTTCTGCCAATAACTGCAGGCGTTGTTTATCGAGGGCTTGAAAATCCATTTTGCTGGCGTAGAGGCGCTTGAGGGCGTTCAATTCCTGCCGGGCCTGTTCCAATTCCTCCTGGGCCTTGCCGAGCAGGGTTTCATAGTCGCGCTCAACGGAGCTGTATATGGCCATGGCCTGCTCGGAATCAAAATCATTCAGGATGGCCTCCATGCTGATGACCTTATCTCCCGCCTTTGCGGCCAGTTGCAGGCCACCGGCGTCAATAACGGCAGTCCTGAATGCCGGCAGAATAATCATTAACAGGCTTTCGGCTTCCAGCCCGCTGTGGTAGCATTCCACGCTGTGGCCTTGCGCCAGTGCTTTCCCGGCTATTTCGGCCAGGATGGTGGATTTGCCGCTGCCGGTCGGTCCGGTCAGAATAAACCGCTGCCGGCAGTCTGCGCTTATTTCTCCTACATAATTGATGTAGCCGCTGGCAGTCATGGCACTGGCAAAATAGTGTTTTTCCCGGGGCAGAGGTTTGGTCGCGGCACAATAGAGCTCATCTGCCAGGCTGTAGAGCTTCTGCAGGTTCAGGTGAGAGGCATTGCCTCTTTTTATTATGGCACGAGCGCGGGCAGCCGCCTGTAGATGCAGCACCGCCTCTTTGTGCTTTTCTTCCCGGCGCTCGATGTGGCCGATGATCTGCATAGCCTGTTGCTTAATAGCATCCTGCTCCAGGTAATCCCCGAGATAGAGCGTATAACCGGTAACATGGGGATAACGGGGTTCAAGGGCTGCGGCGCCGCTGCCGTTGACAACCGCCGTATCCAACTGCGGAATATAGATGCCTTCAGGATTGAAGGCATCGGCAGCCGAAATCCAGTACTCCACTTCATAGCCCCGTTCTGACAGGGCTTCCCCTGTGAGGCGAATAAAGGTGGATTTGCCGGTGCCGGCAGCACCCTTGAGTATATATACCCGCCGTAGACCCACTACCAGGTCAGGCAGACAACTGATTAAGCCTTGTTCGGTAAATGTGCTGGAGAGCACATACTTGCTTTTGCCTTTGTAGAACAATTCCAGACCCCTTTTCCTGCGGGATTTCTATAGTATATTCGGATCAGTGACCGATGGTTAATAAAGTGGATAGAAAGATTGATTTCAGATCGGAAAAGCGAGGCCTTAGCAGCGTTTGCCCAACCAGATAAGCAGTTCATGACCAAGGGGGGCAAATAAAGCGGCTGCCCAGCAGAGAAAGGGAAAAGCGGAGGCTCCCAGAGCCAGACTCAATAAGGTCAGGCTGTACACAGCCAGATTGCGGGCGGAGCGGATAACCTGCCGGCGGGGGGTGGATCTGCTGACAGTCTCACTATAGCCCAGGACAGCCAGCACCGGGAGCATGATATACAGGCTGTCCGGGTTGGCCGGGGGATAGCATTTCAGCAAGGGCCACCAGGCAGGCATAGTAGTACCCCCCTCTATATCAGCGGAGCAAGTGATGACCAGCAACAAGGGCCAGAAGCGCTGCAGTTGCAATCCCTGCACAGCCTGGCCCTGCTTTTTGAATTCCACGCGTCCCGGTCGGGTGCTGCCATCGACAAGAATCAGCAGGCTTTCAATAAGGTGCAGAATGGCTATCAGGCCAATAATCTGCGGAACACATCCGGTCGGCTGAGAGCTCATCAAATCAAACCAGGCCAACAGCCCCCCGGCATAGGCGAAGCAGATCAGGCGCGGATGAATCAATGCCAACCCCAGGGCAAGCAGCCATAAGGCCAAAATGTTAATATTGCGCAGGTCAATTCCGGCCATGGTCAGCAAAGCACTGCCGATCAGACCCCCGCACAGGCCGAATAGCAGCGAGAGGAACGTCGAGGGAAGAAAATCATAGGGCTTTTTCCCCGAATTGTCTGCAGGCTTCCTGCGTCCATAGGAACGACTGATGAGGAAAAAGATGAGCAGATAGAGCAGCAGAAAAAGCGGCGAGGACAGGGTTTGCCACCATACCCGCCCCATTTGCAGCCAGATGCTGCCGACAGATTCCAAGCAGTCCACTCCTTTGGGTTCAAAAACCCACCCGGGAGCGTGCCAGTTGGTTGCTAAAATTATTTTATTCCCAGCTTAAGTTTTAAAACAGCTATTGCTTTTTCCAATTGCAGATCCTGGCCGTTATTGGGATCGTTTTGAACCTCGTAATCAGGGGTGATGCCGACCTGATTGATATCTGTCCCGTTGGGGGTAAAATATTTTTGGGTAGTGAGTTTCAAGGCTCCACCGTCATGCAGGGGAAATACGGTTTGCACCAGGCCTTTGCCATAGGTTTTCACACCCACCAGCTCGGCACGCTGATTTTCTTGCAGGGCCGCGGCCAGGATTTCCGAAGCGCTGGCACTATCATGATTAACCAATACCACCAGGGGGATATCCACTTGCCCCAAAGAGGCCTTATACACCTGCTGATTGCCTTTGCCGTCGGCCGCACTCACCACCGTGCTGCCATCCAAAAAGATGCCGGCAATATCCACGGCAGCATTGAAGTCTCCACCGCCATTGTCACGCAAATCAAGGATAATGCCCTTTACTTGTTCCCCATTAATCATTTTTTCCACACTGCTGCTCAACTCATGGGCCGATTGGGCATGGAATTGATTAAGGCTGATATAGCCTATTCCGACCTGTTCATCGAGGATTTTGTCTTCCACTGAGGGAACATTTATGATTTCACGAACAATGGTAAAACTGATTTCCTTGCCTTCTGATTCACGATAGACTCCCAATTCCAATTGTGTGCCCGGGTCGCCGCGCATCAATTGGGCAGCCTCATCAGAGGTCATTTTAATAGTGCTTTCCCCATTGATGCGGACTATGATATCCCCATGCTTGATACCTTCCTTATAAGCCGGAGTGCCTTTAATGGGAGAATAAATCTTTATGCGGCCTTGATTGTCCTGGCCAACATAAACCCCAATGCCACCGAACTTGGCCTCCAGCTTCACCTTTAAATCCTGGTAGGTCTGTTTGTCAAGATAGCGGGAATAGGGATCATCCAGGGCTTCAACAATGCCTGCCCCGGCACCTTCCAGCATCTGCGCACCGTTGATCGGGTATATGGACTGGGTTTTGACCAATCCAATGACGCTAAACAGGGTTCCCAGACTGGTGCTGCTGGTCACAATCAGGGCCATAAAAGCGACCACCACCACCACACCGATGGCAGTAAAAAAGATGTTAAGCCCCCGCAACAAGGTATTTCTCTCTTTGTTCAAATCGTCACCACCAATATATTCTATTATCCAATTAATACAAATATGCGGCCGGCGCATTGTTCCGCCGCATGCCGACCAAACCCTGCTTTACCTTTGATCAGTGAAGGGGACGGTTCTCCTGACATCTCTTTATACCCGCGCCCATTATGCCCATAAAAATGTTAATATCGCCGCCACCAGGGTAAACACCAGGGACACCCCGATAGCTACACGAATCACCTGGGATTCAGTTCCCAGGGCATCTATGGTGGCCGCCGCGTTCTGCAATTTGGCCGGAGAGATAACACTGGCCAGGCCGCCTGCAATGGCTGTTCCGGCGGTCACCACCAGGTTGTCCAGGTTCAACAGATTAGAAGTAATGGCATTATATTTCGCAAAGAGGGCGATAGTAGATGCTTCCGAACCGGTGACAAAGCCACCCAGCAAACCCAGGTAGGCTGCTACCGCCGGGTAGAGACCCTGGAAAACATGGGCTGAGCCGGTGGCCAAAATATATATCATGTTGCTGCCCGGTTCATGCAAGGCCCAGGCGCTTCCTGAAGAACTGTAACCAGAATACATCATCACATAGGCAATAGCAAAAAATATAGCCGCGGAGAAGACCGGCCGCGGCGCTCGCCTGAACCACTTGCTGCCAATCTCTTTCCACTGCGCTTTGGTGGGGGTGAGAAAAGGCACCGCCAGAAGGGTGCTGATAATCACCCAGGTGTAAGCATTCCACAACATACGGGTCATAATGGGCTTGCCTCCGGGGATTATGGCCAGGGGCATCGCCATTTGGGAGAAAAGAAGCCTGTAAAGCGGACTCCAAAAGTTAATGACCAGGCAGCATCCGATCAGGATAAGCCATGGTCCCAGGGCCTTCAGCAGCGGCATAGATTTTTCCGTGGCCCGGTCCCGGGGCAGCAAGTCTTGTCTGTCCAGGACCCGATTACCGGTAAGTTTAAGGTAAATAATCATCACCAGAATGGTGGCAACTCCGCCCATAACCCCGGTCAATACAATACCCTTGCCGATATGGGCTACTGCAATAGCGGTTAATCCCATGGTGGCGCCAGCTATGATACAGGGCACACAACCTTCCCGCATCTTGGCCCAGCCCCCTACCACCCACAGCATGCCAAAACCGATCAAAGTGGAAATGATAGGCATAAATTTGGAAAACACCAGGGCCGACTGCGTAAGCGGGGTCCCGGTCATATCGGCAAATACTACCAGGGGCGCCCCCAAAAGCGCATAGGTGCAGAGGGCGTCAAATCCCAGCGCCGGCAAAGCCACCGCCACAAAGGTCGAATAACCAAGGGCCAGCATGATGGGTGGCAGGATAGAGACCGGCGTAGCCCCAACTGCCACCAGCAAGGTGCCGATACCCATATTAATGATCATAATCTGTACCACCTGATTGTTGCGGGCGATGGTTTTTACAAAAACCACAATCCGCTCCAGAGCACCGGTGCACTCCAAAAAGGTAATCTGAAATATTGAGGTCCCCACCATTAAAGAAACCGGGAAAGAACAGACCAACCCCGCCAGGCTGGCCGTAGATGCCACCTCCCAGGGGGTGTTGAAAAACAACATGGCCATAGCCATAGCCGCCACCCAACCCAGCAATCCGCTTATATCCGCGGGCCATTTCAAGGCCGCCAGCAGAAACAGCACCACCAGCACCGGCAACAACGTCAACAGGACATCCATGTAAACCTTTCCTCCCCCATCCTAGCTTCATCTATTACAAAAGAATCAACCGGCAGATTAATGTCACATATATGAGGGCAACTGTAACATACAGGAATATAATAACACAGTTGCAAAGCACTGATTAGTCTTTTACCCCAAACAAGGACAGGGATTGCCCTGCGCTCTCAACCCAACACAGGGACGTTCTTTTTGTTGGCTCTGCAGAGCCAACAAAAAGAACGTCCCTGTGTTGCTCTGGTGCCAGGCACCAGAGTACCAAAGTTAAAGTTATTTAAACATAATTGTGCGGGTTGGTGGGCTGCCCGTTTATACGCACTTCAAAGTGCAGGTGCGGCCCGGTGCTCCAACCGGTACTGCCAACTTTACCGATTTTCTGTCCCTTTTCAACCGACTGGCCGGAACTGACCAGAATACTGCTCTGATGACCATATAAAGTGGATATGCCCTCACCGTGGTCGATGATGACGGCCTGCCCGTAAGCGCCCATCCAGCCCGCAAATATGACGGTACCGCTGTCCGCCGCCACAATACTCGCTCCCCCGGAGGCGTTGATATCAATGCCGGTATGCATCTTGCGCTGCTTCAAAATGGGATGGTAACGCATGCCATAATCAGAATTAATACCGCGATAACCCGGTGTGGGCCAGGTGAAAACCCCGGTCCCCAATTGGCTGCCGGATTGCGCTCTGCGGATCAAGGCTTCCACCTCGCGGGAAGCTGCCTCCAATTCAGCCAGGGCCTGTTCTAAAGAGGCCTTTTCTTTTTCCACCTGGCTGAGGACGGCTTTCTTATCGTTTTGCTGAGAAGCCAGGGTGATTTTGTTGCTCTGATGCCCTTCCCGGGCTAAAACCAGTCGGTTTTGTTTAACCTCCAGATCACTCTTTTTTACTTCCAGTTCACGGCGCGTTTGATTTATGGAATCAATCAGTTGAACATCGCCTTGAACTATGTATTTCAGCATATCATAACGGGTGAGGAAATCCTTGATATCGGTAGAAGCCAGCAAGACCTCAAGATAAGAGGCCTGCCCGCCTTTTTCATAGACATAAACCAGGCGCTCGCCGAGTATATCCACCTGCTTATCCAGTTCCTTTTCTTCCTGGCTGATCTCCTGCCGGGTTTTGGCAATGACCTTTTCCAGCTGTCCAATATCCGTGTTCAAGGCATTGATATTCTGCTCAACGGATTTGATGCTCTGGTCCAGGGACTGAATCTGGCTCATAATGGAGCGTTGCCGCTGCTTGACCCCATCCACATTGGCCTGCTGGGCATTAATCTGCTGGTTCAAATCCTGCAGCCTCTGGCGAGCCTCATCAATCTCATCAGCATAAACCGGCAGGATAAAACTTAATATAAAAATCAAGGCCATGAACATGGCTAAGCTGCGCTTACGGCAAGACATATGTAGAAAGCCCCCCTTTTTCTTACTTTTGGGCTGGCGATCACACCTCGAGGAAGCGATTAAGCGATATGTAGGTGCCCAAAATACCCAGGAACGCTCCCACCAGAACCAGCCCGGCATACAGTTTAATCAGCAAGGTGGTATTGGTAACCACCGGAACAAAGGGCACTGCTTGTACGGATCCTATCAAGGTCCCATAGCCTAACGCCAATAATAAAATGGCTATCAAGGCGCCGGCAGTACCCAGTAAAATCCCTTCGATAAAAAACGGCCAGCGCACAAACCAATCGGTCGACCCGATCAATTTCATCAAATATACTTCCTTGCGGCGGGAAAATACCGCCAGGCGAATAGTGGTCGCAATCAGGAAAATGGCTCCCAGCGAGAGCAGGACAATAAACGCCATACTCAAGATGCGCACCCATTTGGTGGCTGTAAACAGATTGCTGACCAGTTCCTTGCCATAGCTAATCCTGCTGATGCCCGCCACCTGTTCCACCTGCTCGGCGATAGCCGGCACCTGATGCGGGTCCACGGCTTTGATCTCATAAGCATCAGGCAGCGGGTTCTTGCCCAGGGTTTGCTGCAGGTTGTAGCGGTCTTCACCAAAGGTCTCCTGCAAATACTGCAAAGCCTCCTCGCGGGAGACAAAGCGGACCGTATCCACCCCGGGGATCGCTTTCAATTCCTTTTCAACGTCGCTGATCTGGCTGGCAGTCAAATCACTGCTCAGGTAGGACATGATCTCCAGATCCGACTCCAGGCGAGTTATGATGCGACTGGCATTCAAGGTAGCCAGTATAGCCATGCCCAGGATCAGAATACAGATTGCTACCGTACTGATCGTGGCCAGGGAAAGAATGCGATTGCGCAGCATGGATTGCAGTGCTTCACGACAGAAATACAGGATGTTCTTTAACATACCATGTACTCCCCGGGCGCATAATCAGCCTTAATTCGGCCCTTTTCCAGCAGCACCACCCGCTTGTGAGCTGCTTTGACCAATTCCCGATCGTGGGTGGCCATTATAATGGTGGTGCCTTTGCGGTTAATATCGACGAGAAGATCCAAAATCTCCAGTGAAGTATCAATATCCAGGTTGCCGGTGGGTTCATCCGCAATCAGCAGCAGCGGCTGATTGGCTAAAGCCCTGGCAATGCCGACCCGCTGCTGCTCGCCGCCGGACAACTCCCCGGGGAAAGAATTGTGTTTATCCTGCAAGCCCACCATTTGCAGAACCTCGGGCACACGCCGCTTGATTTCCCGTTGCGCTGCGCCCACCACCTCCATGGCAAAGGACACATTTTCATAAACGGTCTTATTTTCCAGCAGTTTAAAATCCTGAAAAACAATCCCCATATTGCGCCTGACCTTGGGGACATCCTGGCGTTTCATACGAACCAGGCTGCGTTCCGCGATAAAGATCTGCCCCCGGCTCGGTTCCTCCTCCCGGAACATCATCTTAATCATGGTTGATTTGCCTGCGCCGCTGGGTCCCATTAAGAATACAAACTCGCCCCGATCTATTTTAAGTGATACATCATCCAGTGCTTTTCCTTTGGGGTATATCTTGGAGACATTATAAAACTGAACTAACACCTATCTTCCTCCCAGAAAATATAAAAAAAACCACCTCAAGAGGTGGTTCTACAAAAATAGCCACAAATCCTTTTAATGTTTTATTTTTTTCTTAATAAATCCCGGACATTTTTCACTATTTTTTCGACAGTTAGGCCATAGTAAGCCAGCAGTTGATCCGGTTCACCAGACTGGCCAAAAACATCATTAATACCCATACGCACCACCGGCACCGGAAAGTGGGCAGATACCGTCTCACATACGGCGCTGCCCAGGCCGCCGATGACGCTGTGCTCCTCAACGGTAAGGATGGCTCCGCTGCTCCGGGCCTGCCTGATGATGACCTCCTCATCCAGGGGTTTAATGGTGTGCATATCCACCACCGCAACCTCGATATTCTCCCGGGCCAGTATTTGGGCCGCTTCCAGGGCTTTGGCAACCATGATGCCGCAAGCGATGATGGTGGCATCCCGCCCCTGGCCATGCACCCTGGCCTTGCCAATCGAGAAGGGCGTGGCTTCATCATATATGACCGGTACTGCCGGGCGCCCCAGGCGCAGATAGGCCGGTCCCTGCAGCTTATAGAGCTCGAAAACTGCCTGCCTGGCGCTCACCCCATCGGCGGGAACAATCACAGTCATATTGGGCACACAGCGCATTAAAGCTATATCTTCCACGCTTTGATGAGAACCGCCGTCTTCCCCAACGGTCAAGCCGGCATGAGTGGCGCAAATCTTGACATTCATTTTACTGTAGGCGATGGAGTTCCTCACTGCTTCAAAGGCGCGTCCGGTGGCAAATATGGCAAAGGTGCTGGCGTACACCACTTTCCCGGCGCTGGCCAACCCGGCCGCCATGCCCATCATGTTCTGCTCCGCAATCCCGGCATTGATAAAGCGCCGGGGAAACGTTTTGGCAAATTGGGCGGTTTTGGTGGACTTGGATAGGTCAGCATCCAGCACCACCACATCCCCATGTTGTTTTCCCAGTTCCACTAAGGCCTTTCCATAGGCGTCCCGGGTAGCCTGTTTTTCCAAGGCAATATCCTCCTTAACAGCTTTATGTCATATTGGCCGGGGCCAATAGTTAAATTTCTCAAAATGCGCTCAATCCTGCAGTTCAGCCAGGGCCTGTTCAATCTCTTCGCCCTTGGGTGCGACCCCATGCCAGTCCACCTGATTTTCCATGAAGGAGCAGCCCTTGCCTTTGATGGTTCGGGCGACAATGGCAGTAGGCTTGCCTTTGACCTGGCGGGCGCAGTGTAAGGCTTGCATAATCTGGCGCAGATCATGGCCGTCAATCTGCAGCACCTCCCAGCCGAAGGCCGCAAATTTACTGGGAATAGGCAGCGGGGATAAGACCTGCCCTACCGGCCCGTCAATCTGTAAACCATTAAAATCAATAAAGGCGACCAGATTGTCCAGCCGGTAATGGGCAGCAGCCATGGCAGCTTCCCAAACCATGCCTTCTTCCAGTTCCCCATCGCCCAAAAGGGTATAGACACGATAATCCTTGTCATCCAGCTTGCCTGCCAGGGCCATGCCCACCGCCCAGGAAATGCCCTGTCCCAGTGATCCGGTAGAGGCTTCCACCCCGGCCAATTTGCTGCGATCAGGGTGCCCTTGTAAAGGACTGCCCAGCTTCCTCAAAGTGGGCAGGTATTCAGGCGGGAAAAAACCCCGTCCGGCCAGGGCAGCGTACAGCAACGGCGCAGCATGGCCTTTGCTGAGCACAAAACGATCCCGATCTTCCCAATCAGGCCGGGCCGGGTCAATATTCATTTCCCAAAAATAAAGCACGGTTACAATGTCAGCCGCCCCCAGGGAACCGCCAGTATGGCCTGAACCGGCCTGCCCCAGCATGGTTATTATCTGCCGGCGCACCTCGCGAGCCTGATCCTCCAGCAGCTGTACCTGCTGTTGACCGAAATCTTTCACCATAGCCACCTCGTTTTTATTTTTCCGCCTTTTTGGCCAGACAGGCATAGATAAAATCATCCAGCTTGCCATCCAACACCGCCTGCACATTGCCTTCTTCCCAGCCGGTGCGATGGTCCTTAATAAGGCTGAAAGGGTTTAAGGTATAAGTGCGAATTTGGCTGCCCCAGGCGATTTCTTTATATTCCCCTTTTAAGTTCTCCAGGTTTGCTTCGATTTCTTTCTGCTTTAACTCATATAAGCGCGCGGTTAAGATCTTCATGGCCGCCAGGCGATTGGCATGCTGTGAACGTTCATTCTGGCACTGCACCACTATCCCGGTGGGGATGTGGGTGATGCGCACCGCCGAATCGGTTTTGTTGACATGCTGCCCACCGGCCCCACTGGAGCGATAGGTATCGATACGCAGTTCCTCGGGGTTGATCTTTATCTGTACCTCGGCACTGATTTCCGGCAAAACATTCAAGGATGCGAAGGAGGTGTGGCGGCGGCCCGTGGAATCAAAAGGGGACACCCGAATGAGGCGATGCACCCCTTGCTCGCATTTCAGCTTGCCATAAGCATAATCACCTTTAACTAGCAGGGTCACACTCTTCACCCCGGCCTCATCACCCGGCAGCAGATATAAAACCTGCACCTGGTACCCGGCTGCTTCCGCCCAACGGGTATACATACGCAAAAGCATTTCCACCCAGTCCTGGGCTTCAGTACCGCCGGCGCCGGCATGCAAGGAAACAATGCCATCACTTTTATCATGTTCGCCAGAAAACAAAATCAGGAGCTGATACTCCCGGAAGCGTTGCTGCAGGTCTTCCAGTTCTCTTGATACCTCTTGGAGCAACTCCGAATCTTGCTCATTATCGGCCATCTCCAGCATTTCCCGCAGATAACAGGCCTCTTCCAGCAACTGCTGGTAGCGGTCTACCTCTTCCTGTAAATGCCTGATCTGCTTGTTGACCTGGTGGGCCTCTTGATGGTCATCCCAGAAGCCATCCCGGGTGGTCTGTTCCTCCAATTGTAAGATCTGCTGCCTCAAGTTGGCGATGTCAAAGAGAATTCCCCATTTCGGTCAAACGCATAATCATTTCCTGACAGGTTGATTTAGGATCCTCCAACAAATCCATTTCCCCCTTCACTAAAAATTCTAATCTCTCGTAAAACCACCGGATATCATAAGCCGGTGGTTTACTTTAATATTTATGGTTGACTTTAAGTTAGCATGTTTTTAAACCTTAATGCAAGCAGTCACCGCCAGGTAATGATTGAAGGCCGGTTTACTGCAGAGCAGCATCGCCGTTTGGGGCCCCCTCCTGCAGGCGGGGCGGTTCGAAATAATCGTATTTTTTCTTGAGAATAACGATATCCACACGGCGGTTCATGGCCCGGAAAGCATCGCTTTCGTTGGGAACCAGCGGACGGTACTGCCCGTAACCGATGATGGCCAGCCGGTCAGGAGGGATGTGGGCCGCTTCGCTCAAAACATGCACCACCGTAGCAGCCCGCAATACCGAAAGTTCCCAGTTGGATGCAAAGCGATTGGTTTTTATGGGCAGGTCGTCGGTGTGCCCTTCCACCCGAATATAGTTGGGCAAGAGCACCAGGGCCTGGCCCAGCTCGACAATGATGTCGCGGGCCGGTGCGGTCAACTGATCAGAACCGCTGGGAAATAGCAGGGCATCCTTAAAGCTTATCACCAGACCGCGCTCCTGCTCATAAACGATAATATGTTCACTGAGCCTGGTGGCCTGGCTGCTGGTTATGCCATGTTCGGCTTCCTGGTCCTTGGCCTGAATAAATTCTGCCACCAGTTGTTTCACTTCTTCCAATTGCGCCTGTTCTATGCTGTCCTGGTTCTGGGGCATATCCTGACCGGATAAGCCTTCAATTAAAGAAGGCCCCTGGGTATCCAAAACCGACATGGCCTGACCGGTTAAAACCAGACTGAGGGAATTAGCCACTGCCGAATATTTTTGCACATTCACCTGGCTCATGGTATACATGAGGATAAAGAAGATCAGCAACAGGGTGATCAGATCAGCATAAGTAATCAACCAGCGCTCCATACCCCCGCTTTCTTCACCATGATCACCTTTCTTTTTTCTGCGACTGGATCGAGCCATGAGCTACATCCCCATTTCCAGCTTTTTCTGCTGCTCATCGGAGGCTTTGCGGATGTCGGTGGGCAGGAAGGTCATTAATTTCTCCCTGATAACACGGGGATTTTCTCCGGCTTGAATGGATAAGACCCCTTCCAGGATCAATTCCATCAACAACACCTGCTTGTTAGCCTTCATTTTGCACTTGGTGCCAAAAGGTATCCAGATAACATTGGCTGATGCAACCCCGTAGAGGGTGGCCAGAAAGGCTACCGCTATAGCCCCGGCCAGTTGATCAGGATCGGTTAGATTGCTGAGAACATGCACCAGCCCCATGACAGTACCGATAATACCCATGGTGGGGGCAAAACCGCCGGCGGTCATAAATATTTGCGAACCGACCAGCTCCTCTTTTTCAAAGGCTTCGATTTCCATTTCCAGCATACTGCGGGTTAATTCCGGATCGGTGCCATCAATAACCAGCTGCAGACCCCGGGCCATAAAGGGACTATCGATCTCTGCCAGCTGGCTCTCCAGGCTGAGCAGTCCTTCACGCCGAGCCTTGTCGGCGGTTTCAACCAGGGTCTCCAGGACGCTTAAATAATCAATTCTTTTATCATTGAATACCAGTTTGAAAAAATACCCCATTTTCTTCAGTTCATCCATGGAGTATCCGATTATGGTCGCCCCTATCGTACCGCCCACAACTATGATAAAGGCGGTATGCACCCAGAGCATGCCGGCAGTGCCGCCTTCCAGCAGAAATCCCCCGACCAAACCGGCAATACCGATAAGCAATCCGATGAGTGTCGCAATATCCATTAATTACCCTCTCTTCCACAACACTGTTTGTACTTTTTGCCACTGCCACAGGGACAGGGCTCATTGCGCCCGATTTTCTTGCTGCGCACCGGTTTGCGGCTGCCTTCCTCACTGTTGCTGTAGACTACTGTCTTGCGCTCTTCGGGTGCTTGCATTACCTTGACCCGCAGCACAAAACGCACCACATCTTCCTTGATGCTGTATACCATAGCCTGAAAGGCTTCATAGGCCTCAAATTTGTATTCCACCAGGGGGTCTTTTTGCCCGTAAGCACGCAGGGAAATGCCATTGCGAAGCTGATCCATGGCATCTATATGATCCATCCACTTCTGATCAATGAAGTGCAGCAGAATGCGCCGTTCCAGTTCACGCATGATTTCTGCACCCATTTCCTGTTCCCGGCTTTCATAAAGGCTGTGGGTTTGTTCCTGCAAGAACTCCTTGACTGCTTCCCGGGTTTGCCCTTTCAAGCTCTCCGCCGTGAAGCCCGGGGCCGGAATAACATGCTGCTCCAGGTAGGTCATCAACCCGTTCAAATCCCATTCATCAGACCATTTGGCCTCTCCGGCAAAAGACTCCACCACTGCATCTATGACATCATCGATCATACTGGAGACCGTCTCTTTAAGGTCTTCTCCAGAGAGGACCTTTTTTCTCTCCCCGTAGATCACTTCCCTTTGCTGGTTAATAACATCATCGTATTCCAGGACGTTTTTTCTTATACCAAAGTTGCGGGATTCCACCTTTTTTTGCGCGTTTTCCAGGCCTTTGCTGACCATATTGTGCTCAATGGGCATATCGTCATCCATTCCCATACGATCCATGATCCCCTCGATGGTGGAGCCGCCGAACAAACGCATTAAATCGTCTTCCAGGGATACATAGAAACGGGATAAGCCGGGATCTCCCTGACGACCGGAACGCCCCCGCAGCTGATTGTCGATGCGCCGGGCTTCATGGCGTTCGGTTCCCAGTACATACAGACCGCCCAGTTCCTGCACCCCATCCCCGAGTACGATATCGGTACCGCGGCCCGCCATATTGGTGGCAATGGTCACTGCATCCTTTTGACCGGCCTGGGCAATAATCTGGGCTTCTTTCTCATGGTGCTTGGCATTCAAGACCTGGTGTTTGACCCCGCGCTTGCTCAAGAGATTGCTCAACAGCTCCGATTTTTCAATGGAGATGGTGCCTACCAGGACCGGCTGGCCGAGTTGATGGCGCTCTACGATATCCTCAATCACGGCATTGAACTTGCCGGCCTCGGTGCGGTATATCACATCAGGTTTGTCATCTCTGATCATCTCCATATTGGTGGGGATGGCGAGAACATCCATGCCGTAAATCTTGCGAAATTCCTCTTCTTCGGTTTTGGCGGTACCGGTCATCCCGGCCAGCTTTTGATACATGCGGAAATAGTTCTGGAAGGTGATGGTAGCCAGGGTTTGCGATTCCTTTTCGATTTTAACCCCTTCCTTGGCCTCTATGGCCTGATGCAGTCCGTCGCTGTAACGGCGCCCAAACATTAAGCGCCCGGTAAACTCATCAACTATAACGACCTGATCGTCTTTGACTACATAATCCCGATCCCGTTTCATCAGGGCATGGGCCTTCAGGCCTTGATTGATATGATGGGCCACTTCCATGTTGTCGGACAGGTTATCAATGCCAAAGCTTTTCTCCACCTTGCGCACCCCCTCCTCGGTCAGGGTGGCCAGATGTGCTTTTTCATCCACGATATAATCCTGCTCTACTGCCAGGCGGGGCACAAATTTGGCGATTTGATAGTAAAGTCCGGTGGGCTTGTCGCCCTCCCCGGAGATAATCAAGGGGGTGCGGGCTTCGTCGATGAGGATGGAGTCGACCTCGTCAATGATGGCATAATTGAGGTCTCTTTGCACCATATTCTCGGCAGCGGGCACCATATTGTCACGCAGATAGTCAAAACCCAATTCATTGTTGGTGGCATAGGTGATATCGCTGAGATAGGCCATTTTCCTTTCCGTATAATTGAGGCCGTGTACAATCAACCCCACGCACAGGCCGCAATACTGATATATGGGACTCATCCAATTGGCGTCACGGCTGGCCAGGTAGTCGTTGACGGTAACGATATGCACCCCTTTGCCTTCCAGGGCATTCAGATAGGCGGGCAGGGTGGCCACCAGGGTTTTGCCCTCACCGGTTTTCATCTCGGCAATACGACCATCGTGCAATACCATGCCGCCGATGAGCTGAACATCAAAATGGCGCATGCCCAGGGTGCGTCGCGCCGCTTCTCTTACCAGGGCAAAGGCCTCCGGGAGCAGCTCTTGCAGGGTTTCCCCATTTTGCAGGCGATCTCTGAATTCCTGGGTTTTTAAGGGGAAAGCCTCTTCCGGCAGGGCCTGCATCTGCGGCTCCAGGCTATTGATGATCTGCACCGTTTTACTGTATTTGCGCACCTCTTTTTCCGTGTCATCGAGCAGCTTTTTAATAAAATTCTTAAACATTTTGCATATACCTCACTTCAAAAAAAAGGAACCTTACGGTTCCTTGTATTGCATTTATTCGATATTTCTATAGTAGCACTCTGCCAAAGCCGCGGCAACTAATCGAACCAGGGTTCAATCAGGCCGTAATTGCAGTCCTTGCGCTTGTAAACCACATTCACCTCATCGGTATTGGCATTAAAGAATACAAAGAAGTTGTGTCCCAAAAGGTTCATCTGCATGATGGCTTCTTCTTCATCCATGGGCTTTAAAGCGAATCGCTTGGTGCGTACGATTTTAAACTTTTCCACCGGAGCGTTGACAGCGGAGGAGTTTTCCAGCAGGGCCTTTTTCAAGCCAGAAGCACGGTGGCTTTTATTGAGTTTGGTTTTGTATTTGTCCAACTGCTTCTCCAGCTTCTCTTCGACCAGGTCGATGGAGCTGTACATATCGTCGCTGGATTCTTCTCCCCGCAGAATGATCCCGTTTAACGGTATTGTCACCTCCACTTTGTGACGGTCTCCCTCTACGGACATGGCAACCTGAGCATCACGGGTGTCATCGAAGTATTTCTCCAACTTGGAAAGCCGCTTGGTGGTGTATTCCTTGAGGGCTTCTGTTACATCGATGTTTTTGCCTCTGATTTCGAACCTCATGCAACCACTCCTTTCCCGTTGTTACCTTCTATTTTACAATGGGTCGCATATTTTCTCCAGTTAGATTTGCCTATTATTAGTTGTATACAAACGGGCGGCGAATATCCATAAATGAGCAAAAAATAAACCGGGCTTAAAGCCCGGTCTAGCCGCTTATTAAAATGCTGCCTGCCTCTGTTCCTGGAAGCACTGCAGACAGTAAACAGGTCTATCTTCCACCGGTCTAAAGGGAACCTGGGTCTCAGCTCCACATTTAGCACATACCGCTTCAAACATCTCACGGCTCTTACCATTGCGGGAATTCCTGCGCTGTATCCTGCATTCTTTACAGCGCTTGGGCTGGTTTTCAAATCCCTTCTGATGATAGAATTCTTGTTCACCGGAAGTAAAGATGAACTCTTGCCCGCAGTCCTCGCATATTAAACTCTTGTCCTCAAACATGTGATAAAATCCCTCGCTTTAACTTTAAATTGCTTTCCCGGTCTAAAGCATACCTTGTGACCCAGTATACCCGCTGACCCGTACTGCCTATTATATACGTTGCCAACAAAAAAGGCAAGAAGACTACTCTTCCTGGCCGTTTACAGCTTGTTTAAAGCCATTTATTCAGATTTGCTGCCCTTATCCTTTTTTTGCTGCACGGCCTGTTCATAAGCCTGGCGCACCTGGATGTGATTTGCCACAGGCGCTTTCTTTTCCATCCCTGCCACCTGCCGCCTGTCCATCAGACGCTGGTTATATACGTTGCCAAAAAAAAGGCAAGAAGACTACTCTTCCTGGCCGATTACAGCTTATTTGAAGCCATTTATTCCGATTTGCTGTCCCTATCCTTTTTTTGCTGCACAGCCTGCTCATAAGCCTGGCGCACCTGGATGTGATTTGCCACAGGCGCTTTCTTTTCCATCCCCGCCACCTGCCTCATAGCCATCAGACGCTGGTTCTGATTATCGGTGGCCGTGATGCGGCGCAACAGCAAGCCCAGCTGGTCGATAAGCAGTTCTAAAGGAGCCAGTTCATCACTGTCGAGGCGCTGCTTGAGTTGGGACAGGGTAAACCCTTTAAGATCCAGCTTATTGAGCACCTCTTGCTGTATTTCTCGATTGCGCGCATTCAATCGATCCAGATCCTGCAGCAGCTGCCGACGCCGATCCAGGATAGGGTTGAGGTCCTCATAGCTTAAGCTGTCTTGCAGAGCCGCCAGTTGCCGTTGCGACTGCTCCCCCATTTCTCGGTAAAGCTGCAGCTGCAGGTTGAAATTGGCAACGATCTCGTCTAACAGTGGCCTGACCATATAAATCTCCCCCATCGTATATGAACATCGACGGCCGTTTTATTTATGGCGGTCAAAGAAGTGCGCATCTGCAGGCTCGCTTGACCCGGTATAGTATTTTAGGGCCTGTATGTTCTTACGGGCCTGGCCCAACTGGGCCCCTGCCATCTGCAAAAACCGCCGCAGGGTATCCCGGCAGGCCTCATCATGGGCTTGAATGGCGGTGATGCTGGCCCTTATGGCCGCTTCTTCATTCCTAACAGCAGCAAATAGAGCCGCATCCTGTAGGGCCGGCTCTGCCTGTTTATGCAGCACCCGAAGAGCATCAATTTGGTTCATGATCTGCTGGCGTTGTTCAATTAAACTCATCAGTTGAGCGATGGTATTATCAGCCTGATCGGTATGGGCAGCACCCAGCAGATCCGCCTGTTGCTGAGCAATCAGCTCCAGATCAGCAAAATATTGTCTGAGGAGACGGATATGGGTGATGGTGTTATTCATATGATCTCCACACCGGTCTAGCCGGTTATATTGATAAAACGCATCTGTTCCGACATGGCTCCGGTCGGCCCGGCCTGGCGGAGAGCCTCTTGCCAGGTTTCGCGCAGCTCGGTCAGAAATGACAGAACTTGTTCCAATTGCTGCCTATCCTTATGGATGTTGGCCTCGACCAGCTGCGTATATAAGAAATCATAAAGCTGCCACAGGGATTCCGCTATGCTGTATTCCATGTTCAAGGTGTTGCGCAATTCCAGGACAATGTCCTGGGCTTTGACAATATGCCCATGTGCTTCAGCAATACGCTGCTCACCAATATCCGCCATGGCTGCCTCGACCCTCTTGATGGCGCCGTCATAAAGCATAAGGAGAAGCTTCCCCGGGGAGGAGGTCTCCACACTGGTCTTTTTATATTTCTCATACATCATAAGATTTTCCTGCATTTTCCCCTCCTAAACCTGAATAATGACTTGCGGTTGTTGAAGAAATGTTTTCTAAATACGGGTATCCAGCAAGATGCCCAGATCTTCTTCGAGCAATTCCTTGAAGCGGGCAGAAATCGCCAGGATAGTGTCTGCAGGCCATTCCCGAATCACCTCCCGGGTATTTTCATCAACCATTTTAACCTGGTAGCGGCCGCTGGCTTCATGCACCGTAAACTGCAGGCGGTAAAAAGAAAAAAATCGGTTTAATTCATTGATTGCCTCGCTTTAATTCGGCTCCGTCGATGGGGGCCTTCCCCGATTCGGCGATTTCTTCCGTTCTGGAGGCCGCGTGTTTCGGGAGCCTTGCGTGCTATCTCACCTTGGCTCGGACGATAGTCCAGGGTCATCTTGTTGGCTTCGACCCTCATAGAATTTGCGCCTCCTTGCTCCTTGAGTTTAATGAAATTTATCGTGATTTTTGCACAAAAGCTTAAATGGCTATAATACTGCTTGCAAGGCCCCTCAAGCTCAGGATTTACCGGCTCAAGGTGTGTCTTTAGGCCTACGATAATATTAATATAGTATAATTTTAGCCAATAGTCCCGGTTTGTATTAATTATGGGCACAGAACCGATGGGCACAGAACCGGTTCTCTGGCGGCAGTGATGAACAATACTCCGCAGCAGAAATCCACCCCTTGTCATCCTGAGCCCTATTTTTGTCATCCTGAGCGGAGCGAAGGATCTTCCCCCGGGAGTTGTTCGCTTCGCGAAAGATTCTTCGCTGCGCTCAGAATGACAGGGGGGGGTGCGCTCAGAATCACAGGGGGGGGTGCGCGCCCAGAATCACAGGGGGGGGGTGCGCGCCCAGAATCACAGGGCGCTGCCATCTGGTGTCATCCTGAACCCTTTTCTTGTCGTCCTGAGCCCCGGTTTTGTCATCCTGAGCCCTTTTTTTGTCATCCTGAGCGGAGCGAAGGATCTTCCCCCGGGAGTTGTTCGCTTCGCGAAAGATTCTTCGCTGCGCTCAGAATGACAGGGGGGGGTGCGCTCAGAATGACAGGGCGCTGCCATCTGGAGTTATCCTGAACCCTTTTTGTCGTCCTGAGCCCGGTTTTGTTACCCTGAGAGCTACGCCCGAAGGAAAGCCCCCCGGTTTTGTCATCGTTAGAGCTTTTTGTCATCCTGAGCCCCTTTTTTGTCATCCTGAGCGAAGCGAAGGATCTTATCCGCTAAAACCAATCCTGCTTGTAAAGGAGGTTAGCCACATGATAATCGCCAGTAGTGAAATAACCATGATGTCCCGGCGCAGTTACCAGGAGCAGAGCATTAATGAGGAACGGCTGCAGCAGTGGGTTGATCCGCGGCCAGCAGCGTCCTTGACCAGCAGTCCGGCAGCAATGCGGCCCGCCCCGGACCGGGTGGAGATTTCCACCGCGGCTGCAGAGGCCGGCCAGGTGCAGGGCGGCGAGGATGAAGATAGCCTCCTGCAATTAAGTATGGAGGATAAGCTGAAGCTCACCTTAGTGCAAATGCTTCTGGAGAAGTTGACCGGGAAAAGGTTCCGCTTTGTGCTCCCCAAAGAATTGAAAACCCGGCAGCCAGGCAATCTCAAATTACCCGGCTCGGCAAATGGGGGGCAGCCGGCTCCAGCCCGGTTTGGCTGGGGATTGAGGTATGACGCCCGCTCCTATTATCATGAAGCCGAGCAGACCAGCTTTCAGGCCCGGGGCATAGTAAAAACCGCCGATGGGCAGGAAATCAATATCTCCCTGCAGCTCACCATGAGCCGTGAATTTACCGTCCAGAGCGAGATCCATTTTCGGGCCGGCGACGCCAAAGCGGTGGACCCGCTGGTGATCAATTATCAGGGCCATGCAGCCTCATTAACCCAGCGGAGCTACGCTTTTGACTTGAACAGCGACGGCATTCTGGAACAGATTGCCTTTGTGAGACCGGGCAGCGGCTTTCTGGCCCTGGATAAGAATGGCGACGGCATCATCAACAACGGCAGCTGAGCTGTTTGGCCCCTCTACAGGCAACGGTTTCGCCGAGCTGGCTCTCTACGATGAAGACGGCAATGGCTGGATCGACGAGGGCGACTCGGTTTATGCCCGCCTGAAAATCTGGAGCAAAGATGAAGAGGGTAATGATAGGCTGATATCTGTAAGCGACGCCGGGGTGGGTGCCATCATGCTGGGAAACATCGACACCCCTTTCACCATCACCAACAGCAGCAATGAAGACGCGGGGCTATGTGCGTCAAAGCAGCATCTTCCTCCGCGAAAACGGCTCCGCAGGCACCGTGCAGCAGATTGACCTGGTAGTTTAGGCATACACCCTGGTAAGAATGATAACGCATCCGCCAAATAATTTGACGCAGATTACGCTGATTTATTATTAGCGCAGCAGGGAACGCCCCTTCTTAACAGACCCGGAGGCTTTACCCCTTCTTTGTCAAGCCCCCCGGTTTTGTCATCCTGAGTGCAGCGAAGGATCTTTCGCGTAGCGAACTGCCCCCGGTTAAGATCCTTCGCTGCGCTCAGGATGACAATAAAAAGGCACTCAGGATGACAATAAAAAGGCGCTCAGGATGACAATAAAAAGGAACCCAGAATACATAGGGCGGGAGTGATAGGGGACGGGGTTGCTGTCAGCCTTGAGGCTGACAGCAACCCCGTCCCCTATCACTCCCGGGTACAGTTGTTTCATGCATAACAAATGCAGCCGTCCCTTGTGCTTCCCCTTAGCAATAGCAGTGCCGGGCGAGCAGGCGGTAGAGTTCGTTGAGCCAGGTTTCATAACGGGGCAGCAGGCAATCGCGGCACAGTTGTTCCAGCAGTTCCCAGTGGCCGCTAGCGAAATAAGATTGAGCGGCAGCGACGGCGTGATGCAGTTCAAGGGAATAGGCGGACATTGAGTCCCGGCTCTTGTCGGGAAGCTGGGGATAAAGTGCTCCTTCGATGGCCGCAATGCCCTGTATGGCTTCTTCCAGCACATTGGCGGAATCGGCATATTCATCATCCTGCAACAGGGCCACCACGCAGTCCAGACCTTCCCGGATAGTCTCTGCCAGGATCAGCGGCCCGCAGGTCCAATTAAGTTCATAATCCATCCATACCTCAGCTCCGTAATTGTAATTTTGATGCTAATTCTGCTCTTAAAAACAATACACTCGATATAATAGGACGCAGATCACGCTGATTCATTCTGATTGACACTGAGCAGAAAACAGTTGAAATAAGTAGGAATACGAGACATTTCAACGATAATTCTTCTTAACCATGGATTTGCCTATATCTAATCAAATAAGGGTTTTTGCAGGGGCATCGATGTTTTTCCCACATCCCGGGGTATTCGCACCCTGGTGTCTATCTCGCTCAAACCCGCTTCACTTCAACGAAGTTCTGGAGGGGACACCGGAGAATCTCCCCCTTCCTTATGTACCCTTTTGGGAAAAAAGGGCTCTGGCGTTGGCCAGAGCCCGGTATGGGGAGTTTAAATGTTATCTGAGCAACTGCAGCACATTTTGCGGTGTCTGGTTGGCCTGAGCCAGCATGGCGGTGGCGGCCTGGGACAGGATGTTCATCTTGGTGAACTCCATCATTTCCTTGGCCATGTCGACGTCGCGGATCCGGGACTCGGAAGCAGTCAAGTTCTCAGAAGAGGTCTGCAGGTTGTTGATGGTATGTTCCAACCTGTTCTGGTAAGCACCCAATTTAGACCGTTCGGCTGATACGGTGGTTATAGCCGCTTGAACAACATCTATGGCGGTATTGGCGGCGGCATGTGAAGATACATCAATTCCCGCCAGGGTCACGGCTTCGTCCACCAGGGCTCCATTGGAAAATGTTGCGGCAGCGGACACACTGCTGATGGTAGCAATGGTTACGGTTGCGCCATCAATATCAGCCAGGGTCTTACCTACATCGGCATTCAGAGTCATGCCGCTAAAGTTGCCGGAACTGATAGTAATGCTGGTAGCAGTAGGATCGCTGATGGTAACGGTCTGGGAAAAGCCCACCGAACTGGTAATATCGTAACGAGCGCTGGCAGCCTGTACAACCGCATCACCAGTATCGGTCAAGCCATTTGCCATACCAAAGACTCCAGCCACAGTCGCAGCATCGGTACCGGAATAATTTACTGTGAGAGCTGTAGCACCGGGATTGTTTAAGGTAATAGTGATATTGGTGCCATTGTTGCTAATAGTCGCAACATCTGCCAGCGTGCCGGTTCCCCCGTCACTGGCCGCTCCCAAAAAGGTCATGGCATCACCAATGGTCTGATGTCCAACTGCATTATCCCAGCTTTTCAGAGCTGCATTGTCTATCGTATATGTTGTCGCACCTACCGTAATAGTCATGGAGGTGTCAGCATTAATAGCTGCTAAAGAAGCTGAAGCAAAATTACTTGCACCCGTAACTTCAGATACAGAACCGGCATCCCCGGGTACGGCAGCTGTATAAGCGATGGTCGCAACATTGCCGTTTACAATCCCGTTACCGAAGGTTCCGCTGAAGGTGGCGCTGGCCAGGTCAGCATCAACACCAACAGTGCCGGTGGCAGAAACCACGATATCCCTGGAGACACCCAGTGTTTTAGCATCCATGGCTCCGACATTGATCGAGATACTCTGGTTGGCGTTGGCGCCGATTTGGAAAACATTTTCTCCGATGCCAGCGGTTGTAATGCCCCCATTCAAGAGCTTCTGGGTATTGAATTCGGTGTTGTTGGCAATTCGGGTGATCTCCACCGCCAATTGATCGACTTCTTTTTGGATCTCAAACCGATCAGCAGAAGTATAGGTGTCGTTGGAAGACTGTACAGCCAACTCTCTCATTCTTTGCAGAATACTGTGGGTTTCGTTCAGGGCGCCTTCAGCGGTTTGAATCAATGAAATTCCGTCCTGAGCGTTCCTGGAGGCCTGGTCCAGGCCCCTAATCTGGCCGCGCATTTTTTCGGAGATGGCCAGCCCGGCGGCGTCGTCGCCGGCGCGGTTGATGCGCAAGCCGGAAGACAGTTTTTCCAGTGATTTGTTTTGCAGTACATTGTTCGAAGACAACTGCCGGTAGGTGTTTAGTGAAGCGATATTGTGGTTGATAATCATTTAAAAATTCCTCCTTGAATTTTGCTGGCCCACGTCCTTGCGGGCCGCTTCATAGTACTCTTGAAACTCAGTTTTGCTAGTCAGGTATGTGGGTTCCCCGGTTTAGATTTACCTCCCCCTTTGCATGAAATAGTTCCAATTATTGTATCGTCATAATTGAAGGAAATATTTACTATAATTTAAGACCAATTTAGGTAATTTAGCATATATTTTCGCATTATTTAGCTTTTGGCGGACTTTTTTAAGCCATATTATGTTTTTTAGGACTTATAGGGCAATAAGAAAGCGAGGACCGTCCTATGATCCCCGCCAGGGTTTCATTGCTTTTATTGGGTTATTAAACACGGTAGTTATTCTGAGCTTTTTTGTTATCCTGAGCCTTTCTTTGTTATCCTGAGCCTTTTTTTGTCATCCTGAGCGGAGCGAAGGATCTTCCCCCCGGGAGTTGTTCGCTGCGCGAAAGATTCTTCGCTGCGCTCAGAATGACATGGGCTTTGCCCTCAGGATGACAACAACCGGGGGGCTGCAATCAGCGTCTAATTATACGGTCGAATGCATAATTGTTGCTTTTCGCAGGAGAATCTTAATTGGAGTTGCTGGAAAACTGTTGGGTGAGCCACTGGCTCTGGGTGTTCATGCGTTGGATGGCCTGCTCCATGGCGGTGAACTGGCGGTAGTATTTGTCCTCTATGGAGAGGAGGCGTTTTTCCATGATTTCGAGGCGCTTGTCGATGCGATCGAGTTCCCGGCCCAGGCTGCTGTTGTCCGCACCGGAAGTTACTGCGCCGGCTGTGCCGGTAATCTGCTTCATGCCGGCATTGACCTGATCATAGAGACGCACCGCAATGCCCTGCTCGGAACCCTCGCCGCTCCTGGTGAAAAGGTTCATGATCCCCTCCAGGTCCTGGCTTAAGGCAGCGCGGAGTTTATCTTCATCAATATAAAGCTTGCCCTGGTCCTGCCAGGCGCCGGTGGTTATGCCAATAGAACTCAAGCTTTTATAAACTGAATCCAGGTTGGAAGCACTTCCCATGGCCTCGTTACGAATCTTGCTGTAGATGCTGTAAAGGGTGGAATCACTGCGCAACAATCCGCTTTTGGCCTTTTCCTCCCACTTTTCGATTTCTTTTTCCTTCATTGCCTCTTTTTGTTCATCATTTAGAGGCAGAAAATCACGAAAGCGTTTCTCACCGAGTTTTTCGGAGATGTGTCCCACGGCGGCATTGTATTTCTCCACGAAATCCTTAATCTTGTCGACAACGCTGTCGATGTCCGGTTTGACGTTGATATCGACCGTTTGCCCCGCTTTCAAGAGGTTGAAGTTGATGTTGTTAAAGGTGAATTGATTCGAGGCAAACTGCAGCTCCTGACCGCCGTTGAATCTTATGACAGCATCTGTTCCCTGAACTGCAGCCAGGTTCACATTCAAGGCCTGGGCCAGGAAACCATCGGTATCCTCAATTTCTATCCTGGCGGCGCTGCCAGTGCCGGCAGTGAACAGGTAGAACTTGTTTACATTGGCGTCATAAGTAGCTTTAATACCGGTCGTGCTCTGCTGCGCATTGATTTTGGCCACCACGGCCGGGATGGTATCCCCGGCTTGCACCGTGATAGCAGCAGAACCGCTTTTCCCGGTCAGGGTAAAGCTGGCATCGGCCCCGCTATGGGTATAATCGTTCTGCACCGGGGTGCTTTCTTTGCTAGCGCCCCGGGACAGGTTGACTACTTCCACGCTGAAGCTGCCTTCCACCGCGCCGCTGCCGGCAGTGGCCGTCAATACCGCCGGGTCCGCAGAGGTTACGGTCCTGGCGCCGAAGGTGCCCTGCAGTTTCAAATTGAGCAGGGAACTGCGCAAGGCCAGGAACCTGGTGTTGGCATCCCGGTACTGTTCCCGTTTCCATTCCACAATCTGCCTTTGCTGGCGCACAGTATCCACACGCAGGCGCTCGCCCCGCATGGCTTCCTTTATGATGGTTTCAGTATCAAATCCACTGGCCAGTCCCGATATCTTGATAGCCACCTGAATCCCTCCCTCCGGTTATCTTGGTTTGTCCTCCATTCTCCCTTTGAACAAATCATCCAAGAGATGATGCTGCTGTTCCTGCCCGGGCTTTCCTGCTGCGGCCTGCAGGTTGGAGGATACAATTTCCTTGTAGATTTCCTGGCGATAAACCCCGACCTCTCGCGGGGCGTCTATCCCGATCTTAATATGATCACCCTGTACGTCGACAACCGTGATGCGTATATGGTCTCCTATGCAGATGCTTTGACCCTTTTTACGATTCAATACCAGCATATTATCTACCCCCCTGGGCGGGGCTTAACACTTCTTCAAACAGCGGATGTTTGGTATGATATCTCGATATTTCCGGGATTAGCTGCACCCCGACCCTCTGTTCGAAATTAACGATCACCGGGGCCAATAGATTTGCCGTGGTATCGGCAAAAACCTCAGGAATAGTCAATAGCGTAAATACATTCAGAGAAGCCTGACCGTTTTCCTCAATTTTCAAGCGTCGCATCTCCCTGGGGCCTATTTCGATTTCGTAACCCGGGAAAAAGGTAAATATATCCGCCAGGATAAAACAGAGCTGCTGGTTGGCCACCGCTTGCAGGTAAAAGAAAGGAGAATCCGGGGCAAAAGGGATAATGACAAATTGCCGCTCCTCTTCGAAGGCCGGCAGCCCTTCAGGAAATATGATGACCTGATCGCTTTCGATTTCGATCTCGTCCAAGAATTTGCTCTTTATCTTCATGTATTCCACCTTTTAATTGCCTCCCATGAATCGGGTTGATATTGCTCTCATATTAATATATCGTGTCGCACCGCTTCAGCCTTGATAGCAATCTGGTTCTGCTGTATTAAATAAGCCTCTACCTGCCCCCTGGTAAAATGGTTTTCTACCCTGCCGGGTGTGATCTGTATGCGGTTTTTGCCCGGGGTATAGTGAATTCTTACTGGGTAGGTTGCGAAATGAATGCTTGGTCTGGGGATGCTTACCATCGCCAACTGGCCCGTTTCCGCAATGCTTTCCTGCACTGTGAGATCGGCAATACTCATCCCGGTTTCAATAGCGCCGAGCATATCCCCGACCTGAGCGATGTGGGCGATGGCCTCCAGGGTCCTCTGCCGGGCCTGTTCTCTCATATAAAGGCTGAATTCGGTCGGCGTGCGCCGGTTTACCGCGGCAAAGCATTGACTCTGATCAACGCTCAAGCGGGGTGCTTGGCTCTCAATCTCCAGCTGCGGTTTCTCAGCGGCCATTTCCAGGGTTGGCGGCGTGCTATGTAATTGTATCCGGGGTTCCTGTATGTGCAAACCGATCTGGGCATATTGTTGTTCAATTCTTATCTTAAGCATATTGCCATGCCTCTTATGGATATGGGCGCTGCCTTTATCTCAGGAAGTCTGCCAGGGAAGGCTGAATGATCCTGGCCCCTGCCGCCAGGGAAGCGCGGTAGACGTTTTCCTGCATTCTGAGATTCATAATGACCTGTTCCATATCGGCGTCTTCGACTCCGCCGAGCAGCCCGGTCAGGGACACTTCAGCTTCCTCCAGGCGGTTCTGCTGCAGTTCCATGCGGTTGACCCGGGCGCCAACCACCGCCCGTTTGGCGGAAAGCTCGTTGAGTTTGGCATCAATATTATCCAGCATGGAACTTGCGGTGCCATGTTCACTGTTGTCAACAGCGGTTTTCAGGTCATTCATCAAAGCAAACAAACCGCCGTCGGGGTTGCCTCCGCTATCAACTCCGCCGGGATTGCCGAAAAAGGCTTGCATATCCAGATTCAAGGCAATCTTAACCCCGATACCGATTTCGGTCGGCATTGTCTTCAGAATTCCCCGTCCAATACGCGCTGTCACAAGGCGCCTGGGTGACATTGGAGCCGGCAAAGATATATTTGGAGCCATAGGTACTGTTGGCCACCAGCTGCAGCTGTTCACCAAGCTGCTCGATTTCCGTGGCAATGGCTTTCATATCGTCAGGAGCGTTGCTGCCGGTGCTGGCTTTAACCGTTAATTCCCGCACCCGCTGCAGGACTTCATTGATGCTGTTGAGAGCGCCGTCGGTAGTGTCCATAAAGCTGTTGGCCTCATTGATATTGGCCAGGTACTGCTGGTTCTCATTCAGCGCGGTGCGCAGCCGCAAGGCCTTGACCAAACCAGAAGGGTCATCAGAGGGGACATTGATCTTGCGGCCGGTGTAGAGCTGACGCTGCGATTCATCCAAACGCCTGGTATTGGTGTTCAAATTACGCAGCATATCATTGACCATCATTGTTGAAGTGACACGCATAGCTTCTTACCTCCCTACCAGGCCGAGCCGGTTTACCACCAATTCGAGCTGTTCATCTATGGCATTTATAAACCGTGCTGCCGCGTTATAAGCGTGTTGAAAACGTATCATATTGGTCATTTCCTCATCCAGGGAAACCCCTGAGACGCTCTGCCGCTTATCATCCAATTCCCCGATCAGGTTTTCCTGGTTCTCTACCATACGATAAGCCTGCTGACCTTGTACGCCAATGGTTGAAGTCAGGGAACGCCAGAAATCATCCATGGTCATGGTGCCATCAATTATCGTGGCATGTTTAAGCCGGGCTATTTTTAGCGCATTCCCGCCATCCCCAAAATTTATCTGTTCAGCTTCCGCCGGTGGAGTGGGGTCGCCGCCGGTCAGGGGATCACCCCAGGTGCGCCGGCTGGCCGCAGCGATTCCTTTGGGGTCGCTTAATATGGCCCCGGCAACCTTTATATATTGCGCCCAATCGCTAACCGTGCCGGGATCAGCCGGTTCATCAAAGAAATTGGTTCCATCCGGCGTCCCGGTCTTGTTGCTGAGGCTGAAGCCGCCCCGATGGGCACTATTGGTTTCCAGCACGATAGCCTCTGCCAGTTTATTGAGTTTGCCAATCAATTCCGGAACCAGGCCGCGATAGTCTGAAGTGGCATCGGCAGGCAGCATAGTTTTGCCCCTGACATCAAGCAGGCCTTTTAGTTCCCCGCCGGTGATGTACGTCTTCACCCGGGTATCGCCCCACACGATCATGTGCATTCCATTGGTGTCCGCTTCCGTGTCCAGGGTGGTGTAATTAACCCCTTGCACCAGGGTGCGCCCCCCAATCTGCACTGCGATCATGCTGTTTTGATCATCGTATACCTTGATGTTGACCATCTTGCTGAGCTCATCCAGCAACAGATCGCGCCGGTCCAGGAGGTCGTTGGGTTCCTGCCCGGATACCTTAATGGACAGGATTTGTTTATTTAAATCCCGAATCTGCTCGGCTATGGAATTAATGTCCTGCACCTTGGTCTTGAGGATGGAATTGACGTCCTCCCGCAATTCGATCAGTTGGCGATAGGTATGATTGAAGGTATCGGCCAGGGTTGCACCCCGTTCAGCCAGCACGGTGCGGGCGGAATCATTCTCAGGATTGCTGACCAGATCCTGCCAGGAGGCCCAGAATTGATCCATGACCTCACGCAGCCCGGAGCCGGAGGGTTCGTTGACGATGACTTCCAATTTGCTGATGGATTCCGCTATGCTTTGCCAGTACCCGGCGGCCTTGTTCTCGTTGCGGTACTGATTGTCCAGAAAGGCCTCACGAATACGCTGAATGGTCCCGACGGTAACGCCGGTGCCGATTTGCCCGACACCGACCGCTGTTTGTAAAGAGGGGGTGCAGAAGGGCCGTGTGGTTTCCAGGCCGGCTACCTGTCGGGTGTATCCGGCTGTATTGGCATTGGCGATATTATGCCCGGTAATGGTCAAGGCGGTTTGCTGCGCGCTGATGGCCCGCTTGCCAATCTCCAATCCTAGAAAACCTGTTGACACATTGCAACCCTCATTTCATAGATATTAGTTATACTTTACGATCCAGCAGATTTATGCGGGATGGGCTGCCCTCGGATTGCGATCCTTTTTGTGAGTAGGCGCCGCTGTGATTGCCGACCAGGGCCGCTTCCAAAAAAGCGATATGATCCAGGGACTGTTCCAGCAGCTCGTTGTTATGCCGGTTTAGTTGATTTAAGCGCTGCAGATTGATCTCCAGGCGGTTCAAGGCCTCTTGTAAGCCCGTGGCCAGATGAGGGCAGCTTTCCCGGACCAGGCCCACCAACCGCCCCGCCTTCATGGGAACTGCCGCGGGCGATTCTTCACCCAGCTGCTGCTGTATGCGAAAACGGGCATCTTCCCATTTCCCCAATTCGGAAATGATGATGCCCTCTTCACGGATCAAGTTTTCCAATTCTTTGACTTTCCCCAGGATAACGTGTTCCTTTTTTTCACAGGCCAGGACGGCCAGTTTTTCAAGGATCTGATTTTCTTTATCCAGGGCCTCTATTAAATCCAGGCAATGTTGTTCCATATTGCACCGTTTCTATACGAGCTTATCCACGATAGCCCTTTGAATTATCTTCTCGGCCACTTCGTCATCTGCCAGAATATACGTTCCGGTGGAGATGCTCTGCTGCAGGGCGGCAACCTTGTCCAGGCGGATATCGTCAGTCTGCTTGACTGCCTGCATAGCCTTTTGCTTCAGCCTGCTCGCATCTGAAATCATTAATTCATCCTTTTTGGCCACTCCCTGACTGCTGCGGGGGCCATCGGCCTGAATCATTTTATAATCGCGGGCATAAACCTTTAATATGTTTTGTACTTGTGTTTTTGAAATTATCATGGTTCCCACCTCATACTTCTAGCTATTTGTAAATTCGCCTAAAAGGTTCTCAGGCTTTATCTCAGTTATTTAATATTTTATCGTTTATTCTTCGCTTTACAAAGGCTGGCGGCATAAATTGGCTCGGCCTGTTTAGGGTCTGAAAATTCCGCTAATTTATGGTCCCGGTTTATTGATATGCATTTTATCCCGGCCTGTTCGGGGCTTCTCTTTCTCCTTCTCCGCCGCCCCGGGCAGGACGCCCTGCAACTGCTGGTCCAACTCGTTCAGGCAACTGGCACAGAAGCGCCCTGAAGAGATTTTGGCTGAACAGCGCTCACATTTCAGGTTGCTTACAAACCCCTGTGAAATTAAGCGGCCTTCACGCAGGAATTGCAGAATCAGTTCTTCCTTCACGCCGGTGGCCCGGGATACTTCCATGACGTCTGCTCCGGGATGTTTGCGAACGTATTTGCGCACAATGGCATAATCTTCATCAACCTCTGCCATACACTTGCGGCATAATCTGCTGCCCTGAGAAGCAAAAACGCGGCCGCACTGCGGGCAATTCTTCAGGTCTGCCATGAAACCTCTCCCTCCTCTTTGCCTAAAACCCTTTCCCCGTGGCCCAGGTAATAACAGATACCCGGGCGGCTCCGGCACTCATCATACTGCGGGTACACTCCCGCGCGGTGGAGCCGGTGGTATATACATCATCAACCAGGAGCACTTTCTTTCCTTTTATCCGCTCGGGATCCCTGACCTGGAAAGCACAGAGCAGGTTGCGCTCCCGTTCCTCTTTGGTCAATTCCCGCTGGGCGGGGGTTTCTTTTACGCGCAGGAGCATGCTGTTGTCCATGGGCAATTTCAACCTCCTGGCAATATACCGGCCCAGTAGTTCAGTCTGGTTGAAACCGCGCTGGCTCAAGCTGCCCAATGAAGCCGGGACCGGCACAATAACATCAATTGGCCAGAAACGCGGCTCATTTTTGACTACTTCCGCCATTAATCGGCCCATTTGTCCGGCCAGGTATTTTCTGCCCAGGAATTTTAAAACCTTGATGGCAATCCGATAACTATCCTTGTCATATGGTCCTACTGCTCTGGCAATGTGAAATCCGGGAGGATTGGTCCGGCAATCAAGGCACAGTTTTTCATCACTTTCCAGGTACTTTCCGCATAAATCACAAATCGGCAGGCAGTCTTGCACCCTTTGCATCTCCTGCGTACAATCATCGCACCAGGGATGCCTGCTGCTAAATCTTCCGGGCTGTCTGCACAGACAACAAACATGTTCAGGAAAAAGGATATCCGCCAACAGATTTAACACCAGACTCCCTCCTTTCTACCTGCAATAGAAAAAACAGCCGTATGAAGGTCTTTTCCCCTGGCATACGACCCGATATATAATAATCATAATACAGCTGCGCAGGAAATAGTATGGGTAATTGAACCTGCCACGACTAAAGTCGCAGTACAGCCTGGCGGCCTGTCCAGCAGACCGGGCACAGAAAGTATCGACCGCCTTCTTTATCCCCGGTAGATTTGATTTTGTCTGTGTAAGGCCGCCGCCGCAGGCCATTTGAGCCCTGGGTGCTGCCTACAATAAGGGTCGCCATAATAATGGCCCAAACCATAAAAACCACCAGTTTTAAGAAGAAAGCCATTTAAACAACCCCCCCAAGCGTATTTGTACATAATATGCTATCCGGAGGTTGAATCATTCCTATTATTAATTAATCTTCGCCTTCTTCGTCGACCACGATGTCGTTTCGTAACGCATAAACGGCCGCCTGGGTGCGGTCTTTTACATTTAATTTGCGGAAAATGCTGGTTAAATGATTTTTTACGGTCTTTTCACTGATAAAAAGGGTATCAGCCATATCTTTATTGGAGTTTCCTTTTACCAGGAGGTTAAGCACATCCTTCTCCCGTTTGGTAAGCTTGATCTCATCTTCTTTCTTTTCATTGCGGGTCAATTCTCTGACCAGGCGATTGGCCACGCGGGGGTGAATCACGATTTCACCATTCATAACCCGGTGAATGGTATCAATCAATTCGCTGCCGGCCACATCCTTGAGGACATAGGCGGACACACCTGCCCTGACCATTTCCACCACCTCTTCATCTTCATAAATGGTCAAAGCAATAATGCGGGTGGAGGGGAATTCTCTTTTAATGACCTGTGTGGCCACAATGCCATTGGTGCCGGGCATATTGACATCCATTAAGATTACATCCGGTTTTTCCTTGCGGGCTAGATTAATAGCCCCCTGCCCATCGCCCACCTCGGTTATGACGACGATGCTCTCATCCAGTTCCAGGAGCTTACGCAAGCCCTCCCTGACCAGTACATGATCATCCGCTATGATAACTCTTATTCTGTTCATCATTGGCATCTCCCTCCAGCGGCACCGTAATGATCACCTGTGTTCCCTGCCCCGGTGAAGATTGAATCTCCACTTCACCACCCAGTAATTCAACGCGTTCCTTCATGCCTATTATCCCGTAGCTCTCAGATTGTTTGGCCGCCTTCTCGACATCAAACCCGCTGCCATCATCCTTCACCACCAGCATCAGGCTGCGGCCATTGTCTTCCATCTTAACCAGCGCCCGGCTGGCGCCGGCATGCTTGCGAATATTGGTAATCGCTTCCTGCACCATACGAAACAGGGCAATTTCCAGGGACATATCATACTTTTTTCTCTTCCCGAAGGTGATAAATTCAATGTCCATATCGTATTTAGCGCCATAATCACGAAAAAAGTCAGTCAAGGTGGCGCAGAAATCATCCTCATGCACCAGGGATGGTTTCAGGTCAAACATCAGGCGCCTGATATCACCCAGGGTTTGCGCACCCATCTGCTTAATATTTTCAATCTCTTCGTAAATACGATTGATATCGTTGTCCCACAAATGTTGAATAAGATCCAGGCGAATCATCATGCTGGCCAGGTTTTGAGCGGGGCCGTCGTGCAGGTCCCGGGCTATTTTACGCCTTTCGGCTTCCTGGGACTCAATGATCCACATACCCATTTGCTGTTTTCGCATGGAATCTTCGATGGTTTCATTTATCCTTTCGACATTTCCCTTGAGAATCTTGAGTGCAAAACCGGTGGAATTAAGAAAATCGTCTGCTTTTTGATTTATATCACGAAATTTCCTGATGTGCCGGGACAGCTCATCACGCCTCCTGCGCATATACATTTCACTCTGACGCAGGTCTAACAGCCGCAACTGTAGTTCGCGGGCCGAATCATAGGCTTTCTTGATATCACCCTCCGAGTAGGAGCGAAAATTCCGGCTTACTTCCATTAAGCGCAAACGAGCATAGCGTTCCAGTTTTTCGTGCTTTTGCACCTCATCTATGATACGCCCCGCTTCCAGGTTGAGTTCTTCCAGTTCAAGCGTAAGACGGGTGTAGTGCTTCCTGCTCTCCTCAGATATATCGAAAATATCACCACGGCCCTTTTCCAGGGTGTTGATGACCTGCAGCAGGATCATATCCAGCTGCAGCAAGCCGTTTGATCCTGAATTTTCACCATCTATAGAACTTTCGTCGTAATTCATGAAATTCCTCCCCGCTTCTGCCAACTTTGCCTGATGAAGGAAACCGCCGGTTAGTTGTTTATTGCCAGGGCCTCAAGCAAAGCCTTCTCAATGGCCTCCAATCTTTGTAAATCAGTGCTTTCGGTGTATATTCGCAAGGTCGGTTCGGTGTCTGAGAAGCGGGCCAAAAGCCAACTATCTTCAGCCAGGGACCAGCGCATCTCCTCCTGACCGTCTGCCGCCAGGACCTTTAATCCTGCTATAGTCTTGGGACGAAAAGCGGATAGCCGCTCTTTTAGCAGTAATTCTTGTCCTTTGACAAATCCTATATCGTGACGCCGGTTGACCAGTTGACCATATTCCTGATAAAGCTGCTCTGTCAATTCCTGGCAGGTTAGCCCCGTATGAGCCAGTATTTCCACAGCCAGCAAACAGGCCAGGATGCCATCTTTTTCCGGAACATGGCCCCACACGCTTAAGCCCCCGCTTTCTTCTCCTCCCAACAGGCCATTGTAATCGCGCATAGCCTGGCTGACATATTTGAATCCCACCGGGGTTTCAATAAGCTGCAGGCCGTTCATCTTGGCAATACGGTCCAACATATGTGTGGTAGCCACGGTCCTCACTACCGGCCCCCTAACCGTTCGGGTTTTTAACAAGTGATCCAAGAGTAAAGACAGGAAGAGGTTGCCATTAATGAAGCTGCCCTGATGATCAATGATGCCAAAACGGTCAGCGTCTCCATCCAGAGCCAGGCCAATATCCGCATTATAGCTGACCACCGCGCGTTGCAATTCTGATAAATTTCGCTCCACCGGTTCCGGAATCCCATTTCCGAACAGGACGTCACGATGATTGTGAATCGCTTTCACATCCAGACCTAAATTGCTGAGGTACTGTTCCAAAAAACCCATCCCCGCTCCGTACATGGGATCCACAACCACCTTAAGGCTTTTTCCCTTGAAGTATTCCAAGTGCAGCATTTTGGTGAGATGGTTGAGATAGGCGTTTTCCAGCATAATTTCAGCGAACAGGTCAAACTGGGCGGCCTCATTGAGGTCTATTTCGTAGATCTTGGCGCCTTCAGCCACGCGGTGAATCTCCATCTCAATAGCCCCGGTAACCTCGGGCAAGGCCGGTCCCGCATAAGCGGGAATAAACTTGATGCCGTTGTAGCGGGCAGGATTATGGCTGGCGGTAATCACCACTGCCCCGTTGCATTCCAGATAATGCACCGCAAAAGCCGCCAAAGGGGTGGGGGCAGCATTTTTCAGCAACTGCACCTTGATGCCGTTGCCAGCCAATACTCGCGCACACTCGCGGGCAAATTCAGGCGACAGGAAGCGGTTGTCATATCCGATAACCAGGGTTTTGCGCTGCCCGGGAGCGCTATTTACATAGGCCGCTATGCCTTGAGCCACCATCCGCAAGTTGGCGAAGGTGAACTCCTCGGCAATCATTGCCCTCCAACCATCGGTGCCAAAATGTACCTGTGTCATCTTTAACCTCCTCAAAAGGGCGTTAGCTAATCTAAAATTCACGACTGAGTCGTTTCATTTCTTGGCGCATCTAGATAAATATGCCACCCATATCCCAGCAGCCTGCCTGGAATAACAGGACCGTCAAAACCGGCAATCTATTCGGTCGCGCACCCGTGCAATCATTGAGCTTTTATTCCTCTCCGCTTATGTGTATTCTCCTGGCTTCCTGAGAGAGGAATGAGCTTGATACACGAATACGTTATGTACTGCCATGATACGGCCTGGCTTCCGTTCAGTTGTGCATTTTGCCTTGCGCACCAATACGCACATAAAGGAAGCTGACCAATTCGCGCACAATGCGTCGAGCCGCTTTGCCATCACCATAAGGGTTGATGGCCCGGGCCATCTTTTCATACTCACGCGGATCGGTTAACAGTTTTTTAGTCTCTTCATATATAATACGACGGTTGGTGCCAACCAGTTTGACTGTCCCGGCGGTGACCGCTTCCGGGCGCTCAGTGGTATCGCGCAATACCAGGACCGGTTTGCCCAGGGCAGGTGCTTCTTCTTGCATACCACCAGAATCGGTGATAACCAGATAGGAAGCATTCATGAGGTGAGCAAAAGGTTCATAATCCAATGGTTCCAGGAGGTGAATACGGGGCTTTCCCTGCAGCATCTCCTCGACAATGTCACGCACGACAGGATTTTTGTGAACGGGGAAAACCACCGCAATATCGGGGAACTCTTCTACCAGTTCCAGCAAGGCTCGATAGATTTCGCGCATACGCTCGCCCCAGTTTTCGCGGCGGTGGGTGGTGACCAGGAGCAGGCGCTTGCTCATATCAATCCCGGCGAATTCCGGGCCGAACTCATAGTCTGTTTTGATAGTACTCAGTAAGGCGTCTATGACCGTGTTGCCCGTAACCCAAATCTTGAATTCAGCCGTAGCCTCGGCTAACAGATTTTCACGCGAAGTGTCCGTGGGGGCAAAATGCAGCTCAGCTAAACGACCGGTCAGGGTGCGATTCATCTCTTCCGGGAAGGGTGAATACTTATTACGGGTTCGCAAGCCTGCTTCCACATGGGCTACCGGAATGCGCATATAAAAGGCCGCTAATGATGCGGCCAGGGTGGTGGTGGTATCACCGTGTACGATGACCAGGTCAGGGTGTTCCTTTTCCAGCACTTCCTTTAAACCGGTTAAAGCCCCGCTGGTGACGCTGAATAAATCCTGCCGGGTCTCCATCAGGTTTAAATCGTAATCAGGATGAATATCAAACAGGTCTAAAACCTGGTCCAGCATCTCCCGATGCTGCGCGGTTACGGTTACTACGGTGTGGATGTCCTCCACCTTTTGTAATTCTTTTACCACCGGCGCCATTTTGATGGCTTCAGGGCGGGTGCCGAAAATGACCATGACTTTGCCTAAGTACACTATGATTGCCTCCTATTAGATTGAAATACTGTTATGATAAAGTTCTGTAAGGGTGATTCTACTGCAAAAAGCAGCAATTATGGAACGCAGATATTGCGGGCTACACCTCGTGTCATTCTGAGCGCAGCACCCCATGTCATTCTGAGCGCAGCGAAGAATCTTTCGCGCAGCGAACCACCCCTGAGGTAAGATCCTTCGCTTCGCTCAGGATGACAATAGCCCATTACAACGCTTAGAAACGACAGTAGCTCAAAAAGCTACTTCTTAGGGTTGAAACCGGCGCAATAGCAGTAATTTTAAAAACCAGGCAATTCTTCAAAGGAAACTGTTTATCTGGGGTTTGGGCCAGCTTCTGCTTCATGCGCTCATAGTACTCTCCGCTGGTGGTATCGTCCTCCAATTCCACATAAACCCTGATGCCATCTTTGGTCTGCTGGTTTTCATCTGTCAATAAGACTAAAAAAACCCCTTTTCCGGTTTGCTTCAGGTTGGCGTAAGTGCGATCAGCGCCAAACCGGGCGCAGATAATGCGGTCCTCGCCAATCATCTCCAAAACCGTCAAAACGGCCACATTGACATTATATTGCTCATCAACCGTACTCAGCGTAGTCGATATGAGATTTGCATTCAAAAGCCTTTCGGCCTTTTCAATCAAACCCGCGTCCATTATGCCCACCTCCTGACTTGCCGATTAATTAGCATCATAGTAATACATTACCATAAGCAAGTCAAAAATATGAGCAGCCGCCAAAAACTTTACCTGTGGTGCCAGGCACCACAGGTAATTATGATCCGGGGACAGTCCCCGGACTTATTTCTTGATGCCGTTTAAGAGGGCAGAGGTGAGCTGGGCGGCCAACCTGTGGGGATCAATGTCTTCGTTATTTATGACCTCAGCAGCGGCGAAATAGGGGATAATAGCGCATACCAGGCGGCTTATCACCCGGGCATCCAGATCGGCCCTGACCTCTCCGCGTGCTATGGCGGCTTCGATCAGCAACTGCACCCGCTGCTCTTTATCAGTTCTTATCCGGCGCGCCCAGGCCATCAGTTCCTGATCAATGCTTTCCACATCCCAAAAGGTGACCCGGGTTAATTGACTGTGTTCCTTAAAAAAGCGCAGGTGGCCGCTGATAAGCCCCTGCAAGAGCTCGCGGATGGGCATGGAATCGATTTCTTCAACGGTGGTGTTTTCCTCAAAAACCCGCCAGCCTTTGAATAATATCTCCTGAAAAAGCTCCAGTTTGCTGTTAAAATACTCATAAATGGTGCCTTTCCCGGCCCCCGCTACCAGCGCGATTTCTTCCATGCGGGTGTTGTGATACCCTTTGCGGGAGAACACCTGGATAGCCGCCTCAACAATAGCCTCCCGCTTGCCGGTCTTTTTATAGCCTGTTGCTTCCATATAAACCTCCATCTCGCCGCACAAGCGGTGATACAAATAGTGATGAAAAAGTATTTTTCACGCTATTTCCTCCTGCCGCACTGCCTGGCACCACAGTTTTTCCATTTTTTGTCATCCTGAGCTCCCTACCGGTGTCATCCTGAGTGAAACGAAGGATCTTAACCCGGGAGTTGTTCGCTTCGCGAAAGATTCTTCGCTACGCTCAGAATGACAGGGGCTTGGCCCTCAGAATGACAGAGGCTTTGCCCCAGGGATGACAACAACCGGGGGGCTTTCATAGCAATCACAGTAGCGTTGTCATCCCGAGTGAAGCGTCCTTTGTCATCCCAAGCCCTTCCTTTGCCATCCTGAGCCCTTCCTTTGCCATCCTGAGCTCCCTACCGGTGTCATCCTGAGTGAAACGAAGGATCTTAACCCGGGAGTTGTTCGCTTCGCGAAAGATTCTTCGCTACGCTCAGAATGACAGAGGCTTGGCCCTCAGAATGACAGAGGCTTTGCCCCAGGGATGACAACAACCGGGGGGCTTTCATAGCAATCACAGTAGCGTTGTCATCCCGAGTGAAGCGTCCTTTGCCATCCTGAGCCCCTTTTTGTCATCCTGAGCCCCCTACGGGTGTCATCCTGAGCCCCTTTTTGTCATCCTGAGTGAAACGAAGGATCTTTTAGGTTATTCTAAGCTAGGCTGGTGGAGTCAGGCTGCGTTTAGGGGATGATGCTTTTTTGTTCCTGAAAGCCTCCAGCCAATCATCAAAGATGGTGTAGACCACCGGCACCAGCAATAGGGTGACCAGGGTGGAAACCAGCAGTCCCCCGATAACCACTATACCCAGCGGCGACAGTGACTCCCCGCCTTCGCCCAAACCCAGGGCCAAAGGGAGCATGGCCAGGATGGTGGCCAGAGCGGTCATGAGTATGGGGCGCAGCCGCACCCGCCCGGTTTCCATGATGGCTTCGTTCCGCTCCATGCCTTCTTCGCGCATCTGTTTTAAATAGTCGACAAACACAATGGCATTGGCAACCACGATACCCACCAGCATGATCACCCCAATGAAGGCGGACACGCTAAAGTGGCTCCCGGTTAAGAGCAGCGACAATACTACCCCGATAAACGCTGTAGGTACGGAGAACATAATCACAAATGGATCAAAAAACGATTCGTATAGGATGGCCATGACAGAATAACAGAGAATAATGGCCAGGATTAAGGCCAGAAACAGGTTGTAGAAGGTTTCCATCATCTCCTTGGTGCTGCCGCCGTATTCAATGCTGTAACCGGCGGGGAGATTAAGCTGGTTGACCTGCGCTTTGATGTCTTGCATAACACTGTTCAGGTCGCGGTTTAATAACTCGGCGTTGATATTAGCACTGCGAACCTGGTCGACGCGGCTGATCTCAATGGGGCCTTGCATGATTTCAAAGCTGGCTACGGTGGACAGCTTTACGACCATGCCCTGGTTGTTCCTTACGGAAAGATTGGTGAGATAATCCAGGTCTTTTTCAGTCTGCGGGGTGTAGCGAACCCGTACATCCACTTCCTGCCCCTCCACCTTATACTGTGTGGCTACCTTGCCCTGCATGGCATTACTGATTTCATTGGATATTTGCATCGGGGTCAAACCGAAAGCAGCGGCGCGGTCGCGGTCGACGCGCACCTGCAGCTCAGGTTTGCCTTCGGTCAAGGAAGAGACCACTTCGCGGGTCCCTGGCACCTGGCGGACGATGGTGGCAATTTCAGTGGAGAGCTGCTTTAAAACCTCCAGGTCATTGCCGCGCACCTGTACATTTATAGCGCTGCTGCCAGAGCCCATCTGCATAGTGGCATCCATGGCCGAGACCTCAATTTTGGCCCCGGCAATATCCTGTAATGAGGTGCGTATCTGTTCGGCAATTGTTTTGACATCCTGGCGTTCCCCTTTGGGAATAAGCTGCACGTACAGTGTGGAGGTGTCCGTAGCCGAACCGGAGCCCATCAGCATAACTGAGGAGCTGCCTATACTGCTGAAAATGGTTTCAACTTCTGGAAACTCGTGCAGTTTGTCCTCCACCCGCCGGGTGATCTCATCGGTTCCGGCCAGTTTACTGCCTTTATCAGTCTGTATGGTCACAGAAATCTCACCGGAATCCATACTGGGCAGGAATTCTGCACCCACCAGGGGAATGGCGGCCAGGGACAGGACCATCATGACGGTAACCCCTATAACCACCAGGCGGCGTCTCTTTAAGGTTTTTTCCAATAAGGCCTTGTAGCGATCCCCCAGGCCATCTAACCAGGACCCAACCTGCAGCAGCAGCCGGGATAAGCGTTTGTTGGGATCCGGTTCAGCAAGCATAACCGCATTGGTCAGCAGCCGTGACGATAATAGGGGAATAATGGTTAAGGCCACCATAAGGGAACAAAAGATGGCAAAGCAGACCGTCATGGCCAAAGGCTTAAAGAGTATGGCGGCAATACCTTCTACAAAAGCCATGGGCAGGAATACCGCAATGATGGCCAGGGTGGTGGCAATAACCGCATTGCCTACCTGCGAGGCTCCCTTGCGGGCGGCTTCATAGGAGGACAGCCCCAATGCCCGGTGCCGGTAAATGTTTTCAAAAACCACAATGGAGTCATCTACGATGCGCCCCAGCCCCAGGGCCAGGCCGCCCATGGTAATCAGATTGATGGTATAGCCGCTGAAATACATAACAATAAAGGTGGCTATGATCGAAAGGGGGATGGAGGTAAACACGATCAAAGTGCTACGCGCCTTGCGCAGGAACAGGAACAAGACCACCATGGCTAAAAGAGACCCTTCCAGGATCATCTTCACTGTACTATGAATGGACTCCTGGATGTACTGGGACTGGTCAAAAACCACGGCAATATCCAAGTCCATATTGAGTTCCTGTTGTATTTTCTCCAGTTCCTTTTTTACGGCTTCACAGGCCTTCACGGTATTGGCGTCACTCTGTTTAAGGCAGTGTACACCGACTGCGGATTGTCCGTTTACCCGTGTTATCTGGGTTATTTCCTGATTGCCGTCCACAATGGCGGCTATTTCTCCCAGCCGCACCGTGCGTCCGTCGGCAGTTTGGATGGATACCTGGCGGATTTGCTCCATTGATTCAAACTGCTGCAGGTTGCGCACAAACATCTCGCGTCCGCCCTGCTCGACTTTGCCCCCGGCCATATTGAAGTTCTCCATCTGCAATACCTGGGTAACCTGGGCCAGGGTCAGGCCGGCGTTTTCCAGTTTGACCGGGTCCACATCCACCTGCACCTCGCGGGTTACACCGCCGGTTATAACTACCGAGGCGATTTGGGGAATGCGGGCCAGACGGGGTTCAATAACATCTTCGGCTATCGACTGCAGTTGGGCCAGGTCAGCGCCGCCGCTGATGCCCACTTGAATAACGGGCATCATATTGGGATCCATCTTAAACACCATAGGCTTGGTGGCGGCTTCAGGAAGCATGGCTTCAATAAAACTCACCTTTTCACTGATGTCCAGGGCGGCGCTATCCATATCGGTGCCCCAATTGAACTGCACGATGATGATTGAGCTGCCCTCGGCAGAGATGGAGTCGACCTCCTTAATATTGCTGATATTGGAAATCATGCTTTCCAGGGGTTTGGTTACCTGTGACTCAACTTCCTCCGGTCCTGCCCCGGTATAACTGGTGATTACTGCGGCTACCGGAAATTTCATCTCCGGGTACAGATCCAGCGACAACCGGGAAAGGGTAAAACTCCCCAGGATCAGCAAGACTGCCACCAGGATGATCATGGTAACCGGGCGGCGGATTGAAAATTCTACCAGTTTCATACCTTGCCCTCCCCGGAGATCACCCTGACCAGGGTGCCATCGCTCACCAGGGTGTTGCCTTTGGTAATCACCGTGGTCCCCTCCTCCAGGCCTTGCACAATCTGAATGAGGTGATTATTGGCGATGCCGGTGCTGACTTCCAGGGGGCGGGCGCGGTTCTGTTCATCCACGGTGTAGACAACACTTTTGTCCCCCCGCGCGATTACCGCTTCGGCAGGAACACAGAGGGTGTTTTCAGCCTTCTCGGTGGCGATAGAGACCTCCGCAGACATGCCCGAACGCATGGCCGGGTCAGGGTTGTCCACAACCACCTTGACAGCGAAACTGCGTTTAATCACATTGGCCACCGGATCTACGCTGGCAACGGTAGCCGTGTGGGGCTGAGAACCCAGAGAAGTTATGTATAAATCAACCTTGCTTCCGGTCTGAATATGATTTATATCCGCTTCGCTGACCAATACTTCTACCTGCCACTGGCTGGTGTCGCTGACGACAGCGACGGGGGTCTGCGGAGTGGCGGTGTCACCGAGAGAAACAGAAATGCTTCCTACTATCCCGCTGATCGGCGCGGTCAGGTTGCAGTTGTTTACCTGGTCCTGCAGGCTGAGCAAGGCTGCTTCAGCAGAAGCCACGCTGGCTTCCACCGCCCCGGACTGCAGGGTTTCGTACTGCAGGCGGGCCGCTTCCAGGGCATTGTCGGCAACAGCCCCGGCCTCATGGAGCTGCTGCAGGCGTTCATAATTGAGACGGGCGTTTTCGAGCTGCAGTTGGTTGGCAGTCATTTGCGCCCGGGTGGATGCCACCATGGCTTCAGCCTGCTTGAGGGCGGCTTGCAGGGTGGTGCTGTCCAGCGTTACCAGGGTTTGACCAGAATAGACCCGGTCGCCGGGTTTGACCAATATGTTGGTCACCCGACCGGCAATCTTGGCGTTAACCGCGGCCTCATTAGCCCCGCGAAGCTTGCCCACATACCTGGAGTTCCTGGCGATAAACTGGTTCTGGGCCTTGGCCACAGCTACCGTTAATTCGGTTTCCTGGGCCACCTCTTTGGCCTTGCTGCATCCATTCAGCAGCGGCAGGCTTACCAGCAAGGCCATAAGAACCAGGCAAGCCGGCCATTTCCTATGTTTCTTCACAAAAATACCTCCGCTTCTCTCCTTTGCCGACCGACTGGTCGGTCTACCAGAATTATACCTTTCTGCCAGCTCGAAATACAACCATCTTTCTGTAACGCAGCGAAGAATCCTTTCTTTAAAGATCATCAGATAAATCATCCCATCCCGGGTTTAAACTTGCTATCAATTCATTTTTCTTTCGTCTAGTCCATCCTTTAATCTGTTTTTCTCTTGATATGGCCGACTTAACATCCGAAGTAGAATCAAAATACACCAGTTTATTTACATTGTATTTGGCCGTAAAACCGTTCACTAATTTGTTCTTGTGTTCATATACTCTACGCCCTAGATTATTAGTGATACCTATATATAGAACTTTATTGTTCCAGTTGGTCATGATATATACATAGTACAAACCATCACCTCTTAAGATTCTTCGCTTCGCTCAGAATGACAAAAACTCACCATTTTCATTATTAGTGCAACGCTCCTGTCATTGCTATGAAAGCCCTCTGTTTTTGCCATCCTTAAGGGCAACGCTCCTGTCATTGCTATGAAAGCCTCTGTTTTTGTCATCCTTAAGGGCAACGCTCCTGTCATTGCTATGAAAGCCCTCTGTTTTTGCCATCCTTAAGGGCAACGCTCCTGTCATTGCTATGAAAGCCCTCTGTTTTTGCCATCCTTAAGGGCAACGCTCCTGTCATTGCTATGAAAGCCCTCTGTTTTTGCCATCCTTAAGGGCAACGCTCCTGTCATTGCTATGAAAGCCCTCTGTTTTTGCCATCCTTAAGGGCAACGCTCCTGTCATTGCTATGAAAGCCTCTGTTTTTGTCATCCTTAAGGGCAACGCTCCTGTCATTGCTATGAAAGCCTCTGTTTTTGTCATCCTTAAGGGCAACGCTCCTGTCATTGCTATGAAAGCCCTCTGTTTTTGCCATCCTTAAGGGCAACGCTCCTGTCATTGCTATGAAAGCCTCTGTTTTTGTCATCCTGAGGGCAACGCTCCTGTCATTGCTATGAAAGCCTCTGTTTTTGTCATCCTGAGGGCAACGCCCGAAGGATCTTTCGCGAAGCGAACAACTCCCGGGTGAAGATCCTTCATTAACGGTCAATGGGTATAATGGAGAATGGCAATCCCTGGTCGGGAAGGGATGCGCTGTCCGGTGGGTTCGGGAAGGCCATGCCATACGAGCCAGTATTCGCTGCCCGGCATGTCAGCAATCGGCTCCAGACAGAATAGGGTTCCCTGCCGGTGCAGATCAAACGCTACGCGCTGCCCGCTGTGGCTGTCAATCAGCTCCAAAGCGGCTGCGTTATCAGGCCCATAGTCATCAAGGCCGTTCAAAGACAAATAAAGCGGCCCGGCCTGCGGGAGATGGTGGAATTCCCCCAGGAGCCTGTAGTCGGGATAATATACCGGCCAGCGGCGGGCAATATCCCGCGCGGACAGGCTTATGGTGTGCATTTGCGAAGTCAGGCCGCTGTCCACTGTAAATGAATTCACGGCAGCGGTCAGGCTGGCCCAGGACTGCCAGTGCTTTTGCTCGCGGGCCAGCTCCAGGTCAACCAAATATTTCTGCCCCCCGGCTTCAATACGGGCCAGGCTGCTGCCGCCACGGGGCTTTGAAAACAACAGCCAGGCGGCATCCACAGCCTCCTGGGCTGATATCTGCAAATCAGGCTGCACCCCGAGCTGATTAATTTTCTTGCCAAAGGGAGAATAGAACTGGGCCACGGTCAACTTGAGCACATCGCCGTTTTGGAGCACAAAAATCTCTTGCATGGTGCCCTTACCATAGGTGCTCTCACCCAACAACAAGGCGCGGCGATAATCCTTAACGGCTGCAGCCAAAAGCTCTGCGGCACTGGCGCTGTAGTCGTCGGTCAAAAAAATTACCGGTTCATTTATAAATAAGGACTGAGGTATCACCGGCAGGTGAACCCGTTCCTCTTTCTGCTGCAAAATGACCAGGTTGCCCACATTGAGAAAATAACCGGCAATCTCGGCGGCGCTCATGATATATCCCCCGCTGTTGCCGCGCAGATCAACTATCCATTGGTCGCTTACCGCATCCAGACGTCTGATGTATTGTTCCATTTCTTCGGCGGTGTTGCTGCCAAAAGCCATAACCGCCAGGTAAGCCACCCCATCTTCCAGCTGCCGGGCCAAGACCGAGGGAACCGCCAGGTCAGCCCGTTTCAAAAACATCACCAACTGCTCCGCATCCCTCATAACGGTGATTGTAACCCGGCTCCCGGCCCGGCCTTGCAGCAAAAAGCGGGCTTCTTCCTCGGACAGCCCGGCCAGTAATCGGTCATTGACGGCCGTGATCACATCCCCCGCCTGCAGCCCGGCGCTTTGCGCCGGTGAACCGAGAATGATGTCCGTGATCAGCATACCCTGGGGAAGCATTTCTATGACAACGCCGATACCGCAAAAACTGCCGTCCAAATCCCCCATAAAAAGGTTCAGCTCATCCAGGCTCATATATTCGCTATGGGGATCATTCAAGCCTTCAACCACCATTCGGGCTGACGGCCGGGCAAGAACAGCGTCATCTACCGGGTGGGGATAATATGCTTTGATAAGGTCTATGACCTCCTGGCGAGTATCGTATTCGGCGCCCAGAACAGGGCTATGCCCGGCCCAAAAGATTAAAAGGCTCATAGCCAGCACTATTGCTGTGTAATTGGCTTTTCTCAACTGATTACCCCCATTTAATCCAGTTTATATGTGATTCCCCTGTAAAAACGCCCAGAGCGAACGTTGTCATCCTGAGCAAACATTGTCGTCATTCTGAGGCACCTACTGTTGTCATCCTGAGCCACCTACTGTTGTCATCCTGAGCGAAGCGAAGGATCTTAACCCGGGGGTTGTTCGCTTCGCGAAAGATTCTTCGCTGCGCTCAGAATGACACGGGACGCTGCGCTCAGAATGACACGGCTTTGCCCTCAGAATGACAACAACCAGGGGACTTTCATAGCAATGACAGGGCGCTGCCATCTGGTGTCATCCTGAGCCCCTTTTGGTCATCCTGAGCCACATACTGTTGTCATCCTGAGCGAAGCGAAGGATCTTAACCGGGGGTTGTTCGCTTCGCGAAAGATTCTTCGCTGCGCTCAGAATGACACGGGACGCTGCGCTCAGAAGGACATGGCTTGCCCTCAGAATGACAACAACCAGGGGATTTTCATAGCAATGACAGGGCGCTGCCATCTGGTGTCATCCTGAGCCCCTTTTGGTCATCCTGAGCCACATACTGTTGTCATCCTGAGCGAAGCGAAGGATCTTAACCCGGGGGTTGTTCGCTTCGCGAAAGATTCTTCGCTGCGCTCAGAATGACACGGCTTTGCCCTCAGAATGACAACAACCAGGGGACTTTCATAGCAATGACAGGGCGCTGCCATCTGGTGTCATCCTGAGCCCCTTTTGGTCATCCTGAGCCACATACTGTTGTCATCCTGAGCGAAGCGAAGGATCTTGACCCGGGGGTTGTTCGCTTCGCGAAAGATTCTTCGCTGCGCTCAGAATGACACGGGACGCTGCGCTCAGAAGGCGAGCGACGAGTATTTATGCATTCGAACTTGCGTTAATCATATGTGAGTTTCTGCATCATTTTATTCACCATCAGCAAGAGGTATTCCTTTTAATTCCATAAAGAAAACCGGCCTGAGCCGGTTTATAGTCATTCCAGCCATAATACATCTGAATAAGCCACAGAATCGTACCATGACTCCTTGCTATTATGAGCGGTGCCATGAACTTGCCCCGGTCATCAGCAGCAAAGGCAATGTTCACAATCCGATCGTTCCCGGACACTGCCTCACCACGATTTTTAACCTCAGCGCTGCTGAAACCTACGAACCCGCTCCTACCATTACACTGTAGGTCCAGGGTTTATCAAAAACTATTTTCCAGGCCTCGTGCTGGAAAGCCAATTCATCCAGGGATTTTTGCCTGGCCTGCAGGGCCAGTTCGGCAGCCTGCACCTCGGTGCGGGTGGCCATGCCGATCTCATATTTGAGCTTTATGATGCGCAGGTCTTCCCGGGCCAACTGCTCCGCTTCCTGCAATGAAGCATAGCCCTGCTCCATGGTTAACAGGTTGTTGTAGAGGGTCCGCACAAATTGGCTCATCTGTTCCCGGGCATCCTGGGCAGTCAATTTTGCCTTGCTGACATCGACTTCCTTGGCCCCATAGGGATCCTGGTTCGGATAGGAAAAATCATACAAATCCAGTTGGGTTTCAGCTATTCGGGCCGCCTGCTCCGCCAGCCACACCGACGGGCTGGTATTCAGAACCGTGGCGATCTTTTCGCTCATGACCACCGGTTCCACCGCCTGGAAGGCCGGCTTATCCAACAGAACCGGCCGGGCCTCGGCGTCCTTGCCGATCAACTGGTTTAAGGTCAGGAAAGCATTGTCAAGCGCCTTTTGAGCACTGTCCAGGCTGTTCTTGGCGGCCTGGTACTGCACCCCGGCAGCGGTTTTGTCATACTCGCTGGCCATGCCCTGCGCAAAGCTCAGATAAGCCACATTTTGCAGCCAGGCGGCCTGGTTAAATGATTTCTGGGCATATTCCAGGTTTTGTCCGGCTTTGACTACATCAGTATAGGCCTTGAAGGCAGCCAGCATCACCTTATCTTCTTCCATGGTCAGACTTTTCTTGGCCATGCGATAGGCCATATCAGAGGTTACCAGACCGGTATATAATTGCCCCGTAACATAATCGGTCTGCCCTTTGGGCACATAATCTATCTGCCGGGCCAATTCATCGCGCACCTCTTCCCGGCGCTCCACATCATAGGCGGCTTGTTTAATAGCCTTGCTGTGGGTTAACGCCATATTAATCGCCTGTTCGATGGTCAATCCCTGCGGCGGTGGTGTTCCCTCCCCATCTCCGGCCATGGCCGGCGCAATCATAGCGCATGATAACAAGGCTGCCAGCATTAGAATAATAACCCTTTTTAGCACAAAAACCATCCTTCCTGGCACTATATGTAATATGATTATATCCTCAAGCCGACCGGCCGGTCAACTCTTAATAAATAGAGGGGGTTAATAAGATAATAAAACCCCAATATTTTCATTGTTATGTCCCCTGCGGGCCTGAAGAGTTCCCTGTGTCAGAGTTTAAGTAGATTGTCACAAGCAAGGTCGTCGTTCTGAGCAGGCTTGTCATCCTCCGCCCTCTGGTGTCATCCTGAGCCTCTTTTTTGCCATCCTGAGCCCTTTTTTGTCATCCTGAGCGGAGCGAAGGATCTTCCCCCGGGAGTTGTTCGCTTCGCGAAAGATCCTTCGCTGCGCTCAGGATGACAGGGACACTGCCCTCAGGATGACAAGAAAAGGGACTTTCATAACAAGAGTTCAGCAGTGACCGTCGGCTTATTTATCCATGGTTATGGTGACCGTCTGTGCTTCCTGCTCCCACTCCACAGTGGCACCGAAAGCCCGGGCTACCGCAGCAATGGGCAGCATGGTACGATCCTGAACTATTTCCGGGGCCGCGTCCAGGGTGGATGACAGCCCGTTGTGGGTTATGACGTTGCTGTCGATCTGTATTTGAACGATTACATGACCCAGGGTTAATGTCACCTTGCGGGTCTCATTATCCCATTGTATATGCTCGTCATCAATCCCCAGGCTGTAAGCGACATAACGCACCGGAAGGTAGGTGCGCCCGGCTTTGATATAAGGAGCGACATCCATGGCCGCCTGCACCTCCCCATCAATGCTGTACAGGGGGCTGCCGATGGTGAAAACGGCCTCTCGCCGCACCGGCTCGGGAACAGGTTCAGGCTCAGGACTGGGAATAAGCACTTCTTTATAGGGGACCCGGGCAAACAGGTATTGCCCGCCGCTTACCCCTGAATCAAGAGGATCGATGGTTACCGCAATATCCCCCAAATAACCGTCCACCGCGAAAACCAGGGGGATATTAAGGCGCGATACGGCATCAGGAGCAGCATCCACTATGGTTATGTCAACCACCCGTTCATTGCGCAGCTCCGCCTCCACGGTGCAGTTCTGACAGGAGATGTCCCCGCTGTGAAAGGTCGCTTTGCCGCTCACGGCGTCTTCATACCATTTGACCCCGTCAGGCAGTATTAATTGAAACAGGTCCCCGGCTTGAAGATGACCGGCAAAATGCTCACCCTCGGTTATGGTCAGGTCAGTGCGCGGATATCCCTGATAATCATCCCCCACCGCCACAATCCGGTTGACCGAGTTTACCGTGGCCGCCTCTACTGCTCCCGCTCCCACTAACATTATGATTAAGGACAACAGCAGCACGACCAGGCATGTTCTGCTAGACTTCACCCGCATAACTCAAACCTCCTTTAATAAAACAGTACTTTCTTGACACCAGCATTCTTGCACTCCAACCTATATTGTCTCACATATTATCTCACACTTGGGGCAGGTATAACTCAACTCCCCGCTGCCCAGGTTTGCCACTGTCATCCTTAGCGAACATTGTCATCCTGAGCCTTTTTTTGTCATCCTGAGCCCCCTACTGCTGTCATCCTGAGCGAAGCGAAGGATCTTCCCCCGGCGGGTGTTCGCTTCGCGAAAGATTCTTCGCTGCGCTCAGAATGACAGGGGAGCTGCCCTCAGGATGACAACAACCGGGGGACTTTCATAGCAATGACACGGGGGCTGTGCTCAGACAATTGCGCTCAGAAGGCGAGCGACAAATATTTATGCATGTGAACTTGCGAATTATTACTTTTCGCCGTGGAATCCTACTTAAATTTGACAGTACCCCGCCTCTTACTCCTCACCCCCCGCCCAAAAAGAAAGGCCCGGTTGCCCGGGCCTCTCCTTTTTGCTTGAGCTATGTGTTTAGACTTCTGCTGTGATTAAAGAGTGACGGTTACAGTCTGAGTTGCTGCATCCCAGCCTACTACAGCTCCGAAAGCCTCGGCTACGAAGCGGATGGGCAGGCAGGTGCGGTTGGCAGCGGTGATTTCCGGAGCAGCATCCATGGTGATAGATGCGCCGTTAACCAGCATGGTGGTGCTGCCGATCTTGAGCTGAACAACCTTGTCGTTCTTCATCAGGGTTACGGTCTGGTTGACCTGATCCCAGATGATGCCGTTGTCACCAATTCCCAGTCCATAAGCTACGAAGCGGATGGGCAGGAAGGTGCGGTCATTCTTGATGTAAGGAGCCTGATCCATCGCGGCCTGGTCAACACCGTTGATCTGATAGATGGTGTTGCCAATTACGTAGGTGGCTACAGCATGGATATTGGTGTCAGCCGGGGTGATAACTTTGGCTGCTACCAGACTAACAGCATTGCTGGTGGAGAATTCGCCAGCTTCAATAGTGTCGGAGTATACCCCTGCACCACGGCTGTTTTCTACAATAGCCGGTCCGCCGATCCTTATCTTGAGGTCGCCTTCCGGAATGGAGCGGTCCAGGGTCAGCTTAATATTGGATACCTTGACGGTGCTGATTTTTGTGCTCTCGGATTTCACCGGGATATTAACCTTAGTGTCATTTACATCAAGTTTAACATTCGCACTGGAAATCTCGAAATTGCCGTCAGTTACTTCTACGTTAGGTGTGGATGCAAATTTAGCACCCTCGGTCAGGGACAAAACAATCCTGCCAGGCTGGTCGATAAGGCCTTTTTCATAGTATTCAACACCAGCGGGTTCGGTAGCTCCGTTTACGGGATCTTCTTTCCAAACACCCTTCTTGCCTTCAGTGAAGGTGATGTCATTTATGGGCTGGCTCTGAATACCGATCTTAACTTCTGCGACTTGGTCGATGCTGGCAGTGGCAGGAGCAAGCGCCTTGGCCAGAACGATGGTGGTTTCTTCTACGCCAGCTCCGAAGATTTTGGCTTCAATATCGCCAGATTGGGCAGCATCCATGCTCAGGGTTAGTTTCAATTCGATTTTGGCAGTATTGTCACCGGTCCAATCAATTGGAAGGTCGATATAATTCTTGTCGCCATCTCCTAAATCAATCGGATCAAGATCAATTTGGCTGTTGGTAGTAACGTTATAGTTGGTGATCTTAACCCAGGAAGGCAGTTCCACAGTCAGGTCACGACCTGCCAAAAGGGTATTGGGTACATTCTCTTCAATGGTTAATTTGCCGGTCTTTTGTTCAAACTTACCGGTAACCAGTTCTTTAACTTCGTCAACTTTGGTTTTTACGCCCCAGTCCACATACTCTGCGATGACCAGGTCAGTATCCAGTACGGTGCCGTCATCTTCAACCAAGATGCTGGCTTCAATCTCTCCATAGGAAGCATCGCGTGAAGCCTTAATAATGGTTGGAATGGATATAATCCCACGGGCACCTCCATCACCATCAGCGGGGTCAAATTCAAACACAAAGGTTCTTCCATCTACTTTAGCGTTGGAGGCACTACAATTAGCAAATCCACCTCTAAACTGGACCATACTTTCCATATTTGAATTAAATGAGAATTTAGACGGTAGCTTGATAGTGACTTTGGCCTTACCGCTTACTGCACCAATGGAAGATTCTCTTAACTCAATCACTCCACCTTCGCTGGTGCTGTTCTTGGCAATCTTTCTCACTTTGTCAACAGAGGCGGTCATATCAGACTCAGCCACGGTGGCAAAGGTTATTGTCTTGCCAGTAATAGCGGAATCAATGGGGTCAATCTCCACTTGGAGGTTTCCAGTAGCGCCATCCACTTTGAATACTAATGGAAACTTAATCCATGCTCCTTCACTTGGGTTGTTAATGGTTACCCCAATAACATAGTCGGTGGCTTTTTCAACAGTTGGTTCATCACAATCGTCCCAATCGTAATCATTCCAGGTTGAATAACCACTGTCAGCGGAGTCATCGAACCATTTTACTCCATCAGGGAGTACTAACTCAAAGTAGTCGCCATCTTCCCAATCACCTGACTGATCGGGATCATCCTTAATTGTAAGCCAACCACCCGCATAGCCTTCAAAGTCATCAGCTACTGCGGTGACTTTGTTTACCGTATTAACAGAAGCGGCCTGTGCTGCGCCTACGCCAACGAACAGAGTAGCTAACATGGTGAGTACTAATAATAAGGCCAGATGTTTGCTCTGTCTTTTTAGCATTTGTTTACCTCCTTGTAAATTTAGAATGGAAATAAAAATTAGGTGATCAGAGCATTTGCTCTGTCTTTGAGGTGATCATCAAACTGAAAGCTTGCGCTGTACTCTTCCCTCCTTCGGCAACCGATTCTCAATTTATCGGCTTTTTCTAGCCCGGCATTCGTTGGTCGGTTGGTAAAATGCTGGACTACCTGTTTTATTTAGACAACACAACCAGAGAATTTGTTCCCAGGTTGAGAAAACTTTTTCAAATGAGAGGGCTTTAGCTAGATGCTGCTATATAAGGTAAGAAAGCAAATTGTTTGTCCCCTTTCCAGACCCTAGCTGCAGCGGAAAGAGCCTTCCTGCCTGGATTAAAGGGTATTTTCTGGAACAGCTGTTTTGGGCCATGCTATAATGTAGATTACCTGAGCATAATTGACTCCACTGCAAAAACCTTATTTGATGGCGTATTGGTGAATACATGGTTAAAAAATAGGTGGTTTTCAATCGAGATGTAATAATTAAAATCAGGTATTATCGTTGAAATTCCTTGCATTTCTCCTGATTTCAGCTTTTTTGCAGATCAGCGTTAATCTGCGTATGCAGTAGAATCGTAATCTCGTGGCTATTACTGGAAAGCTTCGGGCATAGACTATAAGCGATAACTATGGCCGCCGGGATTTAAATTTTCAGCCCGGCCGGGGAACTTTTTTCCTGTTGGCTATGTCTAATAAAATAACCAGGCTCAGTCCTGGTTGAACCGGGAGTGTTATTTAGCTTGGTTCCGGTAAATGATCTGATTAAAGAAGCCCAGGCGGGCAGCCTGGAAGCCTTTGAAGAACTGGTTCTGCTCTATCAGGATCGGGTTTTCACTCATTGCTGCCACCTGGCTAACAATAATTACGATGCCCAGGATCTGGCCCAGGATGTTTTTGTGCAGGCCTTTAGAAATGTCCGTTCCTTCAGGCAGGAAGCAGATTTTGGAACCTGGCTGCATCGCATCGCGGTTAATCTGTGGATCAACTGGTGCCGCAAGAATAAAAAGGCGGTGGTGCTTTCACTGGATGAACCGCTGCTCTTGGGAGACCAGGAGCTAAACCGGGAACTGGCCGCCGGCCAGGATTCCCCGCTGGAAGTCCTGGAAAGGGCCGAACTCAGTGAACAGCTGCGGCAGGCATTGAATTGCCTCCACCCGGAATATAAGGCGGTTTTGGTGCTGCGGGAGATGGAAGGCTATAGTTATGAGGAAATCGCCAGCCTTTTAGGCTGTTCTTTAGGCACTGTGAAGTCGCGTATAAACCGGGCTCGCAAAGCCCTGTTGAAAGAAATCAAGGCAGAGTAAATACCGATATCAGAAACAAGGTTTAATGCATATACTTATAATATAGAAGGCGTGAATACCATGAATTGTAGAGAAGCCAGACAATCGATATCCCCTTACCTGGACGGGGTGCTGGACAGCAAAGAAACCCTACTGGTGCAATTGCACCTGGACGGCTGTCAGCAGTGCCGCGCGGATTACCGGGATCAAGTCCGCTTGTCCGAATTGCTGCGCTTTATGGGCAAGGATATTAAACCGGCGCCGCCCGGGTTTAAGGATGCGGTGATGCAGGCGGTGCAGACCGAAGCCGCCAGGGCCGCTCGCCCCCGGCTGCGGGCCGCCTGGGCCAAATTGTCCTGGAAGAAGGCCTGGCCTGCGGTGGCAGCGGCAGTATTCCTGGTCTTTGCTTCCCTGAACGGGTTCTTGCCGGATAATCGCGGTATGGATCACATTGCCGTGCAGGACGGCAGCCAATCTGAAGTGACCCCAAATGCTACTGTGGAGCCAAATCAGATTGTGTCTCCCGGCGCCGTCACTGTTACGACCCCGGAAAGTCCTGCTGCCACAGTGAAACCTGAAGGGCCAGTGGTGATTGCTGAAAATCCGCCCACTGACCCGTCTTTAATGCTGCCCCCCTCCACCTCGGTATTGTTAAGCATGGAGGATCGCAATATATTGACTACCATGCTGGTTGTCCGCAGCCAGGAGGATCAGGGCGCAGTTGGGGAGCAGGTGCAGTCTGTTGCCGCCCGCTGCGGAGGATCTGTAGAAAAGCTGGGACAGCAGGTCAAAGATGGAGTCAGCTACAATCTGTTTAAGATTACCGTTGACCGCGGTGAGAATAATACTTTGCTCAGCCGCCTCTCCTCATTGGGAACGGTCGTTACACGCGACGAGGATCGCCAGGATATTTCCCAGGCCTATACACAGGCGCTGGAACAGTTTCTTCGCCTGAGCACCCAGCGCGGCGAAAGCAAGGATCCGGCTGAGATCAAGCGGTTGGAACAGCAAATAACCGGATTGCAGAAGCAATTGAGTGATTGGAAGCGGCAGGCCGGTATGTCCACCGTGGTCTTGTGGGTGCAGGATTAGGATTAAACCATGATATGACGAAGGATGCTTGACCCTGCGAGAGGGTTGTTCGCTTCGCGAAAGATTCTTCGCTTCGCTCAGAATGACATAGGGTGTGCGCTCAGGATGACATAGGGTGTGCGCTCAGGATGACAGGGGAGTTGCCCTTAAGTATGACAAAAACAGGGGCTTTCATAGCAATGACAACAGTCGCTGCGCTCGTATGACAGTGGATTCAAACATATTTTAAATTATCATGGTTACAGAGAGGCTGTTCCATCAGGAACAGCCTCTTTTATTGTGCCAATATGCTCTGCTCTTTTTGCCTACCATGGGTCACGCGGCCGCGCAGACCCCATCTGCTGCCGGGCTATCCTCTGACTCCTGACTCCTGACTCCTGACTCCTGACTCCTGACTCCTGACTCCTGACTCCTGACTCCTGACTCCTGACTCCTGACTCCTGACTCCTGACTCCTGACTCCTGACTCCTGACTCCTCACCCTTCACTCCTCACTCCTCAGCCCCGATAATATCAACACCGCTTCCTCGCGGGATAGATAGCTGTGGGGCTTGAAGGCGCTCTGCCAGGCGGCCGGCCAGGCGCCGCGTTCGTAACCCCTGGCCACGGCCGCTTTGGCCCAGTGGGGCACGGCGGGAATATCCTGTGGGGGCGTAAGCGAGCGGCTCCCCGGTTTATCCTTGATTTCATAAATACGGTCCATGAGCAGGGCCATTTCGCTGCGGGTAGCCGGTTGCAAGGGGCGGAAGGTATTATCGTCATAGCCTTCAATCAAGCCATTTTCACGGGCTGCCTGCACCAGGCCGATGCCCCACCAGGGGATCTGTTCTTGATCCATGAAGCGGGTCCCCTCCCAGCCCCCCTGCGGGAACAGGTTGAGACTACGGCATATCAACCCCACCAGTTCCAGGCGGCTGATAGCGGCATAGGGCCGGAAAGCCCCGTCATCATAGCCTGATAGCACACCCTGCTCGGCCAGTCTCAGTATCTTGTCTTTGGCGGGACTGTGTTCTATATCGGTAAAGCGAAGGGCCGGTGAGGCCGGAGGCTGATAGCTCTCAATGGCTATATCCCGGTTTATTACTGCACCGTTGATGCTGTTGACGGCAACTACCCGCAGGGTGTTCTCTGCAGAATCTTCCAGCATCAACAGGTTGAAGCCGCCATCAGCGTCAGGCTGTAATGAAACCCGGCGCCCATCCCGGCGGTACACCGCGATCTGATCGGTATCGCTTTTTCCTTGCAGGATCAAGGTGCCGTTTAAAACGCTGGCCTTAACATTTAAAACCGGCAAGGGGGCGTTGGCATCACGATAGGCTTCAATCGCTGCCAGGCATGATCTGATAGCATCCCCGGCCAGGGTTGTCACCCACACCGGGCGGCCGGCAATCATATCCTCAGGCTCAACGGCACAGCCCCCGCTGCTCACCAGGGTGCTGGGCAGCCACTGATAAACGCTGCCATCTGTCATGGTAAACATCTGGTTGACGGCATCATACTTGAGCAGGGTCTTTTCTGACCGCTCGGATGTTTCAGCACTGTCCAGGCGCAAGGCCTCGCTGCCCTGTCCTGACATAAATACCCTTACCCAGGAGCCCGGTTCAAAAGCGGGTCGAATCATCAGGCTGCCGCGGCGGAAGGCCCGGGTCTTACCGGTAAACTTGCATTCTTGAATCTGATTGTCTTTATTAAAAACATACAGGATCTGGTTGTTTTCATTGAAATAGATTACCCGTCCATAAACCACCGCACTGAAGGCATCCAACTGCAGCCATTGGGAAGAATCCGGCAAGGGCTGTCCCACCACATAATCTCCCGCCTGAACGGCCTTCAGGTCCACTGCCGCCCCATCCCGAAAAATCCTGGCCCCGGGAAAGAGCCGATAGGCGACGCCGGTATTCAACTCCACGGTTTCATCCTCGGGAGAAACCCGCACCGCTGTGCCGATCACCACCTGCCGCTGCACAGTAATATAGTTCACCCAGCGGGTCTGCGGGGTAATCTGCATCTTGACCTTCATGCCCGGTTCCAGTCCTTCCATATCAATGCAGTCGGCGAATCCATAGGGAAGGGCAGCAAACATGCTGTCAGTCAGGTTGTTGTTGACGTTGATGGCTGCACCGGGATAAATCCGGTAGGGCTGGTCATCATTGATGAGCCAAATCTGGCGTCCGTTCATATCAACCCTTTTGATATAGCCTTCCACCGACCGGGCCTGAGCCCTGGCCTGCCACAGTACCTGATGCAAGGGGTTTACTGCCGCCTTGATATGCGCTCCAACGGGAAAATCGCTGCTGTCGTCAATGGCTGCCCCATTCACCAGGATCTGCGCAGATAGATCCCCGCTGGTGAGGTAGTAGCCGCCTTCCCGGGTCCGGGGATTGGCCTCCATAATTAAATTGCCGGCAGGAGCCGCAAGCATCTGCACCCCGGCGCTTTCCCAGGACTGCAGCAAGAGATATGCCTTATGGCCATGCCAGTACAATTCACCACCGACCGGTGAGTTGACCTCATGGCCCGATTCAGCCATTTTGGACTGATCATATTCCAATAATCCGCTATAGCTTTGGCCGCTGCTTAAAACAATTTTTCCCCCGGCGTTGGAGACCACTGTATCGTGCTGCAGGGCCTCTCCATAGACCAGGGCATACGATTGCTGAGTGTAAGCCGGGTCCAGATAGGATGCGGTCACTTCAACGGTATATACGCCTGCTGCAGCGTTGGGGATAGAGACCTGTTCAACATTATTGACGGCATCCGCCTGTCCGCTGCGGCTAAAATCGTTGCCCCGGTAAAGCTTTCCGGCAGGGTCTTTTACCACCAGGTCCAGGTTGTTGACCAGGGCCCCCGCTGCTCCTGCCGCCGGGGCGGGATCGGTCCAGGCCAGGGTGGCTTTGAACAAGACCCCGGGTTGATCGATGTTGATATGATATTCACGGGTCTGTCCGGCTGATATGCCCGCCTGGTTGATAAATTCCACAGTTCGATCGCGTACGGGCAGTATGGTCCCGGCCAGATCCAGGATGCCAAACCCGTGTGAGGAGGCCGCACCACTTTCGGGCAGGCGAGCGCCGTTTATCAGCAGGGCCTTTATCAAAGCCGCGGAGGGATTGTCAAGATGCCGGTAGGCGTCCAGGTATTCCCGCAGCAAGGCTACTGTTCCCCCGGTCACCGCCGCAGCCATGCTGGTACCGCTCATGGCGGTGTAGGACGGGTTGGGAGTGAAATTGCTCTGTACCATGGCAGAGCAAGCGGCTATGATATTGGATCCCGGAGCCAGCAATTCCGGTTTAATGCGGCCATCAGCGGCAGGGCCGCGGCTGGAGGAGGATAATATTTGGCCGGCATCGGCCAGTTTCATATCCAAAGCAGGCCGGGGCGCCTGGCTGGCTCCTACCACCAGGGCGTTTTTACTATTGGCCTCCATGGTCAGGGTCCCTGAATCCGGGCCGCTGTTACCGGCGCCGAAAATAGGTAAAAAATCGGGATGCTCGGCCACAAAGGCATCGATTTGGCGGCTGCTGCTCCGATAAACATTGCCGCTGTTGCCCCATCCATTTACATAAACCCGCACCCCTTCCAGGTAGGCAGGGTTATACAGACTGGACAGGCTGGACGGTATCACGAGCCGGTCCTGTTGATCCAACAAGGCTTGAAAATAGAGCGAGCTGCCGGGGGCGATACCCCGGTATTTCCCCTGTGAAGCCTGGCCGCTGCCGACCAGGATTCCGGCCATATGGGTGCCATGCCCGGACGGGTCGCTGGGAATGGCGCGCCCGGAGACGGATTGAAGTTTGGCTATCCGGGGCGCTTGTCCTGTTTCACCGGCTAGATCAGGATGAAGTTCGTCAAGGCTGCCTTTATCCAAACCGCTGTCGGCCAGACCAATGATTTCCCCTTTTCCGCTTAAGCCGCCGGGAATGATAAAAGGCCCCGATGTAAAAGGGGCGGTATTTACAATATGGGCAGCCCTGTCGCTTAACAGGCTGGGACCGGAAGCATTCACCGGGGTTGAAAATATCAATGATAGCAAACACAACAGCAATAGTCGGGCGGCCACACCCCGGCCGCACCGGGCAGCAATCTTTATCAACATGTTATTCTCCACTCTTATGTAATGATTGTCCACCGGGACATGTCATCCTGAGCGAAGCGAAGGATCTTGACCGGGGGGTTGTTCGCTGCGCGAAAGATTCTTCGCTGCGCTCAGAATGACAGGGGGGCCTGCCCTCTGGACAGGGGCGCTGCCCTCTGGACAGGGACGTTGCCCTCTGGACAGGGGCGCTACCATCTGGTGTCATCCTGAGCGGAGCGAAGGATCTTGACCCGGGGGTTGTTCGCTGCGCGAAAGATTCTTCGCTGCGCTCAGAATGACAGGGGTGGCTGCCCTCTGGACAGAGGCGCTGCCCTCTGGACAGGGACGTTGCCCTCTGGATGACAGGGACGCTGTCCTCTGGTGTCATCCTGAGCGGAGCGAAGGATCTTGACCGGGGGGTTGTTCGCTGCGCGAAAGATTCTTCGCTGCGCTCAGAATGACAGGGGGGGGCTGCCCCTAAGGATGACAAAAACAGGTACTTTTATAGCAATGACAGATCGAACCTGCTTTTTGCCATGGAGTTATATTTATATAAAATAGATTTTATGGCATTTATTCTCTTATTACGCAGAATTCGCTGCGCGCTTACGCTTTCCTGCCGTAATATTTTGCTAAGCCATATAGGGTCATCCATTCTTGCCCAGTTTTCCCAGGCCGGTGTGTATCAAATCCAGGGATCCTGCCAGCAGGCGGGCGGCCTCCAGCAGCAGCTGTTCCCCGCTGGGGTTCCGACCTTTATTATGCTGCAGCAACTCATATAAATGCCGCCCCCGGTGCAGGTTTTGAACCAAGTTGCTAAGACTGCCTAAAGACTGCAGCTTCAGGCCATTGCTGATGGTTATGACTGTGCCGGCCTGATCGTGATCGGCTTGGGCTTCAATGTAGCGCCAATCAATATAACCGTAACAGCAATCATTCTTTATCCGGGCGCGTCTCACCTTGACTGGGATAAATACCCGCTCCGGGCTCAAATAAAAAGGCAATATCTTACGTCTTTTAAAAAGCCCCCGTACCTGCCGGTTTTGTTCCCGCAGATCGAGCAGATAACAGCGGGCCAGAGCCCTCCTGACCGCGTTCAGGCTGCGCCGTTCCCATAGCGCATCGCCTTGATCAGTCAGCACCATGGTTACATCACCACGGGCTTCATAGCTGGGCACAATACCGATCACCTGTTCCTTGATTTTTTCAATGGCGGTAAATATCATATACTACTCCCTCCTTTGCTGCAAGGAAACATAATTCGACCAGCCTCTACCTGGCCTATGCCGTGATATGATATGATATTCGTTGCCATTCTCCCCGGTTCCATATATTGCCGGGGAAGCAGGAAAGGGCGGTATGGGAATGGCAGGGACCGCGGGGGAAGAGCGGGTTGGCCCTGCAATGGGGTATCACCTGGCTGGGTCTGCCTGTTTGCGACCCGCGATGGTGGTTTGGCCAGACAGTCTCGGTCCATTGGCTGTCTTCTCCCCATGCAGACGCCAGGGCCGGTTTATAAGCGGCCTTGTAGCAACACCGGTCTGGATAAATCGCTTCACTTGAGCCGCCAAATTACCAGTTTTCGCTTTGATGCCATTGCCAGGCGGAATTCACTATTTCCTGCAATTGGGGATATTGAGGCCTCCAGTTTAATTCGCGCATCGCCCTTTCCGCGCTGGCCAGCAGTATAGCAGGGTCGCCGGGGCGGCGGGAACCGAGGCTGTATTCAAGGGGGTGTCCGGAGATATTTTCAACTGCGGCTATGACCTGGCGAACTGAATGGGGGCGGCCGTTGCCCAGGTTGTATACCCGCTCCGTGATTTTTCCGCTCATTAAGGCCTGCAATGCTGATAAATGGGCCCGGGCCAGGTCGCTGACATGGATGTAATCCCGCAAACATGTTCCATCCGGGGTTGGATAATCCTGGCCGTAGACGGTAAATTGGCGGTTTTTCCCCATGGCCCGGAAAATAACCAGCGGGATCAGGTGCGACTCCAAACGATGTTTCTCCCCGATCAATCCACTGGCATCCGCACCGGCGGCGTTGAAATAGCGCAGGGAAATGTAGCGCAGGCCGTAATTAACCGCATAGCGGGGCAGCATCTGCTCAATCATCATCTTGCTCATGCCATAGACATTGCCCGGATTTAAGGGATGCTCCTCGGTAATAGGGCTTTGCCGGGGTTCACCGTAAACGGCGGCGGTTGAGGAAAAGACCAGGTTCTGCACCCGGTTGCGGCACAGGCTGTTCAACAGGTAAATGGTCTGGGCGGTGTTGTTGGCAAAATATTTGGCGGCATCCTGCATGGATTCGCCCACCTCGCTGAAAGCGGCCAGATGAATCACGGCTTCAATATGGTCTTGCTGGCAGATACGGTCCAGCAGGGCCTGGTCGCCACAGTCGCCCACCACCAGCTGGATTTGCCCGGCCCGGGGCTGGTCGCTTAACAGGGCCTGCAAGGCTTTAACCGCCTGCAAGTTTCCGGTGGAGAGATTATCCAGGATGAGTACATCATACCCTGCCTGAGCGATCTCCTTGACCACATGAGAGCCGATATACCCGGCCCCTCCGGTAACCATTATCAATTTACTGTCCTCCTCAAAGGGGCAAAATAAACGGGGAACATCCCCGACCTTACTTAAATAACAACCCGGTCATCCTTTACGGCTCCAACGCTCCCGCACCTTCTCATATATTATATCGAATTCTTCCACTTGCAGCATTTTTATCAATAGCCCATATACTATCAACCCGGTCCCGGCGCAGAGCAGCAGCGCAATCAGGAACGATAGTGTTCCCACTCCCAGACTGCTTACCAGCCACTGTAATTCAACATAGACCACCCCGCCCATGAGCACAGCTGCCAGGCCTATTTTTAAACCGCTTATTAGCATTAATGAGACCTTTATCCGGCCCAGCTTTTTGCGCAGATACCACAGTAAAATCACAAAACCGACCATAGTGGCAATGGAATTGCCCAGGGCCAGACCGCCATGAGCCAGGTATTTTACCAGGACCAGATTCAAGCCTACATTGAGCGCTACCGTTGCCAGGCCGATCTTCATAGGGGTCAAGGTGTCCTGCAGGGAATAAAAGGCCCGCAGGACAATTTCACGGACCGACAGGAAGGGCATGCCAATTGCATAGAACAGCAGGGCAATCACGGTCAAATGGGCAGCAGTCTCATCAAAAGCGCCGCGCTGATAAACCAGCCTCACCAGCGGCTCCCGCAAAATCATCATTCCCACCGCAAAGGGAAGCAGCAACAGCAGCAGGCTATTTATGGAACGATACAGGGATTTTTGGAATTTGTCATGGTCAGCGACTACCGCCGCTGCAGACATTTCCGGATATATGGCCCGGGCTACAGCCATACCTACTACTCCATAAGCCAATACATTCAGTTTGTTGGCATAGTTTAAAGCGGCAATGCTTCCTTCCGCCAGACCCGAGGCCAGCATGCGGTTGACCAGCAGATTAATCTGCCCCACCCCGGTGCCGATGGCAACCGGAATGATCAATTTTAGCATCTGTTTTAAGCCGGGATGCTGCCAATCTATCCGGGGGCGAAAAATAAAACCACAGCGCCGTAAATCCGGGACCTGGAACAACCATTGCACCGCAACAGCCACAACCGTCCCTACGGCCAGGCCGGCAATGCCCCATTGCCGAGCACTGATTATTAAAGCGGCAATGATTACAATATTGTAGGGAATACCCATAAAGGAAGGGAAGAAAAAGCGCTTCTGGCTTTGCAGTATGCCCGAGCCCAATCCAGCCAGACCGAAAAATATAATCATGGGGAACATCAGGTTGGTCAATTGCACTGCCAGCTCATAGGCCGGGCCACTGAAACCTGGTGCGACCAGGTGGACAATAACCCCGGAGAAGGCCCAGCCCAACAAGACTAAGACCAGGCTGATGATGAGCATGATGGTGGTGATGGAGTTGAGCAGGGCCAGCACCGAATCAAAACCCTTTTTCTCCTTGTATTCGGTGACCAGGGGTATCACGGAGGTGGTCAGGCTGGAGCCGATTATAGAAAACAACACCTGCGGCACCATCTGTGCCACCAGGTAGGCATCCACCAGGTATGAGGCCCCGAAAAATCCCGCAATGACGGTCTCGCGAATGAATCCCAGGATTTTGCTGAGACCCAGGCCGCTGGATATGAGCACGGTATTGAAAACGCTGCCGCGTAATTTGCCCGGTGGCGGATTTTTCTCCATATATTACCCTTCTGCAACAACTATTTTAAAAAGCCGAATTCCAGAACAGCCGTTAGCGTTGATTATTTTGCAGCACCTTTCATCTGGCTGTACTTGTCACTGACAAAGGCCTCGATTTCCTCTTTAAAGCGCTCCTGGTTGAAGCGTTGGGCGTTTTTCTGCAAAACCTGAGGATCAAATTTATCCTCCCATTCCAGAAAGGTTAAAACCGCCTTTTGCAATGATGTGACCTCCTGCTCGCCAAAGAATACCCCGGTAGCCTGATCCCAATTGCGGCCATTGGCAGGCACCACCGTCTCGGTAGCCCCGCCCTGACCAAAGGCTATTACCGGGGTTGCACTGGCCTGCGCTTCAACGGGGACAATGCCAAAATCCTCCTGAGCGGCAAATATTAAGGCTCGAGCGCCGGCCATTAATGAAGCCAGTTCCTCATTATCGCGGTAGCCCACAAATTCTACTCTCGGCCCTGCCAGGGCCTTTAAGCGGGCTTGCTCGGGTCCCTCTCCCACCACCACCAGGGGCAAATTCAGACGGGTGAAGGCAGCCACCACCAGGTCGGCGCGCTTATACTGCACCAGGCGGGATACAAACAGGAAATAGTCTCCTTTGCGGGCCTGGGCATAAAACTGTCGTGTATTTACCGGCGGGTAAATTACATCCGCGGGGCGGCGGTAAGCCCTCCAGATGCGGGCTGCAGTATAATGGGAATTGGCAATGAAGTAGTCCACCCGGGGAGAAGCGCTCACATCCCAGAGGCGAATATAATGCAGAATGGCTCGCGCCAGGGTTGATTTCAGTCCTCTTTGCAGCGCGTTTTCCTGCAGGTAACGATGGGTCATATCCCAGGCATAGCGCACCGGGGTGTGGCAATAGCAGATGTGCAGTTGCTGTGATTGGGTTAAAACCCCCTTGGCTGCACAATGGCTGCTGGACAGAATCACCTCATAATCCCCCAGATCAAACTGTTCAATGGCATAAGGAAAGAGGGGCAGATAGGAACGGTATTTTGCAATGACTCGCGGCTTCTGCAATAGAGAAGCATACACCTGGTCCACATCAAAACCCAGGGCCTGCAGGCTGAGTTCTCTGTATAGTAAGGTATATAAAGGGGCCTGTGGATACAATTCATGGAATGATTGCAGGCATTTTTCGGCCCCGCCCAGTTCTATCACCCAGTCGTGTACCAGGGCTGTCTTCATAGCTAAACTCCTTTTGCAACCAGCTAATCTTCCCGGCCAGGCAGCGCTCCTGGCCGGCTGATAAAACCCGCATAGCTTATTGCCTGCTGCTGACCTGGCCCGCAAACCTTTATTCCAGGAAACCGCCGCTAATAAGCTCCCCTGCGACTCCATACCACGCCAATGGTCTTAAACAGCAGGGAAATGTCCATCCATAAAGACCAGTTGCGCACATACCATGATTCCATCAGGACCCGTTTTTGGTAATCAATATCATTGCGGCCACTTACCTGCCACAATCCGGTGATGCCGGGCAAAACCATCATATAATCCCGGGCCATCTCTCCGAAGCGCTCCATCTCCTCACAGACGATAGGCCGCGGTCCCACCAGGCTCATCTCTCCTTTTAGAACATTAAAAAGCTGCGGAATTTCATCTATACTGGTCTTACGCAGAAACCGCCCGATTCGGGTCACGCGAGGATCATCCTTTAATTTGAAGTCCTTTTCCCATTGCTCTTGTAAAGCGGGATTATGCTCGAGAAGCTGCGGTAACAGCTCCCCGGCATTGACCACCATGCTGCGGAATTTATAGCAGCGGAACTCATGCCCGTTTTTGCCTATGCGGCGGTGAGCGAAAATGACGGGTCCCGGGGTTTCAAGGCGGATAAGCGCTGCGATGAGGAGCAGCAATGGTCCCAGCAATATTAATAACAGGCTGCTCACCACCAGATCAAAAACCCGTTTGCTGATTACATTGGCGCGGCTGGCCAGGTTGTTGCGGGTTCGGAAAGCCAGCAAGCGTTCATCAAAAAAGTATTCGGCTTCGCCAATGACCGGTATACCCGCCAAATCCGGCACCACCAAAATAGAGCGGGTGTAGGGTTGGATCTGATTCACGGCTGCCACCAGCTGCTGCCCCGGCAGCTCGGGTGCTGCCATAACCACATGACCGATCCCGTAGCGGCGCAAAACTACGGGTAAATCATTTATCGTTCCCAATAGCGGGTAACCCTTATTGCCGATAGCCAGGCTGCTTGCATCCGCGGCAGCGCTTACGGTGACAAAGCCCCTGATGGCATAACCCAAATAGCGGTCTTTGGCCAGGGCCTCCGCCATTATCCTGGCCTGGGGACCTGTGCCTGCTATCAGCAAAGGTTCATACCACAACCCCAGGGCGCCCAGCAGGGATTTCCCCAGGTACCTCCCCAAAGGCGCTGTGAGCAGAGCCAAAAAATACCCTAGCAAAAGCACCGTTCTGGAGACCTCGCCGCCCAGTTTTATCAAAGATACCCCGGCCAAGGCCAATACAAAGGTGAGGGTAACCGCCCTGATAATTTTCCAGGCTTTCTTGCCAGAAGGGCATGCGGGTGGTGTACAGGCCCTCATAGTACAGACATAAAACCCACAATGCCAAGAAAACCCCACCCCAGTCCATTAAATGGGGCGGCAGCTCCTCAGGAAAGGCCGGATAAATCAAGGGCAGCAGCTGCAGCCTGATTTCTATACTGACAGCTAAAGCCAGCACCATACTGAGCAGGTCAACGGCAATCAATCCGGTTATTGCCGCGGTTTTGCCCAGCAACTGGGGCATGGTCAGCCACACCATGGAATTCAAGCTTTCCAGGGGTTCGGTTGGGTTTTCTTTTATAGTGCCGGCCTCGAGTTCCCGCATGATGTTTTTCCCCGTTTCCGCTAGGTTTACAGCACTATGGCAACACGGCCCACTGGATCATGTCCTCATATAAATCGAAAACACCGGCTGTAGCCCGGGCATCTATTACCCGCCCGGCATCTGCCACCCGGCCTTGCTTGTGCAAAGCGGCGGCGTATGCCGCCTGAACCTCCGCGATAAGCTCAGGCTCCCATTGTTTGGTTTTGATTGAAATCTGGTAAAGCGGTTCCAGCAATTGCACCGCTTCGCGGTATGAGCCGCGCAGGTAATTAGCCCTGGCTAGATTTAGAGTTATGGTGGCAGTAACCTCCAGTTTATCTCCCTTGCCAGTGGGCCTGGCCGGTCTTAATACGCGCTTGTTGTTGCTCAATTTGGCCGGGGATAAGTAAAATGGCATCAACATATTCCGCGCTGCGACTCATTTCGCCGTTTTTAAATGTATATTCTGCAGCTTTCCACAGCACAGTGGCCCGGCTGTTGTAATTGCCCACATCGAGGGGATTGGCAGCCGTGGTGGCGTCCAGGCGCTCCATGATAAGCGGAAAATCGCCCAGGAGCGCCGCTGAATTTAAGAGCAGGTTCTGAATATTCATGTTCCCCGGAGACAATTGGTGGGCCCGGTTTATTGCCCTGACCGATCTTTGATGCAACTCGGCCAGGTTTTGCCCACCCTGGTTTTGAGCCAGGTTAAATTGTTGGGCATAAGTGTAAGCCAGATGGGCGTGATAGGTAGCATCCCAGGGAAAAAGATTTATAGCCTTTTCATACTGCGCGGCGGAGTGGTTCAAGTATCGCTGGGTCTCTTTGGCACTGAAGTCGTCCTGCGCCTGCCTGGCCACGGCTTGACCGATTGCATTCTTTTCGAATGCAGCCAAAGCGGTTGTTCCCATATATAGTAAGAATATCCCCATCAATATGGCCGCAGCGGCGGCAGGCCAGCCGGAGAAGGCCCGGCCCGCCCCGCCCCCGTTCATCATATAGGCGGCGTTGATCATGGCCATCAGGGTAAACAGGATCAGGCTTAAGGCCGGGAGGGAAAGGTCAAAATCAATGCAGGCATGCAGTCCCATGGTCAGTGCCGCCGCGGCACAACCCCATACCAGAATCCACTGGTTCTGTGAGTCAGGGTTTTCCGCCTGCTGTTCTTTTTTCTCTCTCCAGTGCCGGTATAGGGCAAATGAGGACCAAAACATGGCCAACCATATACTAATAAAGGCCAACAATCCTAAGGTACCAGTTTCCACCCACACCTGGATAAAGTGATTATGCACCTCAGTGGTCCAAAACAGATAATCCTGATAGCGATGGTAGAGGGCTCCCCATCCTCCCGCTCCGGCCCCAAATATGGGGTAGTCCTTGACGATATTCATACCCCAACGCATAAAATCCAGGCGGGTTACATAACTGGAAGATCCGGTTTGCCCTATCTCACTTAGTTCCCGGAGAACCATAGGTTGGATAAACTCATACTGCCGAAGCGGAGCACTCCGACTCCGGTCGCTACAGCAAGAGGGCCGCCGCGGCAGCCACAAGCTGCTTGCCGCGAGGTTGGGTCTTGATGATATGGCAGGCGGCTTCCCAGAGCAGGCAGACCACAGCAGCCAGGATCATCCCCATTATAATTATCAGTAAGCCCTGATGAGGATTGGGAGCCGGTTATAGCAGGCAGGAAGCGGTTGCCGGTGGCAAAGGCCAGAGTGCCCAGAGCCCCCCAGAAAATATATGGCTTTAAGCCTGTTCCAACCGGGCATACCCAATACCAATACTATTCCCCCCAGAGCCAGGGTTAACCAGGCCCCTTTGGAAATGGTGCTGAACACGATCACCTGTAAAATAAAGACCACCAGGCTGTAAGCCACTAGCCAGGTCCGGCTGCTTTTCCGGGTCAGCAAGGCCAGCCCCAGTATGCTCATAGCCGCCAGAAAGGCCGCCGTCGCATTGAGGTATTGCAGGGTGGAATGAATCAAACCCTTGCTGTAGGCGTGGGGATATACCTGGTAGCCGCTGGCCGACAGCACACCGATCAGCCCAACCCCCAGGGCAGTCAGCAGCAGAACATGGGCCATCCCTTCCAGGCGGCGATGATCAGTGATGACCTGGCCTACCAGCCAGTAAAGCATGAAGTAGTTAAGGGCTTTAAGGAAACCGTACAGGGCCTCGCCAAAATGCACTGCCGTGATCAGGGACAGAGCATAGGCCAGGGCAAAAGCCAGGACCGCACCATCCAGGGGGGTGCGGATAAATCTCCAATCATGGTTTCTGCATTTTGCTGCAATGATACCCAGAAATACCAGAGCGGTCAGAATATGGGTCACAAACATGGCCCGATGAAAGAACAGGCCCCGGAAATATGGAGGATAGATGACCATGAGGGCTACAATGGCAAATAATATCCATTCCTGCCAGGGGTTTTGCCGTAGCGCCGGAACTGCTGTCGAAGTGCCGCTTCTTTCCACCTGGCGGCGTTTTTTCTTTTTACCCAATTGCTTCCCACTCCTATTTATGTTTTTAACCCTGTTTTATTCGTTCAGGATGACAACAACCGGAGGACTTTCACAGCAATGACAGGGGCGTTGCCCTCTGGATGACAGGGGCGCTGCCCTTTGGTGTCATCCAGAGCCCTTTTTTTGTCATCCTGAGCGGAGCGAAGGATCTTTCCCCGGGGGTTGTTCGCTTCGCGAAAGATCCTTCGGGCGTTGCCCTCAGGATGACAACAACCGGAGGACTTTCATAGCAATGACAGGGGCGTTGCCCTCTGGATGACAACAACCAGGGGACTTTCATAGCAATAACAGGGGCGTTGCCTCTGGATGACAACAACCAGGGGACTTTCATAGCAATAACAGGGGCGTTGCCCTTTGGTGTCATCCTGAGCCCTTTTTTTGTCATCCTGAGCGGAGCGAAGGATCTTTCCCCGGGGGTTGTTCGCTTCGCGAAAGATCCTTCGGGCTTTGCCCTCAGGATGACAACAGCCGGAGGACTTTCATAGCAATGACAGGGGCGCTGCCCTTTGGTGTCATCCTGAGGCCTTTTTTTGTCATCCTGAGCGGAGCGAAGGATCTTTCCCCGGGGGTTGTTCGCTTCGCGAAAGATCCTTCGGGCGTTGCCCTCAGGATGACAACAGCCGGAGGACTTTCATAGTAATGACAGGGGCGTTGCCTCTGGATGACAACAACCAGGGGACTTTCATAGCAATGACAGGGGCGTTGCCCTTTGGTGTCATCCTGAGCCCCTTTTTTTGTCATCCTGAGCGGAGCGAAGGATCTTTCCCCGGGGGTTGTTCTCTTCGCGAAAGATCCTTCGGGCGTTGCCCTCAGGATGACAACAACCGGAGGACTTTCATAGCAATGACAGACCAGGGGAACCCTTCAGGCCAATAGTGGCACAACCAACAACGAAAATATTGGGGGGTTACCTTTCCCAGTCATCTGTTAATTCCATAAAATACTGACTTTTTCCTTTATTAGACGCCAAAATCCCTGTCTGCCAAATCAAGGCCAGACAGGGAAATCCAGGCTGATGTATTAGCTAGCGGCTGTTCAGATAATCCGTAATGCCGTCGGCAATGGCGGCCGCGGCGCGGCTCTTAAATTCATCATTCATCAATAAAGCCTCTTCGGCGGGATTGCTGATGAAGACGATTTCTACCAGGGCTGAGGGCATAGTAGTCTTAGTGAGTACAGTGAAGTTGGACTGTTTTACCCCCCGGTCTACACGCCGCAGGTTTTGCATCATTCTCTGCTGGAGATAATTGGCCAATTTGCTGCGCTGATCTTTTTGCATAAACAGCGCCGGATCATCCAGAGAGGCGTAGTAATGGGTTTCGGTGCCCTCTTTCTCGGGAGATTCGTTGGCATTGTTATGAATGGATACAAATACCGCCGCGTTCAGTTGATTGGCTATTTCAGCGCGTTCCGTTTGGGTCAAGTATCTGTCATTATCCCGGGTGTAGGCAACATCAAATTTGCGTGCAGCCAGAATATCCCCTACCCGCAAGGCGATATCCAGGTTGACAGTCCTTTCCTGCAGGACTGCTCCGCTGGCGCCTGGATCCCTTCCCCCGTGGCCGGGATCCAGGATGACCAGTTTGTTGTTCTTATCCTCGCTGCGCTTGGTGGTGGTCAAAACAATGTTCAAGGCATTGTCATCACTGGTTTGGAATATACGGTAATCCCCCAGGTTTTTGGTCTCAATGCGCAGGATGGTATCCGGGGGACTTCCTGACGTTTCTTTGATGGTCATTCTTTCCAAAAGGGGGCTGACCTGATAATCGTAGCTGGAGCGCTCCACTCCTTGATAGGTTGCCGGCAAAGTGATTTCCAGGATGTCGTTCTTAAGGCTGTAGGTATATTCGCAGGGGGTCAGGGTGTATATGATGATATTGTCGCCGATATTACCAAATACCTTGCGGCTCACCTCTACAATACGATTCTCAATCAGCACTGACTCGCATTTGCCGTCACTGCTTAACACCTTGCGATACTTTACATCGGGCGGCAGGGTGACAGTAATTATGGCGTTGCCGTCGCGGTTTTCCCCACTCACGACCACATTTTGCCCTCCCAGGGATACCGTCAAGGGGCTGTTTCCTTTCAGGCTACGGCCCATCACCGTATAAACCAGGTTGTTGTTATTCTCATCAAGGTGGCTTCCCAGCCGGGCTCCTGATTCTATGTTAATGCGCAAGCCATCCTTATCTTTGCTGGTATAGTACCAGACCAGCTTGTCATCGCCGACAGCAGGGCTTAACGGTACATCCTCAGCATCATCGGGCTGCCCCGGCATTTCTACCAGCCATCCTGCAATCCAGGCCAGACTGCCGCCCCGGCTGACCTGAAACCAGCCGTCTTTCTCACCGACAACCGGCAGCATTTCACCGGCACTGGCTGCGCTTATCTTAGCGAATCCGGTACCCGGCCCGTTCCTGAGGTTGACCAGGGGATCCCGCACCATTATCTGCTTGCCCGCCGGTTCAGTAACCGCCGGTACAGCAGGGGGCTCCGGGCTAAACATCTGCACGGTGAGGGTGGTCTGATCCCATGACACCTGCCCACCGTAAGCCTCGCCCACAAAACGCAGCGGCGCCAGGGTGCGCCCCTCGACAATTCGCGCCGGAACATCAAGCGGCCAGGGGGTGCCGTTGACGGTGGGATTGGTAGAGCCTATCGGCAAGATGATTACCACCCCGTCGCGGGTGGCGGTGACCGTCTGGGTGGACTGGTTCCATTCCACGGTAGCCCCCATGGATTCAAATATCTGCCGCAGGGGAACCAGGGTCCTGTTGTTATGAATCTGTGGCGGCACATCAAATTGCAATAAAAAACCATCCAGCAATACCTTTATCTCGTTTTCAACCGGTGGAGCCGGCGGATCTGATGGTGCCGGAGCCGGAGCGGAGCCTGTCTCCACCTGGATCAGATTGGTGGCGACATAACACTTAAGGCCGGAGCCGGTCTGCACCTGGCTCCATTCGCTGCCCTGATTGAGCAGTATTAACTCATCCCCCTGCAAGGCCTGTCCCACTACCTTATGATCGATTCCCGGACCTGATCTGAGATTCACCACTTGTCCCGATACCTTTACGGTAGGATCCTTTTTCACCTCTATGTACTGGCCGCTAATCCAACCGGTGCGGTCGTTATAGCTGATGCGATACCAGCCGCTTTGGGATTCCAGGACCGCTACCTGGGTTCCCTGCAAGAGGTTGCCGCTGATGGTATAGCTTGTGGCCGGTCCGCTGCGAATGTTTACCACACTGCCGGTTATAACCCCGGTATCGGCACCGGCCCTCGATTGCCAGCACAGCAGTATAGCCAATGCCAGCAGGACAACCGCCATCAATTTTACGGATAAGGGTATACGCTGTTGAGAATATGTAAACATCAAAATGGCCTCCTAATACATGATGTGAAGAACTCCGCCAAACAAAAGGGAGGAGTGCTTGGCCTCCTTTTGTTCTTTTTTGCCTCAAGCCTGTTATAGATACACACCAAACCACGAGAAACTTTCAGCAGGGGGGCAGATTTTGTGTAAAAAGGGGTTAAGCAGTCAGTTTCTGGATAAAAGGCCATATTGATCAGCTGCTTTTACTGCCGGAAGTTGTCGCCGGAACGCTTTTCTGCCCGGTAGTGGTGGTCTTTTTCGCTCCTGTACTGCCGGTCGATTTGCTGGTACTGCCGCCGCTGTCTTTATTATCTATTATTTCCTTATCGGTGCTGCTGCCGGATTTACTGGTATTGCTGTCAACCTTGGGGCTTGTCCCCGCACTGTTGGCGGGCACAGCCGGCCTTACTGCTACTGATCCTTCCTGAACAACCGCCACAGTCTGCCCGTCCAGCATCTTGTCTACCAATCCGGGCAGATTGTTTTTATCGGCCACCCAATAGCTCTGAATCAATTGATTGTTAGCGTCAACCTGATCATAAAAGTAGCCCGGCAAGGTCTGGCTAACCACTGATTCAGCACTGAAACCGGGCGCCCAGGTAGCCATTTTAAGCATATTCCCCAATCCCATATTGGTATTTAAATAGGGACGGGTTTCTTTAATCAAAGCCGGGAGTTTAGGGATGGTGCTGGGCTGCAAGGCCTCCCGCGCCAGGGCTACCAGGAACTCCTGCTGTTTGGCGGTACGGTCGATGTCACCCAACAGATAATCTCGCCAACGCACAAAGCCCAGGGCTTGCTTGCCATCCAGGCGCTGCAATCCCGGGTAAAGGTTGATGCCTTCCGAGGGCTTGTACATGCGCTGGGGAACATTAATGGTCACCCCTCCCAGGGTGTCCACCACTTTGGTAAATGCCTGGAAATTCAGTTCCATATAATAATCAATCGGTGTCCCGAGCAGTTTCTTAACTGCCTGTACTGACGCTTCCGGCCCCCCCAGGGCATAAGCCGCATTGATTTTGCCTGCCTGCCCGTTGCTCAAGGCAACCCTGGTATCCCTGGGTATGGATACTACCGCCACCTTTTTGAGATTGGGATCGATGGTCACCAGGATGATGGTGTCGGAACGTGAATTGGTTTCCCCTTCCCGTTCATCTGAACCCAGGATAAGGATGCTGGTACGCTGGCCGGGTTGTTCGTCCACAGTGGTTTCTTCTGCCGATATGGGTGGTGTTTCAGGTTTGAAAAGGCTGGCCAGTCCGGCTCCAGCCCCAAAACAAAGGCCGAATACCAAAACGGCTACGAACATGAATCTAAAAATACGCATCTGTTTCTTCCCTTCTGCTGCTACAGGTCAATGCTACGGCTGCTGGTTGAATGGCCTGGGCTGCTGCGGCCGGTCAATAATCCGATGCGGTCTGCCCCCAGTACAATAAACAGTAGCAGCAAAGACAATAACAAAGAAGCCTTGGGGCTGGTGACAAAAGTCAACAAAACTGCAATCCCGCTGAAAAAGGCGCTGATGCCGTAGATGATAAAAACACTGCGGCGGTGGCTTAAGCCCAGGGCCATCAAACGATGATGCAGATGATCTTTGTCGGGGAGAAAAATAGGTTTATGATTGCTGATACGACGCACAATGGCAAAAAAGGTGTCAAAAATAGGGATGCCCAGGATAATAATCGGGATCAACAGGGAAAGCAAGGCCGCTCCTTTGGCGGTTCCCATAATAGCCAGGCAGGCCAGTACAAAACCCAGAAAATTGGAGCCGCTGTCCCCCATAAAGGTCCGCGCCGGATGGAAATTATAAGGGAGAAAGCCAATAATGGCAGCAACTAACAGCATGGCCGCCAAAGCCACATCAATCTGCCCTTGACGCAGGGCCACAATTCCCAATGCGGTGGCGGCGATTGCGGAAACACCACCGGCCAATCCATCCAGGCCATCAATCAAATTAATGGCATTGGTAATGCCCACAATCCACAAAAAGGTTAAGGGTATGCTTAAATAACCCAAAATCAGCATACCATCGAAAGGATTGGTTACAAATTGCACCATAACCCCGTAATACATGGCCAGTCCAGCCGCCAGGGATTGACCGATCAGCTTGACCAGCGGGGAGAGGTGATAAATATCATCAGCCGCCCCGACCAGGAAAATAATGATGGCTCCTAAAACCAGGCCCAGCATGGGGCCGGTAATCCTGGTAAAGATGATGACACTGAGCATAAAGGCGGCAAAAATGGCCAGGCCACCCAGCCTGGGCATTTCTACCTTATGCACCTTGCGTTCATCAGGGGGGTCAATAGCTCCCAGATTGCGGGCCAGTTGCGTGGCCAGGGGGACGCATAATATGGAAATAAAAAAGGCACTGAGCAGCGCTAAAGATGTAAAGGAATAGGTTAGCATTTGGTTTACTCCTCCCCAGTCCAAAGCTAGGTTCATTCTAACACCGCTGTATTGGCTTGTCTATATGGCAAGTATAGGATAGAATCCTGTCAATAAGTGCGAGGCCTGTCCCTGGACCGAATAAATACTGGGTCTATTCCCGGACTTGTTGACAGCGGGCGAGACTTATTGCCATAAACGGGAGCGAGTACTATAATTAATGAGATGATTCGGGGCAAACCTCGACCATTCTATTTTAATGAGGAGCGCGCTTCATGAAAATCGCCCTGTCCGGTTATTATGGGTTTGACAACGCCGGTGATGAAGCCTTGTTGCTGGCCATCACCTCATCAATCAAAGCCATGGCCCCAGAGGCTGATTTTGTGGTGTTTTCGGGAAATCCCAGCCGGACTTCTGCTTCCCATGGTCTCCCTGCCGTATACCATAAAAATCCCTGGCAAGTATACCGACAATTGCATAGCTGCGACCTGCTCATCAGCGGCGGCGGCAGTATATTCCAGGACATCACCAGCGCCCAATCCTTATGGTACTATATCGGAGTGGTAGCCCTGGCCAAACTCCTGGGCAAACCAGTTATGTTCTATGCTCAGGGGGTGGGTCCCATCAATCTCCCTTTAAGTAAATTGTTGATGCGCCTGGTGGCTAATCGGGTTAATATGATCAGTGTGCGCGACCATGAATCCGCTAACCTCTTGAAGCAATTGGGAGTGGCAAACCCCCCGGTGCTGGTTACCGCAGATCCGGTGTTTGCGTTGCAGCCCGATGAGGATGATCAGAAAAGGGTGGCGGGCATCTTGCCCGACGCCCCTTGCATTGGGGTTTCAGTACGCCACTGGGCCGCCCTGGAGGGCTATCAAGCCGCTCTGGTCCCAGTTCTGGATGGACTGGCGGAGCAGGGCTATCGAATAATCTTTTTGCCCATGAGTTGGCCTGAGGATGTGCCCGAATCAAGACGGATAATGAGTCTGATGCAATGTCCCGCCTTGCTTCTGGACCGCAGCTTTAACAGCGGGGAAATGTTGGCCTTAATTAGCCGGTTGGAAATGATGATCAGCATGCGCTTGCACGCGCTGATCTTTGCCGCCACCCAGGGCATCCCTTTTGCCGGGATCTCTTATGACCCCAAGGTGGAATCCTTTTTAGGCCAGTTTGCTTTAAGTCCTCTGCCCCTCGATTCTGCAGGTATGGCGGCACAGATCGCTCTCCTTTTGGAGAATTGTGAACTGCAGCAAGTGGTTATGCGGACAGCAGCCCAATTGCATGACCGTGCCCAGGAAAACGCGCAGATGGCACTGGCCTTAATCAGTCCCCAGAAGGAGCGGGTATTATAATACCTACCTGGTCCAATTCAGGAATTGGCTCCGGCAAGATGAGGATAAGATATGAGCAATCATAAAACCGGAAAAACCTTTATAGGGGTGTCTGTTACCATATTTTTCTCCAAGCTGTTGGGCTTTGCTCGCGATATCGTCTTTGCATCGGTATTCGGCACCACGGTTTTAACCGATATGTTTCAGGTCGTGTTCAGCTTCCCCAGCCTGTTATTCTCCAGTATAGGTACCGCCTTGTCGGCAGTAAATATCCCTGATTTGACCTATTTTATTAATCATCGCTCCCGGGAGGAGCGCAATCAGTATCTGGCTAATCTGTATGCCCAGATCACCCTGGTGGCCACCGCCATAACCATCCTGGGGATCATCTTTGCCCCGGCCTTAACGCGGGTGATCGCCCCGGGGTTCAGCCCCCAGATTACCGATTTGGCAGTATTATTGACCCGGATCATGATGCCCACCCTGTTGTTTGTCAGCTTGACCTTCCTTACCGCCGGGGTCCTGCAGGTACATCGCTATTTCCTGGTTTCAGCCAGTATAAGCATTCCCTTTAATATGCTGATCATTGCTGCTTTATTATGGAGAGGCAGTGATCTGGTTTTCCTGGGCTATGTTACCAGCCTGGGGTGGTTCTTGCAATTCCTGATCCAATTGCCGGTTCTAATCCGGGAAAAATATCACTGGCGCTTTAAACTGCAGTGGAGCGACCCTTACATTCGCAATACCTTCAGGAATCTATTGCCCATACTGATGGGAAATTCCCTGCTGCAGTTGTGTTTGATAATAGACCGTTCCTTTGCTACTCATCTTTCGCCAGGCACGGCTGCGTCGCTGGCTTTTGGCAGCAACCTTTTTGTCACCATAACCAGTGTGTTCATTGTGGGCATGACCACCGTGGTGTTCCCGCGCCTTTCACAGCACTGCCTGGATGCTGATTTCGAGAGTATCAGGCTCTTATTGGGGCAGGTCTTTAAAATGCTGCTGTTTATACTCCTGCCTTACCTGTTGCTGGTGATCTGTTATCACCAGCAGATTATCGCCCTGGTCTACCAGCGCGGCGCATTCGGTGCGGAGTCTACCGCCATGACTTCGCTGGCCTTCTGGTTATACAGCTTTGCAGTTTTAGGCTACCTCTGCCAGGAGATCTACAACCGGGTCTTTTATGCCTTGAAGCGCTTTAAGATACCTATGATAGCCAGCCTTTGCTGTGTACTGCTAAACTTAAGCCTGGACTATGTCTTTTTCCGCCCCGCCGGTATTGCGGGATTGAGTCTGTCAACAGCGGGTTCGATGCTGCTGTATGCTGTCTTGATGTCGGTGATGCTGACCCGTGAGATCGGCTCTTTTATCAGCCGTGATTTGGTGGTATATATGATAAAATTACTGCTGCCCTCCCTGGCTATGCTGGGTGTAGTATGGGGCTTTGCCGCTCTGGGCCGGGGAGTCAACGGACTGGGTTTTCTGCTGCCGCTGCTAATCAGCATGGCGGTATATCTAGGCATAGCATATTTCCTGGGCCTGATTAAGGTTTTTTTCCTAAAGGAGGTTTGATCACGTGAACCAAGTGAAGTCAAAATGGCTGTTATGGGGCGGGCTGTTTCTATTTTTGCTCTTATCCTTCAGTGGCTGGCAGTTGCGTACCGGAATAGAGGCCCATAACCAGTGTCTGATAACTGTGGCCGATCACCGCGAGATGTCACGCTCGGCAGCGGCCGCCAATGTTTCCATGGATAATGTGCTCAAGCGGCTGCAGGACAACGGGGTTAACCACATCGGGGTTAAAGAGACCAGCCTGCGCGAGCTGGCTTTTCAAGGCGATATTTACCTGACAAGTTTTGGTGAGTTTCAAGCCTATCAGCAAAGCAACAACCCCCCGCTTTGGAAAAAAGCATCGCTTTTCATCGGCTCGCAGCAGGTGAGTCCGGCCAACCTGGTGGCAGTTACCAGCCAGGCAGAAATAGCGGACTTTTTATCCGTGCAGCTGGGGGCACGTTATCAAGCTGAACAGATTATTCATTTCATCTATCAGGATAGTCATTATTTTATTGTCAATGGCACTGCCGCCGTGCTGGACAAACGCAAGGATGTCCAGCCTCAGCTTGACGTAGTCCTGGGATTTGATCCGCGGGTGCTTAAGCAGGTGAAAGAACATGGCCTGGAAATCGTGCTGCGTCCGGAAAACAGCAAGGGCACTTCCAGCCAATACCTGCAGGAGTATGAACCTATTGTGCGTGATTACGGGGTCAAGTACCTGGTCTTTTCCAATGAGGTCAGCGGGGTGCCCGATCCTGACAATCTCATGATTATGTCCAATCTGATCACTAAATATGGGTTGATTGTGGGCATAGTGGAAACCCCGGAGCAACTGGGCTATGTAAAACAGCCCGGCCTGGCCCAGGTATTGGAAAGCACCGCTTACCCGGTTAACCGGGTCTACACCTCCACCAATGATGATTTTGTCAAGACGGTTGATGACAGGTACTACCGCTGGGTGCGCGCCGTGGTCGACCGGGGCATTCGCATCCTCTATGTATCCCCATTTAAAGATTTGAAACTGGACGCCGCGCAGAATCTGGACAATACCATTGCTACCATTGGCAGTTTTCATCAAACCATGGCCGCCAAGGGTTTCATATTGAACCAGGAATTGCAGATTTTTCCCAGCCATACTACGTCCCCCTGGCATCGCTTTATGGTTTCGCTCAGCCTGCTTTTTGCCGCTGTACTCTACCTGCATTACCTTTTTAAATGGAGGTCCCTCTATCTTTACCTGCTGCTGTTGCTGGGAGGGCTTTCCTGCATGGCTGCCAACCTGTTCACCGGGCTTGATCTTTCCAAGGTTTATGCCCTGGGAGCAGCTGTTCTCTATCCCGCTTTATCCAGCCTGTTTTTGCTATTATACCTGCGCGATCACAGCAGCCATGCGCTGGGGCTGAAGATCCTGACCAGTTTACTGATTGTGGTGGGGGTCAATCTGCTGGGAGGGTATACCGTGATTGCCAGCCTGGCGGACATTCGTTATATCATGAACATAAAGATTTTCAGCGGGGTTAAACTGGCCTTCTTCCTGCCCCTGTTGTTGTTCATAATCAACTACTTCAGTTGCTTTGCCGGGGATGAAAAGATCAGCCTGGTGATGTGGAAAACCCTGCAGAACAAGCCCAGTTATCTGGTTCTGTTCTTGTTTATGGTGGCGGCAGCGGCAGGCTACTATTATTTAGGCCGCAGCGGCAATAATGCCGTCAGCGTTTCCGGTCTGGAGATCCGCGTGCGGGAGATATTGGAAATGCTGTTCCCGGCCCGACCACGGTTTAAGGAGATCGTTATCGGTTATCCCGCCTTATGGTCGGCTGTGTACCTGTATCACAAGTATCGTCAGGATGTTATCCTTTTCGTTTTGGGCCTGGCAGTGGTAATCGGCAGCGTATCCATGGTCAACAGCTTCTGCCATGTGTTTACGGCCGCCTCCATCTCCCTGCAGCGCGGCATGGCCGGAGTACTGGTCGGCAGCATAGCAGGCCTGGGCGTAGTTGTCGCCATCATGCTCAGCGAATGGATCCTCAAGCGCTATTTCCCCGAAATCACCGCCGAATTCCGCGCTGAAAAGCGCGGCTAAAGGCCACTAAATTAACAGCAGCGTTCAGGGGAGGTTTCTTTAAGGTCAAGCGGAAGTTTTGCGCACCAGTTAGGCTCAAGTTTCAACCAGGGGCTGAAACTTGAGCCTTTATCCTACCCGCAATAAAGCGGAGAATATACTCCGGTTGGCAACTGTTGGGGCTTATGTTTCGCGGGGTCTGAGGGTGGGGAAAAGGATGACATCCCGAATGGATGGGGAACCGGTCAACAGCATTACCAGGCGGTCAATGCCAATGCCCAGTCCACCGGCCGGAGGCATGCCATACTCCAGGGCGGCAATATAGTCCTCATCCATCATATGGGCTTCAGCATCACCGCCGGCACGCTTGGCAGCCTGTTTCATGAAGCGCTGCTTCTGATCAATGGGATCGTTGAGCTCGGAGAAGGCATTGGCAATCTCCCGCTGCATGATAAATACCTCAAAACGATCGGTTAACTCGGGATGTTCCCGATTGCGCTTGGCCAGAGGTGAGATCTCCACCGGGTGTCCATAGACAAAGGTCGGTTGTATCAGTTTTTCCTCCACCCGGGCTTCGAAGATTTCATTGATAATTTCACCGCGGGAGGTCCCGGCATCGACCTGCAGACCCAAATCGCGAGCTGCCTGTTGGGCTGCTTTATCATCAGTGATGGTTTTAAAATCTACACCGGTATGCCCTTTGATGGCTTCCAGCATCTGCACCCGTTTCCAGGGAGTGCTGAAATCGATGGTTTCTCCTTCGAATTCTGCCTGCATCGTTCCATTGACCTTGAAGGCAATGGCGCTGATCAATTCCTCGGTCAAAACCATCATGTCCTCGTAATCAGCATAAGCCTGGTACAGCTCCAGCATGGTGAACTCCGGATTATGCCGGGTGGATATGCCTTCATTGCGGAAATTGCGATTGATTTCATAGACCTTTTCCAGCCCCCCCACCAGAAGCCTTTTCAAGTACAGCTCCGGTGCTATACGCAGGTACAGGCTCATATCCAGGGCATTATGATGGGTTATAAAGGGGCGCGCTGTGGCGCCGCCGGGAATCGGCTGCATCATGGGGGTCTCCACTTCCAGGAATCCCTTGTCATCCAGGTAATTTCTGATCTCCTTAATGAGTTGGCTACGCTTGATAAAGACCTCTTTTACCTCCGGGTTGACAATCAGGTCAACATAGCGCTGCCGGTAGCGCAGCTCGACATCCTTGAGGCCATGCCATTTTTCCGGCAGGGGATGCAACGATTTGGAAAGGTAAACCAGGTCATGGACATGAATACTGATTTCACCCTTTTGGGTTTTAAAGACCAGACCTTCAATACCTATTAAATCGCCCATATCCATTTTCTTATACAGCTCATATTTATCTGCCCCCAGATCATCGGCACGAAAATATAGCTGAATCCTACCGGAAATATCCTGTAAATGTGCAAATCCGGCCTTGCCATGCCTGCGTTTGGACATGATGCGGCCGGCCACTTTCACGGTCTGGTTCTCCCACTCTGCAAAGCTGTCAAGAATAGGACGGGTCAAGGTGTTGCGTTCAAAACGATGGCCAAAAGGATCCAATCCCAGGGCCTTTAATTCCTCCAGCTTGTCCAGCCGTACTTTTCTCAGTTGATTTATATTTTGCTCTTGCTCAGACATCCACACACTTCCTTACATTATCTGTTTCCTATACAAAAAAGGCTTCTTTTTATCAACGGTTACAAAGCACATCGCAATTGCATGTCTCATAATAAAGCCAGGATAGATGCAGTCACTCTACCCCTCAAGACATGATATCATGGTGCCTGTAAGTGCCCCAAAAAGAAAGCCTTTATCTCTGTACGTTGGTTATCTTATATTCTATGATTCCAGCCGGGGCTTCAACAGCCACAACTGCATCCACCGCTTTACCCAGGATTGCGGAACCCACCGGAGATTCATCAGATATCTTGCCGTCTTTTAGCTTGGATTCAACCGATGAAACCAGGATTACAGTAACGCTTCGTCCGCTTTTCATTTCCTGCAGTGTGACCCGCGAACCCAGCGAGACTACATCGGTGCGGATTTCATTGTCTTCCATTAAACGGGCATTTTTTAAAGTCTTTTCCAGGGTTAGAATCCTGCCCTCAATAAAAGCCTGTTCGTTTTTAGCATCCTCATATTCGGAGTTCTCAGTAATATCCCCGAAAGCGATGGCCTGCTTGATGCGTTCAGCCACTTCCTCGCGGCGCACCGATTTGAGATGCTCCAACTCCGCTTCCAGCTTGGCCAGACCTTCTTTGGTTAAAAGAACCTCTTTTTCTTCTGCCATGCCCTCTTCTCCTAATCTCAAACTTAATAAAAGCGAGACTACGCTCGCTCCTGCCGCTATGCCCCGTACGGCAGCGGCCCAAACCCATTACTGTCTCATACTTTATGGTATTATAATGAGTTCATCGGGCCTTGTCAAGGAATAACTCCCATAACCCCAGGGAAGCAGCGGCCTTCTCCAGGGCTATAAAAGCTTGGGGATGATTTGTTTCGCCGCTCCCCTCTGCAGGGGGCAGCTCTGCTGCTACAGGCCCCAGGCACAATTCCATGATCGGGGCCAGGTTGTGCAGGCAGGCTTTTACCCCATAACTGCTCAGGCTGCTTTCCAGGGCCGGGGCCAGATTGCGGCTGTTATTGCCCAGCTGCAAATAGAACACGCTCCTGGGGGATAATGTCATAAATCGATCCTGCGGATCGAATACGACCACCAGGTCTCCCCTTTCCCAGCTCTGGGGATTAAACATACTGGTACTGACTGCCAGGCCTTTTTCATACATCATCTGATGCGCTACCGGTTCATATCGGGCGGGGTGATAGGTTTGAACTGAAAGGGGTACGCCAAATCGGGACAGATAGTTCATAAAACCCACCAGGTCTTCGTTGTCTGTGGCAATGATAACCCGTTTTACGTCATGTTGATTGAGGATTCGTTTGATGTAAGCTGCAGCCAGGGCTTTGACGAAATGGTCCCCGAATATCAGCCGCAGGTCGACATCCGGAGGTGGAAACTGTTCTTTTAAACGCCGATCAACCGCCAGTGCCGGCAGATTAAAGTTGCGGGCCACATCAATGGATCGGCCCAGTATCTGCTGCCGCCGCTCCGGTTCCATGCTGTTGAGATTGCCTGCTCCCAGGGGTAAAAGCACATGATAGCCACGCGCATCCATGGCTGGTAAATCAATCATACGTGCTACCCGTGGGGCAAATAAAAAGGGGGCCAGTCTATCTAAAAGGTACTTCCTGTATACCAGGCCCCGCTTATCATTCGGCATCAGGTTAAAAAAGGCAAAATCCAGTTCAGACATCTTCCCTCTCCAGGTCAACCACACCTGGCTTCATATTCAGCTCTTGCAGCATTCTATAATAATCCTGCGCTTTAATTTCTTCTACCGGTTTGCCGATCAAGGCCACCATCAGGGCTTCAATCACATTGGTGCCAAAAGAGCGCCCCCCCATATTGGGTGTAGTGGTAATCACCTTGCTGATGCCCCGCTGTTTTAAAAGCCGCATGTCGTCACGGGTAGTGGTATTGGTAATAATAACCTGCCCGCCTAGTTTTTCCGGCAGGTAGCGCTTGATGTAATTGAAGTCGCCCGCAATTACATCTGCTTGGTAATAATATTTTGAATGCTTGGGAATTATGACATCCTGATCTTTTCCAGTGGGATAGAGCTTATCAAAGGGCATGCTGACAGCAATCGGGGCCACCAGGCGGCCAATAAACTTTAAGGCCTTGAGTGACCTTAACGGAATGGGGATATCCAGGGTATAAATCAGATCCCCCAGGGTTAAATGCGCCCCAACCTCCTCCAGTGCTTCCGCCATGCCAAAACGATCGGCGGCACTGACCATTAAGACCTTTTTGCCACGCAGATCACAAAGGCCATCCTTTTGTATATCCAGTACACATTTACGCTCCAGGGTGTTCTTCAAACCACTGCCATCCACCATGGGCGTCTTTTGTGCTACCAGCAGCTTTCTGGCATCTTTAATGATATAACGTTTGCCGGCAATATATACATACAGGTCAATGCCGCCCATTCCAAAGGCATCGACCTTCCCATCCAGATCTTTTATCAATTGAATCGCTTTGTCCCAGTCACCATCGGTTCCAATACGCTCAATCAGGAACTGTTCTCCCATAAATTCGGTTTCAAAACCATGATCCCGTTTTGAAGATCCCAGACTGACACTGACAATCCGCTTCAATGTTGCTCCATCCTCCTTCATCTACACCAGAACCATTGTAATATTCATCGCGCTGCCTTGACCGCGCGCAGGATTTTCTTTAACAGTTCCGGGTCAACCCACTTGTCTTCAGTAATGGGAGAGGTACCGATTTCAATAGGAATTACCTGTGTATCCAGAATGCTTTCGATTAATCTCAAACGCTCGTTGGATCCGATCAGTATAACCACATCATACTCGCGGGTTCTGGCGATAAGATCCATCATTTCATTGAGTACATCCTTGCCGCTGCGGTTATTGACATAGTCAAGACGTTCTTTCTCGGTCATTAACAGCATAAAGTCGACGCCTTCTTTTTCCAGAATCTGTTGGACTTCTTCCTTGTTTTTTAGGGGAAAACCTATACAGGCAATGGACTGACCTTTGCGCAATTCACCGATCTTTTCCAAACGGGAAATAAAGGTACGATCAATAGCCAAACGATCTGCGGCCTCCTGCTGGGAAAAGCCCCGGGCCCGCAGTGTCAGGGCCTTTTTGAGTGTGGAAGCAATCTTATTCCAACTCACAATCTTGTCTTGAATGCGAAAAAACTCCATACCGTCACCCCTTGAGCACACATTTGTACACAATGCTGCGTTCATTCTATCATTTTAAAATCTCCCCGGCAACGATCAGAATAACTTTAAACTGCGGTGCCCGATACCACATTTAAAGTTATTGGCAAAGGGAGTTAAGGGCGGTTAGAAGTTGATCGCGGGTTACGGCCTGGTTGATGGCGCCGCGAACCCGAGTGGCGCCTCTCAAGCCTTTGCAGTACCAGGCGAAATGCTTGCGCATTTCGCGAACGCCTACATATTCGCCTTTATAGTGGATTGCTAGATCGAGATGCTTCTGGGCGGCCTTTAAGCGCTCCTCCAGGGTCGGGGAGGGCAAGACCAGTCCATGTTCAATAAGGGCTACCGTTTCCCGGTAGATAAAGGGGTTGCCCATGGCGGCGCGTCCAATCATCACCGCATCACAGCCGGTTTCGTCCATCATGCGCCGGGCGTCGGCAGCAGACCAGATGTCGCCATTGCCGATCACCGGAATACGCAAATGCTGCTTTAAGGTTTTAATGGCCGCCCAGTCGGAGTGTCCGGAGAAAAATTGTTCTCTGCTGCGGGGGTGAATAGCGACCGCTTCTACACCCTCGGCCTCAGCCAGGAGGGCTATTTCCAGGTAGTTGGGCTGATCTTCACTCCAGCCTTTGCGCACCTTCACCGTAACCGGCACCTGTACCGCATCGAGCACGGCACGGAGCAGATCACGCACCAAAAGGGGATTTTTCATCAGGGCCGCTCCCTCTCCATTGCGGACGATCTTGGGAGTGGGGCAGCCCATGTTTATATCGATAATCCGGGCGCCGAGTTCCTCCAGTATTTTTGCGCCCCGGGCCATAGCACGGGGTTGGGCGCCGAAGATCTGCGCTGCCACCAAACCGGGCTCATCCCTGACTTCAGCCAGTTCCAGGGTGCGCTTGGTGTTATAAACCAGGCCCATATCACTGACCATTTCCGTGTATGCCAGGCCGCAGCCAAAACACCGGGCCATGTCCCGACCGGCCCGGTCTGTCACGCCAGCCAGCGGGGCCGCCACCACCCGGTTGGGTATCTTTATATTGCCGATAGCAAACATGCTCAACTCCGGTTCAATTCATAAATCAAACGCAGGCCTTCCATGGAGAGAAGATCATCAATGACATCAATACAGTCTGTTTCTCCGGCTATTATGCCGGCCAGTCCACCGGTTGCCACCACTTTCGGATCATAGCCCAATTCTCTTTTCATGCGAGTGATAATACCTTCCACCTGACCCACAAATCCATAAATGATCCCCGATTGAATACTGCTGATGGTGTTCTTGCCAATCAGGCTCTTGGGTTTGATCAGTTCCACGCGGGGCAATTTGGCAGCCCGGGATACCAGCGCCTCGGAGGAAATCTTAATGCCCGGCGCGATAGCCCCGCCCAGGTAATCTCCATTCCGGTTGATCACACAAAAGGTAGTGGCCGTGCCAAAGTCAACGATAATCAGAGGGCCGCCATATTTATGAAATCCGGCTACCGCATTGACTACTCGGTCTGCCCCCACCTCACGGGGGGTGTCATATTTGATGGCCAAACCGGTTTTAATGCCGGGGCCTACCACCAGGGGCTTGCAGTTAAAATACTTGGCACTCATCCACTCCAGTTCCATCATCACGGAAGGAACCACCGATGAAACGACCACGGCATTGATCTGCCCCAACTTCAGGTTGTTTAAGCAAAACAACTCGCTGATGTTGATTCCATATTCATCACAGGTGCGCATGGTATCGGTGCGAATGCGCCAGTGCCCTACCAGGTTCCGGTCATCAAAAACCCCGATGGCCATGTTGGTGTTGCCCACATCAAACACGCAGACCAAACTCATTCATCTCCTCCACTATTCTGCCTCGATTCTCTTGCTAAAAACCATCATTTCCAGGTTTGAATACATAAGTCATACTGATCCACCTACTGTTGTCATCCTGACCCCTCTGTTTTCATCCCGAACCCTCTGTTTTCATCCCGAACCCTCTGTTTTCATCCCGAACCCTCTGTTTTCATCCCGAACCCCTTTTTGTCATCCTGAGCCTCTTTTTGTCATCCTGAGCGGAGCGAAGGATCTTAACCCGAGGGTTGTTCGCTGCGCGAAAGATCCTTCGGGCTTTGCCCTCAGGATGACAGAACCGGGACTTTGCCCTCAGGCAAAAACGGGGCTTTGCCCTCAGGATGACAGAACCGGGACTTTGCCCTCAGGCAAAAACGGGGCCTTGCACTCAGGATGACAGAACCGGGGCTTTGCCCTCAGGATGACAGAACCGGGACTTTGCCCTCAGGCAAAAACGGGCCTTGCCCTCAGGTTGACAAAAACGGGGCCTTGCACTCAGGATGACAAAAACAGGGGCTTTCATAGCAATGACAGGGGCCTGCGCTTATTCATAACAGTTGCGCAACCCCTGTATGGTTTTGGCACGTCTGACCGCGCGCATCACTGCTGCCGCCAGCACCTTTTGGGTCAAATAACCCACATAGCTCACATCTGTTTCTATTTCACCTGAAGCCAGGGCAAATATCGTGTCCCCATCATGCATGGTATGCGCCGGGCTGATAACCCGGGCCAGGCCGTCATGGGCCATCTTGGCGATCTTGGTGGCATGGGCTTTGCTTAACCGGGCATTACTGGCCACCACGGCAATAACAGTATTGCTGTTCTGGCGCAAGCGCAGCATCCCTCCTTGCTGATGCCACACCGCTTCAGCACCTATAAAACGCGGCTGATCAGCGTCGCCTCTGACTCCGGCAATGACTTTGCCGTTGCGCGGGTTGACGATGTCCCCTACCGAATTGACCACCACCAGGGCGCCTACTACCAATCCATTGGCATAGCTCTCCGACCAGGTTCCCTGGCCGCCTTTACAGCAATAGTCAAAACCCCGGATTTTGCCTACCGTAGCCCCAGCACCCGCCCCGGCGTTGCCTTCCGCCACCTTCAGGCCGGCTTGCAAGCAGGCCTTATAACCCATCTCTTTGTCGGGGCGCACCCGATAATCCCCCACTCCCAGGTCAAATATGACCGCAGCAGGCACAATCGGCACCACGGTTGGCCCCACATCATAGCCGATGCCTTGCTCTTCCAGATACTGCATCACACCCCCGGCCGCATTCAGACCGTAGGCACTGCCGCCGGTTAGAAGCACCGCATGAACCTTCTCTATCAAATTCTCCGGGGTCAATATATCGGTTTCCCGCGTGCCCGGGGCCGAACCCCGCACATCAACCCCGCAAACCATACCTTCGGAACCGGTCAAGACTACTGTACAGCCGGTTAAGGCCTCCAGATCCTCTTGGCATCCCACGCTAATACCTTTCACATCCGTTATTGATCGTGCCAAACTTTTATCCCCCCGCCAGACCGCTGTTCCCGGTGCCAGCCCAATCTCCTGCCTACCTCGTGTGCGGTTACAGCGGCCGCAATGATTTTCAAAAAGTCGAAAGATATAAAAGGAATCAGGCCAATTTGCAGCAGCCTGCCAATATCTATCTCCTGACCCAAATAGAGCTTCAGTATCATATACATGTAGGGCAGACCCAATAAGTAATAAACCATACACCCTGCCAGGCCGGCCAGTAAGAGATTCCACCAGTAATCACTGTATATCAGCCGCGATTGCAGCCACGCTCCCAGAGGAAAGGCCAGGATAAACCCGAAACTGGGTAATAAAACATAGGCCAAACCGCCGTAGGGCGGCAATGAAAAAACCGGCAGTCCCATCAGCCCCATCAATAGATAGGCCAGCATGCTCAAAAATGCCGCGCGGGGACTCAACATATATGCCGCCAAGAGCATGATCAAAGGCTGCAGGCTAAACGGCAAGACCGCCAGGGGCTGGAAAACCCTCACCATAATGGTTACCGTGCACATCAACGCAGTAAACAGGGCGGCCAGAACAATTTCCCGGGTAGAAAGCACCATAAGAATAACCCCTTCCCCATCTCAGTTAACCATGATTATATCATATGGTTAACTGCTTTGAGGAGGATGTTATTTGCAGATCAATAGACCTCCAGCAGGTCAAAACTGATGTCAAGGCTCTTGACAGAGTGGGTTAAGGCCCCAATGGAGATAAAATCCACGCCGGTTTGGGCGACCTCTTCCAGGCGGTCTTCAGTGATCCCTCCCGAGGCCTCCAGGAGGGCTTTCCCGGCCACCCTTTCTACCGCTTTTTGCATGGTGGCAGTGTCCATATTGTCCAGCATGATAATGTCTGCTCCCGCTTGCAGGGCCAATTCCAATTGCTCCAGGCTTTCCACCTCTACTTCGATTTTAACGGTGATGGGAACCCTTTGACGCAGGGTTTTCACTGCATTCAAGATGCCGCCCCCGGCAACAATGTGATTGTCCTTTATCATTACCCCATCATAAAGCCCGAAGCGATGGTTGCGGCCCCCTCCCACCCGAACGGCGTATTTTTCCAATTCGCGCAATCCGGGGGTGGTTTTGCGCGTGTCGATAATCTCGGTTTTATAGGCCTTGATTCTTTCCGCCATATTTCTGCTGCGGGTAGCTATACCGCTGAGGCGCTGCAGCAGGTTGAGGGCCACCCTTTCACCACTGAGCAAAGCAGAGGTCTGGCCGGTGATTTCTGCAATCTGGTCTCCATATTTTACGGTCTGCCCGTCAGCGATAAATACCTGACAGCGCACGGCCGGGTCCAGACAGCGGAATACCGTCTGATAAACCTCGGTCCCGGCAATAATGCCGGTTTCTTTGGCCACCAACATCCCTCTGGCCTGCTGGTCGGCTGGAACCAGGTTGGCAGTGGTTATATCCTGCCTGCCGATATCCTCCTGTAAGGCCTGCCTGATTATGGCATCAAACATCCCGTTTTAAGTACTCCCCTCTTATTGTCTTATTGACTCCACTACAAAAACCCTTATTTGATTGCATATTAGTGAATACATGGTTTAAAGATAAGTGGTTTTTCATTAAGAATCATCGTTTAAATACCTCGCATTCCTCCCAATTTTGACTTTTTTGACGTCTAATTATACGGTCGAAATGCAGTAGAATCCTTATTGTCTTTAGCAATTAATAAAGCTCATTTCCCTGATCCAGCGCATATCATCCCTTTCCGGATAATCGGATCGAAAATGGCCTCCCCGGCTCTCTTTGCGCCACAGGCAAGCCTGAATGATGATGCGGGCCAGGATCAGCATATTTATGGTCTCATAATACTCCAACAGATCGCCTTCACGCCGGAGCGAATTGTAGAGTTCTTCAATCTCCAAATAGGCCCGTTTCAGACCGGACTCATTCCTTATGATGCCCACATGATCCCACATCATATTGCGCAGCCGGCTGCGTACCCGGCCGGGGGAGGCTCCGGCCGGGTTGGGGCGAAACACCCAGCCTGGATCAAACTGAGCGTAAATCTCTTCCAGGTCAATTCTGCGCCGGTACATAATCTCTTCCGCTTTATCGACAATTCGCTGCCCAAACACAATCCCTTCCAAAAGGGAATTACTGGCCAGGCGATTGGCGCCATGCACCCCGGTGCAAGCAGCTTCCCCGCAGGCATATAAACCGCGAATATCGGTTTCACCATAAGTATTGGTGCCAATGCCCCCCATTATGTAATGCGCTGCCGGTGAAACCGGAATATACTCCCTGGTCAAATCCAGGCCCCGTTTTTGGCAGGTGCGATAAATATTGGGAAACCGCTCTGGCGCATGGGGGATTATGGTCATATCCAGATAAACATAGGGCTCGCCGCTGGCCTGCAGCTCACTCCAGATAGCCCGGGAGACAATGTCCCGCGGGGCCAAATCCAAAAGCGGATGATAACGCCCCATAAATCGCTCTCCAGCACTATTGTACAGAACAGCGCCTTCGCCCCGCACCGCTTCTGAAATCAAGAAACGCTGGGATTCCTGACCATACAATACGGTGGGATGGAATTGGAAAAATTCCATGTCGGTAAGCTTACAGCCGGCTCGGAAACAGGCTGACATGCCGTCGCCTGTAGCCACATCCGGGTTGGTGGTGTGTTTGTAAATCTGCCCGGCGCCGCCCGAGGCGACAATTACGGCCCGTGCGCTATAGATAATGCGAGTGCCCTGTCTGGCGTCATAAAATAGAGCACCCAGGCATTCGCGGCCCTCTTCATCAGTCAGAATATCCAGTAAAAACTGGTCTTCTTTAATTTGGATGCCCTTATTGTTTTTACACTTTTCCACCAGAGCGGTGCGAATAGCGGCGCCGGTAGTATCTGCGGCATGCAAAATGCGGGCTTTGCTGTGGGCGCCCTCGCGCGCCAGGGCAACAGCCCCATTTTTCATGTCAAATTGTGCCCCGGCCTCCATTAATTCCTTCACCCGATCCGGTCCTTCGCGCACCAGGACATCTACTGCTTCGATATTGCAAAGTCCCGCCCCGGCCTCCAGGGTATCCTCCAGATGAAGAAAGGGGGAGTCTTCCTCATGTACTGCGGCAGCAATCCCCCCCTGGGCCAATCCAGTATTGGAATCGTCAATATGCTTTTTGGTAGCTATTATCACCTGGCCATGCGGGGCCGCTTTTAAGGCGGTAAACAGGCCGGCAATCCCGGTTCCCACGATGAGAAAATCGGTCGGGATCACCTCCGTGTTGGGCCCCAATTCTTCAATATAACGGGTAATTATCATTCTCCTACCCCCTGCCGGGCCTTGTTAGGGCCGAATTGACAGCATCCTCCGCAAGGCCTCGTCGGCTTTGCCCCTGATCGTTTCCGGCACCTCGACTTCGTACTGGCCTTTTTCCAAACATGCTGCCAGTATGGGCAAGGTGATTAATTTCATGTCAGGACAACGAAACCCGCTGCGGGCTAAATAAAAATCTTTATCAGGACAATTCTTTTGCAGGGTATAGAGGAAACCCTCTTCAGTTCCAATAATAAATTCCCGCTCAGGGCTATTCTTTACATATTCCAGGATTCCGCCCGTTGAGCAGACGGCATCAGCCCTGGCAGTGATTTCCGGCCTGCATTCCGGATGCACCACCACCTTAGCCTCTGGGCGCTCCTGCTGGCGGGCTGTTATGTCCTTTCGCCTCAATTCATCATGAATAGGGCAGCAGCCTGGCCAGAGCACCATGTCGCGCCCGGTTTGCTCCGTAATATAGGCCCCCAGGTTGCGATCGGGAACAAAGATAATCTCCTGTTCGCGGGGTATGCTCTCCACTACTGCCAGTGCATTGGAAGAAGTACAACATAGATCACTTTCAGCCTTCACTTCGGCCGAAGAATTTACATAGCTTATTACCGCAGCCCCGGGATGCTGCTTTTTCAATGCCCTGAGCTGCTCGGCGGAAACCATATCCGCCATGGGGCAACCCGCTTCAGCGGCGGGAAGCAAAACCGTTTTGGCAGGATTCAATATCTTGGCACTCTCCGCCATAAAGCGAACCCCACAGAATACAATCACCCGGGCCTCGGTTGCAGCCGCCTGCAAGGCCAGGTTGAAAGAGTCTCCGACAAAATCAGCCACTTCTTGAATTTCCGGCAGCTGATAATAATGGGCTAAGATTACAGCTCCCTTATTTTTTTTTAAGCGCGCAATGGTCTCTTGCCAATGCTCGTTTTTTTGCATAGCCATCCCTTCTATCTCTATTTACTAATCTCCAGGATTACTAATCTCCAGGATTTTATTATTCCCGTCCACAAAAACCACGGTGGGCCGGTGCTCTCGGCATTCGCTATCTGCAAGCTGGCAGTAGGTTATGATAATGATAATGTCACCCACCTGCACCAACCTGGCAGCAGCACCATTCAAGCACATCACACCCGAGCCCCGCGGGCCGGCAATAACATAGGTTTCAAAACGTTCGCCATTATTGACGTTTACAATGGTAACCTTTTCATTCTCCATGATGTCGGCGGCATCTATCAAATCTTCATCGATGGTAATGGATCCAATATAGTTCAGATTGGCTTCTGTCACTACAGCCCGGTGAATTTTTGAATTGAGCATACTGCGAAACATGGTTACACCTCCACCAACAGGTTATCGATTAGTCTTGTACTGCCGAATTTTACTGCCAGGGCCATAAGCACCTTTCTGTCCACCTGCTCCACATCGCCCAGATCAGCCGCATCATAGATTTCAACATAATCAATGACGGCCTGGGGGCTGGCAGCGATAACTGCGCACATAATCCCTTTGAGCCTGGCAACATCCCGTTCCCCTTGAATGATCATCCTTTCCGCCTCTTGCAAGGCCTTGCTCAACACCAGAGCTTGCCGGCGCTGCTCCGTATCCAAATATACGTTGCGTGAACTTTTGGCCAATCCATCTTCTTCACGCACAATCGGCACCCTGACAATTTCCAGGGGAATATTTAGCTCACGAACCATTTTTTCTAAGACCATTACCTGCTGAGCATCCTTTTGGCCAAAATAGGCTAGATCAGGAACACAGATATTGAATAACTTGGACACCACAGTGGCCACTCCTTTAAAATGACCTGGTCTGGAGGCACCACACAACCTGGCCGTTATGTCGCCGCCAACCTCAACAAAGGTATTGTATCCCAATGGATACATTTCCGCAATTGAGGGTGCAAACAGGGCATCAGCACCCAAATCCTCCAGCATAGTCACATCCCGGCTAAGATCCCGGGGATAGGTTTCGAAATCCTCCCCCACACCAAATTGCATGGGATTCACAAATATACTGACAACCACCACATCACACTGCTGGCGAGCCTGTTCTACCAGTGCTAGATGGCCCTCATGAAGGTACCCCATGGTTGGAACCAACCCAATGGTTTTCCCTGCTCTCTTCTGCTCAACACACCATTGCTGTGCTGTTCCAACACGATCCAATATCAGCATTTATCTCTGTACCTCCCAGCATCAACCAAAGGCCTCCCGGGTTCTTAGAACCCGGGCGACCCTGGACTTATTCGTTAATACAACTTTTCCAATACCTCATCCTGAATGGTAAAGCCATGTTCCGGTCCAGGGAAGGTTCCGGCCATGACTTCATCTTTATAAGCCTTTAACGCCTCTGCAATTATGGGCTGCAGATTGGCAAATTTCTTCACAAATTTAGGAATATGACCATGGAACATGCCCAGCATATCGTTGATGACCAGCACCTGACCATCACAATGGGGACCGGCCCCGATCCCGATGGTGGGGCATGAAACCTCTGCGGTTATGCGCCGGGCCAGTTCACTGGGCACACACTCCAGAACGATAGAAAACACCCCGGCATCATCCAAGGCTTTGGCATCACGGATCAGTTTGCGGGCTGTTTCCAGATCCTTGCCCTGCACCTTGAACCCGCCGAACTGATTGACCGACTGAGGGGTTAACCCGATATGTCCTTGAACCGGTATCTGGGCGTCCAGGATCGCCTTTACGGTATCGACCCTTTCCACCCCACCTTCAAGTTTTACCGCCTGGGCTCCGCCCTCCTGAACAAATCTGCCCGCATTGCGCACCGCTTCGGGTATGGAAATATGATAGGACAGAAACGGCATATCTCCAACCACCATGGTATTCTTTGCCGCCCTGGCTACGGTGCGGGTATGATGTATCATCTCATCCATGGTCACCGGCAAGGTGGTGGGATAACCCAGCATAACCATGCCTAAAGAGTCTCCGACCAGAATCATGTCGATACCCGCTTCTTCTACCATACCCGCCATGGAATAATCATAGGAAGTCAACATGGTTATCTTTTCCTGCCGTGTTTTCATTTCTTTAAGAACTGCTGTGGTTATTTTGGCCATATTGTCATGCCTCCCTTTCAGGTTGCCTATTCTGTGGTCATAAATGAACCTTTAGCGTTCAGTCACAATCTCTTTAGCCAGAATCTCCCTAAACTCAGCCGCCTGGGCAGCATCAATGGTTCCTTTCGCCACTGCAATGGCAGTGGTGTATAAACCCATACAAGCGTATAAAAGCTTGTCATCCGGCATTTTCTCCTCCATCCCCTGCAGATGATGCACAACCGTTCCCACATCTCCACGGGCGATGGGGCCGGTCAGGGCCCGAGGGATCCCTATTTCACCGATATTATTAATGCTGCCTTGAATGAGGGGCCACAGCGCCCGGCTTGCTTTGTCACCAGGAATACCGGCGGCTTCAAGCAATCGTATACCCAAATCAATCACTGTCACCAGGTAATTGGACACCGTACAAGCACCAGCATGATAAAGCACCTTGGCCTGGCGATCAATGACAAAAGATTCGCCTCCCAAAGCGGCTACAATGGCAGCACCGGCAGCATAGCCTTCCCGATCGCCTTCAATGCTGAATATGGATCCGGGAAGATTGGCCACAGCGCGATCAACACTGGCAAAAGACTGCAAAGGATGTACCGACAGCACAAACGCGCCGAAGGCTTTGGCTCCATCCAACAATGCCGAGGTCTGCGATCCACTCATATGAATCACTATCTGACCACGATGAAACCCTTTACTTTCCGCCAGTTTGTCCGCTACACCCTTAATAGCCATGTCTGATGTGGTTATAAACAATATGTCCGCTGAGCGAGAAACTTCCTGAGGTGATGTATAGGGGGTACAACCAATCCGCTCCACAAGTCCTTGTGTAGATTCGGATTTCGTGTCATACACACCCGTAATCTCATATCCCTTGTTATTGAGTACCACCCCAACAGCCGTTCCTACGACTCCCAAACCGATGATACCGACTTTTGTCATTCCATAACCTCCTCAGGATATCGACAGTTGGACTGCCGTTGCATCGCGCCGTCTCGGTCCAAACCTGGTTACGAGCGGTCTTGAAAAGGGTATCGGTGGGAGATTCCCTATTTACATTTTTTTATTTCGGTGTTTTTTTCTCGCCCTAATACTCTAAAGAGCACCTCCTTAACAGTCATCCCGTCTTCTGGAAGGATCAATTCCGGATTCACTTCTTCCAAAGGGATGAGGACAAACAACCTTTCGCGCAGGTACGGATGGGGTATTTGCAGTTCCGGCAATTGAATCTGCTGGCCTCCGTACCACAGTATATCCAGATCTATCACCCGTGGGCCCCACTTCTTTTCAGGTTGGCGGCCCATTTTAATTTCAATTTGTTGTAGTTCCCTTAACAGGGTCAGGGGTTTTAACCCGGTTTCTATAGCGATAACCTGATTTACGAAAGCATCCTGATCAAGGTTCCCCCAGGGGGGGGTCAGGTAAGCAGACGATGCTGCTGTAACCCTGGTCTGAGGCAGCTCAGCAATCTCTGCCACAGCCTGTTCAATATTTTCCAGCCGGTGTCCCAGGTTAGAGCCCAAACCGATATAAACCTCAGTCATCCTTTACTCCCTCTAAGGGTGAAAAATCCTCCTGCTCCCGGCTGCGGTATATCTGCACCGCCATATGATCAAACTCGCCCTTTATAGGGGCTTCCGGTTTATATACGGTGATTTCCAAGGCTGCCAGCAACGGAAAGCATACCAGCACCCGGCGGCTGATCTGCTCGGCCAGGGTTTCAATGAGACTATAGGACTCCTCCTCAACCAGGCGCTGTACCTCCTGATAAACCAGGCTATAGTCTACGGTACAGGCTATATCGTCTCTAAGACCGGCTGTTTTTAAATCAAGGTATAATACCAGGTCGACTTTAAAAGGCTGCGGCTTGTCCCTTTCATCCGGCAACAGCCCGTGGCGGCCGGAAAAGCTTAAGCCTCGCATGATAATCTTATCCATTTTCATTTTTGATGGCATCAATCATACTGGCTGTGCGCCGGCTTTCTTTCACATCATGTACCCTAATTATATCAGCACCATTTAAAATTCCTATAGCTAAAATGGCCAGGCTTCCCTCCAGGCGTTCGTCAACATCCAGATTAAGGGTCTGGCCAATGAATCTCTTGCGCGATCCCCCTATAAGAATCGGCTTACCCAGGCTCTTAAAGGCGGCCAGGTGCTTCATCAGCAAGCGGTTTTCCGCCGGGGTTTTCCCAAAACCAAGGCCAGGATCTATGATCAGCTTGTCAGCATCGAGGCCTGCCGCTATAGAGTCTTTAACCATTATATCCAGTTCACCTATAATGTCAGCTATCAAATCCTGGTATGGCTGTCCGGCATTGATTTGCATCCGGTTGTGCATCAACACCAGCGGAGCCTGGCACTCCTTCATTACAGGCATCAAGGCCGGATCAAGCTGCAACCCGCCGATATTATTGATTATATGGGCCCCGGCATCAAGACAGGCTTTGGCCACGGTGCCCCGGAAGGTGTCGATAGAAAGAATCATATCCTCTGCGGCCAGGCGCTTGACAAGCGGCAACACTCGTTCTAATTCCTCTTGTTCACCCGCTATCTCAGCCCCGGGGCGGCTCGAAGCCCCGCCGATATCAATAATGGCGGCACCCTGTTCCCGCATTTCGCAGGCATGACAGACTGCCTGATCCAACTGGCTAAAGCGCCCGCCATCATAAAATGAATCCGGGGTGCGGTTTAAAATCCCCATGATCACAGTTTCCCGCCCCAATACCAGGCTTTTGCCATGACATAATGCCAAATTGCGCACCGCAGGTTCCAGGTTTGCCAGCATGGCCTCGATTTTGCCGGCCGCTTGCTCCAGTCCCAGAGGCTGCAGCCTCAATTTTTTAACCAATAAGCGATATTGTTTCAAGGTGCCCATGAGCAAGACATCAGTCTGCCCATCACCGTACAAGGCCTGCCTGGAGACGGCCGCATCTCCACCTTTGGACAGCATCTCCTGTTTAATAATGTTGGCTGCCCGGCAGGGGATGTCTGTTAATTTGATGCAGCGATGAACCGCTTTGGGTATCAAAAAGGGATAAGCGCCATCATCCACCCCAATGTCATTTAACCAGCGGCGGGCTTCTTCTTTATTATTGATAAATACCGGGTGATGCCTGGCCATGTTGCCTCCGTTGCTATATACTGCCGATCCGACGGCTGGTGATTTAGTATTCGAAACTGGCTGCTATCGGTTCTCGGGACTTCAATTTGGGACATTGATTGCTAAAATCACATTCCACACAGACTCGCGAGAGATTGTCAGCCCGATGCAGCCGTTCACCTAAAAAGCTCATATCAAGGCTAATATTGCGATGTTCAAAAATAGCCCGGCAGATGATTTCTACTTCATTGGGGTTGAAATAGACGCGGGGCAGTATCTCTCGGCCCAGTTTGGCCCCATAAGAGGCGTGGTCGGTGCCGGTCTGGTATTCGTGCCATTTCCCCAGATCATGGGTTAAACCAGCCGCATAAATGACCTCTTTGGCAGCCAGTTTGCCGCTGAGTCCACTTTCCTTGATAAAATAATTCAAGTCATTGTGCTCTAACACTAAAATATATGTAATCCTGGCCACATCCAGGTGATGCCGAAAATCATGCTGGCAATATCTGGGCTCCTTTTGCTCATCGAAATTGCGTTGCATATATTCTTTATACAGGGGATCTTTTACCAGTAATTCCACCCTTTTCAATATATCCACCTCTAATTGCTTGTTGATTCTATATTATATTAAGCCCAAAGTCTAAAAATCCATATTTCCAAGACCTTAAGGGTTCTTATATTATAAATAAAATTCACCAATATGTCTTGGGTAAACATGAATTATACCGTAAATAGTAATAATTAGGCGAAGATAACGCTGATTAATTATGATTAGCACTGATCTGCTTTTGTCATTCTGGGAGCATCTCCCGTTTTTGTTACCCTGGGAGCAACTCTCCGTTTTTGTCACCCTGGGGCAACGCCATGTTTTTGTCACCCTGGTTCCCCGTTTTTGTCATCCTGAGGGCAAAGCCCGAAGGATCTTTCGCGCTGCGAACAACCCCGGGGTAAGATCCTTCGCTCCGCTCAGGATGACAACTGTAGGAGCTCAGGATGACAACACAGGGTTCTGTCATGGCTACGAAAGCCCCCGGTTTTGTCACCTTTAGGGGCATAGACCCCGGTTTTGTCATCCTGAGGGCAAAGCCCGAAGGATCTTTCGCGCAGCGAACAACCCCCGGGGTAAGATCCTTCGCTCCGCTCAGGATGACAACTGTAGGAGCTCAGGGTGCCACCCTTAGAGCTCAGGATGACACCCGTAGAGCTCAGGATGACACCCGTAGAGCTCAGGATGACACCTGTAGAATAAACAAGTTCAAAGTAAAAAGAACGGCTCTTTTATGCCGCCCTAATAACTTATCATTTTTTCCAGGCATCCAGGTCTCTAGAATAATCACAACATTCCGAGGCCGCAAAGAATATCTCTATTTCTCTTTTCGCAGCCTCCACCGAGTCGGAACCATGAATCAGATTGAAATTAGTAGCCAGGGCCAGGTCTCCACGGATGGTGCCCGGTGCCGCTTCACGCGGGTTAGTACTGCCCATCAACCTGCGGATGACAGCAATGGCCCCCTCCCCTTCCCAGATCATGGCCACTACCGGCCCTGAGGTAATAAAGTCGATTAGATCCTGGAAAAAGGATTTATCAGCGTGTTCGGCATAATGGTTGGCAGCCTTGTCCCGGTTTATCAGCATCAATTTCATAGCCACCAGGCGAAAGCCTTTCCTCTCCAGGCGCTGCACAATCTCTCCAATCAAGCCACGCTTCACTCCATCTGGCTTTATCATTACAAAGCTCTGTTCGGTCAACAACCGCTGCCCCCTTTATTGCTCAGGCCCACCAGGGGCGTTTGCATTCTGTTCATCCCCTGCCCCGGCCTCAGTTTGCAGCTGCCCTTCGGTCATGATCTGTTCAAATTGCTCTGCTTCCATGGTTTCATTCTCTATCAAATAGGATGCAACCCGGTGCAATTTGTCCATATTCTCTTGGAGAATGCCTTCCGCCTTGTGATAAGCGCTTTCCATAGACTGACTGGCAGCCTTGTCAATAGCATACGCAATGGCATCGGAATAATTACGGTCCCGGGCAATATCACGGCCCAGGAACACCTCTTCGGTCTTATGGCCAAAGGTCAAGGGCCCCAATTCATCAGACATGCCCCATTCGGTGATCATCTTACGCACGATGCCGCTGGCCCGGTCCAGGTCATTCTGCGCGCCGGTGCTGATGTCATTCAAAACCAGGGCTTCGGCCACCCGTCCCCCCAGCAGAAAGGCCACCTCATCGAGAAGATGCGATTTGGTGATATAGTTGCGGTCTTCTTCTGGCAATATCAAGGTATACCCGCCGGCGCGGCCACGGGGAATGATGGAAATCTTGTGCACCTTGTCGGTATGCGGCAGGGAATAACCCACAATGGCATGCCCGGCTTCATGGTAAGCCACCAGGCGTTTTTCCTTTTCCGAGATAACGCGGGTTTTCTTTTCCGGTCCGGCCACAACCCTTTCAATGGACTCTTCCAATTCTTCCATGGTAAGCGCATTTTTGCCCCGCCGCGCCGTCAATAAGGCGGCTTCATTAATCAGGTTGGCCAAATCGGCACCGGTAAAGCCAGGTGTTCTTTTGGCCAGGATTTCAAGATTGACATCCCCGGCTAAAGGTTTATCTTTGATGTGCACGCGCAAAATAGCTTCGCGTCCCCGCACATCCGGCCGGTCAATCAAAATATGGCGATCAAAGCGGCCCGGTCGCAGTAATGCCGGGTCTAATATATCCGGGCGGTTGGTGCCGGCCATAACAATAATGCCTTCATTGGTATCAAAGCCGTCCATTTCCACCAGCAACTGATTGAGGGTCTGCTCTCTCTCGTCATGACCGCCCCCCAGGCCAGCGCCGCGCTGTCTGCCAACCGCATCAATTTCATCAATAAATATGATACAAGGCGAACTTTTCTTCGCCTGCTCAAACAGATCTCTAACCCTGGCTGCGCCCACTCCTACGAACATTTCCACAAAGTCAGAACCGCTTATGGAGAAAAATGGCACCCCGGCTTCACCGGCAACAGCCTTGGCCATGAGGGTTTTGCCGGTTCCCGGCGCCCCGAACAACAATACCCCTTTAGGTATCTTAGCCCCGATCTGCAGAAACTTCTGTGGATTCTTAAGGAATTCCACCACTTCCTGCATCTCTTCCTTGGCTTCTTCAGCTCCAGCCACATCCTTAAAGGTTACCTTGACGTCATCCGGCGACATCAGGCGCGCCTTGCTGCGGCCAAACTGCATCACACGGTTACCGCCCCCCTGGGTCTGGTTCATGATAAACATGAGGAAAGCGATCAGAATAATTATCGGCAGTAAAGTGGTTAAAAGGGTCATCCAGATTGAAGGCGGCGGCACCGGCTGCGTCGAATAGGGCACATTCTTTTCCCGCAGCACCCTCATTATTTCGGTCTCTTTGGAAACGGTGGCGGTATACGGGGTACCATCCTTGAGTTCACCCGAGATCTTATAAACCAATTCATCTACCTGGACCTGGGCAGAAGCAACCTGCTCTCCAAGCACCAGATTATAATATTCGGGTTCCGTAAGCTCCTTGACCCTGGTATCGGTTCCCGAAGTCAGTTTTATGGCAAAGACCGCCATCAGGACGATCAGCACATATATGGCTATGTTTTTGAGGGCTCGATCCAAAATATTTCCTCTCCTTTGAAAAACTCCGAATATCCGTCATAGTTTAGCATATACGCCTACTCAATGCAATTGTCAAGTGCTGCTTGGGGCCTGGTCTGCGGTCGCCTTATTTCCGTTTAGTCTTTCCCTTTTTATCACCAGAATGTGCGCTGTTTGCGAAGAAACCCGAACATCCTTATCCACGGCCTGACCCAGGATGGCAAAAACCCGTCCGCTTGACGCCAGCAGGGGAATTCGATCTCGATCGGCCCAGGGGATCTTGTTTTCGATAAAGTACTCCTTCAGTTTGGCGGGGGTGGAGGCCTCAGGCGGGGTGAAGCGGTCGCCGGGTAAACGGGAGCGAATAAATAAGGGCAGATAAAGGGGTTCTTCCAAACAGGGGGAGGGGGACGGTTCTCTTGTTTGGAAGAATCCTTCTGTCTCAAGAGCAAACAAAAGCTGCTCCCAATCCAGGCAGGTGTCTTCATCATGGGGCGTGTATTGCTCACGAGGCAGCACAAAATAGCGCAGCAACTCACCGGTCTCTTCAATCAAGATCTGGCCGGGAACAGAGATCCGATAGTTAAACTTCACTTTTTTGGGCTCTTGCGTGGTAAAGACCAGTTTTTCATAAATCTTATAGATCCTCAAGCCGCGCTTCAGGCGCAGATATCGAGAAGAACCGGCCCTTTGGGCCAGCTTGATGATGCTGTCGATATGGCTCTTCTCCCAGCCCTCTGAACCCAGGAGGTGGCAGCAGAGGTCCAAGACCAGGCGCCTTTGGGCGGCAGGAGGAGCTTTTAGGAAGGGTTTGACGGCCACCTGCAGGCTGTCCTTGTGCACAGTAACCACCTGCTGCCAGAGTAGTTCGGTGAGATCCTGCATCCATTTATCTTCCTGGCGGGCAATTTCGGCAAAGCGGTTCAGGCTGTCCACCAATCGCGGATTAAAATGCTCTTGCAGGTAAGGAATCAATTCATTGCGAATGCGATTGCGGGTAAAGCCTGAATCCATATTGCTGGCATCCCACCCATAGGGGATCTGCTGCTCCTGCAAATAATTCATGATTTGGGCCTTGCTTACGCATAGCAATGGCCTGATGATATGTTGGTTGAGGGGAAGGATGCCGCGCATGCCCCTGCTGCCGCTTCCACGGAGCAGATGCAGCAGGATTGATTCGGCGTTGTCTTCCTTATGATGGGCCGTGGCAATGCGCTGGGCCTGATGTTTTTCCATTACCTCCGTAAAGAAGCGATAGCGATATATGCGTCCCATTTCTTCCAGGGAGCGCTTCTCCACCCTGGCTAAATGAGCGATATCGGCCCGGCTAAGCTCCAATTTTATCCCCCATGCCCGGCACTGGGTCTGAACCCTTTCCAGGTCATGCTCCGCTTCAGTCCGCAGTCCATGGTGGACATGGGCAGCAATCAGGTTTAAATTCCAGGGGCTCTTGAGCTGCCGCATAATATGCAGCAAGGCCATGGAGTCAGGCCCTCCCGACACGGCCACAACAACGCCCTCACCTTTGGCCAGGAGGCCCTGAGCCGTGATAAATTGTTCGACTTGGCGCAGCATAGCGATCCTCTCTCTTGCCAGACTATACTCCTATGCTACCCAAGTTCTGCAGGAAGTCAAACCCTGATTCCACTGCAAATATAATTCAACGCTGATTCATTATAATCAAGTCTCATTGCTTTGCAAGCCCCCGAATGTTATCATCCTGAGGGCTCTCCCTATTTTGACCAATCCTGAGAGCGACGCCCTTTCTGTCACCCTGCGGGCGACCCCTCTTCTGTCATCCTTAAGAGCGACCCCTCTTCTGTCATCCTTAAGAGCGACCCCTCTTCTGTCATCCTGAGGGCGACGCCCGAAGGATCTTTCGCGCAGCGAACAACCCCCGGGAAAGATCCTTCGCTTCGCTCAGGATGACAGCACAGTCGCTCAGGATGACAACAACGCTTCGCTCAGGATGACAACTACACTTCGCTCAGGATGACAACTACACTTCGCTCAGGATGACAGCAACAGTCGCTCAGGATGACAACAACAGTTCGCTCAGGATGACAGCAACAGTCGCTCAGGATGACAGCAGCAGGCTTCGAGCACAATTATTTCTTTTTGCAGTAGAAACAAACTAACAAATTATTATTTTCGCAGGGGAATCAGGCCAGCGGGTGCAAATTGCGCTCCACGGCCATACAGATTACCGTCATATCATCTTCCGGCTTGCCATGGCATAAGGTCAAGGCACGATGCAGAATATGTTCTGCCATAACCTGCGGATCACTCTCATCCATAGTCCGCAAAAAATCCTCTACCCAGAAGGGCTCAATGGCATCGGGCAGCACTTCCACCACCCCATCGCTGACCATAACCACCATGTCCCCTGGATATAAGGATTTTTGATCCCGAAATACCTCGATGTCTTCAAGTATACCCATGGGAAGCGAACTGGCGGCAATCATCTCTACCTGGCCTTTTCTTTTAATAAACGAAGGCGCTGAACCGGTTTTGACAAAGTCAGCCTGCCCGCTGAACAGATCAATCATCACCAGATCCAGGGTGGCAAAGGTGTCGCTGCGGGAACGAAGCAGTAAGACGGAATTGATGGTCTGCAATGACATGTCTTGACCAAATCCACTTCCCAGGAGATTTTCCAGCAGCTGAATGGCTGCCTGGCTTTCGCGGCTGGCATTTTCACCTACTCCCATGCCATCACTCAAGGCCAGCAGTTGTTTGCCTTCCTTAAGGGTGGCAATGGTGAAACTGTCCCCGCAAACAGACTCTTTCCCTACCTGCGCCGCCCCACTGCGGACATTATAATAATGGCAACGGGTAAGGGTTAATTGGCAGGGGCTGTGCCCCAACCAGGCCGGACACTCTTTATCGGAAACGATCAGAAATTCCCCCATAATGGATGAAAACAAGGGCACCAGGCGATCATCACAACCCTTGCCATCGGTGCAGGAGTTGAGCTCTATATTTAGTGACAGCTGGCCCCCGCTGCTTATCCAGGGTCTGATATCCTTGATTTCCAGCCCGCGTTCCCGGCATTCCCTCATCAGCTTATTACGCAGGGCTTGATCAAAACGTGGTTTGGTCTGGATTTCCCGGGCTAAATTGCGCATGATCTGGCTGATGCCGCTCAATTGGCGCGAGACCAGGCGGCGCGACTCCTTTAATTTGCCGGCCCAGTATTCATTAATGCGCAGGTTGTCAAATAGATACTGCACCGTATTAATAATGTCTTTACAGTAGGGGCACCTTTGCCGTAAGCCAGACGGGCATTCATCATAGCTAACCACACCCTGGGCTTCTGCCAGGGCAAAGATTTCCAGGATCTCCTGCGAGGTGCGATAGCAATCCTTGCCCCAGCAGCTTTCATGATTTGCACAGGTCTGACAGATTCCCCGGGAAACCTGATCATATAGATAGTGCAAATAGGATTGCCCTTCATAACTGTCACGCTGATAGGAATTGGTATCAAAGGTGCGTCCCAGATTTTCAAATAGACCGGCCAGCTCATCCATGCGGCTGCTGGCAGTGTCAGGGTTTGATCCCGCCCAATAGGCCTCACTGGCAGCCGGCGAATTCCCGCCACTGTCTGACCCTATCCAGGGGATTCTTTCCTTAAAGGTGTTGGGAAGCATGATAAAAAGCAGACAGGCCAGAGTGGTTTCCCAGATCCCCAGAACATTTATGCGGGTCTCGGGCACAAACATGGCCAGGGCCAGGTTCCCCATCAGGAAACCCATGATAATACCCAATCGTCCCAGACTCCTGAATAGCCCCGCCAATAATCCGGACAGGGCATACATACCCAGGAATTGGGTGAAAATACTTGAAGCCAGCGAAGGAATCAGTCCCGCCATTACCCCCACCATGGTGGCTGCGCCGCTGCCCCAGAGATAAGCGGCCAGCAGAATGCTAAGCCGGCAGAATATACTGCCCGCATTCAACCCGATTAAGGTGATATCATTTAATCCCATGGCTACACCGATGGCAACAATTAAAAAGGCGGCGATGTCTTCGAAGCGGAAGTCAGCCAGGGATTTTCTCACCTGCAGCGCTTCCCCGGCGACATTGAATACAAAAACCAGGACCCCGGCGATCAGGGCTTCGAAGATTATCACCATGCCCTGATAAAAAGAAGGCCCCGGTATTATGCCAAAAAGCCCTTTACAGACCATCAAAAAGGCCGTTGTAACCAGGGGATAGCCCCACCATTGCCGGTCAGCAGGAATCCTGACTACCTGCACCACTGCGGCCAGGCTGATCAGGGCGAACAGGTTGGTCAGCAATTGCATCCCCCCGGTAACGGATATAATGCCTGCTGCAGCACTGCCTGTCAATATGATGGTTCTTCCCCTATCGCGCCGTCCCAGGGCTACCGTAAATGCAAACACAAACGGCAACAGTTCGCCCAGAACGAAGGCCCGCGCCAGGATAAAACCAACCACCCCCAGAATAAGGTTTATTGGTATTACTGCCGGCCTTATCGTATGATATAAGGCCGCCACAGATTCACGTCCCCGGTGAAGATTCCAATGCGGCAACAGCCTGGATATCCGGCGCCTTCCGGGGCCTTTGCATGTACCCGGTTGTGACACGCGTTGATAAGGATATACTTCGATCTTTTCCAATTTACATCCCCCATCTCCTTAGGATCTGCTCATCTATTATAGCAACCATATTATGGATAAATTGTCATTCACAGGGGCTCGGGGGATGGAATTTTCCAACAAAATTAGTCCGCTTCAGGGACAAAAGACGCTTTTTGTGACACTCATCCCGATTGCTTTGAGGCCATTTCCCAGATTAAACCCTCCAGGAGATCGCTTTCACTGACCAGGGTCCATTCTTTCTCCAGGGTCAGCATAAGGTTGAGCATGATCATCAAACCGGTTACAATGATGTCGGCGCGTTGGGCCTGCAGTCCGGCTACCTGGTGCCTCTTCTCCACAGGCATGTCCACCAGATATTCATAGCACCGACTGATTTCATTTCTACTCAGCCGCTGCCCATGCACCTGGCTGCTGTCATAATGAGTCATGCCATATTTCATTGCTACCACACTGGTAGCGGTTCCGCCGCAAAATACTAAAACAGCGTCACAGAAAAGATCCTTGTGGGGTTTAACCTCCCTCATAATGGATAAAATCTGCTTATTTGAAATCTTCAGCTCGGTGCCGCGCACCGCTCCTAAGGGGAGAGACTGCGCAAAAAGCTCTTCTTCCTGAGCATAGATTAATTCGGTGCTGCCACCTCCCAGATCCACCACCAGAAGAGGCTGGCTTATCTGTAAGCCATTTTGCACTCCCCCATAGGTTAGCCGGGCTTCTTCCTCCCCGCTGATCACCTCCAGCGGCTGCTGCAGGCTCTGGCGGCATAGTTCTTCAAACCAGCGGCGATTAGCGGCTTCACGAACCGCGCTGGTGGCCACCATCCTATATGCTGCGGCATCAGCCGCCCGAATCTTTTGCTGATACAGGAGCAGGCATTCCAGGGTTCGGTGTGCCGCTTCCTCACTGATGTTTCCACTTGCAGATAATCCCTCGCCGATACGGGTAGTTCTCATATCCCGGCATAACACCTGCATCTGCCCCTGGCAGACCCTGGAGATTAAAAGCCGGCAGGAATTAGTCCCGATATCAATACTGGCATAATTCATGCGACATTCTCCTCATTAAAAAGCACTTCCTTGCCGGAAGTGCTTTGTGAATTTGGGCTTATTCTACTGATAAGTTCGACGCCGCCGCGGCTCTATCTTATTTTTAAGCGGCTGCATACGTTCATCGCTCTCCTTAAGAAATTTGGCAATTTTGTCATCCAGACTTAAATGAGCCCCACTATATTTGTTTCCTGGGACATAATGCCTTTCACCCGCACCGGTTCGATCAGTTGGACGCCCATCCCGGTTGGTATTGGTCCGGGGTGGTGGAGCAGGATTGGCCTGTTTGATGGATAACCCAATTTTCTTACCCGCTATGTTGAGCACTTTGACCTTAACCATATCACCTTCCTGGATAAAGTCTTTGACATTCCTTACATAAGTGTTGGCAATTTCAGAGATATGAACCAGTCCGACCATGCCTCCGGGCAACTCAATAAAGGCTCCAAAATTCGTTATCCCCTGAACTCTCCCTTCCAGGATGGCGCCGGGCACCATATTGGTTTGTTCTGTCGGCATAAAACTATATGTCCCCCTCGAAATTCATAAGTTTCACTAGGTTCATTGTATTATGCGCCGCAGTAGTAGTCAACATCATAAGTGACCTTCCCCGGCTTTAGGGGCTGTCATTTCTTACTTCTATCAAAATCTTTTCTCCCTTTCTCACCATACCTAACTGCTCACGGGCTATCCGTTCCAGTTCTGCAGGATCATCAAGCTTGTCCTTCTGCAAAATCAACTCCTGATTGATGCGACTGGCCTCCATCTTCTTCTGTTCCAACCCGGCCTTCTGCTCGCTCAGCTTCCAGATGGTAAAGAGCCGCGGGGTCAGGGTAACAGCAAAAAAGCTTAAAAGTAACGCGAAAATAACGAGCCTTAATCGTGGCTGTTTAATCAGGCTCAATATCCATCTCCTCCTCACCAGTCAGACCCAAAACCTCACCGGGGATAATAATGACTACCTCATACCCTTTGGAGCGCGCCCGGTTATATAAGGTGGCCACTGTGCTGGCACCTATCTGCAGAGTTCTGGCAATCTGGGCCGTGGATTTTCCCATTTCTTTTAAAGCGACTACTTGCTTTTCTCTGAAGCTCAGCTTTTCAGCGCCCCTGATTTCAATCTTCATACTGCCTGCTTATCCACAATTTTTCCACATTATGTGGACAACTAAAGTACAATATATGTTCTGTTTGGGACTGCTAAATTCCTGCTTAGGGGAGGATATTTTTTTATCCTTCTTCATCATCTAAAGCTGCGGCCGAGCGTATTTTCTCCTGCCACAGCGCAATCTTTTTTTCCAGCCAGTGCCACGGTATAACCGCTTTCCGGCCTGCCGCCCTTATGATGCGCCCATTTGTCTGCGCGGCCTGGCATATAAATGACCGGGTCCGGGGAGCAATCTTGCGAAAATAAATGAAGATACCGGTAAACAGGGCCAGGAGTATATAAACCCTGATTTCACCCTGGTTGACAACCAGCAACAGGACAAATACCAATAACAGTATTACAACCCATACCAGGAAGTCAAGCAGATACAAAAGCCATCTCCCGCAGGAAGACATGGCCATGCTGCATTGGTAAAATTGGAAAAACAGACCGGCAATTAAGCCTACCAGGAGGGTTAATATGAATGGTTGAAGCTGCTCCAAAAGCCACAGCAATAGCATCCCTCCTTCTCTTTTGCCGCTGGAGCATTTATTTCAGCAGGCGCTGAATAATGTTTTTGCCCCGCATTTTTATGTCGCCGGACTGGGCTTTATATTCTATGCTGTTGATGTTACCGTCCACGGATACTCTGCCATCATCGAGGTTTAAGCTGCTGACATGCATATCCTGTCCATGGATATATAGATACCCCAGTCGGCTTTCGATAATAATCTCCTTCTCATCGAAGGTATTCACATTGGTGACTCCGCTTATTTCCATATGCTCACGGTTAACCAGCATCAAGGTATGTTCCGCCATAAATTCCCCTCCTAAGAATACTCGAACTCAGGCATTTGTCCCGTCATGCCTATACCATAACAATATGCGGCAGGGTATGGCATTTATACCAGCTTACCAGGTACGGCAGAAAATCGAAATCGCCCTGGTCATTCCAGGGCGATTGCTTGGCTTATTCAATGATTTTATACAGGGTTTTAGCATCGCTGGCTTTGATGTTTTCTTTGATCTCCAATACTTCCAGGCGGGTCTGTTTATTGCCTATTGAAAGGGTAATGAGGTCGCCCTTTTTTACCTCGGTGGACGGTTTGGCCAGTCTGCCATTGACCAGCACCCGATCGTTCTCGGCACATTCCTTGGCAACACTGCGGCGTTTGATCAATCGGGATACCTTTAAGTATTTGTCCAAACGCATCTTAGAGAATCGCTTCTTTGAATCCTTTGCCAACTTTAAAGGCGGGGATTCTGGCAGCGGCAATCTTTATCTCTTTGCCGGTTTGGGGATTCCTGCCCTTGCGGGCCTGACGGTCGCGCACTTCAAAGGTTCCAAAACCGATTAACTGAACCTTTTCTCCTGCTTTCAATGCTTCCTGAACACTGGCAATAAACGCATTTATGATTTTCTCCGCATCTTTCTTAGTCATCCCCGTTGCTGCTGCCACATCTCCAATCAAATCGGTCTTATTCAATTTCATTCCTCCCCATGATGTTTTTGGTAATTATATTAACAGTTTTTCGCTATATTAAGGCAATCTCCTGCTTGGCATCTGCAAAAAACTGTAATTTTTCAATGTCGATGCCCCTGCAAAAAGGTATAATCCACAAGTTTGGTTTTTTTATAGGCCTTTCGTTTTGGCTTCGTCCCAGAGAGCGTCCATCGCCTCCAGGGTCATGCTTTCTAAATCAAGACCTTTACTGTGAACCTGTTCTTCTATGTAGTTAAAGCGGCGCACAAATTTGTCATTGGCGGCTTGCAGGGCTTCTTCAGGTTCAATATTTTTCAGGCGCGCCACATTGACCAGAGCAAAAAAAACATCGCCCATTTCCTCTATCAGTTCGGCCTCGGTCGCTGCCTGGCTCATTTCCTCAATTTCCTCTTTGAACTTATCCAGGGCTCCTTCAACAGCAGGCCAATCAAATCCTACCCGGGCAGCTTTCTCCTGGATTTTATAAGCTCTCATCAGGGCAGGAAGCATGCCGGGAATGCCTGCCAATGTGGTCTTTTTGCCCTCATCCTTTTTAAATCCTTCCCAGATATTCAGTACTTCCGCACTGGTCTTAAGTGTCAGGTCGGAGAAAACATGCGGATGGCGGTGAATCATCTTATTGGATACGGTTTCAGCCACCTGTGCTAAATCAAAGCAGCCGGCCCGATCGGCCAGAGCGGAATGGAAAATCACCTGCAAAAGGAGATCGCCCAACTCTTCTTTTAAATGGCTCATATCCCCCGATTTGATAGCATCAACTACTTCGTAACATTCTTCAATCAGATACCTGGATAGGGATTGATGGGTCTGTTCCCGGTCCCAGGGGCAACCCTCCGGCCCCAATAACCGTTCCATAATCTCCACCAGTTCTTCAATCTTATCGCCTATTAGGCCCACTGCCACTTCCCCCTTTATCAGCCTCCGCGGAGGCGCTTGATCATATCCAAGTCCATCTCCTTGCTCAACAACAGCAAGAGCAGGTAAAGAATCACTGCAACTGATATGGCCAGCAGGGTGGCCGCATGGGATCTTATATCAAGATTTAAAAGCCAGAAATACAGGTTTTGGGTAGCGACGGCCATGATCAGGGTAGCTGCAAGCAGTTTAATCATGCGGCCGATTTCATAATGAATGCCGGTCAGTTTTTTTAAGGATGCGATATTTAAAAACGAACCCACCATAAAAGCCAGCACGGTGCCGATGGCGGCGCCGCGGATGTTTAAGGCAGCTACACTGGTCAAGGAGTAGTTGAAAATAACCTTCAGCATCCCGGTAATGATAAGATGGCGCATGGCTATTTCCGGCTTGCCAATACCCTGTAATCCGGCGCTGGAGATCTGAAAGGCGGCCAGAACGATGGCGGAAAAAGCCAGGGGTTGCAGAGGTCCACCGGCTTCCGCATGTCCGTACAGCAGATCGCAAATGGGGAAAGCCAGAATAAAAAGGCCCGCTGCTGCGGGGAAAGATATCATCATGCCGGCTCTAAACCCGTAGTTAAGGCGTTCATTCAATAGCTTATGATCATTCCGGGTTAAGGCCTCTGAAATAGCCGGCACCAAACTGGTGGATATGGAGATGGTAAAAATGGTAGGAAGACTGATCAATACCGCTGCCATACCGGCCAGGTAGCCGTATAAGGCGGTAGCCTCCGAAGTGCTGTAATTCAAAGCCAGAAGCCGTCCCGGCACAATAACCGCATCCAACATCTGCACCAGGGGCAGCACTACCGCTCCGAAAGACACCGGCACAGCGAGGCGGATCATTTCCGAGGCCAGGCTCCAGGAAGAAACTGTAGTCGTTGGCAACAGCACCCCGGCTTGGTCTTGCCTTCTCTGGTGCCCGTAATAGAATACCAGCAGAACCAGCAGTCCTCCCACCCCGCCAACCACGGCGCCAAAGGTAGCCCCGGCGGCAGCGTATTCCAAACCGCGGGGATAGAGCAGGTAGGCCAGGAACAGAACCGCCGTAACACGGAATATCTGTTCAACGACTTGCGACACCGCCGTAGGCAGCATGGTCTGCTGCCCTTGAAAATAACCACGAAAGACCGACATTAAGGCGGCCAAAAATATAGCCGGCGCTACCGCCATAATGGCATAATAGGCGCGGGCATCCTTTAAAACATGTACGGCCAGGCCTTGGGATGACCACATTACTAGCAAGGAGAGCAGCAGGCCGACGACAGCCAATAACAGCAAGGAGGCCCGCAATATACGGCGGCTTTCTCCCGGGAAGCCCTGTGTTTCTTTGCGGGCAATAAGAATGGATATAGCCACCGGAACCCCGGCTGTGGCCAGGGCCAGGATGGTCGTATAAATGGGGTAGGCCATCTGGTATAAGCCGATGCCCTCAGCACCTATAAGCCGTGCCAGGGGAATCCGGTATACGGCCCCCAGGATTTTGCTGATGGCTCCAGCTATGCTGAGTATTACGGCTCCTTTAAGGAAACTCTGGCGATGATTCATAAGTCCCTCCCCAATATCATAGCGTTTATTATATCACAGTAGGCTCTTTTACAGACAAAAATACCCAGGGTCAATGTTTTCCTTCTTAAACCAGACTGCTTGTCGATAAAAACAAGCGAAGAAGCACAAAAAAGCGATCTTCGCCTTACGGAGTAAGATCGCTTCTTAAGGGCTTGACCTTATTGTTCCATTTGTTTGGCAAGGAATCCGGCTGCGGTTTCAGCTAATTTCACTTCCATATCGCCCAATTTTACACCCGGCTCTTTAGTGACAATAATCACCGCTCCGATCGGATCACCCTGGGTAATGATCGGTGCTATTACCTGGGATTTAACCGTGTATTCCCGATCTTCATTCATGATTACATGCACATTTTCATCATCACTGGTCTCGATTTCGTTCATCATCAAGGTGGTTCTTTCCTCCAGGGCACGCTCCACCGCCCTGCCGATGGCCTTGCCCAAAAACTCCCTTTTATTAGCCCCCGCCAGGGCGATAATCACATCCCGGTCGGCGATCATGGAGATGTGACCGATGGTTTCATGCAGGGAATCGGCGTATTCTTTGGCAAAATCCCCCAATTCCCCGATGGGAGAATATTTTTTTAATATAACTTCACCTTCACGATCAACAAATATTTCCAAAGGATCACCCTCACGAATTCGTAAGGTCCGGCGTATTTCCTTGGGGATTACAACCCTTCCCAGGTCGTCAATGCGTCGTACGATGCCTGTTGCTTTCAATTTACATTTATCCCTCCTTTTTTCAAGAACTTGAAAATGTTGTTTTCTTTCTCAGTGATAGTATATAGCTGAACTGCGCCTTTTATTCACTATTTGACCAGGGCTAGAAAAAATTCTTATAGGCCAGGCCTGGTATATTACCTTGCTGCGAAGGTGCCAGGCACCACAAAGTGTCCTCTGTTTCCTGGTCGTTGTGCATAAAGGTGGTGGCGATGGCTCATACTGTTGATGGAAATAGAACCCTCTATTTGATCTTAAAGGCAGGAAAGCAAGGATGCGTTATTTAACCCGCAAACAGCCCCCTCAAGATGAGGAGCACGCGGCGCTGCTGCAGGAAAAATCAGAACTCGTGCAGCAGCCTTTGTCAGCCCAGTTGGATGATAATCTGGAAAACTTGAAAGAATTGCTGAAAGATTGCTCAGATGCTGTAACCCGGGAATTTTCTTTCGGGTTGGAGCCGTCCATTCGCTGTGGATTGTTTTATTTTGACGGCCTCATCGACAAGCAGGAGATTGAAGAAAACCTGATCAGGCCGCTGCTGCGCTTGAATTATGAACCCAGCAGCATCAATTTGGAAAACCAGCCGCAATTTATGGCCATGTTGATCCAGCGCCTTTTGCCGTTAGGCGAAATAAAAACCCTGGCCACCCTGGAAGCGGTGGCGGATCATATCACTGCCGGGGATACGGTTATGCTGGTGGATGGGCAGGAACAAGGAGTGGTGGTAGGCAGTCGCTCCTGGGCCAGCCGTTCCATTGAATCCCCGGAAAACGAATCCACCATCTGGGGGCCTAAAGAGGGCTTTACTGAAACCCTGCGCAGCAATACTTCGCAACTCAGGCGGCGCTTGAAATCTACTGATTTTAAAATGTTTGCCATGTCCATCGGAAGGATCAGCAAGACCAGTGTAGTGGTTTGCTATATAGAAAATATAGCTTCCGAAGGCCTTATTGCCGAGGTCAAACGGCGCCTGGCCGTAATTGATATTGATGCCATTTTAGATGCCGGCTATCTGGAGGAATATATCAGTGATGAAAAATACTCCCTCCTCGCCCAGGTTGAATATACGGAGAAACCTGATCGGGTCTGCGGGCATCTCTTGGAAGGAAGGGTAGCCATCCTGGTTGACGGCTCTCCCATGGCCATGGTGGTGCCGGCCCGATTCCCGCAATTTTTAAATGCCGGGGAAGACTATTATCAAAATTTTATAGCGGCTTCCCTGTTCCGCATTTTGCGTTTCTGCGCTTTTTTCATCGCCTTGCTGCTGCCTTCGGTCTATGTGGCGGTGGTCACCTATCATCACGAAATGATCCCTTTGCCTTTGTATTTGACCCTGGTGGCCGCCCGGCAGGGGGTGCCGTTCCCGGCGGCAGTGGAGGCCTTGATGCTGGAATTAACCTTTGAACTGCTGCGCGAAGCCGGCCTGCGCCTGCCCCGGGCCATCGGTCCCGCGGTCAGCATCGTGGGCGCTCTGATAATAGGCGATGCTGCGGTGAAGGCCGGTTTGGTGGGGACCCCTATGGTGGTGGTGGTGGCCTTCACCGGTATTGCCTCCTTTGCCACCCCTTCCTATAACTCCGGTTTAATAGTACGCATTGCCCGTTTTCCCATGCTGCTTCTGGCTGCTACACTGGGATTCTTCGGCATTATTATGGGCCTCCTGGTGCTGGCGGTGCGCATGGCTTCCCTGTCCTCCCTGGGGCAGCCCTATTTGTCGCCCCTGGCCCCGCTTAACCTGGCCCAGATCAGCGATATTCTGGTTAGAAGGCCCTGGACGGTGAACAATCTGCGCCCTTATCAAGAGGGTATGAAAAACCAGGTGCGTCAGCAGCTTCCCCCGGACAAGGAGGATGCCTAGTTATGCAGCGCTTGATGATATGGTGTCTGTGCGGGAGTTTAATGCTGTCGGGTTTAAGCGGCTGTTATAACCGTCTAGAAAAAGAAAACACCGTAGCTGTAACCGGCTTTGGGGTCGATGTGGAAGATGGCCAAAAGGTGTTCAGTGTACAGGTGGCCAGCCCATCGGGCAAACCGGAACAGGGGGGGAAAGCGAAAACAGAAACCCTGGTGCTGAAGAATGCAGCCCCGGGGTACGCGCAGGCCGCTCGCCTCCTCCTGCTCAGTTTTCCCCGCACCCCCATATGGTCTTTGTCCTCGACAATGCTGATAGGGGAAAGGGTGGCCCGCGAGGATGTGGCCTTGATGATGGATTTCGTGACCCGCAATCGCTTTGTACGTCCCAATATTTTCATGTTCTTATCACTGAGAAATGCTCCCGATGAGGTGATGAAAGTCAAGACTCCCCCTGAAGACTATTCAATGGTGGGGCTGGTAAGAATGATAGAAGATCAGGGGCAGCAGTACGGAATTTATGTGCCGGTAACGCTGCGGGATTTCCGTACCAAATATGTTACCCCCGGTGTGGAACCGGTCCTGCCACAGGTGGAGATCCTGGAGGTGGAGGGGGAAAAGATGCTGCGCTTAAACGGTATGGCAGTGTTTCAAGGGCGTCATATGGTGGGCTCGCTCAATGAAACAGAAAGCCGGGGGCTGCGCTTTCTTGAACGCAAGGAGATAAGAGGAGGCTTGCTGGCCGTCAATATCTCCGCACCGGCAGAAGCTGAAACAGGCCCTTTGGAGGATGTGGTTACCATGGAAATTATCCGCTCCCGGGCCCGCTGCACCCCGCAGGTTAGCCCGGCCGGCATCCGGGTGTTGATTGAAATTGAAAGCGAGGGCAACATTTATGAACAAAACGGTACGGCCAACCTGCAGACCACCGCCAACCTGTCCAAATTGGAATTCTTAACCGCTCAGGTTATAAAAGACGATGTATCAGCTTGCATTAGCCGGGCTCAGGCCTTGCAAAGCGATATATTCGGCTGGGGCGCCCTGATTAACCAACACCATCCGGCAGACTGGCCGAGCCTGGAGCAAAATTGGCCCGAGCACTTTAGCAGCCTCGAGGTGCAGATAGAGGTGAAGTATACTATCCGCCGCGCTTATCTTATGGAAGAACCAGTGCCTATTCAATAGAAAAAGGAGCTCTGCTATGTTTGTTGCCTTATTTTTTATGCTGGTGATAGTCTTGCTGGCCTTGGATTTGCCATCTTTATGGCGTCAGGGTTTTAATAAAGACCTGGTTATCTATGCACTGTTCTGGCTGGCTGCCCTCTACCTGGCTATGGTGCAGTTTTATCACTGGCCTTTTTTTAATCCCTTATTGACCATAGCCCGGCAACTGCAGGGGCCGTAACAGGGAAAGCATACCAAAATAGAAATGAGGTAATAATTTTGGCACGCCTTACCAATATACAGCTATTTGCTATACTCTTTGTCTCTATGGCGACAATCCCTTATCAGGTTCTGGCCAAGCTGCTGGCCGTGAGCACCGCCCAGCATGGCTGGTTGGCTGTTATAGCCTCGGTTTTACCTGGCCTGACCTTGCTATGGATATACTTTTACCTGCTAAATAATAGCCATGACCCCTTTCCCGGCATGTTGGAGGAACACCTCGGCAAGATAGCCGGTAAGATTCTGGGGTTGATTTACCTCCTGGCCTTCTTCCTGGTGGTGGTGGTCAGCCTGGTCATATTCGCCAACTTCTTTTTAAGCAATGTTCTTCCCGGTATGCCTATTAGCATTTTGCTGGTTTTTATTATTCTACCGGCATTCTATGCCCTGCGCACCGGTTTGGAGGCCACTGCCCGGGTAGTGGAATTAATTGTTTTGACTGGATATCCACTGGCTATGTTTCTTCTATTATTGGGCATCGGCCCTGAAACCGACTGGTCGCGTTTGCTGCCCCTGAGCGGTTTTTCGGCATCAGGTCTGGCCAATGGCATATTGTTGGTGGATAGTTACTGCAGCTTAATGATCGTGGTATTAACCCTGGGGCAATTTTGCCATAACCCCCGGATTTTGTGGAAATGGATGCTATGGGCTTATGGGTTCTCTATCGGTACCTTGCTGCTGGTGGTCATAATCCCTATTAGCGCCTATGGGCCTTCATTGACCGCTGTACAAACCTTTCCTATCTTCAATATAGCCCGTTCCACCAACATCGGCGGTTTTATCCATAACATCGAAATTATCCTGGTCTCCGCGGTGATGCCGGGCGTTTTTGCCATGCTGGCCATTTTCTGGTTTGTCACCTGTTATAGCGCCCAGCAGGTTTTTAACCTGCAGGATTACCGCTTCCTGGTCGGTCCTAGCGCAATAATGGCCGGTGTAACAGCCGTCTTGATTGTTCCCAATATTCATTTTCTGTACATTATGCTGCAGTATATTTTTCCCTGGATCTTTATAATCCTATTTGCAGTATGCCCTGCAGTCTTGGCGACAATAATATGGATTAAGCAGCGCAGCAATATTGGCCAGGAGAGGACTGCGGTCGGCCAATGAAGGCCGGTTCTATAATTGCCATCAGCATACTTTGAAAGATGTGATTATGAAAATGCTGCGCCTCATTATGACAATAATATTAATCACTTTGCTGTTTTGCAACGGTTGCTACAATCGGGTGGAGATTGATAACAGTATTGCAGTGGTTGCCCATGGATTGGATATCAGCGCCGATGGAAAGAGGCTTGTTTCAACCGCCCAGCTGGCTTTGCCGTCACAAGCCCAGGCTGAACAGGAAGCCCCCAAATTCATGCTGCGCAGCGCACAAGCTCCCAGTTTTACGATGGCTGACCAGGAGATTGCCTATACGCTGCCGCGGCAACTGGTATGGAGCATGGTGGAAACCTATATTGTCGGTGAGACCATAGCCCGCCAGGATATTACACTTATTCTCGACCATCTGGCGCGAACCCGGACGGTAAGGGAGGGTTCCATGCTTTTCCTGGCCTATAACAGCACTCCGCATGAGGTTTTAAGCACCGAGACACCACCCGAAGACTATTCGGGCCCGGCTCTGGCCAAAATGATAAGGGCCCAGGAAGAGCAAACCGGGCTATACAGCCCGGTCACTATCCAGGAGTTCCTCCAGAAAGTGAGCCGCCCTGGCATTGAGCCGGTTTTACCTCAGGTGATGATTGAGAGTATGGAAGGTCGGACCAGATTAAAAATCAGCGGCCTGGCTGTTTTTCAGGGGTGCTACATGGTGGGTTCGTTGAACGAGCAAGAGAGTCGAGGCTTTCATTTCATGAAAAGCTCCGCTCGCGGCGGTCTCTTCGTCGTAAACCTCCCGGGAGAGGCAGGGCAGAGCCGGCACACCCTGGAACTGATCCAGTCCCAGGCCACTATTGAACCGATCATCAAGCAGGGCCAGATCATTATGAAAATCGCGGTCAAAGCGGACGGCAACCTTTACGAGCTGCATAGCAGTGACAGCATAATCGATCTGGAACAGATGGACCTACTTGAGGAAGCTGCCATTATGGCCATCCGCAGTGATGTTGAAGCCTGTATCCATAAAGCCCGGGGTTTTCAGAGCGATATACTGGGTTGGGGTTTGACAATCCACAGCAAAGACCGGGCCTTATGGGGCACCCTGGCGGAAGACTGGCCCGCTCAGTTCGCAGCGCTACCCTATGAAATAGAGGTGGATTATAAGCTGCGCCGTACCTATCTGACGGGCAAGGCCCTGGAGGAGCATTAACCCCGTTTAAATCATTTGCAGGACCCGCTGCAGGGTTTGTAACGCGTCTCCTTCCGGCTGCACCAGCAAGGTATGGGGATTTAGTTTGCGGATTTGATAGCCGCCCAGATTCTGCTGTACATCAGCAGGGAGAGCTTTTTCCAGCTGGATTTCTATTTGTTTGCCTTTGCGGCGCAGGGTTTTGATTTCCTTATCCCGCGCCATGAGGCGCAGCAGGGTAATCTGCAGGAAATTTTCGACCGGTCGGGGCGGCTGCCCAAAGCGGTCATTAAGTTCGGCTCGCATCTCCTCGATTTCCTCAGCACATGTTGCCAGGAGCAAGCGCCGGTAGACCCTGATTTTGACCCCGGGATCCGGAATATAGGCGTCAGGGATATAATAATCAATATCCACATCCACCAATGGCCCGCCCTTTTGAACAACCGGTTTGCCCCGCAGGCGGGCGGTTTCCTGTTCCAGCAAACGGCAGTACATATCAAAGCCCACGGCTTGAATATAGCCGTGCTGTTCCGGCCCCAGGATGTTGCCGGCCCCTCTGATTTCCAGATCACGCAGGGCTATTTTCATGCCGGCGCCCAGCTCATTAAACTCCCGAATAGCATTGAGGCGTTTCTGGGCATTTTCATTGAGGATGCGATCGGGTTGATAGGTCAGGTAAGCATAAGCAATGCGATGTGAGCGCCCCACCCGCCCGCGAAGCTGGTACAATTGCGCCAAACCCATCTTGTCGGCCTCATCAACAATGATGGTATTAACATTGGGCATATCCAAACCGGATTCTATAATGGTGGTACATAATAGTACCTGGTATTCGCCCTTTATAAAATCCCTCATAACGATGGCCAGTTCATCTTCGGGCATGCGCCCGTGGCCTACCGCAATGCGTACCCTGGGCAACATATCCTGCAGACGCTTTTGCACCCGGTATATCCCTTCAATGCGATTGTGAACAAAAAATACCTGCCCATTACGCTCCAATTCAGCGCGGATAGCCTCCTCGATAATGTCATCCCGGTATTCCATGACATAGGTGGTGATTGGATACCGGCCTGGCGGGGGGGTTTCAATGATGCTGAGATCCCGTAAGCCGGTCAGTGACATGTGCAGGCTGCGCGGAATGGGTGTGGCGGAGAGGCTTAGAACATCCACCATTTCCTTTAATAACTTGATTTTTTCTTTCTGTGCCACCCCAAAACGGTGCTCTTCATCAACGATTAACAGGCCCAAATCCTTGTAGCTGATATCTTTGGAAAGTAGGCGATGGGTGCCGATAACAATGTCCACCAGGCCTTTCTTGATATCGGCAATAATGCGTTTCTGTTCCGCCGGGGACTTAAAGCGGCTCAACACTTCAATTTCAGCCGGGAAGCTTTTAAAACGCTCCAGGAAGGTGCTATGGTGCTGTTCCGCCAAGACCGTAGTCGGCACCAGGACTGCGACCTGCTTGCCATCCATCACTGCTTTGAAGGCAGCCCGCATGGCAACTTCGGTTTTACCGTAGCCTACATCGCCGCAGATCAGGCGGTCCATAGGCCGCCGACTCTCCATGTCGCGTTTCACATCCTGTATAGCCCGAACCTGGTCACGGGTTTCCTGATAGATGAAATCATCCTCAAATTGCTGCTGCCAGGGAGTATCCGCGGAGAAAGCATAACCCTCCCGGGCCTGCCGGTTGGCATACAGCCCCAGGAGCTCTTCGGCCATTTCTTGAATGGACTTGGCTACACGCGCCTTGGTCCGTTCCCACTCCGTTCCCCCCAGTTTGCTGAGGCGGGGGTTTTTGTCTTCCGGAGCATGGTATTTATACAGCACATCCAGTTTATCCACCGTCAGGTAGAGCCGGTCGGTACCGGCATACTGCAATAAAATATATTCCCGGGTCACTCCGTGCTGCTCCAATTGGGTGATGCCCCGGAAGATGCCAATGCCATAATGTTCATGAACAATGTAATCCCCGATCTGCAGCTCTTCAAGCAGAATCCGCTCCGGGTCCTTTTTCCCTTTGCGGGAGCGGCTGTGCGGTTTAACCCGTCCCCAGATGTCCTTTTCCGTCAACAAAGCTACTTTAAAATCCGAACTGATAAAACCGCTGCCTACCGGGTTGTCTATAAACTCGGGCCGAGGCAGGTTATGGTCGTCTAAAAGCACCTGCAGCTTATCTCTGATAGGGCGGGTTTTTACCGCCAACATGATCTGATACCCTTTTTCATGCCATTCTTTGAGCCGGGTCAACAATTTGCTTTCATCACCATAGAAGGGTTCCATGTCCTGCTGGACAATATGATGTATTAAAGCGGTGCTTACCTGCGGGCTGTTGCCGGAAAAAAAGGAATGATATACAGCCGGACGGGTGGTTAACAGGCTGCGCAGCACCTCACTGCCCAGCAGGGGCAGTTCTCTTACTGCTCGGGTTTGGCGACGCGCTTCGCGCAGGGTTTCGCGATAACCCTGCACGGTTTTTTGGTAGGCCTTCATAAATTCACGAGGTTCATCGACGAACACAGCAACCTCTTTAGGCAGGTAGTCAAAGAGGGTAGCCTGTAATGATCCGCTGATTTCATCAGCCGGAGGAATACAAACCTGTTTTTCGTGTCCGGCCGAACGCTGGGTATCGATGCCAAAACGACGTATGGATTCAACCATATCCCCGAAGAATTCCAGGCGGTAGGGGGTTTTGGCCCCCAGCGGATAAACATCCACTATGCCCCCTTTAACCGTGAAGTCTCCGGGCTGACTGACGGCACCAACCCGCCGGTAGCCGCTTTCAACCATCTGCTGCAATAATTGTTCACGGGGATAATCCCGGCCGTTTTGAATCCTTATGGTGCTATCCAGCATCTCTTGCGGCGACATCAGGTAATGCAAAAAAGCGGCCGGAGTGCTGATGATAAACCCGCTGCGGCGGTGATGATTCAGGCATTCCTGCAAGGTTGAGACCCGGCTCCCTTCCACCTGGGAGTAGTTTTCTTTCAGGAAAACAAAATTACGCCCTAAAAACATAAAGATATGTTCATCGGCGGTAAAAGCACGCAGTTGTGCCCTTAAATCATAGGCCTTTTCTTCTCCCGGCACCAGGCACAGGCATTTACCCTGAAAAGCTTTGGAGAAATGCTGTAAGAAAAATCCTTTCCCGCTCCCACTGAGCCCGCTTAAGACCACATTATCCCGATTGTGCAAATGCTGCTGTATCTCGCTGATCAACCTGTCATCCAATCTCCGTTCCCCCATACGCAAAGGTGGACGCCGCCTTCAGCCCCCACTGTTTGTTTTCAGTCTCTACACTGATATCATATTGCCTGCTTGATGCCTAAAGAACCTCTAAAGCATCCTTAGTTGAGGATTTTGCATAATGCCAAAATCTGCGCAGATATCTTTAGCAAGGCACAATATATGGTGTAACCATCTTTCGGGCTCCACTATATATTGAAATGCTGTTCTGTAAAAGATTATTATGCAAAATTCTCAGTTATAAAAATGAGGTCTGCCTTGATTCTGCCCAGGCAGTACTCCTATTTCCTGTGCACATTCCAGACATAGTTCGTGCAGCTCAACAACCCCTGCCGGACCATCGATTTCTGAGGTTTTGTGAACACGATGGCAGCATTCACAAGTGTGGTAAATCTTAACTGCAACCAGCCTCCGATCAGATATCCCTCTGACTGCTATTCTTCCAAACCTGACCGCGAATATACGGCGGGCTATAATAGCCGTCTGGCGTCAGCCGTCGGGCATCGGGATACTGTAACAGTCGTCCCGAGCGGACTGCTGTTGTCGTCCCGAGCGAACTGCTGTTGTCATCCTGAGCAGACTGCTACTGTCGTCCTGAGCGGAGCGAAGGATCTTTCCCCGGGGGTGGTTCGCTTCGCGAAAGATCCTTCGGGCGTTGCCCTCAGGATGACATAAACCGGGCGCTGCCCTCAGGATGACATAAACCGGGCGCTGCCCTTAAGGATGACATAAACCGGGCGTTGCCCTCAGGATGACATAAACCGGGCGTTGCCCACTGTTTTCATCCCGAGCGAACTGCTGTTGTCGTCCTGAGCGAACTGCTGTTGTCATCCTGAGCGGAGCGAAGGATCTTTCCCCGGGGGTGGTTCGCTTCGCGAAAGATCCTTCGGGCGTTGCCCTCAGGATGACATAAGCCGGGCGTTGCCCTCAGGATGACATAAACCGGGCGTTGCCCACTGTTTTCATCCCGAGCGAACTGCTGTTGTCGTCCCGAGCGGACTGCTGTTGTCGTCCCGAGCGGACTGCTGTTGTCGTCCTGAGCGGACTGCTGTTGTCATCCTGAGCGGACTGCTACTGTCATCCTGAGCGGAGCGAAGGATCTTTCCCCGGGGGTGGTTCGCTTCGCGAAAGATCCTTCGGGCGTTGCCCTCAGGATGACATAAACCGGGCGCTGCCCTTAAGGATGACATAAGCCGGGCGTTGCCCACTGTTTTCATCCCGAGCGAACTGCTGTTGTCGTCCTGAGCGGACTGCTGTTGTCGTCCTGAGCGGACTGCTACTGTCATCCTGAGCGGAGCGAAGGATCTTTCCCCGGGGGTGGTTCGCTTCGCGAAAGATCCTTCGGGCGTTGCCCTCAGGATGACATAAGCCGGGCAGGATGACATTAGCCGGGCGCTGCCCTTAAGGATGACATAAGCCGGACGTTGCCCTTAAGGATGACATAAACAGGGACTTTCCAGGAGCTGCGCTCCGAATCGCGGGGGATGGGTTAATTAAACCGGTTCATGACCTGCACTATACCATCTTTTACCCAGTACTCCACCGCATCTGCGGCCTGTAAGACTGCGGCCTCATATTCAGGTCTTTCCTCTGCCGGAGGGGCGGATAACACCCACTCGGTCACACCGTATGGGGGCCGGCCAATACCGATGCGAATACGCGCGAAGTCCTGGCTGGCCAGCAATTCCACAATCGATGCCATCCCTTTGTGTCCCCCGCTGCTGCCTGCAGCCCGAATGCGCAGGCTGGCCGGGGGCAGATCCATATCATCATAAACCACCAACAAATCCTGCAAAGGGATTTTATAGAAGCGCATCACCGGCTGTACAGCCCTGCCGCTGAGATTCATAAAGGTCAGGGGCTTCAGCAATAATACCTTTTCCCCCCCCATCCTGCAATGGCCAATGATGGCATCAAAGCGGTGCTCCTCTTTTTGCACCTGATGGCGGCGAGCCAGTTCATTTATTACTTTAAAACCCAGATTGTGTCTGGTTTCGCTGTATCTTTTGCCGGGATTGCCCAACCCAACCACCAATTTCATATCAATACCCCGCAGATTCATATGGTATTATCATTATAGCCTATTCATGCCAGCAAAAAACTCCGGCATCACACCGGAGTTGGCCTTTAGGTCTTGCTAAACTTCAAAAAGTTTGCTTACAGAAAGATCCTCATGTATTCTCAAGATGGCTTCACCAATCAGCGGCGCAATAGATAAAACGGTCATATTGGGCAGTATTTTACCCTGCGCCAGGGGAATGGTGTTAGTAACCACAATCTCGTTAATGGGAGCTGCAGACAGTCTTTCAATGGCCGGTCCTGAAAAAACCGGATGGGTACAACAGCAATAAACTCCGCGAGCTCCTTTTTCGACCATGGCCCGGGCAGCCTCACAAATGGTGCCGGCGGTATCAATAATATCGTCAATAATGATGACATGTTTTCCTTGGACATTGCCAATAACATTCATAATCTCCGATTGGTTGGGAGCGGGACGGCGTTTATCCACAATCGCCAGCGGGGCACCCAATTTGGCAGCCAGATCACGGGCGCGGGTCACCCCCCCCACATCAGGAGAAACCACTACCGCCTCATCCCCAAACTGCTTGCGTTTCAAGTATTCAGCTATGGTGGGCACACCTGGCAAGTGATCTACCGGTATATCAAAAAAGCCCTGGATCTGATTGGCATGGAGGTCAACAGCCACCACCCGCTGTGCGCCTGCTTCGGTGATTAGATTGGAAACCAGCTTGGCGGTGATGGGGTCTCGAGCCCGGCTTTTGCGGTCCTGCCGCGCATAGCCATAGTAAGGGATGACAGCATTGATGCGCGAAGCCGAAGCCCTGCGAAAGGCATCAATCATTATCAAGAGTTCCATTAAATTATCGTTTACCGGCGAACAGGTAGGTTGGACCACGAAAACATCGACACCACGCACACTCTCATCAATCTCGCAGCCGATTTCACCATCGCAGAATCTGGTTACCTTGGCATCCCCTACCGGTATACCCAGATACTTGGCGATAGCCTGTGCCAATGCGGTGTTGGCATTGCCAGTAAACAGCTTCATGCGCCATCTGGACACTTTCATTCCTTAGTTACCTCCTGATCGTCTTTGGTTTTTTTGGCCCACCCCTTAATGTTCCTTTGCCGGGCCCGTTCCACTGCCAGGGTGCCGGGGGGAACATCCCTGGTTATGGTTGATCCTGCTCCGGTTACCGAATCCTTGCCAATCCTTACAGGAGCCACCAAATTGGTATTGCTGCCGATAAAAACGCCGTCTTCCAGAAATGTGGGGTACTTATTGGCACCGTCATAATTGCAGGTGATAGTACCCGCACCGATATTAACGCTGTTTCCCACCTGTGCATCCCCAACATAACTTAAATGTGGAATCTTACTATTTTCTCCGATAATGGAATTTTTAATCTCAACAAAATCGCCCACCTTGACCCCGTGCCCCAGTCTGGTTCCGGGGCGCAGATAGGCAAAGGGACCAATATTGCATTGATCATCAATATGAGCATCGATTATCCGCGCTAATTCGATGGAAACCCGAGCACCAATAGTGGAGTTGCTGATCCGCACTGAGGGGCCTATTTCGCAGCCCGGACCGATGACGGTCTCACCTTCAATCATGGTATGGGGGCGGATCACGGTATCTTCGCCGATAAGCACCTGCTGATCTATAAATACCGAACCGGGATCAATCATAGTCACTCCGGCTTGCATCAAGGCCAGGTTTTTCCTGCGCCGCAAAATGGCTTCGCAATGAGCCATTTGGACACGATCATTGATTCCTAAAATATCATCACTGTCAGTACTGAGCATTACCCCCACCTGATGCTGATCCTTTATCATCATGGCCAATACATCGGTTAGATAATACTCGCCTTGCGCATTATCAGTGGTCAAGTCGGCCAGACGCGGAAAAACCTCGCGGCTTTCAAAGCAATAAATCCCGGAATTAATCTCGGTAATCTGTTTTTGCTCCGGGCTGGCATCCTTCTCTTCAACTATTCTTTGCAGGGATTGATCAGGGTTCCTGATGATGCGGCCATAGCCGGCAGGATCATCCACTATGGCTGATAAAACCGTAGCAGCCGCCTGACTCTCCCTCTGCCGCTTGAGCAACCTGGCCAGGGTGCCGGCCTGAATCAGTGGGATGTCTCCTGATAAGACCAATACGGAAGAGGTATTCTTTACAAAAGCTTCGGCCTGCCTCAGGGCATGTCCCGTACCCAGTTGCTGTTCTTGTATAACATACTCGACATCCATCCCCGCCAATGCCTGGTATACAAACTCGCGGCCATGGCCTACCACCACATATATAGCTTTTATTCCCGCTACCTGAACTGCTTGAATGACATGCTGGATCATGGGAATACCGGCAACCCGGTGCACAACCTTGGGATAGGCTGAACGCATGCGGACACCTTTCCCAGCGGCCAGAATAACTGCGGCACTAACCAACACAACTCGCTCCTCTTGCATTACGTTACATTTATTAATCAATCCATCAACTGGCAGATAATCATCCTGGCAAGATGTTGGGGTATTTACCAGGGAATTAATAAATTTCTACATCCACAGGATAATTTCCTGTTTAATCTGGATATTTATGACGAAGTCGGGCGGGATGCGCTGCCCGAAAAAGGACTTTAGGAATCATGCGGGGGCCTTATTCTATAGTGAGGACCCGGATAAATAGGTCTGGGCAAGCTGCAGGTCGCTGGGCTTATCCACATCTACGCCAACCTCGGCATAGCCTGATATCACGGCTTTGCCGGTGATGCCCATTACTTCCGCAAAGCGCTTTTCCACCGCAGGGATTGAAAGCCTTTTAAAAAAATATTGTATCACCAATCCCAGGCCAAACAGGCGTGCCATGGCCAGCGGGCTTTTTCTCCGCTTGACCAGCTCTGCGGCCATATTCATAACCTTGTCAATAACCCGGCTGCGGATGATAAACAGGTTTCCGCCGGTAAAAGTCCCTTCCCTTAATTTTACATAGGTGCGGGAAACCCCGGGAAATTTGCTTTCGTTGACTTCCCGGCTGGTTAAGGGATAGAAGAAGTCAGCATTATAGCGCTCCGATTGAATAATGAAATCATCAATTGCCGAGGTGGTAATAAACGGGATATCAGTGGGCATAACCAGGAGACTGGCGCTCATCTCCTGTTCCTTAAGCGCGGCAACCGCGTTGGCAAAACTGTCCACAGCACTGTCTCCGCCTTCTACAAACAATAACCCGGGCTCTTTGCCTAAAATAACGCGCAGGTCTTTAACCGGACCGCTGATGATAATGCGACCGACGTTTTGAGAAGCTCGTAAGGCACGATATACATAACATATCATGGGGCTATTGCCGATGATAATCAGGGCTTCGTTGTCATAAGGCGCTATCTTTTTTAACTCTGAGGCACTTTGTCCGCCGGCCAGAATGATAGCATCATATTTCATTGCCATTCCTCGCTATCTGGGCAAGCCATCCCGTTTAATGGATTCCATCATAACATTTTCGGCGTTTTCGATATGTTCCTGCGCTACCTGCCGGGCCAGGTTGATATCACGTGATTGTATGGCTTCCACAATCAGGCGGTGCTCTTTTAATGATTGGGCCATCCTTCCCGGCACCGATAGCGAGGTCATGCGTAAACGCTGAATCTGTTCACGCAGATTATTTATTATAGCCCAGAGACGTTCATTCCGGCTGGCTTTGTAAATGGATTCGTGGAATTTGGTGTCAATATCGACCAGCTTGTCAAAATCGGCCTTGGCAATAGCTTCTGCCTTAACCACCAGGCAACGCTCCATGAATTCCAGTTCTTCATCTGTAATCCGTTCTGCCGCCAGGGCTGCAGCCAAACCCTCCAGGGAAGCCCTGATTTCAAATACGTCAGCGATGTCCTTAATGGATATATCTGCTACATAGGCTCCTTTACGCGGAACCATGACAATAAAGCCTTCCAGTTCCAGTTTTCGTAAGGCTTCGCGTATTGGGGTACGTGAAACCCCGAGTTCTTCCGCCATTTGAATTTCCATCAAGCGTTCTCGGGGCTTGAGACTGCCATTGATAATGGCTTCCCGTATCGCCTCCAGAACCAGTTCCCGCAAAGGTTTGTAGGAGTCCAGGTTAACCGGTAGTAATCTTCGTTCGGGCACTTTTATCACCCCTGCCATAAGATGAGACCAAAAAAACTTCATTGTGAGCATTCAGGAATTCGTCCCGGGCCTGCCGGGCCTTTTGCTCTTCATTAAAGATGCCGAATACAGCCGGACCGCTGCCCGCCATTAAGGCTTTTAAGGCACCATACTTGATCATGCCGACTTTGATAGCAGCTATTTCTGGATTTTGCTTTATGCTTACCGATTCTAACACATTCACCAAGTTTATGGCTATATTCATAATATCACAATCGCGCCATGCTGCAAGGAAAGCCGCTGTATCTGGCCTTTGCTCCAACTCATCAAGCCGCAGGCTGCGGTATACCTCAGCCGTGGAGATTTGAAAATCAGGTTTCACCAGTAATACCCAGGGCAAATAGCAGCCCGGTATCTCTTCCAATAGCTCACCTCGCCCCCGGGCAATGGCCGTGGCCCCCAAAGCGTCCCCCGGTCTGCCCGCCTGTCCCTTCTCGCGCCCCAGGAGGCAAAAGGGAACGTCCGAGCCTAATCGAGCCGCCAGTTGCATAAGCTGAGTTGTATCGAACTGATAATCAAAAAGCCGGTTCATGCCCCAGAGCACAGCGGCGGCATCACTACTGCCCCCGGCCAGTCCCGCACCAAGAGGTATGTTTTTCTCTATATAAATATCTACGCCATCCTGCCCATTTTCCTGCAAAATAAGCCGGGCGGCTTGATAGGCCAGGTTTTCCTGGTTGTTGGGAAGGGTGGGATGATTGGAACTGAGGTTAATCTCGCCGCTGCGGCCCCGCCGTAATGTAAGGCGATCAATAAGCCCGATCTGATGCATCACCGTCTCCAGTTCATGATAACCGTCCCCGCGTTTATACCTGACATCCAGGGTTAGATTCACCTTGGCAGGCGCTTCAACAGTAATGATGTCCATCATTTTCCCCCATTTTTGTTACATTATATATCCTGGCAGAAGAAAAGGGAACGACCAGGCCGTTCCCTAGAGTATTGGGGGGTTATCCTATCCCTTGTGATCTTTGCCGCTCAGCGTCACCCGCAGACCCTTGGGCAGGAATTTTAAGCATTTCAGGCTCACCTCGGCGTTTTGGGGGCTGTCCAGGCTCAGGCCTTGATCTGAAGACGATACCATGCATAGTGGCGGGAAGAGCACACACCACCAGTTTTTGCCCTGACCCTCCCCGATAATCACCCGAACAGCTTGATAATCGCCTGCCGGGAAAACCAGATTGCCATAACTTTTAGTCGGGAAGGCATATTGTCCCACCTCAACATTAACCGGATAATCATATCCCTGTCTGGCGATTATTGCTTCAGCGTTCTTCTTAATGACCGGGATCTCTCGTACTGCAATCCGCCGTGCTTCTTCGGCATCGGAAACATCCGTCAGGGTTTGACGCATCAGGTTGACCACCTGATCCTTTACCTCCAGCTTCAGCTGCTGGTCACCGGGATTGTCGCTATTGGCTATGACATGTAAACGCAGCACATCCCGGCTCAAGGATGTACCTCGCATATCTTCCAGCACATAGGCAAACATAATAATTAGCATAATTCCGCAAATGGCAGCCCAGATTTTCTTCATAATCAAAAGCCTCCCTTCTGTATGGAGTATTTCCCAAAAGGATAAATTTAAACGAATATTTTCTCCGCCTGTGGATTTTTATTTGACTTAATCTGCCTTTATGTCAATTAGAGAAGAGAATCTATTTTTGACTTCAGCCCTTACTTTGCTAAACTTAAAAGGGAAAATATTAAGGAAGTGAGAGAATTGCACAACTCCAATAACAATATTGCAGAGGTTTGTTCTGATGCTGACCACAGCCACCGGGACAGACTGATTATAGTAGGATCGGGAAATGTGGCGCATAATGTTTATAGAATCGCCGCCATTCTGGGCTATAGTATAAGCGTTATCGACAGCAGGGCCGAAACCCTCACTCGGGAGAGATTTCCCGAAGCCGGTGAACTACTGCTGGGGGATATCGTGGAACTGCTTAATACCTGTGAAATTAACGAAAACACCAGCATTGTTTTATTAAGCCACCATCATGAGTTCGATGAGGTCGCACTTCAGGCTGTTATTAGATCCCCGGCCAGATATATAGGTATTATGGGCAACAAACATAAGGTAACCGCTTACTTCAGACAGTTGCATTTATGGGAGATTCCTGAAGATCTCATTAAGAAGGTTCATGTGCCTATTGGGCTCGATTTGGGTGGCCAAAGGGCTGCAGAAATAGCCCTGTCAGCCATGGCCGAAATACAGGCCGTTAAATATGGGCGTTCCGGGGGATTTGTAGTTCTGCAACGTGAAGTAAAAGGAAGGGTTGAACGCGACGAGCTTTTTTAAAGGATTGGGGCTATTGGGGAGGCATTTGTCCGCACTTTAAAGTTTCATAAATCAGCGTAAACCTTGAATTACTTTATTACGGTTGTAAGTCAGATTCTTTCATTCTTGCAGATATGCTCTCTTCCCGCATCAGGCAAGAAATGTATCTTTATAGATTTGAAAAACGGGCTTCATGGCAGAAGGAGCTTTTCCAGATAAAACGGATATTCCAATCATAACATTAAAAAGAGGACACCTCTTTTTAAAGCACCCTCTTTTGAGGATTTATCCGTGTTTTTGCCCCTCCTCACGGGCCAGGTATTCACGTATTATCATTCTGACCAGGGCGCTCCGGGAGATTTGTTGATCTCTGGCCAGGCGTTTGATCTCTTCGACCTGCTTACGTGTCAAGTAAAAAGTGGCATGTTCAAATTTATCTGTTGCCATTTTCAACCCCCTCCCCGCTACGGCTAGAGTTTGCAAATATTTCATATCGATTATACCGAACTGCACCGGGGCGATGGGGTCATCTCCCCTACAGCTTTGTGAATATTATATGTCGAGAAGACCGCTTATGTTACCGGCTCAGGCCTTTAAGGCCTGGCTTAACTCGGCGATTCGTTTTTCCATCTCTTCCCTGCCCCTGGCAATAATCCATTCCGCCTGCTGCACATCACCCAAACCGATGTTTTCCACTCCGGGGAATACCACCATATCAGCATAAACCTGCTCATCCATTACCGAGGTTTCATAGGTAAGAATCTCCAGGGTGCGGGCAATCAGCGCCGACATGCCCACCACTTTACTGTGGTATTTTTGCTGGCCCAGATCAATGGCGAGGATGTAGTCAGCACCCAGGGCTTTTTGCACCCATACCGGCACCATGCTGCGTATACCGCCATCGACCATTTGCATTGCTCCGAATTGGCGCGGGACAAAGGTGCCCGGAATAGCAGTGCTGCAACGCACCGCTTCACTTAGCAAAGCCTGGCCCAGCACCTGCACTGGACGCTGCCCTATAGGAATTCTACGGTTGCAGAATACTACCTCCAAACCGCTGTTAATATCACAGGCAATGATGCCCAGGGGCATTCTGACCTGGCTCAAACTCCTGCCCTGGGTCCATTTATGCACTAATCTTTCTAAGCGGCGGCCTTTGACCACCCCTTCCAGGGGATAGTGTAAACCGGGCAGCAATAGACCGATTATATACTTAATCAAGCCGCTCACATTATAGTCCAGGTAGTCACGGGGATGGATTTGCTTTACCAGTATGGCGATCTGATCAGGCTTCATGCCACAGGCATATAAAGCCGCGAAAATACTTCCGACGCTACTTCCCGATATAAAGGCTGGTTTTATTCCATGGCTTTCCAGGGCCTGCAGGACTCCAATGTGGGCCAGGCCTTTTAATCCACCGCCACCCAGGGCCAACCCCAGTTTTTTCATTTTATTTAAACTCTCCCGGTTTTGAATATACTGTATTCTATGCGCTACCCTACCGTATTGATATCATGGCCAAAAGGAACCCGTTGCCGGGTTGCATTGTATAAGCAGAACCTGCTTAGGATACTATATTCAGCGGTTGCAATGGGTGAGCATATACCTGGAAACCTTCTGAATCAGGGCATCATGGTCGCCCTGGACTTCATTCCAGAATTGCTGATACGCTTCATGGTCGGTTTCCTGGCGATACTGGCTTATTACCTTACCCAGTTGCTGATATTCCCTTACCAGTTGCTCCAATCTGGTTCGCATGGCATTCTTGACGGAGCGATCGATTTTCTTTCCACCTTTACGCGGCATCGACTCTCCCCCTTAAAAATAAATGCCCGGCATTGACGCCGAGCATTGATAAGCGCTACTTGCATATATAATCGTCAGGCTCGATTTCTCCATACACGATGACATTATGCATCTTGCCAAGTTTATCGATAATATCAACGTAGACACGCAGCGCAATGGCAGTGCCGGTAAGCGGTTGGCTCAAGTTGGCCGGATTACTGGGATCTTCACTATTGCCCAGTATTTCATAATCAAAACTCCAGTTTCTCAAACAGACTTCTGATTCATCAACCTCTTCCCTAAACTCTTCAACCGTGAGCGGAGGATCGAATTCATCCAGTTCGATGACCTGATTGTATGAATCACCAACAGTGATAATCTGATACTCAGTGCCAACAATGACGAAAAGGATGACCTCAAATTCAACATGGATTTTAACCTTATTGTAGCAGCTCAGATCTTCGCAGGCCTTAATGACCTTGACCTTAATGTCTTCAACCGCACGAATCTTTCCGCCAACCCGTTCATCAGGTACACAGAATACGGTGTCCAAAACCTTTACCTGTTTTTCACAGTATTTGGCTTTGATAACCTGTGCCCATAAATCCAGCATGCAACCTTCGGGATATTCGCATTTTAGTTCAGCCACGATACTTTCCCTCCTTAGTATTTTTATCTCTAACTGTAGGCGAAATTTGTCTGGGCAAATTTCTAGGATATACTATGAGAGGCGGTGGCAAAGTGTGATTATCCTGGTTGTGCCTGGCGCTGGGCCGGAAAAAGGAAAAACGCCCGGAAGCATTGACTTGCCGGACGTGTTTTCCGCTTTTCATATACTGCTATTCAGTATTTGCTCCTCAACGATTACAGCGATCTGGTCAGCACTGTCCCCGCAATCATTGAGGGGCAGCGGGGTCAGATCCATCTGCGCCTCGATCGGCTGGATAATTTCCAGTTCAGGCAGCGGATCAGGCTTGCAGAAAGGCTGTTCACCAGTATGGCCTGGGCCTGCCATGCGCGGGGTTACTCGATATTGAACCGCCTTAATCGCTATCAGCGGCTGCTTCTTCGATAACTGCATGTCAATCTCTCCTTATGATAAAAGCTTTTTATTACCTTATGAGAAATAGACTTAAAATGTCCCTGTCTCTTTCCCTTTTTAGCTACTGGCAAACAACTGGCGGATTCTATCCCCCAGCGGCAAACGGCTGCCCTCCAGGGCTGCGGAGAAGTTCCAGGAGGCCTTTTGTTTCTCTCTACGGATGACGCTCTCCTTTTCCCTGATGTGCTCCTGCAGGGTCTGAACAAGCCGGATGGACTGAGATAATTCGTTCAGGAGAGAATGACTGCGGTCCTCAGCCTTGCGCACCGCGTTTTTAAGGCTGAGCAGATTTTTTTCATAGAGCATGATGCGCTGGCTTAATCTGACGTTATCTTGCGATAAGCGCCTGACTTCACCCTCCAGGTTGTGGATAGTATCCATAATAGCCTGGCCTGGATGGTACGGAGCCGAACTGGTAGCAGGTTCTTCCCATGAGGCTTCGGCCAGCGTGATGGCCTCATTTTGTGTGGCTAGAATGGTATAATTCACATGAACCTGCACCCTTAAGGTGCACTCCTGCAATTCGCCTTCACAGGCAATCTTTTCTACCTCGACAATCATGTCGGTTTCCGGTTTAAATTTCATAGGGGGGTCAAAGCAGTGGGCTGGCAGCCACTCTGTTATTTCGTCATGATAACGCACCAAATCCGGTTCATGCTCATGCTGCTGTAATAAAGCCAGAACCTGTAAACGGATCAGACACTCCACATATTTGCCGTGGCTGGCCGCTTCACAGCTATAGACCTTTACCTTCAGATCTTCTATGGTGTGATAGTATTTATCGAGCTGATAATTGCGATCTATGGTCAGGGCGCGCCCGGGATGAAGTTGGGCTAAGATCACTGGTGACCAAATCCTTAGCAAGTGGCAGATGCTCCTTTCCCTGGATAGTCCAACCTTTTCATAGTCTATTTATATGGAGTCCACCGGCCAACTATGTCCGCTGGTCGTTGCAATGAGCAGAAAAAAAGAAAACTGCACCAGGTGCAGTTTGGCGTCGAGTTTTACGGGTTGGCTGATGGTATTCTGAATTCTTCATCGCTGGTATCGTATACGAACAGTTCCACCGTCTCCGTCAATACATCAGCGTAACTATAAGAAACTCTTCTTTCAATTTTTCTTTCATTGAGCTTGACTACAAAGATGTTAGGGTAAATGGATTCGAGAATCCCTTCCCTTTCTATAATTCGATTCCGGCCCCGATTGGCCTTAAGGCGTATTTTGCTGCCTACAAAGGACTCAAGATCTTTCTTGATGTCAGATATTGCCCGGGGAGAACTCATACTCAACCACCTGCTTTGCTCATTAATCATACATATTGTATATCACCAAGCAGTGATTGTCAATACTTGACCAATTAGTATATAAAAAAACGCTCTTCCTGTCAACATCATTATTTTAATTTTTATCCAGGCTGCCTTGCTGACCATTGTGGGATTCGCTGGTCAACCTTAATTTGGCAGCGCTTTCAGCCAACTGTTTTGCTATTTGAACACGTATATCAATTTTTGGTGTGCTTGTCAGCCACCTTGCTGGCTGCGCATGCATCGGGCTTTATGCAAGCATTAAAACCACACCCGATTATCATGCCGGTTACTTCTCTGATTAATTCCTTGGTTTCACCATGGGTACCTATGTCGAGATGAATCTCCACTTTCATGTCCTCATAGCCCTGCAGCCTCAAATGTTGTTCCAGCTTGTCGGCCAATTCCAGGCTCAGTGAGGCCTCATAGAAAATCTGCTGGCGCAGGCTTTTAATCCGGGGTTTATAAATCTTGTTATAATAATAGCGGGCCCCTTTGCCCTGCCGGTGGATAATGATGGCGGATACAAAACAGGTGTTAGTTACCCGCGGGTGCGAATCACTGCCTACAATCAGTTTGTAAGCGTAATCCAAATCCTCACTGATGTATGCTAGAATATCCTCCACCACTTCGGATAGCTCGAGCTGACCTTTGCTGGGACTATAAAAAGACATTTTTCAGACCTCCTGTGGCGCAAAGCTTTCAACAATGTAGGCAAATTGCTCCAGGTGAAGATTCTCGGGCCTGGCTTGGGGGGAGATCCCCAGCTTTTGCAGGGTATGAGCAACCTCCTTTTTTTCTATACCGAAATATACGGCGCTGATATTAAGGATGGTTTTGCGGCGCTTTTGAAAGCAAGCCTTCATAAATCCAAATAGCCGGGATTCGCTCTTGACCTGAATCCTTTTGCCGGGAATAGGTTTTAAGCGAACTACTGCAGACTCCACTTCCGGTTGGGGATAAAAGCAATGTTTGGAAACGGTAGCTACGTATTCCACTTCACAATGATAGGCAACAGCCAGGGTTAACATCCCATAATCCTTGGTATCTGGCAATGCCCGCAGGCGCTGCGCCACTTCTTTCTGTATCATCAAGGTAGCCTGGCTCAGGTGCGGGCACGATTCCAGCAAGGAGAAAATAATTGGGCTGGTTATATTATACGGTATATTACCGCATACCTTGAATGACTTTAATTCTTCCAGATGCAGCGATTCCTGGATTTGCGCCTCGATATCAAGCGATAATATGTCGGCAAAAAGCAAAACCACATTGTCGATCCCTTGCAGGGCCTCTCGCAAAGGCCCTTCCATAGCGCGGTCTATGTCAATGGCCAGCAGTTTTTGGCATTGCCTGGCCAGTAAAGGGGTTAATGCCCCCAATCCGGGCCCAATTTCCAACAAATAATCGTCAGGGCTTAAATCGCAATGCTCCACGATTTTCCGGGCTATGTTGTTATCGTTCAGGAAGTTTTGGCCCCACCTTTTGCGGGGCCTTAACTGAAACTGGCTTAGTATACGCCTTACACCGGACAATAATTATTTCTCCCCTCCCCAAAAGCCCCTTTGAAGGGGTATTTTAGACTATTATACTATAAATTACCCGATCAACAGGGATTTGTCCCCCGGCTGAACTTATGGAACCGGGTTTTCTTTCTTTATTTCTTGATTGATAGTATTAATATTATCCTTCATGGTTTGAAATGGCTTTCCTTCCAGGAAACCGGCGGCCACATCATTAATTTTTTTTATCAGGGCCGGATCCGTGGTAACCAGCACATGAGAGACCCGTCCGTCAGCGGCTTTCAATTTGGTAACCACCTGGTTTTTTACCCGGGCTTCATCGCTGCCAGGCTTGGTGGTTAATCCCACCATCACAATCAAGCCTTGCGCATTGGTTTGCCCGGGGGTTGGGCTGGTTGTGACCGCGCCGTTTCCATTATTTTCAGCCAGAACCACGGTGGCATTCTGCACCCCTTCTATTTGCCGGGCTTGCTTGGACAGTTTATCGGCAATTACACGACGGTCACTGGTGGTAAGCCCTGACTCCGGCGGCGTGGTCCCGGGTTTTGGGGCTGGTTTCTGACAGCCTGTAAAAAGGGTTGCCAGCAGGCTGAAACAGATTATTAACACTATAATCCTTTTCATTAAAGTCCCACCTCCACAGTAAATTAGACACTGGATGCTGAATTTTATGATTCGCCCAGACAAAACAGCGGAAATCGTATTGAATCTGCGTTAATATGCGTCAAAAACATTTCCTTACCCTTCTCTCCTTATTGCGCACTCCCCAACGATTTTCATAGGTGCTTGCGTGTGCCCTTTGGGGATGGCCCCCGATCACGTTGGTATAATATAAATATTTTTTGTATCCAAGTGGTTTTAAGTCAGGTAATAACTGGCAAAAAAATGGAAGGGTCTCCCCTTCCCGTTGTTGCCCCCTTTATTCCAATATATAGAGCTTCACATTGCGTACCCCCCATTTGAGGCACTGGCTGCGGTCCTCCATAAACAGGTCGATCCTATTGCCTACCACTGCTCCCCCGGTATCACAGGCGGTTGCATAGCCATAACCCTCGATGTATAAGCGGGAACCCATGGGAATAACGGTCGGATCAACCGCAACCATTCCCACTTTGGGCGCCAGACCGGTAGCGGTGTTACGACCGGTATAGGTGTAAGCACTGGCCCGGACATAGAGCGCCTGTTTGAAATTAAGGCGCAAATTGCCGCGGGATACAGTGGTTATATTGCCCACTGCAACAATCTTGTTAATCGGCTGGACCTTGGTTTCACTGTCAATGACCTCTCGTTTGACTTCTTTGCCATTATGATAGGTGATGCGTACTGTATTGAGCACAGCGCCATTGACACCGCGACGCAGGGTTTTGGTTAAGCCCTTTTCCAGGGTACTGTCTTCAGTTCTCTCTTCCCCGTAGGGAAGGACGGCTTCTTCCAGCGTCTCTTGTTCCTGCACCCGGATGATCTCGATCTCCTGATCGGGCTGCGTCAATTCTGTGGCCACGGTTTTGACTATATCCTTCTCTCCCAGGGTAAAGCCTGCTTCAGCAATGGCCTCTTTTACGGTAACCGGGGGTGTAATTACCTCCTTTTTCTGTCCATCAGCAATGACAAATACTCTGAATGCCCTGATGACATTGATATTGGTGTTTTTCTGTACGGCAACAGACAGCTCCGGCTGGACCAAATCATATTCACCGAGCACAATGCCATTTTCGTCCAAAATCTGGGCCACCGTATGATTAAAAAATACCTTGTCCTTGATAATTTTCCCATCGACGGCGATATTCACCGGCTTTTGCAGGGCAAAACCGAGGCTAACCATCAGCAGGATCAGACCTAAAGCCCCTGCTAACAGGTTCACGCCCTTCTTATACCACTTATTGTTCATGGTTCTCCTCCCTTTCTCAAGACAGCCAGGCTGTTTCTTGACAAATGGACTAGAGGTACAATCCATTCTAAAGAAAGCCCGTTTTAAAGTCAATTAAAATGGTGCAATATGGTAATAGCCCCAAATACTATAAACTGTCCTCATGTAAATTATGATCCAGTTGCACCTATTTTATTCTGAGCGCTCTAAAAAGTATGCTGAAAAGGAGGATGGATGGCCCGATATTAATCTCGAATCAAGCCGCAAATAATCGGCAAAAGTCGGTGCCAGCATGTCAGCAGGCACCAAAGTTATTGCTATAAAAGTCCCTGTTTTTGTCATCCTGAGGGCAACGCCCCTGTCATTATGAGCGCAGCCCCTCTGTCATTCTGAGCGCAGCCCCTCTGTCATTCTGAGCGCAGCCCCTCTGTCATTCTCGAGCGCATGCGAAGAATCTTTCGCGCAGCGAACAATTCCGGGATGACAGATCCTTCGCTCCGCTCAGGATGACAAAAAAACTTAGGATGACAAAAAGCTCAGAATGACAAAAAAAGCTCAGGATGACACCAGAGGGCAACGCCCGAAGGATCTTTCAAGAAGCGGGCAAAAGTCGGTGACAGACACCACAGTTATTAAGTTTTTCGAAAAGGTGGGCGAACAACCGTGCGCTTAATCGCCCAAGCTAAATGTTAAAGGCCCGGCAGGTATTGAGGTTGGTTTGATAGGCGATTTCGGCGAGGCTTTTTTGGCGCAATTGAGCCAGTTTTTCAGCCACATGCACAACATGAGCCGGTTCATTGCGTTTGCCCCGCAACGGTTCCGGTGTTAAATAGGGACAGTCGGTTTCCACAAGGATTCTGTCCAGGGTAATGCGCGCAGCTACTTCAGCAGTCTTGCGGGCATTTTTATAGGTTAAGGGGCCGGCAAAGGAGATAAAAAACCCCTCTTTCATCAGCTCGATGGCCATGGGGAGATGGCCGGAATAACAATGCATGATCCCCGTGTTGCGGCCGGCCTTTTCCCTTTTAATGATATCCAATACCTCTTGATGTGCGTCACGGTCATGAATAACAATGGGTTTGCATAGTTCTGCCGCAATTTTAATCTGCTCAATAAAAGCCTGGCGCTGCACTTCCCGCGGGGACAAATCGCGGAAAAAATCCAGCCCGGTCTCTCCTATCGCCACCACCTTGGGATCCTTGGCCAGGTTATATAGTTTGCTGATGATATCTGCCGTCAGGGTCTTGGCATCATGGGGGTGAACCCCGATAACCGCATACACCTGACTGTATTGGCGGGCGATATCGACGGCCTCACAGGAAGAATCGTAATCATAACCCACGCAGATGATTTTTTCAATGTTGGCTGCTGCGGCCCGTTCCATGACCTGAGCCAGGTCTTTTTTAAAAGCCCGATCCTGCAAATGGGCATGGCTGTCTATAATCATGCAATTCTTCCTTTCTATAATATAACCTGGGTTTATAAGATCCCCCGACTCTGTACAATAATTTACATGAAAATTTATTCAGGGTAGAGGCTTGGGAGTCGGCGCCATCACCATATTCTTATAATTCAGGGCCATCCGTGCCAGGGATTTACCTTACCTGGCTGCCGCTGGGGAGGTCCTTATTGAGCATTAGCACCTCCAGGCTTTGATCATCTTCAGTCGAGGCGGCCAGGATCATGCCTTCGGAAAGTACGCCACGCAGTTTGGTGGGCTTTAGATTGGCCACCAGGACCACCTTTTTGCCAATGAGGTCTTCCGGTTGGTACGCTTTGGCAATGCCCGAGACTACCGTATGCTGCTGCTCTCCTACCTGCAGCTTCAGTACCAGCAGCTTGTCGGCCTTCTCCATTTTATGACATTCCACTACTTCCGCCACCCGCAAATCCAGGCGGGCAAATTCTTCGATAGAAATCAAGCCATCCAGGCTCTCTGTTTTTTCTTCACTCTTTTCTTGCTGGGGTTGTTCTGTTTTCACATCTTCCTCCAAGCTCTTTAAATCGATGCGCGGGAATAGCGCCTTTCCTTTGACCACCATACTTCCTGCCAAAGTCAGACCCCACTCTGCGGCCATATCCCATCTCAATTGATCCGGGTCAGTAAAGACCGGAATCTGTTCATTTACCCGTCCGGCCAGCGTTGGCATAGTGGGGGCCAGTAATACCACTGCAATGCGGATTGCTTCCACCAGGTTATACAGAACCGTTCCCAGTCGGGACTGGTTGGCCGGTTCCTTGGCCAGGCGCCAGGGTTCAGTTTCATCAATGTATTTATTAGCCCTGGCCACCAGCTTCATAACCGCCAGGATATAGCCTGAGAAATCCAGCTTTTCAAGCCGCATAGTGGCTTCTTCGAAGGCTGACCGCGCCGCCCCTTGCAGTTCCGCATCCAGGCTGCCGCCTTCGCCAGGAGCAGGGATTACTCCGGCAAAATATCTGCTTACCATGGCTGCGGTCCGGCTTATAAGGTTGCCCAGGTCATTGGCCAGATCAGAATTGATCCGGGTTACCAGCATCTCTTCAGAATACAAGCCATCCTGCCCAAAGCTCAGTTCCTTCACCAAATAGTAGCGCACCGCATCGACCCCGTACTTGGCCACCAGCGTGCGGGGATCTACCACATTGCCTTTGGATTTGGACATTTTGCCCCCTTCCAGCATGATCCAGCCATGGGCAAAAACCGTTTTCGGCAGGGGCAAGTCAAGTGCCATTAGCATTATAGGCCAGATCACCGCATGGAAGCGAATAATATCTTTGGCCATCAAATGCACATCTGCCGGCCAGTATTGGTTGAATTGCCGCTCATCCTGCAAATAGCCAATCGCGGTCAAATAGTTGATCAAAGCATCAAACCACACATAGACCACGTGTTTGGAGTTGAATGGAACCGGAACGCCCCAACTGAAGGTGGTCCGGGAAACACATAAATCCTCCAGCCCGCTTTTGATAAAATTAACAATCTCATTGCGCCGTGATTCTGGCTGAATGAATTCAGGATGCTCATCTATGTGGGCCAAAAGACGCGGAGCGTATTTGGCCATATTGAAGAAATAGCTCTCTTCTTGCAGCAATTCCACCGTTCTGCCACAATCTGGACAATTGCCGTCCACTAGCTGCCTCTCTGTAAAAAAGGTTTCACAGGGGGTGCAGTACCAACCTTCATACTGAGAGAGGAAAATATCCCCTTGATCAAACACCTTTTGAAAGATCTTTTGCACCACATCTTCATGTCGTTTTTCTGTGGTTCTGATAAAATCATTATGGGTTATCAGCATGGTATCCCACAGGGATCTTATGCTGGCGACAATTTCATCTACATATGCCTGCGGTGCCTTGCCTCTCTCTTTTGCCACTTTCTCTATCTTTTGCCCATGCTCATCTGTACCGGTGAGATAAAAAACATCAAAATCCTGCATCCTTTTGAAGCGGGCTACACAATCAGCAGCAACCGTTGTATAGGCGTGCCCAATATGAAGATTATCGCTGGGATAATAAATTGGGGTAGTAATGTAGAAATGGTTCCGTTCTGACACCTTTGACCCTCCTGTCAAATTTTGTCCCTACCCCAGACTATTCCAAGGCGGGTTTTAGAATTGGCTGCCGTTTTTTGCTAGCAAAAGCATATCGCAGCGCATCTCCTATAGTTTACCACACAATTTATAATGTTAATCCCTTCAAAACACGTTGCTAAACCCCGATCAGGTGATATGATATTTCTGTATTCATCAGCCCTGTCCAAAAGCGGATGATGGCAAGGCGATATTGGGACTGGCTACGGGCCACCCCCTCAAAAAACAACTTGCTTATAAACACCAAAACCATAAAACCAAGAATGGTTTTCAAAACAACCTGCTGGTTCCGGTCTTTTTCCACATATCTCCTCTGCTTTCCACAGGAAATCTCGCCCCAATTATCTGGATTTCCTCTCCCTGACTTCCCTGTAAATACTGGCTGCCTCTAATGGCCTGCATGCAATTTTCAACAATTAATCGACAAATAACTCCCAAATGCATCCTATATGGTTAAATAATCAATTTCATTACTAATTTTCACCATTTTTCTTGACTATTTATCCCAACATTGGTATACTTTGTTTCGGAAGCATATTGTAAAGAAAAGGAGGGTTGTAGCCTATGATGAAGTCGACCGGCGTAGTAAGAAAAGTGGATGAACTGGGTCGCATTGTCATACCCATTGAGTTGAGAAGAACCATGGGTATCGAAGAGAAAGATGCCCTGGAAATCTACGTTGACAATGAAAAAATCATCCTGAAGAAATATGAACCCGCTTGTATTTTTTGCGGCAACGCCGAGGAGGTTGCCAATTACAAGGGCAAAAACCTGTGCAGGGCTTGTCTGACAGAATTAAGCAAACAGGTAAGCTGATACATAAGACCATTACCCTTTATGATTTTCATAGTAATTATATATCACGGATTTTTTCATACCGTACTCATGCGCCTTCCTTTGGAAGGCCTCTTTTTTGGTCATCCCCAGATCTATCAATTCATCAACTTCCCGGCTGATGGTCTCCAGATCGGCGGTTTTTAGGGGCGGGTCGTAGCCGTCAATGACCAGACAGATTTCGCCGCGGGGAGGGTTATGTTTAAAATGCTGCAGACTGCTTGAAACAGTGCCCCTAAGGATTTCTTCGTGGATTTTGGTCAATTCTCGTGCTACCGCCATATCTCTGTCTCCCCAGATATCCAACATATCCTGCAGGGTATGCAAGAGACGATGCGGTGCCTCATAGAAGATGAGGGTTCGTTTTTCCTGCCCCAACTCGCGCAATACGTTTTGTCGCTGTCTCTGTTGCCTGGGCAGGAATCCTGCATACAGAAATCCATCACTATTCAGGCCGGACATTGTCAAAGCAGTCACCATAGCCGTGGGACCTGGCACTACTTCCATTTCCACCCCCATGGCAATAGCCTTGCGAATCAACCCCAGGCCCGGATCGGATATCCCTGGCATGCCAGCATCTGTAACCAATGCCACCGCCTTGCCGCTCAATAATTCCGCCATTAGAAAAGCCTCCTGTTGGGGTTGGCTATACTGATGGTAACTGACCAACCTCTTCTTAATCTTATAGCGGTTCAAGAGTTTTACGGTGTGGCGGGTGTCCTCACAAGCGATCAGATCCACCTTGCGCAGGGTTTTCAGCAAGCGGATGCTCACATCCTCCAGGTTCCCTATCGGGGTGCCGCATATGTAAAGCTTACCCATTTGAGATCTTCACTTTCTCGGTTTTTATCCCCGCTCCAGGGCTGCTGCATAAATAGCGCTAATTTCCCGGCTATATATACCCGGACTTTGATAGACTACTAAAGGGGGTTCCTCAAGGACATGACCATCTCCCCCCAAAGCACCCTCTATAAGCACCAGTTTGGCTTCTTCTGCGGGGAATGACTGTACCATTCTGATTCGCGTCATGGTGAAGTTACAGGCAGCATAAGCCTGTCTGATCTCCTGCAGGCGCACTACTCTATTAATCATAGCCAGACGCCCCCGGGGTTGCAGGAGATGGGCGGCGGCAGAAATGATGTCCATTAATTTGACCTCAATCTCATGACGGGCGGTGGCCGCTTCCCGATTACGGCTTAATTGGCCTTCCCCCTCTCTCCAAAAAGGAGGATTACAGGTAATCAACTCGGCCTGTCTTGCCGGCAAACAGGCGGGGATAACTCGAATATCCACGCATTTGACGGCAATTCGCTTTTCTGCCCCATTCATAATGATACTGCGCTGCGCTCGCTTAACCATCTCTTCTTGAATCTCGATGCCGGTGATATTCAGGGTGGGCTTTCGACAGGCCAGCAGCAAGGGGATAACCCCATTACCGGTTCCCAGATCAATAGCCGTATTGATATTATGCAAGTCCGGGAAATGAGCCAGGAGTACTGCATCCAGGGAAAAGCGGTAACCTTGACGTGGTTGAATGATCTTGAATCCACCCAGGATTAAATCATCCAAGGACTCTACTTTGTCATCCCAGGCAGGCCTTGTCATGCCTCGCCCCTGGCCAGCATGGCCACACAAAACAAGCAATCATCTGTTCTCTCTTCACCAAAAGCCATCGGGCATACATGATAGCCTTCGTGGTAAATCTGCCTCAAGCTGCTCGTCCTGGTTTTTAGAGGAGGACTGTCCGCCTGGTCTGCAGGCACCGCCACTTCACCCGGTCCACGGCTGGCAGCTGCAGCAGCATTGGGAGCCTGGCTGTGGTCTGGCCAACAGGACCTCTGCTCCTGCTGTGCCAGTTCCAATACCGCCATCCTCTCCTTCAATTCTCCTACCTCAAGGATGATCTCACGAAGGATGGTTTTTAACTCACGCACTGTTCGTTCTATGGTTGCGCCCCTCCTGCCCTTTAATATCGTATAGTTCGGATTCATATTTAAGGCAGCACATTAAGCGGCCACAAATACCGGATATCTTGGCAGGGTTCAAGGAAAGGTTCTGTTCCTTGGCCATTTTTATTGACACCGGTTCAAACTCTCCCAGGAAACTGCTGCAGCACAGTACCCGCCCACAGGTTCCGATGCCGCCTATCATCTTGGCTTCGTCTCGCACCCCAATCTGTCTCAATTCAATGCGGGTTTTAAAAATGGCCGCCAAATCCTTGACCAACTCGCGAAAATCAACCCGCCCTTCTGCTGTAAAATAAAAGATAATCTTCCCCATGTCAAAGGTATATTCGGCATCAATCAGCCTCATGGGCAGCTTGTGCTGATAGATCTTTTGCCTGCAGATCTCCAGGGCTTCTTTTTCCTTTTGCTTGTTTTTCTCATAACTGGCCTTATCCTGCTCAGAAGCTTTTCGCATCACTTTCTTCAGCGGCAAGACCAGATCCTTTTCCGGGACTTCCTTCTTGCCCATTACCACCAGGCCGCACTCAATACCACGCACCGTTTCAACTATTACCAGATCATACTCATCCAGCTGCAACTCTTCGCATTCAAAATAATATATTTTTCCGGCGGGTTTAAAACGTACTCCTGCCACCCACGCCAAATCAATGACCTCCTCTATCCATTTCTAATCCCAAAAGGCATCTCGTACTGCATAAGCCATATTAATACCCAGTGTGAGGGGATTAACATTGGTCTGCAATTGTTTTTGCATGGCCTGCACCTTGCCTACTGCATCCCGGAGTCGATCTGTTGATGCGCTGGAAAAAGCATGAGCCAGACCTTCATGCTCAGCAATCATTAGCAAAGCAGCATTGCCGGTAGACCTGTACACATATATATCTCTTAGTATAGTTGAGAGCATATGGCTGAGCAAATGCGGCGCCTTTTCAATACTTTCCGCCGCCTCAAACACCGCTGCCATGTTTCCTGCTGCCAATGACTTCACCATACTATGGGCCGTGTTCCATTGCTCGGCCAGACCCGTTTCCTGTGCAAAGGCCACAGCTGCAGCCACACTCCCCTGGCTGAGCCGGGCCGCACAACGGGCCTGTTCAATATCAATTCCTTGCTCAGTTAAAATCGCAACTAAATCCTCTTCCGCAACAGCCTGAAAACGGACTATTTGACAGCGTGACAATATGGTTTCCATTAAGGTCACTTCATCTGCCACCAGGATTATAACCGCATATTCGGGGGGTTCCTCCAGGGTTTTAAGCAAAGCGTTGCCCGCTTCCGGGGTTAACAGGTGAGCATCGCGGATAATCACCAGGCGATGCCGGGCACGGTATGGCTTTAAGGCCAGCCAGGGCTGCACCTCTTTACTGATCTGGTCCTTTCCTAAACGGGTCTTGTCCGGGAGCCGCTCCACAATGAGCATATCAGGATGAACCCGGCCTGTCAGCAAGCCCTTCCCGGCCTGATCCTCCGCAGCCAAAATTACAGCGGCAAATGATTCTGCAGCAGTCATTTTACCAACACCAGCCGGGCCATAAAATAGGTATGCATGGCTCAGATTTTCGTGCTCTATTAAGGTACGTAAAAAGTCGACGGCGCGATGCTGGCCGCTCACCCTTGATAAATAATCCATACCCCTATCTCCACCTAATTGATCATATCATTAAATCCACCAGGAGGCCGCGAATTTTGTCTATAGCAGCGAGAACATCGACTGGATCCTTTTTTCTCTTCATGAAATCGCTTAAAAGCGCTTCAATTTCGGCATCGATTGTGTCTATGGTGATCAGAATGGTGCGCCCGCGTCTATTGGCACCAACATCCTGTTTGAGAAGATACGCTCTGGCACTGGCTTCTTGGAGAAAGTCCTTGACCCGATTTTTGTACTGCATCAGGTCGTGAACGGAAAGTGTGCGCCGCAATCGTTCACTAATACGATCCACTTCTTGTAAAATAGCCCCCATAACCAGGTGAACTTCAGCTTCCTTTTGCTGGTATAGCTCCTGTTGAAAGGAGGATGGGCCTGATTTTTTCACCTCATGAATGCCACTTCCCATTGCTGTCCTGAGTCGATCCAAGCCCTTTTTATCACGGTCAATACGCATGTCCGTCACCATCCCCGGCTCTGCAATACTTGCTGCAGATATATAACCGCCTCATCAGCCACATCCACAAAGGCCTGAGCGGCATTAATAATGTGAATGCGCTCCGGGGCTATTTGGGCCAGTTGTAAATATCCTTCCCGCACCCGGGTTTGAAAATCACTGCCTTCCTTTTCCAAGCGATCGGCCGTCTCTTGCTGTCGTCTCAATTGCCCCAGATGGGGATCAATGTCCAACAACAGGGTTGCATCGGGCAGCAGGCCACCAGTGCATAGCTGATTCAAGGTGTGCAGAAACTGCAGATCCAACCCCCGTCCGTAACCCTGGTAAGCAATGGTGGAATCCAGATAACGATCGGCTAAAACCAATTTCCCTGCCTGCAAAGAAGGCCTGATTAATTGTTCTACCACCTGACTGCGGGCAGCAGCATATAAAAAGGCCTCCGTTCGGGGGGTGATATGGTTATTCTCTACATTCAGCAGCAAATCTCGAATTTTTTCCGATATCAGGGTTCCACCCGGTTCTCTAATCATGATAAGCGGATAATCCTGCCACACCTGCTGTAAATGCCGGATCAAGGTCGTCTTACCACTGCCATCAATACCTTCCAGGGTTATCAACAATCCTCGGCGCATATTACATCTCCTATAAAAATTCCTGTTCATCAATTATGCTGATCTGATCCAAATTTGGGGAATTTGGCCCCTGCAGGCGAACCCCGCTCCTGATCATCTCCTGCAAGTAGCTATAGACCTCCGGGGTAATCATTTCTCCCGGCAACAGGCAGGGAATTCCCGGAGGATAAGGAACCACCATTTCCCCGGCAATATGATTAATACTGTCCTTGAAGGGCACCCCCCTTTTGAAAGCGAAAAAGGCTTCGCGGGGACTCATTAGCACCCGGGGATGGGGCATAGCAGGTGGGGGCTCTGCGGCAAAGCGCCTATATCCAGCCTGTTTTGCGATTTGCCGCAGGGCTTGAAATAAACGCTCCCAATCCTTTTGGTGGTGAAAAACAGACATCATGGCCAATATGGCATGGCGGGATTCCCATTCTACCTGTATATGCCATTCTTCACGCAGCAATCGTGATATGGTAAAACCGTCAATAGCCAGATCCTGAACCGATATCATTACTTTTAAGGGATCTACAGCCTCCACTCCCGTTATCATTAATTCCTGAAACAGGGTGTTAATTCCTTTAATGCTGTTAATTTTCTGACGATAGTAATGGGAAAGATTTAGGGCCCGATCCAGGGCCTGGCGCCCGTGACGCTCCATCCAATCTCTGGCTAAATCGATAGATGCCATAATCAGATAGGAAGGGCTGGTGGTAGTCAATAAGCTGCAGGCTTTCACAAAACGCTCCGCAGCCAGACCTGTTTGCCCCATATGCAGGCAAGCCCCCTGGGTCAGAACAGGTAAGGTTTTGTGCAATCCATTTATGGCTGCGTCAGCACCTCCGCCCAGGGCTGTGCCCGGGTACTGGGGATGAAAGTAAAAATGCCCTCCGTGGGCTTCGTCAACCAGCAGGGGGATGTCAAGGTTCTTGAGCAGTTCAGTTATCCTGGATACATGGCAGGTAGTGCCGTAATAACTGGGGCTGACTAAAAAGGCCGCCGCCACATCATTATTTGCCGAGAGCAGCTGGGCAATCTGCTGCGGCTCAACGGCCAGCGCAAACCCCATATGGTCCACCTGGCACGGTATGTAGACAGGATGCGCTCCACTCAACACCATCCCTGCGAAGAAAGCCCGGTGGGCATTGCGGGGCACCAACACTTTGGCTCCGGCATCCAGGCCCAAAAAAAGGCTGTGGATGCCGGAGCTAGCCCCGTTAACCAGGAAATAACTGGCCCGGGCGCCGTAGGCCCGAGCCAACAAAGCCTGTGCAGCTTGAATTGGCCCAGCCGGGCTATGCAGGTCATCCAGGCCGACAATTTCAGTTAAATCAAGGCTGACAATATCGTGGAATGCCTGTGGAAAGGCCTCCTTACAACCGGCATGTCCCGGCATATGAAGCCTTAGCCCGGAAAGCTGGCAGTATTCCTCTATAGCAGCGAATAGCGGTGCAGATACCGACAATTAAACTCCTTCCCCTCTCGCTCCGGTCAAGCAGGGTTGTCAAGGGGTTGTCGCGGGGACGGGGTTGTCAACAACCCCGTCCCCGCGACAACCCCTTGACAACCCTTAGAAAACCCGCACAGATTAGTAAACCGAACGCAACCCTGCCATTATGCGATGATAATCACTACTGCCCACCGGCGTTGCCATTAATATTGATTCGCATTCCTGGCACAAGAAGGCTTTGCATAGTTTAAGCCCCCCGCGAATTCCCGCGCGGGGAATCTGATGACATACACTACAGCGCGGCACCACGCAATCGCGGTGCGCTGGAGTTGGGGCTGGCGATAAGGACTTGATTATCATTTTTATCCTTCCTCTTTTGCGGCTGGATTTAGCGTTCATCCTGGTATACCTACAGTATGCACATAAGCATGCGGATGTTATAAGTAGTGACCGTCTTATCCTGGAAAGTCTTTCCGGCATACATCTAGAGGCCGGGCTTGCCCTACCAACGATTGTACCATTCTTTGGAGTGAGTGACATTAGCGCTTATCAGGGGGGTTGTCACGGGGGTGGGGTTGTTGACAACTTTTTAAGTTGTCAACAACCCCACCCCCGTGACAACCCGTCCCCGTGACAACCTTATTTTGCTTCCTTATTAGAACCAAAGTAGCAATTAGGATGACATCTTAATACTATACTATAAGATTTGTATAAACGGAGAGGGATGCTATGTTTAAACAACTGAAAACCCGCCCCATGACATGGGGGAGATATCATGTTCATGCTGCCAAGATCATGCCTAAACAGATTGATACGGAATCTTTAGAATATATGGATAGCAAGCATGATATTGCCGAGCAGACCGCCTATAAAACTCTTGAGAAAGATCTGGATATCAAAAATAGTACTTGCATAAAAATCGCCTATCAAAGAGCCCTTGTAACTGTTCCCGTAGCCGTCAAGCCATATTCTGTTGCCGGTCCTACCAATACATTGTGCTGTAGTGACCCGGTGATAACAAATGTACGCTGGACGGGGAGCAAGGAACAGGTCTGCTATTTTACCATTACCCAGGAAATCTGTGTTGAAATTCCCGTTCATTTTGGCGCCGAAGCCCATGTGGGTCTGCCTGGAGTCGATTGCCTGGGCACTTCGCTGGAGGACTGCGAGGATTGCATGGAATCTGACGATTAACTTAAGTGATTCGGTATTGCTCGTTAACTTTATTGATAATTTTTTCATATTATAGACTAATCTTACCAAGGAGGTGTTCATTAAATGCCGTTTTGCAATGCCCAGTTGACGTGTAATACCCGCATCGACTACAGTACCGTGACCATAGGCGACAGAATAATCCCCTTTATTGTGGAATTAGATGCCGCTTTATCTAATCTGACTCCTGGACCAGGTGAAAACCAGCGCTTCTGCTATCGCTTGACCGGGGTGGGAGAAAATATTTCAACGTATGTAAGCCTGAGCCATTGGGTTTTGGGGATATGTCCCCATATTACCCTGGATCAAATCACCAATGTAACCGTTATCATTGATACAGAGGAACAGACCGTCGTGAAGGGTGAAAATGTAGAACTGTTTATTCCTCCAAATGTCGATCCTAAAACAGGGTGCTCCGGTCTGAAATTTGACTTTGGCTTAAGTAAGGTATTGGGTGATGAAGACAGTGTTGGGCTTTTTTGTTTTGAATTAACCAGCCCCTTCCCCGTAGGCGATGTTGATGTTTGCCTTAAGGGAGGCCAGGTGACAGCCAGGGGTTTGAGCATTTGCGGCCCGGTTTGCTCCTCCTCTGAAGAATGTATAGCGGTGGCATCTCAACTTATTAATGTCTGTGTACCGGTTACGGTTACGCCTTATGCCCATATCGATTCTGTTTCCACCATCTGCTGCGGAGACCCCGTTATCGGTGATGACTGCGTCGGAGACCCGGGGGGTACCTGTACCTTTACCGTGTCCCAATTGATTTGTGTTGAAGTACCGGTTCATTTTGGAGCCGATGCCGCTCCTGGCGACACTTATGTTCAATGTGACACTGCAACATCCGGCCCCTGCGAGTGTCCTCCTGAAGACGAAAACGGCGACTAAAAGCATACCCCCTTTAAAACGTAGTGAGTCAGGGAATGTTCCCTGACTCACTTTTGCCTTCGCGATAGCAAGAAACCAGAAAAAATTTAATTCCTGGCAATGTCCTACTCTCCCACGAAAAATCGTAGTACCATCGGCGCTGGAGAGCTTAACTGCCGTGTTCGGGATGGGAACGGGTGTGGCCTCTCCGCCATTATTGCCAGGAAATTTAATTACTTATTCAACTTTTAACTTTTATGACCATGGTAACCAGTAGTACCCAGCCGGCTGTACCCGGCTGGTACCGCCCATCGAAGCCCGACTAAGGGCTGAGCGGCGGTGCATCGGCGCTGGAGAGCTTAACTGCCGTGTTCGGGATGGGAACGGGTGTGGCCTCTCCGCCATTATTGCCAGGAAATTTAATTACTTATTCAACTTTTAACTTTAATGACCATGGTAACCTGGTACCAGTAGTACCCAGCCGGCTGTACCCGGCTGGTGCCGCCCATCGAAGCCCGACTAAGGGCTGAGCGGCGGTGCATCGGCGCTGGAGAGCTTAACTGCCGTGTTCGGGATGGGAACGGGTGTGGCCTCTCCGCCATTATCACCAGGAAATCTTATATCTTTATTAAATTGTGTTTTCGGTTCTCTGAAAACTGCATACAGAGATTAAGCTTAAAAGCGTTTTTAGGTCAAGCCCTCGATCTATTAGTACCGGTCAGCTTAATGCATCACTACACTTATACTCCCGGCCTATCAACCACCTGTTCTTGATGGGATCTTACCTTCTTTTGAAGTGGGAGAACTCATCTTGAGGTTGGCTTCGCGCTTAGATGCTTTCAGCGCTTATCACATCCAGACATAGCTACCCAGCTGTGCCTCTGGCGAGACAACTGGTACACCAGCGGTCTGTCCATCCCGGTCCTCTCGTACTAGGGACAGATCCTCTCAATTCTCCTGCGCCTGCGATGGATAGGGACCGAACTGTCTCACGACGTTCTGAACCCAGCTCACGTACCACTTTAATGGGCGAACAGCCCAACCCTTGGGACCTTCTCCAGCCCCAGGATGTGATGAGCCGACATCGAGGTGCCAAACCTCCCCGTCGATGTGAACTCTTGGGGGAGATAAGCCTGTTATCCCCGGGGTAGCTTTTATCCGATGAGCGACGGCCCTTCCACTCGGTACCGCCGGATCACTAAGCCCGACTTTCGTCCCTGCTCGACATGTCTGTCTCGCAGTCAAGCTCCCTTCTGCCTTTACACTCTTCGCGCGATTTCCATCCGCGCTGAGGAAACCTTTGGGCGCCTCCGTTACTCTTTTGGAGGCGACCGCCCCAGTCAAACTGCCTGCCTGAAACTGTTCCTCTACCCGATCAGGGTAGCAGGTTAGAACTCCAGCCATTCAAGAGTGGTATCCCACCAGTGGCTCCACGAATCCTGGCGAACTCGCTTCAAAGCCTCCCACCTATCCTGTACATGAACCACCAAAATCCAATATCAAGCTACAGTAAAGCTCCACGGGGTCTTTCTGTCCTATCGCAGGTAACCGGCATCTTCACCGGTATTACAATTTCACCGAGCCCCTCGTCGAGACAGTGCCCAGATCGTTACGCCTTTCGTGCGGGTCTGAACTTACCAGACAAGGAATTTCGCTACCTTAGGACCGTTATAGTTACGGCCGCCGTTCACCGGGGCTTCGGTTCAAAGCTTCGCTTGCGCTAACCTTTCCCCTTAACCTTCCGGCACCGGGCAGGCGTCAGCCTCTATACTTCATCTTTCGATTTTGCAGAGACCTGTGTTTTTGGTAAACAGTCGCCTGGGCCTGATCACTGCGGCTCCCTCACGCTCATCAATGTTCTTTGACTCACGCTAACAGAGCACCCCTTCTCCCTAAGTTACGGGGTCATTTTGCCGAGTTCCTTAACGAGGGTTCTCTCGCGCGCCTTAGGATTCTCTCCTTGCCTACCTGTGTCGGTTTGCGGTACGGGCACCAACGTCCTTGCTAGAGGCTTTTCTTGGCAGTTTGGAATCAGTGACTTCGTTACTTAAGTTCACTCCCCTTAACACCTCAGGCTTCGTTGGGCGGATTTGCCTACCCAACACCCTACGTGCTTGGACGCACTCTTCCAGTCGTGCGCTTCACCTATCCTCCTGCGTCACCCCATCACTCAAACGGACGTCCGGTGGCACTGGAATTTCAACCAGTTGTCCATCCCCTACGCCTTTCGGCCTCGGGTTAGGTCCCGGCTTACCCTGGGAGGACGAGCCTTCCCCAGGAATCCTTGGGCTTCCGGCGGGCAGGATTCTCACCTGCCTTCTCGCTTACTTATGCCAGCATTCTCTCTGCCTGGCAGTCCACCGCTCCTTACGGTACGGCTTCTATCCGCCAGGTACGCTCCCCTACCGATTGAGAAGTGAGATGTGAGAAGTTGGACGTGGGATTCTTAGTCCCACTTTTCTATCAGCTTGAAGAGCTGTTTTCCGAGTATATCATAGGTTGCTATGATTTCGTCGTCCTGCATATACCCCAAATCCCTGCTTAGTTTCAGAAGTACGATCATCTCGTTACTCGAACCCAATGCATTTCTTAGAAAATGTTTGAATTCTTTCGCGGAGTTCTTTCTCCCGTATCCCTCTGCAATATTTGCGGGTATCGATATGGCTGCTCTTCTTAACTGATAGCCTATTTCCCGTTTCTCTGCTTCTGGAAATGTTTGAGTTAGTTTGTGTACCTTTAGTACTAATTGATAGGCTTTTTGGTAGACTATGAGATCTTCGAAGCTTTTTATCTTCTCTTCTCCCATATCATCGGTTCACCTCGCACTCTCGGTCTCACTTCTAACTTCCCACATCTCACTTCTCAATCCCAAAGCTTCGGTACTATGCTTAGCCCCGTTGAATTTTCGGCGCAGAGTCACTTGACCAGTGAGCTATTACGCACTCTTTGAATGGTGGCTGCTTCTAAGCCAACATCCTGGCTGTCTGTGCGACTCTACTTCCTTTCCCACTTAGCATAGATTTGGGGACCTTAGCTGTTGGTCTGGGCTGTTTCCCTCTCGACTACGGACCTTATCACCCGCAGTCTGACTGCCGTGCTGAGCCTTATGGTATTCGGAGTTTGGGAAGGTTCGGTAACCGGGTAAGGCCCCTAGCCTAACCAGTGCTCTACCCCCATAAGGAATTACACGACGCTAGCCCTAAAGCTATTTCGGGGAGAACCAGCTATCTCCGAGTTCGATTGGCATTTCACCCCTATCCACAACTCATCCACGTACTTTTCAACGTACCCTGGTGCGGGCCTCCACGATGTGTTACCATCGCTTCACCCTGGCCATGGATAGATCACTCGGTTTCGGGTCTACAGCAACAAACTATTTCGCCCTATTTAGACTCGCTTTCGCTGCGGCTCCGTCCTTTTTGAACTTAACCTCGCTTGCTGCCATAACTCGCTGGCCCATTCTACAAAAGGTACGCCATCATCCTGAGAAGTGAGATGTGGGAGGTTGGATGTGGAAACTTCTTCTAGTTCCCACTTCTAACCTCTCAACTCTCACCTCTCATAAGACTCTGACTGTTTGTAAGCATACGGTTTCAGGTTCTTTTTCACTCCCCTCCCGGGGTGCTTTTCACCTTTCCCTCACGGTACTATTCGCTATCGGTCGCCAGGTAGTATTTAGCCTTGGAAGGTGGTCCTCCCTGCTTCCCACCGGGTTCCACGTGTCCGGCGGTACTTGGGGTTTATACGAAGAGACATATTGTTTTCGCTTACAAGGCTCTCACTCTCTATGGCCTGACTTTCCATTCAGGTTCAGCTAACAATATGCTTTGTAACTCTTTGAGCAAACTGCAATTTGCTCCTGTATTCCCCGCAACTCCAGCTATGCAACGCTTGCAGGCTTGACACATAACTGGTTTGGGCTCTTCCCCGTTCGCTCGCCGCTACTTGGAGAATCTCTTTTGATTTCTGTTCCTCCGGTTACTAAGATGTTTCAGTTCACCGGGTCTGGCTTCTACTGCCCTATATATTCAGGCAGTGATAATACTTGTTCGCAAGTATTGGGTTCCCCCATTCGGATATCTACGGATCTATGCTCGCTTGCAGCTCCCCGTAGCTTTTCGCAGCTTGCCACGTCCTTCTTCGCCTCCTGGCACCAAGGCATCCCCCGTACGCTCTTTTTATCTTGACCTAATTTCTTACGCGCTTTTGAAAACTCTCTCATTTTTTCACTGTCTTTTCAGCTACTTCGTGAAATTGTTCCCTTTGCTTTTCTCTGTATGCAATTTTCAAAGAACCTCTAACGGAAGTCGGAAGTCGGATGTCGGAGGTCGGATATTTGTTTGAATCGGCTCTGCCGATTCATTTTATCTGACCCTTTGAATCTAATTTCAGACTTCTGTTAACATTCCCCGCCTAAGCGGGATAACAAATTCGGTATCCCTATTTTCAGGGTATGCTCAATTTTGCAAAATCTGCCGCATCATCGCGAGCAATAGATGGTGGAGATGAGGAGACTCGAACTCCTGACCCCCTGCTTGCAAGGCAGGTGCTCTCCCAACTGAGCTACACCCCCAAGATGAGAAGTGGGAGGCGGATGTTGGAGGCGGGCAAAAATAGAATCGGCACCGCCGATCTCTTTTCTCACCTCTAACTTCTCACATCTCACATCGCAAATGGTGGGCCTAAGTGGATTTGAACCACCGACCTCACGCTTATCAGGCGTGCGCTCTAACCAGCTGAGCTATAGGCCCACAATAAAACAGACCAATTAATGTCAGTCTATTTTAAATTTATTAAAACGAACAACAAGAAGGATAAGAGATCGACCAATTGAGAAGTGGGCGGCGGGAAGTTGGAGGTGAGATTTCTCTGGCCTCTTATTCCTCTACCTTGCTTCCATTTCTCCTTAGAAAGGAGGTGATCCATCCGCACCTTCCGGTACGGATACCTTGTTACGACTTCACCCCAATTACCAACCCCACCTTAGACGGCTCTCTCTCGACCCGCTTTCGCGGGTACCCCGAGTTGAGTCACCGGCTTCGGGTGTTGCCGACTTTCGTGGTGTGACGGGCGGTGTGTACAAGGCCCGGGAACGCATTCACCGCGACATGCTGATTCGCGATTACTAGCGATTCCGACTTCATGGAGTCGAGTTGCAGACTCCAATCCGAACTGAGAATGGCTTTCTGAGATTCGCTCCGCCTCGCGACTTCGCTGCTCTCTGTACCACCCATTGTAGCACGTGTGTAGCCCAGATCATAAAGGGCATGATGATTTGACGTCATCCCCACCTTCCTCCCGCTTGTCACGGGCAGTCCCATTAGAGTGCTCAGCTTTCCTGTTAGCAACTAATAGCAAGGGTTGCGCTCGTTGCGGGACTTAACCCAACATCTCACGACACGAGCTGACGACAACCATGCACCACCTGTCTCAAAGCTCCTAAAAGGCACTGCCGTATTTCTACAGCATTCTTTGGATGTCAAGACCTGGTAAGGTTCTTCGCGTTGCATCGAATTAAACCACATGCTCCACCGCTTGTGCGGGCCCCCGTCAATTCCTTTGAGTTTCAGCCTTGCGACCGTACTCCCCAGGCGGGATACTTATTGCGTTAGCTGCGGCACGGAAGGGGTCGATACCTCCCACACCTAGTATCCATCGTTTACAGCGTGGACTACCAGGGTATCTAATCCTGTTTGCTACCCACGCTTTCGCACCTCAGCGTCAGGGTCAGTCCAGACAGCCGCCTTCGCCACTGGTGTTCCTCCTGATTTCTACGCATTTCACCGCTACACCAGGAATTCCACTGCCCTCTCCTGCCCTCAAGATACCCAGTTTCAAATGCAACCCCGCAGTTAAGCTGCGGTCTTTCACACCTGACTTAAATATCCGCCTACGTGCTCTTTACGCCCAGTAATTCCGGACAACGCTCGCCCCCTACGTCTTACCGCGGCTGCTGGCACGTAGTTAGCCGGGGCTTCCTCGTAAGGTACCGTCATGCAACAGGCATATTACTCCTGCTGCCGTTCTTCCCTTACAACAGAGCTTTACAACCCTAAGGCCTTCTTCGCTCACGCGGCGTCGCTGCGTCAGGGTTTCCCCCATTGCGCAATATTCCCCACTGCTGCCTCCCGTAGGAGTCTGGGCCGTGTCTCAGTCCCAGTGTGGCCGTTCACCCTCTCAGGCCGGCTACTGATCGTCGCCTTGGTAGGCTCTTACCCCACCAACTAGCTAATCAGACGCGGACCCATCTATATGCGATAGCTTTCATGAAGAGGCCATCTTTCTTCACAGACTTTATACCTGTGATCACATGCGGTATTAGCAGTCGTTTCCAACTGTTATTCCCCACATATAGGTAGGTTATCCACGCGTTACTCACCCGTCCGCCACTAACTAATGTTCGACACTCAGTGCTCTTCATTGCTTGCCTTCCAGTTATTCCAACCCTGTGTTATCACTTTTGGGGTCGCTTCGACGCTCGCTTTGCCCTATCCCCTCAGCCTTGCTTCTATCGGTCAGATAGTCCTTGGCCGGAAAGTTCACTCTCTACGGCTCGCGTCACGCGGCTCACTGCCGCCTTTTCTAGAAGAACACTCAGTGTCAAACATTAGTCCGTTCGACTTGCATGTGTTAGGCACGCCGCCAGCGTTCGTCCTGAGCCAGGATCAAACTCTCCGATGAAAGTTTTATCTGCAAAGTTCTATTGAACTCTGTTAATCCTAGCCAAAATTGTCTCTGGCTTTTTCCCTTCTTTTAAAAGGGCCTGATTGGCTTGCTTTGTCTTTTACCTCAAAACAGTTCCAATCTTTTTCGCACTTATCTTCTTGCTGTTCAGTTTTATCAAGAACTTTGCGCCGTTGCGCGCAAGAATTATATTATCATGGTACCTAAAAGATGTCAAGAACCTATTGGTGACCTCGACACGATAATAAAAACCCCGTACACTGGGCACGGAGCATTTATCTAATGATTACTAATAAATACTTTATCGTACTGCTTTTTTCTTCCTGGCCTTCTTTTCAATATATATAGCCGCATCCGGGCAAATCATTTCGCAGATATTGCAGGCGATACAGCTATCTTTATCTTTGGGTGTGACGGTAGGAGTACCGTAGACCCCCAATTTCTCTGACCAGTTCAAAACATCGTTGGGGCATTTTTCTTTGCATAGGCCACAGCCCTTGCAGAAGCCGGGGAAGATGTGAAATATCGCCCTTTCCATCTCGGTTGAAATCGGTTTAATTTCCTTTGTCACTTGCGGCCACCCCTTCCTGCAATGATGCTTCAGCCATTTCTTTGCCTATTTGCAGAGCCCTAAAATTCAAATCTCTCAAATTCGGGTTTTTCTCAAATTTGTAGGCCAACTTGTTTTCCAGAGCTTCTTTAGCGGCCTCAAATGTTACTACTTTGGTCAACCCGATGGCGGCTCCCATTATAATGATATTAAAAACCCGGGGGTGTAATTTATTGTTTGCGGTTTCTATGGCCGGTATACCGATAATCTTTTTGGCTTTTTCCGGGAATTCCGCTGCAGCCACCGGGTAGCTGCTGTCATAAACAAACATGGTGTTCTCATCAGAATAACCCCTGGTACGACCGATAGCACGTTCGCTCAAGGCTATTACGACATCTGCTTTATTGAATTTGGGTGCCCCAATGCGCTGGTCGCTGAACTGTATAAAGGCGATGGAAACTCCGCCTCTTTGCTCTAACCCAAAATTGGGGATGTAAATGGTCTGCATATTTTGATTATAGGCCGCTTCGGCCATGATCTCAGCGATGGACTGAACCCCTTGCCCGCCTTCTCCGGCCAGGGCGATCTTGATTAATGACATTATTTATCCCCCTTTCCCAGAGGATTTTTTAACTCCCCAACCGGGAAGTGTTTCTCCATTTCATCTTCAAGGAAATGCCAGGTCTGTTGCGCATTGGTTCTCCAGTTGGTAGGGCAGGTGGATAATACTTCAACAAATGAAAAGCCCTTGCCCTCGATTTGATTGCGCAGGGCATTCTTAATAAAACGTTTTAACTGGCGGAAGTTGGATACGGTCGCTCTTGCAATATAGGCGTTTTCCTGGGTAAGCGCGCTCAAGAACTCCGGTCCTTTAGTGGGATACCCGGTTATGTCAGTATCCCGGCCATAAGGTGTTGTCTCGGTTTTTTGCCCCGGCAGGGTGGTTGGCGCCATCTGACCACCGGTCATGCCATAGTTGGTGTTATTAACCAGAATTAAGGTGAGCTTTTCGTTGCGCACCGCAGCATTGAGTAGATGCTGCGAACCGATTGAGTAACCGCCCCCGTCGCCCATATAGCCTACGGCAATCAGTTCGGGGCGGCTGCGCTTGATGCCGACCATTACCGGCGTGGTCCGGCCATGATGGGTCTGGGTGCTGTCACAGGCGAAGAAATCCCAGGCTAACAACGAGCAGCCTATGTCACAGCCAAAAATGGTACGATCTTGTATATCCAATTCGTCAATGGCTTCACCCAGGGCTTTCAGAACAATGCCATGCCCGCATCCTGGGCAAAATTTATGCGGTTTGGAAGGTAAGTACCATGATTTTGGAACAGCTGGAGAAACGGTCATTATAAAGACAACCCCCTTCCTTATAAAATACTCTTTACTTTACTGATGATATCGTAATCGATAATGCCCACCCCGGGCATAAAGAGGCCTTCGATGGGTACGGTTTCTCCATATATCTCTTGCCGCACCAATCTCTGCAATTGCCCGTAGGCTGATTCTGCCACCAGCATTTTTTTCGCCCCGCTTCTGGCAATGGCATTACGCAATTGCTGGTGTGGAAAGGGACGCAGGGTAATGGGCCGGAAGTAACCTGCCTTAATCCCTTGCGCGCGCAGGGCTTTTACCGCATCATCGGCAGCCCTGGAAACCACCCCGTGAGAGATAATAATGATGTCGGCGGCTTCGCATTGCTTTTCTTCCCATTCTACGATCTCGGGGCTGATTCTTTCGTATTCGGCGGAGAATTTCATTACAACTTCATATAATTCCTCTTCCAGGCTATAGATATTGCAGAGGTGCTGCGGTTCACGATCCTGGCCAATACGCCCTGCTTTGCCTATTAGCGGATAGGTGGGCACCATATCAATGCCGCGATCCTGTGGTTCATAAATGGTAAGCGGTTCCCTCATTTTAGCCTGATAGCCGTCTCCCAGGATAAAGGTGGGAAATCTATATTTCCAGGCAACATTAAACCCCTTAATGACATAATCAAATATTTCCTGATGAGTTGCGGTAGAGTAAACAATACGATGTCCTTCTCCATTGCCCCCAAAGGTTGTCAGGGTTACTTCCTGCTGAGAGTAAACCACCGTACCTGAAGATGGTCCGCCGCGCTGTTGAATAACCGCCAGCAGGGGTAAGCGCATGGCCTCTGCCATACCAAACGGTTCCTGCATCAATACATTGCCGGGGCCGGCGGTGGCGGTGAAGGCTTTCTTCCCTGCCTGAACGGCACCGCACACTGTAAATCCAGCCGAAATCTCATCTTCGGTTTGTAGAAATTCTCGGCCAAATTTGGGGGCCAGTCGGGTCCAATAGTGCATAACCTCATTCTGTGGTGTAATGGGATATCCAAACATGACCTCTGCCCCCGCAGCCAGCGCAGCCCAGGTCACAATCTCATTACCAGTCATAAACGCTTTTTTGCTTTCTCCGATTGTGGCTTGCATATTATTTATGCACCTCCCATTCTTACATCTGGGTGGGTTGTTCTACTTCCACATAGCACCGGGCATATACCTTTGGATATACTTAATTGGTACAGTAAAACAATCCTCGCGTATCTTGCCTCTTAATTTCTCGTCTACAGCCACATAGTCTACGGGCAGGCCTAACTGCTGTGCGGCTGAAAACACGATTTGGTTGGCGGTCATAACCAGTTCTGCGCTGGTCTCGTCACCAAGATGGCTGTTGGCAACAATAGCATCCACACGTCCCAGATCACCAATGTATTCCATAATTCTGTCATATGTGTTGGTCATGGGGCGCAGGGCATTAATCACCGCTATTATTCTTAGCTGCGGTGATTCGAGGGCTCCCTCTACCAAGTTTAGGGTCCGGGCGCCGTTGACGCCATAGCCCACATCTAATATGATATCCCCTTCGCGCCACAAAGCCCATCGAGCCTGCGGGGCGAGCATTGCCCCGGTCTCGCCCAGGCCAAAGGTGTCCTCGCTGGATAAGCCGATTACTTCCAGCCCTTTTTGCTCTAGTAGCCTTTTTAGAGGCCGCAGGGTATAAAATGGTTCAACGGTATCCAGATCTGCCAATACCACCCGGTGCCCCTGTTGCTTCAATTCAAGAGCACGGTTTACGGCCATCTCACTTTTTCCGCTGGCGTATTCCCCTATATAAGCCTCAACAATTCTGTCTTCACTGGCAATAAAACCGGAACACCTCCCAACGGTAATAGTATAAGTATAAAGTAGGGGTAATTGTGCGTCAATAACTTCTATTTGTTCTGCAAATATTACTCACATTAAAGAATATATGTTATCCTAACCCGGATTTCTTCACTATGGCCTTTTTATTATGCCCGGAACTGTTTTTAATACTTTATGCTTTGATAGCCAAACAAAAAGAGACTGGCGTTCCAGCCCCTAAAAATCCGGTAAAACTACCCTCTATTTAATTAATAATTGAAAAGCCAATAAAAGCAAGACTCCAGGTATGCCCAGGAATCCCGCGATTAGAACGGTAATAATGTTTATGGGAATAAAAAATGAAAAATAACTGGCTGCATAATTAAAAATCATCAACAGGACCAGTCCTACCGCCGAGTTCAACACCAGTTTCCATAACAGTTGAATCGGTTTCATGATTACCTTAAATACAAAATATAGAATCACCAGGACCAATATACCAGCAATAGCAACATTAATGCCAGCCATATTATTTACCCCCATAGCCCATCTTTGGGTTTGCCGCCTGTTGCTTGGCACGTTTAATCAGGTAGTCATAGCGCTTTTCGGCTGCCTTTAAGTTGAAAACCGCATATTCAATCATATCGGGGTCCTCCGCCCGCGCAAACAAGTTATAGGCGGACTCCAATTCCTGTTTGGCCAACTCCAGCATCCTCTCCTGCCCATACCCGTTGGCGGGGATCTCTTCTTTCATAAATAAATAGTCTTTGGTTCTGCCCCAAAGTCTGCTGGCAAATCCCATCAAAATCCTCCCTGGCCGGCGCATCGGCAGCGCCTTTAATTCCATCTTATGCCAGGGGTATTTTTGATATGTCAGATTTCTTTACGACCTTCTATGGCCTTGCGCAGGGTAATCTCATCGGCGTATTCAATATCGCCGCCTACCGGTAGGCCATGGGCCAGACGGGTAATTCGAATCGGGTAGGGGGCACTCAAGCTAGCAATGTATCGCGCCAGGACCTCGCCGTCAATATCCGGGTTTAACGCCAGGATCAGTTCCTTAACATCCCCCCTGGATATCCGGGCTATCAGCGGGGATAAATCGAGGTCTTCCAGACTGCGATCACCCATAAGCTTAAACTCTTTGTTGATTACATAATAACTCCCCCGGTATCCGCTGCGCTCAATGGCCATCACATCGCTGGCTTCCTCGGCAACGCACAATAGGGAGGCATCCCGGGTCATGTCCCGGCATATAACACAGGGATCGTCTTCGGTCAGATAACCGCACTGGCTGCAGGGCTTAACGCTGGTGTGCGCCTGTATGATGGCCTCCGCCAATGCCCGGGCCTGGGAGGCCGGAGCCTTGAGCAAATACAAGGCCAGACGCTGAGCGGTCTTGGGGCCAATAGTGGGCAGTTTTTGCAATTGCTCAATCAGGTTTTCCAGGGAACGTGTCAATCTCATTCTTATGTCATCCATTCACGGTAATTCTGTTTTACGGGCTGCAAAGCCTATAAACCGGGGATATTAAATCCTCCTGTAATTTTGGCCATTTCAGCGGATACCATATCCTGCGATTGCTTCACTGCTTCATTGACCGCAGCCATGATCATATCTTCAAGCAGCTCTACGTCATCTGGATCCACAGCTTCGGGGGTTATCTTGAGGCTTAAGATTTCCTGTTTTCCGTTGACTCGCACCGTTACTGCTCCACCACCGGAACTGACCTCCATTTCCCGCTGATGCAGCTCTTCTTGCATCTGCACAATCTGTTCCTGAACTTTGCGAGCTTCTTTCATCATCTTGTTCATGTTGGCTCCCATGGGATTGAACTTCATATCTATTCCTCCTTAGTCCTTGACTTCGACCTTGTCTTCGCCAAATAGCTCCAGGGCCTTTTTCACAATCGGATCTTGCGCAGCGTCTTCTTCAATAAACACCACTCGGGCAGATGCTGCCTTGCCCCAGACCTCTCGAACTGATTCGTCTAAGATTTTTTTGTTGGCGCTCTCTTCCAGCTTCTCCTTATGGAATTTATAGGCCTTCTTAAAACCAATCGTAACCATGTTATCTTTATATGCCAGCATTTTCCCCTGGGCCAGGAGGGCATGGGTAGGGATTTTCTTTTCTTTTACGGCTGCTAATAAGCTGATCCATTCTGGCGGCGCGGCTTTGGATGGATCGCTTCGCCGCCCGGAAGAAGCCTTGCTCCGGGTTTTAGCCGTTGCCTGCGCCGGTGTGGCCGGTACCGCTGTTTCGGTCCGCACCGCTGCCCGGGCTGAAAGGGGAGAAGACTGGCTGACCGCCGGGGCCAAATCTTCCTGCGGAACCATCAATTCCAAAAATGCTACTTCCAATTGAAAACGATTGCCTTCACTGAAGCGCAAGCGGTCAGCCCCTGCCATTAAGGTATGCAGCGCTTGCATTATCCGGCTCGGCTCAGTTTGGTTTTTCAGTTTTTCCAGGTAGGGCTGGGCGGAATCTGTGACCACGGCCAGTTCGGCCTCTGTGCCCAGGAGGGAATAAACCAGCAGATCTCGCAAATACAGTACCGCTTCACGGGCAATTTGCTGTGCTTCTTTGCCTTCCTGCAAGGCCTGCCCCAGCATGGTGATGACTGTCCCAATATCGCGGGCGAATATGGCCTCCATCAATCGGCCCAGGAATAAGTCATCAACCAGCCCCATCACATCCAGGGCATCACCCTTATCGATCACCGCGCCTTTATAAGCATAAATTTGATCCAGGGCGCTTAAAGCGTCCCGCATTCCGCCGTTGGCGCGCCGCGCTATTAACTCGAAGGCCTCCTCGGCAACCTCCATATGATTACTGTCCGCTACCTGTCTTAAACGAGCAATGATTTCTGCAGCAGTCAGGCGACGAAAGTGATAACGCTGACAGCGGGAAAGGATCGTAGCCGGAATCTTTTGCAGTTCGGTGGTAGCGAGTATAAAAATTACCGAATCCGGGGGTTCTTCCAGGGTCTTCAGCAAGGCATTGAAGGCCTCCGTAGTCAGCATGTGGACTTCATCAATAATATAGACCTTCTTTTTCCCTTGCGCCGGCAGCATACGGACTTTCTCCCGCAAGTCACGAATCTCGTCAATACCCCGGTTGGAAGCGGCATCGATCTCGATCACATCCATAAAGTTGCCCTGCAAGATATCCTCGCAGGAAGGGCAGCGGTTGCACGGATCCCCTTCCTCTGGTTGGCTGCAATTGACAGCCCGGGCAACGATTTTAGCGATGCTGGTCTTGCCGGTTCCTCTTGGCCCAGAAAACAGGTAGGCATGGGAAATGCGCTCCTGCTTGAGGGCATTCTGCAGGGCCTGGACGGTTTTCTCCTGACCGACCACTTCGGCAAAGCTTTGTGGACGCCAGGCTCTATATAGGGCCATATAGGACATGGATGTTCAACCCCTTCCAGCAAGTGTTCACAGCCTATGAAGCCGCTACAGAGTAGATTCTCGGGTAAGGAGGCGGTTTCCTGCTGGAAAACCAAAAACAGCAGGATATCTCCTGCCGTCAAATACTGCTGCCGTACCCACATAAGGCATTAATTAAGCCGTGCACCTGGCCTCGAATACACCCTCCAAGCGTTACTCCAGTAGTTGGCTCCACCCAGGCTTCCCCCCGTCACATGAGATGGATCTCTTAGTGCTGCTTCCTTCCGGATCTGACACGGTTCAAGATGTCTCATTGCGAAGGACCCAGATTTCGACGCCACTTTTTGAAGTCAGGCCTTACAAGATATACCCTCGGCTCAGGAATTCGATCCTGCTATAGCGGGTTGCAGGTTACAGGGCACCGCTAATTCCCCATCTAGCACGGCAAATATATCAACCGGGCTTTAAATTCAAACCCGGTTTTTTCACCTTTTCTCCCCAGGTTGCTGCGCGTGTCATCAAACCCGGAATCAAATTATAACATGAAAACTCGGCAATAGCAATTTGGTATAAATACCCCTGTTGTTAACCAGCTCCATTGGTTATTTATCCCGACATCAATTTCCTCTTGCACCTATAAGCATCTATTAAGTAATAGCTTTTGTTGTTGCCGGAAAAATGTTTTTACTTCCTCCCACTGCACCGATTCATGCATCAATGGCCAGGCCTCGTGCTCGGCATCGTCAAAGTATGACAGGCTCTTGATCATGTGATAATAATTGATATTGGCGTCTGGGAACTTTTTGGTCAGAAGGGGGACAAGTGATTCTACTTCTAATCCGGCTTGGGCAATAAAGTATAGATCGATAAAATCTTTACGAGACCCGCGGCTACTTAGGGCTGCCCATTTCATAACCGCGATATCAATTAAGGAGGCCAAGCGCAAGCCAGGGATATCCGCTGGTGTTATCAACTCACCTAACAGCGGGTTAGGATAATACAGCCAGGTGACTCGGATGCCATCGACAAAACCGTGGAAGGCGCCTCTTTTAGTCTCGGAAATACGAAGCTGTCCCAGTTTGGATAGGCTTTCTGCAATATGTTCAGCATCAAACCTAGCCGAAGAAAACCAATCAAAATCGACTGATTCCCGGTGCCCAAGCATTAAAGCCAATGCCGTGCCACCAGCCAAATACGCATTCGGCACTGGCGGAGCGGCTAGCACCTTCTTTAGTAAACCGAGTCTAGACTCGCCCAGAATATTGAGAAACATCTCATTTGCTCCTCCTCCAGATTAAAATAGTTTTGCCAGCACCGGGCAGTCTTTAGCGTTAACTTATGGCTGCGTATGATAGTGTTGCAAATTGTCGTCGGTCCATACCTTTGCCATAACCATTTCAGAGCCACCTCATCCCCCATATTGAGCACTCGCTCGATGACAAAGTTTTTATGATTCTCTAAATCTAGCGTAGCCAGATCAATATCCCAAAATAACACGGTTACTTCTTCGGGTATGTCCCCAGTAGCAGACAAGGAAATCACCTGCCAATTTTTGTTATCATTATACCATAGTAGGGTATTAGTTATACTGTGTTAGCCAGGGCGTCCTTTAACCGAGTTGCGGTTGAAATACATCGGATCAGCGGGGACGGGTGAACAGGTCCCCAGCCCCCCTTCCCTTATTTGTTTTTACGGGGATAGGCACTGCCTGCATTGACTGCAAGAGGCGTCTCCTGCGCGGGCAGCCTGGTTTTTTTGAAGCTCAGGGTAGCTGTTACGGCTGCCGCGGCCATACATGCCATTATCAATATTACCCCGCTTATTTCCCCGCCGTTCAGGTTTTTTATAGTTGCCATTCTAAATCCCTGCGCCATCCAACTGAAAGGAAGCATTTTGCCCATTGTGCTGATTAATCCGGGCATATAAACCCAGGGCCAGGTGTAACCGGATATCATGAATACGGGCACCGAGAGCAGCATCAGACAGCGGTTTAATTGCAGTGAATTATTGGCTCGCAGGGATATAAAGAATCCGGTAAAGGTGATGATTATATCGTAAAGCAGTCCCAGAATTATTATAAGCAATATTCCCCCTTGGATCTTTACATTTATGAATTGAGCCGCCATCCACAGCAAAAAGGTGTAGTTGAAAAAATTTACAATCAAGTAGGGCAGGCATTTGCCCAGTATAATATGCTGGGCGGGTATGGCACTGGCCAGGTATTGTATCCAGGAATTGCGCTCTTTTTCCCTGGTTACGGATAAACTTACCGATAATAGCCCCAGTTGATGCAACACCATCATTACCAGGCCCATAAACAAGAAATAGTTGTAATTGTAATTAGGGTTATACCAGGTAGTTATATTGAAATCCACGGCATTAACAATATCCGCTATTTGTGTTCTGCTTAAACCGTACCCGACCAAAGCGGCGGCGGTATTTTCGCAGCTAAACTGCCTAATGACCTCCAGGGTCTTCTTCTGAATATTATAGCCCCAGATCAAATTGGAGCCGTCATAAATGGTGAGCACTTGCGTGCGCCGATGCAGAGCGGCATTTTGCTGGAGATCTTGCGGGATTACAATGGCCGCGCGTATGCTCCCACTTTTCATGCCATATTCCAACTCCTCATAGGCATCAATGCCTTCAACGATGCTGAAATAGGGGCTATTGGCAAAAGCCCGTTCTATTTCCCCGGACAGCTCGGAATGATCCAGGTCAACTATGGCCAGCGGAATATTATTCAGAATGGCGCTATGATATACGGCGCCGAAAAGCGCCACATAAGCAGTCGGAGCCAGGAAAACGATAGCCAGAAGAATAGGGTCCTTAAAAATATGAACTATCTCATAATAAGCTATGGTAAGGATTCGACGCATATCCATCACCTTTCCAGCCAGGCGGTGGCCATAATGCTTATTCCATAGCATATGGCCGCGATGAGCAGCAGGGCCAGGAAATACTGCAGCATGGTCGCCACTCCCGCCCCTTTGAAAACCATGAAGTTGTAACCCTGGAAAAACCATGTCTGGGGAAGTATCCAGGCCGCTTTGCGAATAATAACCGGCATGGCTTCCAGGGGCCAGGTATACCCACACAGGATAAAAGAAGGGAGCGCCACCATCATGCTCAGCCGGGTTGAATCTACAGCGTTGCCGGTAATGCCGGACATCATAGTGCCCACGCTGTGTATCGCCACGGCGAACAGGAAGGTGAAAAAGAGTAACAGCCCAAAATTGCAGTGCAGCGGCATTTTAAAGACGATAAACGCCAAAAAATAAACGGGCAGCACCAGTATCATAAACATTATCACCTGCAGTATTGATTTGGCGCCGAAAAAGGTGAGTTTGGATATGCCGGAAGCCCTGATCTGTGACCAACTGTCCAGGCCCGTTTCACCGATGATATTTACAGCCGCGGCCATGCAGCAGCACTGCTGCCAGATATTCAAGGCCAGGGCCAGAACAAGAAAATAGGCATAGTTGAGGGTGGGATTGTACCATGCCTGCTGTTTAAACTCAATGGACTGATAGACGTCCCGGGCTTCAGCAAGGCTCATCCCCATTCCCGCCAGCGTTTTAATGCCGGTTTCAGCACTGATGGCCCCGGTCACCTCCATGATCGCGCTTGAAGCGGGGGTGGCATAAGTAATATTGCTGCCGTCAATCACGGCCAGTATGCGCGTCTGTCTTTTTAGAACCACATTATCTCCATAGTTTTCCGGTATAACTATTCCCACCACCACATGGCCGGCTTCGATCAGGTCTTCCAAATCCTCGGGAGCGGCGGGGAAGCTGGTTATCTTAAGGTTTTCGGCCGCCTCGAATCTGTCTATCAACTCCCGGCTCTGCCGGCTGCGATCCAAATCCACTATAGCGGTGGGAATATCCTGTATAACCTGAAGGCGGTAAAGATAGGCAAACAATAACAGGCCCAGCAGGGGGCCGATAAGCAAAATACTCCGCAGCACCCGATCGCGCCACATATACAAGCATTCACGCTTCATCACCGCCAAAAGCCTATTCATAGCTGTTCCCCATACTGCGCGCCATGGAGCGGTTGAGGCTATGCCATTTGGCGCAGGCTGCTTCAGGCTGCAGCATGATTATCTCCCGGTTTTCCAGCCAGCCCACCCGATCCATGTGCTCATGCAATTCGATGTTGCTGAAACCGCTTACCAGGGTATTGCCCTGTTTTTTAAATTCGCCTAGCCGGTTTAAAATCAAATGGCGGGAGTATAAATCAATGTCTTTGATTATTTCATCCAGTATCAATAATTCCGGGGCATTGAGCAGGGCGCAGGCCAGTGAGGCGCGCTGGTATACCCCGGCATCCAGGGCCATAACCGCCTTTTTCAGATAGGGCTCCAGTTGGTATTCATGAACCACTCTCTTTATATCAAGCTGGGAGGCGTCTTTCAATGCCGCTATAAACTCAAGGTTTTCCCCGGTGGTCAGGTCCCTGAACAGGCTGGGCCTCTGGGTCACCAAACCGATCCTTTTTTTTAAATCCGGGGTTTTGCCGGGGTCGCCGCCCAGTATTTCCACCTGCCCGGATTTAAAGCGATCTATACCCGCCAGAATATGCAGCAATGTGGATTTGCCGCTTCCCCTGCTCCCGAATATTCCCACCCACTCGCCTTTTTGCACCTTTAGATCCAGGTTTTCCAGCACGGTCTGTTTTGATATAACCTGCATCAGGCCTTTAACTGCAATTACCGCTATGTCTGGCTTAGTATCCATATTTAGTTCCCCTCCGGCATTATGGCCACCCGGGCCGTCATTCCGACTTTCAAATATAGTTGTGGGTTGGGAACATCTATTTTGACCTCGAAACTGCGTATATCATGAGAATGCTGCTCATTAACCGCTTTGTGCACCGCGAACTGCCCGGCGTCGCTTATCCATACCACCCTGCCCTGGAAAACCATATCCGGATAACCATCAACCCTTACTTCGGCCTGCTGCCCCAGTTTGACCAGTACTATTTTGCTCTCGTCAATAAAGACGGTTGCATATGTATGGCGCAAATCGCTTATCTGCAGCACCGGCGTGCCAGCATTGAGCATCTCTCCGGCGTTCAGCATCTTGGCGGTGATATAACCGGAGATGGGGGCGTAGAGTACGGTATTGTCGAGATAAGCCTGCGCCTCTTGCAATGCTCCCTGGGCCTGCTTGTAGTGCCCCGCGGCAGAATCATATTGTGATTGAGCCACATTGGTTTTTATCCGCGCCGAACAAGCTTCGTCATACTGCGCCTGTGCCGCCTTAAAATCATTAAAGGCCGCCTCATATGCATTTTGCGCCTGATCCAATTGCTGTTCCGCCGCCGCTCCAGCTTTATACAGTTCCTGTATACGCTGCAACTGCTGCCGGGCGTTGTTCGCCCCCACCTCAGCCTTGTCCATCACAGCCCGGGCCTGGCCTATTTTGGCCTCAACCTGCTCACTGGTGAGGGGAATAGCGGCTTCGGCTTGAGCAAGCTGCCCTTGAGCCGCCTCGCAGGCGCCCTGGGCCTGCAGGAACCTGGCTTCCATTTCGCGTTTGTCAAGCACCGCCAACTCCTGTCCAGCCGTCACTTCATCCCCCTCTTCGACCATAATGCTGTCTATCCGTCCCGGGATTTTAAACGCCGCCATTACCGTCAAGGCCTCCACGGTACCGGTAAGGTGCAAACCGTTTTGTTCTTCTGCCAAGGCCTTCTGTTGCCTGTAAAAATAAGCGACTATGGAGACTGTTCCCGCCAAAAGCACCAACACTAAAGCCAACACCATGATCTTTTTCTTCCGGCTAGAGATTCTGTCCACCTTTGTTTAAACCTCCCCATCCCTTTTGATTGGGCCACATTTAAAGGCCCCACTGCTGTGGTTTGTTCACCTTCCGCGGGAAGAACCGGCCGGTCAGAGGCTCCCTCCCATCACCGAGCAGTGCGGGCATTCCCTACTTTAGCAATTCTTTTGCGCGGCCTCCAACACCAGGCTGTTTCAAGCCTTCTGCAAGGCCTTGTTTATAAAAATACCGCTGCTTATAACCATTTTTACCAAATCCAGCATTTTGCCGAGTTCTTCATCATGCCCATTTTTATCCGGCAAGCTAAAGGTAATGTCACGAAAGATGTTTTCCAGCAGCCGGGCCAAATGATATGGATCGACCTCTATGAGGGACTGCTCCTTTATTCCCCGCTCCAGAACCCGCACCATCATCTGCAGCTTTTGCTCCTGTATCTCCTTAATAGCCTGCGCCCACTCCGACTCCATGTTTTCTTCCAGACTGCGGCGCAGCCAGGAAGAAAATATCTGGCTGCTTTTAAGATAATAATTGTAATGCAACAGCATGTAATTAAATATGGCTTCCTGCAGGTCGGGATTTTTTACGCACTGCGCTTCGATTTCGCCGCACAGTTTTTTCAAGTCAATGTAAACCAGATAAGCCAGAACATGATCCTTGTTTTCAAAATACTGATAAATGGTGCCTTTTCCACAACCGGCCGCTTTGGCCACATCATCCACGGTAACAGATTCATAGGGAATCTTGGATAACAGGCTATAAGCGGCGTCGGCTATCAATTGCTTTTTAAAATCCTTTTCTTTCTCCCTCATGCTCATCAAACGAGACCTCCTGACTAACCAGTTCTGTTTTTGACCGGTCAGTTCTGTTGTCGTATATATTATATCTGTTAACATATTCCTGTCAAGGAGTACAATGGCAGCTGGTTTGGAGAAAGAAAGCGGCGCTTTTTACTTCCAGGGGACAAGGTTGTGATGATAAGTGGTAGTTCTGTTTGATTTCCAAACACTTTCAGGCGAAAAAACACATGCCTAAAATGAATAAACCGGCTTCCTGTTTGCCAGGAATGCCGGTATATTGACTAATGGCGGAGAGGGCGGGATTCGAACCCGCGAGACAGGTATTAGCCGTCTACTCGATTTCCAATCGAGCGCCTTCAGCCAAACTCAGCCACCTCTCCGTAATCATTATTCAGTTTTCTTACCAATAAGGTAAGATGACTATAGTATTTTACCCCATAAGCAAGCTAATCGCAAGCCTCTAATCCACAGCTTTTTGACTCTTGTTTACCTACTGGACCATTATAATGCCTCTCTCCGCCATTATTATCTCAATACCAAACCCGGCACTCCGTCTTGATGAGCAACAATGACGCCGATCCGACCAGGCTTATTTAAGCAGCGGGCAGTGGCAGCGGAAGCAGACATCATCCTGTATGTCGTTTAAACTGGCGCAGGCGTTGCAAAAGATAATGCTGTCTCCCGATTTATCATGTTTTTCCAGGGAATTCAAGTTGCCATGATAGCGCACCTTATCGCCAATCTGGAAGTAGTTGAAAACCGTATCGTCATCCTCGGCGCTCCTGCTATACATCTTGCCGTTTTCGGGCTTTATCAGCACCGTATACAAAGTATAATCTTCCCAATATTGGTTTTCACCTGAGTGCCGTTTGCGTCTTTTTTTCTCGATTTTTTTGTCAACCACTACCCCGTCCCAGGTGGTGCTCCTCTTGCCCATGCTCTGGAAAAGGGCTATGGCCAGGAACATCCCCCCGATTCCAAGACCTATGTAGAGTGCCTCGGGGTTGTCCATTTCCGAACTGGTTTCGCCATAGATGTAGAAGCCGACAATGGCAATAGCCGCCAATATTGATGAAAATATGCAGGCCCAGCGCCTGGTGTTTTTGATGTAGGTCGCAAAGGCCGGATCATTGATCAGGGGCGAAAAGCCGATTCTCTCGGCGGATTCCCGCTTAGCAGACGCCTCCGGTATGGCACTGCCGCACTCCGTGCAGAACCTGACGTTTTTTGCTGAATCCGTTCCACAATGTGGACAAAGCATGTAATCCCTCCTCATCTGCTACTAACGGCCGCCATAGCTGGAACCGCCCCCGCCGCCTCCGCCTCCGCCAGAAAAGCCACCCCCGCCGCCGGAGCCTGAGGAGGCCTTGCTAACCGCTGATTGCGCTGATTTGAGGGAACGCTCCATGGCTGCTCCAATGCCGTTTAAGGAATCAGGCAAAGAGGTAAAACCGGTTACGTTGCCGTAAGTAAGCCAGCCATAGCCAAAATGATAATCCCCGTCTTGCATTTTAGGAAATACCAACTCCAACTGCTTCATTACTTCCCGGGCTACCCCCAGGGTTACAGCATAAACCAGATAGTGTTCCCATATTATAAGGCTGGGTATTTCATGGCGCTCCATCTCGGAAAAATGCAAAAGGAAGCGTTTAAATGCCCGCCAGCGCACAAAATCTTCCTGTCCTGAAACAGAGCGGCGCTTAAACAGGCGGGGCACAACGCCGATAATGGCCCCGGCTATTATCAAAGCGAAGCCCCATGTGGGTGCCTTGGAAACAAGTGCGGCCCCGGCTGTAAACAGCACCAGGCCCCCCAGGATAGTGGCCAGAGGCATATTGCCGCTGTGATCAAAGAAGTTCAACTGTTCACCCTTAGCCTCCAGGCCGGCAGTCCATCTTTTCCAAAAGCTGAAAAAGTCCTGCCCATACTTTTTGGCATATTGCTCAATGTCGGTCAAATAGATATATCCTTGGCCGCCGCCGATGCTGTTTTGCAGATAATCCAGCAAATCCCGTTCATGGTCGCGCAGTTGGGCTTCCTCCGGCTTTCTTAATGCGGCGGGTTCAGGCCGGGGCAGGAAACTGAGCCGATAAGTGCTTATTTCTTTATTACCAAATAATCTAGATACTTGAACAGTGTCTTCCTCCAGCCACAGGAATTTACGCCGGGCCAGGTCCAGAATAGTAGCAGTTAGATCATGGGCTTGTATTTTATTATAATTCCACAGCACACTCAGTTCCGCCGGACTGTAATTAGCGGGCAGGTCGCGGTAGTACTCGCCCTCAAATTGAGCGGCATAACGGCGCCCGTACTTTCGCCACAACAGCAATACCACCCCTGCAGCGCATGCAATTATGGCAAAAGCCCCGGCGTATTCAGCCCGGGCCATGGCGCGCTGCCGGTTGGCATCCTTCGCCCAGCCGCTTTCTTCGGCTAATATTCCTGCCAGGGCAGTTTTGCCGGTATAGGTCTGGGCAGGAGCCTCTGTGAATAACGCCAAGGGCATCACTACCCGGCCTTCCACAAAGGTATAAGGGGAAAGACCCCTTACCTGCCAGCAAACAGTATCAGCAGAGATAAAGTTTACCTCGCCATTCAGCGGGCCGTGACCCCAGATTCTTATTTCTTCACCCTGCTTGTAATCATGGGCTTTTGGCGGCAGTCTAAGGTTTACCTTGACTTCCTCAACCTTGTGCTGATTGTCCGCGCCGATAAACTTGCGGTATAGTTCGGCCACATCATTATGCAGCTTGACCGCGTTTATAACCCGGTAAGACACATCAAAGGTGCGGGTTTCATCCCGGGCCGATATGCTCCAGTCGATCAGCTTTTTGCCGCCCTCGCTCTTAATGAGATAGGTTCCGGGCGGGCCGTAGTCCTTGCCGGGATTGAATTTATACGGCTGCCCCGCTTCATAAACCGCAACTTCCCGGATGGGGGTGTCGCCCTCAAGGATCTTTACATTAAACCCGTTCCACTGCCCGGAAAACTTGATGGTTAATCTTTCCGTTACCTTCATTGAGGCATCCGGCAGCACTTCAGCATCGACTACTATCCGCTGCATGGAGAAAGAGCGCTCTGCCTGAGCAATATCGGTGCAGCATACCAGGGGCAGCAGCAAACCAAAAAACAAGGAAAATAGGATTACCTTACATTTCCAAGGTTTAATTCTTTTTTTCATTTATGAAGCCCCTTTTAAAAAGTTACCCGGACATTTTGCCTGGCTTCGGCTTCACCCTGCAGGGTAAAATAATCGACCATCTGAAAGCCCAGCATGCCGGCCACCAGGTTGTTCGGGAACACTTCTATCCTGGTGTTGAATTTTTGCACTGTGTCATTATAGAACTGACGGGAAAACGCAATCTTGCTTTCGGTATCACTGAGTTCGGTCTGTAATTGCAGAAAATTGGTATTGGCCTTTAATTCAGGATAGGCTTCGGCCACCGCAAATAACGATTTTAATGCTCCGCTCAAAAGATTTTCGGCTTGTGACTGTTCCTTGACATTTCCTGCCGCTATGGCCATATTACGGGCCTGGGTCACCCTTTCCAATGTGTCTTTTTCATGCCCGGCATATCCTTTGACCGCATTCACTAAATTAGGAATCAAATCATAGCGCCTTTTAAGCTGTACATCGACCTGCGACCAGGCATTCTGCACCCGCTGCCTGAGCCTCACCAGGCCGTTGTAGGTAGAGATCAGAAACACGCCCAGCAAAAGCAGCACCGCTACGAGGGTAATAATTGCAGCCCACATATCCATTCCTCCTAATTTATAATTGATTCCACTGCAAAAACCCCCAATTACGTTGTTTGAATGTATAAATATGTAGGAGCCGTTAGACGGAACATGGTAGCAACACCCTGCGAAGGCGAGCGACGAAAGGGGGCGAGCCCCATGGACGGGGCGAGAGGGCTATTGAACATGGATGTGAATTAGCCCGGTACCCCTTTCGTCGTGAGACAAGCAGATGGTGTTGCCCCTGCGAAGTCTGGCGACGAATATTTATGCATTCAAACCTGCGAATTATACCTTTTTGCAGTGGAATCATTATTGATTCCACTATTTATTCATTCAAACAACTGAATTTGGTTTTTCTTAATTTGCCTTTTCTTTGCCGACTAAACGATAACCTGTTCATTATGGAACAATAATATTTTGCGGCCACCCCCCGGCATGATATTGATCAGGTCAATTTGGAAAATATGACTTGGCCACAAGTCCGCCTTTACATTAACATGGAAAACCCTTCGATATCCCTGGGCTCCTGGTTGACAACCACCCCGGCACCTTCGAAGGCTTCCAGCACCCTGTCAATGTTGTATATGATTATCCCGCCCATTTGATCTGTCGCCCAGATATAAACCGGCTTGCCGCCGCTTTTTCTGCATATCTCAATGCCGCCATAGGCTGCAGTTGCTGTCAGCATTGCGCTTCCCATGGGCTGGCTAGACCTGCGCCCGCTTAATACAGCTAATATCGCCACTGCTAAAATCAGTTTCCGGAACCAGCCCGGATTGCTCAAGGAAACGATATTGACGGCCGCTATATCACGGAAAGGGCATTCCCTTATCCCTTTGAAGCTTACTATAAATAGGGCTTCCGGTGTCAGTTCGATCCGATAGGATGCATACCAGGCATTATAATAGAGCAGTATTACACAGAATACTGCTATAGTCCACATGATGGCGGTGATGGGCCACAGGCCGGTGAAGGCCTGCACAGTTCCCCTATTGACCAGATAAGGCAGGCCGTAAAAAGGCAATAGGAGGATGACTGCCACCAGATCACCCGCCACCAGCCTCCCTCCGGCATAGCCAATATCTCCGGGCGCCCTCTTATGGCGGGGCAGGAATATGTAAAGCAACAACCCCATTACCATGACCCCCAGGCCCATTAATCGATAGGGATGATAAAGCCACCCAGGGGCTATACGATAAGGTTTGGACATGGCCGTAACGGTTGTCTGGTAGTCTTCATAGCGTAATAACAAATAGGAAGTCTCCGCTCCAACAGTTCTGCTGATGTAAATCTGTTCACCTTCGTTAAAGTTCAGTCCCCATTCTGCAAAAGGAATTTCCTCGGGTTTAAAGAAAACCGGCACCGGCCCCTGCGGTTTCCAAAAGTCATCTTTATCCATCTCACTTACCCGGTTGCCATAGAGGGATTTATCATATTGACCTTTGCTGGCTAGCTGTACCTGCTGGAAGAACACCTCCCAGCGCTGCGGGTCTAAGGAAGTCCCTTTGCCGCCGCTTTTTTCATGAATATAGTCGGCCAGAGGCAACTGATTTAGCCTTTTATTTTCTGCGGAAACATAACCGCTTATAGACTTTAGCTCATCAGCCTGTTCCCGCTCCCAATCTACAGATGTAACGCTAACCATCGCCGGAGCTACATAAAAAAATAGGGCTAAACCTATCAGTATCCCCAATAGTAAAGCGACCCGCCGCCATAGTTCCATCCTGCCAGTAGCTGCCGGCATCGTAAAGCCCCCTTTTTATCTGATAATGCGCCATTTTATGCTTTCAATCATATACTGCCCCTGCCTAATAATTTTGGGTGCGCTCGTCTTTAATATCTTTATAATTCGGGCACCATTTGATAACGGTTGCGGCCGCCTGGGCCGGATCGATGGTTTGTAGGGCGGTTAGCTTGAAATACTCGGTGGCGCCGCCGGGCGCGATAACCAGCACACTGCCTTTTCCCGGTGCATAATAGGTAACCGCTTTCCATCCCACGACCTGGTTGTCTTCCTGCACCAGCAGGCAATCGGTAAATTTCGCAAACCCCAGATCCAAATCTACCCCCATATCCATTACGGTCCAGGTAATGATTCCCGAAGCATCTTGATAATTCCAGGTCTGTCCAACGGTCAGATTGTTTTTTAATACCGGGAAAATTTCATTTGGGGTGTTATCTAGAATATAGTAAGTACCGTCCGGCCGTTCCACATAGTGAAAACCATAGCCATACTCCTCTCCCATATCGATACCCACTTCCACTTCACTGACCCGTACCACTTCATTGGGGACCGCTCGGCCACTGATGCGGTCAACGATGCCGGCAGTCCCGTCAGGATAATTAACAAAGAAGGTTAGCTTAAGGCCCGGTTCTGATAAATACGTGGAAGCCCTGGTCAAATCCACCTGAGAAGCGCTACCAGGAATCGTCTGTGAATTGGGGGCCGCAGGCTGACTCTGACTGGCAGCGGGCAGGCCGGTATTGGCTCCCGGGTCACCGCCTTGCGACAGCCACCAGTATAAGCCGCCACCGCCTAGAAATAGAACCGCCAAGAGGGAAATCATGATCACCAAAGCATTTTTGTTTCCGATGCTTTTAATGCCGCCGGCAGGAAGGCTTCCTCCCATGTTTGTCGGTTCCCCTGATAGCATGGCTGGCGGTACTATGTTAGTGACGACTGTCCCTTGGGGCGGCGGTCCAGCAGGCGGCACCGCTGCTTCGGCCGGCCTCTCTGCCGTCGGCTGACTGGATGCCGCAGCAGTCAGGGAGGCGGCAGCAAAACCGCAGTCGCCGCAGAATCGATCACCCGGCACCAGTTTTGCCCCACACTCAGGACAGAACTTCATGTCACTCATCATTCTCCCTCCCTTTTAAAGCGCTACCCCGCACTGGCCGCAGAATTTCTTGCCGGGCCTTAGTTGGGCCCCGCACTGGCCGCAGAATTTCATTTTAGATCCAGCATTTTCGCTTGTTGCCAGCGGATCAGGTTCAGCAGTTTTGGCCGCAGCTAACCCGCCAACAGCTTTCTGCAAGGCTTCCATCCATTTTTCCAGGGTTTGTTTGAGTTCTTCCTCATTAAGGGCCTGGTGACGAAAATTTGTCTTGCCCGAGGCCTCATTCTCAAAGGAAATCAGATGGTTAGTAAAGGCTGTAGCAGCTAGAAATACCCGGGAGAGGCTGCGTTCTTCGCCCTTGATTAAGGTAGTGGCCTGAAAGCCCAGGCCCCCCATCCAACTGGTAATAAACTCTGTCCCTATGATTCTTGCCCTTTCTCCCAAGGTCAAGATACCTTCATTATCGGCAGCAAAATCGAATTGCTCCAACTGTTTAATATGCTCCGGTTTCAGGGCCAGGCTGCTGTTTTTTAAGCCGGGGGTAAGTTCAAACAGGGTAGGCAAGAGCCAGCGTCTATCCTGGCTGGCTAAGGCTCGTTTCAAAAGATCGACAAAATCCTGGGTGGTTATCGACAAATTCAAATCGCCGCTGTACTCCAGCATGCTTTCCATATAGGAGCGGCGGTAGATATCAATACAGTGCAGGGCACAGATAAGGACTTCCGTTTCCATAACCTGGGGGAATACTGCCTGATAACTGCTGAGGCCGCTTGATACATATATTGGTGACCACCATTGCAGGTAGGCTGCCCAATCATCAAACAACAGTACTAAAAAATCCCCCTCTGCGTTTACCAATAGTGCGGCTGCCGCCTGGTCAGGTCTGGATAACAGCACATAGTATGCTTCATCGGCAGTACCTGCTCCGCCGCGGTTGAATTCAATTTTTATATCCGGTTCCAGTAAACATCTGGCGACTTGATTAAACCTGGAACTCTCGGTCAGGACTTTGAAAAATTCCGATGGGCTACTGATGGCTGCCTGTTCCGCATTATATTGAAACGGAGATAATTGATTGCCATTTAACCCGGATCGTCTGAACAGATGGTCTATGTCTACTGGGGCCAACTTAAAAACTTCTGTGTTTTTCTGCTTTTCCAGATCCGTTCCCATTTTCATGCCTCCCTTATTGGATCTCCAACAATGACTTAATAAGTCTCTCCACTCCAAACTATACCTCTTTCTATGCGCTGCAGTTCGCGGTTGCCCGTAAGCCCGATAAAGGGACAGTCTTCAGTGGACGAGTTTAAGGTTAACGACTCATCACCCGGTTTTATCCAATGCAGTTTACCTGATTCGATCCATTTGCCCAGTTCAAAATCATAATCACCTATGCTTAAGTCAAATTCCCCCCAACGAACCATGTTCTCTTGATCTAAAAAGGTATATCGCCCGGTCCCCCAAGTGTTGACCCTGAGCAATCCAACTGGAATCTCCAGGGCAAAATAAAATATGGCATAGCCCTGGTGACCACCGACGGGAACAGCGGAAATAACCGCCTGTATTTTATCATGGTTTAATAACCGGGGCAGAACACCAGGAACCCCGGCACCTGGCTTGCATAAAAATGGGGCCGTCTCGAGGTTGCCTTTAAGTGTTACAGCACCATCCAAAGCAAAGTAGGTGAGGGGTAATTCTTCTGTCCGCCGTACCGGGGCATCATAATTCCACCACAAACCGTTAAGGCCTAATAAGTCTATGCAGTAATTAACTGCTGCGCCGCTAAAAGGGCACCGGGATAGGGGCACTACCGGCAGGTTTTCCGCATATTCGTCCCTCATCTCCATCAGTCTCATTTGCAGTTCTTCCATTTCAGCAGGAGGTTCCTCCCCGGCTTCTTGCCAGGCCTGTTCCAGGTCATATTCCCGCCATTTTTCCAATCTTTCAAAGTATTTCTGTAAAAACACCTTTCTTTTATTGGCATTCATGGTCTTCATTCCCGGACTCCCCCTTTCCACCAGTTAGTAGTCCAACCGCCCTCTTCCCCTCTGAGCGGATCGTAAGTATTCAGAGCCTGTCCGCCTTCATCATGACCGCTTAAAATTTTCCTGTCTATCGCCTCTGCTATTTCCCGCGGTGATTGTGCTCCGGGCAAAGACCCCTCGGGAACCTTATCAGAGAGTCCTGAGTAATCCCAGCCCACATGTTCGGGATGTTGGGTAGCCCCCAAGGACTGCAATTCCCGGTTGAGTTGCTCATTTACCCTGGGTGATACCGGTTTTCCGCTGACAGCATCTACGAATGCAAAGGCGTCATGATCTCCGGCATATGGTTTCATGGTTTGCTTATTATAGATTATCCCGGTTTTTTGATCCCAGAGGATTTTTCCCTCTTGCTCCAAATGTCTAAGTTTCTCGACTTGGTCCGTATATTCAGTCATTCTCTGGCTGTGGCGCTTTTGTAAGCTATTCCAATGGGCATCCGTCATCTTGTCCGGCTTAACAGACGGCAGCGGATCTGGCTTCCTGCACCCCACCGTTCCGATATTTTCTTGGGGATAGCCTAGCTCAACATCCAGGTCGTTTATGGTTTTTGTCTTCAGCATCTCCGGCTTCGGATGAGCTTTGCCGCCTTCAAGCCATACTTTAGACTCAGGATTTGTAGGCCTCATATGTGCCTTAACCCCATGTTTATCACATATCATCCGAATAGATTTCTGGTCGCGGCCCGGCATGCCTCTCAAATCAGGCGGCAGACCAGCCTCCTTAAAGCTTTTGTTGTCAATCTTCAGGCCAGGGGTTTCTGCTGACACCGTTTTTGGCGCCGCAGCTTTCTGTGCCCCCTTGACAGCTTCGTCGCTTCTGGATGCGACTTTGCCAACGCCTTTGGCAGCAGCATTGCCGCTGCCGGCTACGGTTTTGCCCGCTTTAGATACATCAACGAAAGAATCTGCCACCGATAATCCCTGTCCTCGGGCTCGCTTTATGATGCTATCCGCGGCTTTATCCCCGCCTATATCGACCAGTCTTCTATTGATTTGATCTAAGGCTGCTTCCGCTGACTCTCTGCTGATAAGTCCTAATTTCCGACTCCATATTTGGTTTAAAGCACTGCCTTTTAAGAGCGCCTTTTCAACCAAATCCGCAGCCTTATTGGTAAATACCGGGAATCTTTCCAGCATCCCTTTGTTTAATGCACTGGCGCCTGCTCCTGCCAGCCATCCAGCTTCTTCTCCCAAAACCACCAGTCCGATGGCCTTGGAAACTGCCCGGAAATCTGATTCTCCCTTGTCTACTGAATCCTTTATGCGAGATAACGCTTCAGCAATTGTTAAACCACCATCTAATACTTTTCCGGCAACCCCTCCGGTAGCAGTTGTTATCATAATTCGGGCGCCTATCCCTAGCCATGATGTGCTGCCGTCATCTTTTTCCCCGGTTACCACTTCCTTGGCGGTAGCCAGGTTTGCCTCGAGTGCATAGCCCAGTGTATCCACCCAGTCTTCTTCTTTACGCAGTCCGGAATCCCCGGTGGTTTTTCCTTCGATACGGTTTTTGATGATATTCTTCAGCTGTTCCATGCGGTCATTGTCTACTTCTTTGCCCGCCAGCATGTCATCCTTCAGATCCTGGATAGCTTTATCCATATCACCCGGGCCGCCCTTTTCACCAATTCCGTATTTATCAGCCGCCTTCTGCATTTGCTCCAAATTCTTCCACTTGCCCATGGCTTCATCAATAGCCTTGCTGGTGGCATCCTGGCGGCTGATCATCTTTTCCATATCGCGGGCAGAACGGCCTAAATCCTCAGCAACATCATCCTGCCAACGGTTGAAATCTCTTACATACGATTCCAGGTCCTCATTGCGAATTTTGCCGCCGGTTAGAATATTCTCCCATTCTCCGGTTTCGGCATTGTAATCCAAAACGTAGTCCCGGCCATCTTTACCGGGCAGGGTGATGGTATCTCCATGCTTCGGTCCAGTAACCGGAGGCAAATCTGGAATGGTTTCTTGCGGAATATCACCTGCCCCGGGAATATCTTGTTCGGGTATAGATAGTCCGCTGCTTGACTGACCATCGGGCGCGACTTCCCTTCCCGGGCCAAGATCATGGTTCTTAAGTGTATTCATGGGGTCTTCCGGACCAATAACGCCAGAATCACCGCTGGTTGGAATCGTTGGTTTTTCGGGTTTTTCCGCCGGTATCCTATCATCCCAGATTTTGGGTCCATATTTTTCCGCGGTCCGAGGATAAGGTTCTCCCAAGGGCGGTTTAGAGGGCTTCCAAGTATCGGCCAGGTTTCTTCCGCCAATGACATTCCCATTAGCATCCAGCTCTACTTCTACACTCGCAATCACATCTTTATTCTCAGCAAAAGGATTTCCAGAGTTTACTACGGTGACATCAAAAGGACTATCCTTGTAGGGGTTTTCACTCCAATGCCTGCCAGTGCGGTCGTAACCATCCGCATTATAACCGCTCCAGTGATAGCCATCCTTGCCATAGCCCTGTTTGTTATAACCCCAGGGATCATACCCATCCCGGTTATAACCTTCGAAGTCAAATCCTTCCCGGTCATAGCCGTCCCTGTCATAGCCATGCTCATTGAAGCCTTTTTTGTCGTAGCCATCTGCATCATAACCTTCTTTGGATTGTCCTTCCCGGTTAAAGCCGTTACGATCAAAGCCTTCTTTGTCAAAACCGCTCTTATCGTAGCCTTCGCGGTCCCAGCCGTTTTTGTCAAAACCGTTACGATCATAGCCCTCCCGGTCAAAGCCCGCCTTATTAAAACCTTCCTTGTCAAAACCTTGTTTGTCATACCCTTTGGCGTCAAAACCGCTGCGGTTATAGCCGTTTACATCATAGCCTTCTCGGTCAAAACCGGCTTGGTCAAACCCCTCGCGGTTATATCCTTCCCGGTCAAAGCCGGCCTGGCTAAATCCTTCTTTGTCATAACCCTGAGCATCAAATCCGGACTTATCATAGCCCTCCCGATCGAATCCGTTCTTGTCAAAACCATCTTTATTGAAACCTTCCCGGTCAAAACCGTTGCGGTCAAACCCATCCCGGTCAAAGCCTGCTTCATCGTAGCCTTCCCGGTCGTAAATACCCTCTTTCGGACCAGGGGCAGCCCCGTCTCCTGTCTTTCCTTCCACCGCACTGGTATCGATGAAAATCTCTCCTTCGGCTACATCATCATATAAATCCTTGGCGCCGGGAGAAACCACTCCCGGTTCTTCGGGGGCAGTATCAATCAATATATCGGAATCCGAAGTAACAAATATTCCCGCCTCGTCTGCAGTTTCGATCAAAATACCGGGATCAGTAATAGAATCCTCAACATGAGGGGTATCGATAATGATCCCATCCTCCTGAACCGGCAGGATCACACCCAGCTCTTCATGAGCAGTCTCAATGAATATATCGGGGTCAGGCCTGACAAATACCCCTGCTTCATCTGCGGTTTCGATCATAGTATCAGAGTTGGTAACAGAATCCTTAGTATGGAGGGTATCGATAATGACCCCCGCCTCCTGAGCCGGAACCGGGGTTTCAAACATATCCGGCGTATCGATTAAGATTTCTTCTCTGCTGCGGCGTCCGATCTGACTGGTGACCATGCCCATGCCGGGTGCTCTGCTTGCGGTCCCAGGTGCTCCGCCTGCTCCGGGCAAGGGTCCTGTGCCATTGGGGTATAAAGGCGTACCGGCACCTGGCGGCACCAATCCACCGCCTCCGCCCAAGCCGCCCAAAGCCCCTAAGGCAGTAGCGATCAATCCCGGTACCGCCACACCCACCACTGCTTCAGTGGCATTGGAGGGTCCTGGTATATTGCCAACCGCACCAACTCCAGCCGGACTTTTCTCACAGTCGCACGGCGAAGAATTCCCTTTTCCCGGAACCGGTGTTGTTAAACCGTCTACTGAACCGCCCGTAACTGTAAAATGCGGTGTGGCTTTTACATACCCCATACCTTTGCCGCCGGAGCTCGTATTCTGCGACCAGGTGGACGGTTCTGAGTCAACGACGGTATATGTTCCCGCCGGGATAACGATGCCGGGGTAAACATGCCAGTTGGCATTGGGCACACCACCCTGGCCCGGAGTCCCGACGGCCTGCCAGGGACCAAATATTTTGCCGTTCTGGTCTTGTAATCCGATGGTCCCAGGCGTTGCCCCTTTGGCATTGTTCCAGTGATAGTCGTGTATTTCTGTCACCAGGTGAGGGCTGTTAATACTGAATGTGGTGGGAACCGTGGGTCCATTATATACCCCGGCAATATTCGTAGTGTCGGAAACCTTAACCGGTTCATCCAGAGGTTTAGCGGTCTCAACTGTACCAATTGCGGGGGGTTCTGAGGTTTTCGGTTCTTTTGCTCCGCTTTGAATATCAGGAGCCGCCTGGCTTAAAAGACCAGCGCGATCCAGCCCGTCCAGGGTTTGCTGGGCAATATTTAAAGCGGCTTGAATGTCTGCTGCATTGCCGCGGCCAGTTTCATAAAATTCGACCGTAACGAAATAATCCGGCAGAATCACCCCTACTCCGGCTCCATCAGACATGGTATATTCCCGCACCTCACATCCTTTCATTTTCTTGGTGTGGATGTTGGTATGATTGGTCTGGCTATCAACATATTTAAGCATGGTTTGCATACCGGTTGCATCAGCAGGTCCCAAAACTGTCACTCCGCCATATCCGTTCCCAGACCCGCCATAGCCTGCGTGCATTTTTATACTCAGCCCAGTCATCTTCTCGGCTCCAAACTCAAACTCCGGAGAGGCATAATTAGCTTTAGCCACCTGAGTAACCACATCCCCTATTCCAGCAGCTACGGCGGTTTGAGGAACGCCGGCCACACACAGCATTAAGAACAACACTGCGGTGATGAAGGGTAGCAAAGTTTTCTTTATCTGTTTTCGGTTGGCAGCTAAATGTAAGATCGACAAGCTATTTACCTCCTCTTTCTTACGGCAGGATGCCTGTCAGCATCATCCAGCCGGTAGATAGCACAAAAGCCAGTGCGGAAGGGATTAATACATTTTTTATGCCCTGGGCGCCTTTTTTCATGACTTCGGTTCCGGCCGCAGCCGCAGCCGTCATTATGGCCGCCGAAGCAAAAGGCATCACCGCGTCCCAGCCTAAGACAAACTTGGCCAGAACAGCCAGGACGGTAAATGGGATCATAAATAACATCCCGTTTCCTACCGCCTCCCGGGCAAAGGAAGTGCTGTTTTCGCGCAAGGCGGCATTGCCGGCATTAAAGGTCATTATCAGCAGATTCACAGCCAGCAGTCCCACAACCAGTGAGAGGAAGAGGGACAGTAGCAGAGTCATTATTTTAAATTCCGGTTTACTGAAAGGAATCATTATGCCGAATAAAACGAAGCACAGATAGACCGGCCAGAACTTGACCCTATCGGGTCCGGCCCCGTCTGCATATCCCAATCTCATTTCCACCTTGACCAGCCTCCTAAAAATTAATCACTTCTTTTTAAGCGCCGAGTTTTCCCAGTAATGCCCAGCCGAATAAAAGGATGGCGCCGCATAAGGTAGTCATGGCTATACTGAAGGCGTTCCGCTCACCTGACATTTGTTTTATGGTAAACAAGTTGGGTCTTAAAGCCCACAAGACGCCGGTTACGCCAAAGGCAACCGCTGTTTTCCAACCCAGGGCCAACGAAAAAACAAGTCCGGTCAGGGCATAGACAAAAGTAGCAGAGTACCCCAAAGCAAATGAAGATATAGCCCATTCCACGCTTAGATTACGTTCCGCCGCCTGGGAAAGGGCCCAGACCAGAACCGCAATAAGGGCAACTCCTGCCGTGCCATACAGTAATCCCAGCATGGTGATCAGAATAACGGTGGTGATTTCAATTTGCCCTGAACGCAGCATGTCCAGGCCGGTTTGCAAAAAAAACAGGGTGAACGACAAGCCGGATATCAACAAGGAGTACGGCCAGGGGATCCTGGTCATTTGATTTTTTACTACTTCTCCCGGATTAACAATCATATTCAATGCGGTTTTCCAGCGGGGCGGTGCACTTTGGGCTAGCATATTCACAAGCGAAAGATCCCTCCTTATAATTCATCCTTGTTGGCCGGGCAACTTCATAAACCACAACATTCCCCTTCGGGTAAATTCTAACAATTTCCTCTTCCTAGGTACTTGAAAAGACCTATTTGGCATTGCCAGTTTGATGGCACGATTTATGCCAAATATCGGTTAAATTGTCGAACATCGCTCTCCCGGAGCTATCTAGGAGCCGGGCGAGGTAACATAATATGTATCAACCCTTTAAGGATGCAGGCGGGAAGGGGGCGAGCCTTAGGGAAATGGCGAGGGGACCACCACCCCATGGCTTATTTTGGCTCGGCACCCCATTCTCCCTGAGACATGCAGACGGGATTGCCCAGATGAAATCTAGATAGGAGTACTCATACATTGGAACTGGCGATGGGTTGCTTTTCTAGAAGGGATTTAAGGTTGATGTCCCTGCTTTGAATGTATAAATATGTAGGAGCCGTTAGACGCAACATGGTAGCAACCTATAACCCGCTTTTGCCCTTAAGCTTAGTAAGGTAGTCCCGCAACACGGCAATGGTAACAGCCTTCTCTGGCTCTTTATAGGCCTTGGCCCTGATCGTGTTTCTCAGGAAGTCCCAGAAGGCGGCGGTCATATTGCTCTCGCTCATGGCCAGCACCAGCGGCGGCTGGGAGGTTTTTGCCACGATGGCGCCGATCTCCTCCCGAGCGTAGACTATGTACCGGTCTTCGCTCGGCCCGATTAAATGGACATGATAGTTTTCATGGGACCGTAGCGTAATGACATGCTTTAGATGGGCGGCAAACTCCTCCGGGGTGTAATACACGGCTCCACCGCCCAGCATGTCCGACATGGACACCTTGACACCCCCGCTATTCGCAGTCCCGATATCTGGCAACGCTATGATTTCAGTGAAACGGTTCGAGCCCAGCTTTTCCAGAAAGTTTTTGCGTCGCGTTTCATGTGCCGAAACGTTCTTAAGTTCGTCTATGCCGGATCGCCTGAGTATAGGCCTGAGCAGGTTTTTGGGCATGGTTAGCAGGGAGAGGGATTCGGTCTTAATCAGCGTATCAGCTCGCTCCCGTTCAAATTCGGCCAGGGTAGCGTAACATTCCTCCCGTTCCCCCGCGGTAAAAATCCGCATCAGCGGGCGGCATAGACGCAGGTATTGCAGAAATTCTCCAGCAAAGGAAGCTACGGCGGCACGGTCGCGGTATAGAACATTCGCAGCCAGGGATACCTGATCGCCCACGGAGTTTGAGACCACCGCCGCTGTCTCTGGCGCTATGAACAGGGTCCGCTTGAAAACACCATCCCTTTTTTTGGGGTAAAAGAACGGTTCGATGAGCCCGCTCATGTATAAGGGCATCCATTGGCTGATGGCGCTGAGCATTTCGTCAAGATCCCGGCTAATGGTATGGATGATTTTGATATAATTCCCTCTGGAGAGGATGCTGACCATTAGTTCCGCCCACTTCCGTGTATATTCCGGGTCCCCCGCCATCCAGGAGGTCTCCTCGTCGCTAAAAAGCAGCAGTGTCTGAGGCGTTTCCCGCCTGGCGACCTCGGAAAGAAATAACTCAGCGGCCCGGCGCTTGCCCTCGATGCCGTAATAAACAGATATGGGTTCCTGAGGAAAGGAAAGGCGAAAGGGCTCGGACGGACGCTCCGGACACTGCCGGTTACCAATGTCCGCAAGGCCGTTTAAGAAATGACCCACCGACTGCATGCTGTCGGCGTCATTGCTGAGCAGCCAATAGGCGAGTTCCCCGGCGAGCACTGCATCGTCAGGGAAGCTGGCCAGTTTAAGGGCTTCAGATAATGATCTTTTCTGGTAGTCCTTGGAGCAGCGCCGCGCGAGGCAGGAGGCCATACTTCGAATAATACTGCTATCCTTCGGCATGAGTCGCTTGCCTCGGCGCAGGCGGCTGATATAGGATGCATCCAGAGCCACGCGGCTGGCCAGTAGGCGATTAGATGTCTCGGTTACACTCATTAAGAAATCAAGCTTTTCAGCAAATGTCATGACATTTTTCCCCCTGTTTTAGCTTATAAAAATTATCCTTCCGTTGCAAGAAATACTGGCATGGTTCATGCCGCATTTTTGTCACTGCCAGTTTATATCACCCAATTGCCCAGGCAGCGGCTTTCCATTATATTCAATTTGAGGTGTTTTATATGGACATCGTCATCCGGATGAAAACCGGTCTCTTTGAAACAACGCCCTTTCGTCTGCAGACGGGAGAAAACCGGCTGCTGCTTATCCCTGTTACGGCGGAGGGAGCAGAGCCTATCGTTCTTGATGAAAAGGACATCCTTTCGATCACCCTGACACAAAGGAGGCTTACAGAGCTGGAGATACAGACGCGCGATACGCTTTACTCCGGCTTATTTGAAGAGGGCTACCCCTTTGAGGAAACGGTTAATTGTCTAAAAAGACATTTAAACGTCAACATCACCTGCGAGTATAAAGGGGGGGAATACTGATTAGAAGGGATGGCCTGGCTACTATCGTTCCACCATGATTCTGCCCTGGCTGGTGGCGCTTCCTGTTGTGGTGCCGGATAAAAGCCCTCCAGATCACTCCTTTGAAGCCGGAAACACTTACCACCTGCTATCTCGCAGCGGCAACAAGAATAAAAAAGCAGAAGGCCGGCCACTTAATCGTGACTGGCCTTCTGCTTTTATGTTGTTCCGTACCGGTTTTCTCCGGTTCAATTGCTGTTTCCAGAGGCGATACGCCTTTTGTTTCGGGTGAAGCATATTATCCGACCCTGACGTGCTTTACCCCTCTGCTTATTAAACACAATTTTGATCAATTGGCGGAGAGAGTGAGATTCGAACTCACGAGGCGGGGTTTAGCCGCCTACTCGATTTCGAGTCGAGCGCCTTCGACCAACTCGGCCATCTCTCCTCAAATCTGCAAAGAATTCACTTAACAGGCGGGCGCAGTCCTCTTCCAGAACCCCCGCTTTTACCTGTACCTGATGATTCAAGCCCGGGAAGCGCACTACATCCAAAATGGATCCAGCCGCACCTGCCTTGCTGTCTCGGGCTCCGTATACCAGCCGGCCCAAACGGGCATTGACCATGGCACCTGCACACATGGCGCAGGGCTCCAGGGTGCAGTACAAGGTGGCCTCGCTTAACCGCCAGTTTTTCTGGCTAAAAGCTGCCTGCTGCAAAGCAAGCAACTCTGCATGGGCAGTGGCATCGTTGCAGGACTCTTTTTCATTGCGGGCTTGCGCGATGATGTTGTTTCCGGCTACTATCACGGCACCTATAGGGATTTCCCCGGCCTGCATGGCTTCGCGGGCCAGTTGCAAGGCCAGGCGCATATAATCTTCATCCCTTGTCACAGGGTTCACCGCCAAATGGTGCGCCCGAAGGGATTCGAACCCCTGACCCACGGTTTAGGAAACCGTTGCTCTATCCTGCTGAGCTACGGGCGCCTGATTTTCTGGTAAACGGGTAAACAATAAAAACAATGGCGCGCCCGGCAGGATTCGAACCTGCGACCTCCAGATTCGTAGTCTGTTACTCTATCCAGCTGAGCTACGGGCGCGTGGTTGCATTGATTCAGTTGTTTTGGAATTTGGAACCTCTTCAGAGCATTAAAATGGCGGAGAGAGAGGGATTTGAACCCTCGAGACAGGTTTAAGCCCGTCTACTCGCTTAGCAGGCGAGCGCCTTCAGCCAGCTCGGCCATCTCTCCATGTTTGTTCCTGCTTATGCCCCTTTTGTTGCAAAGTGGCGGAGGAGGTGGGATTCGAACCCACGGAACCCGCAAAGGTTCAACGGTTTTCAAGACCGCCTCCTTCAACCGCTCGGACACCCCTCCATTGCGAAGGTTCCATCCGTATCCAATGCAAAAAGTAGTATATCACAGGGCTTCTTCAATGTCAACCAGCCTCTGTGACACCAGCCTCTATGAACAGGGGCGACGGGGCTTGGATTCCCCGCACCAGGGTGAACAAGACATCTGTCCCCCATTTTTCTCTAAGTGTTTTTTTCTGCAGTTATAATCTCCATACCACCCATATAGGGACGCAGCACTTCCGGTATCACAATGGAGCCGTCCTGCTGCTGGTAGTTCTCTAAAATAGCGGCTACGGTTCGGCCTACAGCCACCCCGGATCCATTCAAGGTATGCACATATTGCGGCCGGGATTTAGCATCGGGGCGGAAACGCATGTTAGCCCGCCGGGCCTGGAAATCTTCACAATTGGAGCAGGAGGAGATCTCTTTATAAGCTCCATAGCTGGGCATCCATACCTCCAGGTCATAGGTTTTGGCTGAGGAAAATCCCATGTCCCCAGTGCTCAACAGTACCACCCGGTAGGGTAGGCCCAGTAGCTGCAAGACCTGCTCAGCATTGGCGGTCAGGCTTTCCAGTTCCGCATAGGAATCTTCCGGGGCTACTATTTTGACCAGTTCTACCTTATTAAATTGGTGCTGGCGGATTACGCCCCGGGTGTCCCGTCCGTGTGAACCCGCTTCCGCACGAAAACACGGAGTATATGCGGTCAGATAGATAGGCAGCTGGCTGTATTCCAGGATTTCCTCGCGATACAGATTGGTCAGGGGCACCTCAGCAGTAGGCACCAGATACATTTCGCGTCCTTCGACCTTGAACATATCTTCAGCAAATTTGGGTAATTGCCCGGTTCCGGTCATGCAGTCAGCACTGACCATAAAAGGGGGCAGGATTTCCCGGTAGCCATGCTTTGCGGTATGCACATCCAGATAGAAGTTGATTACAGCCCGTTCCAGGCGGGCACCAGCTCCTTTGTAAACCGTGAAACGCGCTCCCGAAAGCTTGGCGGCTCGCTCAAAATCCAGGATATCCAGGGCTGGCCCCAGATCCCAGTGCGCCTGTGGTTTAAAATCAAACGAGGGCGGATCACCCCAGCGGCGCACCTCCACATTGTCATTATCATCCGCTCCTACCGGCACCGACTCATGAGGCAGATTGGGAATATTAAGGAGGATGGTCTCCAGGTTAGTCTCAATGATTTTAAGCTGCTCGTCCAGGCTTTTAATTTCCAGGCCCACCTGACGAACCTGTTCCATTAAAGCATTTGGCTCCAATCCTTCCCTTTTCATGCGTCCCACTTCCATTGAGGCGGTGTTGCGAAAGCCTTTAAGCTCCTCTACCTTTCCCAAAATAGCGCGCCGCTCCTCATCCAGGATAAGAAAACGCTCCAGGGCGCCGAAGATATTCCTTTTTTCCAGGGCGGCCTCTACTATATGGGGTTGGGCACGGATAAGTTTTGCATCTAACACGGTAATGCCTCCTTTGCCCAGAGCTAGAAATATAGCAGCCGGGGTTTGCCAACAATGCCGTCCAATTTGCCTAATGATTCCAAGACATCCTCTTCGGCCTTATTATCCACATTGAGCAACATGATCGCGATGTCGCCTTTGGCCTTGCGCGCTGTTTTCATGGAGGCGATATTGACCCCGGCATCCCCCAGAGCAGTGGCAAAGGGGCCAATCACTCGGGGGCGGTCTTCGTTCTTTACTATGATTACATAGCCCTCCAGATCGTTTTCGGTTTCATAACCGTTGATTTCAACCAGCAGCGGATTTCTGGCCCGGGATAAGGTCCCGGCCAATTCCAATGAATAGTCGTGGTTGAACATCTTGGCGCTGATCAGATTCTTGTAGCGCTTGGGGCTCTGCGCTTCTTTATGCTCATAAATCGCTATACCCCGTTCATCGGCCATTAAGCGAGCATTTACATAGTTGACCTTTTCGGCCAGGACAGGATGGAGGAGCCCCCGTAAAAATGCCACGGTCAGCATTTCGGTTTCATTCATGGTGACCGGGCCGCTGTAGGTTAAGTCCACCCGACCAAGCGGGGCTTTAGCCATTTGATAATAGAACATCCCCATTTTTTCTGCCAGGATGATATACGGTTTGAGATAATTCAGTTCCTCGCTGACCATGGTAGGCAGGTTGACCACATTGGGTACGATTTCGCCGCGCAGGGCCTTGATAACCTGCTCTGCAATGGTCTCCCCCACTCGCTTCTGGGCTTCGAAGGTGTCGGCTCCCAGATGCGGGGTCACCACCACGGTATTGAATTCGAACAGCGGGTTGGCTTCTGCCGGTTCTTTTTCGAAAACATCCAACCCGGCACTGGCAATCTTGCCGGAGCGCAGACCTCTGAGGATGGCCTCTTCCTTAATTATACCGCCGCGGGCACAGTTGACTATCCTGATGCCGTCTTTGGCCAGAGCAAACATATCTTCATTGATCATATGCATGGTCTCTTCATTGCGCGGGGTATGGACGGTTAAAAAGTCGACTTCCTTCATCAAGTCTTCCAGTGTGTCCACCTTTTCCACCCCAAAGCGCTCAAAGCGCTGCTCGGATATATAGGGATCATAGGCTAAAACCCTCATGTTAAAGGCCTTAAGGCGGGTGGCTACCATGGAACCAATGCGTCCCAGGCCTACAATGCCCACGGTTTTTCCATAAAGCTCCACCCCGCGGAATGGTTTACGGTCCCATTTGACCTCTTTCAAGTAATGACTGGCCCAGGCGGTGTTGCGAACCGAGGACAGCAATAGGCTGATGGTTTGCTCTGCTGCTGAGATGGTGTTGCTGTCCGGAGTATTGGCGACAATTATCCCATAGCGGGTGCAAACATCAACATCGATATTATCAATGCCGTTGCCGGCCCGCCCGACAACTTTGAGGTTTTTGCCGCGTGACACCAATTCTTCGTCAACCTGGGTTACGCTGCGTACTATCAAGGCATCATACTGATCAATGATGCTCAACAATTCTTGCCTTGATATACCGTCCTGATAATCGACATCCAGCTCCGTTTTTAATAGCGCGATGCCTTCTTCTGCTATGCGTTCACTGACGATAACTCTTTTCTTTTTCATTTTTACCGCCCCTTCCTCAGCGTACAATCTCATTATGGTGTCGCAATATATGCTGCTGTGCAACCTTAACACCGGCTCCCAATTCTACTGCATGGCCCAGTTTAAGTAGGATGATTTCCAATGCCGCTAATATGGCCAGAAGATCCAACTCTCTAACATAGCCCAGATGACCGATGCGAAAAATAACATCATACAAATCCTGCTGCCCCCCGGCGAGAACGATATTATACTGTTCCAATATATCCCGGCAAATTCTATTGGCACCCCATTCCGTCGGTGCCAGGACTGAGGTGACCGAACAGGAGGCCTGCCCGTTTGAGGCCAGTAATCCCAAACCCATAGCCGTTACCGCATCCCTGATCAAGTCACGGTAGTATTGATGGCGTTTAATAATCTGCTCCAGGCCTTCCTCGGCCATCATACGCAGGGCTTCCTGTAATCCATAAAACAGGGATATGGCTGGAGTGGTAGGTGTCTGCCCCTTTTCCAGGTATTCTAAACCATTAGTAACATCCCAGTAAAACCTGCTATTGCGTTTTTGCTGATGGACCTGCAAGGCGCGCTCATTAAAGGCCAGAAAGCCTAGCCCCGGCGGGGTCATAAACGCCTTCTGCGAGCCGCTGGCGGCCACATCAACCCGCCATTGATCCATTTTAAACGGATGCGCCGCCAAACCGCTGACCGTATCAACAATCAATAAAGCCGGATGATCCCCCATTGCCTCACCTATTGCGGCAATGTCATTAACCACCCCGGTCGAGGTCTCATTATGACTGATTAATATTGCTTGGATATTTTTGTTCACATCCCTGGCCAGGCGGTCTTTGATAAGCTGTGGATCGGCGGCCTGTCCCCAGGGAACTGAGATCTTTTCCACCGCTGCGCCAAATGCCTCGGCAATGGCAGCAAAGCGATCCCCAAATACCCCAATAGATATAGCCAAAACCTCATCCCCGGGTGCGATAAAGTTAGCTACGGCTGCTTCCATCACCCCTGTCCCCGAGGAGGGGTATATTAGAACATGCCCCTGGGTCTTATAAACTGAACGGAGACCTGCCGTAACCTCAAACAATAAATCATGAAAAGCTGGTCCGCGATGATTGATCATGGAACGGCTCATGGCCCTGATAATCTGTTCCGGCAATGGCGTCGGCCCGGGAAGCAATAAGTACTGTTCCCCTATCATTATGTGAATAAACCCCCTTGGCAAATCATATTTAAAAAACTAATCCTCCCGCCCCTGCAGGGACGAGAGGTTTTCTCCCGCGTTGCCACCCTTGTTGATGCCACCATGTAGCACCCACTTAGCGGCTATAACGTAGCCATCGATGCTGCTTTCACAGCCTGCTCCAGGGTGGATTCAAAGTCAGGCTACACTGGTTTACACCGACCACCAGTTCTCTTCGCCAGCGCTGAGTTTTACTGCTCCCTTTCATCACCATTCACTATATTAATTGAGTTGGCAATAATTATATTACACTATGTTGCCTTTTGCAACCAAACCCCCTAAAAAGCGTACATTGTCCCGCCGTGCATTATGATTCTTCCTTCCTGGGTGGCTGCCGGTTACTCCTCTTTCTCTACTTTAAACTTGGCCAGTCCAACAATATGGTCGTCTTCCGGCAGTTTCATCAACAGCACGCCCCGCGAATAACGTTTTTGCACCGAGATGTCATCTACTTGCAGCCGAATCAGTTGCCCTTCCCCGGTAAGCAGCACCAGTTCTTCACCATCGATAACGGTGCGAAAAGCGGCCAGTTTGCCATTTTTACCGGTGATGGCCATGCTCTTTAAGCCTCTGCCGCCCCGTTTTTGCTGCTTAAACTCGTCAACCGGAGTGCGTTTGCCGTAGCCGTTTTCAGTGACCAGCAATACCCAGGCCCCCTGGCGATATTTGTCTATGCCGATGACATAATCCTTAGCGGTCAGGTTGATGGCCTTGACCCCGGCGGCAGTACGGCCCATAGCCCGTACCTGGCTTTCGTCGAACATGATGGAAAAACCGCGGGCACTGGCAATCATAATGCGATCCCCGCTTTCCACCCGGCGCACTCCCACCAGTTCATCATCTTCCTTTAAATTGACCGCAATTAGGCCATTTCTCCGGATATTGCTGAATGCTGACAAGGGGGTCTTTTTAATGATACCCTTTTTGGTGAGCATGATAAGGTTTTTGTTTTCGTCCATATTGCGGGCCGCAACCATGGTGGTTACCCGCTCTCCCGGCCTTAGTTCGAGGAAGTTGATTACCGGCATGCCTTTAGCCTGCCGTGAGGATTCCGGCAAGCGGTAAGCCTTGATGGTAAACACCCGACCCTGATTGGTAAAGAACAGTACCTGGGAAAGCACGCTGGTTACCAACACATCATAGGCAGCGTCTTCAGCACGAATAGTGGTCGAACTGATGCCCCGCCCGCCGCGGCGCTGGGAACGGTAGGTCTCCAGGGGGTGTCGTTTGATGTAGCCGCGATCGCTCAGGGTAACCACCACATCATGGTCCTCTATCATGTCCTCTATGTTGTAATCGCTTTCTTCCAGTGTAATCTCGGTGCGCCGCGCATCTCCATAATTCTTTTTTATTTCCTGTAAGTCGGCTTGAATCATGGTCAGGATACGCTGGGGATTGGCCAGAATGTCTTCATAGTCCGCTATTTTGGCCAGGAGGTCTTGATGCTCCTCCTGTAAGCGGGTACGCTCCAACCCGGTTAGCTGCGCAAATCGCATATCTAAAATGGCATTGGCCTGTCTTTCAGACAGGGCGAATTGTGTCATCAAGCCCATCCGTGCGGCTTCGCGGTCTTTGCTGGCGCGGATCAGATTCAAGACCTCATCCAGATGGTCGATGGCAATCTGCAGCCCTTCTACAATGTGGAGCCGATCCAGGGCCACCTTTAATTCATAACGGGTGCGCCTGGTTAATACATCCTGGCGGTGTTCCAGGTATTTTTCCAGCATCTGCTTGAGGTTTAGCACCTGCGGTTGTCCGTGTACCAGTCCCAGCATGATAACCCCAAAGCTGTTTTCCATCTGGGTATGGCGGAACAGCTTGTTGACTACTACATTTACATTGACATCTTTGCGAACCTCAATCACGATGCGCATGCCATTGCGATTGGATTCATCCCGCAAATCAACAATGCCGTCAATCTTCTTGTCCCGTACCAGCTCGGCAATCTTCTCTACCAGGCGGGCTTTATTAACCTGAAAGGGCAATTCGGTGACAATGATGGCGTTGCGCCCATTTTTTCGTTCTTCAATTGTGTGCCGTGCCCGGATGCGCACGCTGCCACGACCGGTATGGTAAGCCTTGTGAATCCCTTCCGTACCCCTGATGATGCCCGCGGTAGGAAAATCTGGACCGGGGATGGCGTTCATCAAATCATCAATTGATATCTCCGGATCTGCAATCAACGCTTCCAATCCGTCTATAACTTCAACCAGATTATGTGGCGGTATATTGGTGGCCATGCCCACCGCGATGCCGGCCGACCCGTTGATAAGCAGGTTGGGTATGCGGGCAGGCAAGACCTGCGGTTCCTGGCGGGTGTCATCATAATTGGGGCGCCATTCTACAGTATCTTTATCCAGATCGCGCAGCAGTTCCTGTGCGATTTTGGCCATTCTGCTCTCGGTGTAACGCATGGCCGCAGCAGAGTCACCATCCACCGAACCAAAGTTGCCGTGTCCATCGATTAAGGGATAGCGCATGCCGAAATCCTGAGCCATCTTAACCATGGTATCGTAAATGGCTGTATCTCCGTGGGGATGGTATTTACCCATGACTTCGCCCACGATGTTGGCCGATTTTTTATGGGCTTTCTCATGAGTCATGCCCATGTCATATAATGCATAGAGGATGCGCCGGTGCACCGGCTTCAGACCATCTCTCACATCAGGTAGGGCGCGCGATACGATTACGCTCATGGAATATTCTAAAAATGATTTTTGTACTTCTTTCTCAATGTCAATCGGTACTACCCGATCGAACAGGTTTGCTTCTGCCATTCATTTCACCTCCTATATATCCAGGTTGGTAGCATACCGGGCATTGTTTTCTATAAACTCTCTGCGCGGCTGCACATTGTCCCCCATCAGGTCGGAAAAGATCCGGTCTGCCTCCATGGCGTCCTGAATATTGACCTGCAGGATGGTGCGATTTTCTGGATTCATGGTGGTTTCCCAGAGCTGCTCGGGATCCATTTCACCAAGACCTTTGTAGCGCTGCACCGTCCATTTTTTATCACTGTTTTCCAGGAAGCGATTCATATCGGCTTCGTTTTGGAAATAATGAATTTCGCTGCCTCGTTTTAACCCATATAAGGGCGGCTGGGCGATATATACGAAACCGTTTTCGATCAACTCACGCATATAGCGGTAGAAAAAGGTCAACAACAGGACGCGTATGTGCGATCCATCGACATCGGCGTCCGTCATGATAAAAAGCTTGTGATAACGAGCCTTCTTGATATCGAAGTCTTCATCAATTCCCACTCCGATAGCAGTAATCAAGGCTTTTATCTCTTCATTGGACAGTACCTTGTCCAACCGTGACTTCTGCACATTGAGAATCTTGCCGCGCAAGGGCAGGATGGCTTGAATTTCCCGGTCCCGTCCCTGCTTGGCCGAGCCCCCGGCTGAATCTCCTTCCACGATGTATAGCTCACATAGAGCCGGGTTCTTGTTACTGCAATCAGCCAATTTACCCGGCAAGGCAGTAGATTCCAGGGCATTCTTGCGCCGCGTCAGTTCGCGGGCTTTGCGCGCCGCTTCCCGGGCCCGACGGGCGGAAATGGCTTTTTCCAGCAGCTTTCTGGCTATACTGGGGTTTTCATCCAGGAAATAAGCCATGTTCTCATAAATGGCTCCTTCTACGATGCCACGAATATGCGTATTGCCCAGCTTGGTTTTGGTTTGCCCCTCGAATTGGGGATCCTTTAACAGCACCGACACTATTGCTGCCATGCCTTCACGGATGTCTTCCCCGGAGAGGTTGCCGTCGTTTTCCTTTATCAGGTTGTGCTTGCGGGCAAAATCATTGATCACCCTGGTTAAGCCGTTTTTAAAGCCTACTTCATGGGTTCCGCCCTCCTGGGTACGGATATTGTTGGTAAAGGAATACAGGTTCTCGCTGTAGCCGGTGTTGTATTGCACCGCAACCTGCACGATGACATCATCCTTTTTGGTTTCAAAATAAAGCGGCTTTTCGTTTATAATTTCCTTATTTTTGTTTACAAAGCCAATAAAATCGCGCAGCCCTTCGGAATAGAAGAACTCCCGCTGATACGGTTCTTCTTCGCGCAGGTCGCTGAATCGAATGCGTAAGCTCCGATTTAAAAATGAGAGTTCCCGCAGGCGCTGAACAATAATCTCCCGATCAAATATGATATCCTCAAATATTCCGGTATCCGGTAAAAAGCTTATACTGGTGCCAGTTTGGTCCGTTTTGCCGCAAATCTCCAAACCACTGACGGGGATGCCTTTTTCATAGCGCTGTCGGTAAATGTTGCCGTTGCGGCGCACCTTGACTTCCATATCACTGGACAACGCGTTTACAACCGATAAACCCACCCCGTGAAGTCCTCCCGAGATGCTATAACCGCTGCCACCAAACTTGCCCCCGGAATGCAGGGTGGTCATTATAAGCTCTAAGGCAGGAATTCCCACCGCGGGATGAATGTCAACCGGAATGCCGCGTCCATTATCACAAACTTCCACCCTGTTGCCGGGCTGAATGCTCACCTCGATTAAATCACATCCCCCTGCTACGGCCTCGTCAATGCTATTGTCAACGATCTCAAAAACCAGGTGGTTCAATCCCCGCGGTCCGGTGGAGCCTATATACATACTGGGCCGCTTGCGCACCGCCTCCAGACCTTCTAAAACTTGTATGTCAGCCGCATTATAATCATTGTTACCGTTCTGCAACTTATCAGCCCTCCTTCAGGTGATGGAACGCCCTCTTATACAGGGTGACGGAGGATATTGGTGAAAGATAAACCTTATCATCACATATGACCACTGCCTTTTCCTTGCCTTTCTCACTGATACCGACCAGTTTTTTTTCCATCCTGGCAATTTCCACGATATCCCGGATATCGTTGGAAATGGGGGGTTCATAATTGAGAATGGCAATGATGCTGGGGGCGGAAATAATATAGTTGTTGCCGAGATGAATATACATGGGTTTTACTCCTTTCGCGTGATGGTTCCGTTGTGGACCTGATATAACGCGGCCTGAGGCGGAACCGTGGAAATTGCTTCTACTGAGGTTAAAAAAGCCTGATATTTGGCTTGCGCAAGTTCTTCCAGCAATAACGCCTTGTGCTGCTGATCAAATTCAGCTAAGACTTCGTCCAGTAAGAAAATGGGATAATAACCGGTAATGGCAGCAAATGAATATATCTCGGCCAGTTTTAAAACCACTACCAGATGGCGTTGTTGTCCCTGGGAAGCGAACCAGCGGGCCAGCTTATTATCTATATAAATATTGAGATCATCAAGATGCGGTCCGATTAGACTTATTCTTCTAATTCTTTCCTGCTCCCTTTTATTATAGCCGGCATGGAGCAGATGTTCTCTTAAGATATCCAGGTTAATTGTATCACTATCGACTGGAAAAGACAGCGCATAACGCAACTTAAGTTCATGACCTGTGCCTGCCAATCGTTGGTGTATCATCCCGGCCTTTTCCTGCAGGTGATGAATAAAACGAATCCGGGCTATAGTGACCTCAGCAGCACTTTTTATAAACAAATCATTTATAATGGCATAGGTCTTATGATGCCCCTGCTCTTTGCGCAGCATATCATTGCGGCGTTTTAATAAACCCAGATAATTATTGAATTCGTAAGCATACGGCCGTGAAATCTGGCGCAGGGTAAAATCCAAAAATTCTCTGCGTTTGGCGGGGCTGCCTTTGATTAAATATAAATCGTCTGGAGTAAACAGGACCACTCGCAGACGATCAGCATGGTTGCGATAGGCTTTTTTACCGTTTATTTGAAAAACCTTACCCTGTTCCCTATCAAAACAGAGGCGGCTCTGAACTGCCCGATCTTCTTTTTGATGGCAGGCATTAATAATGCAACATGAAGCCTGATGATTAATTAAATTGGTCTCCTTGCCGCTGCGAAAAGAAGTGGTGGTGCCTGTAACGTATACTGCTTCCAGGATGTTAGTTTTACCCTGAGCATTGGCTCCGCCCAGTATATTTAAACCTGGCTGTGGTTGAAAATCCAAACGGAGCAGGTTGCGAAACTGTTGAAGGCGGAGTTCCGTTAACTGCAATAGCCCATCCTACTCTCTTATTGACTGCTGGTTCGTAAAGGGACCAGGATATAGATATAATTGTCTTTTTGAGGATTTTTTATCATAGCCGGACCCAGTGAACCAGATAGATTTATGGTCATCTTTTCGCTCTCACCGCTCAATAGCTTGGCTATATCCAGAAAATAGCTGGTGTTAAAGGATATTTTCAGATCTGGCTCCCCTTCGGTAGCTATTTCTTCAATCACTTCCTTGATTTCTCCTATAGCTTCCGAATAAGTATTTACCACCACTTCTTCTTCGGACAATTCCAACTGTACATGTTGAATCTTCAACTTGTCATCGGTAGGCATTATTTTAGCCCGCTCGAGCGTGTTCAAGATTACATGACTGTTGATGGTGACTTGAGTATTAAAAGAGGTCGGTATAACCTGCTCGTAGTTGGGGTACTGACCTTCTATCAAGCGTGAATGCAGGATAACATCATCACGATAGAATAAGGCATTATTATCGCTAAGGGCAATATGGATCGGTTCGGGACTATCCTCAAGCAAACGCAGCAATTCATTCACCGTTCTTATGGGGATGATAAAACTGAAGGCTTCCGCAACCGGTTCCGCCAATTGCAAGCGGTAGAAAGCCAGGCGGTGTGTATCAGATGCCACCATTCTCAGTTCACCGCTGGTCAGCACATCGAATAACAAGCCGGTAAAAACCTGGCGAAAGTGGGTCTGGGCAGCAGCAAAACTGGTCTTGCGCAAGGCCTCTTTGAGCTCCTGCTGGGATAGACTCAACTTGCGATCCATATTGGCTACCGGTAAATCAGGATACTCAAATTCACGATAGGTGTTGATAAAACCCGAAGAGCGCCCGTATTGAATGGACAATTTGGCGCTGTCCCGGTTCAGTTCCAGAATAATAGGCAGATCTGGCAGCAGCTTGATAAAGTCCGCAAAATAATGGGCATTAACCAGGACGCTGCCAGGTTCCACTATTTCAGCTTGAGCGGAGTTTGCCTTTATGCCTATTTCCATATCGGTAGCGGTCATCACCAGCCCCTTGTCCTGATTGGCCTCAATCAATAATCCGGACAAAACAGGAATGGCAGTTTTGTTGGCAGCAGCCCTGTGAACCAGGGTAGTGATAGTCGATAATTCCTTTTTTTCAATTACAAACTTCATACTAAAAACCCTCCAACCCGCATATTAAACATTTGTACATTTTTTCTCATTTTATCCTGTAGGGCTTATTCTTCATCTTCTTCTTATTAACAATTAGTAACAATCGTAGTAGGAGCGGTGGATATGTGTATATCTATCTTTAATCATGGCGATGTCGATAACCCCTAATGGGATAAACTTGTGGATAAATCGACTTTATTCGTGATTATTTGGATCCAGTTTTTTAGCCAGCATTCCTATGGTAGCCTGCAATTGTGAATCAGAGGACAATTCCTTTTCAACCTTGTCATTGGCATGTATTACCGTGGTATGATCACGACCACCAAATTGCTCTCCTATCTGCGGATAAGAAGCATCAGTCAACCTGCGGCACAGGTACATGGCTATCTGGCGTGGATACGCCACCTGTTTGGTACGCTTTTTGGACAGCAACTCGGTAAGGGCAATACCATAAAAGGAAGCAACCTCTTTTTGCACCAGTTCAATGGTGATCTTGCGCGGCCGCGGCGGAGGTAATATATCCTTAAGAGCTTCACTGGCGGTTGTCATATTGAGTGGTTTGTTGGTGATCGTTGCATAAGCCACCAGGCGAATCAAAGCCCCTTCCAATTCACGGATATTGGAATCAATATAATTGGCTATATAATCAAGAATATCATAGGGTATATTCAAGTTTTCGGCCTGGGCCTTCTTGCGCAAAATGGCTACCCTTGTTTCCAGGTCAGGTGGTTGAATATCAGTAATCAAACCCCATTCGAACCTGGAACGAAGCCGATCTTCCAGGGTGGGTATATTGCGCGGGGGACGGTCGCTGGAGATAACCAACTGCTTGTTCGCTTCATACAAGGTATTAAAGGTATGAAAGAACTCTTCCTGAGTGCGTTCTTTACCGGCCAGGAATTGTATATCGTCAATCAGCAGTACATCAATGTTGCGATACTTATTGCGAAAACCAAAGGTGTTGTCGTCTTTGATAGAGGTAATAAGTTCGTTGGTAAACTGCTCGGAAGAAACATACATCACCGAAAACTTGGGGTCTTTGCTCAGTATATGATGACCAATGGCTTGCATTAGATGGGTTTTACCCAGGCCCACGCCACCATAAATAAATAGCGGATTATAGGCTTTAAATGGGGATTCTCCAACTGCGTAGCAGGCGGCATGGGCGAAACGATTGCTATTGCCAACCACAAAGGTATTAAAGGTATATTTACGATTAAGTGAGGTAACCTTGTGGGCAGCACCGGAATCGGTGGTAAGAAGTAAATTAATCTCCTGGTTGGTCAGGCTGCGCAGCTTTCTTTGAATGGTATCCAGATAACGCGATTCAATCCATTCTTTGGTGAGTGAATTGGGGACAATGACAATAACATTATTATTATGGAAAGAATCGTATTTTACCAGGCTGAACCAGATATCAAAGCTGGTGGATCCGATCTCTTCGCGCAGAGATTGCATGATCTTACTCCAGATCATGGCATGGTCAATCGACATTCATGTGAGCCTCCTGTTGTTTTGTGGATAAGCGGTTGTGAATAATTATATATATGTGGATAAGCGCTTAGAAACCTATAATAACCAAAGCCTTGAACAAGCGCAAACTGGTTAGGGATAAACCTAGACAAAAATATAGTATAATCATAGCAGATTGGGCCATATTTTAGAAGTATTTAGAATTGGTGGAATTCTTGACATTCAGGGGTTTAAGTCAATATAATTAAATGGTGTTTATAATAAGGGAGGCAGCCAATAATGAAAAGAACCTACCAGCCCAAAAACCGGCAGAGAAAAAAGGTGCACGGTTTTAGAAAGAGAATGGCCACAGCCAGTGGCAGAAAAATACTGGCAGCCAGGCGCAGAAAAGGCAGAAAGACGCTATCAGCTTAGGTCGTCATAAACGGCCTTAATTTTTTCGGGAAGGTCCTGAATGTTAGCAAAAAGACAGCGCATAAGTGCAGGGCAAGATTTCCATAATATCTATAAAGCGGGCCAAAGAATACCGGGCCGCTATGTCTTGGTGTTTTTTCACCCCGGCCAGCAAGACCATAACCGGGTTGGTTTTGTGGTCAGTAAAAAGGTAGGCAATGCCGTAATCAGAAATCGAGTCAAAAGGCGGCTTAGGGCTATCTTGCATGACATGCTGCCGCTTTTAAATACGCCCTTTGATATAGTAATAAATGCCCGTCCGGGCATTAGTGGAATCAGCAGCGAACAAATGCAACAAGATCTTTTTAATACCTTTAGGAAGGCCAGGTTATGTTAAAGAAGCTAATACTCACGATGCTGGAAATTTACCAGAAAACCAGCATATACAGGTTCCCTGCATGTCGTTTTTTCCCTTCCTGTTCCAGTTATGCGAAGCAAGCAGTTGAAAAGTACGGGGTTTTAAAAGGAGGATGGTTGTCAGTCAAGAGAATTTGTCGGTGTCATCCGTTTCATCAGGGAGGATATGATCCCTTGCCCTGAAGCTTAAATCCGATGACATCAATGAGATGAGGTTCACTCTAAGGAGGTGAAACCTGCTGGCGGTAATAGGCTGACAGCAGGGTTTAGTTTGGGTGTGTTGTGGAATACATTGGTACAATGGTTTTCTAACCTGATTCAATTTCTGTATGGCGTAACTCAGGCCATGGGCGTACCCAGTTACGGGTTGGCCATTATTTTGATGACCGTTCTTATCAAGCTGGTCTTATTCCCCATCAACCAGAAGCAGTTGAAGTCGATGCGGGGAATGCAAGAAATTCAGCCGCGTATGAAACAGATTCAGGAAAATTTTAAGAACGAACCTGAAGTCATGCAGAAAAAATTGGCGGAACTTTACAAGGAATCAGGAGTTAGTCCCCTGGCCGGATGTCTGCCCTTGCTGGTGCAGATGCCCATCTTTATTGCGTTCTATCAATCCTTATTGCGTCTGCAATTTGTGGATCCTGCCCATGCCGCATTTTTTTGGATTCCCAACCTGGGCCAGAGAGATCCATTGTTTATTCTGGCCATATTAGCTGCTGTGACCACATATATACAGCAAAGGGTTTCCACTATTAATGCAGAAGACCCCGCCCAGAAATCCATGATGTACATGATGCCATTGATGATGGCATGGATCGCCGCAACAATGCCCGCAGGATTACCGATATACTGGGTTACCTTTAATATTTTAGGGATACTGCAGCAGCTGTATGTTAATTACTGCAGCAAACAGGCAAAGCTTAACACTGGAACAGGAATCACTGTAGGAGCCAGGTTCGAAGAGCCTATTGAAGGCCGTGATCCAGGTTTTGGCGTGGATTATGAAGAAGAAAGCGAAGGGGCTTCCAATCCAGAACAAGAATCGGCAGCAGGGAGGGACAAAGGAGGCAAAAGCAACCATGGAAGAGCAAGTAGTAGAAAAAAGAGGAAAAAACGTTGATGAAGCCATCAAAGCAGCACTAGATGAACTGGGCTGTGATATTGATGACGTGGTGATTGAAGTTGTAGAAGAGCCCACTAAAGGCATTTTAGGATTTATGGGCAAGAAGCCGGCGGTTGTCAAGGTCTCGCTGCGGGAAAAACCGGGTGAAGATATCTGCCGGGTGGTAGAGGAACTGCTTAACCGCATGAAACTGTCCTACCGCATTGATAAGGTTGATTATGCAGAAGAGCGGGTGCGGATTAATATTGCCGGCAAGGATGTTGGTCTGCTCATTGGCAGGAAAGGGGAAACCTTAAATGCCCTGCAATTTGTTGTCGGACTTATTTATAACCGCAATCGGGAAGACAAAATACGCATCATCCTGGATGTGGAAGACTACCGAAAAAAGAAAGAACAGTCTTTGCAAAGCCTGGCCTTGCGCTTATCCGACAAGGTTAAAAACACAAAAAAGAATGTGGTTATGAGACCGATGAGTTCACAAGAAAGACGGATTGTGCATACCGCCCTGCAAGGCGACCCGCAGGTAACCACATACTCAACCGGAGATGAGCCCAATCGAAAAGTGGTTATATCGCTCAAAAGGTAAGCAATAAAGGCCCGCTAGCGGGCCTTTTTTAATGTGAATAAGACCTTTTAGTAAGGCGGCCCTGAATCTGGTAAGATATTTATATCGGCAACAGCCGCGGCAGACGGCTTATGAAAGAGGATGAGATCCTTGCAGCAGGAAACCATAGCAGCCATAGCCACTCCGGCAGGCGAAGGGGGTATAGCGATTATTCGCGTCAGCGGCAGCGAGGCCATTGAAAAGGTGGAGGCTGTTTTTAAGCCGCGGCGGAAAAACCGCTCCCTGCGTGATGTATGTGGCTACCATATGATATTGGGTTGGATTGTTGATGAAGAGGGGCAGCGGATAGATGAGTGCCTTTTGGCAGTGATGCGTAAACCGCACAGTTATACAGCAGAGGATACCGTGGAGATACATTGCCATGGAGGCTTGTTAGCAGCCCGGCAATGCCTGCAGCAGGTTTTGTCCCAGCAGGTTCGCCTGGCCAGACCCGGGGAATTTACGCAGCGGGCCTATCTTAATGGACGTTTGGATGCCAGCCAGGCTGAAGCGGTGATTGAAATCATTCAGGCCAAAAGTGAAAAAGCGCTCTATCTGGCTACGAAACAGCTTTCGGGACACAACAGTCGGCATATGCACCGCTTGGAAGAGCAAATGATAAGGGTAACGGCCATGATTGAGGCCAGCATAGACTTTCCCGAGGAGGTTGGTGAGCCCGACTACGAAGAGATACAAGGTTTGCTGGAAGAAGTGCAAACGGATATAGGAAAACTGCTCAGGGCGGGAAAACGTGCTGAGATCTATCGCACCGGGGTAAAGATAGTCATCTGTGGAAAACCTAATGTGGGAAAATCAAGCTGGCTGAACCAACTGAGTGGATGGGATAGGGCTATTGTAACCGAAATACCAGGAACTACCCGTGACATTATCGAAGAATATATCAACATTAAGGGCATACCCGTTCGCCTGGTTGATACCGCGGGCATCCGCAAGACAGAGGATCGGGTAGAAAGCATCGGCGTGCAAATAGCCCAACAGGTTATAAGCGAGGCTGCCCTGGCTATTTTCATTCTGGATATAACCTCGGGCATTACTGAGGAGGATCAGGAGGTGTTTTTATGCCTTGATCCGCTGCGCACCATTATCCTGGTTAACAAAGACGATCTGTTGGATAAACAGATTACACCCGAGCAGCTGCAGGCCAGATTTTCGGGTATCCCGGTAATCTATGGTTCAGTTAAGGAAGAACAGGGACTGGCCGAATTGCAGGATACTATTGAAGCGATGATTTTAACCGGGCAGGCTGATCAGGATGATTTGGAGATGCTCCTCAGTATGCGGCAGCAGCGGATTTTAGAGGAATGCCAGACCCAGATAGAGGCTATTCGGGATACACTGGCTCGGGTGTCCCTGGACTGCCTGGCAGTAGAGATCGGCATGGTTTTGGACGGGCTGGGAGAGATTACGGGCAAGAATCTGCAGGACGAGGTCATGGAGCGGATTTTCAGAGACTTCTGTATAGGGAAGTAACAACCCGGGTTGCCCCTGCAATAAGAAATACTTAGCCAGTTTGAATGCATAAATATTCGTCGCCAGACTTCGCATGGGCAACACCATCTGCTTGTCCTGGATTCACGGGGTTATGGGGCTCGCCCCCTTTCGCCGCTCGTCTTCACAGGGTGTTGCTGCCATGCTGCGTCTAGCGACTCCTACAGATTCATACATTCAAACAGCATAATTTGGGGTTTTTGCAGGGGCATCAACCCTAAGCTTATTTACGGGAGGAAAGCCATGGTTTACGATGCTGGCGTATATGATGTAGTGGTGGTTGGCGCCGGACATGCCGGATGTGAAGCAGCCCTTGCCGCCGCACGGATGGGTTGCCGCACCCTGCTGTCCACCCTGAGCATTGAACATATTGCCTTAATGCCCTGCAATCCTTCTGTGGGAGGTCCGGCCAAGGCACAGGTGGTACGTGAGATTGACGCCCTGGGTGGGGAGATGGCCATAAATATTGACAAGGCCCATATTCAAATGCGCATGATTAATACCGGCAAAGGCCCGGCGGTACAGGCCCTGCGGGCGCAGGCCGACAAGCATCAATACCATATGGCCATGGTGGACACCTTGCTGCAGCAACCCGGTCTGGATCTGCTCATGGCCGAGGTGGAAGAGATTTTGACCGATGACAATGGAATCAGCGGCATTATCACCAGAACCGGGGCCCGCTATGCCTGTCGCGCGGTGGTGGTAACCTCGGGGACTTATCTAAAAGGCCGCATTATCATTGGGGATGTCATTTATGATGGCGGACCCAACAATCAATTCCCGGCGATGAAACTGTCACAGAGTCTGATGAATATAGGCCTGACCCTGGGTCGTTTTAAAACCGGCACCCCGCCGCGGATTAACCGGCGGTCGGTGGATTTCTCCAAAATGATAGAGCAGCCCGGGGATGAACGTCCCCTGCGTTTTTCGTATATCTCTACTCTGGAACCGCGGGAGCAGATATCGTGCTGGCTTACCCACAGTACCTCGCTTACGCACCGGATTGTGATGGACAATATCCATCGGGCGCCTATGTTTACCGGGGTTATCAAGGGAAGAGGGACCCGGTATTGTCCGTCATTCGAGGACAAAGTGGTAACATTTAGTCATAAAGAGTCACATCAACTTTTCATTGAACCGGAAGGTCGCCATACCGATGAAATGTATGTACAGGGGCTGAACACAAGTTTGCCTGAAGATGTACAGTTGCAGGTGTTGAAGAGCATTCCCGGTCTGGAAAAGGTGCATATGATGCGCACCGGCTATGCCATCGAATATGATTATGTTATACCGTCGCAATTAAAGCTTACCCTGGAAACACAGGCCATCCCCGGTTTGTATACCGCCGGGCAGGTGAATGGCACGTCGGGCTATGAAGAAGCCGCGGCACAGGGCTTGATGGCAGGCATAAACGCCGCGCTCAAACTTAAAGGGCGCGAACCCTTGATCCTGAAGCGCAGTGAAGCCTATCTGGGGGTATTGATTGATGACCTGGTTAATAAGGATAATGATGAACCATACCGGCTGCTGACCTCGCGGGCGGAATACCGCCTCTTGCTGCGTCAGGATAATGCGGACCTGCGCCTTACAGGTAAGGGTCGGGAAATCGGTCTGGTTAACGATACCCGCTGGCAGGTGTTTAATGATAAAATGGCGGCTTTAGAAGCAGCCCGGCGGCAGCTGGGAGAAACTACATTTACCCCTGCTGACCGAAAGATGGCGGAGTTTCTGGCCGATAAGGGCAGTGCTCCGTTAAAAGATCGCGTCTCCCTGTGGGAATTGTTGCGCCGCCCGGAAATACAGATTATAGACCTGGTCGAGCAGGGTTGGCTTAAAGCGACCCGGGAAGATATCCTGGAGCAGTTGGAAATACAGAGTAAATATGCCGGCTATATTGATAAACAAAAGGAGCAGATTAAGAAATTTGAAAAACTGGAAGGGCGGAAAATCCCGGTGGATATTGATTACCAGGAGGTTTATGGTTTGTCAAATGCAGCACTGCAGAAGCTGAAGGCTATCCGCCCGCAATCAATCGGACAGGCTTCACGAATTTCCGGGGTTAGTCCTGCCGATATCAATGTGCTGCTCATCAATTTGGAAAAAGCGAGAAGGAAATCCCAGTAGATTATGGAATATAAAGTAAAGGCATTTGTTGAACTGCTCCGTGAAGCGAATACAAAACACAACCTGGTCAGCCGCAAAAGCCTGGCAGAAGAAATAGATAAACATATTGAAGACAGCCTGGAGGTGCTGAAATACTGTGATATTTCCGGGTTTAAACTGGCGGATATTGGCAGCGGCGCTGGTTTCCCCGGGCTGATTTTGGCCATCAGCCGTCCCGATTGCCAGGTAACCCTGGTAGAGTCTGATCGCAAAAAGGGGCAATTCCTTATCGAGGCAGCGGCCCAACTGCAATTGGCGAATGTGCAGGTAGCTATAGAGCGAGCCGAGGTATTGGGACATCAAGAGGCCTATCGAGAGCAATTTCAACTATGCACCAGCCGCGCGGTAGCGCCGTTGAACATCCTCCTGGAGTTGGTTCTGCCGCTGCTCAGGCAGGATGGAGAAGCAATAATTTGGAAAGGACGCAATTACCAGCAGGAGGTAGCCCAGGCGCAAAAGGCCCTGCAAACCCTGGGAGGAGAGCTGGTTTACCGGCACCGCTATTCATTGATGCAGGAGCGGGATCGCATTTTGCTGGTGGTGAAGAAGACAACCCCCACTCCGGAGCGTTATCCCAGACGACCGGGTATACCGGGCAAGCGCCCGTTATAGAGGAGCTTCAGAACGTCAATGCGTAAATATTACAACTGTGGAACGATATGGAACCAACAAACTTCACCTTGTGTGGCGATTTTCAAAAATACATTGGCTTAGGCCGATTAGAAAGGAGGTGCTGGTTGCATAAAGTATGGGGAATTATACACTTTATGTAACCAGGTTTTCGCTATGTTTAAGCCCTGGGAGAGACTGACCGGCAAAGAACAGCGCAGCGTAATCGAGCACATCCCGGTGGAGTTGATCAAACCCAATCCCTATCAACCGCGGCGGAATTTTGATGAGGATGAACTGGTTAGACTGGCTCAATCCATCCGCGCCTATGGTTTAATTCAACCTATCGTGGTACGTGCTGTAGAGACCGGGTACCAGATAATAGCCGGGGAGCGCCGATTTCGGGCTTGTTGCCTTTTGGGGCAGGAGCGCATTGCGGCTATTGTTCAAAAAATGAATGATGAAAACGCTGCCGCAGTTTCTCTGATTGAGAACATTCAGCGCCGGGAATTGAACTATTTTGAAGAAGCCAATGCGTATAGCCTGTTAATCAACAATTTTAACATGACCCAAGAGGAGTTGGCCCGTAAAATAGGTAAAAGCCAATCTGCCATCGCCAATAAATTGCGGCTTCTAAAACTGCCCTTAGAGGTGCAGAGTCTCATTGTGCCCGATATGCTCAGTGAGCGTCATGCCCGTGCCTTGTTGAAGCTAAATACCCCAGAGATGCAGATTGAGGTCATAAAACAGATTTATGAACAGGAGTTGACGGTCAAAGAAACCGAAACCCTGGTGGAGAATCTCAGTAAAAACAATGTTCCCCAGGAGAGCGAAGCCAAACCGGGGGGGCAGCAGGTTTCCATGATCATCAGGGATGCCCGCATTTTCATTAATACCATCAAAGAAACCGTCAAAAGGGCGCGTCAGATAGGAATGGACATTCAAATCGAGGAACAAGACAACGAGGCTGAGTATCGGATACACATCCGTATCGGCAAGGTGCGTAAGCAACGCCGCTTGACCGGCGGTTTTTAGGAGAAATGCCGATGACAAGCGGAGAAGCCGCTTTTTTTTTGCCGGTCAGGGGCAACAACCCCAACACCGGAAGACGCTTTTTGCTATAATAACATAAAATGACTCGATATATGCGGAGGAAACTCGGATTAAATGGCATGGATAAGAAAAGGAGACCAGCCCCGGCGGATTAAAATGGACAATGGCAGCAGGATGGCTAAAAAGATAGCCCTGGCCAACCAGAAGGGTGGGGTGGGGAAAACCACCACCGCAGTTAATTTGGCTGCCTGTTTGGCCCTCGAAGGCTATCAGGTGCTTTTAGTGGACTGTGATCCACAGGGCAACGCCAGCAGCGGGCTCGGCATCGAGCGGAGAAGGCTAAAGGAATGCATCTATAACGTGCTTTTAGATCAACGCCCTGCAGAGGCCTTAATAACGCCAACCCGCCTGGATAAGCTGGACTTGATTCCCGCTACCATACAACTGGCGGGGGCCGAGGTAGAAATGGCCGGGATTAATGAACGGGAAAACATCCTTAAAAACGCCATTCAGGCCCTGACCCCAAGATACCATTATATTTTATTTGATTGCCCCCCCTCACTGGGACTCTTAACTGTTAATGCATTGGTGGCCAGCGATTCCGTCATCATTCCCCTGCAATGCGAGTACTACGCTCTGGAAGGTTTAAGTCAACTGGTTGATACCATCTTGCTGGTCAAACGTCGGCTGAATCCAGGCTTACATATTGAAGGGATTGTTTTCACCATGTTTGATGGCCGCACCAATCTGTCCATACAGGTGGTTGATGAGGTAAAGAGACATTTTCGCAGACAGGTCTATCGAACCATTATTCCCCGCAATGTACGTTTAAGTGAAGCCCCCAGCCATGGAAAACCGGTAGTTCTGTATGATCCCAAATCCCGAGGGGCCGAGATATACAAGGAATTTGCTCAGGAGGTGCTCAAACGTGGCTAAAAAGGAACGCGGACTAGGAAGAGGATTGGATGCCCTGCTGTCAAGGGATTTGCATGGCCTGGACAGTGAGCAGATTATGTATATTGAAACAGAACGGATAACGCCACGTACAGGGCAGCCACGCACCGTATTTAGCGAGGAAACCCTTCAAGAACTGGCGAAATCTATAAAAACGCACGGACTGTTGCAGCCGCTGTTGCTGCGCCCTAAAGGGGAAGACTTCGAGATAATTGCTGGAGAACGGCGCTGGCGGGCGGCGCAGATAGTCGGGTTGGATCGTCTGCCGGCCATGGTAAAGGAGATAGGAGATAGTGAAGCAGCGGAGATTTCGCTGATTGAAAACATCCAGCGCGATGATTTAAGCGCAGTGGAAGAAGCACGAGCCTATAGGCACTTGATCGAAAAATATGGTTATACCCAGGAACGGGTGGCAGAGACAATTGGGAAAAGCCGGGCCCATGTGGCGAACACCATGAGAATTCTATCCCTGCCGGCAGAGGTGCTGCAAATGATAGAAAGCGGGCAATTGACCGCCGGCCATGCCCGTACCTTGCTGGCTTTGCCGGACGCAACTGCACAACTCCGGCAGGCCGCCGAAATAGTCAACAAAAAAATGTCGGTTCGTGAAGCTGAAGCCCGGGGACGAAGCCGGAAAAAGCCCGCAAAACACAGCGTTGAAGAAATCCCCATTAAAACACCGGATATTCTGGATTTGGAAGAACGCCTACAGCAGCATTTCAGCACCCGGGTGGACGTCTATCCCGGCAGTCGCGGCGGCAAGATACAGATCAGTTATTATGATGGTGACGATCTGGACCGTATTTTGGAGTTGCTGCAACTGGAGTGAAATTGTTTCACGTGAAACATTATCAAATCACAGGCCGGTGGCGTCGGTTTGAATTATGGTAGAAACGAGTTTGTTTTATTAGCAGAATAGAGTGAAATATCGTTTTATCATTTAGCGCGTAGCCAAGAGACTTAAGCGTAGCTGAGAATCTTGGCGAGATCCTTCATTTCATTCAGGATGACAACAGAGTTCATGTCATTGCTATGAAAGCCCCTGGCTTTGACAACCTTAAGGGCAGCGCCGGTGTCATTCTGAGCGCAGCGAAGAATCTTACGAGAAGCGAACAACTCCCGGGGAAGATCCTTCGCTCCGCTCAGGATGACAACAGAGTTCATTGCCATTGCCATGAAAGCCCCTGGCTTTGACAACCTTAAGGGCAGCGCCGGTGTCATTCTGAGCGAAGCCAAGAATCTTACGAGAAGCGAACAACTCCCGGGTAAAGATCCTTCGCTCCGCTCAGGATGACAACAGAGTTCATTGCCATTGGCATGAAAGCCCCTGGCTTTGACAACCTTAAGGGCAGCGCCCGTGTCATTCTGGGCGCAGCCAAGAATCTTACGAGAAACGAACAACTCCCGGGGGAAGATCCTTCGCTCCGCTCAGGATGACAACAGAGTTCATTGCCATTGCCATGAAAGCCCCTGGCTTTGACAACCTTAAGGGCAGCGCCCGTGTCATTCTGAGCGAAGCCAAGAATCTTACGAGAAGCGAACAACTCCCGGGTAAAGATCCTTCGCTCCGCTCAGGATGACAAAAGGGACACAGGATGACAAAAGGGACACAGGATGACAAAAGGGAATCAGGATGACAAAAGGGACACAGGATGACAAAAGGGACACAGGATGACAAAAGGGAATCAGGATGACAAAAGGGACACAGGATGACAAAAGGGACACAGGATGACAAAAGGGAATCAGGATGACAAAAGGGACACAGGATGACAAAAGGGACACAGGATGACAAAAGGGAATCAGGATAACAAAAGGGATACAGGATAACAAAAGGGATACAGGATAACAAAAGGGATACAGGATGACAGCAGAGGACACAGCATAGGATGATAATGTTTCACGTGAAACATTATCAAACCACAAGCCGGTGGCAGGATAAGGAATTATGAGCAGAATAATGGGTAAGAATTATCATAATAATACAGCTAAAAAGACTATGAGGTTGATATGATAAGGTGGTTTAAAAAGCAATTTCGGGGACGCATTACTTTTATTCTCATTCCCCCCTCAGCACATCAGCCGAACCGTTTCATGCTCTCACCCGCCATAATGATGATGGGCCTGATAGCGGGGTTGAGTTTCTTGATTATAGCCAGCACGGTAGCATATCTGTATTTTCAGGGCCAGGCCGATATCAGAAATGTGCAGGCTATACAAGATGATAATCGGCGCAAGCAAAAAACCATTCAGTCCCTGAATGAAGAAATACAATTAATTGAAGCTGAGCAACAGAACCTCGATCGCAAACAAAAGGAACTACAGAAAATGATGGGCATCAAACCTGCCGAAAGCACTTCTGCAGAACCTTTACGGGGCGGGCAGGGTGGTTCAGATGAGGCCGTAAGCAGCAGTGATGATGTCGAGGCCCTGGTTAAAATACAGGATATAAAAACCAGGTTATATCGGCAGGAGTTCGAACTGGATGAATTGATGGCACGGGTCAGCAACAATCAGGATTACTTTCGCTGCATACCCAACGGATGGCCGGTAAAAGGGGAGTTGACCTCGGCTTTTGGCTATCGCCAATCTCCTTTTGGGCGCAGCCGGGAAACCTTTCATAATGGCATCGATATTGCTTGCAATGGTGGCTCTGAGGTGTTGGCGGCCGGGGATGGCTTGGTGACCAGGGCCGGATGGGAGGGCGTCTATGGCCGTGCCATTGTTATCGACCACGGTTACGGGCTGCAGACCATGTACGGGCATAATGCCCGGCTGATGGTAGAAGAAGGCGATCAGGTTTACAAAGGGCAGGTGATTGCCCTGTCCGGCAATTCTGGGCGCAGTACCGGCCCCCATCTGCATTTTACCTTAATGAGATATGGACAGGCTATTGATCCTATGGTTTATCTGCCCAGATGGCAATAGCAATTTAGAAAGCAGGAGATTAATGATGTTTAGGAGAAAAACCGTTCCCTATGAGAATGTGGAGAGCATCATCTCCCCGGGCATGATAATTACCGGAAACATCAGTTCACAGGGCTCTATCCGGGTGGACGGAAACATAGAAGGAACCCTTGATGTCAAAGGGGATATGATCCTGGGCGAGAAAGGAACCGTCAAGGGTGACGTGAAGGCGGCCAATCTAATCCTGGCCGGAAAGTTGGAAGGAAATGTAGCCGCTTTGGAAAGATTGGAAATTACCTCCTCAGGCGTGATGATGGGAGAGGTTACCTGTAGTGTCATGACCATAGAGGAAGGAGGCATTCTGGAAGGGACCACCCGTATGTTTAAGAAGCAAAAGAAAGCTGAGAGCGCCCCGACCGAAAAAACAGGAGCTACCGGCTAGGCCTGGATCGTTTAGTAAAGGAGAGGGATGGATTGTTTAAAGACCGTGAAGAGGCGGGTGTCTTGTTAGCCCAGGCGTTGCATCAAAACGGCTGGGTTTTTGATGTTGTGCTGGGCATCCCGCGCGGAGGCATAGTGCCTGCCCGGCAAGTGGCAGATGCGTTTGCGAGGCCTTTGGACGTATTGCTGGCAAAAAAGATGGGTTCCCCCAGTCTTCCTGAATATGCCGTAGGTGCGGTAACTCCAGATGGCGAAATACTGGTGCATGAACGTTTACAAGCCCTTTGGGAAGAACAGCGAGAACCCATTCAGCGCATGGCAGAGACGGTACAAAATGAATTGAACCGCCAACTGGCCCTGTTCCGCAGCCATACGGAGGCGGTTCCTTTACAGGGACAACGGGTGCTGGTAGTGGACGACGGCATTGCTACCGGGTTTACTATTAAGGCGGCTATTCGTTATTTGAAACGGCAAGGGGTTAGTGAAATTCGCATTGCGGTGCCGGTCTGTTCTCAAAGCGCCCACAGAACCTTAAGTGAGGAAGCAGATGCAATCATGGTCTTGCACATTCCTGAGCGGATGTATGCGGTCAGCCAGCATTATCAGGATTTCAGCAGCGTAGAAGACCGCGAGGTGATCCAGATATTGTGTGAAGAGGCAAAAAAGCGCCAGAGTTCTCCTTAGCTGCTGCATACTCGGCAGCCCAGGTAACGTAAATGAGCTGCCGCCAGGCCTTCTGCTATTATTTCCGCCATGCGATAGACCACATAGAGTCGAGTATTTTGCAAAACCAGGTGGTCCAGCAAACCTCCCACATTAACCACTCCGGAAACATGAAAGTCCCCCACCGGGGGCAATTCTTTTTGTAAGGCCGTGCCTGGCTGGAGGCGGCCTTTTTTCACATTTATAAAGCCGATCCGATCTACATGTCCCAGGCAAGCATCTATGGCCACAATTATTGCTTGAGGGGCCGCACGGGCCACTACATCAAGGGTTTCAGCCAAATTCATCGCGTGGGCAGGTTTTTCCAGGGTTCCATATACCATCGCTGCCGGGAGCAGACTGCTCAACCTGCTTCCCACCAGGGGTCCCAGGCAATCGCCGGTAGCCCGATCGGTGCCGATGCATAGATAAACCGGTTCACGGTGCCTATCCGCAGCACCGGCCAACAGATGCTGATATACGGCCTGATGAATGTTGTGGAAACAGAGGGGATCATCATAGTGGCAGGACACCGCTTCATCAGTGGCCGAATAGGTTTGCAGTTGCAAAAGAGGGCCTCCTTTTTAGCAATTCTATACATATTCTGGCCAATGCCAATATTTTTATGCTGTATTTGTCCCTGACCAGGAATATTAATGAAAGAGAGCACGGGGAAGGGGGAGAAAAAATCAAACAGGTCGCTATTGTGGTTATGGGTTACCTGGGTGCAGTTATTGGGGCAGGATTTGCCTCCGGACAGGAAATTATGCAATTTTTCGCAGGCTATGGAGAAATTGGCCTTAAAGGCGCATTACTCAGTATAGTTTTGTTCAGTTTGTGCGGTGGACTACTGATGCACCTGGCTCACCGGCAGCAGATCTCCAATTATCAAAACCTGCTCACCTTTATGGGAGGCTGGCCCAACAGTAAAATTATCGATTTGGGCCTGGCTGGTTTTCTATTCCTGGGCATCAGCACCATGTTGTCCGCCAGTGGGGCGGTATTTCAAGAGCACCTTAACCTATCCAAAAGCCTGGGTATTGCCGTAGCCTATCTGGCGGTTATGGCAGCCCTATGGGCAGGGAAAAAGGGCCTGGTATATGCCTATAATATCCTGGTGCCGATAAAAATAATTTTGTTATTGTTTATCACCGGGTATGCTGCCTGCTACGTTCCACCAGTAGAGTTAGAAGCGGCGGGAAGCGGTGTTTACACCCCATTGCCACTGGGCTGGCTGCCGGCATCGCTATTATATGTGGCCTACAATTTCACCCTGGCGATGGTGGTATTGGTTGAATACCAGTCTATAAGCAGTCCGCGTAATGCCATCATTGGGGCGGTCTGCGGGGGTCTACTGCTCGGTATTTTGGTCATACTGGTATTTTCAGCCTTGAGGCGCTTTGTGCCCGGGGTGCTCTACTGTCAGGTTCCTATGTTGTATGTAGCCGGTATGCTTTCTTTCGAGACCAAGCTGTGCTACAGCGTGGTCTTATGGATGGGCATAATCACCACAGCTATTGCCAATGCTTATGGCATCACGCAACGGGTGGCCAACTTCATCGGCATTGATTATAAATGGTGTCTGCTGGGCTGCCTTACCCTGGCCTTGCCTATAGCCAACCAGAGCTTTTCATCGCTGGTGGGACACATTTATCCAGCTTTTGGGGTGCTGGGGCTCAGTATTGTCAGTATGGTGCTTTACTGGAGCGGAAAAGACATCATTATGGAAATATACTATAATATAAAGAACTTATCGCACCGGGAGTGTTGAAGCTATGGACCATTTAAAAAATATACCCAATATGGATGAGATACTTAAGCATCCAGAGGTCGCAGCCCTCCTAACAGCAGTTCGCCGAGATATCGTAGTCGGCTATGCTCGGGAGGTGGTTTCGCAATTGCGCAGCAGCTTGAGGGCGGAGCCTCGGATCGTCCCCAAAGCAGAATGGCTGGAAGAGGTGGTGACACAGATCAAGGGAGGGATCACCACACTGGTACAGGGTACCTTGCAACAGGTTATAAATGGCACCGGGGTGGTTTTACACACCAACCTGGGCCGGGCTCCGTTGCCCGCAGCGGCTTTGGAGGAAGCCGTGCACCTCGCCTCCGGATACACCAATTTAGAACTGGATTTGGCCAGTGGAGAACGGGGCTCCCGCTACCGCCATCTGGAAGATCTGCTGACTACGTTAACTGGGGCAGAAGCTGCCCTGGTGGTTAACAATAATGCCGCCGCCGTTTTACTGGGGCTGAATACCCTGGCGGCAGGGCGCGAGGTAATTGTATCCCGAGGCCAATTGGTGGAGATAGGCGGGGCCTTCCGCATACCTGAGGTAATGAAGTCCAGTGGAGCACGGCTGGTAGAAGTAGGGACAACCAACAAAACCTACCCAGCGGACTTTCTGGAGGCCATTCAGCCTGAAACCGCCCTGCTATTTAGTGCCCATACCTCGAATTATAGAATAGTTGGCTTTACTCGTGAGGTCAGCCTGGCGGAAATGGTAGCGTTGGGGAAACAAGCCAACCTTCCGGTGATGCATGATCTGGGCAGTGGAGCATTATTTGATTTGAGTCCCTGGGGCTTGAAAGATGAACCTACCGTACAAGCCTCTGTTGCCGCCGGGGTGGATATAATTACCTTCAGCGGCGATAAATTGCTGGGCGGGCCACAAGCAGGCCTCATTGTAGGCAAAAAGACCTATATTGAGGCAATGAAGAAGAACCAGCTGCTGCGGGCACTGCGGGTTGATAAGCTTGCCATTGCCGCCCTGGAAGGCACCCTCAGAGCTTATATGGGCGGGGAACCTCATCTGGCGGTTCCGGTGTTGCGCATGTTGACCAGAAGTCAAGAGGAATTAGAGCGGAGCAGCCGTAATCTTTGCCGCAGCATGCAGGATTTAATAGGAGATAATGCCCTGGTGGACAGCATTAATGTAGTACCATTGGAAGATAAGGTCGGCGGAGGGGCCTACCCCATCTATAGTCTGCCTGGTTTTGGAGTGGAGATTGCCTTCACAAGCCAACTGGAAACCATCGCAGCCCATCTGCGCTCCAGCCGCCCGGCTTTGCTGACCAGAATACAGGACAACCGCCTGCTAATCAGCTTGCGTACCCTGATGAAGGGGGAAGAGGATCAAGTCCTGCAGCTGCTGAACCAGGCCATAAAAAGGCGCCCATCTCACCATAAAAGCGTTGTCCCTCATCAGGCAGAGGGGAGATAGAACATGAAGAGATTCATTGTCGGAACGGCAGGACATATTGATCACGGTAAAACCACCCTGGTAAAGGCACTGACCGGTGTCGATACCGATCGTCTCAAAGAAGAGAAACAACGGGGCATTTCCATTGAACTTGGTTTTGCTCCTTTTAGGCTGCCCAGTGGCCAAAAGGCGGCTATCGTCGATGTTCCCGGCCATGAGCGTTTTATTCGCCATATGCTGGCGGGAGCATTTGGCGTGGATATGGTCTTGCTGACCATTGCCGCCGATGAAGGGATAATGCCGCAAACCCGTGAACATATGGACATTATCGAGCTGCTGGGGGTTGATAAAGGCCTGGTGGTAATTACCAAAAAGGACCTGGTTGATGAGGAATGGATGCTGATGGTGGAAGAAGAGATCCACGAATATTTGCAGGGAACCATCCTGCACTGTGCCCCCATTCTTGCGGTATCAGCCCTGAGCAGGGAAGGCATCCCCGAACTATTGTCGGCTATTGAGGCTATAGCAGAAGAGGTGCAGGAAAGAAATGCTGAAGGCTATGCCCGCCTGCCGATCGATCGCGCCTTTACGATAGCCGGTTTTGGAACAGTGGTCACCGGTACGCTGTGGTCTGGCCGGATAAATACCGGGGATACGCTGGAATTGATGCCCGGCGGCAGGCAGGTTAAAGTACGCAATCTGCATGTTCATAATGAAAAAGTGCCCAGTGCCTATGCCGGGCAAAGGGTGGCTATCAACTTACAGGGTGTGGAATTATCGGAGGTGAGCAGGGGCGAACTGCTCACAACACCGGGCACGCTGGCCCCCAGTTATCGCATTGATGCGCGCCTTAAATTAATTAAATCCGGCAAGCGCAGTTTGGTTAACTGGAACCGGGTGCGCTTCCATTTGGGCACGGATGAGGCTATGGGACGCATAGTCCTGTTGGATCGGGAGCAGCTCAATCCCGGGGAAGAAGCCCTGGTGCAGTTGGTTATGGAAAAACCGGTAGTGGCATATAAAGGAGACCGCTTTGTGATCCGCTATTATTCGCCGGTGACTACTATTGGCGGCGGAATTATCATTGATCCTAATGCCCCCAAACAAAAGCGCTTTAATGAAGAGGTCCTGGAAGGATTGAGTCTGAAAGAAGAAGGCAGTCTCTATGACCGTATACTGCTAGAATTGGAGAATAAACCGGAAGAAATCAGATCCTTAAATGATCTCGTCAAAATGACAGGCAGCACTGAGGCGGCGGTTTCAGCCGAATTAGAGCAACTTAAACAGGATGGCAGGATTGAAGACCTGAAAAATGGGGATTATATTAGCCGGTTTGGCATTGAACGCATCCGCGACAATATCATCGCCTGGCTGCAGAAATACCATGCCCAATACCCTTTGCGCAGCGGCTACTCCCGTGAGGATCTGCGCAGCCGCTTCTATGCCAGGATCAATGCGCGGTTGTTTAATCTGCTGATTAAACACCTGGAGGACGAGCAGGTGCTGGTTTCAGTGCAAAACAACCTGGCCTTGCCAGATCATCAACCCCGGCCTGGAGCGGAGGAGCAGGTTCTTATCAACCGTTTTATGGAGGAGATGGAAAAAGACCTTTTCAGTCCCCCGTCCCTGAGCGAGTTGAAGGAGCGTTTGCAGGCCAGCGAAGGCATTTTTAATGAGGTGGTGGCCTATCTTCTGGACAACGGGCAATTGCTCAAAATAAGCCAGGATATGATCTTTTCAGCCCGGACCTTGCATGAGGGCAAACAGCTTCTGGAGCAGCACTTTCAGAGGCAAACCGAACTCACCCTGGCTACAGCCCGAGACCTGTTCAAAACTTCTCGTAAGTATGCGCTGCCTTTGTTAGAATATTATGATAGGGTGCGTTTTACCCGCAGGGTGGGAGATATAAGGGTTAAGGTTTAATCGCAGCAGTTGTTTCAGGAGGAGTTTGTTTTGTATAAAGTTGGGATTCCTCGTAGCTTGGCCTATTATTTTTATTTACCGCTATGGAAAACATTTATTAAAGAGTTGGGCCATGAGGTGGTCGAATCGCCCCCCACCAGCCGTGCGATTTTGGATCGGGGGGTTAAAGAAGCGGTGAATGATGCCTGTATTCCTATTAAGGTATATCACGGTCATGCCGCCCACCTGGCCGAGCGGTGTGATTTTTTGTTCTGCCCGCGGTTGGTAAGCGTGCGTAAACATGGCGATTTTGGCACCGAAACCTTTTGCCCCAAATTCCTGGGACTGCCTGATATGGTGCGCCTGGCTTTAAGTCCTCTTCCGCCCCTGATTGATGTGCGCATTGATTTAAAACAACCAAAAACCGGGCTGCAAGACGCGGCTGATGAGATAGGGCGGCAGCTCGGCAACGGTCCCGGACAGATAAAGCGGGCGTTGCGTTGCGCCCAAGCAGCCCAGCAGAGCTTTGCAAGCCTGTGCCATAAAGGCATGCTGGTGCCGGACGCGCTGGATGCAGTATTAAACGGCAGCGTAAAGCCCCTGCCAACCCGGCACCGCCATACCCTAACCCTGGCCGTGATCGGGTATCCTTATGTGTTGTATGATGCCTATATAAATGCGGGTCTATTCAAGATTCTGCAGCAGGAAGAGGTTAATATTGTCACCCAGGATATGCTGGCCGATAGGGAGATTGACCGGCAGGCAAAATGCTTGCCCAAGAGCCTGTTCTGGTATTTTTCCAATCGCGCCGTATACGGCGGCCTGCATTATATGGAGCATAATCGGGTGGACGGGATTATACACGTCACAGCTTTTGCCTGCGGCCCTGATTCCATGGTGGACCGTTTGCTGGAGATTGAGGCCAAGCGCCGCGGCGCCATTCCTTATTTGCCCATAGCGGTTGATGAGCACACCGGCGAAGCCGGGGTGAGGACCCGCGTGGAGGCATTTCTGGATATGCTCCGTTATCAGAGGAGGCACTAGTGAAAATAAGTTTTCCGCGCATGGGTTATTCATATATAGCTTTCAAATGGCTGGTGGAAAACCTGGGCCATGAGTGCATAGTGCCCCCCGAGCCCAGCAAGCGCACCCTTGATTTGGGGGTTCGCTATGCTCCCGAGTTTGCCTGTATTCCCTTTAAGATTTTATTGGGGACCTATATCGAAGTGGCCGAGATGGGCGCTGAAGCGGTTATCACCTCGGGGGGGATGGGGCCTTGCCGGGCCGGCTACTACTGGGTCATGCACAAATACATTTTGGAAGAACTACAGCTTCCTCTGCAGGTTATTGCCATGGAGATGCCCCTATTAAACCTGGGCGATTTCATGGGGAAAATAAACAAGCTTCGCCGCAGCGGGGGCTTATCCTGGAAAGAATTGCTGCAGGTACTAAAAATAACCTGGGAGAAAGTCAAGGCCATTGATGATATAGAAATCCGCTCCCATCAAATTCGACCCCTGGAAATAAAGCGAGGGGAGACTACCCGGGCTTTAAATGAAGGGCTGCTTTTAATAGATGCCGCGCAGCAGGAGGATGAAATCCGTGAAGCCCGCAATAAAGCCCTGCTCTTGCTGCAGGAGGTGGCCTGCGATGAAAGCCGGCGACCGCTCAAAATAGGGCTTATCGGAGAAATTTATGTGGTTTTGGAACCGGCCGCCAACCACTATATTCAAATGATGCTGGGTGAAATGGGAGTGGAAACGGACCGGTCCATCTATTTGAGCGCCTACACCCGCAAAAACACCATTGTGAACCTGGAAGGCGATCTTTTTGCGGTAGCCCGTCCCTATCTGCAGGAGGCCCCCATCGGCGGGCACGGGGTTAACAGTATTGCCGAAACCATTCTGTATGCCCGGTACGGCTTTGACGGAGTGGTGCAACTGGCCCCCTTTTCCTGTATACCGGAAATAGTGGCTAAAAGTATTATTCCTGCAGTGAGCCGGGATTTCGACATCCCGGTGCAAACCGTGTTTATTGATGAACAAACCGCCCGCGCCGGGGTTCAAACCCGCTTGGAAGCTTTTGTTGACCTCCTGGAATGGCGGCGTTCGCGCCGGGAGATGAAGGGAAAGAAGGTATTTCAAGGATGAAAAACGCCTACCTGGGACTTGATGTAGGTTCAGTGAGCACCAACCTGGTGGTCCTGGATGAAGATAATCAAGTGCTTGCCGCCAAATATTTACGCACTAACGGCCGCCCCATACAGACGGTTCAGGAAGGAATTCAAATCATCGGTCGCGAAATAGCAAATCATGTTAAAATCGTGGGATGTGGAACGACTGGCAGCGCCCGCTATTTGTCCGGCCTGATTATCGGCGCGGATATTGTCAAAAATGAAATAACGGCGCATGCCATTGCGGCAGCCCACGAGATCAACGATGTTCGCACCATCATTGAAATAGGGGGGCAGGACTCCAAGATAATCATCCTGCGGGACGGCATTGTAACTGACTTTGCTATGAATACGGTCTGCGCAGCAGGGACAGGATCATTCCTGGATCAACAGGCCAGCAGGCTTTGTATTCCTATTGAAGAATTCGGAGGGTATGCTTTAAACGCCGCCCAGCCGGTTCGCATAGCCGGTCGATGTGCTGTGTTTGCCGAGTCCGATATGATACACAAACAACAATTGGGACACAACCTGGAGGATATCATCGCCGGTCTCTGCGAGGCCCTGGTGAGAAACTATATGAACAATGTCGGCAAAGGCAAGGAAATCCTGGCACCGGTAGTATTTCAGGGCGGAGTTGCGGCCAACCTCGGTCTGGTGCAGGCCTTCAACAAATACCTGGATTTAGAGGTGATAGTGCCCCAGAATTATGGGGTGATGGGCGCCATTGGTGCAGCCCATTTGGCCAGGGAAGCCACCCGTAAAAAGGGTACTACCTCTTTTAAGGGCTTTGATTTGGAAAGGATCGTATTTCGCACCACCAGTTTTGAATGCCAGGGTTGCTCTAATGCTTGTGAAGTGGTACAGTTCTTTGAGAATAAAACCGCGATTGCCCGCTGGGGTGATCGCTGTGGCAAGTGGGACTTGCAGGTTGGTTAGAAAAGGGTAATACTGATTTTGATCCAGGCTTTGGCGCCTTATGGAGGCGTAAAAGAAATAAAAGCATGAGGAGGAAGGACTGATGCAGATGAAACGTTGTATAACAGTGCTGGTGTTGATGTTATTCACGATGGGAATCGTTGCGGGTTGCGGAACCAAAGCCCCCGAGCAAACAACCCCGGCGCCGCAAGGAACCGAGATTCTGGTAGGCTTGAACTGTGAACTGTCAGGTGGTGTAGCCAGCTATGGCACCAATGCTGCCAATGGCGCCAAATTAGCCTTTGATGAGATCAATGGCAAGGGTGGGGTGCTGGGAAAACAGTTTAAGGTACTGGAGCGGGACAGCCAATCCAAAACGGATGAGGCCATGAATGTCAGCGCCGACCTGGTAGGCAAAGGCATTGTAGCCCAGATTGGCCCGCTGGTAAGCGGTGCGGTGGCTGCATGTACACCCGTAATGAATGACAACAAAGTGCCGCTGATTGCCCCGGCCGCTACTGCACCGGGAGCAACTGTAGACGAAAAGACCGGTCAGACATTCCCGTACATATTCCGCGCCTGTTTCCTGGATTCTGACCAGGGGGTACGTATGGCGGAATTTGCTTATGACACCCTGAAACTTAAAACGGCAGCCATCTATGGCAGTACCTCTGATGAGTATGCCAAGGGTTTAGCCAAATATTTCAAAGAGGCCTTTGAGGCCAAAGGTGGTAAAATAGTGTCCCAGGAGGGTTATGTAGCCGGCGATAAGGATTTCAAAGCTACTTTGACCAAAATCAAGACGGCCCAACCGGAGTTTATCTATGTTCCGGGGTATTACCAGGAAGTCTCCATATTAATAAAACAAGCACGTGAGTTGGGGATAACGGTTCCCATGGGTGGCGGCGACGGTTGGGATTCTCCCGATATGGTAACCGTAGCAGGTGCTGCTGCACTGAACGACACCTATTTCACCAACCATTACTCCGTGGAAGACCCCAAACCGGCCATTGCCAACTTTGTTAAAGCCTATCAGGCCAAATACAACAAAGCGCCCGACTCTTTCGCGGCCCTGGGCTATGACTGCGCCTACCTGTTGGCCGAAGCTATAAAAGCCGCCGACTCAACCGATCCGGTCAAGGTTGCGGAAGCATTGGCCAAAACCAAGGATTTTCCAGGTATTACAGGAACAATGACCTTTAACGAAAAACACAATCCGGTAAAGACCATAGTTGTAATAGAATTCAAAGACGGGAAATTGGTATCTCACTAAGGATTAGGACGGGAGGAGGCTGTTCCCAAACTGCAGGGGAAATCTGGGAACAGCCGTAATCCCACGATTATTTAAGGCCATGGACCGATTATAACGACAGGGGGTGTGGCTATGGATAGCGCTATCCACAGCCTGATCGTGTTGCAAGGAAAATGACGAAGCCTTGATAATCGCTAGTGAAGTTGTGGTTGCAGGTAATTGTGGAGTGTTTAAGTGCCGCGTTGTTGCTGCGGCTTCATAAGACTGGGCAGAGTTACCTATTAGTGAACTTTATTCGATCTTAAAACCCGGTTTTTTTCATACAAAAGAGGCAATCTCTTTGGGGACAACCCCCCTTATAAACGGAGGCAGTAATTATGGTAGAGTTTGTACAACAATTGGTTAATGGTTTGTCCCTGGGAGCCATTTATGCCCTGATCGCCCTGGGCTATACCATGGTGTATGGAATAGTCCTGCTGATCAACTTTGCCCATGGAGACATTATGATGGTGGGAGCCTATGTAGGCTTTTTTTCTATAACGATGTTGGGCAGCAATGTTTTTGTAGCCCTGGTATTTGCCATGGTGGCCTGTGCGGTCCTGGGAGTCCTTATAGAAAAGATCGCTTACAAACCGCTGCGCAATTCGACCCGGATTGCCGCATTAATTACAGCCATCGGAGCCTCGCTCTTCCTGGAGTACACTACCATCTTCTTGCTAACCCCCGCGCAGCGGGTATTCCCGCACGAGGCCTTTCCGCTTCATCAGTATCAGATTATGGGACTATATGTTTCCAATAAAGACATTTTTATTATTGTCCTGGCAATTGTCCTGATGATAATGCTGCAGTATATTGTTAAGCGCACCCGGGCGGGCCAGGCCATGCGGGCGGTGTCTTTAGATCGGGAAGCCGCGGTTCTTATGGGAATCAGCGTGGACAAGACCATATCGTTTACCTTTGCATTGGGGTCTGCCCTGGCAGCTGCAGCCGGCGTCTTGATCGGGTTATACTATGGCACGATTAATCCTTTGATGGGAATTATACCGGGCTTGAAGGCCTTTGTTGCTGCTGTTTTGGGCGGTATCGGCATTATTCCCGGTGCTATGGTCGGGGGCTTCTTGATGGGGATTTTGGAAACCATGGTCAGCGGTTATGGCAGCAGCATGTATCGTGATGCGGTGGCATTTGGGGTCTTAATCTTGATCTTGCTTATTAAGCCGCAAGGTATCTTTGGTCATAATAACAATGAAAAAGTGTAGGTGAACAACATGCCATCAGCAGAGAGAAAATGGCTATGGGTGCTGGTTAACATCCTGATTTTGGCCGGGATTTTTACCCTGGTGCAATATGCCATTACAACCCGGATGCTCAACCAGTATTATCAGATAAATCTCGCCGCCATGTGCATCAACATCATTTTGGCAGTCAGTCTGAACTTGATCAACGGCTTTACCGGACAGCTTTCCCTGGGGCATGCCGGGTTTATGGCACTGGGGGCGTATGCCTCGGCAGTATGCACCAAGTTTTTCGATCTGCCCTTTATTGCAGCTATAGTTGCAGGCTGCCTGGCCGCAGCCTTGGCCGGGCTCATTATCGGGGCTCCCACCTTGCGGCTGCGGGGCGACTATTTGGCTATTGCCACCCTGGGATTTGGGGAAATCATTCGTGTTATTCTACAAAATATCGAAGAAATCGGCGGTCCGGCCGGTATTGTAGGCATCAGCCGTTACACCACCTGGCCATATCTTTTCATAGCTACAGTGCTTACGGTTATCATTATACAAAATCTGATTAATTCCAGTTTTGGGCGGGCCATTATTTCGGTTCGCGAGGATGAAGTGGCTGCGGAGATGATGGGGGTTCACACCACCCGGTACAAAGTGCTGGCTTTTATAATCGGCGCCGGTTTTGCCGGCCTGGCCGGGGCACTGTTTGCCCATTACTTCTATATTATCAAACCAGAAACATTTAACTTTCTTAAGTCATTTGACATTCTGGTAATGGTAGTTTTGGGAGGTCTGGGCAGCACCACCGGGGCAGTCATAGCAGCCATATTTATTACCATTTTGACTGCTTTCTTGCAAGCATTTCCCGCGGTGCGCATGATTATCTACGCCTTGATACTGATAATAGTCATGATCTATCGCCCGCAAGGCATGCTTGGCAATAAGGAATTAACCCGCAAGACATTTAGCAGGCTTTGGGGAGGGTCAGCATGACATTATTAAGCGTTCAGCATCTCACCAAATCCTTTGGTGGCTTAAGCGCCCTGGTTGATGTCAACCTGGCCATCGAGGGCGGAGAACTGGTAGGATTAATCGGCCCCAATGGCGCAGGCAAGACTACCGTTTTTAATATTATCACCGGCGTCTATCGCCCCGATGAGGGGCATATAATATTTGATGAAAACGATATTGCAGGCCTGTTGCCCCATAGGATTTGCCAGCGGGGCATTGCCAGAACCTTTCAAAATATACGCCTGTTTAAAGATTTAACGGTTCTGGACAATGTGAAGATCGCCCTTCATAAGGATGTGCCTTATGGAATACCTGCGGCGATTCTGCGCCTGCCCTCTTTTTATCGTGGTGAAGATACGATTGAAGAGGAAGCCTTGCGCTGCCTGAGCATTTTTGGTCTGGAAGACAAGAAGCAGGAAATAGCCTCCAGTTTACCCTACGGGGAGCAGCGCCGCCTGGAAATTGCTCGCGCTATGGCCACGCGCCCCCGCTTGCTTATACTGGATGAGCCCGCTGCGGGCATGAACCCTCAAGAAACCCAGAATCTGATGGCGTTGATTCGTTGGATCAGGGATGAATTCCAGCTCACCATCCTTTTGATAGAACACGATATGTCCCTGGTTATGGGGGTTTGTGAGCGTATTTATGTTCTGGATTACGGGCAGGTCATAGCCCAGGGGATTCCCGAAGAGATAAGGAACAACCCGCGCGTCATTGAAGCCTATCTGGGTGAGGAGGTCGATACAAATGCTCAAAATTGAGGGGATTGACGTATATTATGGCGCTATTCATGCTCTGAAAAACCTTAGTCTACAGGTGGAGCAGGGCAGCATAGTGACATTGATCGGTGCTAATGGCGCAGGGAAGACTACTACCTTAAAGACCATTTCCGGTTTGTTACGCTCTAAAAGCGGCCGGATAGTGTTCAAGAATGAGGAAATCACCCGGCTGGCTCCGGAAAAGATTGTAGCCCAGGGCATATCCCAGGTTCCGGAAGGTCGGCGGGTATTTGCTGCCATGAGTGTATTTGAAAACTTGGAAACCGGGGCCTATTTGCGCCGCGACAAGAAAGCTATCGCCAAGGATATGGAAGAGGTATTTACCCGCTTTCCCCGCCTGCGGGAAAGAAGAAAGCAGATGGCCGGCACATTGAGCGGTGGAGAACAACAGATGCTGGCCATTGGCCGGGCTTTAATGGCGCGGCCGGAACTGATGCTCATGGATGAACCATCGATGGGGCTTGCTCCGCTGCTGGTCAAGGAAATCTTTGAGATTATCAAAGATATCAACAGTCGGGGCACAACCATTCTCCTGGTAGAGCAGAATGCCCATATGGCATTATCTATTGCTCATCAGGCCTATGTTATTGAGACCGGTGAGATTGTGTTGTCAGGAAGCGCACAGCAGTTGATGAACAGCGAAGAAGTGAAGAAGGCTTACCTGGGGGGATAAAAGCCTTGCAAAACCCTACAGAGGGAGGTAACGCAGCATGAAAGTCAAAGACAGGATGAGTTCTGATGTTAAGACCGCCACCATGGAGACCAGTATGATGGAAGCCTTGCATATTATGGAAGAATTTAAGATCCGTCGCATCCCCATTATGGATAAAAACCGTCTGGTAGGAATAGTAACCCTGAGCGATCTGAATCGGGCCACACCCTCTCCGGTGACATCACTGAGCATACATGAGATAAATTACCTGCTGGGCAAGACCAAACTGAAGGATATCCTTCCCAAAAAACAGCAGGTCATAACCATTGGCAGTGAAAACTATATTGAGACCGCTGCTAAACGCATGCGCATTCATAACATCAGCGGTCTTCCGGTAGTTGATAATGGTAAATTGGTGGGAATTGTAACCGAAACCGATATATTTGATGCTTTAATTGATATTCTTGGGGTCCATCAACCCCACAGCCGCTTGGATCTGTATGTGCCTGACGGGCAGGGGCGACTGGCCGAGATTACAGGTATAATTTCCCGGCAAGGCACCAATATTCTCAATGCAGTCGCTTATTACGACGAGAAAAAAGACCTCTACAAGGTGATTATCCGCATTGAAGCCCTGGAGACTAAAGCACTGGTGGAAGAACTCAGTTCCCACGGTTATCAGATTGATTCCGTACTGGTGGTAGATGATAGTGATCGTTGACCATCCAGACGGGGATGGATATCAGGCGGACAGTGGCCGCATATGTTTAATCTTCGAAACTAAGGCCCCTTTTCATAGGTATACACAGCAGGATTCCAGGGTAGGCTCATTTAGCATGAGAACACCATTTTTTTGTGAACCCTGACATTATTTTCTGCACCAAAAAGGCGGCAACAATGAGGTCTATTATGATAAGATATAAAATGGACTCAAAAAAGATAGCAGACCATATCCTCTACAACCTGCAAGCAAGGAAGCGGATCGGTCCTGGTGGGCCGCCTGGACTTCAAATCCAGTCGAGCGGCAGCGATCCTGTCGTTGGTGAGTTCGATTCTCACACGCTTCCGCCAAATATTATTACAACTTCTAAGGCATGAAGTGGCTGAAGCAGCATCCGCTGCACTGACACCACGGCTCAGCATCAGGTTCAAGAGCTATTCGCTTCGCCCAAGATCCTTCGGGCGTTGCCCTCAGGATGACAAAACCGGCAAAAAAGCGACGGTTTCCATAGAAATCGCGCCGCCTCGCAAAACCTCACGCGCCACTCGGGTCGCTCCCCAGCGTTGCACTATCCTGCACGGAGTAAAAGCAATATCAGTATTCACCATGGGCTGTTAGATTACTCCATTTACATGGAACCTGGGACACTCCCAATAAACACGATTAAACCGCTTCCCTATCTAAATATTGCTTGGCATTCTGCTTAAAATCAGCGAGGTCAGGAAACTGTTTGTCAACGGCGCTCGTTAACCGTGCTCTATCTTTACGTGATAGTTCATCGAAGTTCTCATGGACAGCGATGCTCTTAAAGGGCAACCGGGCTCTTTGAAATTCAAGGCAGGAGATCGTAGCCAATCTGGCTTTGGACTGGTCTCTGATGGCAAACAAATAAACTTTCTTTTTTTCCAAGGTTAATTGATAGTCTACTTCAAGGTCATCCCTTTCTGGAATAGGAAGAACTTTTGCAGCCGGTGTATATACGGGGAGATTACTCATAATGAAATCGTGTAACTCTTCATAAAACATGCTGCGAAGTACTTCTCCTTTAAAATACTGCATGCTGGAAACCTTTGCTATGGTTTGAGAATACTGAAAGATGTATTGGTAAAGCAAATCGGTTTCAACATCCACATAGATATTACCGTCATCCCGCTTTAATCCATTTTGCGTGATAATTTTATCAAGAGTTTCTTCCCTGGTGGGGGAATCAATATCATAATCATAGGATAGATGCATGATAGTCAAACCATAATCACAAATACGGATTTTCCCAGGTTCTTCAGTAGATTCAGTTAAGAAGATGTCCATCATGTCACCATCTTCATGAAAAAAAGGTCCTACCAGATTGATTAATACCTCTCCGTTTCTCCCGAAAATCTATTTTATTGTTAAACTGCTGCTTTAATTCCTGTAGAACATCCATGTTGCGCCCCCTTAATCGCCAAACAGACTTATTTGGGCGAGATGCTTAAAATATTTGATGGCATCCTTAATATTACAGTACCTTAAAAAGAAAGCCAGCGCATCTGGGCTTTTCCATCACACCTGATTGAGTTAAGATGAAACTATAAAACCCTGCCCTAATTATAAGAGATTAGTTCCAAATGCCATTGCTGGCAAAAATAGGCTGTGCTATCATAAAATTGACGAACATATGTTTGGCGAAATGCTAGTAATCAGTTAAGTAAAGGGGGGTAGGGTTGTGACTGAACGTATTTACCACGACCGGCTCTTCAAAGAGCTGCTGGAAACCTTTTTTAGTGAGTTTGTAGAAGTGTTCTTTCCCCAAGTCTATAAGGCGATAGACCTAAAACAAATCCACTTCTTACAACAGGAATTATTTACTGACGTTACTCGCGGCGATCAACATCTGGTGGATATACTGGTACAAACTAGATTAAGAGAAGACCCCGGTATCGTTTTAGTCCATGTGGAGAACCAGGCCAGCATCCAAAGAGAATTCTGTGAGCGCATGTTTGTCTATTTCAGCAGGTTATACCAGGAACACCGCTGCCGTATACTCCCCATAGCAGTATTCAGTTACCCGCAGAAACGAGATGAACCTGATTATTTTAAGTTGGAATTTCCATTTATGCCGGTACTGGATTTCCGTTTTCTCATCCTGGAATTAAGGAAGCAAAACTGGCGAAACTATATCCGCGGCAACAATCCGGTTGCAGCGGCACTGCTGAGTAAGATGGGGTATCAGGAGAAAGAACGGGTACAAGTAAAACTGGAGTTTTTACGCATGCTGGTGCGGATGGAACTTGATCCGGCCCGTATGACATTATTAACGGGATTCTTTGAGACTTATCTTCAGCTAAATGAGGAGGAAGAAAGGCAATTAGAGGCCGAAATAGGCAAGATAGATGTAAAGGAGGCCAAGAGAATGCTAGAGATAACCACTTCCTGGGAACAAAAAGGCAGAGCGGAAGGCAGAGCGGAAGGGCAGGCAGATTTACTTATACGACAGTTGAAAAAGAAATTTGCCAATGTACCTGCTGAAATCGAAAACCAGGTGAGAGCCCTGCCCACCGAAAAGCTGCAGGAACTGGCGGAAGCAATTTTTGACTTGGAGACGATTAAAGACATAAAGCGATTTTTATAGAAGCTCAATAAGTTCGGGGACAGGTGCAGTTCACAGTCCCCGAACTTATTTGCAATGCTTTCAGCAGGTCATAACATGTTATGAGTTATTCAATTATTTCCCGGGAAATAATTACAGGATTCGCACCGCTTTAGCAGTTGAATGTCGAATCATTCATCCATTTTGACGAACATTTTGCGGCGACCTTTGGTCAGGTAGCGTCCTGCCACGGCTAAAATTAAAATAAAGGAGAGAATCAGCAGAGTAGACTCGATGTCGCGATTGCGAAAGAGGGAAACTCCCAAACCGGTGTACAGGAGTGCGGTAGGTATTTTGCCCAGTGCGGAAGAGAAAAAGAAGTTCCAGAAGGGAACCTTTCCGACCCCGGCGAGGACATTAATAACCGGGGTGGGAATTATAGGAATTACCCGGGCCAACAGGATGCTCCAAAAAGCAGCCTCCCGGTCTATATGGTTTATATCATAGCCCCAGCGGAATAAGAGTCTTTCTCGCGCCCAATTACCCCCGGCCCAGCGGAAGATTACATAGGACAGGCAGGCACCGCACAGCGCTCCTGACCAGGACAAGATGAAGCCCAGCTTGAAACCAAATAGCAAACCGCAGGCACTGGCCAATACTATATAAGGAAACACCGGCAGGGCCGCCTGGATGACGAAAAGCCCAAAGGCTGCCAGCGGCGCCAGGAGCCCAAATGATTGTACATAAGAGATTGCCACCTCAATACTGATACTGCCTACATCATGAAAAGCGCCCATATACACCCTCATCCCCAATTAATAACAAACAATGTTCTGCGTTGCCTCTGCGCCACCTGCCCCGACTGCGCAGCAAGAAGAATGACTCAAGGGGCCTCTACAACCCCTCACTTCCCACTAAACGCGGGGCACTGCTCTGCCAGCAGTGTGCTTATTCTGTGAAGGTGATGACATACATTGGGTATACATCATCCGGGGCGAAGTTGTAAAGTATTAACTTTCCACCTGCTTCGACAGCAAGCTTTTTAAACCTGCACCAAGGTCATGGATTGCACGGGAAGATAGGGCTGTTTCCGAATAGTTATCCAAATTCTAGCAGGGCCTGTGCTATAATAGTTGGCAAAGAGTAAGAAGGGGATACTTGATGGTTCGCAGCCTGCTGGTGTTCAATATGGTAGATTATCTGCTGCTGCTTGTTATGGTGTTATGTGCCTTAAGTGGTTTGCGGCAGGGGTTTATCATGGTTGCCAGCAGGATTATCAGCGTCATTATTGGCCTTGCCCTGGCCTTCTATTATTATGATGACCTCACCATGTATGTGGAGCAGAGTCTGGGCCTCATCTCAATGCTGGATCAATTTCTTCGTGACCAAACCCCGCTCAAAGCATTGGCTACCCCATACCGCTTTTTTGTTCCGGGCTTTGCCATCGATGATTCGCTTCGCTACCTGGCCTATTGGCTGGTTTCCGCGGCTTGTTTTCTGCTGCTGCTAATAAGCAGCAGCCAGTTGTTAAAGATTTGTTTCGCCTGGTTTGAAGGATTAACTTCCATTAGTTTGGTATCAGGGATAAATCAATTATTGGGTACAACTTTAGCCTTATTACAGGGCATATTCATAGTATGCCTCCTGGTAGGTTTTACCATGCCGGTGATCCACACCGCTGCTCAAATGGGGTTTCACGGTGCCTCAGTGCTGCTGTTTCATTTGAGCAATTCAGTGTTGATCAATTGGCTGCTGGAAGCATATCGCTGGGGCCAGTTAACCCTGGGATTTGAAGTATAAGAATACCATGGGATCAAAACAATACAGAATAGATTTAAGTATATAAGGGAGGATCTACGTTGATAGAAAAACGGAATAACCGCCCCAATGTTTGGGATGCGAGTGATGAAAAACAGCGCGCTTCCATTCACGCCTTCAATGAAGGCTATTTACAGTTTCTTAATAAGGCCAAAACAGAGCGGGAAGCCATAGCCTATGTGCAGAAACTGGCCGGGCAAAACGGGTTTCTTCCCGTAGAAACACAGTCTGCTGTTCAGCCTGGAGACAGGCTTATTGTCAATCAGAGGGGCAAATTATGTGCCCTGATTGTCGTGGGAGAAAACCTGGCCCAGGGTTTTAACCTGGTGGTTTCGCATATCGACACTCCGCGTTTGGATCTCAAGCCCCGCCCACTGTATGAGGCCGATGGACTGGCTTTGATGAAAACCCACTATTATGGAGGCATAAAGAAGTATCAATGGCCGACTATTCCCCTGGCCTTGCACGGGGTAGTGGCGAAGAAAAACGGGGATCTCATTTCGGTGTGTATCGGCGAAAAAGATGATGAGGCGGTATTTACCATCACCGATCTTTTGCCCCATCTGGCCAAGGATCAGATGGAAAAGAAGATGGGGGAGGGCATAAAGGGCGAGGATTTGAATCTACTGGTCGGATCCACCCCGGTGCGCGATCTTAAGGAGGATGCCTTCAAGCAGCAGATTTTGAATCTACTACAGCAACACTACGGCATTGAGGAAGATGATTTTACCAGTGCCGAATTGCAGGCGGTGCCGGCCTTTAAGGCCAGGGAGGTGGGACTGGATCGCAGCATGATTGGGGCCTACGGGCAGGATGATCGGGTCAGTGCCTACACAGCCTTGCAGGCCGTTCTAAACGTCCAAAAGCCGGCCCGAACCGTCATCTGTCTGTTTGCCGATAAGGAAGAGATCGGCAGCACCGGCAATACCGGCTTGCAGTCACTGGCCATTGAAAACATTGCTGCTGAACTGTTGTGTAAAGCCGGGTTGCGCGACTATTATCAATTGCGCCAAACCCTGGCCAATAGCTATGCCCTTTCAGCGGATGTCAATGCTGCGGTAGACCCTACCTTCCCGGATGTCTTTGAAAAGATGAATTGCAGCTTTCTGTCAGCCGGGGTGGTCTTAACCAAATATACCGGTTCGCGCGGCAAATACGATTCAAATGATGCCAACCCGGAATTTATGGCTAATCTCAGGCGCCTGTTTGATGAAGGAGGAATTATCTGGCAGGTTGGAGAACTGGGAAAGGTGGATATCGGGGGCGGGGGTACGGTTGCTCAATACCTGGCCCGCTACGGTATGGAAGTGGTGGATTGTGGAGTGGCAGTATTAAGTATGCACTCTCCCTTTGAAATTGTTAGCAAGGCCGATGTATATATGGCTTATCGTGCCTACCAGGCCTTTATGGAAAAACTGGCCTGAGCAGGTATATCTATAAGAAGGGAGGGGTGGCCATGGCAATACGCCGACTGACGCAAATGGTGCGGGCGGCAGGTTGAGCTGCCAAAATGGGTCCGGGGACCCTGGAGAACCTTTTGAAAGACATTCCCTTTGCCATGCAGGAGGATGTACTGGTCGGCCTGGAGACTCGTGATGACGCGGCGGTATACCGCATCAGCTCGGATACCGCCCTGGTTCAAACCGTAGACTTCTTTACGCCTATGGTCGATGATCCTTACCTGTTTGGACAGATTGCAGCCACCAATGCAATTAATGACATATATGCCATGGGCGGGCGGCCGCTGCTAGCACTCAATATAGTCTGCTATCCGGTCTGTGAAGACCTTAATATGCTGGGTCGCATCCTGCAGGGAGGCCTTGATAAGATCATGGAGGCCGGGGCTGTTCTACTCGGCGGTCACAGTGTGGATGACAATGAACCTAAATATGGCCTGGCGGTGACCGGACTGGTTCACCCCGACCGGATTCTGACCAATGCCGAGGCCAAACCGGGGGATCGCATTTATATTACCAAACCGATTGGCAACGGTATCATTAACACGGCTATTAAAGCGGAAATGGCTTCGAAGGCGGCTTATGATGAGGCTGTACATTGGATGACCATGCTCAACCGGGAAAGCAGTGAAGTTGCGCTGCAGATAGGAGTTCATGCTATGACAGATGTCACCGGGTTTGGGCTGTTGGGACATCTCTATGAAATGGCCCAGGCCAGTGAGGTCACAGTGCAGCTTGATGCTGCCCGGGTGCCGCTTATAAACGGTGCCTGGGAGGGGGCCTCTATGGGATTAATCCCGGCCGGGACCTATAGCAACCGGGCCTACCTGGAAGAAAAAATCGTGGTGAAATCCGAGGTTAATCCAACCTGGTCGGACTTATTATACACCCCTGAAACTGCGGGGGGGTTGCTTATAGCGGTTGAAGCTGAAAAGGCCCCGCTTTTGGAAACGGCCATGAAAAGGCGGCAAATTATTTGTGCACCCATTGGCGAGGTGATGGCGGCACAACCTCATAGCATCGAGATCCGGCCCTGAATAGAACCGGGGGAGGAGTGCCATGCAACGCAAAGAATTTAAAATAGGTGACGTAGTGCGTATGAAGAAAAAGCATCCCTGTGGCAGCTATCACTGGGAAGTGACCCGCATGGGCGCAGATATTAAAATTAAATGCACCGGATGCGGGCGATTGGTGATGATTCCACGAATGGAATTTGAAAAGCGCATGCTTAGGGTTGAGAATACATAAGGGTTTTTAATAGCACTTTTTTCCTTCGCAGCATAGAATAGACTATATGGTTACTCCAAGATGATAAGGAGGGAGAGAAGTGGAGGGTACATGCGCGGGAAAGATGCCTCTGCAAATCGGGGATCTGGTGACTGTAAAAAGCATGCCCCGAGAAGAACGCTTCTGCATCATTGGTTTTAAGAAAGGTGCAGATGAACAGCCCCTGGCCATTTTGAAAGCACTTTTTAATGATACCTTTATCATTGAGAAACCTGTAACCGAGTTGACTTGCCTGCTGGTCAGGGGAGTGCTCTGATAAAATCTTTCCAATATCTTGCAAGCTAAGCTTAAATACTGCTATAATAACTTGAAGTCCCTGCTCCGGTTTGAACCCGGAGCCTTTACTCGTGTGAGGCACGAGTTAGTCCATAGGGAGGAGGTGTAACGATGCGCACGTATGAGATGTTGTTCTTGCTAAAACCCGATTTGTCTGATGAGGCCATTGCCGAGTCCAAAGAAAGGCTGCAAACCATTATTGCAGAATTCGGAGGGGAGTTTGTCAACGAGGCTGAAGGCTGGGGCAGAAAAAGGCTGGCGTACACCATTGAGGATTATCATGAAGGAATCTATTCTTTATGGTACTTCAAAGGACAGCCCGAGACTGTTCTGGAGTTGGACCGGGTTATCAAAATATCGGACAATTTCCTGCGCCACATCATCATCCGCCAGGATGACAATTAACCAAAATACAGGTGGGAGGGAATTTTGTGTTAAACCGAGTGATTTTAATTGGGCGCCTGACCCGCGACCCAGAACTGCGTTATACGCCTAACGGCACTGCGGTTACCACTTTTACAATTGCCGTAGACCGCAAGTTTAATCGTAACGAAGCGGATTTCATCCCTATTGTGGCATGGAATAAACTGGCCGAGCTATGTGCCAATTACCTGGGCAAGGGACGCTTGGTAGCGGTGGAGGGCAGGTTGCAGGTGCGCACCTATGAAAGTCAGGAAGGACAAAAACGTTGGGTGACCGAGGTGATCGCTGACGAGGTAAGATTCCTGGATAAAGGTGGGGCAGCAAGCAGCGTGTCCGGCTCGGCAGCACAGGCTCCTTCTGGCCAAGAAGGCTGGAATGATGTGGGACAAGAGTTGAAAACCGATATAGATTTTGTCGATCATAACGGGGGTGAAGACATACCCTTTTAGTTAAAGAGGAGGAATCGTATTTGAAGAAGGAAAAGCGCAAAAAAAGAAAACAGTGCAATTTTTGCGCTGATAAGATTGAGCACATAAATTACAAAGATATTCCTCGGTTGCGCCGTTATGTTACCGAGCGTGGAAAAATTTTGCCCCGGCGCATCACTGGCAACTGTGCCCATCATCAGCGGCAATTGACAGTGGCCATCAAAAGATCTCGGGCCATGGCCTTAATGCCCTATACATCTGAATAAGATTGCCCTACGAGCCCTCTTTTAGCGAGGGCTTGTTTTTTTTAGAAGGTAATGTTTATGCTGTGATCAGTAGCGGGAATAGAGGAAACCATTGATTCTTTGTGGAAAAGGTTTAAGGGGAGGTGCAGGAAGTGGCTATGAAAGGCGAGCTAGATATAACTAAAAACCTTAAAATGGTAGAATGGCTCAAGGCCGAAATTGTCCAATCAATGGGGGCGCTCTTTAAAAGTCTTATAAACGCCTCTGCGGAAGCTACCGCCGATGCACTGGCAGCTATTATCATATTGATTTACCTGCTGGGCAGCCGGGTAGGGGTGCCATTTTCCGCTCTGGACCGGGAGGTAAGACATAAGCTCAAACAGAGCCTGGCAGACGCCCCGGCAGAAGATCGCTGGCATCAGGATATATCTGCCCTCGCCGACTACTTGCGCTATAAAACGAGGTGAGAGTATTGCCAATCTTTTTGGGGTATCTAGCCTTGACCCTGCTGATAGGTCTGCTTACCATAAAGATGCCCTCCCTGGCGCTGCTTACCGCCTTATTCTGGGGGACTCTGCTGATTATGGCAGGGATGTATTTGCAGTTAAATGCACTGCTAACGTTATTTATTGTCAATATTATATTTATTGCCGCCGCCGGGGGCATTTTTAACCTGGTTCATCTGCTCATATTTTATGGATTGCCTGCTATAATAATGGGGTTTTTAACCTTCAGGCAGAGCGATTATAAGGAGACCCGCCGCTGGGGGATGATAACTTTGCTGGTCGGGGTGAGCATTTATCTGGGGGTGCTTTATTTATCAGGCCAGGGAGCCGAGTTGACCCGGCAGGCCAATGAGATTGTCATGGAAGCCAGCGGCTATTATGAAGGAGAGGGTTGGGCACAGATATACCAGGGGATGGGCCTCACCCAGCAGGAGATACAGGCCGCGATGCAAAATGTGGTGCAAAACCTGCTTCATCACCTGCCCGCTATTTTCTATGTTCAGGGACTATTGGCAGTATTTTTAATGCTCGGGTTGGCTTCTTTTTTCACCCGGAATCAGCATGCTGCTCGTCTAAACAAGAAACCTTTTGTGCATGAACTGATGTCCTGGGAGTTAGCCTGGTTGGTGATTTTGGGATTAGCTCTGGTGCTTTTGGGTTGGAATGAACATAATCGCATTTTTTATATAGGCACCAATATCCTGGTGGTCATGGCCGTGATATCATTTTATTATGGACTGGCCAGCCTGGTTTTCCGTCTGAAATATGAAAAAGGCAGAGGGCGAACCTGGATTATCTTCTTGATGGCGGTCTTGGCATTGTTTTTTCCCTTATCGGCCCTTGGCTTCCTTTGTATTCTAGGGATACTCGATAGTCTCTTGGATCTGAGAAAACCATATACAGGACAGGAGGTATAATGCGTGAAGGTGATATTGATACAGGATGTAAAAAACCTGGGGAAAAAGGGAGAAATAAAAGAAGTTTCTGACGGTTACGCCAGAAATTATTTGATTCCCCAAGGTTTCGCACAGGAAGCGACCCCGGCCCGCTTGAAAGAGAGCGAAGAGCAAAAGCAGCGCCAGGAACGGAAAAAGGGCAAAGAAGAAAGCCAGGCGCGTCTGATCAAAGAGCAAATAGATGGCAAAACCGTATCCATCAAAGTTAGAACCGGGGGAGGCGAAAAGCTTTTTGGTGCGGTGACCTCTCGTGAAGTGGCAGAGATCCTCAACCAGGAATTCGGGGTGCAGATAGACAAGAAAAAGATTGAAATGGGGGAACCTATCAAGCATCTGGGCAAATACCCGGTGCATATTAAAATATATCCGGGGATACACGCCAAGTTGCAGGTGAGCGTTGAACCCGGATGATTGGGGAGCAGGAAGTGAAGTCAACAAGCAACAACAGGGGCCAACAAGAAATGACCTTGTACTGGAAAGTGGAAAACCTCTATCGCAGCCTTGACAGCCTCTATGGAACGCAAGGATTTGTACTCCGGGCCAGCAAGCTGGATGCCATCGATTTGGTTAATTCTGAACGGCTGGAAGAGAAAATCCTTGGTTTACACCGCATACTAGCCGAAGACCCTACCATTAATGAACTCAAGTATAATGGAGACCTGGGGCAGGAAGCCTCTTACCTGGAGGATTTATTGGCCGAGGAAAGCGCGCGCCGATCAGTTGAAGCCGATTTACAGAAACGCATTCAGGAAAAGGTGGATCAAAACTATCAGATCTATGTTCGGGACATACAGGCGCAGCTCTTCAAAGAACAGAATGGCTCCCCTGAAAACGCCGGCACCTTGAAAAAACTGGGCTTCATCGAAAAAATGGAACGAACCTGTTTAAACCGCTCTGCCCTGGAGGTCCTGAGACCGAACAATATTGATGAGTTGATCGGACAAGAAAAAGCAGTGACGGCTTTATTGGCCAAACTCAACACCCCTTATCCACAGCATCTGATCCTGTATGGCCCGCCCGGGGTAGGGAAAACCAGTTGTGCCCGTTTAGCCTTGCAAATGATCAAGGGCAAAACCTCAAGTTGTTTTGCAGAGGAAGCGCCCTTTATTGAAGTGGACGGGGCCGCTTTGCGCTGGGATCCCCGCGAAGTCACCAATCCACTCTTAGGGTCAGTACACGATCCCATCTATCAGGGCGCACGCAGCGATCTTGCTGAAGCCGGCATCCCCGAACCCAAACCGGGTTTGGTCACCGATGCACATGGGGGAATCCTGTTTATTGATGAAATTGGGGAAATGGACCCCATGCTGCAGAACAAACTCCTCAAGGTGCTGGAGGATAAGCGGGTCTTTTTTGAATCCTCTTATTATGATCCTCACGATGAACGCGTCCCGCAATACATTAAAAGGATTTTCGAAAATGGCCTGCCGGCTGATTTTATCCTGGTGGGAGCCACCACCAGAAGTCGGGAGGATATTAGCCCAGCCTTGCGCTCCCGTTGCCTGGAAATCTTTTTTGAACCTTTGACATCACAACACATTCAACAAATCGTGGAAATCTCGGCAGGCAAACTGGGCATTGCTATGGAGCCCGGGGTGGTTGATGTCATCAGTGAATATACCAGTGAAGGCCGCACTGCCAATAAGCTGCTGGTAGATGCTTATGCCCTGGCCTTAAATGAGCAGGCTGAAGGGTGTGGAGCCCGGTTGGTTTTACAGCGGCACATCCGCCAGGCGCTGCAATACAGTCGCATTACCCCGTTAATTCCACAGCTGCACGGAAACAAGGCCGAGGTGGGGAAAATTCTGGGTCTGGGTGCTCATCTATACCAGGGAGCGGTCATGGAAGTTGAAGCCGTCGCTTTCCCGGCGGCCAGAAGCGGTGAAGGCAGCATTCGTTTTAATGAAACCGCCGGCTCCATGGTTAAGGATTCTATGTTCAATGCGGCTTCAGTATTACGCCAGGAACTGGATAGAAATATTAAGGATTATGATCTGCACATAAATATTGTCGGGGGCGGGAAAGTCGATGGTCCCTCTGCGGGTGCCGCCATATATCTGGTCATAGTGAGCGCCATTACCGGCAGGCCCATCCACCAGGATGTGGCGGTAAGCGGTGAAATATCATTGCGGGGCAAGGTAAAACCAGTAGGCGCCCTGTGGGAAAAGATTCAAGCGGCTAAACAAGCAGGCCTGCGCAAGATACTGCTGCCGGCTGCCAATCTCAAGGATGTTCCTGCCGGAATCAAGGGACTGGAAGTAGTGCCTTTGGAATCCATTGACCAGGCTTATGAGCACATATTTGAAGCCCCGGCCCTGCTGCCATCATCAATGAATTAAACTGTCTTGGTGGTCGGGCAGGTACAAGGTCAGGCGTAAACCTCACCGACATATCCATATACAGTATACAAAAGCCCGCAAATGCGCACCTGCCCGTAGTTGACAGCCAACAAACCGGAATGCTAAGATTAGTTTGCCGAGCACTAAAGTATGTTCGGATGAACGTTATGCTGAATATATCAGGGGGGTGACCTGATGACAGCGATCATTTTGGTGGGAAGCCAATGGGGTGATGAAGGCAAAGGCAAAATCACCGACTTTTTGGCGGAAAGGGCGGATTGTGTAGTCCGTTTTCAGGGCGGCAGCAATGCCGGGCATACGGTGGAGGTGCTGGATCAGCAGTTTAAGCTGCACCTGATTCCATCTGGTATTCTGTATCCCCATACCCAATGTATCATTGGTAATGGCGTGGTGGTGGATATGGGTGAGTTGATTGAAGAACTGCAGGAGCTGCAGAGCCAGGGGATTGACACCAGCAACCTGCGCATAAGTCGGCGCGCGCCCCTGGTGATGCCATACCACAAGAAGATTGATGCCCTGGAAGACCGGACCAGCAACATAGGAACCACCAGAAGGGGCATTGGACCCACTTACGCAGACAAGATTAACCGTACGGGATTCAGGCTGGGAGACATACTGGACTCACCAGCCTATTTTGAACCGCGCCTAAAAGATCAGGTCGGGCATAAAAATCGCATCATTGAGGAGATTTATGGCGAACCGGGCTTCGATTATCGTCTGCTGCTGGATGAGCTCCGGGCCCAGGTTGATTGCTTGCGTCCCTACCTGGCCGACACCTCGTATTTGATACATGAGGCGGTACGGAAAGGGAAAAAGGTGCTTTTTGAAGGGGCACAGGGGACTTTGTTGGATATAGACCACGGCACTTACCCTTATGTGACCTCATCGCATCCCATTGCCGGCGGTGCTTGTGTGGGGGCCGGGGTAGGGCCCACCTGTATTGACCGGGTGATGGGGGTGGCCAAGGCTTACACCACCAGGGTTGGTGAAGGACCTTTCCCCACCGAATTGGATGATAGTGATGGGGCCTTGCTGCTGCAGCGTGGTATGGAATTTGGCACCACCACCGGCAGGAAACGCCGTTGTGGATGGCTGGACGCAGTAGTACTGCGCTATGCAGCCCGCCTGAATGGGCTGACCGACCTGGCCATTACCAAGCTGGATGTTCTGGATGCCTTTAAGGTGGTTAAAATATGCGTAGCTTATAAATATCGGGGGACCCTTATTGAGGAATTCCCGGAAAGCATAGAGGTTTTGGAAGCTTGCGAACCTGAATATATCGAGCTGCCCGGCTGGCAACAGGACTTGAGCGCTATTACCGAATATGCTGATTTGCCGGTTCGCGCCCAAGCCTATCTCAACGTCATCTATGAATTGACCGGGGTAAAACAGACCCTGATTGCGGTAGGACCGAAGCGCAGCCAAACCATAGTGCAAGATGATCTTTTTAATTGAATCCACCATTTGAAAAAGCCGTTTAGAAGTGTTAAACTATTACCTACCAATGGGCGCATAACTCAGCGGGAGAGTGCTACCTTCACACGGTAGAAGCCGCAGGTTCGAAACCTGCTGCGCCCACCATATAAAGCAAGTGATACCGGGGTTTTAGGGCTCCGGTATTTTATTTTGGAGCAGACTATTTGGTCCTGGTGGCAGATTTGGGGACAAGCTAGATGATTCCAAAATCAAATCGATACGGGGGTAGGGAACATATAGAGCCAGGAAGTTAACCTGGCTCTTGTGTTATTCGATTCCTAATTGTTGTTTTAAGGCTTTTTGCAGTGTTTGGGAGAAATTAACACCGGCTTCATCGCCCAGGACTTTTAGATATTTAGGAATCGAGACATTAATGCGCATAGTAATTAAATCAATTGCTTTACGGTATTTTACAAAGTCAATATCTACCCACGATACGAGCTCATTAGCTTCATGTGGCGGTTCAGAGGTAGAGGGTTCGGGAATTGTACGTCCATCATCCTGTTCACATATTCCCCAAAGCCCGATAGCATCGCGCGCCATATAGATTGCTTCTGCCAGGTCTTTGCCTTGCGTATTAATGTCGAGGTCAGGAACAGTTACAACATATCCCGAATCGGAAGGGGTAAGGATAACAGGATATACCTTTGTCATTAACAACACTCTCCTTTATGGTGGTAGGCCGAGGGCTAGTTCAGCCCTCGGCGTTTGATGATTTTCTTTGCCAGTATGTCATTTATTTCATTGTGCCGAGGGATTGGCTCGTTGGCTGTTCCGTTGTGTAGATAGTGTGGTCATGGCCTTCGCGCTTTATCCACCAACCATTCTGTTCTAAAAGTTTTACCAGGTCTTTCCGTTTCATTGCCCCACCTCGTGCTTATATTATACACAATAGGTGTGTATAAGCCAATAAGTTTTACTAGAAAAAGTTAAGAAATTATCGGGCCTGGCAGCAATGCCGGGCTATTTTTATTGGGGAAGTAATTATGCTGGAAAATTACCTAAAAGACGAGTGTAATTTTGCCTGCCAGGCTATGGCTGCACTTAGGAAACTATTTGCAAGCTCAGGACTGTATAAAAAATATAAAGTGTAATACACACGGTAGAAGCCGCAGGTTCGAAACCTGCTGCGCCCACCATATAAAGCAAGTGATGCCGGGGTTTTAAGGCTCCGGTATTTTATACATTGTGAGGCCAAAATCATGGCGAATGTCAGTTTTGATGTCAGACTATGCAAACTGATATCTAAGAGAGCATTTTAACTAGAATTTCGTACATGAAATAGAAGCTGCCTACGAATATGCCGACAAAGGGGACGAAAATATGTCCAGTAAAACATCGTTAAATAGGCCAAAAAATTGAAATCGTGCATAAATCTAAGCAGAGCCATAGATTTTAATGGTATTTTAAATATAGGGGTTGATTATTGGATTACCAAGGGAGTGAATATAATGTATAATCGAGCACTTGTTGCTACAGATGGTTCTGAGAGCGCCCTGGGCGCTATTGAACTGGCTAAAGAATTGATGCTAAGTGGCGTTGTCAAATCTGTCATCCTTATTAATGTAGTGGAAAATATAGTGGATTGGAAAACCTATTCCATAATTAATACCAAATTTGATAATGAAGAGGAATTTAATAAAGCCCTGTCTAAAAAGGGGAGTAAAATCTTGCAGCCGGGCCATAAGTTATTTAAGCAGTCTGGCCTGACGGTAGATTCCCTGGTTAGATTTGGGAAGCCAGAAGAAGAAATTGTGAAAAATGCTGAAAGTCTAAAGTGTGACCTGATTATTATGGGAAATCGCGGTCTATCTAAAATAAAAGACATTGTTCTCGGAAGCGTAAGCCAAAAGGTCATGCATTTGGCTAAAGTGGGAGTTATTGTGTATAAACCAGAGGCTACTACCTGGAAATAAACATGCATAGACAATCCTTGCCAATTCATTATTGAAAACCTTATCGAGCCTTCAGGGGCAGGGCGGTCTGCTCCGGGCTGAAATACGCCCTGATCGGGAGGGCAGCACTTGAATTTTCTTGATAGTTTTGTTACTATATCTATGCGATACGAAAATGCGGAGCCGTGGTGTAGCGGTTAACATGCCGGCCTGTCACGCCGGAGATCGTGGGTTCAAATCCCATCGGCTTCGCCATATTAGCTGCATCGTCGTCAACCGAGAGGTCGAGCGGGAGTAGCTCAGTGGCAGAGCACCGGCTTCCCAAGCCGGGTGTCGAGGGTTCGAACCCCTTTTCCCGCTCCATTATTATTTCGCGAGCGCAGCGAGCATATAATCCGTGTACCCGTCAGGGTGCTCCATTATTATTTCGCGAGCGCAGCGAGCATACAATCCGTTTGTCCGAAAGGACGCTCATTGTATTAGGGGAGGAGACCATTCATGAACAAGCATATTGTTATGTTAATCAAACCCAGCCTGAACAAGGCCGAAGATAAGACCAACTGCCGCGAATGTGCCACTTCGTGTCAGTCTGCCTGTAAAACCTCCTGTACCGTTGGCAATCAGGTGTGCCGTCAGCAAGCATAGCTTTTTTACGAAATCGGGGGAAGGGCCCCTATTTCAGCATGCCTATAAGGTGATGGCCCGTTGGGAGGGATGCACTTCTGTTACAGCATTATGATTTCAAGGCCAACCTCCATGTGTTCCCGTGGAAAGAGGATTATTTTTTAGTTGATGTGAACAGCGGAGCGGTTCATGTCCTGGATCAAGCTGCCTATCTTTTTATAAACCACCTGATCGAAGCCCGGGGTGATTATGAGCAGGTGCGGCAGCAACTGGGACCGCAACTGCCTGCGAGCATGCTGGATGAAATCTGGCGGGAAATGAATGCTTTGCATCGGCAAGGGGCCTTGTTTACCGAAATGGAACCGGTCCGTGTGGACACAGCAGGCCTGGTGCTTAAAGCCTTATGCCTCAATGTTGCTCACTTGTGCAACATGAGTTGCGGCTATTGTTTTGCAGCTCAAGGCGATTTCGGAATGAAGCCTGGCCTGATGAGTTTGGAAATAGCCAGGCAAGCCGTGGATTTCCTGATCGAGCATAGCCAGGGACGCAAGCATTTGGAAATTGATTTCTTTGGTGGAGAACCGTTGTTGGTGGCCGATATGCTAAAGGAATTAGTCAAATATTGCCGCTCCCTGGAACCAGTTCATAACAAAGAGTTTGCCTTCACATTAACCACCAATGCCTTGTTGCTCGATGACACTATTATCAATTGGGTGACTGATAATAACATTGGGGTTATTTTAAGTTTAGACGGGCGTCAGACAGTACATGACCAATACCGTCCGCTAAAAAATGGTTCAGGCAGTTATGCCACCGTAGTTCCCAAAATCAAGGCCATGGTAGCGGCAGGCCCGGTCAGTTATTATGTGCGGGGAACCTTTACCCGGCAGAATTTAGATTTTGCAGAGGATTGCAGACATCTTTTGGAATTGGGATTTTTCTCGGTTTCCCTGGAACCTGCAGTCGGCCCGGAAAATGAGTATAGCATTCGGCCCGCTGATCTCCCTATTGTAAAGCAGGAGTATGAACGCTTGACGGAGGTCTTGATCGAATATGCCAAAAAGGGTGCGGCGGTGGATTTTTATCATTTCAATTTGGACATGCAACAGGGGCCTTGTCTGGCCAAACGCCTCACCGGATGTGGCGCTGGGGTGGAGTATCTGACCGTAACCCCGGAAGGCGATCTGTATCCTTGCCATCAATTAGTCGGCGAAGCCGGGTTTTTGATGGGCAATGTGAAACGTGGATATGGGGATGTTTCCATCAAGCAGAGCTTTGCTGCTTGCCAGGTCCATGATAAGGAATGCAGTCGATGCTGGGCCAGATACTATTGTGGGGGTGGTTGCCTGGCACAGGCTTATTATCGCAATGGGGATTTGAAGAAGCCGCATATGTTAAGCTGCGAGATGCATCGTAAGCGGGTGGAAGCCTCCATATACCTGGATTATTATAGACGATCAGGGAAAATCTGATCAGATAAGCAGGAAAAATTGCCGGTGGCATAGAATATAAAAAAGGCCAAAATAATGAAAGTGGAGAATTTTGTATGATTTCGTATTTGCGACAGCGACAGCAACTGGTGCCCGCCGTCTGTGCCGCACTGGCTGTAATGATTTTTTCTTGCATGTGGTTACTTGCCGCTAAAGCCTCCGCAATCGCCGTAATAATTGATGGACAACCCCAATTCCTGGCCAAATCCAGTCAAGAAGTACAACAGGCCTTAATGCAAATGCAACTGGACCAAGAAGCCCAGTTTAACCTGAACCTGGAGTTGGGCACCGATGTGCAGTTTAAAGAGGTATTTGCCCTGCAATCCAGCCTGGTTCCCTCTGATCAGCTAGCCGCCTTGCTGGAGCAAAGCGTGTGTTTTGAAGCGGTGGCCGCTACCATTATGGTAAACGATCAGGCGGTAGCCAGCCTGGTTAATGAGGATGAAGCCCGGCAACTGGTGGAGCAGTTTACAAACGAATTTGGCGCAGCGGACGAGGGTGAAAAGCTGATACAGGTGGGTTTTGAAGAACAGGTTGAAGTGCTGGTGGGCCGGGTCCCGCTGCAGCAGATTTGCACCCGCGAACAGGCTTACCACCTTATTAGCATCGGCGTCGCCAACCCGGAGAAGTATGTGGTGCAAGAGGGCGATAACCTGTGGCTGATTGCCCGGCGCAATGATACCTATGTAGATGAGATCAAAAAGGCCAATCATCTTACTTCGGACAACTTATCACTGGGGCAGGAACTGATTGTAGTAAAGAGCAAACCTTTGCTCACTGTGGTTGCCCAGGTTGAAGGCGAAAAGGTGGAGGCTATCCCTTACGAAACCGAGGTAGTAGTTGATGCCAGCGCCCCGACCAGGGTTCGCGTGAAACAGGAAGGCAGCGATGGGGAGAAGAAGATTACCTATCAGGCGGTTAAAAGGAATGGGGTCATCGCCCAAAGAGAGATTACCAGTGAAGAAGTGTTGAAGAATCCGGTTGCCCGGGTTTTAGTTAAAGGCAATCAAGTGGTGCAGGTAGCGTCACGCGGCAGCGGGGGGGTCAGTAAGGGTGTTTTGGATTGGCCCATTTACGGACCCATCAGCAACTACTACCGGTCAAGCCACCCGGGGATTGACATCACCGGACGACGGGGTTCTACCCTGCGTGCCGCCAACAGTGGCTATGTAGTTTCTGCAGGCTGGGCTGGCGGTTATGGTAAATGCGTCGTAATCGACCACGGCAACGGCTATGCCACCCGCTATGCGCATTGCGACAGCCTTAATGTGTCGGTGGGACAGAAGGTATCCCGTGGACAGGGGATTGCTACCCTGGGCAGCACCGGACGCAGCTCGGGACCTCATATCCACTTTGAAGTAACCTATAATGGCTCAAAAGTTAATCCATTGAGCGTCTTGAAGTGATGGCGCACTATAAACCCTGGCCTTCAACGGCCGGGGTTTTTATATTTATGTACTAAAGGGAGGCATTAGGCGTGTATGATGTAATAATTCTCGGCGCCGGACCGGCAGGGTTGGCGGCGGCCATTTATACCGGGCGAGCTAAATTATCCACACTGGTGCTGGAGGCCAGTATGGTGGGAGGCAACGCTGGAATCACCGACCTGATTGAGAATTATCCCGGTTTTCCGGAAGGCATTAATGGCAGCGAGCTAATGGCCCGCTTTATGCAACAGGCGGAGAATTGCGGAGCAGAAATCCGTTATGATGAAGCCCTGGATTTGGAGCGGACAGATGATGGGATTGTGGTTAAAACACGCTCTGAAGAGCTGGCAGCCCAGGCGGTTCTGGTAGCAACCGGTGCCAGGCGAAGAGAATTGCAGGTGCTTGGTGAACAGGAGTTCATGGGTCGGGGGGTTTCCTACTGTGCTACCTGTGATGGAGCCTTTTTTAAAAACAGCCCGGTAGCAGTGGTGGGGGGCGGAGATTCTGCGGTTAAAGAAGCTTTGTACCTGGCGGATATTGCCTCCCAGGTTTATCTGATACACCGCCGCGAAGGCTTTCGCGCCAACCAAACCTCCCTGGAAAGGATGCGCTGCCATGAGCGTATTTTCCTTAAGATCAATAAAGTGGTGCAGGAGATTGCGGGGGATCAGAATGGGGTTAAGCAAATTGTTATTAAGGATGTTACTAATGGCAAGACAGAGAAGATTTCGGTAGAAGGTGTTTTTGTCAGCATTGGCATGGTCCCGGCGATTGGATTCCTTGAACAACGTCTAGATAACGCTGCAGGTTATATTGTCGTCGATGAACAGCTCAGGACATCCATGCCGGGTGTTTTTGCTGCCGGGGATATCTGTTCCAAAAAGGTGCGTCAGGTTGCCACCGCAGTTGGGGATGGAGCATTGGCAGGGGTAGCAATAACTGAATATTTAAAGGAGTAGCTCCAGGATTTGACTTGTCATTCCCCAAGACCAGCATAGTATAATGATGAGCGGAGGGGAGTGGGAATTTTGTTAACCAGTAAGCTTGATGGGGTCAAGGCCCCTTTGTTTTTAATAATTATATTCTTGATTGTATTGGTGCTGGTTAAGAACAGCCAGACCCTGCAAAGGTTTTTTGTCAGACAGGAAATCCGTTTTAGTACGGTTAGATATGTTATGAAGAGTAGCGAGCATTTTGACATTAAATATCTGCCGATTGATGAGGCTTATGCTCCTATGGTAGCTGCGGTGGCGGAAGAAGCCCGCCTGTCGGTCAGTGAATTATTCGGGCAGCAGCCCCCGATGCGGACCACCATGATTATTTATCCTGACAGCGCGAGTCTGGCCAAAAGTTTTGGATGGAATAAGAGTGCCAGGGCCATGGGGGTATACTGGGGAGGAACCATTCGGGTATTATCTCCGGCTGAATGGATGGCAGAACCCAATCAGGAAGCCTTTTCACAGCAGGGGCCGGTTTATCATGAGTTTGCTCATTTGATGGTAGATGAAGTCACCGCAGGGAATCACTCCCGCTGGCTGACTGAAGGGGTTGCCCAGTATGTGGAAAAACAGTTGACTGGATTTGAGTTTGCCCATCCTGCTGCCAAAGGCGGGCCATTAAACCTCTATACGCTGCAGATTCTAGATAAATATTTCGATAATCTGGATGAGAGCGTGGCCTACTGGCAGTCATTACAGATTGTGGAATATATTGCCGAACGCTATGGGGAACCGGCCCTGTTTAATATCCTAAATGACCTGGGAAACGGTTACTATTTTGATGGCGCGGTAGAGAAAACACTGGGCGTGAATTATGAATATTTTGAGGATCAATTATTTTCCGCCCTGGAAAAAGAATGGATTAGAGGGTGCAAGGTTTGAACAATAAGATGATTATAATTGGTGGTACGCCTCTGTTTGGCAAGGTGCGTATCAGCGGGGCAAAAAATGCCGGCCTGGTATTGATGGCGGCCAGCATTCTGGCTGAAGGGGAAACGATACTGGACAATCTTCCCCGTATCCGTGATGTAGAAGTAATGACCCAAATCCTTAAGGAAATTGGGGTTGATACCAGGTGGAACCCGGACCAAAGCCTCTCCATCTTCGTCCCCGGGGGGTTGCTCAGTCAAACTACCTCTTATGAACTGGCCAAGAAATTGAGGGCCTCAAACCTGCTCATGGGCGCCTTGCTCGGACGCCAGGGAGAAGCGGTGATATCGCTTCCGGGCGGCTGCGATATCGGCTCCAGGCCTATGGATCTGCATATCAAGGGCGCACAGGCACTGGGTGCTGTTACCCGGATTGAACATGGTTATATCTACGCCAAGGCCCATAAACCTGGCGGTTCCAGGGTATATCTTGACTTTCCCAGTGTTGGTGCCACCGAGAATATTATGATGATGGCCAGCCGGACCCCTGGTGTGAGCGTGATCGAGAATGTCGCCAAGGAACCGGAGATTGTTGATTTAGCCAACTTTCTCAACTCCATGGGGGCGCGGATCAGAGGAGCGGGAACCGATGTGATTAAGGTAGAAGGGGTTTCGCAATTGAAGCCTTGCCGTTATGGGATTATACCGGATCGGATCGAGGCCGGGACTTACATGATCGCGGCTGCCATTTCCGGCGGGGAAGTCACCGTGCAAAATGTTATCCCCACCCACCTGCATCCGGTGATTGCCAAGCTGCAGGAGATCGGGGCTTATGTAGAGGAATGTGATCAGGGTATTCTGGTGCGGGCCGGGGAAACCATCTTGCCAGCCGATATAAAGACCCTGCCGTATCCTGGCTTCCCTACGGATATGCAATCCCAGATGATGGCATTATTGTGTCGCAGCCGGGGAGCTAGCGTTATCGTGGAAAATGTGTTTGAGAACCGTTTCCAAATTGTGGATGAATTGAAGCGTATGGGGGCAAATATTAAAGTGGAAGGCCATACCGCCATTGTGGAGGGCCAACCGTTCTTATGCGGCGCCCGGGTGAAAGCAACCGACTTACGGGCTGGTGCTGCCCTGGTCCTGGCTGCCCTGGCCGCACGGGGCGAAACGGTTATCGATAATGCCAACCACATCTTCCGCGGTTATGAGAAGATGGCTGAAAAACTGCAAAGCCTGGGGGCAACAGTGCAGTCAGTGGAGTAGCCATTAGAGAGGGAAAGCCCCCACCGTCAAAATAACAATATGTTCTCATAGCAGGGAGGTCGTCAAGGCCTCTTTTTTATGCATTGATAGGTGCGGCATAATCCTATACTGGCAGCGGCAAGCTATATACCAGGAAAAAAGCCATGCTGTGCCAATCGTCACATCGAGTTCGCCTGCAATATGTTGCAGGCAACAAAAGCAGGCCGGGGACGAAGGCCGGCCTAAACGGCAGCATTGCCGGGGAAAAATTTTAGAGACAATACCCAACGGGCAGGCCAATATTTGCGCTCTTGCAGGACTTATCCGGGGGGCAATGAACGCGACGGCGGCTGCAGAACTAAAGCAGGATTTAAATATAACGATATTATTATCAAGCCTGGATAATAACCAAGGCAGTAATGAGCCTGGAGGTTCAGAGCATACGGCTGGATATGAGATGAAGCAGACATCAGGATCAAGTTATGGCAAGCTTCGTTTGCAAGTTGCCATTTTGGCCACTATGATGACACGCGCGAGAAAAGGTTAGGGCCGTTGCAGGGTTTAGTTTCGAAAATATGCATGTTTACAGGGGGCCTGGAAATTGAAAACGCGTGTTATATCGGTGGGTAAGATTCGGGAGCCATTCTATCAGTTGGGCATACAGGAATACATAAAGCGTCTCGGTCCCTACACCAGTGTTGAGCTTTTGACCGGGTTAGAGGAAAAGTCCCCAGCCCGGCCCGGCAGTCATGACATTGATCAGGTAAAATACAAAGAGGGTCAACGCATCCTGCAATTGTTAGCCCCCGGAGAATACCTGGTGCTCTGCGATGTTGAAGGAAGAAAGACAAGTTCGCCGGAACTGGCGGTCCGGGTGCAGCAATGGATGCTTAGTGGCAAAACCCGGATCAATATTGTGGTGGGAGGGGCCTATGGTGTGGATGAGCAGTTAAAGCAGGCCGCCCAGGAGAGAATATCACTATCAAGGTTGACCTTCCCGCATCAAATGGCGGTGTTAATCCTGGTTGAGCAGTTATATCGGGCCTTCAAGATTATACGTCAGGAGCCCTATCATCATTAATCATAGACTGGCTCAATATGACGAGCTTGCTCGTCAAACCCGGCGGAAATTATTCACGCAGCGGATTATAATTTTCATCCAGGCTGGTTGAGGAAATGGAGAATGCAGCCCAGTGAAAGGGCAGCATCGGGAGGAGGACAACAAATGACGCACATCGTTATAGTAGGAGGAGGGATGGGGGGAAGTACCATCCTGGGAGCATTTCACGATATCAAATCATTTCGGATACTGGGTATCTGTGATCTGAACCCGAACGCCCCGGGAATCAAGCTGGCACGGGAGTTAGGGGTTCCTGTCTTTACGGATTTAGGGGGGCTACTCAGCCAACCGGGCCTGGAAATGATAATTGAGGCTACCGGCAATGAGCAGGTACGGGAACAGGTTTTGGCTGCCAAGCCGGCACACGTTACCTTGATGGATTCTACCGCCGCCAATGTGATGATGACTTTTGTTGAAGAACATGAGAAGGTTCTGAGCCGTGCTCGCAGCAAGAAAGTGGCTTTTTGCACCACGGCCCCTTTTTTGGTGCAGACCTATGGTCGAGATGGAGTTATCTATTTTGCCACCGATTTGGAACACTATGATTTTGTGGAAAACCATAATATCGATATTCCTGGTATTCGCGTCGGGGAACGGTTTATGCAGGGCGGACCCATTCAGCGTTGTATAAATCATGGCACCTCAGTTACCCAGGCTATAGATGAAAAGGTCTATGGCAGCCGCTTGTATGTTTGGGTCAACCCCCTGTTTGAAGATGATGATGAGCGTAAAGCAGTGACAGGTGCCTATGGGGTATTTGTCCCCAAGTTACATCCGGTGGCCAAGGCATTTGATATTTTTGCCCCCATTATTATTGAGTCTCAGCCTGAAGGTGCCTGGGTGGGAGTTACTGATATGGAGAAGGTGACTCATCGTATGGGTTCGGACAAGTTTGACCTCAAAGAGTTTGTGGTGGGCACCCCCTTGCGAGAGGGCGATACCGGTTCCGCAACTATCAAAGCACGGCGCAAGGTATTACTGGATCTTACTACTAAGAAGTATGGCAACATGCGCATGCTGGGTATACCCCTCTACGATGAGGACAGCGGAGAGCTGGTAGGCACATTTGGCATCACCACCCCGCGTAATTTGGCGCGCGATCTACAAGAAATGGCTGCCAAATTGAGTCTGACCACGGGGGAAATCGCTGAAGCCATGCAAGGCATAGCAGAATCAGCCGGGGAAATCACCCATACTGAAGGACAGTTGGCCGGACATATCAAGGAAGTGCAGGAAAACGCAGCCAGTATAAGTGAAATCCTGGGCTTCATCAAAAGCGTGGCCGACCAGACCAAGATGCTGGGCTTAAATGCCGCCATAGAAGCGGCTCGGGCTGGAGAGCATGGGCGCGGCTTCGGGGTGGTAGCAGAAGAGATCCGCAAGCTGTCTGATCAATCCAAACAGACTGCAGATGAAATTGGCAAATTGATTCGAGAGATTGACAGCACCGTCAAAGAAGCGGTGGCAGCCTCTGAGGGTACGGTACAGCAAAGCCAGGAACAGGCTGCTTCCACTGAAGAAGTTACTGCTTCGGTTATGGAAATGGCCCAAATGGCGGAAAAATTGACCGGAGTGGCAAAAACTCTATAAACGGACTCATCAGGGGGGGGCAGGGCGTTGGCTCTGCTCCTTTTTGTTCAGGTGGATAATACAGAGGGATAGTGGGGAAAAACCAGATGCTGAAGTCGGGCAGATGCAGAAGCTTAATGGGTATATGTATTGTCAGTAATGTGGTCAACAAGCGAAGGCATTTGTTGACAGGCGTTAATGCCATCGGCGGCTTTATAATATAACAGAGGCATTATGTTATTGTGCGAGATGAATCAAAGCTGGCGTAATGTGTTATTATATATAAATAATGCCAAAAGCAGGCGCCAAAAACCGGTGCACGGTTTAACGCACGTTGAATCAAGCTTCAGTTGTGTCCTGCAGGCCTTTATAGGAATAGCTGATACTCATGCAATAGTCGATCTTGTTCGGCCTGAAGCTCCTGGGACAAGCGGGTACTTTCTGGATCGATAAAGCTTTGGGCTTGATAAATTTGATGTAAAGCCTTCTGAATTTGGTTTTGAGCATACTCGATCTCCTGCCTGGTGAGACCGACCTGGGCTTGCAGTACACTGAGATGGGCAGCTTGAGCACTGTTTAAGGCTTCGATTATAGATCTATCAGCTGCGGCCAGAAATTTGTTTTTACGATCCAGTTGGTTCACATGGAAAGCCTCCTTGCAAATAGTTTCCTTACTATCAATATTGCCTAATTACATGGTTTTTATAGGATTTCGGCTTAATATTATCGCACTTATTTCCCGGGATGAATCCGGTGAGAGGGGTTGAGGACTAATGCGCTGTCCATTCTGTAAAGAGAGAATACCGGAGGGCTGTACAGAATGCCCGGAATGCTACCGGTCTTTTGCGGTGCAGCAACCGGAATATTGCCCAATATGTCACGGGGTATGGCGAAAGGGCAATTTTTATTGCCGCTACTGCGGATCCCGTTTGCTGTGGATGATAAACGAAGGTATGCTGGACGGGGAAGCCGTTATCAATCAGGATGTGAAGGTGACTGATGAGGGATTAATATTGGTAGGGGTGGTACATCGTGCTATAGCCAGTGCCTTTGATTCCTTATTGATCATGGCCATCATTGGTTTTACGATACCCCAGGTGGCCAGTATAACCTTTACCTGGGGGGAACTGTTAACGGCTTCATTTTGGTTTGAGCAGCGTATGGCGGCTTTGACGGTCTTTGGGCTAATGGTATTATATTATTCTGCCTTCGAGGGTTTTTTCGGCTTTACCCCCGGCAAGCTTATGGCACAAATAAAGGTGGTACAGAGTAATGGCTCCCGAGTGGGGATCCCCCGCGCCCTGTTGCGCAACCTGCTTCGTATCATTGATATACAGTTTTTCTACCTGCTAGGAGCGCTGTTGATATGGAAAACGCCGCTGCAGCAGCGTTGTGGAGATTTGGCCGCCAAAACCCTGGTAGTCAGATTATGAAATAGCCGACCCGGACTGTAGCGGCCGCTAATCCAACCCGGTTGCAGCCGCCACTTGAGCATAATAAATCCTGGTTTTTGCGGACAGATAAGCGGAAAGGTATTTTTCCCTGCTCTTCCGGCCAATTGGAATAAAATCATTCCCTTACCGCGAATTGAATCAGCGGTAAAGGATATTATATATTGTTATAATCCCGTGCAATCGGTCAATCTGATATGAAAATTGTATTACCTGTTCATTTTGCAGTATCAATTGGCGGAGATCGGCGCAATCATCGATATCAAAAGAGGAGATTTTAAAAACCAGATCTGGAACTTGCTGTTGCAAGGCTTGTTGAACCCGTTTGCTGAACTCGTTATAATCAGCTAATAGCAGTTTGTTTGCCACATAATAATTGTAAGTGTCTTTTGTACAGGCCGGGTAGGCAGTTCGATCCCATTGATGATCCCGGCTCATTTCCTTATCATCAAGAAAAAAATAGGTATAAAGGGGAGTGCCACTCCTGTTAATAAGGGGATCATCCCAGGTGGTATCGAGATGGTAATATGCGTCTCCGACCTTAACCATATTCCAGGTATGGTTTTGCCACTGCCCCCCGATTATAGCCTGCCCCGTAACCAGGAGGGAATCTATCCCCGCCTGGTGGCATAATAAGTGCATGGCTTCCGAGTATCCCTGGCATACTCCCTGGCCATTAATCAGCGCCCCGTAGGCAGTAAACACCTCCAAGGGTTTCACATCGCCATCATAATAATCCGCATGGGTGACCAAATAATCATGAAAGGCCTGTATGCGGGCATAATCATCCTTGCCGCGCGTATCCCGGCACAGTAAATCTATCCGGCCTTGCAACTGCTGCAGCTGCCGGTCGCTATAGCGGTAGTTTAGGTGCAGTACGATCTGCTGCTCGCTGCCCAGGTAATGCCAATTCTGCAGCACATTGGGCAGGCCGCATTGTTGGTCGATTCCAGCCACCGCCGTTAATATAGCCGGGGCTAAATCCGCATACGCATCAGCCTGGTAATCTGCAATGAGCAGGGTTATACATGGTTTTAAGCTGTGCAGGGATTTCCCCAGGGCTTCCCGTAGATCATTTTCCTGTAAGATAGGGAAAACCTCTGGAATACTGGCGTCAACCCGGGGGAGAGCCAAAGGTCCAACGACCGAAAGCCGGTGGCAATCAATCCCCTGACCGACGTTTGATCCAGGTATAGTGCCCGGAGCGGCCAGAGTGGCAGCCTCAACCTGATAGCAATCTCGATCAGCTGTGGCCAGGCTGAGTGGTGCTAACCAGTATATGAGCAGAAAGGTCAGCAGCAGGGTGGTTTGGCATGCTCTCATCATAAGACATCCCATCATCAATTTGAAACCAGTTTATCACATTCAGAGGCATTTTTGCCAAATGACAAAATGACCGGCCAGAGGGTCAAACGCTAATGGATTATGAATTTATACGGTTAGCAGTCTTGAAACCCTCTGCCGGACAGATATTTAATGTGGTTGGTTAAATAAACACCTACCTGAAGCATTACTTGAACAGGTACTGCAGCATGCCATAGGCAGGACAGGCAAATTATGTTAAAATAATATTTTGTGGAGAAGGTGTAAACCGTTATCGGCTGTGATACTGAAGCCGTTGACGAAAAAGCTTTAAAATGAACCTCGAACCTCAATCCCATGAAAGCAAAGAGGGAAAGTGCATATGATCAAGATACATATACTGGCCAGCGGCAGTACCGGGAATGCTGCCTTGTTTCAATTCGGTCCCACCAGCATACTGATTGATGCGGGCATTAGCGCCCGGCGTATCGCTGCCGGCTTGAAAACGGCGGGCAGTGATGTTCAGCAACTTGATGCCGTTCTTTTAACCCATGAGCACAGCGATCATATCAAAGGGGTTGAAGTGCTGGCCCGCCGTCATCAGGTACCAGTCTATGCACGGATTAAAACCTGGGAGTGCCTTCCATTTCAAGACAACATCCCCTTGGCATGTTGCCAGGTCCTGAACGATGCCATGAATATCAACTCCGTAGAGATTGAATGCTTTCCAATTTGCCATGATGCCATTGATCCGGTTGGGTTTACCTTTCGTTACCGGGGGCGGAAATTAGTCTTTGCTACAGATATCGGCACTGTTACCGGGCAGGTCATAGCTGCTTTCTCCGATGCCGACGCAGCTGTATTGGAGGCCAACCATGACCGTGAAATGCTGGCCAAAGGACCCTATCCGCGTTTTCTCAAGGAACGCATCAGCGGTGGGCAGGGGCATCTCTCCAATGATCATAGCGCGCGGATTCTGGCGCAAAGCAGATTGAAACCCGGATTGCGGGTTTTTTTGGCCCATCTGAGCCAGCAGAATAATGATCCAGACCTGGCCGAGAATACTGTAGCCCGATATCTTACCCAGCAGGGCTGTGATGTGGGGCGCGAAATTATATTGTATCAGACCTACCCGCAAAATGTCGTGAAATGCTGGCTATGAATTTCCGATATAATGCATAACAGACAGAGGAAAGCGAGGGTAAGAATGTCCATACCAGAAAAAACCGCCGATCAGAATATTAGTCAGCATATTAAGTTGATTAGCCGTATAATGCTGGCCATAAATAGAAGCGAAAACCTGGATGACCTTTTTGAACGCGTACTCAAATCCACTATTGAATTGCTGGGCTATAATGCAGGACTTATCTATATCCTGGAATCTTCAACGGGACTGGCCCGGATGAAGTGCGCTTATGGCATTAATCCCGATGAACAGGACGGTTTGGATGGCCTCTCCATAGATGCAGAACCCTATAGAAGTGTCTTTGTATCTGGATTGCCGCAGGTATGGGATGGACATAGCAGTCCATCCGCGTTGAATGCCAGGAGCAAACCCAATCCTCAAACCGAGATTATTATCCCCCTTCTGGCCCAGGGAAACGTATATGGTGCCATTTGCATCTGGGGCCGCAGCAAGCCGGCCTTTAGTCATGCTCATGCCAGCATACTGGTCAGCATCGGCGAAATCCTGGAAAGCGGAATGGAACGTATTAAATTACAGGAGCAGTATAGGGAAAAAAGCAGAAACCTGGAAAACATTTTCAATGGGGTAGAGGATCTAATAGTGGTATTTGACCCTTTTGGACTCATACTGGCAGCAAACCAATTCATGCAGCTTCGTCTCGGGTACAGCCTGCGAGAATTAATTCACACCAATATATTTGATCTTTGCCTGCCCCAGCACCAGACAACCGTGCGCCATATGATCGAGCAAACCCGAAAAGGCATCCGTGCCTGTGGCCTGCTCGCCATGACTACCCGGTATGGCAACAGCCTTGAAATCGAATCATGCTTCAGCCTGGCGCAGTGGAGTGGAGAGGAAGTATTTATCGGCATCAGCCGGGATGTCAGCGACTTGCGCCGCCAGGAAAAAGAAATTGCCGATATTAATGCCAGCTATGAACGGCTTACTAATTGTGCAGGTGAGGCTATTTACCGCTTAAAGCTGGATGACATGTGTATGAGTTATGTCAATCCGGCTGCCCTGGCTATCAGTGGTCATCATATGGAGGAATGGTTGTACAGGCCCGGTTTTATGATGACCCTGTTACACCCTGAATCTCGTCCCATATTCTGCAGTGTTATTAAGGCTTTGCAGTCAGGCCAAAAGGTTACCGCCCCCATCGCACTGCAATGGATTGATCCTCAGGGTGTGGTGCGCACCCTGGAGCACACCTTTGTCCTGGTCACGGAGCACCGTAACCAGACACAATATGTGGAGTGTATCGCCCGCGACCTGACCGCGCAAAGATCGGCTGAGGAGGCTTTGCGCAAGAGCGAAGAAAGGTATGCCCTGGTTATGGATGGGGTCAGGGACGGGATTTGGGATTGGGATTTAAGCAGTGGGGAGTTATATCTTTCCCAGGGTTTTTTTGACATGATTGATTACTCTTATTCACGAATCAGTTTTGGGCATTTGTGGGAACATATTCATTCTGATGATCACGAGAAGGTGCGGATCATGTACCAGCAGTATCAAAATGGCAAGATGCTGCGTCAGGAAGTTGAACATCGTATGATTAAATCGGATGGGTCCTGGCTATGGGTGCTAAACCGCGGCAAAGCCATTCAAAATGACAGTGGAAAAGTGGTTAGAATAGTTGGCTCTATCATCGATATTTCTGACCGTAAGCATATGGAGGAAGCCCTGCGAGCCAGTGAAACCCGTTACCGCATGGTAGTGGAAGAACAGACCGAACTGATCTATCGCTTTAGCACCGGGGGCCGCATTACCTTTGTTAATGATGCCGTATGCTATTGCTTTAAGCGTGAGAAAGCGGCCATGATTGGGCAGCTTATCACTGCCGATATCCTGGCCGAAGATATGTACAAGCTGCATAACAGCCTCCAGCATATCGATAAAAACCATCCCATTTCAACCATTGAGCACCAGGTGCGCTTGCCTGATGGCAGGATTCGTTGGCAGCAGTGGACCATCAGGGCGATATTTACCCTTTATGGCGACATCACTGAATATCAAGCCGTAGGCAGGGATATTACTGAAAGCAAGCGGTTGGAGGAGACTCTAAAATACCTCAGCATGCATGACCCCCTGACCGGAATGTACAATCGGGGATATTTTGACGAGCAGATGAAGCTGATTAGTGGGGTGGAAGAATTTTTTCCTGCAGGCATTATCATCTGTGATATCGATGATTTGAAATTGATCAATGATCAGCATGGACATAAAGCCGGAGATGATTTGATTAAATTGGCGGCCTCGGTTTTAAAGGCCTGCGCCCCTTACCCTCAGGTTGCAGCCCGAATTGGCGGCGATGAATTTGCCATAATTATACCCAATACTTGCAGTGAAGCACTGCAGAAGCAATGTGATAGGATTAAGAACGAAATAATACAGCGCAATCGGATTAATCCCGGGTCCATTCGCCTGAGCATGTCTATTGGGTATGCCTTAAAATCCGTCCCAGGCCAGGATATGGAGAGCACCTTCATCGAAGCAGACGATATGATGTATGTTAAAAAGGCCGCTTACAGCCTGAGGGCCAGTCAATCCCATAACCATTAAAATACGAAGGACGGGCGTGATCACAGGGAATCAAAGGACCGGTCCCCCCTGATTTTTGAGCGGAAGGCGAAGTACATCGCTCCTAATCAGGAACCTTCCAGTGCTCTGCTTCCTGCTGCCAGTTCCACAATTCATAATATTCCTGTGGCGGTCTGAGCACCGTAGCCTTACAGGATGCCAGACATTTTCCGTCAGGCAGGCTAATCTCAGCCGCCACCCGGGCCCGGCTACTGCCTCCCTTAACAACCCATCCGGTAACCATAAGGGGTGTTTTGGTAGGGACCGGATGACGATATTTGACCTCCAGTCGGGCGGTGACAAACAAACGGTCATTGTCGCCATTGACCATTAAGGCTCGGCCGGAAGTCTCATCCAAAATAGCGGCTACAATACCGCCATGTACAAATCCGGGATAGCCGTTAAAGTGTTCTGGTATTTCAAGCTTAGCGCGAACCTTCCCCTCTTCTGGAAAATTGTGCCAACTCATTTTAAGGCCGATCTCATTCTCTTGACCGCAAAGAAAACACATCCTGGAAACCGGTTGTCTGTTCATGATGCCCTCCTTATATTTGCTTTTGAAACGGGCGAGGGGTTGTCACTGGTGTCACGGGGACGGCAGGTGGTGTGAAACCTTCCACGCAGCGATGTCATTGCTGTGAAAGCCCTCTTTTTTTGTCATCTGAGGGCAATGCCCGAAGGATCTTTCGGGCAGCGAACACCTTCCGGGGAAAGATCCTTCGCTTCGTTCAGGATGACAACAGTATTAGGGTTAGGCTTTAATCGTTTTGAAAACAGTCACACAACCTGCCGTACCCATGATACCCGTGACACCGTGATACTCGCTTCAGGGTACACCCCGGGGCTATTTCTTTTCCACCGGGGGGTATTCAACCCCAAAGGTCTCTGTCTGAACCTGCTTAATACGCTGCTCGGTCAAAGGACGGTCGCGGAAGTCTCGCTGCTGCGCCACTATAGCGTCCACGGCCTCCATTCCTTCCACTACCTGCCCGAAGGCGGCATACTGACCATCCAGATGCGGTGCGGCTGCGACCATAATAAAGAACTGCGAGCCGGCAGAATCCGGATGCTGGCTTCTGGCCATGGAAAGTACTCCCCTTTGGTGTTTAAGGTCATTGGGGACCTTATTGCCGGAAAACTCACCGCGAATACAGTAGCCCGGGCCGCCGGTTCCAGTGCCCCGGGGGCAGCCGCCTTGAATCATAAACCCGGGAATTATGCGGTGAAAGGTCAACCCATTGTAAAATCCGCTTTTTACCAGGGAGATAAAGTTATTGACCGTATTTGGAGCGTTTTCAGGATACAGTTCGGCCTTTATAATAGCCCCATTTTCCATTTCCATTGTAACAACCGGGTTGGTAGTCATAACATCTTCCTTTCTCTCTTTTCTAGGGCCATTATACCAGATGTGGGGTTGATGTCCATTTTGTGATGCCTGACAACTATAAAAGATGGTTTGGTCTTGAGGAAGATTGTGGATATAATAAGAAGCGATAGCTTTAACATCCCGTAATGACAGAAGCCTGTGGTTGTCACCGTAAATGAATGAAGGATCTTCACCCTGTCATCCTGAGCGGAGCGAAGGATCTTTCCCCGGCGGGCTCTGTTAGACTCAAGATTCTTCGCTGCGCTCAGAATGACAGGGGCTCTGCGCTCAGAATGACAGGGGCTCTGCGCTCAGAATGACAAAAACAGAGACTTTCAAACAGGGACTTTCATAGCAATGACAACTCTGTTTATAGCACATTGCAGTTCAGCGTTATCCGCGTCTCAAAATTATTACTCTTAGCCGTAGAATCATCAAATAATGTTAGAGAGAAGGGTGATACCAAATATGGACCACAAAGCGTTTTTAGCCATTGGTCTGGCCGGTACGGCCCTGTTGTGTTCAGTGGCCCTGGTGTTGGAGTTTCCTCAGCTGCTGGTGGTGGTCTTGCTACTCTTGGCCGGGGTGGCCATTACCTGGCTGGGAGCAGTCTATATTAAAACCCTGCAGACCCTTAACATGCAGGGCAGGATCCTAACCGGGCTGTCCGAATTGCACCCTGTACAAAGCAGCCCGGAAGTCATCTATCAGATTCAGAAGATCCTCCAAAGGCTGTTCCCAACAGCACAAGTGCAGATTTACCCAGGGCCTGCCAATGAAGTGGATCCGGTCATACAGTGGGAACAGGCTTCAAGCTGGGCTCAGCAGAGTGTCAATGCCGGTCGGGTACTAATCCTCACCGGGCAGGAAGAGGGCTTAAATATGCCGACCGGGGTCGAAAACCTGGCTGTATTGCCACTGCAGGGCCCCGACCCGCAAGCCCTGTTATTAATAAATGCGGCGCAGTCTTCCGGGGCCAAGAATCTGCAGGCTGTTTTAGAGATCCTGCGCCGGCATGTGGCGGTGGTGCTGGACCGTTTGCAGGAACAGGAACAGCAGCAAGATCTTGCGCAAAGCCTGCTCACCGTAAGCATTACGGCCATGGAAAGCCATCAGCCAACTTTTAACGGCCACGCCAAAAGGGTTGCCCGGATAAGTCGCCTCATCGGTCAGCGCTTAGGTATGAGCCGTAAGGAGTTGACGTTTTTGGCATATGCTGCCCTGCTGCATGATATTGGCAAATGGGTCTTAAGCGAAGACAGTGAATTGGATCATGCCTCGCTGGGGGCTGATTTGATACCGGCGGGAAAGGCTTTTGCTGACATAGAGGCGGCCATACGCTATCATCATGAGCGCTACGATGGCAGCGGCTACCCGGAAGGGCTCCATCATACCGAAATACCCCTGGCGGCCCGCATTATTGCAGTAGCCGATGTATATGATGCCCTTACCAAATTGGCCGCAGAGGAAGAGCGCTGTGATCACGGTCTGGCCCTGGCAGGAATCAAAAGGGGGATTGGCACCCGGTTTGATCCACTGGTGGTGGTTGCCTTTGAAGAGGTGGCGGCCGAAATTGAATAATCTATCTTGCCGAGTAAGGCCTTCTCCAACCGCTTCCGAGCGAATAGGGTCAATTCTGCACTAAGGCGTTTAAAAGCTTAAAGTCGCCTCTTGCAGTTGTCGATAATATCAAGGAGACATTTGACCTATTAGGCGGTTAGTGGGAGGATGACCATGCTAAAGGGCATGTTAATGGAAAAATCCGCAGCCAGGATTGGGGCCCGGCTTCTGGTGGGGCTCCTGGTCTTTTTGTGCGCATTTTTCACGGGATCGAAATCAGTGCAGGCCTTTGATCCCCAACAGTATACGGTGCAAAGCATTACCATCTTCAAGATTTATAATGCCGAGCGGCAGCTGGAGCAACGCCGGGTGTTGATTACCGGCCAGTATCTTAAGGATGCCACGGTAGGTATTATCACTAGCAGTGGCTACCAGGAGTTAAAAGACCGTATCAACAACTCTGAAGGCCTGCTGCAATTCAATATCAATCAGGATCAGACCGGCAGCTACCTGGTTATTGAAGGCCAGACCATAGCTGTCAATGAAGGCGCCATGCCCAGCTTGACCGGGATCGGCCGCAAAGTCAGGGTGGGCATTGATGACCTGAGTCTGACCGGAACCAACCTCAAAGCGGTCAGGGACAGCATTCCGGACATCACTGCAGGCTATGAGCATGAAGGCGCCTACACCCCCATAGACGAGAGCTTCTTTATTAACGACAGTTTAGTGACCATTACCAAACCGAGTGGAGCCCTGGGCTTGCAGAACCTTATTTTTGAGAAGACGGAAACAGCGTCTTATGCATTTGGGAGCGGGGTACCCAGCCCGGTCATCATCAATATCAAGTATACTTATCGCGATCAATTCCGCTTTGTGCAGGACTTAGCGGTCCAGGGTTTGGAGATGTATCCCAATCGTGGCGAAGCCGGTTCAAAATTATTCTTCCAGGCACCGCATCCCCAGCTTAACAGCTATGATGTGTTTTTCCTCAAGAACATTGACGGCACCGATCCTTACACCAATGCCAATAAGGGCCAAAACCGCACTTTTCAAAGCAATATAAATCAGATGGATATCCTCACCGTGGAGATACCCAACCTGCCGGTGGGGGAGTATTATGTGATCTTAACCAACCCGGTGGCCCCCGGTTATGATCCTATGAGCCAGGTGGTGCAGGAACTCATTGTAGGAAGCCCGCTATATCAAAAATTCACTATCATTGATGCCAATATCAAATCAGCCATCCTCAATATTCAACCCGCTTATGGGCCTGACACCGGTTCCAGGGTAACCATCACCGGGCAATTCTTTGGCACCTTGAATATTCCTGAATATGTTCCTGATAACAACACCATTTCCACCCCGGTTCCACCGGTAAATTGCAAAGAACTGCTGCTTGACTATGCCCCTGGAACCTACCGCGGGGTCGAGATCAAAAAAGCCCAGCGCAAGCTTAAGGTTGTCATCGGTGATCAAGCCACATTTATTCCCAAAGCAGATAACTCAGGCTATGAGTTGAGTTTCCATACTGACCTGGATGTTATCACCGTAATGAGTGCGCAGGTCGCCGATGCTATGACCGACCCTCGTAAAGATGTGGTGGTGGAAACCGAGACCACGCTGACCAGAAGAGATGACAGCACCGTTGTCTTCAGGGAAAGGGCCGCATTGAGCAAAGGCTATACCTATATCCCCAGTAAAATAGTACCCCAGATCCTGAGCATGAGTCCTGATAAAATACAGGTCAGCAGCTCAGCCGGGCATTATGTGGTTCCCGAGGATCGTATGGCCGCCATCACCGGCAGCAACTTTGCAGTTACTCGTTTTATCAATGCAGCGGGTGAGGAGATAGTGCGCTTTCCCATCATTGAATTGGGACCGGAACTGATCCTGGACAAGAATAGCCGGCCGGATTTGTATTTGCGGGTTTTTGACAAGAATGGCCGCGAAGTAGATGGAACCGAAAGCAATGAGTTGGGGAGCAGGATATTATTTATCATCCCAGGGAATTCCGCGGTGAACACCCTGGGCACAAATTATTTAAAGGTCATTAACCCTATAAAGAACTCTATTAATCCAGGGCTTTCCGCGCTGCGCAATGATTTTATAAGCTTTGTAAACCCCGAATCCAACCGCCTGCCCATAATCACTGCTGTCAACCCCGACGTGACAACGGTTGAAGGGGGCGAGACCATCAACATTGAAGGCAGCAATTTCATGACCGGGGTCAAGGTATTTATTGACGGCAGCGAAATAGGCCAGATTAGGCGCCAGGAGGATGGCAAAAAGATCACCCTGGTGGCACCAGCAGGACGCGAAGGGAAGACGCAGTTGCAGGTAATGAATCCAGAAGGGGGAATGGATACCAGACCCTTCACCTACGTGCTCACCTACACCAATCCTAAAATCACCAGTTTTGCTCCTAAATCAGGCAACACCGGTACCCTGGTACTGGTCCGGGGGGAGAACTTCCTTAAACCGGAGCCAGCAGCTAAAGAGATCAACCCGCTGAAGCTGATCGGTACGCGTATTTTATTGGAAGGCCAGGAAATCAACCAGTACAACCGTGATCCAGGCAGCGGCAAGATAGAATTGCGGGATTATACTAATGATGGGCAGCCCTTGCTCAGTATCGTAAACAGGAGTGGCTCAGGAGCCTATCTTGATGTGGCCGATTACTATCAAGCCGTGGTTTTACAGGCGGCTGATGGCAGCGGCGACATATATACCCTGGATAAGGATTATAGAGGGGATATCATACTCAGCAACGGCGCGGATCGTACCTATACCCTGGAATTGGGCAAGGATGAACGCATCCTGGCCATACTTTCCAATGGAGTTGCCGCACCGCTTACGGTAACCGCGTCAGGACTGAATGTTGCCACCGGCCCCCCCTTGAATTTGAACATGAAAACCCTCTACAAGGTTGACAGCAGCAATCATATTACCGGCAAGAGGGTAAATGTAATGGACAGCCAAACCCTTTTGTTTACCGTGCCCATATTAGACGCCGACGGCTACTATGATCTCACTGTTGTCAATCCCGATACCAAACGGGACAGCCGCATAGATCAAATGGGCTTTTACTACTACAAGTTGCCGCTGTCCAGGCCGGTCATTACCAGTATTGAACCGAATCAAGGCAGCACCCAGGGCGGCTATAGCATAGATATTAAAGGCCAGGAGTTTGAAGACAACGGCAGCACCAAGGTTAAGGTCTTTATCAATGGGATTGAAATCAGTGCTATGGACACGGTGGTCAGCAGCAAGGGGGATATGATTACGGTGAAGGTTCCTGCTTACCCCGGTGATTTGCGCCAAGAGAAAGCGACCGATCACCTAACGGTGCCGGTAGTTGTCGTAAATCCTGATGGCGGCAGTGCTGGAATTGAACAGGGATTCACTTATATTGTGCCCAGCAGCCACCCCCGCATCACCGCTCTCCTTCCTGCCCGGGGAAGCGGTGCAGGAGTTCAGGTAGTGGAGATTATCGGCACCGACTTTCGCTATTTTGAGCCTTATGATGACGCCAACCGCAATCAAATCTGGGATCCGAATGAGAGTTTCAGCGATATTAATCTTAATAATCGCTGGGACAGTGAGGCTGATTTTGATGATCCCGAAACCGATTGGAGAGAAGCGATAGCCATTGATCATAACCAGTATGACTATTACTATGACTCACCTGTTTTGCCCCGGGTTTTCTTTGGCCGCCAGACCGCGCAGATAGTGGAATTTGCGCGGGGCTATATCAAAGTGCTGGCTCCAGCTCACGGGGCCGGGGTGGTTGATGTATATCTGGTTAATAATGATGCTGGTATCAGCAATACCATGCGCTATACCTTTGAGGGTTCAAGCCCCAAGATCACCCGCATCATTCCCAATGAGGGGCCCAAGCAAGGCCGTCAATATGTGGAAATATTCGGGAGCGGTTTTGCCAACAGCCCGGTGCCTGTTTGGCAGAATGGTACGGTCAATACGATCAGCATGCCCTTGATCCGCTTCGGCAATATTGACAATCGCAGTATCCCCCGGGGCCAGCCCAATGCCGGGCGTATTGATAATGGCTTTGCAACCGTCAGGCTGGAGGGGGGCTTAACCGTTGAATACAGGGCTGTTGGTGAGCTCAAGCTGACCGTGGAAGAAAGAGGACAGTTTTTTGAAATGAGCTGTGCGTATGATGATTCCCGACGCTTTTTTGTTATGAGCGAGCTGTGTTTACGGGGGGATGACAGCACCGCTTACGGAGGGAACGAATTGCTCAAGGTGAGTATAGAGGAGCGTCGCTTGATAGTGGAGCGGGGTTATGCACCCCAGGCGCAGATATTCTTAAGCGATCAACTGACCGTGGAAACACCGTCCTACTATACCGTTGGAATCGTACCGGTAAGGATATACAACCCGGATGGCGGTCAGGCCAGCGGGAAGTATGAGTACAAAAATCCCGACAGCCATCCCCGGATCATCAACATCACCCGGGATGGTAAGGAGCCGCAGGAAATTACTATTGATGGCAAGACTTCACGCATTTTAAAGGTGAATTACCGTGCCCAGGCGGTTGTAAGCATTCTGGGCGAGGATTTTCGTGAAGGAGCCCGTATCCAGGTAGGAGACTTATTCAGTGTGGAACCAAAAGATATCCGCTATGAATTGCCAGGCAAATTGGCCTTTGTGATGCCGGGCATAACGGAAAAAAGCATTGGGGCACTACACCGTGTGGTGGTAATAAACAGTGACGGGGGCACAGCCGCTTCCGACCAGATCCCGGGTTCTATGAGTATTTATATACAGTTTACCAGCGGGGAGACCAGTCCCAGCATCACCTCAGTATCCCCTGCTTTCGGTCCGGCCAGCGGCGGCACCGTGGTGACTATACTGGGGGCCGATTTTCGCCGGGGTATTGACGGCTATAAAGATCCCCTGGGGGTTTATTTCGGAGCTATAAAGGTGGCTGATACCGATGTCCAGCTGCTGGACTATAAAACCTGTCAGGTAATAAGCGCTCCGGGAAGCCCGGGTCCGGTGGATGTGAAACTAGAGAACCCGGACGGGGTTCTGGCGCACTATAATGCCGGGTATACCTATATCAGCACCCCTGCCATTTCTGCAGTGCTGGATCCTGCCGATGCTGATGAGAAAAGCTCCATCACCGAGATTTCGGTTCTGGGAGGGCAGCAGATCAAGATAAAGGGCAGCGGCTTTTTGCCCGGCGCCCAAGTCATCTTTAACCCGGTGCTGGCAGAGACGGGTTCAGCTGCCCGGGGGAATCCTTTGTATCGCACCGTGGAACGCGTGGTGGCAGGGCGAAACAGCCAGGAAAGTGAACCTTTTTACCTGCAATCCGGTGCAGCGGGGAGTGCTGTCACGGTACTCAGTGAAGACACCCTGTTGGTGACCACGCCCAGCGGCCAAATTGGAAGCAGCGGTTTATTGGTATGCAACCCTGACGGTGGTGCCAGCCCAATCTTTTCACTGAGTTATGATCTTCCCGAACTGCCGGCGCCGAACCAGGTGGCGGCAGAAATTATCCACGATCGCTATACGGATTATGACCGCTATATCAAGGTTCACTGGGATCCGGTAGCAGGCGCCACCCAGTACGAAACCCATGTCATCATTGATAGGCAAAAGGAATACATAGGATCTACCCCTTTGACTACTTTTGTATATCCTAACCTGAAGGCCAATACCAGCTATCAGTTTGTGGTAACCGCAGTGGGAAATTTCGGTTCTTCGCCGCCCTCCATGAAAAGCAATCGAGTGCGGACCGGCGCCAGGGCGGGAGTGCCGGACAGCGATGGCAAACCCGGTGAACAGAGCAGCATGACACGCAGCGGCGATACCGTATATTATACTATTGGTGCTGAGGACACGGGGAATAGCTGGCTGCTGGATTTGACTCAAGGAGAACTGGCTGGTGCCCAGGAGGTGGTTGTGGCCATACCGGCTGTATTAATTGCCCGAAACAGCAACTCAGCACTGCGCATCAAAAGCCTGGAATATGAAGTAATCATTAATCCCGCAGTGTTCAATAGTGAATCGGTCAGGGCTTATGCTCACCGGGATGATGCCGGGGTTCGCTTCAGAATAGCGCCCGCCGCTGGGCAAACCGGCCTGGTTCCGGGCAATTCGTTGTCTACACCGTATGCTTTTGAGGCTCAATTCTATCAGGGTTTAAACCACAACAGTTTGGATTATCTGGCCGGTAATTTTAGCATGTCATTGTCGTATGATCAGCTCAAAGCGCAGCTGCGCCGGTTAAACCAGGTCCAACCCTATCGCTTTGATCTTTATCAGGGCAAATGGGTTCCCCTGCCAGGAGCATACGCTGCGGGAGGTTGGCATAGCGTTAATCGTTTGGGCATCTACAGTATCATTGGAAACAGGGGGTAAGGCTGGTGGGTAAGCGGATTGTGATCTTGATGGCGATCCTGACCTTGCTTTGTACAGGGGTGGTTCAAGGTGCGGCGGGGGCGGTGACACCAACCATTATTGAAGGCTATTTAATGGAATTGGATCCTGACTCAGCAGAGGGTTCTGCCCTGGTGGTTGAAGCTTATAGCGGAGATCTGCACCGCCTGTCAGCAGGCGCTGCGCCATTATTTAGCATTGACGGCGTACCGGTAAAATGGTCAGACCTTAAGCCCGGGCTGGAGGTAATTGTTGCCACTGCTGGAACGCAATTGCTGAGCCTGGAGGCCTTCTCCACCCCGCATCCTGGTTACATAGCCCCGGGAAGCCGGGTAGTGAAAGGAATGGTCACCGGCATTGACAGGGACCAAATCACGGTTAAAGGTGACGGCGGCCTGGAAGGGCAGTATTCCCTGGCGCCTTTTACCATTGTCACCAAAGGCGGCCAGGCAATGCCGTTTGATGTACTTTATATTGGCGATCGGGTCCTGCTTTATTTTGACGAGGTGGATAGCAAGCTGGTCAGCCGTATGGAGATCGAGGGCGATTCCATCCTGGTCAGTTCATTGTATCGAGGCACCCTGCAACTGGTCAATCCCCTGGAGGGCAGGCTGGCCTGTTCCAATATGGAAGCATTCCACAATGGTGTTTGGCTGCCGGACAAATCGGCCCTATCTTTAGCTTACAATACTGAACTCCCCATTTATTTGAGTGGCTGCAAAGTCCCCCCGCAGAACCTCAAATATTACCGGGGTAAAACCGTTTACCTGCTCGGTAAACAGATTATGGGACAGGAAAAGGTGGACCGACTTATTCTGAAGGGTCAGGCGGAATATACCTACAACGGCTCCCTGGCCAATTATAATAGTTATACCAGTGAGTTCGAAATCAACAACAAGAACTTCCTGGTGGGTGCGGGCAGTGTAATTATCAAGGACGGCCGTTTGCAAGAGAAAGGTGTTCTGCAAAACGGGGGCAGTGCCCTGGTTATGGCGGACAACTGGGGAGAGCGGCCCATTGCCAATATTGTTTATATTCTTGATCAAGGTCTCAACAATTCCAACCTGAGTCAGCATCATTTGTATGCCGGACGCATTGACCTCATAACCGAGGACAGCATTTGGGTCAGGAATGCCTATACGCTGCATAATCATAGCTGGGAAAAGGTCGGAAACCAAGTGCAGCTCTATTATGGCAGCGATATCAGGGTTTATGATGCCCAGGAGGGAAAATGGCTTGAGCCTGGTGAACTGCTGGCCGGACCCTATGCAGTGGATGAGGACAGCGAGTACAGTAAAGAACGTGATCTCAAAGATTGGTACGGCTATATTTACACTGATACTGATCATATTATAGCCCTGGTGGTGAGGCCGCAACGCGGAACTCTGGATTCACAGCGGGTGAGCACCGGCACGGTAACTGCTGCTGTGAATGATTCCCTGATCGGCTGGAGCATCACCTTTGGTGAGGGGCGTGACTGGAGCAGTCACAACAAGCAATGGATGCTAAAACAGGGGGCGCTACGCTTGAGTACGGCAGATGCCTTAATAATTAAGAATGGCCAGGCTGTTTCTCCGGATCAGCTCAAGCCGGGAGACCGCCTCTACATGCTCAGGGATGATTTTTATGTCCGTTTTGCCATTGTCAAGTAAAGAGTAATTAATGCCGATAAATCAATAAACTATCCAGGGAGCGTACTTATGAAGAAAATGGTTTGTTTACTGGTGATTATGGTTTTGCTGGGCCCGCTTGCGCCTGCCCAGGCGGCCCCTCCCGATTATGCCGGAGGTGTCAATAATGAATATGAGTATCAGGAAGTGGTGTTTCTATCCGGACAACCCGTGCTTTTTAAAGGAACTTTCAGCATCAGCCAAAAAGGTAGCGCCGAAAAGGGCACAGTCAGCTACAAATTTGATTTAAAACCAGCCGATCCAGCTTTGAAAGGGAGCCTGGACCGGCGGGTCAGCTATGAAACCGCTTATACCAAATTCGCCGCCCAGGGGCAGACCACCGGGACAACTGAGGTCAAGAGCTATCGGGAAACCGTTGTATTGGGTGCGGATCGCTATACCTTATCAGATTATCAACTCTCCCGCTCCGATGTGATTGACAACCGCCCGGCGTCAGATTTCTCCTCAGGTACAGTGGCGGCACGAAAGGTGTATCAGATCAATAAAAATCAGGGCACGGTGGTAGTGAGCATCAGTGGAGGAACGGTTGGATACAGCAATTTCTGGGGCAGGACTGAGACCCAGGCCCTGGATTGTTATCTGCAGGCGCAGCGTTTGCCCATCACCAGCAAAGATAAACAAACAGATGCAGTCTCCTGGTCAGGCACGGCTCGGGTGATGGCTTCCGATAGCCTGCGTAAAAGTTTAAACTATGCTGCCAATGAGGTTTCTTTATCCAGTTTCCCCGGCGGTCATATGACAGTTGCCAATCAGGAGATGGTTTCCAATTATAAATTTGACCTGCCCCGCATTGTCAACGGAGTGGTGCAGGACTACGGCAGGGAAAGCGGGGAGATACAGCTTCGCCAGGCCATGCTGCCACAGATCGAACGCTTGATCCTGCCAAAGTTTCGGGATTTGGGAGGGCACTGGGCAGAAGAGGATATTAAAAAATTGTATTCCCTTAACGTATTTCAGGGGGACTCACCCTTTTTCTTACCGGATGCGCCCATGACCCGTCTGGATTTTATCCGCGCGGTTATGAGGGCCTGCAATATACAGATGGAACCGACGCCAAAGACTGGTTTGTCACGCACCCGCAGGGCCGCCCCGGAAGCCGCGCTGGTCAAGGACGTGCCCAGCACTCATCCTGATTATGAATATGTGAAGGAAGCCATATTGAAGGGATTGGTTCAGGGTTCCGAGGGCTATTTCCTGCCGGCCTCCTCACTCACGCGCGCCCAGGCGGTCACCATTCTGGTGCGGGGGCTGGGATTTGAATTCAACGCTCCGGCGCCGGGATTTTTTAGCCAATTCAGGGATGATGCCGAAATCCCTCCCTGGGCCAGGGACAGTGTTTATATGGCTCGTCAAATAGGCCTATTGACTGGTGACAGCAGCAACCGGGCCTTCCCCAATCAGGTCATGAGCCGGGCTGAAGCTTCGGCCATGTTAATCCGTTTTTTAAACTTCTTGGAAAGGGATTTGCATCAGGACTACCGGGAAAATATCCTGCTCTACAAATAAACCGTTCCATAATATTTCCTGGTCATAACTGAAGCAGTGAGCAATCATTATGAAGCGAAAAAATGTGCTGATAATCGTAATAATAGGCCTGATATGTTCGCTGGCCGTTTTTTACCTCTCGGAAGGGGTGCGTGCTGCCTTATCCGGCAGCAATCAAGTAGACCTGCGCAAAGCAAATAATGACCGGCAAGCCGCGACCTCCATATTTCCCCTGGCGGAGAACACCAGCTATCAGATGGATCTCTATCTGGATGTTTTAACTCGCACCCTGTATGGACAATCTTTGATCGCTACTATCAACACCTCCGGGCAGGTCTTGAGTGAAATATGCTTAACCATATATCCCCAGGCTTTTCAGAGTGCCAACAGCAGCCCCGCGCCGGCTGGAGCGTATTATCAAGGCTTTTCCGCAGGCGGCATACAGATCAAGCAAATCAAGGTTAATGGGCAAAACACTGAATATCTTGTAGATGGCATAGCCCTGAGAGCAATGCTGCTCCGTGACCTGCTGCCCGGGGAGGAAGTCAAAATCGATATTTCCTGGCAGGTTCAGGTGCCCCGAAGCGGGTATCGTTATGGCGTAAAAGATGGTGTATTTATGCTGGGTCACACCTACCCCAGTTTGAATGTATTAACTGCAAAGGGATGGCACAGTCCCTCCAACTCCCCCTACGGAGATCCCTTTTGCCTGGCAGCGGCCAATTATCTTGTTCGCATCAACCTGCCCCAGGAGTACAGCCTGGCCACCAGCGGGGAATTGGTGGCCAGCCTGGCTTTGGATAATGGCCGGGTAAACCATCTGATAAAAGCGGAAATGGTTCGAGATTTCTGCCTGACCGCCTGTGCCGGTTATGAAACACTGCAACAGCAGGATGATGTAGTCAAACTGAAATGTTTGGTCCCGGCAAAAATGACCTCGCCGGGGACAGCCTTGCTGGAGGAAGCGGCACAGATATTGAAGTATTACAACTGCCTGTGGGGCTCCTACCCTTACCGGGAAATAAAAATCGTGGTGACACCCATGCAAGGTTTTGCCGGCATGGAATATGCCGGGGTGGTATATTTGAGCCAGGATCAACTGGACCGCCCGGGACTGAGCAATCTCCTGGCTCATGAAATCGCCCATCAATGGTGGTATGGGCTGGTGGGCAATGATCAATATGATGAACCCTGGTTGGATGAAGGTTTGGCCAGTTATGGTGCTTCATTATATCTGGCTCACAAACAGGGTCGCCCCCTGGCACCTCCCGGAGTTGTCAAGCCGGTCAATTTGAAGCGGGGTTTGTCGGATTTTGCCAGTCAGGGACAATACCAGGCCACAGTATATCAGGGCGGAGAGTTATTCTGGTGGGCATTGGAACAGGAGTTGGGACATCACAAGGTGCAAAAGATCTTGCGCAGCTATCTGGCTGCATACAAATATCAAATGGCTTCAACCTCGGATCTCAAGAACATTATCAATCAGGAATCGCACCGGGATATGAGCCTCTTTTTCTCCAGGTGGTCCTTATAGTGTATAATTTCATAAACAGGCGCCCAGATCCTTTAAAAGTGCGCTTACCGTAGCTGCTCGGCTACTATCAACCTTTACCGCCAGCATATGGGTATAACCGTCCCATTGCACCGGTTCGTTAGTCTGTTTGCTGACATCTGCGTGCAACTCCGGGGTTTGATGATTATGTTCAGGGGGGGAATTAAAACCCCGGATCGTGGCAGGCAAACTGCTTGCCGGGCTGCTGTATACAGTTCGACCGGGTACGGGTAAAATAATACCAACAGTCAGGTCTTCAAAACCGTACTGAATCATTAGCCGTGCAGCCCGATGGGCCAGTTCTTCACTGCGAAAATAGGCCAAAATGGACCTCGCATCCCTATCTGAGTCCAATTTATTACCACCCCTATCGATTCCGTGGGATTTATTCTGAATTTGACCGTCTCACCTGTTTATAGCTTGTATCTTAATAAGGTAGAATATATGTGGAAAATAAAGCAACAAGGAGGGCATTCATGAATCCCATAGAGGAGATTAAGTCTTCATTACGAAGCATGATAATAGAGTCCCTGGAAAAGGCACGCAGCGAGCAGGCCCTGGGATTTGATATTATCCCTGATTTTGTGATTGAAGTACCCCGGGAAAAGGGACATGGAGATTTCGCCTGCAATGTAGCCATGTTGATGGCCAGACAGGCTCGCCGGGCACCTGGTGACATCGCGCAGATTATTGTGGATCATCTGGACCGCAAGCGGGTCACCCATCTTGAACAGGTTAAGGTGGCAGGAGCCGGCTTTATCAACCTCTATTTGCGCCCAGCCTGGCTGTATGATGTCCCAGCGCTGGTAAAGCGCATGGGCAGCAGATATGGCAGTCTGGCCAGGAATGGCAAGCGGGTGCAGGTAGAATTTGTAAGCGCCAATCCCACCGGGAACCTGCACATGGGCAATGCCCGCGGTGGCGCTATCGGTGATTCGCTGGCCAATGTGCTGGCATATGCTGGTTATGAGGTGGAGCGGGAATTTTATATAAATGATGCTGGCAATCAAATAGAAATATTTGCAGAATCCCTGGAAGCCCGTTACCTGCAGCAATGCGGGCAGAATGTAATTTTCCCGGAAAACGGCTATGCAGGCCAGGATGTGGTCGAAACCATAAAAAACATCCGCAGCCGTGAGGGTGACCAACTGCTGTTGATGAACTCAACCCAGAGGCGGCAACGTCTGGTGGAGTTGGCTCTGGAGGAAAAACTGGCCTATATCCGCACCACCCTGGAGGCCTTCGGCATTTATTATGATGTATGGTACAGTGAAAAAAACCTGCATGAGAGCGGGCAGGTGGCCAGGGTGATTGAGGAACTGTCCAGGCAGGGCTACATTTACGAGAAAGAAGGGGCATACTGGTTTAAAACCACTGCTTTTGGAGATGAAAAGGATGAAGTGGTGATTCGCGCCAATGGGCTGCCGACCTATTTTGCCGCTGACATCGCTTACCATAAAGAAAAATTCGAGCGCGGATTTGATTGGGTTATTGATATCTGGGGGGCCGATCATCACGGTCATGTGGCGCGCATGAAAGGCGCCATGACAGCCCTGGGATATGACCCGGCGCGGCTGGATGTAATTCTGATGCAGTTGGTGCGCCTCTACCGGGGCGGGCATATAGTGCGCATGTCTAAACGCACCGGAACCACGGTTTCACTGGATGAATTGATTGAAGAGGTGGGTCGGGATGCAGCCCGTTTTTCCTTTGTGATGCGCAGTCCGGACAGCCACCTGGATTTTGACATGGAGTTGGCAAAACAGCAAAGCCTGGAAAATCCGGTCTATTATGTGCAATATGCCCATGCCCGCATCTGCAGCATTTTCCGCCAGGCTGAAGCCGGCGGCATCCTGTGGCCGCAAGGGGAAGATGTTGATATGTCCGTGCTTAAAGAGGCGGAGGAGATTGCCATACTGAGGAAAATCGCCGATTTCCCCGCAGAGATTGACGCCGCCTCCAAATCCCTGGCCCCGCATCGCATAGCCCGTTATGTTTTTGATTTGGCCGGCCTGTTTCATAGTTATTACAACCACTTCCGGGTCCTGCAAGAAGACCAGGTATTGCAGGTGGCTCGTCTGAACTTAATGCTGATTATTAAAATTGTTATTGCCAATGCGTTGACGATTATTGGGGTTTCTGCCCCACGACAAATGTAGGAGGGATTGCGGTGACAACACCTAAGAAGAGTGAGGCTGATTGGGCGGTAGAGATTCTGACGGTAAATGGGGAACCCATGCACTACCTGCAGCTGGTCACTGAGATCGCGGAAAATATGGGGAGAAAGACTGATACCGGAACTCTGACCTCTATTTATACCCGTCTCAATCTTGACAACCGTTTGATTTATCAAGGTGACGGCTACTGGTTCTACCATATTAGCCGGGCTACCAGAAAGGAATAGCAACCATGATCATACGCTGGTTAGGCCATGCCTCTTTCCTAATTGAAAGCCAAGCAACGCGAATTATAACTGACCCTTTTGATGAGAAGCTGGGTTACCAGGAGTTCAAAGAAGCGGTTGATATAGCAACCGTGAGCCATCAGCACTGGGATCATAATGCGGTGCAGGTGTTGCAGGGCCATCCCACCATCATCTCTAAACCCGGAATTCACCAGATTAAGGAGATTCGTATCGAGGGGTTTACAAGCTTCCATGATCAGGTCAAAGGGCAACAGCGCGGCGCCAACATAATCTTTAAAATCTCTCTGCAGGGGGTTGATATTGTCCACCTGGGAGATCTGGGCCATATCCTCGACCAGGAACAAATAGATGCGATTGGCCGTGTAGATGTTCTCCTGCTTCCAGTAGGGGGGATATATACTATAAATGCCGACGAAGCTCGTCAGGTAGCCATGCAATTAAAACCCGCCATCATAGTGCCGATGCATTATAACACCAGGTCCCTCAGTTTTGAGCTGGAACCGCTGGAAAGGTTTACCGGTCAGTTTGATAGAACCGTAAAGCAGCCCTGTTTGGAGATTGCCGCAGACACTTTGCAGGAGCAGGCGGGGGTGGTGGTTCTGGACTATCCCGGCAGTTGACCATAGAAGATAAAGAGTAGTACAATTCATGAGAATGGGTAGTTCGGACCATCATGGAAAGCGGGGATCGGGATAGTGACCAAGTACATATTTATAACAGGAGGCGTCGTTTCTTCGCTGGGCAAGGGTATTACGGCCGCGTCGCTGGGGCGGCTTTTGAAGAGCAGGGGCTTGAAGGTAGCCCTGCAAAAATTTGACCCCTATATTAATGTGGACCCGGGCACGATGAGTCCTTACCAGCATGGGGAGGTTTATGTAACCGAAGATGGAGCGGAAACCGACCTTGATGTCGGGCATTATGAGCGATTTGTGGATGAGAATCTCACCGGGCTCTCTAATTGCACTACGGGGCGAATCTACCAGGCTGTTATCGATAAAGAACGGCGCGGGGATTATTTGGGACAGACCGTACAGGTTATTCCCCATATTACCAACGAGATCAAGGAACGGGTGCTGTTAATTGAAAAGGCTGATTCCCCCGATGTGGTCATCACTGAAATCGGCGGGACAGTAGGTGATATTGAATCACTGCCTTTTCTGGAAGCGATACGGCAACTGAAAGTGGAACTGGGTCGGGAAAGGGTATTATACATTCATGTTACCCTGGTGCCATATATAAAAGCAGCTGGGGAATTGAAGACCAAGCCTACACAGCATAGCGTGAAAGAGTTGCGCAGCATTGGTATTCAACCTGACATACTGGTATGCCGCACCGAACAGGATCTGTCCATGGATTTGAAGGCCAAAATGGCCTTATTTTGTGATGTAGACCGGGAAGCCGTTATTCAGCTGATTGATGCGGATTCTATATATGAAGTCCCCTTGATGCTGGCTCGGGAGGGATTGGACCGGCAGGTCATTAAGCGCCTTAACCTGCAGTGCGGCCAGTTGGACCTGTTGGAATGGAAAAACATGGTGGAGCAGATTCATCATGTAGACAAGCAGGTTGTCATCGGTCTGGTAGGCAAATATGTAGAACTGCCGGACGCTTATTTAAGTGTGGTGGAATCTTTAAAACATGCTAGTTTTCAGTTTAACTGTGAAGCTAGAATCAAATGGATTTATGCAGAACAATTGGAGAAAGAAGGCCCTGAGCCTTTGCTGTCGGATGTGGATGGTATACTCATACCGGGCGGCTTTGGCGAGCGGGGTATTGAAGGCAAGATACTGGCGGCTCAATATGCACGCGAAAGGCAGATCCCTTTTCTGGGTATTTGCCTGGGAATGCAGTGCGCGGTTATAGAATTTGCCCGCCATGTTTGCGGATTAAAGGAAGCCAACAGTTCCGAGTTTGATGCTAATACTCCACACCCGGTGGTTTATTTAATGCCTGATCAAGAGAATGTTGAAGCCAAAGGAGGAACCATGCGTCTGGGTGTGTATCCCTGCCAGGTTATTCCAGACACCAGAGCCTTTGAATATTACCAGAGTGATCTAATCAAAGAACGGCATCGCCACCGTTATGAGATTAATAATCTTTATCGTGACAGCCTTGCAGAGCGGGGCATGACCATTAGCGGTCTATCCCCTGACGGTCGTCTGGTGGAAATCATCGAAATCAGTGATCACGCCTTTTTTGTAGCCTGTCAATTTCATCCCGAGTTCAAATCCAGGCCGAACCACCCTCATCCTTTGTTTACCGGGTTGATAGAGAACAGCATTAAGTATCGGCAATTGCAACAAAGACCGGCTGCGCTGCTTCCTATTGGCCCTATCCATAAGGATACCTGCACACCCTGCTGGCAAGAATAATAATGATTACCTTAAGAAGGGAAACCGATGTACACAAGCAGGATTATTGATGAAAAGGACAAGGACAGCTATACCCGTTTTGTCTCCCAGCATCCCAAGGGTCATTTTTTGCAGTTGTGGGAGTGGGGGCAAGTCAAGCATTTGACCGGATGGGAACCGCTTGCGCTGGTTCTGGAAAAAGACGGCCGGATAAAAGCGGCTATGTTGATTCTGAAGCGCACCCTGCCCGTCCCGCTTATCAAACGCTCCATTTTTTACGCCCCACGGGGTCCCATAGCTGATCAGGATAATGAGGAAGAGCACCGCTTGTTGTTTGCCGAGGCCAGGCGGATAGCCCGCCGCCAGGGGGCCATTTTCTTGAAAATTGATCCTGATATTGGCAAAGAAAATACTGCTTATGCCGACCTGTTGGCCAGGTGCGGTTTTCGCCATCACCTGTCCGGGGTTAATTTTGAAGGGGTTCAGCCCAACCATGTGATGCGTCTGGATCTTAGCCCGGGGTATGATGAATTGTTGGCCAATATGCACGGCAAATGGCGCTACAATATTAGACTTGCTGCCAGAAGAGGAGTTATTATTACACAGGCGGACAGCAAAGCGGATTTGAAGCTTTTCTACACCATCCTGGAGGAGACCGCGCAGCGGGATCAATTCCTGATCCGCAGTTACGCCTATTTTGAATCCATTTGGGATTACATGGTCGCCAACGGTTATGCCCGCATATTCCTGGCCCATTATCAGGGGGAAACCGTGGCGGGTACCATGGCCTTTATTCTGGGTGACAAGGCCTGGTATTTGTATGGTGCTTCCAGCAATCGGCATCGTAATGTGATGCCCAATTATTTGCTGCAATGGGAGATGATAAGCTGGGCTAAAGAGCAGGGTTGCCAGATGTATGACTTTCGTGGCGTATCCGGCGATATGGATGAGAGCAATCCATTATTCGGATTGTATCGTTTTAAAAAAGGATTTAACGGTGTACTGACGGAATTTATAGGTGAATGGGATTTTGTCTACCGGCCGGGCTGGTACTGGGTATGGACCCGGTTGCTGCCGCTATATTTGGGGCGGAGGCGCTCCAGATCGGTTGGAGGGGGCGATTGAAAACGGCCAGGAGCATGGATAAGTGGGTTGAGATTGATGACCAGGCCATTATCAATAATCTGCTCGGGGTCTATTCGCTTTTATCAGCCCCAACCAGGCTTATTGCAGTCGTAAAGGCCAACGCCTATGGACATGGGTTGGTAGAAACGGCCCGCCTTTTGGCCGCTTACGGGGTAGAGCATTTTGCGGTAACCTTTTTGCATGAAGCCCTGCAATTACGGGAAGGAGGAATCGACGGCTCCATCCTGTTGCTCAGTCCCCTGGTGGATCAGCCTGGCCTTAAAAAGGCTATTGAAGAAAACATCACCATAATGGTGGCCAGCATATTTGATGCCTGGCTGGCCAACCAGGCCAGCCAGGATTTGCAAAAATCGCTCTCTATTCATCTTAAGATTGAGACTGGATTGAACCGTTTTGGGTTAAGCCAGGCAGAGGCTCTGCAAGTTTGTGGTTCATTAAGCGGCAATCCCTTCATATACATTGAAGGGATATATACACATATGGCTGATGCAGGAGCCAGCGATCCTGGCTTCACCTTGAGACAGTTTCAGCAATTTATGCAAGTAGCGCAGAGCCTGGAAGAAGCGGGATATGTTATTCCCATCAGGCATTGTGCCAACAGTGCAGTAACCTTGCGTTTTCCGCACATGCATCTGGATGCGGTTCGCATAGGCACTTTGCTGTCCGGGCAGTATCCAGCCGGGAATCTGCCCAAACCTATAACGCTGTCGGACCCATTCCAGTTTAAGGCGCGTATTATCGCCATCAAGGAGTGTCCGGCCGGTAGTTGTTTGGGCTACTCGCGCACCTTTCGCCTGAGCAGAGCAGCCCACATAGCGGTTGTGCCGGCAGGCTTTATAGATGGGATTGCCGCCGAGGTAGCCAATCCATCGGCGGGGCTGATCGATGCCCTCAAGAAGGCAATTAAAATTTTGTTGGCTCTATTGCACATTAGCAGGTTTACCATCCGGGTCTTTGTGCAGGGGCATCCTTGTCCGGTGGTGGGCAAGGTCTTTATGCAATTAACCCTGGTACAAATACCCAGCCACTTGACTGTGGCGGTAGGTGAAGAGGTGGTCATACCGGTCAAAAAGACCCTGGTATCATCCTCTATCGCGCGTCTTCATCGCCGCAGTCCGGCACGGGTCACTGCCGAAGGTTCGCAATAAATAGGAGGTTAAAAGTGAAAAAAAGGATTACTATTGGGGTTATTCTTATCTTTTTACTGGTCCTTTCAGTTATGGCGGTGCAAAGCCTGAACCAGCCTCAAGCCAGGGCAGCTTTGAAAACCGGGAGCAAGATCGGTGTTATAGAAATCAGCGGGGCCATTGCGGGTGGCAGTGCCTCCGGGATGCTTATGGGCAGCACGGCCAATGCCAATGACATAATGAATATCATACGCCAGGCAGCTGACCGTTCAGACATTAAAGCGGTGGTGGTTAGAATCGACAGCCCTGGGGGCACCTCGGTAGCATCACAGGAAATCGGTGTGGAGCTGGATCGCTTGCGAGCTACCGGCAAACCTGTCGTAACTTCCATGGGTGATGTGTGTGCTTCCGGGGGGTATTGGATTGCCTGTAGCACAGATCATATCATGGCCAACCCGGCCAGTTTGACGGGCAGTATTGGGGTCATCATGCAGATGCAAAATATCGAGGGTTTATATGAAAAACTGGGTGTACGCGAAGTAGTAATCAAGAGCGGTCAGCATAAAGATATGGGATCACCTTTCCGTGATTTATCCCCGGTTGAGCAGCAGATTCTGCAGGGCATTGTTAATGATTCCTATCAGCAATTTATTGAGCAGGTAATGCAAGGGCGTCAGGATAAAATCACCCGTGAAGAACTCTTGCCTGTAGCCGACGGGCGGATTTTCACCGGCGCTCAGGCTAAAGAGCTGGGACTGGTAGACAGCCTGGGTGACTACTATGATGCCATAGAACAGGCTAAAAGCATGGCCGGGCTAACGGGAGAGACTCCCATTGAGGTTCTCAATAAACCTGATGTTTGGAAGCAACTGGTGACCAGGCTGCAGAGCGCTTTGGGCCTGGCTAATACACAAACCACCAGGTTATATTACTAAGGGGGGCTGGGTTTGACCATACTGGATGTGCTTTACGGATTAATCTTTCAACCGCAGGGCACTATGTGCGAATTGGCCCGGACGCGGCCCTTGCGGACAGGGTTGCTGGTTTTTCTAGGGGTTTGTATGGTAAATTATCTTTTTCAGGGGGCCAGCGGTCAAATCAGCCCGTCCGCTTTCGGATCGAACCTTTTACCCCTTCCCTTTTGGTTAATAGGTATCCTTGGCGCTATCACGGCAGTATTGATGTGGTTCATGTCAGCAGGTTTGTTTTCATTGCTGGGTGAAGTTCTATACGGGTATGGCAATGGGAAAGCGCTCTTGACTTGTTTGAGCTTTGCGGTATTTCCGGGTGTATTGGGACCGGCTCTGCATTATGCGGCAGTAATGATCAACCTTAAGACCGTAGGGGTATTATTATACCTGCTCTCCATGTTATGGGTAATGGTCTTGCAAGTGTTGGCAGTGCGGGAAGCGCTTACATTGACTACCGGGCAGGCCATCCTGATTTATATACTTCCACTGGCTACAATTATCGCATTTTTTGTGCTGCTATTGTTGGTGGGTGGCATGGTTTTAAGTTCTTTACCCCTGTCCTAGAAGGATGTTTTCCAAGCAGTGCAGAAATGCAAATAAATGTGCTGGGAGAGGGGGGTGTGTAATGCGCCATGAGATATTGATCGTGGATGACCAAAAAGGTGTACGACGCCTTTTAGAAGAGCTATTTAAAAAAAGCAATTGGATTGTTCATACGGCCGCTGATGGTTCAGAAGCCATTGCCAAGCTGGAGAGCATTTCACCCCATATTATCTTGATGGATATGAAAATGCCAAATATGAATGGGCTGGAAGCCTCGCAAAAGATCCTTGAACATCGTCCCGAACTGGTTATTGTTATGATGACCGCTTATGGCGAGATGGATGTAATTAAGAAGGCCCTGGATGTAGGTGTTAAAAGATGTATTACCAAGCCATTTGATATCATGAGCCTGCGTCAGGTGGTACAGGAGATGGTAAATGGCGGAAATACCCAATAAAGAAATAAGAGGTGATTTTTATGCCGTTGGTTGGAGTTGATGCCCTGTTGAGCAAAGCTCAGCAGGAAGGTTATGCGGTAGGCGCCTTCAACGCTAACAATATGGAGATCATACAGGCCATAATACAGGCTGCGGAATTGGAAAAGTCTCCGGTAATAATGCAGGCCAGCCAGGGAGCAATTAAATATGCCGGTCTTGATTTCATAACCGGTATGGTTCGGATTGCTGCTGAGAAGAGCGCTGTACCGGTGGCACTGCATCTGGATCATGGCACCGATTTTGATCAGGTGATACAGTGCATACGAAGTGGTTTTACTTCGGTAATGTATGATGGTTCCAAATTGAGTCTGGACGAAAACATTGCCATGACCAGGAAAATACTGGAGATCGCTAATCCCATTGGGGTTTCTGTTGAAGCTGAATTGGGTAAGATTGGCGGAACCGAAGATCATATTCATGTAGACCTGCATGAAGCAGCCTATACCGATCCTCAGGAAGCCCGCTATTTTGTAGAACAGACCGGCATAAAAAGCCTGGCCATCGCTATTGGCACTGCTCATGGACAATACAAAGGCGAACCCCAGCTTGATTTTGACCGTCTGGCAGCCATTCAAGCCCTGGTCAATATCCCCATTGTTTTGCATGGATCTTCAGGCGTCCCCGATGAGGCAGTGCGCAAAGCAATTTCACTGGGAGTTCGTAAAGTGAACATTGATACCAACATCAGAGAGGCGTTTGTCGGGGCGATGAAAAAGGTTATCGAGAGCAAACCCCAAGAAATCGATCCTCGCCAGATTTTAGGACCGGCTCGCCAGGCTACCATAGAGATAATTCGCGAGAAGATGAAGTTATTTGGGAGCAGCGGCAGAGCCTGGTAAAAGGAGAATAAAGTGCGGATATTTATTGACTCGGCTAATATTGAGGAGATTCGAGAAATAAACGCCCTGGGCTTTTTGGAAGGGGTGACTACCAATCCCACCCTGGTAGCCAGGGAAGGTCGCAATTACCATCAGGTTATTCGTGAAATTTGTGGACTGGTGGATGGACCGGTAAGTGCTGAAGCCATAGCTGTGGACTACCATGCCATTATGGAGGAATCCCGGCAACTGGCAGGGCTTCATCCCAATGTGGTGGTGAAAATACCTATTACTGAAAACGGCCTGCGGGCCATTTCAACCCTGGCCAAAGAGGGTATCGCCACCAATGCCACCCTGGTCTTTTCCTGCAACCAGGCCTTGCTGGCGGCACGTGCGGGGGCGACTTATGTCAGCCCTTTTGTTGGCCGCATCGATGACATCAGCTACGATGGCCTGGCCATGCTGGAGGATTTGATTGCCATTCTGGATCAATATATGCTGGACACCGAAGTGATTGCAGCCAGTATTAGACATCCCCGGCATGTGGCGGCGGCAGCCCGACTGGGGATTCATATCGCCACTGTGCCTTATGCGGTGATCAAACAGATGATCAAACATCCCTTAACCGATGCCGGCATTGAGAAGTTTTTAAACGATTGGAAAAAGGCCTTTGAAAGGGCTAAGTAGGGGGAGTCTGCTGTGGAGAGGGAATTAGCGTTAGAGTTTGCGCGGGTTACGGAAGCCGCTGCCCTGGCGGCAGCCCGGTGGGTGGGCAAAGGCAATAAAGAGGCTGCTGATGATGCGGCCGTAACTGCTATGCGAGTGATGTTTGACACTGTTTCAATCGATGGCATTGTCAAGATCGGGGAAGGAGAGATGGATGAAGCCCCCATGCTCTATATCGGAGAGAGGGTGGGGATGGGCGTGCCTCCTGAGGTTGATATTGCGGTAGACCCCCTGGAGGGGACCAATATTGTGGCCAAGGGGGGAGCCGGGGCTATTGCTGTCCTGGCTGCAGCTCCACGGGGAGCCTTATTGCATGCCCCGGACATGTATATGAACAAGATCGCGGTGGGGCCGGAATGTAAAGGCCGGGTATTTTTGGATGCGACGGTTAAAGAAAACTTAAAAGAGGTCGCCCGGGCTCTGCATAAACTGATTAGTGAAGTAACTGTTGTTATTCTGGACCGCCCGCGGCATGAGCGGATTATCGAGCAGGTCCGCCAGGCGGGGGCGCGCATCCGTCTAATCACGGATGGCGATGTTTCACCTGCCGTAGCCGCAGCGTATGATAACTCCGGGGTCGATATACTTATGGGTATTGGCGGAGCGCCGGAAGGGGTAATTACTGCCGCAGCGCTTAAATGTCTGGGCGGCGACTTTCAAGCCCGATTAACTCCGGAAGGTCCGGAAGCAGCCGAAGAAATCCAGCGCTGCAAGCAAATGGGCATAAATGATATCGACACCCTGTTTACCATTGATGACCTGGTCAGGTCAGAGGATGTAATCTTTGTGGCCACCGGTATTACTGGTTCTTTTCTGCTCAAAGGGGTTCGTTACCAAAAGCGGCGTGCGGTCACTGATACCCTGGTGATGAGAAGCCTGTCGGGTACTATTCGTCGCATCATTGCCGATCATCATCTTGATAAAAAACCGTTATTTAGAGATAATCGTATTAAGCTCAGAATGGACTGAACACATAGAATTCATGATCTGCAGGATTAATTGGCCTCAATTTATGAGATAATATTAGTTAAGAGGTTTTTTGAGCGCTTTCTTAACCCTCACCTGGTGCATTGACACCGTACTTCAATCTTGACGAAGATATCCTCATTAGAATTATCATGTCGGTATGTCCAACAGCAATGATAAGATAACCCATTCGTGATGGATATAATCTGTTCCTGATGCAACTTGATGGATAATGGCCATTATTTATCGGCAAAGCCGATAAGTAATAGAGAACGTGAATGAAAGGATGTTGGTATGAAGGGAGGACAAAGGGAAGAAAAGGTGAATATCTCTGAATTAGACAATAAGAATATGCTGGAGTTATACCAGATAGCCCGGGACTTGAACCTGGCCGGATATTCCAAGCTGCGTAAAAAAGAACTGGTATTCGAAATTACCAAAGCCTTGACCCATTCCGATCAGCTTCTGCAGGCGCAGGGTATACTGGAAATTATGCCGGACGGTTACGGATTCCTCAGACCTTTTGGTTATCTGCCCAGCCAGGATGATATTTATGTTTCACCTTCCCAGATAAGAAAATTTGAATTGCGCACCGGCGACCATGTAGGGGGCCAGGTGCGTTCTCCCAAGGACAATGAGCGGTTTTTTGCCCTGCTCAAGGTGGAAGGCGTCAACGGGTATCCCCCAGAGGAATCCATCGAACGAATCCATTTTGATGCCTTAACCCCCTTGTATCCGACTGAGAGGTTGAACCTGGAAACGATGCAGCGCGAACTCTCCACCCGCATCATCGACCTGATCTCCCCCATTGGTAAAGGGCAGCGCGGTTTGATTGTGGCCCCCCCCAAGGCAGGCAAGACCATTCTTCTCCAAAAGATAGCCCAGGGGATAAGCGAAAATCACCCCGATGTGGTGTTAATAATCCTGCTAGTAGATGAGCGCCCGGAAGAAGTAACCGATATGCAGCGTTCCACCAAAGCTGAGGTGGTTGCGTCAACATTTGACGAGCCCCCGGAAAACCACGTGAAAGTAACCGATATGGTGCTGGAACGTGCCAAGCGTCTGGTGGAACATAAAAAAGATGTGGTCATTCTGATGGATAGTGTCACCCGTCTAGCGCGCGCCCATAACCTGGTGGTGCCACCCAGCGGCAGAACCCTGTCTGGTGGTATTGATCCGGCGTCGCTGGATAAACCCAAACGCTTTTTTGGCGCCGCACGCAATATTGAAGAAGGGGGTAGCCTCACCATAATTGCCACCGCCCTGGTTGAAACCGGGTCGAGAATGGACGAGGTCATATTTGAGGAATTCAAAGGCCGTGGCAATATGGAATTGGTCCTGGAACGGAAGTTGGCAGAGAGGCGCATATTCCCTGCCATTGATGTTAAACGGTCAGGAACCAGAAAAGAGGAACTATTGCTTACTGGCGAGGAACTGGAATTGATGTGGAACCTGCGCAACATGTTCAGTGATTACAATCCGGTTGAAACCATGCAGATGATTCTGGATACCATGAAGAAAACCAAATCCAATCAGGACTTGCTGCGAGCGGCGCCACTGGTGTTCGGAAAAACCGATTATGCCCGTAAATCTTATTAACCCGGCTATGATCGGAGGATATACCCTTAGCACTCAGTCAAATCTTGACTTAATATGCCGGATGAATGATAGCTCTGAATGCCGGGTTGTATCTGATTGAGCTTATGTTACATATTAGGATCAAGATATGTGCCGGTATTGCCGCTATTTCCCTGTAATGGATGAATAATCACCTCAGCTTATGTGGAGACTATGGTTTAAGTAGTCGTATTGTTAGGTCTGCAAAAGCGAGGTGTACTACTTGAAAAACCAATGGATCAGCTTACTGCTGGGAGGCTTAATTCTACTGGGCGCCTTGGTAGGTCCGGCTTCGGCTGCGCTGTGCCCGGGTGATTTTTTGCCCTGGATCTCAGAACTGGTCGAGCAGCCCCGGTGGAATGAAAGCAGCAGCAGGGATTATGTGGTAAAAAGAGGCGATACGCTGTGGGGCATATCCAGGGAATACCACATTGAGCTTTATACGTTGTTACTGATGAACAATCTGAATGAGGATGCGGTACTGGGCGTAGGACAAACCCTGCAGTTACCGGCAGGTTTGCTAACCTACACCATAAAGAGCGGGGACACCCTGGCAGCCCTGGCCTCCCGGTATCAGGTGAGTGTTCAGGCATTAATTGCCGCCAACCGGGATAAAGATCCCTGCCAACTAAAGATTGGAGATGTTGTAATAATCCCTGCTACGGATGCGGAAGGCATTATGGTCAGCGCCACACCTTCCCGGGGTTACAGCGTCGCTGCAGCTTTGCTGAGATGGCCTGTTATCGGCAAAATAACTTCATCATATGGGTGGAGAAAGTCGGGCTTTCATCATGGGGTTGATATTGCCGGGGAGACCGGCACCCCCATTAGAGCGGCTGCTGATGGCACCGTTACCTTTACCGGATCAAAACCGGTCTACGGCAAAACGGTGATCCTAACTCATAATGACGGCAGGGAAACCTTATATGCGCATGCGCAAAGTATTCTAGTCAACCAGAAGCAAAATGTACGCAAAGGTCAGATTATTGCCACTGTCGGCACCACCGGCCGCACCACCGGACCGCACTTGCACTTTGAGGTCAAGGTCAACGGCAAAAACATAAACCCCATGAATCAACTGCAGTAACGGTATCCGAATAAGTCCGGTGCCTGTCCCCGGACTTATTCAAAGCCCCTTAAGGGGCTTTTTTTATGAGTAGTTTTAAGATAGGCTATTAATAGTCATTTAACACTAAAGAGAGGTATTTATTAGCGGCATGTATGAGGCCATATTCAGTAATCAGGATGGAGAATGGATGGAGAACCCTGCGCTGGCCATGCTGGGCCGGAGCGGTAACAACTGGGTGATTCCGGATCGAAACGAAATGATTCCGCTTCCCAAGGGGTCATCCCTCTTAACCATACCGGGTTATTTACCGGTAGGTCTGGGTAACAATAATGAAGCGATCTGCATGGCCTGTGATCCTTACCATCCTCAGAAAAAGGCCGGCGTTGTTGCCGCCTTGCTTCCGCAGGGATTTACCCGCACCCTTTTGCCAGCCTGCGTACCCGAAGCCCCGGGTGGGGAAATTCCCCTTTTGGGTTATACCGCAGTAGGCTTTCGCGGCGGACAGATTTATGCGGCAGCCGTACAGACCGACCGCCACCACTGCTGGCACCCGCGCTATTATAATACCGAGCAACTGAGCCGGCGGATTCATCGTATGCTGAAAAGGTATCCTGAAAATCGGGTTATCCGTCAATTGGCGCACTGTTCCCTGCAGTATGGCTGTTTTACGGCACAAAACCTGTTTTACCGACGCTGGGAAGCCGGGATTCCTACAACTCTCGCCTGCAACGCCAACTGCCTGGGATGCATATCTGAAAAACATGGTGGGGCTAATGCACCGCAAAATAGACTCGACTTTATACCCACTGTTGAAGAAATATATGAACTTGGGGTGGGGCACCTGGCCACGGCCCGTGATGCCATAATTAGTTTCGGGCAGGGCTGTGAAGGAGAGCCGTCACTTAATGCGTTTTTGATCGCTTCGGCCATTCAGAGGATGCGCAGGGCAACGGAGCGCGGCACCATTAACATGAATACTCACGGTGGTAATGACAGGCAACTCCGCCGGCTTTTTAAGGCCGGCCTGGATGCTATACGGGTGACCATATTTTCCCTGGTAAAAGAGCACTATAATCTTTACCATCGACCGCAAAACTATCATCTGGGCCAGGTTCTCAATACCATCAAAGCGGCCCTTGATGAGGATATTCAGGTATCAATCAATCTTTTGGTCTTTCCCGGGTTTACCGACCAGGCGGAGCAGGTTGAGGCTTTGTTGCGTTTTGTACAAGAGAATCCGATAGACATGATTCAACTGCGCAACCTTAACATAGATCCAGAAGTGGTTAATCAGCACCTGGGTTTCAAGAGCGGCGGTCTGGGTATCACTGCCTTGATAGGCATCCTGCAGCAAGAGGCGCCACAGGTGCGTCTGGGTTCTTACACCCATGGCAAGGAAAGCAAAAGAGAAGAGAATTGACAGTAGGGAGGTTCAATATGAGTATTGCGGGGCCTTATACCAGCAAAGAGGCCATGAGTTTAGCTTCAGGAACGCAGTTCTGGGGCAAATTTATTATTGCCGATAAAAATCAACGCAAGACCAGAAACGGCAGGGAGCTAATCAACCTGCGTTTGGCTGATAGCACTGGTTCCCTGGAGGTGGTGGTGTGGGATAATTGCCAGGTGCAGGGAGATTTGCAGAAAGGAGCGGTGGTTGGCATGCAAGGAGATGCCAGCCTGTACAACAATCGCCAGCAGATCACGGCCAGGCGCATCAAGGTTCTGACCGAGGAGGATCCGACTGCCTATCTGCAGACTACGGCCATCCCTCGTGAAGTCTTGGTAGGAGAATTACAGCAAATGGTGCAGTCTATAGCTGATCCCCATATTGCACTATTGCTGCAGACTATTTTAACTCCGGAATGCATAACGAAATTTAGCTACACCCCTGCCGCCAAGCGCATCCATCATAATTATACCGGCGGCCTTTTAGAACATACTGTTCAAGTGGCCCGGCTTTGTCAGGCTGCAGCACAAATGTACCCGGGACTGAATCGGGATTTGCTCCTGGCCGGAGCCATTCTTCACGATATTGGGAAGATGGAAGAATATGAGATGCAGGTGATGCCGGAGTATACTGTAGAGGGGAAATTGCTGGGGCACATTGTCATAGGCTATCAACGTCTTGACCAGGCTATAAGCAAGCTGCGCCAGAGCGGTGCTGTCTTTCCGGAAATGCTGGAAAATATGATTAAGCATCTTATTCTCAGCCATCATGGCAGTTTAGAATTTGGCTCCCCGGTCAAGCCCCTCTTCCCAGAGGCGTTCATACTGCATGTAATGGATAACCTGGATGCCAAGATGTTTGTCTTTTTTGAGAAGATAACCCAGAATAATCTGCAAGAGTATCTGACACCCTATGATACTTTCCATCAACAGCAATTCTTTACCTATCGCTATGAGGGGTCGGATTATACTGACCCCACAGGGGGGGCGGGATAAGGCCGGACTGGGCGCTTGTGTTTTGTTTTTAGAATTGTTATAATCGTTACTGCAGCAATGGTGGCTGCGTTTCCAGTTTGCAAACCCGAAGTGAGGTGAAACCGTGAAAGAAAAGATTCATCCCCAATATGCCAAAACCAGTGCCAGATGTGCCTGTGGCAATGAAATTGAAGTGGGTTCCACCAAAGCCAATATCCGCGTGGAAGTCTGCTCCAAATGCCATCCTTTTTACACTGGCAACAAGGGTCGGTTGGTTGACACCACCGGCAGGGTAGATAAATTCAAAAAGAAATACGGTATAGGGTAATCTACCTGCAGGGCCGATGGTCGCTGCTTATTTCTATGCAACATCAGAGCCGATTTCAGGCTCTGATTCTGTTCGCGGTATTATCAGGCGGTGAAATATGGGTAAGAAATTCCCTTACGGAGGCATGGCGGTTATTGAAGGCGTAATGATGCGCGGTCCCGCCAGGACCTCTATTGCAGTAAGAAAAAGTGACGGCACCATTCAGGTTGATGAACAACCCAACAGTGATTGGGGCAAGCGCTTTCCATTCCTCAAATGGCCTTTCATCCGCGGCACCTTTGTCCTGATCGAGTCGCTGGTAGTGGGCATACAAATGCTTAATTATTCGGCTAATATGGCCCTGGAAGAGGATGAGGATGAACTCAGCTTCTGGGAAGTATTCATAACCATGGTGATTGCCTTCGGCCTGGCCATTTTGCTATTTATGATCTTACCAACGGCGATTGTTCATTATTTGCAGGCTTATCTAACCGGCCCCTGGTTACAGAACCTGGTGGAAGGGATTATTCGTATTGCCTTTTTCTTCCTTTATGTGGTGGCTATATCCAGGATGCCGGATATAGCTCGAGTATTTATGTATCATGGCGCTGAGCATAAGACAATTTTTGCTTATGAAGCCGGGGAGGCGCTCAATGTAGAAAATGTAAGCAAGCATTCCCCGCTGCATCCCCGCTGCGGCACTTCTTTTTTATTGATTGTCATGGTGATATCGATTGTGGTGTTTGCCCTCCTGGGTGAAGGGACCCTGTGGTACCGGATATGGTCACGACTGGTGGTGCTGCCTGTTGTAGCCGGACTGGGATATGAGTTTTTAAAAATAAGTGGGCGCTTCTATGGACAGGGATGGCTCAATTTCTTGATAGCACCGGGGTTGTGGATGCAGCGCTTGACTACCCGCGAACCCGATCAAAGCCAAATGGAGGTGGCCATCGCTGCTTTGCAGAGGCTGCTGGAGGAAGAAAACCTCCAGGCTCCGGAAATCGATAGTGTTACCTTGTAAGTTTCAAACCTTTTTTCAGGAGGGATTCTGGTGCTTTCCAAGTTGGATCATTTGGAAGACAAATATAATGAACTCACCGACCTTCTAAGCCGGCCGGCGACCATTGCCGACCAGCAAAAATATCAGAAGGTTGCCAAAGCGCATGCCGATTTAACCGAGATTGTCTCCAAATATAAACGCTACAAATCCATACAGGCACAGCTGGCAGATGCCCTGGGGTTGTTGGGAGAAGAGCATGAGGAAGAATTTCTGGCCCTGTTAGGGGATGAAATTGAGCAGCTGCAAGCGGAGCAAACTGAGCTGGAAGCGGAATTGCGGGTATTGCTGCTGCCTCGTGATCCCAATGATGAGAAGAGCGTGATTATGGAGATCCGAGCCGGAACCGGTGGGGAAGAAGCCGCTTTGTTTGCCCATGATCTGTTCCGCATGTATAGCCGCTATGCGGAGGAACAGGGGTGGAAAATAGATATCATGGATTCGCATTATACCGATATCGGGGGCATTAAGGAATTAATCTTTGTCGTTGATGGACAAGGCGCTTACAGCAAACTGAAATATGAATCCGGGGTGCACCGGGTGCAAAGGGTTCCCACTACTGAATCGGGAGGCAGGATTCATACCTCGGCAGCCACGGTGGCTGTGCTCCCGGAGGCAGAAGAGGTGGAAGTAAACATTGACCCCGCCGAAATAAGAGTCGATGTCTATTGTTCCAGCGGACCGGGGGGGCAGTCAGTCAACACCACACAGTCAGCGGTGCGTATTACTCATTTACCCAGCGGCCTGGTGGTAACCTGTCAGGACGAAAAATCCCAGCATAAGAATAAGGCCAAGGCCTTGCGGGTGCTGCGGGCCAGATTAAAAGAACTGTTGGAAGAAGAAAAAAACGCCGAATATGCCGGTACCCGGAAAAATCAAGTGGGAAGCGGCGACCGCAGTGAGCGCATTCGCACCTATAATTTCCCCCAGGGGAGGGTAACCGACCACCGCATCAATCTAACCCTGCACAAGCTGGACATGGTTCTGCAAGGGCAGTTGAAGGAGTTTGTGGAAGCCTTGATCGCGCATGACCAGGCAGAGCGTTTGAAACAGGTGGAATAAGTGAAGCAGGATTGGACTATTAAGGATCTGATAGCGTGGACAACCCGGTATTTCCAAAAGCAAGGCTTAGCTGCAGCACGCCTGGAGGCAGAAATCCTGCTGGCTTATGCCCTGGAAGAAAACCGGGTATTTTTGTACACTAATTTTGATGCTCCGGTCAATCAGCAGGAGCGGGAAAGATTTCGCCGTCTTATTCAAAGGCGAACCCGGCGGGAACCGCTGGCCTATATCACCGGTGAAAAAGAGTTTATGTCCCTGAGATTTGCAGTCAGCCCTGAAGTTTTAATCCCTCGGCCGGAAACCGAGCTGTTGGTAGAGACCGCTATTGATCTGTGCGCCAGGGACGGCAGCCGAATTTGTGATGTGGGGACTGGCAGCGGAGCCATTGCCGTTAGTTTAGCCCATTATCTGCCTTCAGCTCGTATTACCGCCGTCGATGTATCCATGGAGGCCTTGCAGATAGCCGGACGCAATGCCGCCCGGCATGGGGTTGATATCGACTTTCAGTTGAGCGATCTTCTGGCGGAGATTGACCCGGCTGTTAAATTTGACCTGATTGTGGCTAATTTACCTTATATAACAGAAGCTCAGTACCAGTGCCTGGAACCTGAAATCCGTCTCTATGAACCACAGCAGGCTTTGCTGGGCGGCGGCGATGGCCTGGATATTTACCGGCGTTTAATGCCCCAGGCCAGTAAACACCTTAATGAGGGCGGCCGAATGCTTCTGGAGATCGGCGCTGATCAGGGCCATGCCGCCATGGATTTGGCGCGAAGCTTGGGACCGGGCCAGGTAATGGCCGATCTGGCCGGTAAAGACCGCCTGATTATTATTGAGAAAGGCAGCGACCATGATTACCAAGTGTTGGCAGATTGATAAAGATAATCCTCAGGATCAGATCATAGAGCAGGCTGCTGCCTTATTGAAGCGCGGGGAACTGGTGGCTTTCCCAACTGAAACCGTATACGGTCTGGGGGCCGATGCCTACAACTCCGAGGCAGTCAAGCAGATATTTGAGGTTAAAGGCCGCCTGCCGCAGAGTCCGCTGCTGGTGCATGTGAGCCGATTGGATCAGGTGCACCACCTGGTTGCCGTAATCCCGCCTTTAGCCCGGGATTTAATAGAGCGCTTCTGGCCTGGTCCCCTGGCGATTATTTTGCCTGCTTCTTCCCGGGTGCCCCGGGAGGTTTCAGGAGGACAGCCCACGGTGGGATTGCGCATGCCCGCTCATCCGGTTGCACTGGCCTTAATAGACAAAGCCGGACCCCTTGCCGCCCCCAGTGCCAATCTCAGTGGCCGCCCCAGCCCGGTAACGGCAAATCATGTCTGTGATGATTTAGATGGGCAGATTGCTGCCATACTAGATGCAGGACCAACCGGGATTGGTCTGGAATCAACTGTTTTAGACCTGAGTCAGGCCAAGCCCGCTATGGTAAGATTGGGCAGTGTGCCCCTGGAAGAACTGCAACAGCTTTTGAACTGCCCGCTGGAGGTGCCAACTCGTATTAAACAGACATATAAGACGGGCCAGCTGACAATTACCTTATGTGATGATATGGCGCAGTGGGGGCAGATCCTGTCCACAGACCCTTCAGACGGCACTGCCCTGGTTTATTATGGCGAGTACCCTCAATCGGGTTTGGTGAAGGGATGGACGATATATAAATTGAATCTGCAGGGGCAAACCACTGATTTATTTACGATTCTGCGAGATGCTGAAACAAGAGGCTTGGCAAAGCTGATTTTCGCTCCGCTGCCCACTGATTTGACCGGTCTGGCCAGCTCCCTGGCAGAGCGAATTAAACGTGCCGCCGGGGTGGTGTAGAACAATTATAAAAGGGGTCGGTTGTCATAGGGGAACAATTTATTACGGTGGCCATCATTGCCCTGGTCCTGGGGATGGATGCCTTTTCCCTGGCACTTGGTCTGGGTTTGAAAGGGGTATCCTACCGTTATGAACTAAAATTATCTGCTCTGGTAGCCTTATTTCATGTATTGATGCCTTTAATCGGATTATACCTGGGGGTTGTTATAGGAAAATTCCTGGGGGTATGGGCGCAGCGCCTGGGTGCTGTGATACTGGTTTATATTGGGGTCAGTTTTCTCCTCAGAGGCTACCAGGAAATTCGTCCCCGCGTCTATTCATTTCGCGAACCAGCGGTATGGAGGTCTCCAACTGGACCTGAAGCTTATGGCAACATCTGGCTGTTAAGCTGCTCGGTGAGCGTAGATGCGCTTTCGGTGGGATTTGGGTTGGGTACTTTTCAGATGCCTTTACTGCTTACTGTCCTGACCATGGGTGCTATTGCCGGTATTTTGACCTGGTTTGGCTTTTTGGGCGGGCGCCTTTTCAGCAGAATGGTGGGCAGTTATGCACAGATAGTGGGAGGGCTGGTGTTGATCGCACTGGCTGTAAAACTGTTGTGGTTCTAGGGGGTGGATGCAATGAAGAATATCCTGCTGGTTTGCAGCGGTAATACCTGCCGAAGCCCTATGGCGGCGGCGCTATTGGATAAGATTCTGCAGGAAAGGGGCCTAAACCCGCAGGAATACCGTATTGCCAGCGCTGGCCTGGCCGCCGCACCTGGTTGGCCGGCTTCCCCGGAGGCCATTCATGCCATGCAGTTGGAAGGCCTGGACATAAGCGGGCATCGTTCCCAGACTCTAAATCAAAACATGGTGGAGGAAGCTGATGTGGTGTTAACCATGACCGCCAGCCATCGCCGCTGCATCCTGGACCAGTGTATGCAGCAGGGCGACAAGGTATATACCCTGGCGGAATTTGCCGAGGACCGGGAGGCAGATATTTTAGATCCCTTTGGAATGGATGAGGTAAAATATATAGAGAGTGCGGCAGAAATAAAAAGACTGCTCGATAAAATTGTCGACAAGATGATTGGGGAACAATAAAGGATACAGGAGATGGGGCCATGCAGGTTGTCATAGGCAGTGACCATGCCGGGGTGGATTTAAAGGCTGAGGTGCTGAATATGCTAAAAGCACAGGGGATAGAAGTATGTGACTGCGGTGCATATAGTGCGGCGGCGGTGGATTACCCCGATATCGCCGAGAAGGTGGCAGAGAAAGTCGTTGCGCACCGCTGCCCGGGAATTCTTATTTGTGGCACCGGGATTGGCATAGCCATGGCCGCCAATAAGGTGCCCGGGGTTAGGGCTGCAGTCTGCCTGACCCCGGAAATGGCACGACTGGCCCGCGAGCATAATGATGCCAACATCATTTCCCTGGGTGCGCGTCTGGTTGAAAAAGGGCTGGCCATGGAGATGATAAAAACTTTCTTAAATACCCCTTTTCAAGCAGGGAGACATCAGACCCGGGTCGAAAAAATAAGTAGACTAGAAAAAAAATGCCGGGAGAGGAGTTAATCACATTGGATTATATTGAACAGTATGTCAGGCAGGTCGACCCGGAGATTGCTGACGCCATCTCGCAGGAAGAAAACCGCCAGAACCAAAAACTGGAATTGATTGCATCGGAGAATTTTGTCTCGCGAGCGGTAATGGCCGCCCAGGGGTGTGTGATGACTAATAAATATGCCGAGGGCTACCCTGGCAAAAGGTACTATGGCGGCTGCGAATTTGTGGATGTGGCTGAAGAACTGGCCCGGGAAAGATTAAAACAATTGTTTGGCTGTGAACATGCCAATGTGCAGCCTCATTCAGGCGCACAGGCCAACACCGCAGTCTATTTCGCGGCATTAACCCCTGGCGACACGGTTATGGGCATGAATCTCAGTCATGGGGGGCACCTGACCCATGGCAGCCCGGTCAATCTGTCTGGGAAGTACTTCCGCTTCGTTGATTATGGCGTATCTGCACAGACGGAAACCATAGATTACGATCAAGTGCGAGATATTGCCCTGAAATGCCGGCCTAAAATGATCGTCGCCGGTGCCAGTGCCTACCCGCGCTGCATCGATTTTGTCAGATTCCGCCAAATTGCGGATGAGGTCGGCGCTTATCTATTTGTAGACATGGCTCACATCGCCGGTTTAGTAGCAGCAGGACTGCATCCTTCTCCGGTTCCCCACGCTCATTTCGTGACCTCAACCACCCACAAAACCCTGCGCGGGCCTCGCGGCGGTGTCATTTTATGCGGAAAAGAGTGGGCTCAAAAGGTGGATAGCGCGGTATTTCCGGGAATCCAGGGGGGACCTTTGATGCATGTTATTGCCGCCAAGGCAGTATGTTTTAAGGAAGCCTTAAGCGAAGACTTTAAAAAATACCAAGAGCAGATTGTATCCAATGCTGCAGTCCTGGCAGCGGCGCTTTCTGAATATGGATTGCGTCTGGTTTCGGGCGGGACTGACAACCATTTAATGCTGGTCGATGTTCGGCCCAAACAGTTGACCGGTAAAGAAGCCCAGGACATTTTGGAAACGGTTAACATCACCGTGAACAAGAACACCATACCCTTTGATCCCGAGAAGCCAATGGTCACCAGTGGTGTGCGCATAGGCACCCCTGCCATCACCAGTCGGGGCATGGGTAATGACGATATGAAAATAATTGCCCGGGCTATTGCTGTTGCTCTGGAAAACCCGGGCAATGAAGATATGCTCGCTGAGGTGCGTGCCATTGTGGCCGGCTTATGCAGCAAATATCCGCTCTACAACTAAACGATTGCCGGGGACTTAAAAATGAATGAAAAAACCCTTTCTTTGCCAAAACTCAATCAGCTCAGGCCGACCCTGGAATCTACCGCCCTGAAATTGATGGAAGAAGCGGGAGAATTAGCCCAGGTAATCGGTAAATACCGGGGCTTGTCCGGTGAACAGGTGCACCTTGATGAAGAGACCATCGTAAACCAGATTGCCAGGGAACTTCTGGATGTTGCCCAAACAGCGGTAACCATGATGTTTGTGATGGAGGAGCAGTTTGATCTGAATATAGATAGCCTTCTCCTGGAGCATTGGGAAAAGATGGAACAAAAAGGCTACTTACTGCGCTGACGGAGACAAAAAGCTATAATTAAACAGAAAGGCAAATAATTTGGGAGGATTTTATAGCCATCTCCGCGAAGTAAATGCATATTTGCAAACCGCAAGTATTGTAATGAAAGCTATCAACATAGGCGTTTATGATGTTTTGACAGGCTTGTGAACGGGTAGCCAGACAATAAGATTAAAATTGAAAATGAAAAAGGAATTTGCCTATTCATGACGAATAGTGAAAAGGGATAGTTCGTCGACGTAGGTAGTATAAGGAGAGCAGATGGCAGACAAACCTAAGCCTAAGTACGGATGGGTCCGTGGACTCAGCGATGCGGTCAACCTGGCAACTACAGCGGCAGCCGCAGTAGGCATCTGTCTTTTCGCCGGATGGTGGCTTGACCGTCGCCTGGATACTGACCCCTTATTCGTAGCCCTGGGGGCGTTAATTGGTATTGCTACAGCCATAAAGGCCATGTGGGATAAAATGATGCGACAAAATAAGCGTCAGGTCATAGAGAAAAAAGAACCGGATAAAGAGAATTAAGACCGCTTAAAAAGATAAATACAATAAAGGCTGGTCTTTAGAGAAAATTCCGCATTCAAAGAGAGAAATAGGGCTCCGCGAAAAACAAAGCCGGTTGGCTTTGATGAGGATTTTAAGTTTTTGAACCTGGCTGATCAATCGAATGGCTGGCAAAAACTCGAGAAATAAATAAAGGGAAGGGGGGAAATAGAGAATGTTATTTGGAATGTGGGATAGTGTCTTTTTTCATCTTGGACCTATTCCGGTCGATCATCTGGTGGTAACCGAATGGGCGATAATTGCCCTGGTGGGTATTGTGTCTTTTTGTGCTACCAGGAAAATGCAGTTAGTTCCTACAGGCCTTCAAAACGGCTTTGAAGCTATCATATTGTTTACTTATGATTTCTTTACTCAGTTGATGGACGAAGAGCATGTGGCCAAGAAGTGGGCGCCTTTGCTTACTTCATTTTTTCTGTTTATCCTGATTAGCAACTACAGCGGTCTCATACCAGGCGCGGCAAATGTCGAAGGTTTTCAGCCGCCAACCAGTAACTGGAATGTTACCATGACCCTTGCCATTATCACCTTCTTTTCTGTTCATATCGCCGGGTTCTCCGAACATGGAGGACATTATCTGCACCACTTCGTTAGTCCAAACCCAGTAATGCTGCCATTAAACCTTGTCGAAGAGGTGGCCCATCCATTATCCCTGACAGTCCGTCTTTTCGGCAACATCTTTGGGGAAGAAATGGTTCTGGCTTTCCTGTTATTCCTGGCGCCATTTGTTATCCCGTCGGCCATTATGGGTTTGAGCTTACTGCTGGGAGCAATCCAGGCAGTAGTATTTACCCTGCTGTCAGCTAGTTACATTGGGGCAGCAGCAGGCAAAGGTCACTAATTAAAATTGGCTCCAATGTAAATATCATTAGAGCTTGAAAGGAGGGAAAATGTAAATGGATATGTTAGCATTAGGCGCTGGTTTAGCCGTATCAATCGCCGGTATTGGTGGTGGTATTGGTATGGGTGTTGCCGGTGGCAAGGCGTTCGAAGCTATTGCCCGGCAGCCCGAGGTAGGTGGAGACGTAAGAACCCTGCTCTTCATCACCCTGGCCTTTATTGAAACCCTGACCATCTATGGTCTACTGATCGCATTCATGTTAGTTGGCAAAATTCAGTAATTATATGGTGGACTCAGATTTGCGGGCGATGGAGCTTGGTTAATATTATAGTTAGGGCTTCGTCGCCCCAAAAACTATTTGCTCTAAGAGATTGGAGGTAGCACATCCGTGATAAGGAAAAGACGGTCAACATCATTAATCCTCCTTTTAACCATAATTATGGTGATGGGGTTTGCCACCTTCTGCATGGCCGCTCATGATGGACCCGCAGCACCGGTTCCGGCACCGACTGGAGCAACACCTGCCTTTGGGAACTGGTATGTGATTGGCTGGACAGCAGTCAACTTCTTGATACTGCTGGCTTTGATGTACAAGTTTGCCTATGGTCCCATTAATGCCATGTTGGAAGAACGTTCGGCGACAATCGAAGGCTCCCTCAAACATGCCGAGGAAGTCAAAGCAGAAGTAGAACAAATGCGCAAAGAGGTGCAAGCCAATCTACAAGATTCCCGCCGAGAATCGCAGGAGATTGTGGCCCGTGCCACCAAAGCGGCCGAAGATGTCAAGAATGAAATGATGGCCAAGGCACAGGAAGATGCCACCAATGTGAAGAACAAGGCTCAGGCTGAAATTGCTGCGGCCACAGAACAGGCCAAGGCACAGCTTAAAGACGCCGCGGTCGTCCTGGCCATCAGCGCTGCTGAAAAGGTATTGGGCAGAGCCATTACTGAAGATGATCACCAGCGCATGGTTAAAGATTTCGTGAACGAGGCGGGCGATCTATTATGTTAAATAAGAGCGTCGCTAGGCGCTATGCTGAAGCATTTTTCAGTATTGCCCAGGAGAGCGGAAAGGTAGACGAATACCAGCAAGAGATGGAACTGGTCGTACGCACCGTTGATGAATCCGAACTCTTAAAAGAATACTTCGCTCATTTGCTTATTCCTGCCAAAGAGAAAAAGGAAGTTCTCAATAAGCTATTTGCAGGGCAGGTATCCCAGAACACTCTGAACTTTGTATCTATGATCATTGACAAGAAGCGTGAATCATACCTGGCATTGATCACTGAACAGTATATTGATATGGCCGACGAACAGAGAAACATTCTCAAAGCTGAAATGTACTCGGCCCACGAGATATCCGAAAATGATGTTCAGGATCTCGCCAAGAAGCTTTCCGCATCCACTGGTAAGACAGTACAATTAAAGCCGCTGGTCGATCCAAGTCTGCTGGGCGGAATCAAAGTGAGAATTGGAGACCAGATTATTGACGCTACCGTTGCTAAGAAACTAGCGATGTTGAAGGATCAAATGAAACAAGCCAAGATAAGTTAATGCGATAGGGGTGACACATAAATGAGTATTAGACCGGAAGAGATTAGCGCCATTTTAAAACAGCAAATTGAGCGCTACCAATCCGAGGTCGAGGTCAGCAATGTGGGCTCTGTAATATTTGTCGGTGACGGTATTGCCCGTGTTTACGGATTACAGGGCGCAATGGCTGGCGAATTATTGGAATTTCCGGGTGGAACCGTGGGAATGGTTCTAAACCTTGAAGAAGATAACGTCGGTGCCGTGTTATTGGGAAACTATCAACACATTAAGGAAGGCGACGTTGTAAAAGCCACCGGAAGAATCATGGAAGTTCCCGCCGGCAATGCCATGCTGGGACGTGTGGTCAATGCTCTGGGACAACCTATTGACGGTAAAGGACCTATTGAACCTGACGCCTACCGTCCGATCGAGAAGGTCGCACACGGTGTTGTTACCCGTGAACCGGTTGACACTCCGATGCAGACCGGACTAAAGGCTATTGACTCCATGGTTCCGATTGGCCGTGGTCAACGCGAATTGATTATCGGCGACCGCCAGGTGGGTAAGACAGCCATTGCCCTGGATGCTATAATCAACCAGCGTGACAAAAAAGACATGATCTGCATATATGTAGCTGTCGGACAAAAGCAGTCCAGTATCGCAGGTATTGCAGCCAAGTTTGAAGAAATGGGCGCTATGGATTACACCATAATCGTAGCCGCAACCGCTGCCGAACCGGCGCCGCTGCTTTATATAGCTCCATATGCCGGTGTTGCTATGGCAGAAGAGTTCATGGAAGCCCAGGGCAAAGACGTCCTGATCATCTATGACGATCTGTCCAAACACGCGGTGGCATATCGCGAAATGTCATTGCTGCTTCGTCGTCCTCCCGGACGTGAAGCGTATCCCGGTGACGTTTTCTATCTGCACTCTCGCTTGCTGGAGAGAGGCTGTAAATTAAACAAGAAAATGGGCGGGGGGTCCATTACCGCACTGCCGATTATTGAAACCCAGGCAGGCGACGTATCGGCTTACATCCCCACCAATGTTATATCCATTACTGACGGGCAGATCTATTTGGAAACCGACCTATTCTATGCCGGACAACGGCCGGCCATCAATGCGGGCTTGTCAGTCAGCCGAGTCGGCGGCGCCGCTCAGACCAAAGCTATGAAGTCGGTAGCCGGACAGCTGCGTTTGGATCTGGCTCAGTATCGTGAATTGGCCGCTTTTGCGCAATTCGGATCCGATCTGGATAAGGCCACCCTGGCCCGCCTGATCCGCGGCGAACGTGTAACAGAAATACTCAAACAGGGACAATATAAACCAATGTCGATGGAGGAACAGGTTATATCCATTTATTGCGGTGTCAACGGATACCTGGATGAACTCCCCAAGGACAGGGTCTTGGAATTTGAAGCCGACTTTTTACAATTTATCCGCGGCAACTATAGCGAAATTCCCACATCCATCAGGGATAGCGGCAAGATCGATGACGCTATAGAGGAGAAATTTATCAAGGCGATTAATGAATTCAAATCCACGTTTGCAGTATAGGGTGGTGAAATAAATGGCAGGAGCAGGTATTAGAGAATTCAAGCGCAGAATCCGCAGCGTGCAAAATACACAGCAAATCACCAAAGCAATGAAAATGGTTTCTGCGGCAAAACTGCGCCGGGCTCAAGAAGCCGCCGAAGCTTCACGCCCTTATAATGAAACCCTGGCGGACACACTGGCCAGATTGGCAGCCGTCACCTTTGATGTGCGGCATCCTCTGCTGGCGAAACGGGAAGACGTTAAAAAGGTAGGTTATGTAGTCATCACCGCTGACCGCGGCTTGTGTGGCGCCTACAACACCAATATTATTCGTGCTGCTAATGCAGCCATCGAAGCCGATGAAAGAAAAATTGACAGTGGCATTGTGGCAGTAGGTAGAAAGGCAAGAGATTTCTACCGCAAACGTTCTGGGCTTGATGCCGAATTTATTAACCTGGGCGACAATATCTCTTACGCCGATGCCAGAGAAATCGGCCAGTATGTGGTTAATGCCTATGAGAACGAAGAAGTTGATGAAGTGCATCTGGTATACGCCAGGTTTGTCAACGTTCTCCGGCAGGTGCCTACGGTAACTCAGTTACTGCCTATTGAACCTCCGACCAAGGATGAGGAGGAAAAGGACATTGTAATTGACTACCTTTATGAACCCAGTGCCGATGAAATCCTCTTGGCTCTGTTGCCGAGATACATTGGAAGCCAAATATTCAACGCATTACTTGAAAGTAAAGCCAGTGAGCATGGCGCGAGAATGACAGCAATGGGCAACGCCACTGAAAACGCGGGCGAGATCATTGATACCCTTACCCTGGCCATGAATAAGGCCAGACAGGCTGCCATTACCGACGAAATACTGGATATTGTCGGTGGCGCCGAAGCTCTCAAAAAAGGAGGAAAATAGAGGATGGCGAATGTAACATTTGGAGAGGTAACCCAGGTTATAGGCGCTGTTGTTGACGTTCGCTTTAAACCCGGTGAACTCCCCGACTTGATGAATGCGATCACCATCAAGGCCTCGGAACAGGAGGCTAATTATAAGGGATCAGATAGCATCAATGTTACCATGGAGGCAATGCAGCATCTGGGTAATGACACCGTGAGATGTGTGGCCCTGAATCCCACTGATGGTGTATCCCGGGGCATGAAAGCAGTCAACACCGGTGCAGCTATTAAGATACCGGTCGGCGACAACTGTCTGGGTCGGATACTCAATGTGTTGGGCGATCCGGTTGACGAGGCCGGTCCGGTTGAAGCTGCAGATTACTGGGAAATTCATCGCGACCCTCCGGAGCTGGTGGATCAGCTTCCGGCAACTACAATCCTGGAAACCGGTATTAAGGTTACCGACCTGGTTTGCCCTTATGCCAAAGGTGGTAAGATCGGCCTGTTCGGTGGGGCCGGCGTGGGCAAAACCGTTATCATTCAGGAACTTATAAGAAATATCGCTTATGTTCATGGCGGCTATTCAGTGTTCACCGGTGTTGGTGAAAGAACCCGTGAAGGCAACGACCTCTGGGGTGAAATGGTCGAATCGGGCGTTATTGAAAAATGCGCCCTGATCTTCGGTCAGATGAATGAGCCTCCGGGAGCCAGGCTGCGGGTAGGATTGACCGGTTTGACCGTGGCCGAATATTTCCGTGATGTTGGCGGACAGGACGTTCTTATATTCATTGATAATATCTTCCGCTTTGCACAGGCTGGCAACGAGGTGTCCGCACTGTTGGGCCGCATGCCCTCCGCCGTTGGTTACCAGCCCACCCTGGCCACTGACATGGGTCTGTTGCAGGAGCGCATCACCACTACCCGTAAAGGTTCCATAACTTCAGCACAGGCCGTATATGTGCCCGCTGACGACTTGACCGACCCTGCGCCGGCAACCACCTTCGCCCACTTGGATGCGACCCTGGTTCTGGCCCGTTCCATCGCTGAAAAGGGTATTTACCCAGCCGTGGACCCGCTCGATTCCACGTCACGCATCCTGGATCCACAAATACTGGGTGAAAAGCATTACTATACCGCTCGGGGCGTGCAGCAGATACTGCAGAGATATAAAGAGCTGCAGGATATCATTGCTATACTGGGTATGGATGAACTCAGTGATGAAGATAAGATTATCGTCGCCCGGGCCAGAAAGCTGGAAAGATTTCTGTCCCAGCCCTTCCACGTGGCAGAACAATTTACAGGTCAATCAGGCATCTATGTGCCGGTAGCAGAGACTGTAAACTCTTTTGCTGAAGTGCTGGAAGGCAAACATGACAATCTACCTGAAGCGGCCTTCCTGATGGTAGGAAACATCGAAGGTGCGGTGGAAAAAGCTAGAAGACTGGAGGTTTAGTCTATGGCAGACAACACCTACATGCTGGAGGTAGTGACTCCTGAACGTGTTTTGCAATCCAATGAGGTTTCATTTACTGTTGTTCCCGGCATCGATGGTGAGCTGGGTGTATTGAAGAACCACGCTCCCCTGGTAGCGGCTTTGAACATCGGAGTCTTGCGCTATGTGGATGCGGATGGCAGTGAAAAACGCATTGCTATAAGCGGCGGCTTTATTGAAGTGCTTGACAACGAAGGTCGGGTTCTGGCAGAGACCGCCGAGCACGGTCATGAGATTGATGTTCTCCGTGCCAAAGCGGCCCGAGAGAGAGCCGAAAGGCGGTTGCAGCAGCGCACTGAGGCTATCAACTACACCCGTGCCGAACAGGCACTGAAAAGAGCGATTGCCCGCTTGAAAGCAGCAGGAGCATACTCTGAGTAATTCCAGTAGGATAGTGACTGGTAAAAGCCGGAAGGCATAAATTAGTGCTTTCCGGCTTATTATCTTATTATTTGCTTAAAATATATGCGGGAAAGCTATAAAATGGAGTTGGAGGCTTTAGGTTAGGATATGAGGAGTTCTTGAGGCAGCTATTATGAATGATGTATTAAGATTGTTTATCATTGTGGTCTTAATCTATTATCTGATCAAGGGCTTACTCTACCTGTTATTCTGGCAGGCCTCTATGAGGGTTGAAGAGCGGGGCAAAGAAATGAAGAGAAGACGTATAGAGTTGCGAGAAAAGCGCCGACAAAGGGCGCAGCAGAAAGACCAAGAATAACTTATCCCCACAGCTTGTTGGAAAAGGGGGGGTCAGGTGTACCAGGCACTGCTGATTATCATTATAATGGTATTTTTATTGACGGTTGGTTTTGCATTCTTGATCTGGTTTCAATTGGGCAAATTCCAGCAAAAGGCCTTAGCCGCCAAGAGGCGTCAAGAAGCGTATCTGGCAGAGTTGACCCAAAAAGATCCTTCAAACCCGGTAATTATCAAACTGAGTTCCGACTGGGAAGACGAGGATGATGATCGCTCCGGGTGGATCTAAACAGCCAAACAGAGTGACCAAACAGGGGGACGATGTTTTTGCTTGCTTCCGAGAAAGCAAGCAAAAACATCGTCCCCCTGTTTGTCCCAGGGCAGGGCATCGTCCGCCGCCTTAATAACTGAATAACTGTAGTGTCTGGCAGCTGGGAATAAAATTGCTCCCCTACGGCAACAATCATGATACGATACGGATTTGCTGCAACGGGGAGAGAAAAAATGAAAAAAATTATGATGTATTTGATAATATTTACGGTTTGTGTGGCTCTTTGCGAACACCGCATTGATTATGCGGCTGAAAAACAGAAGGCGATTCAATCTCCAATTAGACTAGCTTTTGCATCTATCGGTGCAATTTCCTTTGAATCCCGCCTGGATAGTTGGGCCAAAATAAACACAGCAGCCTCGCCGCAGGAACTTGACCAGATCATGGAAGCCATCCTGAATAATCTTAATCTGACTGTCACCGAAATCCGCAGTGAAAATCTGCCTCAGTCTTCTCACCGGGAGTACCAGGTTGAACAGGGGACCAGCACCTTGCGCCTGACAGCTGAAGCAGATTATCAAACAGATTGTACCGCTATTATCTTTACATGTATCAACCATGATGGGGAGTCTGATCCTGGAGGGTGGGTGCCCAAATTGGATAACATTAAAAATTGGGATTGGCACCATTATTATCTTTACAGTGGATATCTGTCTGATCCTGCTAAAAGTACCGGTCAAACAGAATTGCTGCAGGTGGTGATGAATAATCTGGATGCCCGGACCAAAGAGATTTATGCAGATAAGGTGGTTTGCAGCCAAACTGGCTATAGTAAAAAATTGAATGAGATGGTAAGTCCGGTATGGGTTGAAAACCATAAAATGAATGTACAGACTGCCATACGCAGCCAGTCAGATGGAAGAGCGCTACTGTTGATCGGCAGTCCGCTAATATTGGGGGAATATTGATTAACATAGTTCATACGGAGGTATTATTCCTTGAAAATGCTAGTATCCGGATCGACTCGTTTAGAGGGCCAAATTATGGTGAGTGCTTCCAAAAACGCTATACTGCCGATTCTGGCCGCCAGTATGTTAAGCAGCGGAAAAGTTGTCATACGGCATGTACCCATGATTCGGGATGTTCATATTATCTCGGCCTTAATACAGCAAATGGGACTAAAAGTAGACTACAGCCAGAATAATCTTGTCATCAGCGGAGCCCTACAGCATCACATGCCTGATTATGATTTGTCCCGGCAAATCAGAGCATCATTTCTGTTAATGGGACCATTGCTGGCCCGAATGGGACAGGTGCAAATTTCTCTGCCCGGCGGATGTGCTATTGGCACGCGGCCCATTGATCTACATCTTAAGGGCTTTGAAGCCCTGGGGGCCGCCATACAAATGACCGGCGGCTGTGTAATTGCAACTGCACCGCGGCTAAAGGGGAGCCACATTTACCTGGATTTTCCCAGTGTGGGAGCTACCGAGAATATCATGATGGCAGCTGCCCTGGCCAGAGGGACCACTTATATAGAGAATGCTGCGCTTGAACCTGAAGTGGTTGATTTGGCCGGGTTTATTAACAGCATGGGAGGACGGGTCAGTTCCGCCGGCAGTAATGTTATCAGGGTAGAAGGGGTAGGCTCTTTGGGCGCCACCACCTATACTCCGATTCCAGATCGCATTGAAGCAGGGACTTTTATGGTAGCTGCCGCAGCTACCGGGGGGGATGTGGTGATTAATAATGTTATTCCTGAACACCTCAAAGCAACCACTGCCAAACTAATCGAGACCGGCGCCGGAGTCGAAGAGCAGGCCGATATGATTCGGGTGTCACGCTGGCAGGAAATCAGGCCAACCTACATTAAAACCTTGCCTTATCCAGGGTTTCCCACCGATATGCAAGCCCAGTTTATGGCTTATCTCTGTGCGGCCCGCGGGAGCAGCATATTAACCGAATCTGTTTTCGAAAACCGCTTCATGCATGTCAACGAGTTCTTGAGAATGGGCGCCAGGATCACGATTGAAGGCAGGACTGCAATAATAAAAGGGGTGCCGCAATTGAGCGGTGCCACCGTAAAGGCTACTGATCTGCGCGCCGGAGCAGCCTTGCTTATTGCCGCCCTTACCGCCAATGGACCCACCATTATAGAAAAAAGTGAGCACATTGATAGGGGTTATGAAAATATTGTGCATAAATTGAATAACCTGGGAGGCAATATACACCGTTTTTAGAATAAGTCATATTTTAATCTTTTTAAAATATGAATAGATTATGAAAGTTCGATGGTTCAAAAGAAGAAGCAGGCTTCTTTTTTTTGTGTTTATTACCTTATCTATAATCTGCGCCTTATTCCTGTATAACGAGAAGCAAAAAAGACCGGACATGGCCTTTGAACCGCGGATCAAGCTGTATTTATCCTTAGAAGACCAGGTAATAGATCTCGGTCTGGAGGAATATTTGCTGGGTACGGTAGCCGCGGAAATGCCAGCTAGTTTTGGCCTTGAAGCCCTTAAAGCACAGGCGGTATGCGCGCGCACTTATGCACTTCGCAAGATCATCGAGGGGCGCACTTACCCGCGCGGTGCCCAGCTATCAGACGATATCAATAGCTGCCAGGCCTATATCTCGTTTAAGGATTTCGCGGCGCGGAATCCGTCCAACTATAAAGCCTTATGGTCCAAGATTGAAACTGCAGTACAGGACACCAAAGGGATCATTATGACCTATGATAATCAGCCCATCGATGCACTATATCATTCTACCTGTGGAGGTAAAACCGAATCTGCTCTGCATTCCACCGGGCAGGATGTACCCTATCTGCAATCAGTTCCCTGCAGCTATTGTCGATCTTCTCGTTATTATGAATCAAAACAGGTGTTCAGCTCCCAGGAGTTAAAAAACCTTTTGAAAATAGCACCAGCTGAAAAAAAACTGAGTTTAAAGGTCACATCCCGAACTGCCACAGGCCGGGTGTCACGTTTGGAAGTCAATGGCAAAACCCTGTATGCTGAAACCTTTCGCAAGCTTTTGAGTCTGCCTTCCACCTGGTGGAACATAAGCCTGAAAGATAACAGCCTGATTGTTAATAGCCGCGGCTATGGACATGGTCTCGGTTTATGTCAGTACGGGGCAGGAGGAATGGCTGCTGATAATAAAAGTTATCTACAGATTTTGCACCATTATTATCAGAAAACTGAAGTATACCGGCTGCCTTATTGAAAGTAGATTATTTTAGACTTTGTCCTTTGTTCTTGACCTCCCGGCTGGTGAATATACTGTAACAATTCTCTAGTCGGGAGGGTTGAAATGCAAAACTACATTAGGAAAAGAGCGGTCAAGATTGCGCAATACATTCTCCAAACTTCCAGCACAGTCCGACAGGCAGCAGAGGTATTCGGTATCAGTAAAAGTACTGTGCATAAAGATGTAGCCGAAAGACTACCACGGATTGATGAAAAGCTGGCTGATCAAGTGAAACAAGTTCTTGATAAGAACAAAGCTGAGAGGCATATCCGTGGCGGAGAAGCCACCCGGCAGAAATACGCCTCATTTCATATTAACAGCTGAAAATTCAAAACAAATAGCATTAAGCCCGGATAACAGTTACAATATTGATAGTCAATACTTAATATAGGGAGGATCTTGCTTTTCATGCTGTTTGCCGGAGAGGATATCGGAATAGATCTGGGTACTGCCAGTGTCCTGGTTTTTAAAAAAGGCAAAGGGATTGTTCTTCACGAGCCTTCAGTAGTTGCCATCGATAAAAACACCAATCGTATTATTGCCGTCGGAGAGGAAGCACGACAGATGTTGGGCAGGACTCCCGGTCATATCGTTGCTATTCGGCCGTTAAAAGATGGTGTAATTGCCGATTACGATACAACGGAAAAAATGCTGACCCATTTCATCCGCAAGATCATGGGCCGTAAGCTGTTTTTTAAGCCTCGCGTCATCGTGTGCATCCCCACGGGAGCCACCGATGTCGAAGAACGTGCGGCCAGTCAGGCCACCTTATCTGCAGGGGCCAAGCAGGCCTACATCGTGGAGGAGCCGCTGGCTGCCGCCCTTGGTGCCGGGGTAAATATTGCCGATGCCACCGGTAATATGGTGGTGGATATTGGCGGCGGTACATCAGACATTGCGGTTTTATCACTGGGTGGCATTGTCTGTGACACGTCGCTTCGAGTCGGAGGGGACAAGTTTGATGAAGCCATTATTCGCTTTGTCAGGCGGGAACACAACCTGTTGATAGGTGATCGTACCGCAGAGGAAATCAAAATCAAGGTGGGGACAGCTTTTGTTACCCCGCAAAACCGCGAAAGAAGCATCGAAGTACGCGGGCGTGATCTTTTAACCGGTCTGCCCAAAAACATTATCATGACCTCGGAGGAAAGCTTTAAGGCCTTGCAGGAACCGGTAGAGGCCATTATTGATGGTGTAAAGAAGGTTCTGGAGATTACGCCTCCTGAACTGGCTGCCGATATCGTCAACAACGGCATTGTAATGACCGGCGGGGGATCGCTTTTAGAAGGGTTGGACGAGCTTTTATCACGGGAAACGAATCTGCCCGTACATATCGCTGATGATGCCATATCCTGTGTGGCCCGTGGAACCGGTAAGGCCTTGGAAGAGATGGCCGCCTTGAAAGGTACCAAAAGAAGAGGCCCCAAACGTTTAATGTAGTATAAAGGATTAAGGCCTATTATTCGATAATAAAAGAGAGTGTGTCTATAAGGCAGGTATTTCAATGAAGCGGGGGGATTGTTTTGGTAAAAGGCATGTATACTGCAGCCTCAGGCATGATGCTGCAACTGGCCAAGCAGGATGTGGTAGCCAATAATATCGCCAACAGCAACACCAACAGCTTTAAGCGTCAATTGGCGGTATCCTGTGCCTATCCCACCATGAATATTAGCCGCCGTGAAGGCAGCGGGCTAAAAGCCCTGCAAGCTATAGGCCAACTGGGCAGTGGCGCTGTACTGGGTGAGGTTTCTACTGATTTCAGCACGGGCAGTATGATGCAGACTGGGGTTCCCACTGATTTGGCCCTGGGGAAAGACGCCTATTTTGTGGTGGAAACCCCACAGGGGGAAAGATTTACGCGTTGTGGCAGCTTTAAAATGAATTTTGATGGTCTGCTCTCCACCAGTCAAGGCTTTCCGCTTCTGGATGAAAACGGCGAATATATTTTTGTTGAACCTGGCTTTACAGTTGATAAACAGGGCAACATATCCGCAAATGGCATTACCCTGGCTACCCTGCAACTGGTGCGTTTTGAGAATCAGGACAGACTGCTTCCAGTTGGAGAAAACCTGTATGCAGCCGGTGATGACTACTACATGGAGGCAGAAGATCCACAATTGATGCAGGGATTTTTGGAGCAATCCAATGTTAATGCGGTAAGGGAAATGGTGACCTTGCTTGCGGCGGTGCGTGCTTATGAAATGCTGCAGAAAGTGGTGCAAGCCGAAGATGAATTGACCCAGGTGGCAGTTGATAAAGTCGGCGCACTTGAATAAATCTGCCTAACCTTCCCGCCCCTGGGCGGGATTTTTTATTTGCCATTGTTAAATGGAGAGGAGTGAGGGGCGATGGTTAAGGAAGACTTTGATAAACAAAGATTCTATCCGCTTTGGATCATGGAATTCAGGGTCCATTTTCTTGGTTAAGCAGGAAATGAGGTTTTAATCGCTAAATAGATATCAGGGTAAAGGCAGGATGGTGAATGAAAAATGAATTTTCCCCAGGCTAATATACTGGGGTGCAAACTGCATCTGGCCAGCATGGAGCAATGCTTGAATAGTATCGCGGCTTATATTGAGTCACAAAAAACTGTGCACGTCATTACCCTTAATGCTGAGATAGTATACCGGGCCAGGAGCAATCCGGCCTTACAGAAGATCATCAATGAGGCTGACCTGGTCACTGCTGACGGCATCGGTGTGGTGTGGGGGGCTCGTTTTCTGGGTTATGCCGTCCCGGAAAGGGTAACTGGAATAGATTTAATGCTGGCCCTGGCCGCCCGGTCCGCTCAAGAGGGATGGCCGCTTTATCTTTTAGGAGCGGCACCGGGAGTGGCGGATGAAGCAGCTCGGATGCTGCATAAACGCTATCCAGGCCTGTCTGTATGTGGACTAAGGGACGGATATTTTACCCCGGAACAGGTTCCGGCCATTATCGCGGATATTAACAAATCTTCTCCGCAGATTCTTTTTGTAGCCCTGGGTGCTCCCAAACAGGAGTTCTGGATCAGGGAACACTGTGGCGATCTGGCCGCTGCTGTTCATATCGGGGTAGGAGGCAGCCTGGATGTGGTCGCGGGAATAAAAAAAAGGGCTCCGGCTTTTTTCATTAAATTAAATCTGGAATGGTTGTACCGCTTGCTTACTGAACCAAGTCGTTTCAAGCGCCAGTTGATCCTGCCTTTGTTTGTGATCAGCGTCATAAGGGAGCGCATGAAACGCAGCTTATAAACTCAAACCTGGCAGGTTGAGGTTTAATATAAGGAGAATTGCCATGGATCAACAGACCATATATGCATTGGATATTGGCACCAGAAAAATAGTGGGGTTGGTGATGCAGCGCCAGGAAGATTGCTTTACGGTCATTGGCAGCGAGATGATAGAACACAGCACCCGGGCTATGATGGACGGGCAGATTCATGAGGTGGATGCGGTTGCCGGCACCATCAGAAAGATCACCGCTATCCTGGAAGAACGATTGCAGATTCCACTTCAAGCAGCGGCGGTAGCTGCAGCCGGACGGGCTTTGCAAACCTCAGCAGGCAAGGCTGCGGCTAAACGCAGTTTGCTAAATGAAATCAGTCTTGAAGAGGTACTGGCTCTGGAAATCGAGGCCGTACAGCAGGCACGCATCGCCTTGCTACAGGATCAAACCCATCAGACGGGCAGTAGTCAATATTATTGTGCCGGCTATAGCGTCACCTATTATCGCCTGGAAGATCAGCATATTAACAATTTGGTGGGGCAGGTGGGAAGTTTTATTGAGACCGAGGTTATCGCCACCTTTCTTCCCCGGGTGGTGGTTGACAGCCTGTTTTCCGCTTTGAAGCGTTCTGGATTGGAACTTCTAAGCCTGACATTGGAGCCCATCGCGGCTTTGTCTGTGGCTGTTCCCCCGGGTTTGCGCCTGTTAAACCTGGCCCTGGTGGATATTGGCGCCGGCACCTCAGACATTGCCATCGTAAAAGAAGGCAAAATCAGCGCATATGCCATGGTGCCCATGGGAGGAGACGAATTGACTGAAACGCTGGCCTCCCGGTACCTGTTGGATTTCCACCATGCTGAGAAGATTAAGCGCCAACTGGCTGATCAGGATGCCATTGAGCTGGAGGATATTCTAAAAAACACCTTTACGATAGAAAGCTTGGAACTGCAAAAGAGTTTGCAGCCCATGATCAATGACATCAGCGCAAGGATCGCCGGGCATATCTTGAATTTGAATCAGAAGCCGCCTGATGCTGTAATCTGTATAGGCGGAGGCAGTCTGACGCCGTCGTTAATTGCCGCTTTGGCGGATCAATTGGAGCTGCCCCGTAATCGGGTCGGGACGCGCACTGCAGAGGGCTTTGACGCCATCCATTGTGAACAGCCTTACCTGCAGGGACCACAGGGAGTAACCCCTCTGGGCATAGCGTACCACGCCTTTTTATATCCCCCGGTGCCATTTGTTAATGTGGGGTTGAATGAGGCTAATTTGCGGTTATGGAATATTGGAGAACTCACAGTAGGCAATGCCTTATTAGGTTCAGGCATTTCCCTGGCCAGCATATATGGGCGTCCCGGATTGGGCAAGACCATAACGGTGAATGGCAAAATGAGAGTGTTCCCGGGAAAAGGAGGAACCGCCCCGGTGATTAGGGTGAATGGTCAGGCAGCTACGTTGGATAGCAGGCTGAGCAGCGGTGATAGTATTGAGTTCATTCCCGGCAGTAATGGTGAGGATGCCCGGGTAATGGTATCTGATCTCTTCAATACAGAAGGGGGACAGGTATGGGTCAATGAAAAACGGCTCGATATCAAACCGTTTATCTCCGTTAATGGCCAGGAAGTTGATGCTCACTTTAGCATCCCTGATCGTGCCCGGATAGATTATCAGGAAGCCAATTCCCTGGCTTATATTTGCCTGCAGGCCGGGGTTCCTGAGCACATGCTGACGGCCCGGGTTTATCATTATGTACTCAATAATGAGGAAAAAGATATTGAATGGCTTCCCATAAAGATCACAGTCAATGGCCGCAGTGCCGGGATTCAAGAAAGAGTGCCCTGGGAATCCGAGGTGACTTACCATTTGCTGTCCCCACATCCCACCCTGCAACAGATACTGGGGCATACTGCTTTAGCGCGCTTGCGGGTCTATGTCAATAATGAGGAGATCGTGATTAAGGTCCAGGGAGCCGGGATTATGATGGACGGAAGGCCGGTTGCGATTACACAGGAGTTGGTGGAGGGATGCAGGATAACCCTGGATAAAACCTACAGCAACGCTATTTTAAGCGATATATTCCAGGTCTATGAGTTGAAACCATACCCTGACAGGCGTCTTATTCTAAAAGTCAATGGCGCCGAGGCCGGCTTCACCACCCCCATTCACGCAGATTGCCGCATTGAAGTATACTGGGAAGAATAACCCCGGACCAAACCGAGGGACGAGTAAAAACAGTAGGACCGTCAGGTTGTGTAAAAACTGTTTTGCGCGTTTTCGCCTGTCCACCTATGATCATAAATGCGTGGTATTTAGGGATAGGACCCACCTAAGCCCGATATTTTCTTGCCATCCGGCACTTTTTGAGCAGCGACTTGACATACAGTCTGCCGTCCCCCCCTGTTTTGTTTTCCCATTTGCTAACCGACAGCGATTTTTGTGCTATTTTATCGGCAAATGGCAACAATAGCTCTAGATAAGGCTTGAATAATATTTAATCGGGCTATTTTTATGTCAGGTCTACATTTCCTTTGCTTTTTTTACCGGCTATTATTAAAATATAGATTAAGGTCAACAATAGTCAAAGGAGACGTGGGTTTGAAAAAAACTATTACCGACCGTATTGAACAATATATAAAAGTATTAATTGATCGCAGTGAAGCACAGCAGATAGAGATACAGCGTGTGGAGTTGGCAGAGACATTCTGCTGTGTTCCCTCGCAGGTAAGCTATGTACTGGCTACTCGCTTTAGCCTTAAGCATGGCTACATTACTGAAAGCAAACGTGGTGGCAAAGGCTTTGTGCGCATCACCCAGGTTGGTCCGGAAAGTGCTGATTGCCAGCAGCTGGAAGCCGAAATACAGCAATTGATCGCTGATTTAAAAAACCAGCAGCATCTGGGGAAACAAGAGATTAGATTGATTCAACATTTAATGTCCACACTCTTAGCAGACCTTGCCGAGGAACATCGGCTTCTGTTCATGGTCAAGCTGAAACAGGCCCTGGCTGGATATGGTGATTTGGAAATGAAGTAGGGGGAATGATTATGAACTGTGATGAGTGTAAACAGAACCTGGCCACGGTTCATCTGACCGAAATGTATAATGGCCAGAAAACCGAAATGCACTTGTGCCCGACCTGTGCGGCGAAAAAAGGCGCCTTGATGTTTGACCCCAGCCAGTTTAACATTCCCAACCTGTTAGGGGGATTTCTGGGTGGTCATAATGAGCTGCCGGGTTATGCCAATGCCCCCCCCCAGGTTTCATGTCCGACCTGTGGGGTTGATTTTATGGATATCCGGCATACCGGTAAACTTGGCTGCCCTGACTGCTACCAGGCCTTTGCCCAGGAATTGGAGGCGGCATTAAAAAGAATCCATGGCAACAGCCAGCATACCGGCAAGATACCGCTGCGCAGCGGGGAAAAGGCCAGGATAAAGAAGCAGGTTGATGATCTTAAGGCGCAATTGCAGGGCGCGATTATGGCAGAGGATTATGAAAAGGCCGCCGAAATCAGAGATTTGATGAAGGATATGGAAAAAAAGCTGGATTAGAGGTGACTCCAGATGAGCATTGACAACTTGTTGCATAGCACCCATGTACGCTGGATGGATAGCACTGCAGGTCCTGATGCCGACATAGTGATAAGCAGTCGGGTCAGACTGGCGCGCAACCTTGATGGGATACCTTTTCCCCATTTGTTGAATAAAGAAAGCGGGAAAAAGGTGACTGATTTGATTAAACAAGCCTGCGCTCACAGCGATTATGAACCGCTGCATTCCATAGCCGGGGTGACCTTTGATCAGACCACGGAATTGGATCGCCAGATACTGGTAGAAAAGCATTTAATCAGTCCGGGGCACGCTCGCTTCAATGACAGTTATCGGGGATTGCTGGTAAATTATGATGGCTCGCAATCAATCATGATCAATGAAGAGGACCACCTCAGAATACAGGGATTATTGCCTGGTTTCGATCTTGAGAAATGCAATCAACAGGTGCAGGCCATGGATGATGAACTGGAAAAGTTTTTGGACTACGCTTTTGATGACCAACGCGGTTATTTGACCGCTTGCCCCACCAATGTGGGAACCGGGATGCGGGCCTCGGTGATGCTGCATCTGCCCGGTATAGCCATGACCGCACAAACCAAGCGGATCTTCAACAGTATAGGCCAGTTTGGGATGACCGTAAGGGGCCTGTATGGTGAAGGTACTGAAGTGCTGGGGAATCTTTATCAGTTGTCCAATCAGGTGACATTGGGACTCAATGAGAAGGAAATCTGCCATAACTTGATTCTCATCACCCGGCAGATTGTAGAACAGGAGCGCAAGGTGCGGGACAGCATGCAATCCGGTATGGCCTATCAGATACGGGATCGTATTGGCAGAGCCTATGGCTTGTTAAGCCATGCCGCCATCATCAGCTCCAATGAGGCTTTAACCTTATTGTCCGATCTGCGTCTGGGTGTAGATATGGGATTAATTGAGCATATTCAAGCGGCTGCCATTAACGAACTGATCGTGGCCATACGTCCGGCCCATTTGCAAAAAAGGGCCGGGCAGGAGATGGATGCCTTTCAGCGTGATGTAAAACGAGCGGCAGTCATTAAGGAGATTTTATTTAAAAATCCATAAAAGGAGGATTGCTTAAAATGTTTAGAAGATTTACCCAACGTGCCCGTAATGCGGTGATTCATGCCCAGGAGGAAGCCAGGCAGTTAAATCATCCCGCCATCGGCACCGAACATATATTATTGGGTTTGCTGCGAGAAGGGGAAGGCGTCGGAGCCAAAGCCCTGTTGAGTCTGGGTATGGACCTGGACAAGGTGCGCGAGGAAGTAACCAAGGTGATGGGAGAAAGCAAGACTGCCCGCGAGCAACAGGCGGGCGATCTCCCCATTACGCCGCGTGCCAAAAAGGTGTTCAACCTGGCCTTTGATGAAGCCCGCCTGCAGGGAGTCAATTATGTTGGCACCGAACATCTTCTCCTGGCCCTGCTGAGAGAGGAAGAAGGGGTTGCAGGACAGGTTTTGATATCTATGGGGCTAAAACTTGATGAAGTCAGGGAACAGGTGATCCTCCTGCTGGGAGGTGAAACCCCATCCAATCAGGGTAGTCAATCATATAATGAACCAACCTCCAATCCGCTGCCGCCTCAGGCTAAACGCAAAGGCAAAAGCAAAACCCCGACCCTGGACGCTTTCAGCCGTGATTTGACCCAGGATGCGGCCGAAGGGCGACTTGATCCGGTTATAGGTCGCAATGAAGAGATTGAGCGGGTTATTCAGGTCCTATCCCGACGCACCAAAAACAACCCGGTTCTGATTGGGGATCCCGGAGTAGGAAAAACCGCAATCGTGGAAGGACTGGCCCAGCGAATTATGGAAAATCGGATCCCGGAAATACTGGGAGGCAAAAGGGTAGTCACCCTGGATCTGTCCTCGATGATTGCCGGCACCAAATACCGGGGTGAGTTTGAGGACCGTCTTACCAAGATCATTGCGGAGATAAAAGGGGCCGGGGATATTATCGTTTTTATCGATGAACTGCACACCATTGTGGGGGCTGGAGCTGCGGAAGGCGCCATTGATGCGGCCAATATTCTCAAGCCCTCCCTGGCCAGGGGTGAATTTCAATGTGTGGGCGCCACCACTTTGGATGAGTACCGCAAACATATTGAAAAGGATGCCGCGCTGGAGCGGCGCTTTCAACCCATTCTGGTGGATGAACCCAGTCAAGAAGAGAGTATCGAGATATTGAAAGGCTTGCGAGACCGTTATGAAGCCCATCATGGGGTGAAGATCAGCGACGAAGCTATTGAGGCGGCGGTGCGGCTGTCGGCGCGCTACATCAGCGACCGCTTTCTCCCTGATAAGGCCATTGACCTGATTGATGAAGCCTCTTCCAAGGTGCGGCTCACCAATTATATTGTGCCTGATGAACTGAAGACCAAGGAAGCCAGATTAGAGGAACTGATTAAAGATAAAGAGGAAGCCATCAACGCGCAGGAATATGAGAAAGCGGCTCATTTACGCGATGAGGAGCAGCGGCTTAAGATGGAAATAGAAAACGACCGCAAGGAATGGGTGAACCAGCGCAATCTGACCATTGGCTCGGTAGGCGAAGAAGAGATAGCCAACATTGTATCCAACTGGACCGGGGTTCCTGTCAGCAAACTGGCGGCTGAAGAGAGCGAGCGCCTGGTAAATCTGGAAGGAATTTTACACCAAAGGGTGATTGGACAGGAGGAAGCGGTGCAGGCCGTATCCCGCGCGGTGCGCCGTTCGCGCGCCGGCTTGAAAAATCCCAAACGTCCCATCGGCTCGTTTGTATTCCTGGGTCCGACCGGGGTGGGTAAAACCGAATTGGCCCGGGCACTGGCTGAGGCCATGTTTGGCACTGAGGATGCAGTGATTCGGCTGGACATGTCCGAATATATGGAAAAGCATGCTGTTTCCAGGATGATCGGCTCACCGCCCGGTTATGTAGGCTATGATGAAGGAGGTCAGCTGACCGAAAAGGTTCGGCGCAAGCCGTACTCGGTAATTCTGCTGGATGAAATCGAAAAGGCCCACCCTGACGTTTTCAACATCCTGCTCCAGGTCCTGGAAGATGGCCGGTTAACTGACGGTCAAGGTCGGACCGTTGATTTCCGCAATACCATTGTGATTATGACCTCCAATGTGGGAGCCCAGATGATTAAGAACAGCCACAAGGTCGGCTTTAGCACTGCCATTGATGAGGCCGAAAACTATAACCGCATGAAGGATCGGATTATGGAACAGTTAAAACACACCTTTAGGCCAGAGTTTTTAAATCGAGTCGATGAGTTGATTGTGTTCCAGAGTCTGTCCGAGGATGAATTGCGGCAAATCGTTGATTTGCTGCTCAAAGACTTCTTCAAGCGGGTGAAGGAAAATGATTTTAATATGGAAATCAGCGAAGAGGCTAAAGCCATTATCATGAAAGAAGGCTTTGACCCGGCCTATGGTGCCCGGCCACTGAAAAGGGCTTTGCAAAGGCTGATTGAAGATGCCGTTTCCGAGGAAATACTCAAGAAAACCGTACAACCGGGGGACACCATTTTAATCGACGGGCGCGAGGGCCAAATCGCAGTTACAAAATTATAACAACGGACAGGCCAGGAAGAGAAACTTCCTGGCCAGTTTACATAAAAATTCCAATACATTTTCGGGAGACTTTTTTCCTTAACAATTTGGTATATAATATTCCTGTAAGGAGCCGAGACGGTGAAAATATTGAATCGCTATGTATGCTCTAACTGCGCTTATGAGCATAGTAAATGGTTGGGCAAATGCCCCGGTTGTGGCATGTGGAACACCTTGCTGGAAGAGAGTTCGGTGGTTAAAACGGCCGCACGCAACCTATCCCGGATTGAAGCAGTGCCTCTGCACAGCATTCCCACTGAGGATATCAAACGCTGCAGCACAGGTCTAGGTGAGCTGGACCGGGTCTTAGGGGGAGGACTGGTTCCCGGAACGGTGGTGTTGCTGGGGGGCAATCCCGGCATCGGCAAATCAACCTTGCTCCTGCAGGTGGCTCAAGCCATTGCCAGGCAGGGTGAGCGTATACTCTACCTGTGCGGAGAGGAGTCCCTGCATCAGATCCGGCTTCGCTCGCTGCGTTTGCAGGTAGACAGTGCTTCTATTTATCTGCTGGCAGAGCAGAACATTGATTTGCTGGCCACATATATTGAAGAAATTAAACCGACTGCCGTAATCATTGATTCCATTCAAGCAGTTTACTGCAGCGATGTTTCGTCCATTCCCGGCAGTGTGGTGCAATTGCGCGAATGCACGGCGCGCATCACTGAGATTGCCAAAAAGCATCATATCACATTTTTCTTAATCGGCCATGTTACCAAAGAAGGGGTAATCGCCGGCCCCAAGGTACTGGAACACATGGTCGACGTGGTGATTTCGTTTGAAGGTGAAAAGAGTTTTTCCTTTAGAATCCTGCGCGGGGTAAAAAACCGCTTTGGATCAACCGATGAGATCGGGTTGTTGGAAATGGGCGAAGATGGCTTGCATGAGGTTCTCGATCCGGCCAGTATCTTTTTAAGCTCGCAGACGGTGTTTACTCCGGGAAATGCTATCAGCACCAGTGTAGAAGGCAGCCGCCCACTGCTGATCGAAGTTCAGGCCCTGGTATCCCCTGCGGGACCAGGTCATCCAAAACGCATGGCGGCCGGTATAGATCAAAATCGACTGGCTCTGATCACCGCTGTACTGGAAAAACGGCTGGGTTTCCACCTGTCGGCCTGTGATGTGTTTGTCAAAGTCACCGGCGGGGTTTTTCTGAAGGACCCTTCGGTGGACTTCGGCATTGCGGCTGCTATTGTATCCAGTCATTTGGACCTCATTATACCGGCCAATACCGTTTTCATTGGAGAACTCGGGCTTTCCGGCCAGATTAGACCGATACCCTGCCTGGATTTACGCTTAAAAGAAATTACCAAAATGGGCTATCAAAGGGTGGTTATCCCCAAACAAGGCAAAAACTTGTCTATACCCAATCTGCTTTGTATTGAGGTGCAAACCATAGATGAGATGATAGAGTTGATAAGGGAAGGATGATGGGGTTGGAAGACATCTATCAAGGGGCATTTAAAAAATACCTGGAAATGCTGGCCCCGGGAACAGTCTTCAGGATAGGGGTGGAAAATATACTGCAAGCAAATACTGGGGGTTTGATTGTAGTAGGGGATTCTCCGGAATTAATGGCGATTGTAAACGGTGGATTTCATATTAATTGCGAATTCAGCCCGGCTCGGTTATACGAACTGGCCAAGATGGACGGCGCTATCATAACCAATTATGACGCCTCCAGGATCCTTAAAGCCAATGTGCAGCTTGCTCCTGATCCGAGCCTGCCTTCCAACGAAACCGGTATAAGACATCGTACCGCACAGAGGGTGGCGCGGCAGACCGATGAATTGGTGGTGGCGATATCTCAGCGGCGCAAACAGGTGACTCTCTATCAGGGCAATATCACCTTCCGCTTGCGCGATCTGAATTCGATTCTGGTTAAAGCCAATCAGGCCCTACAAACCCTGGAGAAACACCGTAATGTTCTGGGCCGGGAATTGCAGCGCTTAAGCAGCCTGGAATTTGAGGATATGGTCACCATATCTGAAGTCTGTGAGGTCTTAAAACGCGCCATCAAAGTGTTGCGCATCGCCACAGAGATCGAGAATTATATTGTTGAACTGGGGGTTGAAGGCCGTCTGGTGAAAATGCAACTGGATGAAATGGTCGCCAATGTCGCGGAAGAGGCCGGTTATATCGTCCGGGATTATTATCAACATCAGGACAAATCCCCCCGAGATGTGGTTAATGAATTGTTAAGGGCTTTCGAGGAAGATCTATCTGACAGCTTGTTTATTGCCCGCGTCCTGGCATTGGGCACTGCCAGCAGCCATCTGGAACTGCAGGTTACTCCCCGTGGCTACCGTATGCTGCAGCGTTTGCCAAGGATTCCGCTCTCCATTATCAGCAATCTGGTGGAACGCTTTGGGATATTGTCCCATATCTTAAGAGCCACTATCGCTGAACTTGATGAGGTGGAAGGAATCGGTGAAGTGCGGGCCCGCTACATCAAGAATGGCTTAAAGAGGATGCAAGAACAATTGCTTTTGGAGTATATGGTCTGAAAAGGCCGCCCCCAGGCGGCCTTTTAAATGCAATAGGCATCAGATCAGGTCATGTTAAAAACCCCCAGGGCGCTGACCTTTTTGTATTCTTTGAGAAAAACATCATACATATTGAGATTCAGGGTGTTACAGAGGGCGGCGGAATAAAAGAACAGCTTGCCTAATTCGCTGGTGATAACATCTTCACAGCGAGCACACATCTCACCCCGGAGGTGATTGTCAAGATAGCCTTTCAATTCCTCAAAGGAATCAATTTCCTCCGGAACCTGTATTTTATTGGCTTCAATAGAGATACAACCGCAATCCGTAACAGATTTGATAAGGGCTCGGTTTACCCGGCAAGATGATTCGGAGAGCTTGGAGAGGATATCACATATGCTGTGGTGTCTGATCAACAAATCACCCACAACATTTTGGAATTCATCACAAATCAAGTCTTTCATAAAGAGACTTGCCCCCTTTTCTTTGTGATTTGCTTAATTATAGACCGGTGTCAAAATATTTGTCAATTGTGCCCATCCCCTTAGCAATTAGAAGAATTTCCTAATTTCAGTATAAATTACCCTCTACCATATCAGAATAAGGATATGGAGGTGAAGGTTATGCATACTAGCCCGAGAATTACCATTGTGGTGTTCCTTGCCGCCCTCCTGGGTATGTCCTGGATTGTTCAGGCAACCGGGATCTGGGACAGGGGTGCCTCGGTGGGAAAGGTGGCATTGATTGCCGCCGGGATTATGGTTTTATACCTGGTCTTGAATGGCTTCGTGGTTTATTGCCGCAAAAGGATCCGGCTCTTTTATGAAATGTTAGAGACAATACCTATCGGCGTCTTGTTAGGTGGTATTGTTGGACTACTACTGGGCATCATGGTTGGCGTTTTGAGTACCTACCCATTATCCATGTTAAAAGGCTGGGGCAATTACCTGATTATGGCAGTCTTTGTGGGAAGCGGGACCCTGGGAGTGAAAATCGGTACCAGTCGGGCTGAAGACCTATTGGGCTTGCTCCCCGGCCTGGCGAAGAGAACCCCGCTCACTTCAGGTGATGGCTGTGAAACCAAAGTTTTGGACACCAGTGCCATTATCGACGGCCGCATTTATGACGTCTGTCAGAGCAGTTTCCTGGATGGACGCCTGGTGGTGCCCACCTTTGTTATTGAAGAGTTGCAGCATATCGCTGATTCTTCAGATCACCTGCGACGCAACAAAGGAAGAAGGGGTTTGGAATTATTATCGAAAATGCAAAAACATCCCCAGATAAAAATTGATATAATTGAAGTGGACATTTCCGAAGAGAAAGATGTTGACGCCAAATTGGTCAAGCTGTGCAAGCGTATGCAGGCCAGTATAATCACCAATGACTTCAATTTAAACAAGGTTTCGGAATTGCAGGGTATTAAGGTCTTGAATATCAATGAACTGGCTAATGCTGTTAAGATGATGGTCTATCCCGGGGAGAATATGCATATCAGCATCATCAAAGAAGGTAAGGAGTCTGGTCAGGGGGTGGGCTACCTTGAGGATGGAACCATGGTGGTGGTGGAGGATGCCCAGGCTGACATCGGAAGGGATCTTGAGGTGGTGGTGACCAGTGTATTTCAGACTGCTGCCGGGCGTATGATTTTTACCAGAAAGAGCCGGGAGGAGCATCAACAGCAGCCACAAATGGAGAGCCAGGTTCACGGAGTACGAGAGGTGAATTTGTATGGATAACAACCTTCGGGTTGTTATAGCTGCAGCCGGTTCAGGCCGACGCATGGGTCAGGAGATTAATAAACAGTATCGCCTGCTATTGTCCCGGCCCGTGTTGGCCTATTCCATTGATGTGTTTGAAGTTTATCCGCAGGTAGATGAGATTGTAGTGGTCGCCCATCCTGATGAAATTGACTACTGTAAACGCGAGGTTATTAAACGCTATGGCTATAAAAAGGTCTCCAGGGTTATCGCTGGCGGTGCCGAGCGGCAGGACTCGGTATGGAAAGGTTTGCAGAGTCTGGGCACTGACACCGCTTATGTAGCGGTCCATGACGGTGCTCGCCCCCTGCTCAGCAGTCAGTTGATTGACCATTTATTGGAGGCAGCGAGGGAATGGGGCGCAGCCATTCCGGGCGTCATGGCCCGGGACACCTTGAAGATGATTGATCGGGACGGTTTTGTCGGTCATACCCTGGACCGTTCCGTGGTATCTTTAATTCAAACCCCGCAGATTTTCCAATATCAAGAATTGCTCAGGGCCTATGAGTATGCTTACCGGGATGATCTGATGGGGACAGATGATGCCAGCTTGTTTGAGGTTTACATTGGGCGGGTTAAAGTGGTCCCCGGGGAAGCCAATAACATCAAGATGACCACTATGGAAGATATGTTGATGGCAGAAGCCCTCTTGCGGATGAGCAGATCATGATGAGTTCAGGACAGGAGGTGCCAATAATGCGCATTGGCACCGGTTATGATGTACACCGCCTGGTAAGCGGTCGCAAGCTTATGCTGGGTGGGGTTCATATACCCTACTCCATGGGATTATTGGGGCATTCAGATGCTGATGTGCTGTTGCATGCCATCTGTGATGCCCTGCTGGGTGCTGCCGCTCTGGGGGATATGGGCCGTCATTTCCCCCCCCAGGATGACTCTTATAAAGATATCAGCAGCCTGCTGCTCCTGGCCGAGGTTGATAGCAAGATTAAAGCCGCCGGTTACCGGGTGGTTAATATCGATGCCACCATAGTCGCACAAAAGCCCCATCTGGCAGGTTATATTGAAGCAATGGTCAGCAGCATAGCCGAAACCTTGACAATTGCCCCTGGGCAGGTCAATGTGAAGGCCACCACTACCGAAAAGCTGGGATTTGAAGGTCAGGAGTTGGGTATATCCTCCCAGGCCGTGGTATTACTGACCAAATTATAATATTTCTCCCCTGAACGAGGCAAGCTATGTAAAAAATCAGGGGGAATGTATATGGATAAAGGAAAAACGGCGATAATCATATCGCTGTTGTTGCTTTTCAGTGTACTATTGATGGGAAAGCTAATGACCAGAGCAGTTGTTCTCACCAGAGACGAGCCCAGGGTGGTGTTAAGCTTCGGGCAGGATCTGAGCCAGGCCCAGCGTCAGGAAATGGAGGCCTATTTTAAAGAATGGCAAGGCAGCAAAGAGGCACAAATCATTACGGTCAGCAATGAGGAAGAGCATCGCTATCTTGCTGGACTGGTTGAGGAAGGCCTGATTGGTAGCCGTGCCATTTCCAGTGTGTATTGTGAACTCCTGGCTCACGGACAAGGACTTGAGGTTAAAACCAAAAATATTGAGGCGATCACCCCATTCATGTATGCCAATGCTCTGACTACAGCAGGTATTGAAGATGCGCGGGTTATAGCCGCCGCCCCGGTAAAGGTTTCTGGAACTGCGGCCCTAACGGGAATGATCAAATCGTTTGAACAGGCCAAAGGCGAACCATTGCAGGAAAAGGCCAAAGAGACCGCCCATGAAGAGGTGGCCAGGACCTCGGAACTCGGCAAGAAGGTGGGCCAGGGCAATGCCGAAACCGTTATTTATGAGGTGAAACGGCAGGTACTGTCCAAAAAGGTCACTGATCCGGAGCAGATTAGAGCTATAATCCTTAAAGTCAGTGCCGACCTCAAAGTGGAATTGGCAGAAAAGGACATAGAGCATCTGGTGCAGCTAATGCTAAATATCCAGGGCTTGAACCTGAATATAAATCGATTGTCCGGTCAGTTGAAAAACCTGAACCGGGACATATCTGAAGTAAGAAGCACCGGGAGGATGCTTTGGAACCTGGTGCAAGAATGGCTGCAGAAGATACGCCAGGGCATAAATGCCATGGGGGAGCGGTTGACATGATGAACGACTGGTGCTGATTATTATCAGCCTGATACAGGGAGGGAGATTTTTTGAGTCAGATTAAGGTACGCTTTGCACCGAGTCCTACCGGACCGTTGCATATCGGAGGCGCTCGGTCGGCACTTTTCAATTATCTATTTGCGCAGCACTATGGTGGTGAACTGTTGCTGCGCATTGAAGATACTGATACGGACCGGTCCTATCGGAAATATGAAGAGGAGATTATTGCCTCCCTGCAATGGCTGGGCCTGCAGTGGGGTGAAGGGGTCGGCGCAGGCGGGGAAAACGGCCCTTATCGGCAATCTGAACGGCTCTTGATCTATGAAAAGTATACGCAAATGTTGTTAGATCAGGGCGATGCTTATTTTTGCTTCTGCAGTGAAGAAAAACTGGAAGAAGAAAGACAGGCTTTAATGGCCAGGGGGGAAACCCCGCGGTATTTGGGGAACTGCCGGCATCTCAGCGAGGAGGAGCAGTCTGCCTGCCTGGCGCAAGGCGCCAAGCCGGTAGTTCGTTTTCGAGTGCCGTCCCATCAAATCTTTGTGGTTGACGATCTGGTGCGGGGCCGGGTGAGCTTTCCAAGCGATGGTATGGGCGATTTTATCATTGTGAAATCAGACGGCCTGCCTACCTATAATTTTGCGGTGGTGGTTGATGACGTGCTCATGGGGATTACACATGTAATGCGCGCAGAAGAACACCTCTCCAATACCCCCCGGCAATTGATGATTTATGATGCTCTGCGTTTTAAAAGGCCTGAATTTGCCCATATCTCGTTGATCCTGGGCAGCGATCGGCAGAAAATGAGCAAGCGCCACGGTGCCACCTCATTGATGCAATACCGGGAAATGGGCTACCTCCCGGAAGCCTTATTCAACTTCTTGAGCCTGCTGGGCTGGTCGCCGGAAGGCGAGGAACAAATTCTTAATGCGGCCCAGATTGCAGAGGCTTTTACCCTGGAACGGGTGGCTAAAAGCCCGGCTGTTTTCGACGTGGAGAAATTGAATTGGATGAATGGAATCTATATTCGCCAGCTTGACGTGGAAGACCTGGCGGCCCGGGTCAAGCCTTATCTGCTCTCCTCCCCTTATGCTGAACAGATTGAGGCACTTACCGCGGAGCATTACCTGTTGTTAGTGTCCATGCTGCAGGACCGTCTGGTCTGTTTGGGTGACATTGTACCTGAAGCAGCCGTTGTCTTTGAGGCGGCTAACTATTCCTCCGAGGCCCTGCAAGTTCTCCATGGCGACAGTACTGCGCTGGTGCTGGAAGCCTTTAGGGACTCCCTGCCCGAGTTCCTGGAACCAGGAGGAATCAAACAACAGTTAAAATCTATCGCCAAGCAGCACAAATTAAAGCCCAAAGATGTTTTTATGCCTTTGCGCTGTGCCTTGAGCGGACAGACACATGGTCCTGAGCTGCCTGCCCTGATCACTATTTGGGGAAAAGAGCAGACCCTGGAACGGATTCAAAACAGCCTGAAAATACTGACCGGCAAATAGAGCCCGGGCAGCGGTACTGTAAAATTTAAGTAGGATTCCGCTGCGAAGAGTAATAATTCGCAAGTTCAAATGCATAAATATTTGTCGCTCGCCTTCTGAAGGCAAGCCCCATGTCATCGCTATGAAAGCCCCTTGTATTTGTCATCCCTTAAGGGCAACGCCCGAAGGATCGGTTTGGAGTAACGTTTTCGTTTATCGTGATGTGGCAACACATGGAATGCTGAGCGCAGCGAAGAACCGTCGGGCTTAGATCCTTCGCTTCGCTCAGGGTGACAATGCAAGCCTGGGCAGCTCTTCGGTTGACATAAAACCTGGCTCTGCATATAATCTAACTAATAATAAATATAAATGCTGGGAATGGGATAAGTAGGGCGTCGATCGCTGCCAGAGAGAAGAGGTCACCGGCTGAGAGCCTTTTTACAGTATGAAGCCGCCTGAATATGCACCCGGGAGCAGGTATGCTGAAACAGAGTAGGTGTACCCGGTTAGAAACCGTTATTATGTCGAGTGGGGCGTTCATTGCTCAAACGGAGTGGAACCGCGGAAGTTAGCCTTTCGTCTCTAAACAGACGAAAGGCTTTTAGTTTTTAGGAGGGGTAAAAATGTTAGCCATTTTGCGGCAAGAGGTACAGGTTGTCTTTGAACGCGATCCAGCCGCCAAAAGCATTATGGAAGTGTTGTTTTGCTATCCGGGTCTGCACGCCATTATTCATCACCGCATGGCCCATTTTTTCTATCGCCGCAGGATGTTTTTCATAGCACGCCTGATTTCTCATATCAGCCGTTTTATGACCGGCATTGAGATTCATCCCGGCGCGCAGATTGGTAAAGGGTTGTTTATCGACCATGGCAGTGGAGTAGTGATTGGTGAAACCGCCGAGATAGGTGACAATGTTACCCTGTATCAGGGGGTTACCCTGGGCGGCACCGGCAAAGAAAAAGGCAAGCGCCATCCCACTATCGGCGACCAGGTCACCATCAGTGTAGGCGCCAAGGTCCTGGGGAATATTAAAATAGGCAATAATGCCAAAATCGGCGGCGGCTCTGTGGTTTTAAAAGATGTACCCCCTGATTGCACGGTGGTCGGTGTTCCGGGGCGAATCGTGGTCCGTGACGGGGCCAAAATCGACCAGGTTGATTTGGAACATCATATCCTGCCTGATCCGGTGGCGGATATGTTTACCATCATGCAGGAAAGAATTGATATGTTAGAGAAGAGAATAGCAGATATGGAGAAAGGAGAACTCCAGGATGCGGCTTTACAATACGCTCGGCACCCGAAAGGAAAAGTTGCAAACACGGGAACCGCATAAGGTAAAAATGTATGTCTGCGGTCCTACCACTTATAATTATATTCACCTGGGCAATGCCAGACCGCTGGTGGTTTTCGATACGGTAAGAAGATACCTGGCTTATCGCGGCTATCAGGTCACCTATGTGCAGAACTTCACCGATGTTGACGACAAGATAATCAATCGTGCTCAGCAAGAAGGCATTGATCCCCTGGCTCTGGCCCAGAAATATATCGATGCCTATTTTGAGGATGCAGATGCCTTAAACATACTGCGGGCTGATGTCCACCCTCAGGTCAGCCAGCATATGGCGGAAATTATCGAGGCGGTTAAGCTTCTGATTGAAAAAGGCTATGCTTACCAGATAAACGGTGATGTCTATTATCGCGTAGCCGCTTTCCCGGAGTATGGCAAACTATCAGGCCGCTCACTGGAAGACATGCTGGCCGGTGCCAGGGTAGAAGTAGATGAACGCAAGGAGAATGCGGTTGATTTTGCTCTATGGAAAACGGCCAAGGCTGGAGAACCGTCCTGGGACAGTCCCTGGGGACCGGGGCGCCCCGGTTGGCATATAGAATGCTCGGTGATGTCGACCAAGTATCTGGGAGAAAGCTTTGATATACATGGGGGAGGCAACGACCTGATCTTCCCCCATCATGAAAATGAGATCGCTCAGGCTGAGGCTTTAACCGGTAAGCCGTTTGTCCGTTACTGGATGCATAATGGCTTCATCACCGTAAACAATGAGAAAATGTCCAAATCCCTGGGCAATTTCTTCATTCTGCGGGATATCCTGGCCCGCTACCCGGCTGATGTGGTGCGTTTTTACCTCATAAGCACCCATTATCGCAGCCCCCTGGACTTTGATGACGGCAAGCTGGAAGAGGCGCGCAAAGCCCTGGGGAGGCTCAAGACCACCCTGCGGCTGGCTGATGAGTTTGGAGAAGCTGGTGCTGCGGCGGGAACAACCCTGACCGGGCAGGATGCTGCCTTTATACAATCTCTGCAGGGTTTGCAGGCTAATTTTACCGAGGCCATGGAAGATGATTTTAATACTGCCCGGGCCATAGGCCATCTCTTTGAGATGTCCCACCTTATTAACAGCTATGTAGCCGAGGCAGACAGAAGCAACCCTGCCCAGCAGGCTGCAGTCGGGCAGTCCCGCCTGATTTTCTCTGAACTGGGCAATATCCTGGGCATCTTTGCCGCCCGGCAGCAAGAGCCTGGCGAAGTAGTGGACCAGGTCTTGCAACTTCTGGCCGGATTGCGCGCTCAGGCCCGGGCGGAGAAGGATTTTGCCCTGGCGGATCAAATCCGCGCTATCTTTAATGAGATGGCGGTTCAGGTGGAAGACAGCCAGGAGCACAGCCGCTTTCGCTATGAGACCCCCCCCGAACTCAAGCCACTGGTTGATCATTTAATCGATTTGCGCTCTGTCTTTAAGAAGAAGCGGGTCTTTGACAAGGCGGATATGATTCGCGACCAACTCCAGGAAGCAGGAGTGATCCTGGAGGATACCCGAGAAGGAGTGCGTTGGAAACTTGCTGATGCCTGAAGCGATGGATGAAAATGAATTGAGACAATACTCGGCCATTGTCCTGGCATTTATCGGTGATGCGGTGTTTGAGTTAATGGTCAGATCCCGTTTGGTGGCCCTGGGCAACCGCAAGGTCAAAGATCTGCACCTGGACACGGTGGCGCGGGTCAAGGCTGCCAGTCAGGCCAAAATGGTACAAGAACTGCATTCTGAACTAAATGAAGCTGAACAGGATGTTTTCAGACGGGGCAGAAATGCCAAGCTCACTCCGCCCCGCCATGCCGATATGACCGATTACCGAATGAGTACGGGGTTTGAAGCGGTCTTAGGATATTTATACCTCAAAGGCGATGAGAAACGCCTGCAGTACCTGGCCGAACGCGCTCTGCACCTGGATCTGCCACCCTCTGCCGGGGGTGACGGTTGACGGTGCACTAAATGGAGGAGCCGGGTCATGTGAAAAGGCACCCACTCGCTCTATTTTGCGAGCGCAGCGAACACTATCATCCTTAAGCGGAGCGAAGGATCTTTCCCAAGGGTTGTTCGCTGCGCGAAAGATCCATCGGGCGTTGCCCTTAAGGCATGACAAAAACAGGAACTTTTATAGCAATGACAGGAGTCTGCGCTCGAACGGCAGTAACAGTGGCCCAGGATGGCAGTAGCCCGCTGTTATCATCCTGAACCAGGCGAATCTCGCAGGGTTTTCTGCCCTGCTGCGTCAAACGGATTTAATCATTTTTTGTTTTCGCAGGGAATCAGGATTTGAAAACCAAAAATAGAGAGGAAGATTACTTTGCTCATAGTTAAACCGCAGGTGCTGTTCCCGCAGGATGCCTTTAACATAAACCTTTTAAAGCGGTTGGAAAGATACGCCCGGGTCTGCTATAAATCAGAGGATAGAATGGCAGCGGAGGGAGACCCCAATTTTCTGAAACGCATCCTCAGGAGTGGGCATGAATCGATTGTGGAGCATGAAAAGGTAACGGTTATGCTGGTCATAGACCGGGGTGTATCGCATGAACTGGTGCGGCACCGCGTAGGAGCAGCTTATTCCCAGGAGAGCACCCGTTATTGCCGCTATAACCAGAACAAATTCGGCAGCGAGATCACAGTCATTGAGCCATTTTTCTTTGCCGAGGACCAGGCGGCTTACCAATTATGGCTGGAGTCCTGTTTACGGGCAGAGAAAAACTATATGGCCTTATTGGATATGGGCCGCACCGCTCAGGAAGCCAGGTCAATACTTCCCAATTCCCTCAAAACAGAAATAGTTGTCACCTATAACATCCGCGAATGGCGTCATTTCTTCCGTTTGCGCTGCGATGCGGCCGCTCACCCCCAGATGCGCCAGGTTGCAATTCCGTTGTTATTGCATTTCCAATCACACCTCCCGGTGCTCTTTGTAGATATTCCTTATGATCGCAAATTTCCGACCCAGCATTATGCAAAGATTATTCCCACCGATGACCTGTTTTTTCCCCTGACCCCGCAATAGCAAAATGAGTTAGCGCCATGGGACAGGGTGAATCTTTTTTCAAATCAGTGGTAATCTGCGTCGCGTAATTATTACTTTTCGCAGTGGAAACGTCATTTTCTTCTTACCAGCTTACGCCTCGGAGCAATGACTTGACGATCTGTTGTCCCCCCTGTTGTTTACCCGGCTGTTCCGGTTTGCATTGCGGCAGGCTTAAAGGTTAACATGGGAAGGAAGGGGGCAGGTCTTATGAAGGAAAAGCTGGTCGGCATCAACAGCATTATGGAAGCCCTGCAAGGCCGCCGCAAGATACACAAGATCTATGTTCAGGAAGGCCGCCAGGGCAAGCGGATTACCGATTTAATCAAATTAGCCCGGGGCAAAGGGATTTTTGTACAAACCGTGGAAAAGCGGCGCCTGGATCATATGTACACCCTGGGAAATCATCAAGGCATTGTGGCTACAGTAGACCAGTACCCCTATGCCAGTCTGGAGGACATTCTCGATCTGGCCCGGATAAAGGGGCAGGATCCCTTGTTGTTGGCCCTGGATGGTGTGGAGGATGCGCGCAACCTGGGAGCGATTATCCGCACCGCAGAATGTGTTGGTGTACACGGGATTATCATCCCCCGGCACAATGCTGTCGAGATTAACGAATATGCGGTGCGCAGTTCCGCCGGGGCGGTAGAACATATGCTCATTGCCCGGGAGACCAACCTGGTCAATACCCTTAAACTGCTCAAGAGGGAAGGTATGTGGGTGATTGGGGCTGAAGCCGATGCCCCGGCATATTATTACCAGACGGCCATACCTCTGCCGGCGGTGGTCGTAGTAGGGGGAGAAGGCAAGGGAATGCGGCGCCTGGTGCGCGAACAGTGCGACCTGCTGCTCAAGATTCCAATGTATGGCGTGATTAATTCTTTGAATGCTTCAGTGGCAGCGGCCTTGATCCTGTATGAAGTTATTCGTCGGCGAGATCATTCACCGGGCGAAAGATAAAAAATCCTAGAAATATGTGGGAAAATATGGCAAACACCCCAAGTGTGTGCCTTGACGATGCCCCAAGGACTGGCTATAATAAATATGCGTCATAATTAAGCTTTTTTGATTTGCGGGTGCCCATAACTACTAATGGAGGCGATAGAATGCCTAATTCCGTCGCTGCGAAACAGTATTTACTAACCTATGCCGATATGCCTGACGAAGATATCGTGGAATTGGCCCAGCAAGGGGACCAATTTGCGGTCGAATTCCTGGTAGACAAGTACAAGAATTTTGTACGCGCCAAGGCCAGATCTTACTTTCTGATTGGCGCAGATAAAGAAGATATCATTCAGGAAGGCATGATAGGTCTTTTCAAAGCGATCCGGGACTATAAACTGGATAAACTGACTTCATTCAGGGCTTTTGCAGAGTTATGCATAACCCGCCAGATTATTACAGCGATCAAAACTGCCACCCGACAGAAACACATTCCCTTGAACTCTTATGTATCGTTGAATAAACCGGTATACGATGAGGAATCCGACCGTACCCTGATTGATATCCTTTCCACCACGCGGATTACCAATCCCGAGGAGATTATTATCAGCAGGGAAGAATTCATCTTCATTGAGAGAAAAATGGGTGAAATATTGAGTTCTCTGGAATGGAAGGTGTTAATGGCCTACCTGGAAGGCAAATCCTATCAAGAGATCGCGGTCGATTTAAAAAGGCATGTCAAATCGATTGACAATGCCCTGCAGAGGGTAAAGCGCAAGCTGGAAAAATACCTTGATGATCGCGGTGAAATCTAGTCTGACAAGCCTCATTGGCCCGATACCCTGTGGTTTGCAATAAAATTGAATATGGTTTCACGTGAAACTATTGACTTTGCCCGGCTCAGCGTTTAGAATATTATTTGCTGAGCCGAGCTAGCTCAATGGTAGAGCAGCTGATTTGTAATCAGCAGGTTGCGGGTTCAAATCCTGTGCTCGGCTCCACGAATAACATGGAGGGATACCCAAGCGGCCAAAGGGGGCAGACTGTAAATCTGTTGGCTCAGCCTTCGAAGGTTCGAATCCTTCTCCCTCCACCATGACAACGCGGGATGGAGCAGTTGGTAGCTCGTCGGGCTCATAACCCGAAGGTTGCCGGTTCAAGTCCGGCTCCCGCAACCATAACAATTATCCCGAAGGGAACTATAATCAGTGGTCCCCGTAGGGGGCAACCATAACAATTATCCCGAAGGGAATTATAATCAGTGGTCCCCGCAGGGGGCAACCATAACAATTATCCCGAAGGGAATTATAATCAGTGGTCCCCGCAGGGGGCAACCATAACAATTATCCCGAAGGGAACTATAATCAGTGGTCCCCGCAGGGGGCAACCAGGCCCTTATAGCTCAGTCGGCAGAGCGCATCCTTGGTAAGGATGAGGTCACCGGTTCAAGTCCGGTTAAGGGCTCCACCATGGCGGCGTAGCTCAGCTGGCTAGAGCATACGGTTCATACCCGTAGTGTCAGGGGTTCAAATCCCTTCGCCGCTACCATTTGACAGACACTGGAGTGGGAGTTTCTCTCACTTCTTTTATTTTATTTACTTATTGGGTAAAATATTGTTGGCTGGTTTTATATGCTAAGACCCAAAACACGAAAGGGGAAAGGTGAGAGAACAGATGGCAAAGGCTAAATACGAAAGGACGAAACCCCATTTAAACATCGGGACCATCGGACACATTGACCATGGCAAGACAACATTAACGGCGGCAATTACCCTGGTATTGTCCAAGGTCGGGGGAGCAACAGCGACGTCGTATGCTGACATAGACAAAGCGCCGGAGGAAAAGGAAAGAGGCATAACCATAAACACCTCTCATGTGGAGTATCAGACCGAGAACAGGCATTACGCCCATGTGGACTGTCCGGGTCATGCCGACTACATCAAGAATATGATCACCGGAGCAGCGCAGATGGACGGCGCCATACTGGTGGTATCGGCGGCTGACGGCCCCATGCCGCAGACCCGGGAGCATATCCTCTTGTCCAGACAGGTGGAAGTGCCCTACATCGTAGTCTTCATGAATAAAACCGATATGGTTGATGATGAAGAACTGCTGGAACTGGTCGACATGGAAGTACGGGAACTGTTAAGCTTCTATGAATTTCCGGGAGATGACATACCGGTTCTCAAAGGCTCGGCCTTAAAAGCCCTGGAATGCGGCTGCGGCGACCGGGAGTGCCAGTGGTGCGGACGCATCTGGGAACTGATGGATGCGGTTGACAGCTACATCCCGCTGCCGGAAAGGGCGGTAGACAAACCCTTTTTGATGCCGATTGAAGACGTATTCACCATCACTGGCAGAGGCACCGTCACCACGGGTCGTGTGGAGCGCGGCCAGGTCAAAGTGGGAGACGAAGTAGAAATCGTTGGGATGCGCGATGAGATCAGAAAGACGGTATGCACCGGAGTAGAAATGTTCAGGAAACTATTGGACTATGCGCAAGCCGGAGACAACATCGGGACCTTACTCAGGGGCGTAGACCGCAAAGAAGTGGAAAGAGGCATGGTATTGGCCAAGCCGGGGAGCATCAAGCCCCTGACCAAATTCAATGCCGAAGTCTATGTATTAACCAAAGAAGAAGGTGGACGCCACACTCCATTTTTCGGAGGCTACCGGCCGCAGTTCTACTTTAGAACCACTGATGTAACCGGAGTCATCGAATTGCCAGAGGGAGTAGAGATGGTAATGCCGGGTGACAATGTGCAAATGGCCATTGAACTGATCACTCCCATCGCCATCGAGCAGGGACTGCGTTTCGCCATCCGTGAGGGCGGCAGAACTGTAGGCGCCGGCGTGGTAACGTCAATTAACTAATCCCCATAGTACGAGAGATCACAGCCACCGATGAAAATGGTGAAACAACAGGTGCGAAGATTTATTGACGCTGATTTATTGATTTATTATGATTTGATTTATGATAATATCAGCGTACATCTGCGCCCAAAGGGTCAGCGTTAATCTGTGTCCAATTATCAGGTCAAATACATAATAGATATTCTTTGCAGTAGAGTTATGATCAAACCAACAGGGGAGGATCCCCTGTTGTCATTTCTATGCAGGATGGGCATCATTGACACCCCGGTTGCAGTGTGATAGAGTATTCTAGGATTTTTGTGTACAAGGATGGAGGTGTCAAGCAGCGTGAGAGTCGGTATCACCATGGCCTGCACGGAGTGTAAGCAGCGCAATTATACGACCACCAAGAACAAAAAGAAACATACTGAAAAGATTGAATTAAAGAAGTATTGCAGGTTCTGCAATACGCATACGATTCATAAGGAAATTAAGTAAATCAGGGATGTGAAAGTTTTGACAAAGAATAACAATCCCGCCAAAAAGGATGACAATGTCAAAAGCAAATGGGATCAAGCCAAAGGTTTCCTACTGGGTGTCTGGTATGAATTGAAAAAGGTGCATTGGCCCAACCGCCAACAGCTTTTAGCTTACACCGGGGTAGTGTTGTTTTCAGTTGCTGTGGTGGCCATTATCCTGTGGATTTTTGATATGGGATTATCCTTTGCGCTGGAAAAACTATTCGAGGCCTTTGCTTAATGAAGGAGGTGGTTCCCGTGACCGCACCAAAAAATGAAGCTGCCACACCGCAAGAGGTTGGAACTGCCGCAGAAGCCATCCTGGAGGCCCGGGGCGAATGGTTCGTAGTTCATACCTATTCGGGTTATGAAAACAAAATCAAGGTGGACCTTGCCAAAAGGGTTGAATCCATGAATATGCAGGATAAGATCTTTGATGTCCTCATCCCTGAAGAAAAAGAAGTTGAGTACAAAGGCGGCAAGAGGAAGGTCACCAGCAAAAGGGTATTCCCCGGCTATGTGCTGGTGAATATGATCATGAGTGAAGACTCGTGGTATGTGGTACGACACACTCCTGGGGTAACCGGCTTTGTTGGCAGCGGCAGCAAACCCATCCCCTTGCGTGAAGATGAAATCAACAAGATCCTGCGCCAGATGGGTTTGATTGAGAGCAAACCGAAATTCATCGATATAGAAGTAGGGGAAAATATCAGGGTTCGCACCGGTCCTTTTGCGAATTTCGAGGGGATTGTAAAAGAACTGCTTCCGGATCGCGGAAAAGTCAGGGTTAATATTTCCATGTTTGGCAGGGAGACCCCTGTAGAACTGGATTATGAACAAATAGAGAAACTATAGGGAGGTGAAAAGTTGGCTAAAAAGGTTATTGGCAAGGTATCATTACAGATCAGCGCCGGCAAAGCTACCCCTGCTCCACCGGTTGGTCCTGCACTGGGTCAATACGGTGTTAATATCATGGGATTTTGCAAGGATTACAACGCCAGAACCGCGGATAAGACCGGATTTATCATACCGGTCGAAATCACCGTATTTGAGGACCGCTCCTTTACCTTCGTCTTGAAGTCTCCGCCGGCTTCCGACCTTTTAAAGAAGGCAGCCAGTATTGATAAGGGTTCCGGGGAGCCTAATAAGAAGAAGGTGGGCAAAGTCACCCGGGCCAAGATCACAGAAATAGCGGAGACCAAAAAGGATGATTTGAATGCCGCTGATCTTGAAGCAGCCATTCACATGATCGAGGGTACCGCGCGCAGTATGGGTTTGGAAATAATAGACTGATGACAGCAATGTGGGAGGATATTATCCGCATCAACCACAAGGAGGTATACTTAATGAAACGAGGCAAGGCTTATCAGGACGCGACCGGGCAAATTGACAGGACACAGTTGTATGAACCGGCTCAGGCCCTGCAACTGGTTAAAGATATTGCCAAGGCGAAATTTGATGAAACCGTAGAAGTCCATATTAAGTTAGGGGTTGATCCCCGCCACGCCGACCAGCAGGTGAGAGGCACGGTCAGCCTGCCGCATGGGACCGGGAAAACCCGTAAAGTGCTGGTATTTGCTAAAGGAGAAAAGGCCCAAGAAGCCGAAAATGCAGGAGCCGATTTTGTTGGTGCCGAAGACTTCGCCGAGAAGATACAGGCGGGCTGGTTTGACTTTGATGTTGCGGTTGCTACGCCGGACATGATGGCGGTGGTAGGCAAATTAGGCAAAATATTGGGGCCGCGCGGTTTGATGCCCAACCCCAAATCAGGCACCGTAACCTTTGATATTGAGCGCACTATCAAGGAGTTGAAGGCCGGTCGCATTGAATACCGTGTTGATAAAAGCGCCATTATTCATGCGCCTATCGGCAGGGTATCTTTTGATGTAGATAAGCTGCAGGAAAACCTTAAGACTTTTTCCGAAGCCTTGATCAAGGCCCGACCTGCCGCGGCCAAGGGACAGTATATGCGTTCTGTAACGGTCTGTTCCACCATGGGTCCAGGTGTTAAAATCAACCCGGTGGTGTTAGCAGCCTTGAGCAAATAGGCCGATAACGCCTTATTAAGAAAACTGCAAATCAAAACCGTAGACAGCCGGTGGAGCACCTTAAAGAACATCGTTCGCCAGCCGAGGTTATGATCGAATAGATTTATGTTAATAGACTATTGGATGACCTCTGCACAGGCTGCAGAGGTTTTTGGTTTGTGGCCCAAACAGATAACAAGGGGGTGAAATAAAGTGCCGAAACTTGAAGAAAAGCAGAAAATCGTGCAAAAACTGCAGGACAGAATTGAAAAAGCCGATCTGATCATTTTTACTGATTACCGCGGCCTCAATGTGGAGGATATGACCACTTTGAGGAACAGGCTGCGCCTTCCCGGGGTGGAATACCGGGTGGTCAAAAACTCTATGATAGAGATCGCCCTGAGTAAATGTGGTTATGAGGAGATTGTCAATCAGATTGACGGCCCCAATGCAGTTTTATTCAGTAATGATGACCTGGTTACGCCTGCTAAAGCCATCTACCAGTTTATCAAGGAACGTAAAAAACTCGAGGTGAGGATGGGGATATTACAGGGCAAGGTGACTGGCGCCGAGCGCATCAAAGCCCTGGCTGACCTGCCGCCTAAAGAGGTCTTGCTGGCTCAGGTGGTGGGGACCATGCAGGCCCCGATCACCAGCCTGGTTTATGTGCTAAACGCCAACCTGACCGGTTTGGCCAGAGCCCTGGAGCAAATCCGTGAACAGAAAGCGGCTGGCTAAACAGCAGCCCAATAGCGCCATATAGATGAATTTAAAAACAGGAGGTTCGATATCATGAGTAAAGTACAGGAAGTAATTGATATTGTTAAAGGTCTCACCGTGCTGGAATTGTCCGAACTGGTCAAAGCCCTGGAAGAGGAATTTGGCGTAAGCGCTGCCGCTCCAGTGGCTGTGGCTGCAGCTCCCGCCGCAGCCGCCGAACCTGAAGAAGAGCAGACTGAATTCGATGTGATCCTCACCTCTTCCGGAGAGAAAAAGGTCAATGTTATCAAGGTGGTACGTGAACTGACCAGTCTGGGCCTCAAAGAAGCCAAGGATCTGGTTGACGCGGCCCCCAATGCCATCAAAGAAAAGGTTACCAAGCAGGAAGCGGCTGAAATCAAAGCCAAGATCGAAGAAGCCGGCGGAACGGTTGAAATCAAATAAATAGGACTGTCAACAAACCGCTTATTAAGGTGCTGCTCCGAGCAGCACCTTTTATTATTGTGAAATTCATAATAAGATTAGACTAGGAGATTTTGCTGTGGTGAAAACTTAATCGTTATGACAAGAGGTATAATAGCAGGGGATAGGGGGATGATTTTTAAATGAGGCAAAAAGTAATGCTGCTGGTCTTAGTATTTCTTTTGGCATACCCCGTAAAGGCACTGGGGGTTGATTTTGACTGGACCTTAACCTGGCAAGCGGATCAGACCTTGACGGAAACGATTACTACTGACACCCCGGAGCTGATAAGCCCGAGGGGAGGATGGCAAGCCCTGAACGGGCAGGAGAATACCTTCACCCGCAGCACCCCAGGCTGGGCAGCGTATAACGCCTTACCCGACCGCTTGCCGATCGAGGCCGGGACCAAGAACTATCTGGTCGCCAAAAAAACCAAAATTACACCCAATGCGGAAACCTATCAAGGGGGAAGCACCTTTTATGACCTGACCAGGGCGGGGCAGGGGCAGGTGAAGATAGAGGCCCCTGGTTTTATCATGAAGGCCAAACCGGCAGTTAAAGCACAATGGTCCCAGGGTTTTACCGCCACCTGGACCACAGCCAGACAGGAGGATAGCCAGGAGTATAACTTCAGCATGCAGGCTATTACCCTGGAGATCATCCCCTCCATTGTGGCCGTGCTGATTATTGCCTGGGGTCTGGTGTGGATCATCTACAGAAGGCAAGTCAAACGTATGGAACGACTGATTGAAGAAAGATATTCATTGGAAAATGTCGTTAGAGCAGAGGTCCCCATAATGGAGCAAACCGAGACAGGGGAAGCAACTGCAGAGGGCACAAAAAACCCGTAAAAACACCTTGACCGGGAATCATTCATATGATAACATTAATAATTGCCATTTGGAAAATCTCTAAATGGTTTTATGGCATAAATGTTTGTGTAGCTTCGGATAAAGCGAGGTTTTAGAGTAGCCTTGCTTTTCACTCTTTTGGAATTAAAAAAAAGGGGTGAACAATTGATGGCAAAAGTTGAACAGTATGGTAGAGTCCAACGACTCAGTTATGCACGTATTGACGAACCCATTGAGTTGCCTAACCTGATTCAGGTGCAGTTGAGTTCCTACAACTGGTTTATTAAAACAGGCCTCAGGGAAGCCTTGCAGGAGGTCTTCCCCATCTCCGATTTCACCGGTAATCTTGAACTGGGCTTCATTGATTATAGTCTCGGTGAGCCCAAGTATGAGGTCCACGAATGTAAAGAGAGGGATGTAAGCTATCAGGCCCCGCTGAAACTAAAGGTGCGGCTTACAGATAAAGAAAACGGGGAAATTAAAGAATCCGAAGTTTATATGGGTGATCTTCCCCTGATGACCGAAAAGGGAACCTTCATTATTAATGGTGCGGAACGCGTCGTGGTCAGCCAGTTGGTAAAGTCGCCCGGGGTTTATTTTAGCGATCGGGTGGACGTAGCAGGTAACAGGTTGTTTGGCGCCACCATCATCCCCAACCGCGGGGCCTGGTTCGAGTTGGAAATGGACAGCGCCGGGGTTATCTACACGCGTATTGACAAAACCAGGAAAATCCCAGTGAGCGTATTACTTAGATGCATTGGTTTTGAGAGCAATGAAGGCATACTCGGCCTCTATGAGCATGAGGAAATCCTTGCCAAGACCCTGGACAAGGATACCACTACCAATAAAAAAGAAGCGTTAATCGAGTTTTATCGCCGCCTCCGCCCCGGCGAAATGGCCACAGAAGATGCCGCTGAACAGCTGTTGAACAACCTCTTTTTCGATCCCCGGCGTTATGATATGGCCACTGTGGGGCGCTACAAGGTCAACAAGAAACTCGGTTTAAACATACCTGTTGAAGTTCGCCACCTCACCGTAGATGATATTACCGCCACCATCGGTTACATGGTTCGTTTATTGACGGGTGAAGGCAAAACCGATGTGATCGACCACCTGGGCAACCGCCGTTTAAGATCGATTGGCGAGCTGTTGCAGAATCAATTCCGCACCGGTTTGGTGCGCATGGAGCGGGTGGTTCGCGAGCGCATGAGCATACATGATGTGGAAAGCCTGACCCCGCAGGTACTCATAAATATTCGCCCCATCACGGCAGCAGTCAAAGAGTTCTTTGGCAGTTCGCAGTTGTCACAGTTTATGGATCAAACCAATCCCCTGGCCGAGCTCACCCATAAAAGGCGTCTGAGCGCATTGGGACCAGGTGGTTTAACCCGGGAACGAGCCGGATTCCAGGTCCGCGACGTGCATCATTCTCACTATGGCAGAATTTGCCCCATTGAGACCCCGGAAGGCCCCAACATTGGATTGATAGGATCTTTAGCCACTTTTGGGCGCGTCAATGATTTTGGCTTCATTGAAACACCCTACCGTAAAGTGGATAAAAGCACGGGTCAGGTATTGGATGAAATTAACTACCTGTCTGCCGATGAAGAAGAAGAATACATCGTCGCCCAGGCCAACGCCCCTTTGGATGAAGAAGGCTTTTTCAAGCTGGATCGTGTCGAGGCCCGCTACGGTGAAGAGATTCTGGAGGTGCCGGTGAACCGTGTGGACTACATGGACGTATCCCCCAAGCAGGTATTCAGTGTGGCCACCTCATTGATCCCCTTCCTGGAAAACGATGACGCCAACCGCGCCTTGATGGGTGCCAATATGCAGCGTCAGGCGGTTCCCTTGATTCGCACCGAGGCGCCGGTAGTCGGCACCGGTCTGGAATATAAGGCGGCCAAGGATTCCGGCGCAGTAGTTTTATCCAAAAAGGCTGGCAAGGTGCGCAAGGTCAGCGCCGATCGGATCGTGATCGATACTGATGACGGAGGTATTGAAACCCACAACCTGCTCAAATTTGTACGCTCCAATCAGGGCACCTGTTACAATCAGCGCCCCATTGTAAGGGTAGGCGACCGCGTAGAAGCTAATGAGATAATTGCTGACGGTCCCAGCACATGCAATGGCGAATTAGCCCTGGGCCGCAATGTTCTGGTGGCTTTTATGCCCTGGGAGGGGTACAACTACGAGGACGCTATTCTGATATCGGAAAAACTGGTCAAGGAAGATGTTTTTACTTCCATTCATATAGAAGAATACGAGTGCGAAGCCCGTGACACCAAACTGGGACCCGAAGAAATTACCCGCGATATTCCCAATGTATCCGAGGATATGCTGAAAAACCTTGATGATCAAGGGGTGATCAGGGTGGGGGCCGAGGTGCGTCCCGATGATATCCTGGTGGGCAAGGTCACCCCCAAGGGGGAGACCGAGTTGACCCCTGAAGAGCGCCTGTTGCGCGCCATATTCGGAGAGAAAGCCCGGGAAGTCAGAGATTCGTCCCTGCGTGTGCCGCACGGTGAAGCCGGCAAGGTGGTAGCTGTTAAGCGCTTCTCCAGGGAAAAGGGGGATGAACTGCCTCCTGGTGTCAATCAACTGGTGCGGGTGTACATCGCTCAGAAACGCAAGATCTCCGAAGGCGATAAAATGGCGGGACGGCACGGCAACAAAGGGGTTATATCCAGAATATTACCGGAAGAAGACATGCCTTTTATGGAAGATGGCACCCCGGTGCAGATTGTCCTGAACCCTCTGGGGGTTCCGTCACGCATGAACATTGGGCAGATTCTGGAATGCCATATGGGATGGGCTGCTACCACACTGGGCATAGCCATCGCTACCCCGGTTTTTGATGGGGCCAACGAGGAAGATATCTTCACTAAATTAGCCGAAGCCTCCCTGCCGAAAAACGGCAAGGCGGTTCTGTATGACGGCCGCACCGGGGAACCTTTTGACCACGAAATCAGTGTGGGTTATGTATATATGTTGAAGTTGGCCCATCTGGTCGATGATAAAATTCATGCTCGTTCGATAGGCCCTTATTCTTTGGTCACGCAGCAGCCTTTGGGCGGTAAAGCCCAGTTCGGGGGGCAGCGGTTCGGGGAAATGGAGGTCTGGGCTTTAGAAGCTTATGGAGCCTCCTACACCCTGCAGGAAATCTTAACTGTCAAGTCTGATGATGTTGTGGGGCGCTTAAAAACCTATGAGTCAATTGTAAAAGGTGACAATATTCCCGAGCCAGGTGTCCCTGAAGGCTTCAAGGTACTGATTAAGGAGCTGCAGAGCCTGGCGTTGGATGTGCGCATCCTGTCGGAAGACGATCGAGAGATCACTATCAAGGACATTGATTATGACGTCAACGAAAAAGAAAAAGCACGCGAACTGGGGCTGGAACTGCCGGAATCAACAGTAGCCCGTTCTGCTCAAAGCGGCACCAAGGTTATTGAGGTTGACGCGGAAAAGGAAGCGGATCCACTATCTGATGATGGCCCTGAAGATGAAGATATAGAGGAGGAACTGTTGAATCCTGAAGTTCTGGATAAAAAGATTTTGGATCAGGATATACTGGAAAAAGACTTCCTGGACGAGGATTTGGAGGGCGCATGATTAATAGGTCCAAAATAAAGGCTCGTTGACAGTGACTATCTTCTGGAAAGGAGAGTCTGCCTTGTTAGATGTTAACAACTTTGAGCGTATAAGAATCGCCCTGGCTTCACCGGAACAGATTCGGTCCTGGAGCAGTGGTGAGGTAAAAAAGCCGGAGACCATTAATTACCGCACCCTGCGGCCGGAAAAAGAAGGTTTGTTTTGCGAAAAGATCTTTGGGCCGGTTAAAGACTGGGAATGCCACTGCGGAAAATATAAAAGGGTACGCCATCGCGGCATAGTCTGTGATCGCTGCGGTGTGGAGGTAACTACTTCCAAGGTCAGGCGGGAACGGATGGGGCATATTGAGTTGGCTGCACCGGTGTCCCATATCTGGTATCTGAAGGGTATTCCCAGCCGCATGGGCTTGCTTTTGGATATGTCCCCCAAGGTTCTGGAAAAGGTTATATATTTTGTTAATTATATTGTTATACATCCCGGTGATACCCCATTGTTGAGGAAACAGCTTCTTAATGAAAAAGAATACCGTGAAAACCGGGAGCGTTATGGGGAAGCCTTCCAGGCCGGGATTGGGGCTGAAGCAATTAAAATCCTTTTAAGCGAGATTGAATTGGTAAATATGTCTGAAGATCTCAAGGAAGAGATCGCCACCACCACCGGACAGCGCAAAGGCCGTGCCATTAAGCGCCTGGAAGTGGTGGAATCCTTCCGCCTGTCTGGAAACGACCCGGAATGGATGATTATGGATGTACTGCCGGTCATTCCACCGGAATTGCGGCCCATGGTGCAGCTTGATGGGGGGCGCTTTGCCACCTCTGACCTGAACGATTTATACCGCCGGGTAATCAACCGCAATAATCGCCTCAAGCGTCTCCTGGATTTGGGTGCTCCTGATATTATCGTACGCAATGAAAAGAGAATGCTGCAGGAGGCCGTGGATGCGCTGGTAGATAACGGTCGTCGCGGCCGCCCTGTTACCGGACCGGGCAATCGCCCCTTGAAATCGCTGAGTGACATGCTCAAAGGAAAACAGGGACGTTTTCGGCAAAACCTGCTGGGCAAAAGGGTGGACTACTCCGGCCGCTCCGTTATCGTGGTCGGACCCAGCCTCAAAATGCATCAATGCGGGCTGCCTAAAGAGATGGCTTTAGAGTTATTCAAACCGTTTGTAATGAAAAAACTGGTAGATCGCGGCATTTCGTCCAACATAAAAAGCGCCAAAAAAATGGTGGAACGCGGACGCGAAGAAGTATGGGATATATTGGATGACGTTATCAAAGAACACCCGGTGTTGTTGAATCGCGCCCCTACCCTGCACCGCCTGGGTATTCAGGCCTTTGAGCCGGTGCTGGTGGAAGGCCGTGCCTTGCAATTGCACCCGCTGGTATGCACTGCTTATAATGCCGACTTTGATGGTGACCAGATGGCGGTTCATGTGCCCTTGAGCGCTGAAGCACAAACCGAAGCGCGCCTGCTAATGCTGGCCAGCAACAACATCCTCAATCCCAAGGATGGAAAACCGGTGTGCACCCCCACTCAGGATATGGTCATAGGGATGTTTTATCTGACCTATATGAGTGATGAACAGTGGGCGCGGCCTGATGAAGAATTACGCCGTTACTCCAGTCCGGAGGAAGCCTGTATGGCCTATGAATCAGGCCTGATCGATTTGAGGGAAAGAATCAAGGTCAAGATGTCGTTTTATGTTAATGACGAACATCATTATGATGAAATTGTGGAGACTTCAGTAGGCCGGTTGATCTTCAATGAAGTCATGCCCAATAGCATAGGCTTCCACAATGAGGTCATTGACAAAAAGAAATTGGGGAATATCGTTTATGAATGCTATCGCCAGGAAGGCAACGCCCGCACCGCTGAAATGCTGGACGGCGTCAAGCGCTTAGGCTACCAGTTCAGCACCAAAGCCGGCATCAGCGTAGGGGTTACCGACTTTGAAACCCCTGAAGCCAAAGAGCATATTCTGGCTGAAGCGCAACAGGTGGTGGACAGTATTGAAGACGATTTCCTCATTGGCTTAATCACTGAGGATGAGCGCCACAGCCAGGTGGTAGAAATATGGAACCAGGCCACCGATGATGTAACCGATGCATTAAAGACGGCTTTGCCGGAAAACAATCCGGTCTATATGATGGCTGTTTCCGGTGCCCGGGGTAACTTTCAGCAGATCCGCCAGTTGGCCGGCATGAGAGGTTTGATGGCTGACCCGTCAGGCAAGATCATTGACTTGCCCATCAAGGCTAATTTCCGTGAAGGCTTGACGGTTTTGGAATATTTCATATCTACCCACGGCGCCCGCAAAGGTCTGGCTGACACCGCCCTGCGCACCGCTGATTCGGGGTATTTGACCCGCCGTCTGGTGGATGTATCCCAGGATGTCATCGTTAGAGAAGATGACTGTGAATCGGCGGAGGGCATCTGGGTGGCCAAAATCACCGAGGGTTCACAACTGATTGAACCGCTTCATCAGCGCATTATCGGCCGGGTATCTGTGGACACCATTATTCATCCTGTAACGGGAGAAGTCATGGTGGCTGAAAATGAGATGATCGATGACGAGGTCGGTAATATGATTGAGAAAGCCGGCATTGAGAAGGTCAAAATCAGAAGCGTTTTAACCTGCAAGACCAAGCACGGGGTATGCAAAAAGTGTTACGGACGCAATCTGGCCACCGGCTATGATGTGGAAATAGGTGAAGCAGTAGGCATTTTAGCCGCCCAATCGATTGGCGAACCGGGGACGCAGCTAACCATGCGCACCTTTCATACCGGCGGGGTGGCTGGTGAGGATATCACCCGCGGCCTGCCCCGTGTTGAGGAACTGTTTGAGGTTCGCAAGCCCAAAGGGCAGGCAGTGGTGGCCGAGGCTACCGGCACGGTTAAAATGTCTGAAAACAAGGGACGGCGTGAAGTTATCGTGCTGGGGGACGAAGATGAACAACTGGGGGCCTATCTGGTGCATTATGGCTCCCGCCTCAAAGTTGGAGAAGGCGACTGGGTTGAACTGGGCGATGCCCTGACCGAAGGACCGCTAAACCCCCATGATATTCTCAAAACTAAAGGCATGCAAGATGTACAGCGCTACATTCTGCAGGAAGTGCAGAAGGTTTACCGTTCTCAAGGTGTTGATATCAGTGACAAACACATTGAGATCATGATCCGGCAGATGTTGAAGAAGGTCAAGGTGGAAAATTCAGGAGATACTTCTATGCTGCCGGGGGCTTTTGTTGATATATCCAGCTTTGAAGAACAAAACCGCAAGGTTATAGAGCAGGGTGGTCTGCCGGCGGTATGTTCACCGATGCTTTTAGGGATCACCAAAGCATCCTTGAATACCGATTCCTTCCTATCGGCGGCCTCCTTCCAGGAGACCACCAAGGTATTGACGGAAGCTGCCATTAAGGGCAAGGTCGATCACTTAATCGGCTTGAAAGAAAACGTCATAATCGGCAAACTGATTCCTGCCGGAACCGGCTATTCCATTTACAGGAATATCCGTGTATCTGAAAAAGAAGGAATCGGGATGCCAGAGCTACAAGAAGAACCCGTATAAATTTTGATTTGGAAATGTGAGACTGTTGTCATCCTGAGCGAGTTCTGTCATCCTGAGCGAAGCGAAGGATCTTCCCCACGGGGATTATTCGCTGCGCGAAAGATCCTTCGGGCGTTGCCCTCAGGATGACCCGGGTGTTGACCTTAAGGATGACAGAACCGGGGGCTTTCATAGCAATGACATGGGCAGACGCCCAGAAGCAGAGCAGCGTTATCTAATTATATGGTCGAATGCATAATCATTGCACTATAATCACCAGTCTAAAAATAATTTTGATGACAATTGACTGGGAGACCACCGGGTGCTAAAATGTTTAAGTGCGTGGCAAATAAGCTCGAATAATCTAGCTTGCCCATTTTTGATGTTCGGAGGTTTATCTGTTGCCACTGGATGATTTGAGACAATTTCCCCGGGTGATAGGTGCCAAACAGGTGAAAAAGGCCATTGCCCGGGGCATAGTTAACAAAGTTTATATTGCCGGTGATGCCGAACCCCATGTGGTTGAACCCATTAAGCAACTGTGCCATCAGCACCAGGTAGGCTTTGAAATGGTCAACAGCATGAAAACCCTGGGTGAAGCCTGTGGCATTGATGTGGGTTCAGCAACCGTCGCATTGCTTGACAATAACATGGGGAAGGAGGTGCAATAGTGCCAACTATAAATCAATTAGTAAGAAAAGGGCGCGAAAAAATCGGAAAGACCTCAGCAGCGCCGGCTTTGAAGAGCTGCCCCCAAAAACGCGGGGTATGCACACGGGTATACACTACTACTCCCAAGAAGCCGAACTCTGCATTGCGTAAAATCGCCAGGGTTCGTTTATCCAACGGGATAGAAGTAACGGCTTATATTCCTGGCATTGGTCACAACCTGCAGGAGCACTCTGTAGTTTTGATCAGAGGTGGCCGTGTAAAGGACCTGCCAGGGGTAAGATACCATATCGTCAGAGGCACCCTGGATGCGGCTGGGGTTCAAAACCGCAACAGGGGTAGATCCAAATACGGTACCAAACGGCCTAAGAAAAAATAGGAGGGAGGCGCGATATGCCGAGAAAGGGACCCGTCCCCAAACGAGACGTTCTGCCGGATCCCATTTACCATAGCAAGTATTTCACCAAACTGGTTAACCAGGTAATGTGGGATGGTAAAAAGAGCCTGGCAGAGAACATATGCTACGGAGCTTTTGATATAGTAGCCAGAAAGACTGGCAAAGACCCTATGGATGCCTTCGAGATCGCAATGAAGAATATCACCCCGATACTTGAGGTGCGCGCCCGCCGGGTTGGTGGGGCCAACTACCAGGTGCCGGTTGAAGTAAGACCTGAAAGAAGACAAACCCTGGCTATTCGTTGGCTGGTGGGATATGCCCGTAAACGCGGAGAAAAGACCATGGCCGAACGCCTGGCCGGTGAAATTGTTGATGCTTATAACAGCACCGGGGGATCAGTAAAAAAGAAAGAGGATACGCATAAGATGGCTGAGGCCAATAAGGCTTTTGCCCATTACCGCTGGTAATAGCTTGTGCCAGGAGTGTCGATGAATTCCCAAACAGATTTAACCGCTATTCGAAATATCGGGATCATGGCCCATATTGATGCGGGCAAAACAACCACCACCGAAAGGATGCTTTTCTATTCCGGGAGAGTGCATCGAATGGGTGAGGTTGATAAAGGCACCGCAACCATGGACTGGATGAGCCAGGAGCAGGAAAGAGGCATAACGATTACCTCGGCAGCGACCACCTGCGCCTGGAGGGATGCGGTTATTAACATTATCGACACGCCCGGCCATGTGGACTTCACTGTTGAGGTAGAACGTTCCTTACGCATACTTGATGGAGCTATTGCCATTTTCTGTGCCGTAGCCGGAGTTCAGCCCCAGTCAGAAACGGTATGGAGGCAAGCGGACCGTTATGGCACCCCGCGCATCGCCTACATTAACAAGATGGATCGTATAGGTGCCGATTATTTTAGGGTAGTCGATATGATACGCTCTGATTTGGGCAGCGAACCGATTTTACTCCATCTGCCCATTGGGGTGGAAGATCTTTTTTCCGGTGTGATTGATCTTATTAAGCTTGAAGCCTATATATATGATGAAGACAGCGGGGAACATTTTGCCATTAGGGAACTGACTGATCCGGAAAGGGAACAGGCTCTGCAATACCGGCAGCAATTGGTGGAAAAACTGGCCGAGTTTGACGACAACATCCTGGAAAAATACCTGGAAGGCCAGGAGATAACAGTGCCTGAAATCCAGCAGGCAGTGCGCCAGTTGACCATACAAAACAAGGCTGTACCAGTATTGTGTGGATCTTCCTTTAAGAATAAAGGGGTGCAGATGCTGCTGGATGCGGTGGTAGATTATCTGCCCTCCCCTGTGGATATACCTCCAGTTAAAGGCATAGATCCCCAAACTGGCCTGGAGATAAATCGTGATGCGGATTTAAAAGAACCCTGGTGTGCGTTGGCTTTCAAGGTAGCGGTGGACCCTTATGTAGGCAAATTAACCTATTTCAGGTGTTATTCCGGTGTGGTTAAAATTGGCAGCACCATATTGAACAGCGGTAAGAACCGCCGTGAACGTATCACCAAAATACTTAAAATGCATGCCAATCACCGCGAAGAGATTCAGGAAGCTATGGCCGGAGACATTGTGGCTGCGGTAGGCCTCAAGGAAACCGCAACCGGGGATACCCTGTGCACAGAGCAGGATGCCGTTGTGCTTGAATCCATACAGTTCCCGGAGCCGGTCGTCGATGTAGCTATAGAAGCCAAAACCAAAGCAGATCAGGATAAAATAGGCGAGAGCCTGCGCCGCCTGGCTGAAGAGGACCCCACCTTTAGAACCAGTGTAGATAAAGACAGCGGTCAGACCATTATCTCGGGAATGGGAGAATTGCACCTGGAGATAATCGTAGAACGATTGTTAAGGGAGTTTAAAGTTAATGCCAATGTGGGCAAACCACAGGTCTCCTATAAAGAGACCGTTAAAAAGAAGCACCGTGCTGAAGCCCGGTTTGAAAAACAGAGCGGAGGGCGCGGGCAATTTGCTCATGTTATTCTGGAGATCGCACCCAGGTCTGAAGGCCAGGGGGTGCTGTTTATTGATAAATCCAAACATGAACACATACCCCGGGAATTTATTCCCGCCATTGAAAGTGGGGTGTTAGAAGGCTTACAGGCCGGGATTCTGGCCGGGTATCCGGTAGATGACGTGGAGGTCACCTTAAAAGGGGGTTCCTTCCATGAAGTCGATTCCACAGAACAGGCCTTCAAGATCGCAGCAGTGATGGCACTTAAAGACGCCTTGAATGCAGGTGAAGCAGTCCTCTTGGAGCCTATCATGGATATTGAGATTGTCAGCCCGGAAGAATATGTCGGGGATATCATTTCTGATTTGAATGCCCGCCGGGGCAGAGTGATGGGCTTTGAAGAAAGCCGCCACAGCAAGATAATTAAAGGCGAGGTGCCGCTGGCGGAAACCTTTGGTTATGCCACCGCCTTGCGATCTGCCAGTCAGGGCAGAGCCAGTTTTTCCATGCAGATAAAGGAATTTGCGGAGGTCCCCGCATCAAAAGCCAGGGAAATTATGGCCAAAAGGTATGGCATACCCTTACAGGATATGTAAAACAGGAAAGGAAAGGTGAGAGAACAGATGGCAAAGGCTAAATACGAAAGGACGAAACCCCATTTAAACATCGGGACCATCGGACACATTGACCATGGCAAGACAACATTGACGGCGGCAATTACCCTGGTATTGTCCAAGGTCGGGGGAGCAACAGCGACGTCGTATGCTGACATAGACAAAGCGCCGGAGGAAAAGGAAAGAGGCATAACCATAAACACCTCTCATGTGGAGTATCAGACCGAGAACAGGCATTACGCCCATGTGGACTGTCCGGGTCATGCCGACTACATCAAGAATATGATCACCGGAGCAGCGCAGATGGACGGCGCCATACTGGTGGTATCGGCGGCTGACGGCCCCATGCCGCAGACCCGGGAGCATATCCTCTTGTCCAGACAGGTGGAAGTGCCCTACATCGTAGTCTTCATGAATAAAACCGATATGGTTGATGATGAAGAACTGCTGGAACTGGTCGACATGGAAGTACGGGAACTGTTAAGCTTCTATGAATTTCCGGGAGATGACATACCGGTTCTCAAAGGCTCGGCATTAAAAGCCCTGGAATGCGGCTGCGGCGACCGGGAGTGCCAGTGGTGCGGACGCATCTGGGAACTGATGGATGCGGTTGACAGCTACATCCCGCTGCCGGAAAGGGCGGTAGACAAACCCTTTTTGATGCCGATTGAAGACGTATTCACCATCACCGGCAGAGGCACCGTCACCACGGGTCGTGTGGAGCGCGGCCAGGTCAAAGTGGGAGACGAAGTAGAAATCGTTGGGATGCGCGATGAGATCAGAAAGACGGTATGCACCGGAGTAGAAATGTTCAGGAAACTATTGGACTATGCGCAAGCCGGAGACAACATCGGGACCTTACTCAGGGGCGTAGACCGCAAAGAAGTGGAAAGAGGCATGGTATTGGCCAAGCCGGGGAGCATCAAGCCCCTGACCAAATTCAATGCCGAAGTCTATGTATTAACCAAAGAAGAAGGTGGACGCCACACTCCATTTTTCGGAGGCTACCGGCCGCAGTTCTACTTTAGAACCACTGATGTAACCGGAGTCATCGAATTGCCGGAGGGAGTAGAGATGGTAATGCCGGGTGACAATGTGCAAATGGCCATTGAACTGATCACTCCCATCGCCATCGAGCAGGGACTGCGTTTCGCCATCCGTGAGGGCGGCAGAACTGTGGGCGCCGGCGTAGTCACGTCAATTAACTAATAACGGTTGCAATTGGGTGCCGGTTGGGAGAATAGCCGTCCTTCCCAACCGAACACCCGGACGCGTGTACGACTTAAGCCAGCTAAGGAGGTTTAACAAAGCGTGAACGGCCAACAAAAAGTAAGGATTAGACTCAAGGCGTTCGATCACAAACTTCTCGATCAGTCCTCACAGAAGATTGTGGACACAGCGAGGAAAAACGGATCCAATGTATCCGGCCCTATTCCCCTGCCGACCGAAAAGAGTATTTATACCATTTTGAGATCACCCCATGTTAATAAGGATTCGCGGGAACAGTTTGAGATGAGGACCCATAAGCGGCTTATCGATATCCTGGATCCCAACCCTAAAACCATAGATGCTTTAATGCATTTGGATTTACCTTCCGGGGTGGATATTGAAATCAAGTTATAAATGTGGTCTTGCTGCTGAAAAACCAGTGGGTTTAACAGGTTTAGAGGCAGCCCGCCAGTCAAAAGAAGTGAAGTTGGAACCACTTCCAACCAATCACTGAGAACATACCAATAAGGAGGTAGAAAACATGGCTGGAAATCTGAATAAAGCAATTCTGGGCGTAAAGATCGGGATGGCGCAGATTTTTGACGAAGGCGGCAAAGCGGTGCCGGTGACCGTAGTGGAAGCCGGACCATGCACCGTGTTGCAAAAGAAAACCGAGAATATTGACGGTTACAATGCAGTTCAGGTAGGTTTTTACAACCTGAAAGAGAGACTGGCCAATAAACCCATCAAAGGGCATTTTAAAAAAGCCAATGTGAAACCGCTGCGTTTTATTCGGGAGTTTCGCGTTGACAACGTGGATCAGTACGAGATTGGTCAGGATATACAGGCGGATGTGTTTGCGAGTGGCGACCTGGTTGACGTAGTGGGCACCTCCAAGGGAAAGGGTTTTGCCGGAGGAGTTAAGAGGCATAATTTCCGGCGAGGTTCAATGGGGCATGGCTCCAAATATCATCGCCGCCCCGGTTCACTGGCAGCCAAAGGGCCGGCTCGAGTGTTTAAAGGTAGAAAGCTGCCCGGCAGATTAGGCGGGTCAAGGGTAACCGTCCAAGGCCTGAAGGTAGTAAAAGTCTATCCAGAAAGAAACCTGATTTTAATAAGGGGATCAATCCCAGGGCCCAAAAGAGGTCTTGTCACCATAAAGAATTCAGTCAAGGCATAAAGGCCTGACAAAGGAGGGTAAATAAGTGCCTAAAGTAGCCATATACAATATGAGCGGGGCCCAAATCGGAGAGCTTGAGATAAGTGATGAAGTTTTTGGCATTACACCCAATCAAGCGGTTCTGCATCAGTTTATAAAAATGCAACTAAACAATCGGCGGGTGGGCACTGCTTCCACCAAGACGCGAGCTGAAGTCCGTGGTGGTGGCAGGAAGCCATGGAGACAAAAAGGAACCGGGCGCGCCCGGGTGGGCAGCAGCCGCAACCCTCTATGGAGAACCGGCGGTATTGCTTTTGGCCCCAGACCGAGGGACTATTCCTATGTCCTGCCCCGGAAGGTAAGGAGACTGGCCATGAGGTCAGCATTGAGCAGCAAGGTTCTCGATAACAACCTTATCGTGCTGGATGAATTAAAATTCGATCTCCCCAAAACAAAAGCCATGCTGCAGACCCTGGATTCCCTGCAAGTAGATAAAAAGACCCTGGTAGTCATAGCGGATGCGGACGAAAATGTAATCAAGTCAGCGCGCAACATCCCTGGAGTAAAGCCATTGGCAGTAGACTACATGAATGTTTACGACCTGATGAACTACGATGTCCTGCTCATCACCAAGGATGCCGTTGCCAGGGTAGAGGAGGTATTTGCTTAAGATGAGAGACTATCGGGATATAATTATCAAGCCGATTGTTACCGAAAAATCAATGGGGCTGCTGGCTGACAATAAATATACCTTTATTGTGGATAAAAGGGCCAATAAGACCGAGATTAAGAATGCAATTGAGAATATTTTCAATGTCAGAGTCGAAAAGGTTTACACCATGATTGTTAAGGGGAAACCGAAGCGCATGGGGCGCACTGCAGGCCACACCCCAGATCGCAAAAAGGCCATCATTATTTTGAAGCCGGGCCAGAAGATCAAACTTTTCGAAGGAATGTAAACCGTCGCAGTATGGCGTTGCAAGGAGGGACACTAGATGGGCATAAAGAAATTCAGGCCTACCACACCCAGTAGAAGACAAATGACCGTGATGACATTTGATGAAATCACCAAAACCGAACCCGAAAAAAGCCTTACCGCTCCATTGAAAAGCACCGGGGGACGAAATGCCAAAGGGCGCATGACGGTAAGACATCGTGGTGGTGGACATAAACGCTTATATCGCCTGGTCGACTTCAAAAGAATCAAGGATCAGGTGCCGGCTAAAGTAGCAGCCATAGAATATGATCCCAATCGCTCGGCGAATATCGCTTTACTGCATTATCAAGATGGCAGCAAAGCTTACATCATCGCCCCCCAGAATCTTAAGGTAGGGGACACCGTTGTATCCGGGACCGGCTCAGATATCAAAGTCGGTAATGCCATGGCTCTAAAGGATATCCCGGTCGGTTCTCTTATTCATAATATCGAGCTGAGGCCGGGCAAAGGCGGGCAACTGGTACGTTCCGCCGGTGCGGTAGCCCAGCTTATGGCCAAAGAAGGTGCCTACGCCCATGTGCGCTTGCCTTCTGGTGAAGTGCGGCTTATACATGTCAACTGTCGGGCTACCATCGGGCAGATTGGCAACCTGGAACATGAGAACATGAACCTGGGCAAAGCTGGTCGTGCCAGATGGATGGGCATCAGGCCCGGCGTCAGAGGGTCGGTTATGAATCCGGCGGATCATCCTCATGGCGGCGGCGAGGGCCGTGCGCCCATTGGCAGAAAATACCCGGTTTCCCCATGGGGTAAAATCGCCATTGGCGGCAAGACCCGCAAGAAAAAACCTTCTGACCAGATGATTGTCAAGAAGCGGAAATAAAGGAGGTCTTTAGATGGCTAGGTCACTGAAAAAAGGACCTTATTGCGAAGCAAAGCTACTCGCCAAAGTGGAACAGATGAATGATTCAGGCAAAAAAACCGTTATCAAAACCTGGTCACGGCGCTCCACGGTGTTTCCCCAGATGATAGGGCACACCGTGGCTGTCCACGATGGGCGCAGACATGTTCCGATATACATTACTGAAGATATGGTTGGCATGAAGCTGGGTGAATTTGCCCCCACCAGAACCTATCGGGGCCATGCCGGCAAATCCGAAAAGTCGAGCAGATCCAGGTAGAAAGGAGGCAAATTAATATGGAAGCAAGAGCCATTGCACGCTATTTAAGAATATCTCCTTTTAAGGCGCGTCAGGTCGCTGATCTGGTACGGGGCAAGGACGTAAAAGAAGCGATCGGCATATTAAAGTACGCCAATAAGAGATCCGCTCCCTTGATCAACAAGGTGTTAAAATCCGCCGTAGCCAATGCGGAACATAACTACGACATGGATTCCGATGAGTTATTTGTGGCCGCAATATATATCGATGAGGGACCCATCATGAAGAGAATGCAACCCCGGGGCTATGGCCGAGCTGATGTAAGACGCCATAGAACCAGTCATGTTACGGTGGTTTTAAAGGAAAGGGAGGTTAAATAGTGGGTCAAAAGGTACATCCAAAAGGATTTAGAATCGGCGTCATTCGCGATTGGGACTCCAACTGGTTTGCTGACCGCGACTATACCGAACTGCTCCATGAAGATTACAAGGTGCGCAACTACATCAAAGAGAGGTTTTATACCGCCGGTGTGTCCAAGGTGGAGATTCAAAGAACCGGCAACCGGGTGAGAATTACCATTCATACCGCCAAGCCCGGTATAATCATTGGCCGTGGCGGCCAGGAAGTGGAGCATCTGAAATCCGAATTGATAAAGATGACCAAAAAGAATGTTAATATCAATATTCAGGAAATCAAGCGTCCGGAGTTGGATGCCCAGATTGTGGCTGAAAACGTCGCCCAACAGCTGGAAAAGAGGATCTCTTTCCGTAGAGCCATGAAGCAAACCGTAGGACGCACCATGAGGGCCAACGCAGTAGGCATTAAGATAGCCATTGCCGGTCGCCTGGGCGGCGCTGAAATTGCTCGCACAGAATGGTATGCGGAAGGCAAGGTGCCCTTGCACACCCTGCGGGCAGATGTAGACTACGGTTTTGCCGAAGCCAATACCACCTATGGCAAGATTGGCATCAAGGTGTGGTTGAATCGGGGAGAAATCATGCCCGAGGCTAAACAGCGGCCAAAACAGACTAGAGCGGAGGAGGCCGAGAAATAATGCTAACCCCTAAAAGAGTCAAGTATAGAAAACAGCACCGTCCCAGCCTGAAAGGCAAAGCTATAAAAGGTCATGAAATAACCTATGGTGATTTTGCCCTGCAGGCCTTAGAACCGGCCTGGATTACCAACCGGCAGATCGAGGCAGCACGAATTGCGATCAACCGTTATGTTAGAAGGGGCGGACAACTGTGGATAAAGATCTTTCCTGACCGGCCATTAACGGTAAAGCCTGCTGAAACCCGTATGGGCAAAGGCAAAGGCTCCCCCGAGCACTGGGTGGCAGTAGTGAAACCGGGCCGCATCATGTTTGAACTAGCAGGTGTCAGTGAAGAAGTTGCCAGGGAGGCCATGCGACTCGCAGCCCACAAGCTTCCCATTAAGTGCAGGTTTGTAAAAAGAGAAGAAATGGGTGGTGAGGTTAGTGAAAACTAGCAAAATCAGGGAGCTAACCGACGATGAATTAAGGCAGAAAGTATCAGACCATAAAGATGAGTTGTTTAATTTGAGGTTCCAACTTGCCACCGGACAGCTGGATAACCCGATGAGGATCAACGATGTTAAGAAAAACATCGCCAGGTGCAAAACCATTCTGAGGCAGCGGGAACTGGCCAAGGGAAATAGGTAAAAGGAGGTCTAAGGGTGACTGAAAACCAGCATAACAGAAAAGTCCGGGTCGGTACGGTAAGCAGTGATAGGATGAATAAGACGATCACCGTTAGTGTGGAAACAGTCAAACAGCATCCTCTGTATAAAAAGACCATTAAAACCAGTAAGAAATACAAAGCCCATGATGAAGACAATGCTGCCAAAACCGGTGACGTGGTAAAAATCATGGAAACCAGGCCCCTGAGTAAAGATAAGAGATGGCAATTGGTAGAAATCATTCACCGGGCCGAGACCTTGCAATAGGTTCAGGTTCGAAAGGGAGGTTACACCGTGATTCAACAAGAAACGATGCTGCAGGTGGGCGACAACACCGGCGCCAAAAAGGTGCTATGCATTAAGGTGCTGGGCGGGTCAGCCCGAAAATATGCCACGGTTGGTGACATCATCGTGGCTGCGGTCAAGGAAGCATCTCCCGGTGGTGTGGTTAAGAAAGGCGATGTAGTCAAGGCGGTGGTGGTGCGCACCAAAAAGGAAATTAGACGCCCCGACGGTTCATATATCGCTTTTTCCGAAAATGCCGCTGTGATCATAGACGAAAACAACAATCCCAAGGGCACCCGTATTTTCGGACCGGTAGCCAGGGAACTGCGGGATAGGAACTTCATGAAGATCATATCCCTGGCGCCGGAAGTCCTGTAAGGTGGAGGTGTAAAAGAGATGAACATCAAAAAGGGCGACACTGTCCTGGTGATAACCGGAAAAGACGCAGGCAAGAAAGGCAAAGTCATCAGGGCCTTGCCCAAGACTAATAAAGTTGTTGTAGAAGGCTTAAACCGGGTGAAAAGGCATCAGAAACCCAGCCGCACTGTGCCGCAAGGCGGGATTATCAATATTGAGGCCCCTCTGAATGCCTCCAATGTGATGCTGGTCTGTGGTAAATGCAACAAGCCCACTCGCGTCGGCAAGGCCATTCTGGAAACGGAAAGGGCTAGAAAATGCAAGAAGTGCGGAGAAATAATAGACTGAGATTCTCCAGAAAGGGAGGCTAGCTAAACCATGGCCAGGTTATATGACCAATATAAACAAGAGATGATTCCCAAGCTGATGGAAAGATTTCAATATAAAAATATCATGCAGGTTCCCAAGGTGGATCGGGTTATTCTCAATATTGGCGCCGGGGAAGCCGTGCAGAACCCGAAAGCGCTGGACGGGGCGGTTAACGACCTAAGCCATAATAACCGGACAAAAACCGGTCATTACCAGGGCCAAGAAATCGATCGCCGGATTTAAACTGCGTGAAGGCATGGCAATTGGCTGCAAGGTTACCTTGCGCGGGGAACGCATGTATGAGTTCCTGGATCGGCTCATCAATTTGGCTCTGCCCAGGGTCAGGGACTTTCGTGGGGTATCACCGCAGGCTTTTGATGGCCGCGGCAACTACTCCCTGGGAATCAAGGAGCAGACCATTTTTCCTGAAATCGAATACGATAAGATCGATAAGATAAGAGGAATGGAAGTAGTTATTGTTACCACTGCCCACAGTGATGAAGAAGCCAGAGAGTTGTTAAGATGTATGGGCATGCCTTTTAGATAAGGAGGTAAACGAATGGCAAAGAAGGCTCTTATTGCCAAGCAGCAGCGTACTCAGAAGTTCGAGGTTCGTACTTATAATAGGTGCAAGATTTGTGGAAGACCGCGGGCTTATATGCGTAAATTTGGAATGTGTAGAATCTGTTTCCGTGAACTTGCACACAAAGGTGAACTGCCAGGGGTTACCAAAGCGAGCTGGTAGGCTGTAATAAAGGAGGTATTTAGTATGGTCATGACTGATCCAGTAGCCGACTTCCTGACCAGGATTAGAAACGGCAATATGGTCATGCATGAGACCGTTGAGATTCCCTCTTCCAAAACCAAGGTGGGCATCGCTGCCATTATGAAGGAAGAAGGATATATCAAGGATTATGAATACATCAAGGACGGTAAGCAGGGGATCATCCGCATCTACCTGAAATATGGTCCTAATAAAGAAAAGGTAATCACCGGCATCAAGCGGATCAGCAAGCCGGGATTAAGGGTTTATGTAAAAAAGGATGAGGTTCCCAAGGTTTTGGGAGGCTTGGGAACCGCAGTAATATCCACTTCGCAAGGACTGATGAGCGACAAGCAAGCCCGTAAAATGGGAATTGGCGGGGAAGTCCTATGCTATATCTGGTAGCCAAAGGAGGGGTGAGCAATGTCTAGAATAGGAAAAAAACCAATTGAAATACCCGCAGGGGTGACTATTAAAATAGACGCCGGAAACATCATCGTCACTGGCCCCAAAGGCAGCTTAAGTCAGCACATCCCCGGGGAGATAATGATTAAGCAAGAAGACAACAACCTGGTGGTTGCCAGACCTAGTGACAGTAAACAGAATCGTGCTTTTCATGGACTGACCCGCGCCCTGGCAGCCAATATGGTGCAGGGGGTCAGCGCAGGTTTTGAACGCAAGCTGGAATTGGTAGGCGTGGGCTATAGGGCTCAGTTACAGGGCAAGAAACTGGTTATTAATATCGGCTTCTCCCATCCGGTAGAAATAGATCCGCCGGAAGGCATCGAATTTGAGGTGCCGGCCGCAACCAGGATTACAGTAAAAGGCATCGATAAACAATTGGTCGGCAACACCGCTGCGCATATTCGTGCCATCAGAAAACCAGAACCGTATAAAGGCAAAGGCATCAAATATGATAATGAAGTCATCAGGCGCAAGGCCGGTAAGTCTGGATCCAGATAACCGGGAAGGGAGTGACAAAGGTTGTTTAAGAAATCCAGCAAAAAAAGCCTTAGAGATAAGAAACATCAGCGTATTCGCAGAAAAATATCGGGTAGTAGCGCTGCCCCCCGCCTGTGCGTTTACAAGAGTCTGAACCATATTTACGCGCAGATAATAGACGACAGCAAGGGGATTACTATGGTGTCAGCCTCTACACTGGAACCCGGTTTCAAAGCTATGGCATCGCGTACCAATCAGGAGGCGGCAAAAGAGGTAGGTGTGGCTATAGCGCGCAAAGCAAAGGAAAAGGGCATTACGACAGTAGTGTTCGACCGCAACGGCTACAAGTATCATGGTGGTGTGGCCGCGTTGGCTGCAGCAGCTAGAGAAGGCGGTTTAGAGTTTTAGGACCAGAAATCCAGCTAGGAGGGAAAGGATGAACGAAAGAGAACAGGCCACTCCTGAACTGATAGAGAAGGTTGTCAACATCAGGCGCGTAGCCAAGGTCGTAAAAGGCGGTCGCAGGTTCAGTTTCAGTGCCCTGGTGGTGGTAGGAGATGGCGCAGGCAGAGTCGGCACCGGCAAGGGAAAAGCCACAGAAGTGCCTGAAGCAATTCGCAAGGCGATCGAAAACGCCAAAAAGAATATGATTGATGTACCATTGATAGCAGAGCGCACCATACCCCATCAGATCCTGGGCAGATTTGGTGCCGGCCAGGTCTTATTGAAACCGGCCTCGGCAGGAACCGGTGTTATCGCCGGAGGTCCGGTTCGGGCTGTCCTGGAATCGGCCGGAATCAAGGACATACTCACCAAATCATTGGGATCTTCCAACTCCAACAATATGGTTCATGCCACCATGGAAGGCTTAAGGAACCTGAAGAAGGCTGAAGTGGTTGCCCGCCAACGGGGCAAGACCATTGATGAAATTATGGGTTAGGGGGGAAATCTCGTGGCTAGTATGATTAAGATTACCTGGACCAAGAGTAGTATTGGATGTTCCGAAACCCAGAAATTGACCATAAAAAGCCTCGGCTTCAGGAAATTGCAGCAGAGCATTTACCGACAGGATTGTCCTGAATTGCGCGGCCAGATTAATAAAGTGAAACATCTGGTGGCTGTTGAAGAAGTAGATAAATAACAGGGAGGTTTTGATGTTGAAACTACATGAACTAAAATCTCCATCCGGCGCCAATAAACGAACTAAACGCATTGGCCGGGGAATAGGTTCCGGCCATGGGAAGACTTCAACCAAAGGCCATAAAGGGCAAAAGGCCCGTTCTGGCGGTGGGGTCAGACTTGGCTTTGAGGGTGGACAGATGCCGCTGCAAAGGCGAATTCCCAAACGGGGATTTACCAATATATTTAAAATCCGTTATGCCATTGTCAATGTCAAGGATTTGAATATTTTTGATGATGGCACCGAGGTAACCCCCGAACTCTTGAAACAGCATGGTGTTATCAAGAACATATATGATGGGGTTAAGATTCTCGGTGACGGTGTGCTGGAGCGCAAGCTGACCTTGAAGGTTCATAAAGTGAGCCGGCAGGCCGCAGAGAAAGTCACCGCCCTGGGTGGTAAAGTTGAGGTGATCTAATGCTAGGTTCGTTACAAAAAGCAGTCAAAGTAGGGGACCTGAGGCAAAAGCTTCTTTTCACCTTATTTATGTTTCTGGTGTTTAGAATAGGGGCCCATATCCCGGTGCCCGGCATCAGCCCGGAAGCGGTACAGAAATTCTTGAGCGGACAGTTGTTTAATTTCTTTGACATCATCTCCGGGGGTGCTTTTAAGCGCTTCAGCATATTTGCCATGAGCATCACCCCCTATATTAACGCGTCCATTATCATGTCACTGCTCACAGTGGTAATTCCCAAGCTGGAACAGCTGCAGAAGGAGGGCGAGGAGGGGCGCAAGGTCATTGCCCAATACACCAGGTATGGAACCGTGGTTTTAGCCTTTATCCAGGCTATGGGCATGGCCATCGCACTGGGACGCAGTGGTGCGGTGCAGAACAACATCTTTTGGTCCTACCTGTTCATCGCCATCTGCTTGACCGCCGGCACAGCCCTGTTGATGTGGATCGGCGAGATGATAACGGAAAAAGGCGTAGGAAATGGCATTTCACTGTTGATATTTGCGGGCATTGTCTCCCGTATTCCCAGCCAGCTGGCCGGAGTGCACCAGGAGTTAACCGGCGGCATCATTGGCTTCTTCAACATTGCATTGTTTATTATCCTGGCTTTGGCGATCATAGTGGCGATAATTGCTGTCAATGAAGGCCAGAGGAGGCTGCCGGTGCAATATGCCAAAAGAGTGGTAGGGCGCAAGCTCTATGGCGGGCAAAGCACTTTTCTGCCCCTAAAGGTTAATACCGCTGGTGTTATCCCGATTATATTCGCCATGTCCTTATTGATGTTTCCGGCCACGATCGGATCATGGATGGACCCGGCTTCGGGCTTTAACACTTTCTTGAACACTCATTTTAACCAGGGCAGTCCGGCTTACAATCTGGTTTATGCCTTGTTGATTGTGTTCTTTACATTTTTCTATGTATCTATTATTTTTAACCCGGCAGATGTGGCCGATAATATTAAGAAATATGGTGGATTTGTTCCCGGTATTCGGCCTGGAAGACCGACGGCCGAGTATATTGACCGGGTTCTGACCAGGTTAACCCTGGCCGGAGGTACATTCCTGGCCTTGATTGCGGTCTTGCCGAACTTTGTAGTGGCGGCGACTCATGTCACCAGCCTGGCCTTTGGGGGTACATCGCTGTTGATCATGGTCGGTGTGGCATTAGATACCATGAAACAAATAGAATCCAACCTGTTGCTGCGAAGTTATGAAGGCTTTGTTAAATAGGGAGATGACAAAATGAACCTAATTATAATGGGACCTCCAGGCGCAGGAAAGGGAACCCAGGCCGACTTCATCAAGGCAGCCTACCCGGTTCCGCATATATCCACTGGAGACATGTTCAGGGAAGCGGTTGAGCAGGGTACAGAAATGGGAATAAAAGCCAGGTTATTCATGGACAAGGGCCAACTGGTGCCTGACGAAGTGACCATCGGCATTGTGGAAGATCGCCTGGCCCAGCCGGACTGCGCCATGGGCTTTTTACTGGACGGCTTTCCCAGAACCATTGTGCAAGCGCAAGCCCTGGATCAGGTTATGGCCCGGCTTGATAAAAAGATTGAAGCCGCCATTAACATCTCTGTTCCTGATGAAATTCTGATTCAGAGGACTACGGGGAGAGTAAGCTGCTCAAAATGCAAAACAGTATATCATGTCATCTTCAGTCCTCCAGCCCGGGCCGGTATTTGTGACAAATGCGGCGGGGGACTGGTGCAGCGCAGCGATGACCAGGAGGAAACCGCTCGCAAGCGCCTGCAGGTTTACCAGCAGCAAACCAGGCCATTGCTGGATTATTATGAGCAGCAGGGGGTTTTGTTTAGCTTAGATGGCAACCGTGATAGTACGCAGGTATTTGCCGACATCCAAAAAGTGCTGGCCGGTTTATAGAGGATCCGACATTGCCGGGATGGGGTCGGGTGGATTTCAACCCAGGAAATCCGGGGCAAATACGGATATTTACCTATCAAACGGGGGTGGACGGTAATTTTAGAAGAAATGCTTGGTAAAGTGGTTTACTCAAAGACGGGTCGGGATCAAGGCCGCATATTTGTAATTGTCGGGGTAGTTAACGATAGGCTGGTAACCCTGGCAGATGGCGATCTCAGGAGGATAGAGAACCCCAAGGTTAAGAACATCAAGCACCTCCAGTTTACCGGCATGAAAGCAGAGGAGATTATTGCAATCATAAAAAGCGGAGAGATTCCGGGAAACCATATTTTGAGGAGATACCTGAAAAACGCAAGCGCTACTGGCGCATCGAATGGGAAGGAGGTCTGGTAAATGGCTAAGGAGGATGTCATCGAGATCGAGGGTAAGGTAATAGAACCACTGCCTAACGCCATGTTCAAAGTGGAACTGGAAAACGGCCATAAGGTCCTCGCCCATATTTCGGGTAAAATGAGAATGAATTTTATCAGAATACTACCGGGGGACAGGGTAATGGTAGAACTTTCCCCTTATGATTTAAACCGCGGCAGAATTACTTATCGTTTTAAGTAGGACACGGGCAAAACGAGGAGGTAAAGATCTTGAAGGTAAAACCGTCAGTCAAGCCAATGTGTGAGAAATGCAAGATTATCAAACGCAAGGGGCGGGTCATGGTAATATGTGAAAACCCCAAGCATAAACAGGTGCAAGGTTAAATAATCGGGAGGTGAAAAGATTTGGCAAGAATAGCTGGTGTAGACTTACCGCGGGACAAAAGAGTTGAAGTGTCGCTAACATATATTTACGGCATCGGCAGGCCTTCCTCAAGGCAGATCCTGGCTCAGGCAGGTATAAATCCCGATACCCGGGTCAAAGATTTAACCGAGGAAGAGGTTTCCAGGCTGAGGGAAATCATTGAAAAGAACCATCATGTGGAAGGTGATCTGCGCAGACAGATCAGTATGGATATCAAGAGGTTGATGGACCTGGGTTGTTACCGGGGGATACGCCATCGGCGCGGCCTGCCGGTCAGAGGCCAGAATACCAAGACAAATGCACGCACCCGCAAAGGACCCAAGCGGACTGCGGGAGGCAGAAAGAAATAGTGTGAAAAGGGGGATTCATTAGTGGCCAGAAAGACAACCACCAGGGTTAAAAGGCGTGAGAAAAAGAACATAGAACATGGCATTGCTCACATCAAATCAACCTTTAACAATACCATCATCTCCATTACCGATCGGCATGGAAATGCCATCTCCTGGTCGAGTGCCGGGACGGTTGGTTTCAAGGGATCCCGCAAAAGTACACCTTTTGCGGCTCAACAGGCGGCGGAGAACGCAGCACGAGCGGCTATGGAGCATGGTCTAAAAGAAGTTGAATGTTATGTCAAAGGCCCCGGGGCAGGACGTGAAGCAGCGATTCGCTCCCTGCAGGCTGCGGGTTTAGAAGTAAGTGTGATTAAAGATGTAACACCCATTCCCCACAACGGGTGCAGGCCGCCCAAAAGAAGAAGAGTATAAGGAGGTAGTGGCATAAGTGGGAAGATATATTGATTCCGTTTGCCGCCAGTGTCGCCGGGAGGGTGAAAAGCTGTTCCTAAAGGGAGACCGGTGCTACTCGGAAAAGTGCTCTGTAGAGAGAAAACCCTATCCGCCGGGTGCCCATGGACAAGGCCGGAGACAAAAGCCCTCCGAATACGGGCTACAGTTGCGCGAAAAACAAAAAACCCGCAGAATCTATGGGGTTTTGGAAAAACAGTTTAGCAATTATTTTAAAAAGGCCGATCGCCAGCAGGGGATTACCGGTGAGAACCTCCTGGTCCTGTTGGAGAGACGTTTGGATAATGTAGTGTACCGGCTCGGTTTTGCTGCATCTCGAGCAGAAGCCCGCCAGTTGGTCAACCATGGACATTTTAGCATTAATGGCAAAAAGGCTACTATTCCTTCCATGCTGGTCAGGGTGAATGATGTTATTCAGGTCCGGCCTGGCCGCAAGGATTCTTCCAAATTTGCGGAAGTCAAGGAGCAGGCAGCATATAAGACCCCACCAGAGTGGCTGACTGTGGATGTGGAGAATCTGTCTGGTACTGTGCTGGCTTACCCGACACGGGATCAGATTGACACTCAGGTTCATGAACAGCTCATCGTAGAACTCTACTCTAGATAATCAACACTAGAAAGGAGGGTCTATTGTAATGCTAGAAATGGAAAAACCACGCATTGAGTGTGTGGATAAAGATGCCGAAAACAACTATGGCAAGTTTGTTATTGAACCATTGGAGCGTGGTTACGGCACCACACTGGGCAATTCCCTGCGCCGGGTGCTCTTGTCCTCGTTGCCGGGAGCGGCGGTTACCTCCATCAAGATAGATGGGGTATTGCATGAATTCTCAACCATACCCAATGTTGTGGAGGACACCACGGAAATTATCCTCAACATTAAGAAATTGGTTCTCAAATACGATAATCAGGAGCGCAAGATTTTGCGCATCGAGCAAGAAGGTAAAATGGAGTTGAAGGCCAGCGACATTACACCTGATGGTGAAGTGGAGATACTCAACCCGGATCTTCATATTGCGACCCTTGATCAAGGGGCTAAAATAGCCATGGAACTCACCATCGAACGCGGTCGGGGCTACGTAAGCGCTGATCAGCAGCCGATAAAGGGTGAAGATATCGTAGGGTTGATACCCATTGACTCCATATATACCCCGGTTACCAAGGTCAACTATTCTGTGGATATGGCCCGGGTCGGCAAGCGCACCGATTATGACAGCCTGACCCTGGAGGTATGGACTAATGGAAGCATCAGTCCGGAAGAAGGCATCAGCTTATCAGCTCAAATCCTGATCGAATACTTAAAACTGTTTACCGAGATTGATGACACCTATGCGGAAGTAGAAATATTGGTAGAAAAAGAAGAAGAAAAGAAAGACAAGGTCCTGGAGATGTCCATCGAAGAACTGGAACTTTCGGTGCGTGCCTCCAACGGCTTAAAAAGGGCTAATATCAATACCGTTGGAGATCTCATTGAAAAGACTCGGGAAGAAATGAGCAAGATCAGGAACCTGGGGCAAAAATCCCTGGAAGAAATTGAAAGAAAACTAAAAGAACTTGACCTGTCCTTTAAGAAACCAGAGGACTAGAAAGGAGGAGCCCCTGTGGCTTACCGTAGATTAGGGCTTTTGAGCCATCAAAGAAAGGCATTGCTGAGAAATGCCGTAACCTCTTTGTTGGAAAATGAAAAAATAACCACCACAGAAACCAGAGCTAAAGAGATTAAACGCATCACTGATAAGATGATAAGCCTTGGCAAACAAGGGGATTTGCATGCACGCCGTCAGGCCCACTCTTATCTAACCAAGGAACCGGTGGTCAAGAAACTGTTTTCTGAGCTGGCAGACCGCTACCAGGAACGTCAGGGCGGCTATACCCGTATTATAAAGATTGGCTACCGTCAAGGAGATGGCGCCCCCATGGCAATTATTGAATTGCTGAAATGATCTGCCTTAAGCAGGCCAGCTTTCATTATAAAGCGGGAATTGCGGTGATTGACAGATTGGATCTGCAGGTCCAACCGGGGGAGTTTGTAGCTATTCTGGGCAGCAATGGTTCTGGAAAGTCAACCCTGGCCAGGCTTATGAACGGGATGTTGCTGCCCTCCCAGGGCAGTGTAACAGTGGATGGTATGGACAGCCGCACCCATAGTACCGCCATTAAGAAGAGGGTCGGTCTGCTCCATGCTCAACCGGATCATCACTTCATTGCCCCGACAGTTGAAGAAGATGTGGCTTTTGGACCTGAAAATTTGGGTCTTTCCCCTGCAGAGATTCGCAGCAGGGTACAGAGAGCCTTGCAACAGTTATCTATGGAGGAGTTGGCAAAACATCCTCCTTATCTTTTGTCCGGAGGTCTTAAACAGAAAGCGGCCCTGGCCGGACTCCTGGCCATGCAACCAGGCTACCTGATTCTTGATGAGCCTACCAGCATGTTGGATCAGGCCGGGCAGCGGGAGGTAATTCAAGCCCTGCTGTCCCTGCGTCAGGAAGGCCGGGTGGGGCTGATTTGGATTACCCATCAGGTGGAGGAAGTGGTTATGGCCGACCGCATAATTATCCTGCAACAGGGGCAAATCGCCCTGGAGGGATCGCCTCGGGATATTCTGCCCCAGACCGACAAGATGCGCTGCCTGGGGGTTGCGCCATTGGAAGTAAGGGTCTTAATAGACCTTATCAATCGCGGCATTCCCAGCAGATTATCGGATACTATCCTGTTAATGGAGGACTTAATCAAAGCGCTATGCCACTTGCGGTGAAAAATATCGCTTACACATATCAAGCAAAAACACCTTATCAAACCCGGGCCATAAACAACATCTCCATAAAGGTAAGTCCGGGGGAGATTATGGGCGTAACCGGCCATTCCGGGTCGGGAAAATCGACACTGTTGCTGATTCTGGCGGGCATGCTCAAACCTGACCAGGGTGCAGTAGAGTTAGAGGATGATTCCTGTCGACTATTGACTCCTGACCAGGGCCGGGTGTGGCATCAACGGGTAGGCCTGGTGCAGCAATTTCCTGAGCGCCAGATTTTTGAACGCCTGGTGTATGATGAAATCGCCTACGGGCCCAGGAATATGGATATGAACCGCCAGCAGGTCATGGAACGGGTGCTCTGGAGCATGCAACAGGTAGGTCTGGATTATCATTCCATGAAAGACCGCCAGACGTGCAGCCTGAGTGGCGGTGAGCAGCGGAGAGTGGCGATTGCCAGCATACTGGCCATGAAACCATCTTATCTGCTCCTCGATGAGCCGGCGGCCGGGCTCGATTATTGGGGCCAGGAGCAGCTCTTTAAAGTGCTGTGTCAGTTGGCCGCTCAGTCTACCGGCATTATAATGGTCAGCCACAATATGAATCACCTGTCCATCTGTGACCGCTTATTGATTATCGACCGGGGCACGATGGTTTTGGAGGCAGCTTGCGCAGATCTTCCTGCCTATCAACCGCAGTTGCTCCCTCTGGGCCTTAAATTAGCCGCTTATCAGGATTTAATCACCAGGCTGCTGCATTGCGGGTGGCCCCTTTCCCGGCGGGTTCAGAATCGCGAACAGGCTGCCGAGCTAATTATTCAAAAACTTCGTCAAGGGGCCGGTCATTAACGAAACGTTTAATGATTTTATGCAGGGTCCGGAATGCCAGCAGCTTACTGTTGTCATCCCAGACGATCTACCGTTGTCGTCTCAGGTGGCCTACCGTTGTCATCCTGAGCGGCCTACCGTTGTCATCCCAACCGAATTACAGGGGACCATGGCCATGAAATATGCCCAACTTGATCAGGGGCAGTATATTCTTATCGACTCATTCCTGCACCGGCTCGACCCGCGCAGCAAAATGCTGGGGTTGGCGCTCTTAAGCGTTGCTGTAGCCGCAGCCTCATATCCTTTAGGATTAGTGTGCCTGGCCTTCTTTGTACTGGCATTGGCCTGGCAGAGCCAGATCGGTTTCAGGGCCTATTGGCAGGGCTACCGGCCCTTTCTTTGGATTATCATCATTACCCTGATTTTGCAATGGATTGTCGGTGCCAGCCTATATCCCGCTGCAGAAGCATTAGCAGCGGTGGCAGCCCTGGCCATACGTCTTACCGTGATAGTGCTGGCGGCCCTGGTTTTGACCTTTAGCACCGCGCCGGCTGCTTTGACCCATGGCCTGGAGCGCATATTGTCCCCCCTGGCCCGAACCGGTTTGCCGGTAGGGGAACTGGTTATTATAATCAGTCTGGCGTTGCGTTTCCTGCCCATACTGGTGGAAGAAACAGAGCAGATCAGGATGGCGCAAATAGGCCGGGGGGCAGCATCGGTAGGTTTTAATATCAAGAAGCGGCTGCAAAACGCATTGAGCCTGGTGGTGCCGCTCCTAAGGCTGTCGCTCCAGCGGGCCATTGATATCGGGGAAGCTATGGAAAGCAGGGCTTATGCGGCAGGGCAGGCACGCACCCGCATGCGGCCGTTATCCATGGGCAAAGGGGATTACCAGTATATCAGCATTCATGTTCTTGTGCTATGTCTGGCCTGGCTGCTTTGATACCATTGCATATTAGGGAGAGTCTCATGCACAGGATTAAAATGATTATTCAATATGACGGCAGCCATTATCATGGCTTTCAGATTCAACTCCGGGTTCCCACCGTGCAGGCCATACTGCAGCAAGCCATTAACAGTCTTAGCGGTGAAGAGGTATCATTGTTATTTGCCGGTCGTACCGATGCCGGGGTGCACGCTTTAGGACAGGTAATTGCCTTTGACACCGCCGCCAGCATACCGGCGGAGCGTTGGGGTCAGGCCTTGAACAGCCATTTGCCGGCGGATATTCAGGTGCTGCAAAGCCAGGCTGCCCCGGACTGTTTCCATCCCCGCTTTCAAGCCAAGATCAAGCATTACCGCTACCTGATATACCGCAATCCCATTGGAGCGGTCTGCCAGCGGAAATATGCCTGGTGCAGCACGGAGACCCTTAATATTAAGGCCATGCAGGAATCCTGCAGGTTCCTTACTGGCAGGCAAAATTTCAAATCCTTTTGTGCCAGCGGCTCTTCGGTAAAAACCTTCACACGCACCATATCACAATGCCATCTGCAAGAACAGGGCGATTACCTGGTTCTTGATATCGCCGCCGACGGCTTTCTTTATAATATGGTGCGCATTATAATGGGAACCTTGATGGAGATCGGGCGGGATCGCCGACCGGCTGCGGAAATGGCTGCCATAATCGCCCGGCAGGATAGAAACTATGCCGGACCGACCGCGCCCCCGCAAGGCTTATACCTGGTGAGGGTAGACTATTAGAATCATGGGTGCCTGGCACCCCAATATTAAGTAAATATGGTGCGTAGATGACCCATTTCATCGGTGGTTGCCCATGCCCTCGGGGTATGGGTGCTTAGTAAAGAAAGCAATCCATAAATATTTTCGTTAAAATGGCCGGTGAGGCCGATCTATTCTTGACAATGACAGGAATTTTTGGCTATATTAATAAGGTAGTCTCGACAAGTGTGGCTGGCTTCTGCCCCGTTGACAGGCAGACTTGAGAGGCAAACGGAGACACACAGGAGGGAAAATCGTGAAGACCTACATGGCTAAACCTGCGGAAATTGACCGCAAGTGGTATATCATAGATGCAAGCGGACAGAGACTCGGTCGGCTTGCTTCAGAAGTGGCGACGATTCTGAGAGGCAAACATAAGCCCACCTACACGCCTCATCTGGATACCGGTGATTACATCATCATTATTAATGCTGATAAGATTGAACTCAGCGGAGACAAACTGCAACAGAAAAAATACCGTTATTATACCGGTTATCCGGGGGGCTTAAGGGAAATTGACTATCAGACCATGCTGAAGAAAAAGCCCGAAAGGGCCATTGAGATAGCGGTAAAAGGCATGCTTCCTCACAACCGTCTGGGCCGGAAGATGTTCAAGAAGCTTAAGGTGTATCAGGGAGACCAGCATCCCCATCAGGCCCAGAAACCGGAACATCGCGAACTGAGAGGGTAAGGAGGTATGAACATGGACAAAGTACAATACTGGGGAACCGGAAGAAGAAAGAGAGCTGTAGCCAGGGTTAGATTAGTGCCTGGCGATGGCAGTATTGAAATCAACAGCCGACGTTTTGAAGAATATTTTCCCAATAGAACCAGCCGTCTGGTTGTAGAGCAACCGCTGGTATTGACCGATATGTCGGGTCGCTTTAATGTGATCTGTCGGGTACATGGCGGAGGCGTTCATGGTCAAGCCGGTGCGGTGCAACTGGGTATTGCCCGGGCTCTGGTTCGGGCCAATGCTGAGCTGAGACCGCTGCTGCGTAAGAAAGGCTTCTTAACGCGCGACCCGCGCATGACAGAGCGTAAAAAATACGGCTTGCATAAAGCCCGTAAAGCACCACAATACTCAAAACGCTAAACAGGACCACCACACCAACCAAAGGAACAAAAGGAACGGGTACTTGGTTTCAAGCCAAACAGCTCGTTCCTTTTTTGCTTGCGCATGGTGTCAGGCATCGTCCTCCCTGTCTTTACTTTTTGCTAAGAAAATTTCTAAGATTGTTAGAGTATGGTCAGAATTGTCGAACAATATGGTAAAATGTAGACATTGTGTTGAAGGATACAGAAAAAATGGGGGGAGAAAGATGGGATTTACCAGGAAGGCCCTGGCGTTGCTTTTGGTGTTGTCGTTTTTTATGTTGTCTATTCCATGCGGTCCGGTATTCGCCGATGAAGGCGGGGGAACACCTGTTATCAACTCAGATGAACCGCAAACGGATAGTACAGTTATCTTGGCTGTTGCTAGGAACGGGGAAGAAGAAAATGATGCTGCTGCTGACACGATGCCGCCACCTGTGGATGAAGGCGAGGGAACACCTCTAATGAACTCGGAGGAGCCGCAAACTGACAGCATTCCTTTGCCTGATGATGGACAAGACCAGGAAGACAATGCGCTATTAAAGCCAGACTTTGACATTGAAGATGAGCCGTTTTTAATGCAACCGCTAAAGGAATGCGAAGATGATTTAACACCGCAAAACGAGGGTACATTGGCGGGGGCGCCACTGTGGTGGACACCGCAGGATTCAGGTGAAGCCGTGACTGCAAAACGGCTCTTCAGAAGCATGGCCGATAGGGCCAATGTTGCTGTTTATAGAGCAGATACAGATACCTTTGATACAACCGTCTTTACGTTTGGCAACATTGTTGTGTTTTCGTATTATGATGAGACAGAGATCAATGTGACCAATAACTATGGGGATGTGGTTTATTCTGGAACACTGGCAGCGGATAGCTACCACAGCCTGTCCCTGTCTTCAGGCATCTACCGGCTGTCCGGGAGCAAGTCTTACACTGTTTTGGTAGGAGATGCTATGACAAATAGCTGCCAGGGTTATTACGCTGTTGACCAAAGCGTTGGGGTGCTTCCACACTGTTGAATACATATATGATGAGGCCAGCTTTTGCAAGTAAATACGAGCATTTTATTGTCTTTGCTTATGAAGATGGAACCGAGTTTACCATCCGTAACCTTGACAGCGGTGAACTTCTCTATGCCGGCACCCTGGGTGCGGGCGAGCACTATACCATGCCGACAACTCCTTATAATACCTTTACAGAGTAACGGTGGAGCAGGAGCTGACTTTATGCCCCTCAATTATGCTCTGGAGTTGCCCGATTTATCAGTCAGTTCGTCAGATATACAATTCACACCGGAAGTGGGGTCCTGCGTTCCAGGAGATCCGGTAACAGCAAATATCACCATTCACAATCGGGGGGCTCTTGATGCCTGTGATGTAACTGTTGAAGTATATGACGGTGATCCCGACAAGGGGGTAGCTCCGGTAATAGCATCAAAGGTTATCGATGTTGTTACTGCGGGCGGCAGCGCCGAGCTTTCCTGCCCCATACTAGTACCGGCTGAGCCGGAATACCGCAGTATTACCGTGAAAATTGACCCTCGGGATGAAATCGTGGAGTCGAACAACTCCAATAACAAAGCAATCAAACCATGGATTCCCAACCAGGATTTAATGCCCCCGCTGGCGGTGAATGTAACAGCGCCATCAGGGCTTAATCTTATTAACGGTAAAATAGATCCGAATCCTTTTACAGTGACAGCGGATGTGTTCAATACCGGGACTGGAGCTGCTTACAACGTAAAGGCCGAACTTTTGCTAATGGATGGACTGACATTGAACTCAGGTGAGCTGGTAAACGAATTATCCAGTCTGGAAGTTGGTCAGCACATGGAGCTTGGCTGGCAGGTCAACGCTGATATGAACACATCAGGATATAAACGCTACCAAATTATGGTTGGAGCTGAAAATGCCGAAGCCAAAAGCGTCAAGAGGGTGGTAAATGTCCCTGATCCCACTCCTCCCTCCCCACCGACCGGTCTTAGCGCTGTTGCCAATGAAGGTGGCGGGGTGAATCTAACCTGGAATCAAAACGCTGAACCCGATCTGTCTGGATATAAAATCTTCTATGGCTTGGACAGCACCGATTTAAATGGCAGCGGGGCAGAACAGGGTGCTTCACCGCTCATTATTCCTGCAGTTGCCAGCTATACCATCACCGGTCTTGTGCCTGATACCCCGTATTATTTCGGCTTAAAAGCCGTGGACTGGTCTGGAAATGAAAGTGATTTATCTGCTATTGTCAGCTGCACCCCGTCTTCATCGGGTATCACTCTTGATCTTACCAGGCCTGGGCAAGATGCGCGCTATACAGCGGGATCAGTCATAGCCCTGGAAGCTGCTGCTACAGGGATGGATCAGGTCAAGTTTTTTGTCAGCAGACCAGTTAGTGGTTATAATTTCGAAGCCATAGTAACCGGAAGCGGGGTTTTCAGAACTACCTGGGATAGTAAAAGGATGCCTGCAGGGACATATGTAGTTGGCGTACAGGATACCCTTACGGGCAGCATTATAGATCAGGTTACAATTACTCTAAGGAGTGCCACGCATAGGGATGAGACCCCGGTGGTAAACATAAGCAAACCTGATGACGGCGACATCATTGTTAGTGGAAAGTTGACCGTAATTGAGGCTTTTGCCAGTAGTGACCAGAATATCCTTTCTACCGACCTGTATATCGACGGTAGACTACAAGCAGAGATGCCCTCAGCATCATTGTATTACGAATGGGATACCAGTGAGGCAGCAGCGGGGCAGCATACACTTAAAGTGGAAGCAACCGATTATGCCGGCAATACTGGCAGCCAAAGCATTACCGTACAAATAGCCGAAAAAAAGGCTGTCGAATTAACCGCACCCGAGGATGACGCCGCATATTCCATTGGCGACAGGATAGTTTTGAGTGCAGTCGGGACGAAAATTGATTTCGTTAAATTCTACGTCAAGAATATCAGCACCGGTTGGTATGCCAACCCGGGCCAGAACCTGAGCGGGGAGTATGTTACCACCTGGGACACCAGCGGACTGGCAGCCGGAAAATACTTGATTAGAGTTATCGGCTACTCCAATAAATATGAAGAATTATGCGATGATCGGGCCATTATTACCCTGGGCTTGCCCAGTGTACCAATAATCCTGGAAGCAAAGGCTGTCCCGCCACAGGGCTGCGCCGGAGACACATTCACCTTTGAAGTTCAGGCTAAGAATAATCCGGATAATCTCTATCTGCAGTTTAAGATGCCCGGCGGCACCTGGTTGGATCAGGATTATTGCCGGGAACACTTCAGCTTTGATGTCAGCCGTAAGATTGACAACGGGGACGGCAGCAGCACCTATCAAATGCAAAAAGTCATCAATAGCGCCGGCACTGCTTTGGAAAAATATCAACGTTTCTTCCGTGTATGGTCTGCCAATAAGATGGGAAGCAACAATGACAAAACGGTATACTACTTTGTAGTACAACCGCAGGATAAAACTCCACAGGTGTTTGATGTGCAAGTTGAACCTCCTCAGGGATATGCCGGGGATACATTTAAGATATCCGCGCAAGTCAAAAACAGCCCCACCTATGTCGGTATTCTGTTTGATAATCCGGGCAATGGCTGGTTGGCAGATTATTTCCCCATGGAGCGGGAACCGGTAACAAAGCAGGAGGGAAGTTATACTTATAGCTTTACCAAGCCCATTTACAGTCCCGGGGTTGTCAATGGACAGCAGAGATTGTTTAAGATCAGGGCCTCAAATGAGGTAGGAAAGGATCTGTCCAGCGAAAATATCACGCATTACTTTGTTGTCAGTCCGTGGGTTACCATGAAATATGGTGACACCGGCAGCGAGGTAAGCAATCTGCAGAAGCGCATGATAAAATTGGGCATGGATGTTGGTAGTACAGGAGCCGATGGCATATTTGGAAAAAAGACCTTATCGGCCACGGTAGCGCTCCAAATCAATGCTGGTAATCTCACCATTGACGGAAAAGCGGGCAACCAGACCGGCACGGCTATCAATCTATTCCTTAACGGTGACAGCAACACTGCCAATTTGGTAAACACCCAAAATGAGATTATCAACAGTCAGCAAAATACCATGGCCTACAACTCCAGAGGCAATGGGGTAAAATACTTGCAAGCCTTGCTTAATGGATACCTTAAGCTGGATGTGGGTGGAGTAGATGGTATTTATGGTGATAAGACAGCGGCGGCAGTAAAAGCCATTCAGAGATATACCGGGTATCCCATCCTGGATTCCCTTCAACCGCAACTATGGCCGGAAATATACAAGCTATTAAACTGTTCTGACGCGGTCAAAAAAATACTGGCTCAGTATCAAATGGAATACCTGATCCGTATCAACTGTCTGGCCAAGCCAGTTTCCAATGGAACTGTCACCTTGCGTACAGAATCGATTACTACGCTGGTCCTGGAGCAAATGAGCAGGGGCAAATGGACCAGAATAGACAATCCGCAAAATATCAGGTGGGTATCTGACAATCCTGCGGTAGTGCAGTGCCTGGATAATGATGGCGGGATTTTTAACAAAACTGCCGGGAGTGCCATTGTCAAAGCGACATATCAGGGTAGAGAGATACCCATTAATATTATTGTGAAGAACTCTCTAACCTGGGATGTGCCCGTTGATTACCCGGAAATAGGTGATGCAGTATCTATAGAGTTCAGTTCGGCTGCGGTTACGGATTTCTACCAACTGGGGAAAATGGTTGCAGCCGCTTATGGCAACCGGTTGGGAGAAGATCAGCAGATGCGCATCCCCGATCTGAAAATAGTGGTCAGGGATAAGAACGGCAATATAGTTGACGGGCCCGTAGCTGAACAGGCGCTTTGGGTTACGGTTTACTTGACTCTGAGCTTCCAGATCAAGCCTAACAGATTGGAAGAGCGCCTTAAGGTTCCAATTGGTTCTGCTTTAAGAGCAGAGGATCCCACCGGTTAAGCTTCGCGTAGGGCAATTCCCGCCCCTGGCCCCCTCCCAAAGGCCTACTAGATTCATTTTTGAGAGCATATATAAGAAATAGCATTCATAAAAACAGAGGTGAAGGCGTGTTTAAAGCAGCGGTCTACTATCTTTCCTTAAAAATATATAAGGCGGCTGTTATTTCAACCCTGTCCATCCTGTTGCTCATAGCTATTCTGCTGGGACAGCCGGCCGAGGAATATCATATTCCCGCTTATGCGCTGGCCAGCAAGGTGGTGGTGGTTGACCCCGGCCACGGCGGTTGTGATCCGGGGGCCTCGCGGGGCATATATGTGGAAAAGGATATCACCCTGGCCATCAGTCGGCAACTGGCCCAGCAACTGAGCCAGGCCGGAGCTATGGTGGTGATGTTGCGCACTGAAGACCGTGATCTGGTTAATGATGAATTTTCCGGGACCATAGCGGCTCGCAAGCGTGAAGACTTGAAGCTTAGAGTGCAGAAGGCCAATGAGGTTAAAGCCGACCTGTATATCAGCATTCATACCAATGCTGATCCCAGCCCCCGTTGGTCGGGGGCACAGGTCTTTTATAACGCGGGTAGCAAAGCCAGCAAGCTGGCGGCGGTATGTATACAGGAGGAATTAACCAGGCAATTGGGGAATACTAAACGCAAGGCCGCACCGGGGAATTACTATATCCTGGCAAACACCCACATGCCGGCAGTTATCGTGGAGGTGGGGTTTATATCCAATCCCCGTGAAGCCAGCCAACTGGCAAGCCCCGATTACCAGGCCCGCCTGGCGCAAGCTGTATTGGGCGGAATCGCACAAGCTCAGGTGAGGCCATATGACGCCTACATCGAAGATTACCCGGGTTGGTAACCTTAAGAATATAAGCAAAGGAGTGAACAGAGCATGCTGACTTATGCCGCGTTGTCTCCCCACCCGCCGCTGATTGTTCCTTACATTGGGAAAAACAGGCTTCAAGATGTCGAGCAGACCGTGCAGGCCATGCGGGCCATGGCTTCGCAACTGGCTGAGAGCCAACCGGAAACAGTGGTTTTTATCACCCCGCATGGCAATGTTTTTACGGACTGCCTCACCGCATTGGCAGAAGCCCGGTTATATGGTGACTTAAGCTCATTCGGCAGTCATAAAGAGGGACAAACCTACCCCAATGACCTGGCTTTATTAGCTGAAATTGGACGCCTGTGCAGTGATAAAGACATACCCCTGCTGATCATAGACCGGCAGGCAACTTCTCTATACAAGCTTTCACCCCATATTGATCATGGCATCCTGGTGCCCATGCATTACCTCCAGGAAGCGGGCTGTCGGGGTATAAACATAGTGGCTCTAAGTATGGGTTTTTTGCCTGTGAATGACCTTTACCAGGTGGGTTTTTTAATCAGAGAGGCCGCTGAACGCTTGGGACGCCGGGTGGCCATTGTGGCTTCAGGGGACATGTCACATCATCTCAAGAATGAAGGTCCCTATAGCTACCACCCGGATGGGCCCCGTTTTGATCAGAGCATGCAAGACCTGCTGGCCAAGGGAGATGTAAAAGCGATTTTACAGATACCGGAAGAGCTGCGCGAAAATGCCGGAGAATGCGGCTACCGTCCCGTAATTATGATGCTGGGGGCGCTGGATGGCCGGGAATTTACCCCTGATGTGTTCAGTTATGAAGGTCCCTTTGGGGTGGGTTACCTGGTAGCTGGATTTCGGCCCGGCAAGGCAGCCCGGGACAGTATCCTGGAGCAGCTTGAAAATGAAAAAGCCCAGGCTATACAGCAGCAGCGCCGCGAAGAGAGCGTGCCGGTGCGCTGGGCGCGTATGGTCCTGGAGAATTACATCCGTGAGGGCAATCGCCCCCATCTGCCTGCTGATATGAACGCATTGCAGGACGGCCGGGCGGGAGCCTTTGTATCCCTGAAGAAGAGAGGCCAGCTGCGGGGGTGTATCGGCACCATCACTGCAGTCCAGCAGAATCTGGCCGAGGAAATAGCCGCCAATGCAGTAAGCGCTGGCACCCGTGATTATCGCTTTGCGCCGCTGCAGGCTGAAGAATTGGACGAGCTGGTGTATTCGGTAGACATACTGGGCGCCCCGGAACCCGCCTCCAAAGAGCAGCTTGATCCCAAACAATATGGGGTGATTGTGAGTATGGGAGGCAAACGGGGCTTATTATTGCCAGACCTGGAGGGTGTGGACACGGTTGAACAGCAACTGCAGATTGCCCTGCAAAAAGCGGGCATTTCGCCACAGGATCCTTATAAAATTGAGAGATTTAAGGTAACTCGCTATACATGATATAAGGAAAAAGGAGTATCCCAGCGATGACAGCACCACAATACCATCAAGCCATGTTTTATGATAAACATCAAGAGCAAGGTTTAATATGTCATTTATGCCCCCATCACTGCAGAATCAAACCAGGTAAAAGGGGCATCTGCCGGGTGCGCAGCAATCAAGCCGGGACGCTGGTTACCGAGAATTATGGCCGGGTAGCCTCTCTGGCCCTTGATCCCATCGAGAAAAAGCCCCTTTTCCACTTTTTTCCCGGGCACATGATACTTTCGGCAGGCACCTTCGGCTGCAATCTATCCTGCAGCTTTTGCCAGAACTACACCCTGGCTCATGAAAGCCCGGCCACCCAGTATATATCCCCGGAGACACTGAGCATAATCACCGCCAGGGCCAGAGTCCAAGGTTCGATCGGCATGGCCTTCACCTATAATGAACCATCGATATGGTATGAGTATATCTGGGATTGTACCCAAATTTTTAAGGAACAGGGCTTAAAGGTGGTTCTGGTCACTAATGGATACATAGAGGCCAAACCCTTACAAAAGCTGCTGCCCTGCATTGATGCTATGAATATCGATGTCAAAGCCTTTACCAACGATTTTTACAAAAGGCTCTGCAAAGGCACTCTGGAACCGGTTTTGCAGACCGTAAAGACCGCCGCGCAGCACACCCATGTAGAAGTTACCACCCTGCTCATCCCCGGTGAAAATGACCAGCTGGAGGACATTGAGGCCCTGGCCCGCTGGCTGGCTTCCATCCGTCCCGAAATTCCCCTGCATTTATCTCGTTACCATCCGGCCTATAAATACCAGCAGCAAGCGCCTACCCCGGAGGAAACCCTCCTTAAGGCCCAGGCGGCAGCCCGGCAACATCTGCCTTTTGTCTATCTGGGCAATGTGCTCCAGGGTAACAACACCCATTGCCTGCACTGCCAGGCCCCGCTCATCCGTCGCAGCTATTATCAAACCGAACTAATCCACTTGCAGGATGGCCAATGCGCCGCCTGCGGAAACCCGATTGACTACATCATTAGCTAAGAAGGGAAGAATATTATATTCTTCCCTTCTTTATATGAAAGCCGCCGGAAAAAATCCCAGAGGCTATCAAATATTATCATTCCCACAATGTATGATATGAATACCTGCGCTGAAGTGTTCCCTTGTTCTGCTAAAGTGTTGCAAAAATATACAGCGGGATGTATAATTATAAATGTTTTCGGGTTACATTCAATATAAGGAGGCCTCTGGCATTGGTTAGGATTGGAATCGTGGGCGACGGATATACCGCCGCAGAGTTGCTTAGAATACTGGCCCTGCATCCGGTTGTAGAACCGGTTGCAGTTTTATCGACTGAGAATGTGGGGCAGCGCATCGATGTGTTGTATCCGCATCTAACCGGCATGTGCGATCTGATTTGCGAAGAGAGCGATCTCAAGCAGTTGATAGGTCGTTGTGAGGTGGTATTTCTGGCTCTTCCCCACGGCCTATCCATGGGGATGGTGCCGCCCTTGCTGGAAGCGGGAATCAAGTGCATTGACCTGGGAGCTGATTTCCGTCTTAAGGATGCCGCCCTGTATGAAAAGCATTATGAATTGCGGCATGCTGAACCGGTTTTGCTGGAGGAGGCAGTATACGGACTGCCGGAGTTATATCGCCAGCAAATCAGAGAGGCGCGCTTAATCGCCAATCCAGGGTGCTTTCCTACCAGCGCCATTGTGCCTTTGGCGCCGTTGCTGAGAGCGGGGGTTATTGAAAACGAAGGGCTGATTGTCGATTCTAAAAGCGGCGTATCCGGTGCTGGTCGCACCTTGAAACAGAGCAGCCACTTCTGCGAGGTAAACGAGGGCATAAAGGCTTATGGGGTGGGCAGCCACCGCCACGGCCCGGAAATTGCCCAGGAGCTCAGCTTTGCTGCCGGATGCCAGGTTGAAATGGTCTTTACTCCTCATTTGGTACCTATGAATCGCGGCATCCTTACCACCGCCTACGCCCGCTTGACAACGGGTACGAAAGCAGAGCGGGTGCGCGCCACCCTGGAGGAGTACTATCATCAAGAGCGGTTTGTCAAGGTGCTGCCGGGGGATACTGTGCCTAACACCAAATGGGTCTATGGCAGTAATTATATACACATCGGTTTCCATGTAGATTCCAAGAGCAGGCGGGTGATCCTGGTTTCAGCCATTGATAATCTCAATCGGGGCGCCTCGGGGCAGGCGGTGCAAAACCTCAATGTCATGCTGGGGCAGCCTGAGCACAAGGCCATTGCCGGGAGCGGGATATATCCTTAGATTAGGCCGGCTTTTATAAGTTGAAGCGGAGGTAAGCAAGATGAAAGTAATAGACGGAGGTATCACTGCCCCGATGGGGTTTATTGCCCAGGGGGTGGGTGCACAGATTAAATATAAGAATCGCCGGGATGTAGCGGTGATCTATTCGCCGGTTGCCTGCGCTGCAGCAGCGGTTTATACCACCAACCTGGTCCGGGCCGCCTGCCTGGATATTTGCCAGAAACACCTGGAGAACGGCACTGCCCAGGCCATTGTTGTCAACAGCGGCAATGCCAATGCCTGCACCGGTGAACAGGGAAGGGACAATGCCATTGAAACCGCAATCTATGCCGCCAGTTTATTGAACATCGAGCCCCATGAGGTTCTGGTGGCTTCCACCGGGGTGATCGGGGTGCAAATGCCCCTGGATAAAGTGCTCTCCGGGGTGAAGGAAGCGGTGGGTTCGCTGTCGCCGGAAGGCTCGCATAATGCAGCCATGGCTATAATGACTACGGATCTGGTCAAAAAGGAAATTGCGGTGCAGATTGAACTGCAGGGCAAGACCGTCACCATTGGGGCTATCGCCAAAGGATCGGGTATGATTCATCCCAATATGGCCACTATGCTGGCCTTTATTACCACTGATGCCAGTATTAGCAAGTCCTGCCTGCAGCGGATGCTCAAGTCGTCTGTAGATGTTTCCTACAACATGATAAGCGTTGATCGGGATACCTCCACCAATGACATGGCCGCCATACTGGCCAATGGATTGGCCGGCAATTCCACTATTGAAGATGAATCGAGCCCCGATTATCAAATCTTCAAGACGGCTTTGGATTACGTCAACACCACCCTGGCCAAGAAGATAGCCCGGGATGGAGAAGGAGCCAACCACCTCATGGAAGTACAGGTTATCGGCGCTGCGGATCAGATAAACGCCCGGACCATAGCCCGTTCCATTACCGGGTCCAATCTGACCAAAACCGCGATTTTCGGCCACGATGCCAACTGGGGGCGCATCCTGGCAGCAGCCGGATATTCCGGGGCCTGCTTTGATCCCTACCGGGTCGATGTCTACCTGGGGCGGGAGAAGGTGGCGGAAAACGGCATGGGACTACAATTTGACGAAGCCAGGGTGCGCCGGGAACTGGAAGGTGAGACCGTAGTCATCACCATCGATTTAAAATCCGGGGATGGTCGAGCTACGGCCTGGGGCTGCGACCTGTCCTATGACTATATTAAAATCAACGCTGATTACCGCACCTGATTCATTTTTCGGCTCCATTTTCAGCAGGAATGTATATACTAATATACCGGTCGGGGGCAGATGATCAAGGTTAAATGAGGAGGAGAATAAGAATGCATTTATCGGCTCTGGAAAAAGCCGAAATCCTGGTGGAGGCCTTGCCATATATAAAGGAATTCTATGGCCGTACCGTAGTAATCAAATATGGTGGCGCGGCTATGGTGGAATGTGAACTGAAACAAAAGATCATGCAGGACATAGTGTTGATGAAATATGTGGGCATGAACCCCATCGTGGTGCACGGGGGCGGACCTGAGATCACGCACATGCTCACCCGCCTGGGGCTACCCAGCCAATTTGTCAATGGCCTGCGGGTTACTGACCGGGCCACCATGGAAGTGGTTGAAATGGTCCTGGGGGGCAAGGTCAATAAGGAAATCGTGGCCGGCATCAACGCCAACGGTGGGCAAGCTATCGGCATTTCCGGCAAAGACGGCAATTTGATTAAAGCCCGACCCATAGGAGACACCGGGCAAATGGGTTTTGTCGGCGAAGTGGTGCAAATCAATCCCGGCATTATTGAGACCTTGATAGCAAACAACTATATTCCTGTCATTGCCCCTATAGGAATCGATGACCATCAGGAAAGCTATAATATCAATGCCGATCTGGTGGCTTCTGCTATCGCCGTGGCCATGAAAGCGGACAAACTGGTGCTTTTAACCGATGTGCCCGGACTGTTGAAGGATGCCAGGGATCCGTCCACCTTGATTTCAGTATTGGAACTCAGCGATGTTGACAATTATATAGCAAACGGCACTATTGCCGGGGGTATGCTGCCCAAGGTGAACTGCTGCCTGGAGGCGGTTCAGGCCGGGGTGGGCCGAACCCATATTATCGATGGCCGCGTGGCCCATGCCATTCTATTGGAAATATTTACCGACGAAGGGATCGGCACCATGGTAGTAGATGGATAATTATGCCGTCGGTCGTCTGGCGTCAGGCATCGGGGATTAGAAGGGGTACTGCAAGTGCCTGCTAACCAACTTTTCATCAGTGGTTGTAGCCCCCTTGGACCATGTGTGGTTAGTGCTAACACAAAGGGAGGTCTAATAATGAGCAATCTTGATATCGCTGCCCGGGGGCAGCAGTATATAATGAATACTTATGGGCGTTATCCGCTGTCTTTTGTCAAAGGGCAGGGCAGCCTGTTGTGGGATGCCGACGGTAAATCCTATTTGGATTTTGTGGGTGGTATTGCGGTTTGTGTGCTGGGCCATTGCCACCCGGAACTGGTCGCTGTCCTCAAAAAACAGGCCGAAACCCTGTGGCATATCTCCAATCTATACTGGATCGAGCCGCAGGTCAAAGCGGCCGCCAAACTGGTTGCGGCTTCCGGAATGGACAAGGTGTTCTTCTGCAACAGCGGTGCCGAAGCCAATGAAGCGGCCTTAAAACTGAGCCGCAAATATTTTTATCGCCAGGGCCAGGCACAGCGCAATCATTTTATCACCTTTCGACAGTCCTTCCATGGGCGCACCCTGGCCACCGTCACCGCCACCGGACAACACAAATACCAGGAGGGTTTTGAGCCCCTGCCCGCAGGCTTTTATTACGCCGAATTCAACAACCTGGATTCAGTTGCCGCCTTAATCGATGATAAGACTGCCGCCATTCTAGTGGAGCCGGTGCAAGGCGAAGGCGGTATAAGGCCGGCCAGTACCGAGTTCCTCTTTGGTTTGCGGCAATTGTGTGATGAGGCCGGCATACTGCTGCTCTTTGACGAGGTGCAGTGTGGAATGGGCCGTACCGGCAGTATGTTCGCTTTTCAACATTATGGGGTCAAACCGGATATAGTCACCATTGCCAAAGGCCTGGGGGGAGGGTTCCCCATAGGCGCTATGCTGGCTACCGATCAGGCTGCCGGCGGTTTTGCCCCCGGTGATCATGCCTCTACCTTTGGAGGCAATCCCCTGGCAACCGCAGTGGCAGAGCAAGTCGTTGAAATTGTCGCCGCCCGGCCTTTTCTCAACCGGGTGAGCCAGGCCGGGGAACGCTTAATGCATCGGTTACAGGGTATCCCTGACCCCCGCATCGTCGATATTCGCGGCCTGGGTCTAATGATTGGAATAGAAATGACTGTTGAGGTGGCTGATATCGTCACTCGCTGTATGCATAAGGGCCTTTTGCTGGTAGGTGCAGGCCCCCGGGTCATTCGTCTGGTCCCGCCATTGACGGTGAGTGATGATGAAATTGAGCAGGCGGCGGACATTATTGCCCAGGCTCTCCGGGAGTCGGCAGGCAACGCCTAGAAAAATATGCCCATCCAAAATTGATGAGGGAGTGAATGGAATGTACCAACTCAGTGAGCAGATCAGAGGCCGGGATTTTATCAGCATACATGACTTTTCACCGCAGGAAGTGGCCTTGATACTTAAGACCGCAGTTGAAATCAAGAAAATGCAGAAGCAGGGCATAACCCATCCTTACCTGGCGGGCAAGACTCTGGGGATGATTTTTCAAAAGGCCTCCACCCGCACCAGGGTGGCCTTTGAAGTGGGAATGTATCAATTGGGGGGCCATGCCCTGTTTCTTAGTCCGCGCGATATTCAACTGGGCCGGGGCGAAACCATCAAGGATACCGCTCTGGTTCTGACCCGCATGTTGGATGGCATTATGATCCGCACCTTTGATCATGACGAGGTGCTGGAACTGGCCCGCTGGTCAGATGTGCCGGTTATAAACGGCCTCACCGACCTGCTGCACCCCACCCAGGTGATTGGCGACATGTTGACCATTTTGGAGCATAAGGGTAGACTAAAGGGTCTTAAATTGGCCTTCATCGGCGACGGCAACAATGTGGCCCATGAATTGCTCTATGGCGGCGCCAAGGTGGGAATGGATGTGGTTATCGCTTCTCCCGGCGGGTATGAACCTGATGATACCGTGCTCAGGCAAGCCCGGGACGATGCTGCGGCTACCGGAGCCAGGCTGTCGGTGCTGACCGATCCCCTGGAAGCGGTGCAGGACGCTGATGTTATTTATACCGACGTGTGGGCCAGCATGGGACAGGAAGATGAGGCCGAGCACAAAGAGCAGGCCTTTTTAGACTATCAGGTCAACAGCCGACTGATGAGCCGAGCCCATGCAGAAGCCATGGTATTGCACTGCCTGCCTGCCAAACGCGGCAAAGAGATTACCGATGAGGTTATGGATGGCCCGCAGTCAGCGGTCTTCGATGAAGCAGAGAACCGCCTGCATGCCCATAAAGCGATTATGGCTTTAACCATGTAAGCCGGCGCTGACGCGGGGGCATAAAGCTACGGTATCATCCTGAGCCAAACGAATATTGTCATCCTGAGCGAAGCAAATATTGTCATCCTGAGCGAAGCGAAGGATCTTACCCGAGATTATCTGCTTCGCGTAAGATTCTTCGCTGCCCGCAGAACTCCCATGTGTTGCCCACACCGCGATAAACAAAACATTACTCCTGATATACAATCCTTCGGGCGTTGCCCTCTGGTGTCATCCTGAGCGAAGCGAAGGATCTTACCCGGGAGTTGTTCGCTTCGCGAAAGATCCTTCGGGTGCTACCCTCAGGATGACAAAAACAGAGACTTTCATGGCAATGACAATGGCATACACTCGTAATGACAGTAGCATGTGTTCTTAATGACCGACAAAGTTTTAAAAGGTTAGGAAAAAGACAAAAAACCGTGTTTAAATAATAGCGGAATTAAATTTCACGGATATATCAAAAAAAGCCTCGTTGTGTCCTGGAGAAAGGTGATATATACTCTATATATGGTATAACAGTTTACTGTTATACCATATATATTGTGGTTAAAACGAGGAGGAAGTGGCGTGAGCATCAGCAAAATTAAGAAAAGAGATGGCCGCGTGGTGCCATTTGAAAAAGAGAAAATCATCAACGCAATATTCCAGGCGGCCAAAGCGGTAGGCGGCCGTGATCTGCAAATCGCCCAAACCCTGGCCGACAAAGTGGTGGAACTGGCCGAATACCAATCGCTGGATGACTATGATATCCTGTCCGTTGAGGAAATTCAGGATCTGGTTGAAAAGGTGCTGGTTAAAAACGGTCACTATAAGACCGCCAAGGCCTATATCCTCTATCGCAAACAGCACGAGATATTACGTGATGCCAGGTCGTTACTGGAAAACAATGAGATTGTGAAAAAATACCTGGACCGCAGCGATTGGCGCGTCAAAGAAAACTCTAACATGAATTTCAGCCTGCAGGGCATGAATTTTCATATTAGCTCGATAGTCACCAGCCAGTACTGGCTAAATCAGATCTATACCCCGCAGATGAAAACCGCCCAGGAAAGCGGCGAATTTCACATGCATGACCTGGGAATCCTGGCGGTATACTGTGTAGGTTGGGATCTGCAGGACTTGATTCGTGAAGGCTTCAAAGGCACCCGCGGCAAGGTGGCCAGCAAACCGGCCAAACACTTTCGCACCATCCTGGGGCAGATTGTCAACTTCTTTTACACCTTGCAGGGCGAGGCGGCCGGAGCGCAGGCCTTTTCCAACTTTGACACCCTGCTGGCGCCGTTCATTTATTATGACAAGCTGAGCTATGAACAGGTCAAACAGAGCCTGCAGGAATTTATCTTTAATGTAAACGTACCGACGCGGGTAGGCTTCCAATGTATGTCAGAAGACACCGAGATACTCGGTAGGGAAGGTTGGAAAAGATACGATCAGGTACAGGTGGGAGACTATATAGCGACCTTCAATGTGGAAAAAGGTTTTATTGAATATTTACCTGTAAAAAACCTGTTTTCCCGTGAGTACGAAGGAATTATGTACAATCTGAAAAACCGCATCAGCGACCAGCTTATCTCCCCGGAACACCGGGTGGTAAGGAAAAAATTTGGCGGCGAAAATTATGTTTTAGAAAAAATCGAGGATGTCCTCAAGCTCAAATCACCTTTCATGGTTCCCGTTGGCAGCGCAGGGAATGTTGGCGGCCAATCCGATATGGAAGAAGATATGATCAGGTTTATGGCCTGGCTGATTGCAGAAGGTTCCTTGGACAGCAGCGGCAGGGGTGACGGCAGGATTTGTATTTACCAGTCGCCATCGAAAAGCCCGGCAAGCTATGACGAAATCATTGATATTATTTCAAGCCTCGGTTTGGAATATAGTGAGCGCAGCCAGCAAGGCCTGGGCGATGAATGCCGTGTGCTCCGGTTTAACGCCGACAGCAGCAGGAAAATAATGGACTTGATGGGAACCGACAAGCAAAAGGGCATTAAGTTTATCCCCGCCGCGATATTGGCGGCGGATGTTGAAAGCTCCAGGATTTTCCTGGAAACCTATATCAAGGCAGATGGTTATGACAACTGTAAGATTGTTACCACCTCGGAAGTAATCAGGGATCAATTATTGCAGGTGATTGTCAATGCCGGCTATGGAGCCACCGTTCTGCTGCGCAAACCGGATAATGAACTATCGAAAAAAGACCGTTGCATCATCAGGGTTATCAGGCATAAGGATACCTATATTAACAAGGTGGAGCAGGTTGATTATAAAGGCATTATCTGGTGCCCCAACACCGGCAATGAAACGGTGGTGGCACGCAGGAACGGCAAGGTATTTATTACCGGGAACACCCCATTTACAAACATCACCATGGACCTCAAGGTGCCCAATATGTTCAAGGATCAGGCGGCTATAATCGGCGGGCAGTTGATGGACAAGAACTATGGCGACTTCCAAAAAGAAATGGATATGCTCAACCAGGCTTTTGCCGAGGTGATGATGGAGGGCGATGCTGAGGAGCGGGTCTTTACCTTTCCCATTCCCACCTATAACATCACCCGGGATTTTGACTGGAATAATTCGGCTTATGAACGCATCTGGGAGATGACCGCCAAATACGGCATTCCCGGCTTTGCCAATTATATCAACTCCGATATGGATCCCGAGGACGCCCGCAGCATGTGCTGCCGGCTGCGTCTGGACAACCGCGAATTGCGGCGCCGCGGCGGCGGTCTGTTTGGCTCCAATCCTTTGACCGGATCAATCGGGGTGGTCACCATTAACCTGCCCCGCATCGGTTATCTGGCCCAGAACGAGACAGATTATTTTGAAAAACTAAGTTGCATAATGGATTTGGCCAAAGACAGCCTGGAGATAAAACGCAAAGTCCTGGAAAACCTGACTGATTCAGGCCTTTATCCCTATTCCCACTTTTACCTGCGCAATGTCAAGGAGGCCAGTGGCAAATACTGGGTGAACCATTTTTCCACCATTGGTCTGGTGGGGATGAATGAATCCTGTTTGAACTTCCTGGGCCAGGATATTGCCAGCCCGGCAGGGCATGCCTTTGCCTTAAAGGTATTGCAGTTTATGCGGGACCTTATTGCTGCCTATCAGGATGAAACCGGCAACCTGTATAACCTGGAAGCAACCCCCGCTGAAGGGGTTAGCTACAGCCTGCCCCAGAAAGACCGGGCCCGTTATCCCGATATCATAGTGGCCAATAATGATGCGATTAAGAACGGCGCCGAACCCTATTACACCAATTCCACTTTCCTGCCGGTGGGATATACCGATGATTTGTGGGAGGCCATGCGCTTGGAAGACCCGCTGCAGAGCCTGTATACCGGGGGGACCACCTTCCATATCTTTTTGGGTGAAGCCCTGCCCGATGTGGAAGCGGTTAAGAATCTGATCAAGAAGGCCTGTGAGCAGTTTCATATGCCTTACTACTATATTTCCCCCACCTTCAGCATTTGTCCCCAGCATGGCTACATTCGGGGTGAGCATTTTGAATGCCCCTATTGCCGGGATAATGGCCAAAAGACTTTATGTGAAGTCTACTCCCGGGTGGTGGGCTACCTGCGCCCGGTTGATCAGTGGAATGAAGGCAAACAGCAGGAATTCAAGAATAGACAGACCTATAAAGTGGGATAAAGATATTAGTGTCATAAAATGAGGTCTATGCCATGAAATTTGCCGGTCTTTTAAAACAGAGCCTGGTAGACTACCCCGGGAAAATAGCCGCCGTGCTGTTTACCCGGGGCTGTAATTTGTGCTGTCCTTTCTGTCATAACGGTCATTTATTGCTAAAACCGCGCAGAACTGATAATCAAGGTATCGATTTGGAAACGGTTTTAGAATTTTTACGGGAGCGGGCCGGCTTTTTAGATGGGGTGGTCATAAGCGGAGGCGAACCCACCCTTAATAAAGAACTGCCTCAAGTTTGCCGGGCTATCAAAGAGCTGGGCTGCCTGGTCAAGCTCGACACCAACGGCACCCGGACGGAAATGTTGGGCGGCCTGATTGCGGATAAGCTAATCGACTATGTGGCCATGGATATCAAGGCACCTCTTGATTACCAAGATTATCTGGCCGCCTCTGGGCGTCTTTCCCGGGAGGAATTCCTGAATATCCGCAACAGCATGCACTTGCTCAGGCAGGCGCCGCTTGAGGTTGAATTCCGCACCACCGTGGTACCCGCCTACCACCAGGCAGAGGACCTGAGGAAAATCGCCTCTGCCATAGCCGGGGCTTCGCTTTATACCCTGCAGCAATTTAACCCCCGCCAGGCCCTGGAGCCGACCTTGCGCGCGATCAAACCATACTCGGCCGGGGAATTGCAGGAGATGGCGGCTTTGCTCAAGCCATATGTAAAAAGGATACGCCTGACCAATGTATGATTGTTTTAGCCAGGCTGCTTAAACGAGCGGGCCCGGTAATGCGGGGTATTGTTCTTCATAGTGATAGCGGCCCGGCCATTATTGCACAGATAAGCCAGGAGGGCTGAAATGCCGCCTGCCAGGCGAAAATAATGGTTGCGGTTCATGGCCAGGCCCAGCCGGGCGGCGAACTCATGGATAATGGCTTCCAGGCTCCGCTCCCGGCCAATAATGTTTTGCACCGTATCCAGGTTATGAACAAGTACGGCGCGGTTGGCGTTTATAACCGCTCCGGCATCTGCCGCCAGGCCCCCATGGGACAGGTATAGACAGGAGCAATTCTCTTTCTCAAGCTTCTGCAGGCTGATCAGCTGTTGACCCGGATCGGCCAGGTACAGGCAGGGATGGGCCTCCAATATAGCCGCAGCAAGCAGACTGTCCCCTGCAAAGACCACATCATCAGGGGTCCGTATGCCCAGATGGCCCAGGGTGTGCCCCCCCAATTCCAGCACCTCAAAGCGCTTATCCTTAATAATCAGCGGACCTTCAGCAACGGTATGGCTGACCCTGGAGGCCGACGGCATAAAAAATGTACTCTGCAGTAATTTGGGGGGATAGGCGGAATACATGGCATAGGGGACCAAAAGAGGGTTCTCCATGAAAGCGGCTTCAATGGCCGAGGCATAGACATGGCAGGGGCGGTTCTCCTGAATACAGTGGTTCCCGCCGCTATGGTCGGCATGGCCATGGGTGTTGAATATGGCATGGACCTCCCAGCCTCTTGCCTCCAGCATTTGCAGCAGTTCCCGGGCATAGGCTGGATGAGGGCCGCTGTCAATCAAAAGGCATTCCCGGTCTGTAAACAGGTATATGCCGACAGCGGTGGCATTGCTCTCCACGGCCAGGGTGTTTCCCTTGATATGCCGTAAATTCAACAGTTTTCATACCTCCTGCCCTGTCCATACTCCTGTCCCGGGAGCCCGCCCCTGAAATAGCAGCCCCTGGCTGCGATGGCCCAAGGGCCGGAGCTGGTATTTATGGCCCTTCCCACTTGACCACCGGTTTGCGGGCCGCGGTTACCTCATCCACCCGCTTTATGAGCGTATGGTGGGGGGCATTTTTCACCAACTCCGGGTTCTCAGCGGCTTCCCGGGCGATGGCTTGCATGTCCCGTACAAAGCCGTCCAGGCGCTCTTTGGATTCGGTTTCGGTGGGTTCAATCATCATGGCCTCAGTGACAATCAGGGGGAAATAAACCGTGGGGGGATGATAGCCATAATCTATCAAGCGTTTGGCAATATCCATGGTGGAAACACCGTATTCGGCCTGTTTTTTGGAAGTGGCCACAAATTCATGCTTGCAGAGCCGGTTGAGGGGAATATTATAGGCTTCCTGAAGCTGATGACGCAGGTAGTTGGCGTTTAGCACCGCGTGTTGGCAGGCTTCCTTCACACCTTCGGCCCCCAGGGCTTTGATATAGGTATAGGCCCTGACAATTACCCCGAAATTGCCGTAAAAATTCTTAACCTTGCCGATTGACAAAGGCCGAGTATAATCAAAACTGTATTGATGGCCGTGCTTCACTGCCACCGGTTTCGGCAAAAATTCCTGCAACAGGGATTTAACCCCGACCGGACCCGAGCCGGGCCCGCCCCCGCCATGGGGAGTGCTGAAGGTTTTATGCAGGTTGACATGAACCACGTCAAATCCCATATCTCCGGGTCGGGCCACCCCCATGATGCCATTCAGATTGGCACCGTCGTAATAAAGCAAACCGCCCCCATCGTGCACAACAGCGGCAATATCCTGTATTTCCTCCTCGAACAGCCCCAGGGTGTTGGGGTTGGTGAGCATTAGGCCGGCCACTTCATCGTTCATTTTGGCCCTGAGGTCATCCAAATCCACCAGGCCGAAGCGGTTGGATTTTATCTCCATGACCTCAAAACCGACCACATTGGCGGTGGCCGGATTGGTGCCATGGGCCGAATCGGGAACCATCATTTTAACCCTTTTATGGTCCTGACGGTGTTGATGATAGGCCTTGATAATCATAACCCCGGCCAATTCGCCATGAGCGCCGGCCGCAGGCTGCAAGGAAAAAGCATCCATGCCGGTTATTTCAGCGAGCATCTCCTGCATTTCATAATATAATTGCAAGGCGCCCTGCACCGTATCTTCATCCTGATAAGGATGAAGAGCGGCCCAACCCGGCAGCCGGGCGGCCCACTCATTGATTTTGGGATTATACTTCATGGTGCAGGAACCGAGCGGGTAAAAACCGCTGTCCACCCCATAGGCCCGGGTGGAGAGAGTGGTAAAATGGCGCACTGCTTCTACTTCGCTTAATTCCGGCAGATCTGTTTTCTTCCCGCGCAGGAATTGTGCGGGGATACTGCCGACCAGGTCAGATTGAGGTATATCGCAGGGAGGCAGCTCAAAGGGATTACTGCCGGCCACGCTTTTCTCAAAGATCAGTTTGCACATGTTATTTCCCTCCTAAAACAGCTACCAGCCGGTCGATTTCGCTGCGGGTGCGCTTTTCTGTAAAGGCCAATAATAAGGCGCCATCCAACTCGTAGCCCCCAATGATCCCGTTGTCGAGAAGCCTGCGGTTGGCAGCCGCAGGATCTTCTATTTTCAGGGCAAATTCATTAAAAAAGGGCTGCTCATACTTTAATTTCATTTCCGCTTGCGCAAACTGCTCCCGGGCATAATGGGCCAGCTGCCAGCAGCGGGTGGCAATATCCTTTAATCCCCGCTCGCCTACTAAAGACAAGTACATGCTGGCGGCCAGGGCGCACAACGCCTCATTGGAGCAAATATTGGAGGCGGCCAGTTCACGGCGGATATGCTGCTCACGGGCCTGCAGGGTTAAAACATAGGCCCGCCGTCCCTCTTGATCGAGAGTCTGGCCTACGATGCGGCCCGGAATCTTGCGTATAAAACCCTTACCGGCAGCCATAAATCCCAGGTAGGGACCGCCGAAACTGAGGGGGTTCCCCAGGGGCTGACCTTCTCCCACGGCAATGTCCGCTCCCCATTCGGCGGGTGATTTCAATAGCGCCAACGATATGGGCTCCACCACCATAATAAATAAGCCCTTCTTAGCATGCATCGCCTGGGCTAGCGCGGAACCATCTTCCAAAATCCCATAAAAATTTGGCTGCTGAATTACGGCAGCAGCGGTTTCACTATCAATCGCCGCAATCATGGCGTCGATGTCGGCGGCTCCGTCGCAGCCCGGCACCAGAACGACTTCTAATCGTCCCGAGAGGGCATAGGCTTTCAGTATTTCCAGGTATTCAGGGTGAACCGTATCAGCAATGATCACCTTTTTCTTGCCTTTGGCATTTATGCAGGCCAGATTACAGGCCTCTGCCAGAGCACTGCCGCCATCATATAAAGACGCATTGGAGACATCCATACCGGTCAGCTTACATATCATGGTCTGGTATTCAAAGATGGATTGTAATATACCCTGGCTAATTTCGGGCTGGTAAGGCGTGTAGGCGGTATAAAACTCGGAGCGTAGGAGAAGCTGTTCCAGGGCTGCGGGTATATAATGGTCATAAGCTCCCGCGCCCAGGAAAGAGGGATAGTCATCGGAATGAAGGTTTTTGGCGGCCAGATCCCGCATGTGGCGGCGCAGCTCAATTTCCCCCATACCCGGTGGCAGTTTCAAACCGCCTGATACCTTTATTTCATCCTTGATATCCTGAAACAATTCTTCCAGGCTGTGCATACCCAGGGTGTGGAGCATTTCATCCACAACCGCAGGGGGATTCGGAGTGTATTTCATTAGTATTCTCCCTAGTCTTCCTGGCTCTGGCAAAACGCAGCATAGTCTTGTGCAGACATCAGATCCTGCCGTATACCAGCGTCGCTTATTTCGATCCGGGCGATCCAATTTTCGTATGGATCCTCATTCAATAGTTCAGGAGAGGTTTCCAATTCCTCATTTACGGCGGTTACGGTCCCGGCGGCGGGGCTGAAAATGGAAGCTACTGCTTTTACAGATTCAATAACCACCAGGGGATCACCCTGATCTACTTCTAAATCCAAATCCGGCAGTTCCACAAAAACGATATCTCCCAGGTGATGCTGAGCATAATCAGTAATACCGATAGAGCCGATATCTCCCTCGATTCTGATCCACTCGTGCTCGCGCGAATAAAGCAAGTCCTCCGGTATTTTCACATTAATCCCTCCATATATTTATTAGTTGGCAGTTTGTTTAAACCTGCTGTCATTTAGACTTGGTTCTTTTGTGGTAGAATATGCCCTTGTCCACTAAGGCCCGGATGGCTTTACCGCGAATGATGATATCAATCTCCGTGCCGGGCAGGGTGTGATCAATATTAATCAAGGCCAATCCAATGGGCTTTTTAAAAGTGGGAGCATGCAGGCCGCTGGTAACGTGGCCTATTATGGCCCCATCCTTTTGCACCTCATAGTGGGCGCGGGGAATCCCTTTACCGATCATCTCAAACTCCACCAGTTTCCTTTGCAGGCCATTTTGCTTTTGTTTGACCAGGGCGGCCTTGCCTATAAAATCATCCTTGTGCAGTTTGACGAAATAACCCAGACTGGCTTCCAGCGGGGTTATATCTTTATCAATTTCCTGCCCGTATAAGGGCAATTTAGCCTCAAAGCGGAGACTATCCCTGGCCCCCAGGCCGATGGGACTAACCGCATCGTCGCCCGCGCGCAGAATCTCCTCCCAGATAAAGGCCGCATCGCCGGGGCTGAGATAAATCTCAAAACCATCTTCCCCGGTATAACCGGTGCGGGATACAATGGCCTTTACCCCCGAGATTTTTACGGCCGGATTAAACTGGAAGAATTTAATGTCATCCAGAACGGTGTCAGTAAGCTTCTGCAGGATTTCCTGGGCCTGGGGGCCTTGCAGAGCGAGCTGGGCATATGCGCTGGAAACATTTTCGGCTGATACCCCGTTTACAAGGTTTTCGGTCATCCAGGCAAAGTCCTTGTCCACATTGGCGGCGTTCACTACCAGGAGGTACTCAGCAGAATTGTACCGGTAGATCAAGAGATCATCCACCACCCCACCGTCAGGATAGCACATGGGGCTGTAAAGCACCTGCCCATCATGCATGGCGGATACGTCATTACACACCAGATTCTGCACAAAATCTTCCGCTTGCTCCCCGCGTATCAAGACTTCTCCCATGTGGGACACATCGAAAAGTCCCGCGCTTTCACGCACCATATGATGTTCCTTAATAATCCCCATACCTTCATATTGGACCGGCAATTCCCAACCCCCGAAGTCAATCATCTTGCCTTTATACTTCAGGTGCATGGGGTACAATGGGGTTTGTTTTAACGACATGGTATTCCTCCTTTGCTGTGAGCGAACCCCGAGAATAAGAGCTGGGATCAATTACTGTGTATTAATATCAATTGCCTATGCTATTTGCACATTTGCTGCAAAAGAATCGCTGCTCAGAAACAAACAGCATTTGCACCCATAGAACTCTTCATCCTTTAACAAAAGACTGCACATTTATAATAGATCACAGCAAAATTTTATCAAAGATTGGGGGAAATTACGAAAAAATCTCATAAGATCACTCATTTTTTAATATACGGCCCAAACAGCTTTACAGGAATCAGCCTGAGGGGTAAAGGAAAGGCTGCAAAAAGATGTTTTAGGACTGTGTTCTTATTACAAATTATCATATAATGAAGTCTAATCATAACCCTGCACGGCAGGTCGTAATCATTATGCCCTACAAGAAGCCAAGACTGGTTGAGGAGGTATAAAATGAGCCGTTTTGATGACGAGAACAACCAGCCTGATGAAGAACGGGTGGAACAGTGGGTGGAGGAATTTTATGGTGGGTTAATGAATGTTTTTAACGGCTTTTTCAGCCATATTGACCTCAAAGAAACCATAGAGCGCATCAAAGACATTCCTTTCGAATCCCTGGTCTTAGAGCAGCTCATTGGAGAGAATGAGGAAGTCAAATTGATTGCCCTGCGCCGGGTGAGGGAATTGGCCGATGCTGAAATAGAGTATCTGCAAGGGTATGCAGAATAAGAGGATGCGGGTGATTTTGCGGCAGCTACCCTGAAAAATACCGGGGTTCGTAGATGAAAATCAGAAAAGCAACTGGATTAACCGCAATTACATCGGGGAATTGTTAGTCGCCCCTGACTGGAGAGATAAAAGATTTGGAGGCGTATCTGATGCTTGAAAAGTGTAGCGTATGCAGCAAAGATTACCCCACCCCGACCTTAAAGGTTATGGTGCATATCGTGGAGAGAAAAGCCTATATCAAAAAGATTTGTCCTAATTGCCAGTCCATTGTATTAAACAACCCTAATTATTATTATCTGGTGGAAGAGAAGCAGAGCGGCGCTTAAGCGGTGTTCATCAAATAACATTATGTTTCTTAATCCTCCGGTGAAGTGGCCTCAAGAGGGCTGACTGTTGCAGACTCGGCGCTTGAGGTCATTGTCAGTTCCGGATTGATAGGTGTCTGCCCAGCAAAAAATGCAGATCAACCATTCATAGGGAATATTGGCTCCCACCACCCGATGGGGACTTCATAGCCAGCTTCAAAGGGTTTATAGGCGAAAATCATGACATACCTCCTGGTAAGTAAGGAAAACTATTAATTACTCCCTTAAGCCTTTTGCCATTTCTTCAGCTTAATGTGACTCACTCTTGATGAATTTATTCTAAAACTACTTGAATCTCCCAGCAGTCCCATATAAACATATGTGTATAAGTGTAAGCCAATATTTACCTTTGCCCGGGTGATGCCCCTGCTGGCGCGGTTACGCCATGCAGTAGAATATCGCCATGTCTAACTTCACTGAGATTGTGCACAATAGTATGGATCAGTAAAAAGAGTCTGCGGGGGATGGCAATGCGAAAAGGGCAGCTTGTAATCTTATTAATGGTTATAACAGGTTCCATTTTTCTGGGTTCTATTTACTGGGGTATGCCCAAAAATCTCAAGCACCTGGATATGAACCATACGAAAAAAGACCTTAAGGAAACGCCTCAGAATGCAGCCGAAAGATCTAAAAAAGCGGATCCCGCCTCGGGACCTGTGACGGAGGTACCCTGGATGAGCGATGAGGAGTTCAAGAATATGCGGACCAGGGCGGGGGCGCCGATTCAAATGGCGGCCTTCCTTACCGTATTACCAGACCCCTTGCCCGGGGAAGAACAGAATGTTCATTTAGCGGCCCGCATATTGGCTGGAACCGTGGTACAACCGGGGCAGGTTTTTTCGATGAACCGAACCATTGGACCCTATAGCAGTGCCCGGGGATTCCAACAAGGGCCGGTCTACATCGGAGCACAATTGAAGACGACCATTGGTGGAGGTGTCTGCAAGATGGCAACCACTCTGTATAATGTAGCCGTCTTGTGCGATTTGTCTATTGTCGAAAGGCATGCTCACAATATGCCGGTACCCTATGTTCCTTATGGCCAAGATGCTACCGTTTCCTACGGGAATGCAGACTTTAGGTTCGAAAACAATTTAGCTTATCCGATACTAATATGGGCTCAAGCTGTAGATAACAGGCTTTATGTGGCTTTTTACGGCCAGAGCGAAGCCCCCCGGGTTGAATGGCATCATCAGCTTCTTAAACAGCAGAAAACATGGATATCCTATCGAAACAACCCCTCTTTACCTCAAGGAGTTGAAAGAACCGCTGTAGAAGGAATGGATGGAGCGGTGGTTAAATCATGGGTAACTGTTAAGGCCGAGGATGGAAGTTCGACAACCAAACAATTGGGAGTGAGTTCATACAACCCGCTACCTATTGTTATAGAAAGAGGCGGCAGTTAGACTTTAAATAGAAGGGCTTCTTATCTGTATAACGTCCCAAAATGCGTATTCCCAACCTTTTCGGGTTTCGGCTGACACTTCCCGTAACCTTTTCATAATGCAACAGCACCGGCAGATTAATTACGTGTTAGACCTTTCATCTATTATTAGCTGATAAGGCAAAAAACCGGGCGCTCAGGAAAGTCCAGCAAGGCCGGTGTTTACTGCATTTTGCCTTAGCCAGTGCCTTGACTGCGTCCGGTTCTCCTGTTATTATCTATTTGTTACATTCAGATGCCGATGTGGCTCAGTGGCAGAGCAGCTGATTCGTAATCAGCAGGTCGCCGGTTCAAATCCGGCCATCGGCTCCAGGTAAAAACAAAGGCCCCTCCGAGGTTGGAGGGGCTTAATTTAATACTGAAATAATCCGAAATATAATATACAAACCTGTTTATATACTAGAAGGGTATTACGATAATGGTATATAATATTACACGTATTACACGAAGGGCAGGAGAGGTCTAATGGCATTTTGTTCGAATTGTGGTGGAGAGCTGAACGATTCTCAGGACATATGTTTAAATTGCGGAGTATATGTAAATAGAGTGGAATCAACCAAGGAAGGTAAAAGTAGGATAGCGGCTGGAGTACTGGGAATACTGCTGGGAGGATTAGGAGTACATAAATTCTATATGGGTAGAGCAGGAATGGGAATACTATATATCATGTTCTGCTGGACTTTTATACCATCAATAGTGGGCTTTGTGGAAGGTATCATATACCTATGTGAGAATGATGCTTCTTTTCAAGCGCGGCTATAATACTTGGTTGATAATAAAGTATCATAATCCTTGCAAGCATTCTTCTTAATGGGAGCGTCTCGTGCTCCGTACAAATGGAATAATCTAACAGCCCGTGGTGAATACTAATATTGTTTTTATTCGCGCAGGATAGGGCAACGCTAGGCAGCGACCCGAGCGGCGCGTGAGGTTTTGCGAGGCGGCGGATTTCTATGGAAACCGTCGCTTTCTGCCGCCTTGGAAAACAAAAAGCGATATTATCTAAAGCTTTAGATAATATCGCTTCGGGCTTGCCGATGAACGAAAAAACGGCGGATTGTTGCCCGCCGTCCATCGTATAAGCCGCAGCAAGCGTTGGGTCGCACCTCTGCGTTGCCCGAATTATGCTGCAATATAATTATTAACAAAAGCTTGGGGGATTATTTTATTTAGACTAAAGTAACTTCATACCTGGGAACCCACAGATTTTTCAAAACATCTGCAGCTGCTTGCTGTATTCCTGGTGTAACGTAAATGTATATATTACCGGTCGTAAAAAGGCACACGAAAAACTACTAAACATATTTCTCATAATCCATTGCCCCATAAAATATACGCATAACGATCACATTTTTATTTTCGTCATCAACGGAGTAAAGCAACACATAATTATGAATAACCAGCCTTCGATATCTCTTATATCTCAATATCTCGTTGTGCGAGTATTGACAGCGATAAGGGAAGTCACACAAAGACAGGATAGCCTTTTCAATATCATCCAGGACATTATCTGCTGCCTGTGGAGCAGCCAGGTTATTGGTAATGTAACTATAAATCTCATCTAAATCATGCGCAGCAGACGGTGTGATTTTAAGCTGAAATCTATCTCCCATATTTTTTTCTCAGCTTGGCAAGCACTTCCTGACCATCTAATACTTCACCGTATTGAACCTGTTTTTCAGCCACAGCAAGTTTCTTATACACATCGGCCAGGGCTATCTCACGCTCATAGGTTTCGATGCTCATTATTACAAGGTGGCCATATCCATTTTTGGTAATAAATATCGGCTCATTTTTACTGTGGCATAAATCTGATATTTCGTTTGTATTGCGCAAGTCCGTTATCGGCCGTATTTGCGGCATTCCAGTCACCTCGCACTTATTGTGTCATAATAATAGCATAATTATGTACATAATGCAAGGTGAGCCAAAATTTTAACTGCGTGTTGAGTTCGGTAGGACCTCGTTGGGTTTCCGGGAAACTTCTTGTCCGTCAGATTGGGATCATCCTCAATGGGACCTGTGGGTTCTACGCGATAAATTCTACCGGGTTCATCGCCCACGGCCAGTTCCGCTCCCCACGTGGCCGCATCCAATATCGCGGTCAGGTAGACGTAGTTGGCCTTCTTTCTCTCACCATAATTAGAGCTATAGCCAGGTTCCAGCAAGTCCCCCGGCTTCAGGACGGCTTTTGTGCCGTGGTAGAATGTTACGGGGTCCAATGATCTGGATGGTGTCTGTTCTTTCTTTATATACACTTCTTATGCATTCCCTTCGTGAGGAACATACTTGCCATTATCTAGCATTGATAAATAGCGTGCTTACCCTTTGAAGTAAGCCACTTCTGACCATTATTTATTCCCATTATAAGAAAACCGTATCATACAGTTATAAACGAGGCAGCATAAACAACTTCATAAAATAAAGGGAATCCAACAAATACTTTTGTTGCTGGACTTCTGCTAGCTTCCAAAGCAAGCGTTTCATGGCAGTTGTTGACCCACCTTGACTCGCTTCATTAAGGCTTTTTTCAAAGCTTAATCTTGTATTCTGATCTACTGAATCTCTTACATAACCCCACACATGCTGGGCGGCATTTACAGCGTTTCCCGCTTTGACCGGAGTCTTCATCGCCTCATCAATCAGCCTGTAAAATGCTGAAAGAGGATATGTATTCTTGTCTTTCAATAATTGTCTTATTTCGTGGTATATTTTGGGGGAATGTTCCAGAACCAAGTACTTATAACGCCCCCAATCCTTTTCCAGTCGTTGGATTCCGGGAGAAGAAATTGCATTTATACATTTTATCGCAGACAGATTTTTGTCTTTTACTTCCACCATGATGTCTGCATCCTGATTAGGGAGGTGTGTATAAAAATGTAAAAAATGATCAACATCCAGTGTGGCGGAATGAGAGCCTGCTCGCTTGCCTGCATCCTGCTGTGAATAATGTAGTTTTTGGGGGCCATCCTCCGGTTTCCAGGTGTTTCCGCATGCAGCTATCCATTCAATCTCCGAACGGGTGTTGTTGGGATTCACTTGATGATGAAGATTGTCAAACACAACGGGAATTCCCTCGCTTACACCAATAGAAAGCACGTCTGATATTGCATATTGACGATCATCGTTTTCAATCACCAGCCGTCGCTTGATATTCCCTCCCAAACAGCGGTATTGCTGGATAAAGCGTTTGGCCGCGGCTTTCTTGTCGCCATAAATACCGCCGATGTGGAGGATTATCTTGTGTTCTTTTCCAATACCCATTACATCCAATAATCGAGCATGATACCGTAAATCTTCCACCGCCCGTGCTACCACTGCTTCATCCGGTGAATTCAGTACGGTGTATTGCCCTGGGTGCATTGAAAGGCGTATGCCGTTTGTCAGTGCTTTACGCCCGATCTCCTTTAGTTTATCATTGAATTCTTCCCACCATATTAACGTATTTACAGGATGTGAACCAAACGGTATGATGTCTGAGCTGATACGAAACAGTTTGATGCCGTTTTGTATGTTATAGTCTAATATTTTATCCAGTGATTCCAAGTTTGATTGAATCAAGCTCAACAAAACATCGGGAGTAGCGTTTTTCATCGTACAGGTTCGCTGCTTTGTCCCTGAAACGCCAACAGTTAGACAGGCGTAACCAATATTCATTAAAAAGGCCTCCAATAGCTATCTAATGCTATAAATTTTACTAAATTTCAGCGGATATCCAATTTACTCTCTCGCCGGGATATGTTTCCTGAGTTATTAATTCCGATATTTTGCCACAAATCTGTAAAAGTCATGCCTATATCCAACTTGCTCTGTCAACTGAGTATTCCGGAGCAGTATACACCGCCTATCCGGTGATAGGAAAGCGCCTCCGTTCTAGTGGAAACCACTTGTGTTAATATGTGTCTTCATGGGGTTAGTTAATAGGTGCGTTGAGGATTTTGTGCACCCTTGAATCTGGTTGATATCTTCCGGTAATCACCATATATGCCAAACAAACCTTTCTAGTAATACAGGTTCTAATTGAACGGTAACTATTTTTTAGTAATTCCATATTTGGTAGCTTTTCTAAGGAATGTTGATTGGTGAACACCCAATGCTTTTGCCATCTGCCTGGTATTACGATATTGGCGGTAGGCTTTTTCGATCAATTGCCGCTCAACTTTATCTACAGCTACACTAAGTGTAACGATTTCGCCAGGATCACTTTCTCTTATAACTTCTGGCAACAACCGGCTTGGAAGGTCATGCGTAGTAATAACATCGTCGAGTGTGGTAACCACTAAGCGTTCGACTATGTTCTCTAGTTCCCGGACATTTCCCGGCCAATGATATTCGAGCATAGTATCAAGGGCATTCGGCGTCAGGCTCTTACAAGTTCCGTATTTAGTATTCAAATTACGCAGGAAATATTGCACTAATACTTCGATATCCTCTTTCCGTTCCCTCAACGGAGGTATCTCTACAGGTGCCACATTGAGCCTGAAAAAGAGGTCCTGTCTGAATTTTTTTAATTGGTTGTGGGGATCTGTATGGGGAACTATTTTTACAGGAATCTACCGACGGGTATGGTGCCCAATAGAAATGATCCTTAGTGGGTGCATGATCACTTACAAAACCCTCAAATTAAAAATATTTCAAGGCTTTGTTTATTATAATTTACTCAACTTTCGTAGCAGAAATTACTGAACAACCTCTGGATATATAGGGGCTGAGCAGCAATCCAGAACATCACTTGACATGAAACAGTTTTTACTAGTTCCTTGGGAACGTAATTAAGCAGAATCATGCAGTAATACATTAATTGCCTTAAGGCTGTTTCATAGTCTAAATCTTGTATCTCTTCGCAGAAAAGGAAGAATATATCTCCAAAACTGCGTGAATCTTGGTTGTGACGACGTTCCCATTCCAACAGAATGTATCTGCTGAAAACTATCGTTGTATGGGCTATGAGCATGTCATAACTCCGGCCCTGATACTCGGTTCCAAGTTTCAACATGCTTTTTGAAGCCTTGAAGAAAACTTCAATCTCCCAGCGCATACCGTAAATACGGATGATTTCTTTATCATCCAATGAAAGGTCAGTTGATGCTATAACAAGCCATTCGCTTCTCTTATTACGATTGCGGATGAAAACTAGTTTTACCGGGATACCGTTTTTTGTTTCGCACAACGATGAACCGATGATATCAGACTTGTTTCCTAAATGCAGACATTTACGGATTTCATCAAGCTTCATTAATTGCCCATTATAACGATAACGATGGTTGCTCTTAACCATGCCGATCACATGAAGACCAATATCACCGAGATTCTTAATCATAGGTTCATTGGTAAACCATGTATCCATCAGGACGTAATCGGCAGTAATACCGATATTTAAGGCGCTTTTAATCAGCTTAAGCACAACATCAGGTTTTTGCATCATAGCTTCAAGACGACGTTTAAAGCCATGACTACGTTTGTCAATGGAAGCAGATACCCCGTTGTAACGGTTTGTTTCTTTGGCAGAACTTAGCATAGCAAAGTCTACAGGAATAAAGCTGTAGCCGTCAGTCCAACCGAGAGTCAGCATGTTAAAGCCTTTTATGAAACGGTGCTTGCTATGGTCAAATACTTTGGCTAAGAGGTCTGCTTCTTTGCTGCGATTTCGTGCAACAGGCGAATCGTCAATGATAAAAGCTCTGACCCTTATATCCGATGTCAGGTGGTCAAATTTGTCGGTTACTTTAGACGCCAACATAAGCAGGAAACGTCTCCATGCATAACTTGGATTGTTTAAGAAATTGTAGTATACATCTTTCTTGGGTAACCCTTGACCACGCTTGCTCTCCAGGAGTCTATACTGATTCTTGCCAAGTAGAGCTAGCAGGAAAATAAACTCAAAAACCTGCTGAACACTTATGCCACGAGACTTTTTAATATTAGCTGCACGAAGCAGTTGGTTCATTTTAAGATTTTTAAAAAGCTTATGGGCTTCGTTAACAACCTTCTCATACGGATCAATTTGATGTAGCATTAACTTGTGCATCCTTTCTGTTTGGAATGTTTTGTTAGCAACTTACATTTTACCAAACGTGGATGCACTTTTTGCGTCAATACCGGTTTTTAAACTGTATATTTTATTGTTCTTTCGGGCTTTTCAGCCGGTTTTTTTGGTCAGAAAGTTGAGTAATTTATTTTATTATTTCACGTTTGCCTTGAGGAAGCGGTCGCCGATTAAAGCTGCTCCTGAAGATTTCGTTTGCTGTAAACGATTCGACGAACCTCCATCACATCTCCGATGACTACATAAAAGATAGTGAAGCTGCCGACATATATCCGGTAGTATGGGTACTGGCGCTCCATTGCGGAATAATACTGTTCAAATGCCTCGGCACAGGTCAATCGCTCCCGGATAGCAACTTGCACATCATCTACAAAATGAGCGGCGGCAACGGGGTTTTCCAGCCGACTGGCGATATAATCCACAATGCCATTTAAGTCGTCCTCAAAAAGAGGAAGAAACCGGAGCTTATAATGCTTATCGTTCATTGATGCGGCTCCTTACTCTGCTGAATACCTCATCCTCTGTATATCGAACACTGTCCAAAGCAGCAGCTTTGTCTGCCTCATCCAGCTTTATTTCAATTTCGTCTGTCAGTGCGGCGTACTGCTCCAAGCTGAGTACAACCATCGAACCATAACCGTTCTTGGTAAGAAAAACCGGCTCTCCGTTTTTTACAATGCTCTCGATTTCCGTGAATTTATTTCTTAAATCGCTAACAGGTCGAATCTTAATCATCCCGTGGCCTCCCTTCTATATATGATATGAGAAAGATTTTCTCTGGCATTATTTTATCATAATTACGCCATTTAATCAGCTGCAACTTACGGGAAAAACAGCGGCCGAGGTGTCATGGGGGTGTCACGGGACGGGTGACTCCTTTATTACAGAGCCTAAAACGCAGAAAGGTCCACAAAAATACATATAGCTACTGTATATTTGTAAAATTCCCGCTTCCCCAATATTGGGGAGGCGGGATAATTTTTTTAATTGGCTGTGGGGATCTGTATGGGGAACTTTTTTTAACAGGAATCTACCGGCGGGTATGGTGCCCAACAGAAATGATCCTTAGTGGGTGCATAATCACTTTATTGGCATATCAGACGTGGATTTGTTCGTAGCTATATAGCCTTTGGTGCTGAAATTAACAGTCGGGAATCATTGTTTTTTCGTGCTGTGTATAGTATATATCGTGCATATGGCATATACTATAAATACCAGCAGAAGGGAGTTGATGATATGGCTGGAAAAACAACAAACATCAGCATCCGCATGGATTCGGACTTGAAGGCACAGGCCGATGCCCTATTTAGCGAACTGGGCATGAATCTGACCACGGCATTCAATATCTTTGTCCGCCAGTCTCTGCGCCAGGGCGGCATTCCTTTCGACATTACGCTGAATCAGCCTAACCAGGAGACTATCGCGGCCATGCTGGAAGCAGAACGGATTGCGAGGGACCCGTCCGTGAAAGGATATACCGATCTGCATGAGCTGTTCGCAGACCTGAGAAAATGAGGAAAACAAAGTACATCGTTAAGTCCACCACGCAATTCAGGAAGTATTACAAACTGGCGATAAAACGCGGCCTGAAAATCGAATTGCTGGAAAAGGTCGTTGAATTGCTGGCGATGGGTATGCCGCTGCCAGGGGAAAACAGAGATCATTCGCTCTCCGGCGATTGGGCAGGACACCGGGAGTGTCATCTTCTCCCGGACTGGTTGCTGGTCTACCGCATTGAGGATGATGTGCTAGTGCTGACCTTAGCCCGCGCGGGGACGCATAGCGACTTGTTCGGGAAATAAGAATGCGCCGTCGGGTCAACCTGCATGACTCATCCTCATTTCCCGAAGACCGGGCGGCGCTTTCATTTTCTCTCGGCTCTTAAATGTCTTTAACCGATTATAGCCCCGGGTATGGCTGTGCTGTCTGAGGAAGTATTCCTAACCGCATGGCTGCATAAACCTCGTCCACCTGAATAGTGTTTTTCCGGAAACTCATGATTATTCAAGAGAACTCGGAGCGGCAGCATGTCCAAATCATATTGGGTTTCCACCACGGTTGCCCAGCCAAAAGCGACGGCCGGAATATAATCTATTCCGAACCGCCGCTTTTTTAATGGGCTGGGCCGCTGCTGACCGACAGCCTTATTTTATTGCTGATGGTTTTTATTTTGCGATTGTTTCTATAAAGCGTTGCAGGATCGCTGCCACCTGACACCGCTGAGCATTGCCGGCAGGCATCAATTGATTTCCGCTGCCTTGCATTAATCCCTCAGCATTTGCCCAGGACATAGCATCCTTTGCCCATGGGGAGATAGACTCTCCATCTGCAAATTTAGAAAGGTCAGCTCTCATGGACACATCATAGCCTTTATACTGAGCATAATTCATCAGGATCACCGCCATTTGTTCGCGGGTAATAGAGTTCTCAGGACCGAATATACCGTTGCCATAGCCGCTTACGATTTTATTATCACTGGCCCAGGCTACTGCATTTGTATAATATTTATCTGCCCCTACATCTGTGAAGTTATTGTCTGTATTTGCATTTGGTGTACCTTCAAGTCTGTGCAGTATGGTGACGATCATTCCTCTTGTTGTATCAGCATAAGGACTGAAAGTAGTCTCAGAAGTGCCTACCATAAGACCATTTTTATGGACATAATTCACAGCATCGTAGAACCAGTCACCGGAGTTAATATCCTCAAAGTTAACAGTCTCTTCAACAGGAGGTTTTTCTTCCTGGGTATCGGTATCTGTTTTGGTAGTCTCTGAAACTATAATGGTCAGAACCGGATCTGTGCCTCCATTCATCTCAAAGGTTAAGGAATGCTTTCCTTCTTTAAGTGAATCCAGATAGGAGGCTTTTATAGTAACAGTTCCTCCGCTTATAGTATAATCCTTTCCTTCTTCAAGGGTATAGGAGCCATTTATGGTACTTCTTAGGTTATAACTGCCACTTCTTAAAGTAACTTTCAGGTCATTACTTTCCGCCTTATCAAATTCAATTTTATAATCAGAAAGGGTAGCATTGGTACTGGAGGAACTTCCTCCGCCTCCGCCGCTACTCACTACATAAGGGGTGATACTGCCCGTCATAGCCGCATCCATGGTTGCGGTAAAATAGATGAAGTTGGACTTCTTGCGCTCGCCATAATTAGAGCTAAAGCCGGGTTCCAACAATTCCCCCGGCTTCAAGTCGGCTTTTGTGCCATGGTAGAAAGGACCGGGGTCTAGGCACCCATCGCCCTGCAACGCAGCAGTCGATTGTATCCTTTCTTTATTCATACTAAGC